>NZ_RZTV01000001.1:0-294282 GCF_003997555.1 Mesorhizobium sp. M1A.T.Ca.IN.004.03.1.1 | reverse complement strand
ACGAGCGGGTGAAGATGGAGACGGTCAACGAGCTGTTCATGCGGGTCACGCTGACCTTCGGCTACATGGAGCAGCCGAACATTCCGCGCGCACTGGCGATCTGCCGCAAGCAGGGGTGGAAGTTCGACATCATGACGACGTCCTTCTTCCTGTCGCGGCGCTCGCTGAAGGCCTCGCCCAATTCCGGCATGCCGATCTGGCAGGACAGGCTGTTCATCGGCCTTGCGAAGACGGCGGCGGATGCGACGGAGTATTTCCAGATCCCCACCGGGCGCGTGGTCGAGATCGGTACGCAGGTCGCGATCTGACGCTTCAAGCATCCACATTGTGCCATAGATTTGAATGCACCTCTGCAGGTCGAGCCTTGCACTGGCGGTATGGGAGCCCTAACGCCAGGGCACTTGATATTGCACTGCAGCAAGCGTAGAGCACCGCGCATTTTATCGGAGTGTCGTCATGGCCCTTGCCAATGGTGCTGAGGCAGAACCCGTCGAGCAAACCGGGCATCCGGAAATAGAGCAGCACAGCACCAAGGTGCTGATGCTGGGCGCGCTGGGTGTCGTCTATGGTGATATCGGCACCAGCCCGATCTACGCGTTCCGCGAGGCGCTCGTTGCTTCCTCGCGCGGTGAGGTCGCCGATCGCGGCGATATCCTTGGCGTGCTGTCGCTGATCATCTGGTCGCTGACGATCATCGTCACGATCAAATACATCATGTTCGTGCTGCGCGCCGACAACCGTGGCGAAGGCGGCGTGCTCTCGCTGATGGCGCTGGCGCGCAGCACTTTCGCGACGCGTTCGGCGGTCATCCTGGCCATCGGCATCGCCGGCGCCTCGCTTTTCTTTGGCGACGCCGTGATCACCCCGGCCATCTCCGTGCTTTCGGCCGTCGAAGGCATGAATGTCGTGACACCCGCCTTTCAGCCTTATGTGGTGCCGCTGACGCTGCTCATCTTGGCCATTCTGTTTGCGGTGCAGCGGTTCGGCACAGGTGGTGTCGCCTTGATCTTCGGGCCGATCACCGCCGTGTGGTTCCTCGCCATCGGCCTGTCCGGGCTGAATCACATCATTGCCGATCCTGAAATCCTTTGGGCGATCAGCCCGCACTACATCGTCGCCTTCCTGATCCACTCGCCGGACGTGGCTTTTGTCACGATCGGCGCCATTTTCCTGGCCGTCACCGGCGCGGAGGCACTCTACGCCGACCTCGGCCATTTCGGCCGCAAGCCGATCGTGCTGGCATGGCTGGCGATCGTATTTCCCTGCCTGCTATTGAACTATGCCGGGCAGGGCGCTTTCGTGCTCGCCAAGAACGGCGTCGTCGGCCATCCGTTTTTCGAGATGAATGAAGGCTGGGCGCTGATCCCGATGGTGATTCTGGCGACGGCAGCGACGGTTATCGCCAGCCAGGCGGTGATCTCCGGTGCCTTTTCGCTGACCAGGCAGGCGGTGCAGCTCAACATGCTGCCGCGGCTGGAGATCCTGCATACGTCCGAAAAACAGTCGGGCCAGATCTACATGCCGCGCGTCAACATGCTGCTGGCGCTGGTGGTGATGCTTCTGGTGGTCGGTTTCGGCGCGTCCAGCAGACTTGCCTCGGCCTACGGGATCTCGGTGACCGGCAATATGCTGGTGACGACGGTGCTCCTCTTCGTCGTCATGACCCGTATCTGGAAATGGCAGCTCTGGGTCGCGGTGTCGTTAACGGCTCTGTTTGCCTTCATCGATGTCGGCTTCTTTGCCTCCAACATCGTCAAGGTGTTCGAAGGCGGCTGGGCGTCGCTCGCCGTGGCTTTCGCCATCATCCTCGGCATGTGGACCTGGGTGCGCGGCAGCCGCTACCTGTTCGACAAGACGCGCCGCAACGAAATCCCGCTCGACTTCCTGGCGGCGAACCTTTTGAAGAAAAAGCCGCAGCTGGTGTCCGGCACCGCCGTGTTCCTGACCAGCGATCCGCTGAGCGCGCCGACCGCGCTCATGCACAGCCTGAAGCACTACAAGGTGCTGCACGAAAAGAACGTCATTCTTTCCGTGGTGACCGCGCCGCAGCCGGTGATGCCGGATAGCGAGCGGGTGAAGATGGAGACGGTCAACGAGCTGTTCATGCGGGTCACGCTGACCTTCGGCTACATGGAGCAGCCGAACATTCCGCGCGCGCTGGCGATCTGCCGCAAGCAAGGATGGAAGTTCGACATCATGACGACGTCCTTCTTCCTGTCGCGGCGCTCGCTGAAGGCCTCGCCCAATTCCGGCATGCCGATCTGGCAGGACAGGCTGTTCATCGGCCTTGCGAAGACGGCGGCCGATGCGACAGAGTATTTCCAGATCCCCACCGGGCGCGTGGTCGAGATCGGCACTCAGGTCGCCATTTGAGGGACTGCAACGCCTAAAGCGGTGAGTTGGTGCTCGTTACCGGCGGCTCCGGGTTCCTCGGCGCGCACTGCGTTCTAGCCCTGTTGCAGGCAGGCTACCGCGTCCGCACAACAGTGCGATCCGCCAAGCGCGAAGCCGATGTTCTCGCCATGCTGAGGGTCGGCGGTGCCGAGCCGGGCGATGCGCTTTCCTTCGCCTACGCCGATCTGATGACAGACCCCGGCTGGCTGGAAGCGGTCGCGGGATGCCAGGACGTTCTTCATGTCGCTTCGCCGTTCCCGCCGGGCGTGCCGAAACACGAGGACGATCTGATCGTTCCTGCGCGCGAGGGTGCGCTGCGCGTGCTGCGGGCCGCGCGCGATGCGGGCGTCAAACGGGTGGTGCTCACCTCGTCCTTTGCCCCCATCGGCTATGGCCAGAGGCCAATTCCGGGCAGTCCGTTCACGGAAGAGAACTGGACCAACCTGGCGGCCAAGGTAAGCGCCTATGTGAAGTCGAAAACGCTGGCGGAACGTGCGGCCTGGGATTTCATTGCCAGCCAGGGCGGAGCGCTGGAACTGACGGTCGTCAATCCGGTCGGGATCTTTGGACCGGTCCTGGGGCCGGATCATTCGACCTCGACGGACTTCATCAAGCGCTTGCTGGACGGCGAGATGCCGGGTCTGCCGCGCATGGTGTTCGGCGTGGTCGACGCGCGGGACGTGGCGGACCTGCATCTGCGCGCCATGACCAGTCCCGCCGCCAAGGGGGAGCGGTTCCTCGCCATCAGCGGCGATTTCATGACGACGCTGGGGATCGCACAAACGTTGAAATCGCGGCTGGGCAGCGTTGCGTCGCGCGTTACGACGAGAATGCTACCGGACTGGCTGGTCCGGACCGTCGGACTGTTCGACGGGCAAGCAGCCCAGATCGTGACGGAACTGGGCAAGGCCAGAAACGCAACCGGGGCCAAGGCCATGCGCATGCTCGGCTGGGCGCCGCGATCGCGCGAAGAAGCGCTCGTCGCCACCGGCGAAAGCCTGGTCCGGCTCGGATTGCTCAAAAAGTCGAGGTGACGCGCCCGGGAGAGTACCCCCCCCCAGGCGCAACGGTTCAGCCAAGCAGTGCGGCTTTGTTCCCTTCCAGGAACTGCTTCAGCGTCTTCGGCTTGCGGCCCGACAACGTCTCGATAGCGTCGGTTACCATGCCGATACGGCCGGAGCGTGTGTTGGCGTCGAAGGATACGACAATGCGCGCAAAGTCCTCGGGAAGGCCGGCCGCCTTGACGCCCTCGGTCAAAGCCTCGTCAGGTAATTGGATAACCTCCAGCGGCTTGCCAGTGACTTCGCTCACCAGAGCGGCAATTTCGTTCGTCGTGTAGGCATGCGGGGCGGTCAGCGTGTAGACGCGGCTCTCCGTCGAGCCGGAAGCGAGGCTCGCGGCGATCGCGGCGGCCATGTCGTCGCGCGCGGCGTGCGCGATCCGACCGTCACCGGCCGACGTGTACCACTTGCCCGACGAAATGGCGTGCGGCAGCGCCATGAAAAGGTTCTCCTGGTACCAGCCGTTGCGGAAGATGGTGTAGGCAATGCCGCTCGCCTTGATGGCCTGCTCGGTGCCGTAGTGGTCGCCGGCAAACAGCACCGGCGAGACCGGCTCGGGATTGGGCATCGAGGTGTAGAGGAGGTGCGAGACGCTTGCCGCCTTGGCTGCGGCCACCGCGGCCTGATGTTGCTTGAGGCGCCGGTCCCTCTTCAGGTCGAGCTCACCGGTCGAGACGATCAGCACTCGGTCGGCGCCTTTGAACGCGCGCTCCAGCGAGGCCGGATCGTCGAAATCGGCCGGCCTGACGACAATGCCGAGGGCTGCCAGGTCGCGGAGATTTTCGGGATTGCGCGTGGTTGCGATGATATTTGCCGGCGCGACTTTCTGCGCATCGAGCAGATGGTTGATCACGGCGCGGCCGAGATGGCCGGAAGCGCCGGTGACAAGGAGAGTTTCGGTCATGGGAGGTTCCTGAAAAATTGCGTCGAAGGGATTTGAACGATGGTCTCAAAAAGAGACCAGCACTAAAATAAGAATTGACCAGGGGCCGTAAAGAAGGCAGTTTTCCGGGAGGTAGGCACAGCCGGGGAACCACCGGCGGGTCGCCGCTTCGATCAATGGATGTCGCGATGGACAGCAAGATCTTCAGTCTGAAATCGAAGCTCGAGGTCTACAAAGCCATGACCGGCGGCGGCAATTTCGCCGACTGCCCGGTCCGCGATGTGATCCAGGGCATCAGCGGCAAATGGAGCTCGCTGCTGGTCATGGCTTTGGCCGAGAAGCCGTACCGGTTCGGGGAGTTGCGCCGCCTGGTGCCCGACATTTCGCAGCGTATGCTGACGCAGACGCTCTACGACCTGCAGCGCGACGGCTATGTGCATCGCGAAGTCTTTCCGACCAAGCCGCCGAGCGTTGAATACAGCCTCACCGATCTCGGCCGCTCGATGTTCGCGCCGTTGCAGATGCTGATCCAATGGGCCGAACTCAACCACGATGCCGTTCGTGAGGCGCGCGTCGCCTTCGATGCCGCGCAGGCCTGAGCCTTTCCTTCCCCGATACAAGCGTCAAAGCGCCGCTTGCGCCGGTGCCGCAGTTGCTCGCCGCCATGGTCGCGGGAACGGTGATCGACCCGTTCAGGCCGATCGGGCTTGCGGAATCGCAATGGCCTGCAGCCGGATCATTCGCGACAGATAGGATGCCTTTGCCCGCAGGAAGGCGTGCAGCCGCAGCGGATAGTCCGGACTGACAGCCTCCTTCACCGATTGCCGGTCGCTCAACGCCTTGCGCCAGGCCTGGACGAGAGGCTTACCGTCCAGGATGCCGCAAGCGCCGATCTCGTCGAACGTGTCGAAGTAGCGGAAGATCGGCCCGTAGACGGCGTCGACCAGCGAGAAGCGCTTCCCGGCGAACCACGGACCGCTCCGCCTTGCCGACAGTTCCGCCTCGACACGCTCAAACAGTTCCGACAAGCCGCTGCTTTCCTTGAGGAAGCAGGCCTCATCGGCGGCGGAATAGAAGCGCCCGATGGCGTTGAGGATGGCCGAACCGAATTCGACCCAGGAGCGGTGCCTGGCCCGCATGAGCGGATCGGCCGGGTGCAACGGATTGGCCTGCGTCTCCTCGAGGAATTCGAGAATGACGGCGGATTCGAAAATGATCTCCTCCTTGCTGCCGTTTCGAACGCAGAGCAGCGGTACCTTGCCGAGCGGCGAGATAGCCTTGAACCAGTCGGGCTTGCTGGCAAGGTCGACATTGACGCGCTCGAACGGCACGCCTTTCTCGGCGAGGGCGATTGCCGCACGCTGGACGTAGGGGCAAAGGTGGTGACTGACGAGGGTGAGTTTGGCCGTCATCTTATTCTCCCCAGACATAGTTCAGCGCGCCGTCCTCGACGCGGGTCGACAGGAACATCAGGCGCGAGCCCTTCGGCGCCGGGCCTACGAGGCGCTCGCCGCTTTGCATGTCGAAGCGGGCGCCGTGCCACTGGCAGATGAAGGCGCCGTCCTTGCAGTCGAGTGGCCCGCCGAAATGCAGGCAGGCATTGGCCGCGGCACGGACACGCTCGCCGCTGCGCCAGACGTGGATCTCGCGGCCGAAGAAAGGCGCGATCAGGCTGCCCGTCTGCGGGATGTCGGCCACTTTACAGATCTCATGTTTCATCGGGAACTCCTTATCGATGCAATTGCATCTATATGAATGCATTTGCATCGACCGTCAAGCTTGATGCAATTGCATCTATCGAATAAAGTTCCTCGATGACGAGAAAATCTCCTGCGCCCGAGGCCGTCAAAGCCTGGGGCCGCCTGATGCGCGTTTCGCACCAGCTGGTCGAAAAGACCGAGTATGCCCTGAAAGCCGGCGGCTTGCCGCCGCTCGCCTGGTACGACGTGCTGCACGAGCTTGCCGAGGCGGGCGAGGGCGGCTTGCGGCCGTTCGAGCTGATCGATCGCGTTCTGTTGGCGCAGTACAGCGTGTCGCGACTGCTGGCCCGGCTGGAAGCGGATGGCCTGCTGGAAAAGCTGCCTGTCTCGGATGACGGCCGTGGCCAGACAGTGCGCATCACGCCAAGCGGCCGGGAGATGCGCCGCCGCATCTGGGCGGTCTATGGCGCGTCCATAGCCGAACTGATGGGCGACAAGCTTTCCGCCAAGGAGCTGGAAACGCTGGCTGCACTGCTCGGGCGGTTGCGCGAGCCACCGGCCGGCGATTAGCTCACGAGTGTTTGTGGGTACCGTCAGATTTTTTCGCCGCAGCCCCTTGCGTTGAAAACCCGAATGCGCAATAAGCCGAACCGTAACGTACGGTACGCATTATTGAGCGACCGGGAACGGGTGAAACGTGTTGCAAGCCGCCGCCGACACCGACAGCAGCGAAACGCTCACCGAGCGGCAGCAGGCCGTTCTGAACGCAGCACTTCGCCTACTGGTCGAAGAGGGCGACAACCTGACCATGACCGCGGTGGCGCGGCGGGCAAGCTGCTCCAAGGAAACACTCTACAAATGGTTCGGCGACCGCGACGGGCTGCTGACGGCGACAGTGCAATGGCAGGCCTCGAAAGTGCGCGTGGCGCCGGTCGACCGCAAAGGCCTCGACCTCGCTTGGCTGACCGCAAGCCTCGAACGCTTCGCTTCCGACTGGCTGAGGGTCATCTCCAGCGATACGTCTATCGCGCTCAACCGTGTCGCGGTCGGCCATGCCGGCTCAGGGAAGGATGACCTTGGCGCGATCGTGCTGCAGAATGGGCGTTTCGCACTGGCCAGGCGTCTGAAGCCCGTGCTCGAAGCGGGACGCGAGGCCGGGCTGCTCGACTTAGACGACGCCGAGACGGCGTTCCGGACGTTTTTCGGTCTGGTCGGCCGTGACGTGCAGATGCGGCTTCTGCTCGGCGACCGGCTGCAATTGACCGAGGCGACGATCGGCGGCGATGCCGCCCGCGCGACGCAGCAGTTTCTCGCTCTTTACGGCTCAAGGACCGGGAGAGCAAACAACCGGCCGCAAGGCCCCGGAGCCGGATGATTTCAGGTCAAGTCGACCTGAAATCTGAATCCGGCTCCAAATCCAAGAGATATAGCATGATGCCGAAAACCGCTTCACACTTTTCGGCATCATGCTCTGATCTTCAAAACGGGAAGGAAGACGAAATGCGTGTCTATTACGATCGTGACGCCGATCTCAATCTGATCAAGGGTAAGAAGGTCGCCATCATCGGCTATGGCAGCCAGGGCCGGGCGCATGCGCTCAACCTCAAGGATTCCGGCGTCAAGGAGATCGCCATCGGCCTGAAGGCCGGCTCGGCGACCGCCAACAAGGTCGAGGCCGACGGGCTGAAGGTGATGAGCGTGGCGGATGCCGCCAAGTGGGCAGACCTGATGATGATGGCAACGCCCGACGAGTTGCAGGCCGACATCTACAGATCAGAGATCGCGCCGAACATCCGCGACGGCGCCGCCATCGCCTTCGCGCACGGCCTCAATGTGCATTTCGGCCTGATCGAGCCGAAGGCTTCGGTCGACGTGGTCATGATCGCGCCGAAGGGCCCTGGCCATACCGTGCGCGGCGAATATCAGAAGGGCGGCGGCGTGCCGTGCCTGGTTGCCGTCAACCAGGACGCCTCGGGCAATGCGCTCGACCTGGCGCTCTCCTATGCCTGTGGCGTCGGCGGCGGCCGTTCCGGCATCATCGAGACCAATTTCCGCGAGGAATGCGAGACCGATCTGTTCGGCGAGCAGGTGGTGCTGTGCGGCGGTTTGGTCGAGCTGATCCGCGCCGGCTTCGAGACGCTGGTGGAAGCCGGCTACGCGCCGGAGATGGCCTACTTCGAGTGTCTGCACGAGGTGAAGCTGATCGTCGACCTCATCTATGAGGGCGGCATCGCCAACATGAACTACTCGATCTCGAATACCGCCGAATGGGGCGAATATGTCTCCGGTCCGCGTATCATCACGGCCGACACCAAGGCCGAGATGAAGCGCATCCTGAAGGACATCCAGACCGGCAAATTCACCTCGGAATGGATGCAGGAATATCGCGCCGGCCTGTCACGCTTCAAGGGCATCCGCCGCAACAACGACAGTCATCAGATCGAAGAGGTTGGCGCGAAGCTGCGCGCGATGATGCCGTGGATCGCCAAGAACAAGCTGGTCGACAAGGCGAAAAATTAATTCGGTCTATTCATGCTTCGTGAAAGCCGGCGGAGCGATCCGCCGGCTCTCACGCTCAGCCGTAATGCCAATGCGGCTTCGGCTCGGTGCCCGCGAATTCCACGCCGATGCGGTCGTCGCGGCGCCAGCGGACGATCGCCTTGTAGCCGATCCGGTCCTTCGTCACGTAAAGCAGGAATTCGTCGGGCACATGCGCCTCGATAGGCAGCTTCAGTTCGGCGCCGCCAGGATGCATGTTGCGCACCGTGCACATGACCCCGGAATTGTTGATGCCGGTCAGGATCGCCGCGCCCTTCAGCACGCGTTGCCGGCGCTTGCCTCTCAACTCGTTCTCGGTCATGGCGGAGTCGTCCTAGCGGATCGCAGCTTGGCGATCGTCATATGGGGCACCGCATGACGGATAGACGCATCTGCTAAATTTAAGGTTATCGCGTCGCCGTCGGGCGCGCCTTGCCAAAAAGAAACGGCGCCCGCCGGGCGCCGTTGAGCTTCGTGCCGAGGGGCTCAGATATAGGGCGAAATGCACTGCCGGCGCGGGCCGTTATAGGGCTGGAACGTGTTGTCCCAGGCCCGATAGGACCGGTAGCGGTCGTGGCACCATTGGACATGGGCCCTGGAAAGCCGCTCGGTCCGGTAAATGCGCCGCGGCTGATAGTAGCGCGGATAGGGATCGTAATAATAGGGATTGTAGAAATTGTTGTAGGCGAGGCTGCCGAGACCGAGGCCTAGGCCGAGCCCAAGGATGGCCGCGCCCCCGCTGTCGAAGTGGCGATGGCGATGATGGCGATGATGCCGCCAGCGCCAATTGCGATCTCCGTCCCAGTTGCGGGAGAAATGACGTGCGCGGAAGTCGCCGTCACGCCATCTAAAATCGCGGCCGCGCCAGTCACCGCCGCGCCGCCAGCGCCAGTCATACATCTGCCGCCGGTCGTTGCCGCCGGCCCAGCTGTCGCGAACGGGGATGATGGTGGATGCGGCCGTGCTGGTCACGGTCGACATATCGGGCTGCAGGACCGGGCCGGCAATCGACGGCACCGTCAGCCCAGCGGAGAGACCCAAGGCCAGAAGCCCGGATCCAAGGGAAGACAAGAGCGGTTTCATTTCACTCTCCACGAGTAAGGCCCCACGCCCAAAACGCTCGGGAATAGGCCTATTGATGGAACTTTCCATCTGAACGGAAGATGAACAGAAAGGTTCCGTCAACCATAACGGGCGTGCGTATGCTCTTGTGTTCGCCATTGCTTGCGGGCAAAGGTCTCGGCCATGTCGCTGCGCCTCGCCACCTTCAATGTCGAGAACCTGATGAACAGGTTCGACTTCTCCGGCTATCGCAACCAGCTCAACGAGGACCGAACGCTGGCGCTGTTCGACATCCAGAGCGAAGCAGAATACAGGCTGCTCGAACAGGCGCGCGCCATCGCCCAGTCCGATGACACCCGCCAGCTTACCGCGCTCGCCATAGCCGCGACACGCGCCGACGTCATCTGCATGCAGGAGGTGGACAATATCGAGGGGCTGAAGGCCTTCGAATATGGCTATCTCTTCAAGATGATCGGGCAGGGCTACCGTCAGAAATACACCACCGCCGGCAACGACTCCCGCGGCATCGACGTCGCCGTGATGATGCGCAACGAGACCGCGCAGGGGCAGCCGATCGAATTCGTGCGCATGATCAGCCATGCCTATGTCACGTTCGAGCAGTTCGGACTGTTCACGCCGGAACTGGCGGCGTTCGGGCACCTGGCCACCGAACGCGTCTTCCGGCGCGACTGCCTGGAAATCGACATAACGGTCGGCGGCGTGCCGCTTACGCTGTACCTCGTGCATTTCAAGTCAATGGGCTCGCCGCGCAACGGTCTCGATGGCCGCGAGGCGACGATGCCACTGCGCATCGCCGAGGCGCAGGCCGTGCGCCGCATCATCGAGGACCGCTTCGGCAAGGACCATGCGGCCGACAAGCGCTGGGCAATCTGCGGCGACATGAATGATTATCGGCAGCGCGTGAAGATCGAAGGCGACAGCTTCGACGGCTATCGCTTCCAGGTCGTCGACGAAGCGCAGTCCTCGATCAACGTTCTGACCGCCGGCGGCTTTTGCGAAAATGTCGTCGAGCGGCGGCCCGAGATGGACCGCTGGAGTTTTTATCACACGCGCGGCCCGCAAGAGCGGCATTTGTGCCAATTGGACTATATCCTGCTGTCGAAGGCCTTGGCGGCGAAGAACGCCACCGCGGTTCCGGAGATCATCCGCAACGGTCAGCCTTGGCGCACCATCTTTCCGCCTGGCCAGGAAGTCGAGCGTTTTCCGCGTGCCGGGTGGGACAGGCCGAAGGCCTCCGACCATTGCCCGGTGGTGATCAACCTGGACATGGCCTGAGCCCGTGAGCTTCGACCTGCCGCGCAATGTCATTTTGCCGGTCGACGCGGTCGACGTACGGCTCGTTGCCAGCCCGCATCCGTTCGAGCGCGACAATCAGACAGCGATCGCGGAAAACTGGCGCCGCGAAATGGAGATGAAGCCGGCGCTATATGACGGCACCGTGGTGTTGCTTTCAGCGCTGAGCTATCGCGACAGCCGGCTCATCGGTCGCTGTCATGCGGTGAAGTACTCGACTTTCATGCTGTGGCGCAAAAACCGGGAGCTGAGCGGCGCCGAACATGCCTATGCGCACGCCGTGCTGGTTGCCGGCGACAATGCGCTGGTGGCGATCCGGATGGGCTCGCACACGGTGAACGCCGGCCGCGTCTATTTCGCCGCCGGCTCCTTCGAGCCGATCGATTTCCGCGACGGCGTCGTCGATATCGATTTCAACATGATCCGCGAGGTGGGCGAGGAAACCGGGATCGATCTGTCGGGCGCCGCCCGCGGACAGCGCTACTATGCGCTGTCGACTTCGAGCGGCACGGTGATCTTCCGCCGCTATCACGTTCCCGAGCCGGCGGAAGAGCTTGCGCGGCGCATCAGAGCCTTCGTTGCCGCCGAGAAAGAGCCGGAGATCGAAGGTCCGGTGATCATCCGGCACGCCGCAGACCTGCCGGAAGGCTTGATGGGCCATATGAGGCCGCTGATCAAGTGGCATTTCGCCAACGAGCTGGTCTGACTCGATCACGGGCCGACGACGCGGCGGTTCACTCGTGCCTTAGCGCCTCGATCGGATCGAGCCTCGCGCCGCGCAGTGCCGGGAAGAAGCCGAACACCATGCCGATCAGCGCCGAAAAACCGACGGCGAGCAGGATGACCGCCGGGCTCGGCGCGAAGGGTATCGTCAGCGTCACCGAGGCCAGGCCTGCGAGCGCCAGTCCGATCAGGATGCCGATGATGCCGCCAAGCAGCGACAGCACCGTCGCCTCGACCAGGAACTGGATCAGGATGTGTTTTTCGTGCGCACCGATCGCCAGCCTGATGCCGATCTCGCGCGTGCGCTCAGTGACCGATACCAGCATGATGTTCATGATGCCGATGCCGCCGACCAGAAGGCTGACGCCGGCGACGGCACCCAGCATGCCGGTCATGGTGGTGGTGGCGCTGGCCATGGCGTCGGCGATCTGGGTCATGTCGCGGATCGAGAAATCGGCATCGCGGTCCGGCGTGATGCGGCGCGTGTCGCGCAGGATGTCCTCGACGCGCGGCTGCAGTTCGGTGGTCGGCGTCCTGTCGTCGGCGGCGATGTAGATCGAGTCGATGTCGCGGTTGCCGGCGATGCGCCGCTGGTAGGCGGCCAGCGGCATCAGCACGACATTGTCCTGATCCTGGCCGAAGCCGGTGTAACCCTTCGGCTCGAGCAGGCCGATGATCCGGCAGGAGGTGCGGTTGACACGGATCGTCTCGCCCTCCGGATCGCCGGCGCCGAAGAACTGCTGCCGCACCGTCTCGCCGATCAGGCAGACGCCGGCGCCGGCGCGCGTCTCGGAATCGCTGAAGGGACGGCCCGACACCAGCTTCCAGTCGCGCGCGTCGAGATAGGCGCTGTCGGTGCCGGTAACGCCCGACGTCAGGCTCTCCGTGCCGAAGATGACCCGCACCTGTTTTTGCGACGCCGGTGCGATGGCGCGTGCGCCGCTGAGATCGGCAACCAGTGCTTCGAGGTCCTTGGTGGCCAGCGGTCGGGTGACCTGGTCGAGCCCGCCCGGGCCGCCAGGCCCTGCCGGACGGCCCGAGCGGACGACGAGCAGGTTGCTGCCGAGTTTCGAGATGTCGGCCTTGACCTTCTCGGTGGTGCCGGAGCCGATGGTGAGCATGGCGATGACCGCGGCGACGCCGATGACGATGCCGAGCAGGGTCAGGAACGAGCGCAGCACGTTCCGGCGGATGGAAATCAGCGAAAGGCGGACGGTTTCCCAAATCATGCTGCCTCGGCTTTCGCTCCATCTGAAGCGACGTGGCCGTCGAGAAAGCGCACCGTGCGCCCGGCATATGCCGCGACGTCGGCTTCGTGCGTGACCATGACGATGGTGAGGCCGAGTTCGGCGTTCAGCCTGGTCAGCAATTCCATTATTTCGTGCGTGCGCGCGGTGTCGAGATTTCCGGTGGGCTCGTCGGCAACAAGCAGAGTCGGTTTGGTGACGATGGCACGCGCTATCGCCACGCGCTGTTGCTGGCCGCCCGAGAGCTCGGCCGGCGTGTGATGTTCGCGCCCGACAAGTCCGACTTGGGCGAGCGCCTGCATGGCCAGCTCCCGGCGCTCGCGGGCGGAAACGCCGCGATAGATCAGAGGCAGCTCGACATTTTCCGCCGCCGTGGTGCGGGGCAGGAGATTGTAGCCCTGGAAGACGAAGCCGACATAAAGGTTGCGCAACAGGGCGCGGCGGTTGCGGTCGAGCCGGCCGGCATCGACGCCCATGAAGCGGTAGGTTCCGGCCGTCGGCGTGTCGAGACAGCCGATGATGTTCATCGCCGTCGACTTGCCCGAGCCGGACGGTCCCATGATGGCGACGAACTCACTTCTGCGGATGGCAAGATCGACGCCGGCAAGTGCGTGCACGCACGCTTCGCCCTCGCCATAGCTCTTCCATACACTGTCGAAGGTGATGAGCAGGGGAGCGGACACGGTCAGCTCCGTTGCTGCGAGCCGGTGATGACCTCTGCGCCTTCCTCGAGGCCGGACGTGATCTCGGTCAGTTCGCCGTCGGTCGAGCCGATCCTGACGTTGAGGGCATGCGGCCGTCCGTTGTCCAACACATAGAGCGTGCGCGAGCCGTCGATCGGCGCTTTCGTCGCCTCGCGCTGCCGGTTGGGGCGCCCCATGCGGCCGGTAAAGAGGTCGCGCAGGCTCCAGCCGCGGGCCGCCTGTTGCGCCGGGCGGTAACGGAAGGCTGTGGCCGGCACGGTGAGCACGCCCTTGGCCTGCCGGGTCACCACCGCGACCGTGGCGGTCATGCCTGGCCTGAGCAGAAGCTCGCCGTTGTCGACTTCCAGCCGTGCATTGTAAGTGACGACGCCGTCGGTGGTGACGGAGGCATAGGAGATGTCGCGGATCTCGGCGTCGAAGGGACGGTCCGGGAAAGCATCGACGGTGAAGCGGGCATGTTGGCCGGGCTTGACCTGGCCGATATCGGCCTCGTCCACCGCCGCCTGCAGCTCCATGTTCCGCAAGTCGGCAGCGATGACGAACAGCACCGGCGCCTGCAGCGAAGAAGCGACCGTCTGCCCCGGATCGACGGAGCGCGTGAGCACGATGCCGTCGATCGGCGCGTAGATGGTGCTCTTGGCAAGGTCGGTCTGCTGGGCCTTCAGATCAGCTTCGGCGATGGCGAGATTGGCCTCGGCGCTGTCGAGCGCGGCCTTGGAGCGATCGCGTGTCGCGGTCGCGGCCTCAAGCGATTGATCCGTCGCCATGCCGCGCTTGGTGAGGGCGCTCGCGCGGACCACCGCGTTCTGGTTTTCCTGCAGCGTGACCTTGGCATCTTCGACGGCGGCCGCCGCCGCCTTTGCCGAGGCGGTGGCGCGCTCGATCTGGACTTCGAGCTTGGCGGTGTCGAGGGTCGCGAGCACGTCGCCCTTCTTGACCTGCTGGTTCTCGTTGACGGCGACGGCGCGGACGATGCCGGAAAGCTCGCTGGAGATGTCGACCTGCGTCAGCGGCTGCAGCGTGCCGGTCGCCGACACCTTGACGGTCAGGTCGGCAATCGTCGCCGGCGCGGTCGTGTATTCGATCCGGGGCGGCGAGACGGCGTTCCAGCGGTAGCCGGCGATCGCGGCCGCCACGACAGCCAGCGCCAGCAGCGCGTAGAGCCGGAAGCGGCGGCGCTTGCGGCTCACGCCTTTGCGGTCGAGCCCGAGGGCCGTTTCGATGGAAGTGTCGGTTTCTGCGTTTGGCGGATTGACAAGCTGGTCCACCACGGACCCCTATAACGACAAATGATGTCCCTATCCGTGAACAAATCATGCCTTGAGGTTCGAATTTCAAATTAAATTTCCCTCATGTTGGGATCGAGCAGAAATTCGGGACGAGGCGGAAGGTTTTCCAAATGACGCGCGACTACTTGCTTTACGACGTGTTTACGACCGAGCGGCTGGCCGGGAATCCGCTGGCGGTGGTGCTCGACAGCGAGGGGCTGGATACAGCCGCCATGCAAGCGATCGCGCGCGAATTCAACCTGTCCGAGACGGTGTTCGTGCTGCCGCCCGAAAATCCCAAGCATCGCAACCGTATACGCATCTTCACGCCCGATTATGAGATGCCGTTCGCGGGCCATCCGACGGTTGGGTCGGCTATCGCGCTTGCGGAGCAGGCTGGCGAAGCGACTGGCATCTTTGTGCTGGAGGAGAACATCGGCCCCGTGCGTTGCGCGGTCAGCAAGCATGATGGCGCTACCTTCGCCGAATTCGACTTGGCGAAACTGCCTGAGCGGCTGGAACTCGCCGCCGAACCGGAAATGATCGGCGCCGCGCTTGGCCTTGGCCCGCATGAGCTCGGCTTCGAGAATCACCGCGTCTCCTTCTGGTCGGCCGGCGTGCCCTACGTCACCATTCCGGTTGCCGGCCTCGAAGCCGCCGCAAAAGTCAGGCTGGACAACCAGGCATGGTCCGAACTCGCGCCGCGCAAGAGCGAATGGGCCTTCGCCAGCCCGTACGTCTATTGCCGCGAGACGGTGCATCACGACAGCGCCTTCCATGTGCGCATGATCGTGCCGGGCAATCCCTCCTACGAAGATCCGGCGACCGGCTCCGCGGCGGCGGCCTTTGCCGGCGCCATCATGCATTTCGACGGTCCAACCGACGGGATCTCGCAGCTTTGGATCGAGCAGGGGCTGGAAATGGGGAGACCCTCGCGCATCCGGCTCGAGCTCAATGTCGACGGCGGAAAACTGGCCTCCGCGCGCATCGGAGGCCATGCGATCAAAGTGGCGGAAGGCCAGATTTTTGTGTGACACCTGCGGCAATTCGGCGATTTGTCTGGAAATGATCCGGCAGGGCTGGACATCGTTCAAACCGGCGGCTATATGCGCCGCCGACGCTGGATTTCCCGGCGGTGTGGGTGTGTAGCTCAGTTGGTAGAGCAGCTGACTCTTAATCAGCGGGTCCACAGTTCGATCCTGTGCACACCCACCAAAGTCTTTTCATAAAGCGGCCAGAAAACAAGCGAGATGGGCACCAGTCCTACTGCGCTGTCTTGCTCAAGCTGGCCTTGAACTTGACCTTCATCGTGATCTGGCCGGTCACCGTAACCTGCGATCCGCCATAACCGCCGACATTGCGGTCCCGGGCATTGACGTTAGTTGTCATGCCGGTGATTTCGCAGGTGTCGGCGACAGTCTCGGCCACCATGGCGCAACTGACGGCCGCGACCTTGTAGAAAGAGCGAAGTGCGGCCTGCTGCTGGGCGGCTGCGTCCTCGTCGTCCTTGACCGGAAGGGTCATCGAAATCGACGATTGGATTCTGGCAGATCCGTCTTCGCCGGGGCGAAGCGGGCGAACATATTGATCTTGGGCAAGGGCCGGCAGTGCCATCCCAGCAAGAAACGTAACAAATATTAGGCCCTTCAAATACATCGTTCGATCTCCCGTGAAACATCTCTGTCGCACGAATCAATCAAGACGACGTTATTTCGTCATTTCAACAGCGTTGAAATTTTGAAGGAAGATTATTTTTCCGAAACGCCGGCTTCCGCGAAACTCGCCATTCTCGTATGACACTCCAGCGCCGAGCGGACGATGTTGACGGCAAGGCAGGCGCCGGAGCCTTCGCCGAGCCGCATGCCGAGGTCGAGCAGCGGCGGCAGGCCCAGCGCTTCGAGCAGGCGGCGATGACCGGCTTCGGCCGAGACATGGGCGGCGACGGTGTGCGCCAGCCCGGTCGGGTGCAGCCTTGCCAGCGGCGCGACGGCGGCGGTGCAGACGAAGCCGTCGAGCAACACCGGCACGTTGTTCTTGCGCGCGGCCAGCGTGGCGCCGAAGATCGCCGCAAGCTCGCGTCCGCCAAGGGCGGCGGCGATCTTCAGCGGGTCGGAAAGCGAATCGGCATGGCGCTTGAGGCCCGCCTCTATGGCGGTGATCTTGCGGATCAATCCGGCATCATCGACGCCGGTGCCGCGGCCGGTCCATTTTTCCGCGCCGCCGCCGAAAAGAGCGGCCGAGATCGCTGCTGCCGGCGTGGTGTTGCCGATGCCCATCTCGCCGAAACAGACGAGGTCGAGATCGTTGGTCACGGCGTCGTAGCCGGCCGAGACCGCGGCGAGGAAGGTATGCTCGTCCATGGCCGGCGCTTGCGTGAAATCGCCGGTCGGGTGGTCGAGATCGAGCGGGATGACGTCGAGCCTGGCGCCGGCGACGCGGGCGAGCTGGTTGATCGCAGCGCCGCCGCCGGCGAAGTTCGCCACCATCTGCACAGTGACTTCCGAAGGATAGGCAGACACGCCCTGCGCGGTGACGCCGTGATTGCCGGCAAACACGAAGACCTTGACCGCATCGAGCTTCGGCATGTCGCGGCCCTGCCAGCGGGCCAACCACGCCGCGATCGTTTCCAGACGGCCGAGACTGCCCTGCGGCTTGGTCAACGTGTCCTGGCGACGGGCAACGGCGGCGGCGGCCGGATCGCTGCCGCCGGACAGATCGAGGCAGGCGGCGCGAAGGTCTTCGAGCGATTTGAACGAAGTTGTTTGGGGGGACATGAGGGCAAGGTCTCCGAAAGAGAATCAGGAAAGGCAAACGGAAGCGACAAGCAGCACGGCGATCTCGCCGAGCTGCTGCAGCGCGCCGATCGTGTCGCCGGTCTGGCCGCCGATCTGGCTGAGGCAGAGCGCACGAAAGGCGGCAAACACCAGGCCAAGCAGGACGACCGCGGCAATTGCGCCGCCGAGGCCGAGCGCCAGTAGCGCCATGGCTCCGAGCGCGGCGCCAACGACGGCGGTTTCGGCAGTGACCGAGCCCGCGTCGGCCGACAGCCCATCGGGGCGCGCCGGCGGCAGAAGATGCATGAAGGCGCCGAACAGGCCGCGCGAGGCGGCGTGCGCTGCCAACAGCGCCAGGAAGATGTGGCCAGGGCTGGCCAGTTCCGAAAGCGCGCTCCAGCGGATGAGCAGCGAGATGCCGAGCGCCGCGGCGCCATAGGCGCCGATGCGGCTGTCGCGCATGATCTCCAGCTTCTTCTCGCGCGTCCTGCCGCCGCCGAATCCATCGGCGATATCGGAGAGCCCGTCCTCGTGCAGGCAGCCGGTGACAAGCATCGTCGCTGCAAGCGCGAGCGCCGCAGCCGGACCGGCGGCAAGGCCCAGGGCGCCAACGATGGCGTAGACAAGCGCGCCGATGACGGCGACGGCGAGACCGGCAAAGGGTGCCGCCCAGATCGCTTCGGCTAGGCTGCGGCCGCCGAAATCGCTCGACGGCAGCCTCAGCCGCGTCAAGAAGACAAGGCTGAGGCCTATGTCGTCGAGCAATCGCCGAGGCTCGGAAAGGCCGCCGCTCATGCGCCCCTCGCAATGGCATGGAAGAAAGTGCCGCTGACATGGCCGCGCCGGTAACCCGACGCGCCCAGCGGATTGCCCTGGCCGTCGGCGAGGTCCGCCAGCGGCTCGTCATTGCCTGTGGCGGCGATCTGCGCATAGTGGAACTCATGGCCGCGGATGAGCATGCCTTCGCTGCCAAGCGGACACCCGGCGCGCAGCCGCGCCTCGCGATAGCCGAGGTTCATCTTGCGGCTGGCGAAGGTTGTCGAATGGCCAAGCAGGCCAAGCATTTTATGGCTCTCGCCGTCCGCATCCTCCAGCGCCTCGCCCAGCACCATGAAGCCGCCGCACTCGCCATGCACTGGCTTCCTCGCGGCGAAACGGGCCGTTCCGGCACGGAAGTTGCCAGCGGCCGCAATCTTGCCGGCATGCAGTTCTGGATAACCGCCTGGCAGCCAGCAGACATCGCAATCTTGGCTCGGCGCTTCGTCGGCAAGCGGTGAGAAGGGCACGATCTCGGCGCCAGCGTTTCGCCAGTATGAGGCGACGTGCGGGTAGAGGAAGGTGAAGGCGGCGTCCTCGGCCAGCGCAATGCGCTGGCCTGGCGGCTGTAACGCCTCGCCGAAGTCGCCGGCCGTGGGTTCGAGCGGGCTCGCCAGCGCGAGAATGGCGTCGATATCGAGCGACTTCTCGACCATGTCGGCAAGCCGGTCGAGATGCGCCATGAGGTTCTCGTGCTCCCCTGCTTGGACGAGGCCGAGATGCCGCTCCGGCAGGTTGAGCGTCGGATCGCGCATGATGGCGCCGACCACCGGCAGGCCGATCGCCTCGATCGCGTCGCCCGCCAGTCGGCGATGGCGCTCGCTGCCGAGGCGGTTGAGCACGACGCCGGCCATGCGCACATCCGGATCGTAGGTGGCAAAGCCCTTGGCGACGGCGGCGGCCGTGGTCGACTGACCGGAAACGTCGAGCACCAGAAGCACCGGCAGGCCATAGAGCCTGGCGAGATCGGCCGCCGAACCCGAACGGCCTTCCGGCGCGGGAATGCCGTCGAACAGGCCCATGGCGCTTTCGAGAATGACGTACTCGGCATCAGACGCTGCCTGTTTCGCCAGCGCGTTGAGCAGGGAAGGCGGCATCGCCCAGCTGTCGAGATTGACGCCGGAGAGGCCGGTGGCGGCGGTATGGAAGCCGGGATCGATGTAATCCGGTCCGGACTTCGCGCCCCGCACCTTCAGCCCGCGCCGGGCAAGCGCGCGCAACAGGCCTATGGTGACGCTGGTCTTGCCCGAGCCGGAGCGCGGCGCGCCGATGATGATCGCGCGCGCCGTCATGCCCCGCCCGCCAGTGCCGCGCGCATGGCGACGATACCGCCGACGACGATCAGCGCCGGGGAGGCGAGCCCGGCGGCAGCGGCCTCCTCGGCGATTGTGGCGAGCGTGGCGACAACGATGCGCTCCTGCGGCGTGGTCGCTGCAACGATCACGGCGGCAGGCGTCGACGGCGCGAGGCCGCCGCTGAGCAGCTTTGCCGCTATCACCGGCAGATTGGTCATGCCCATATAGATGACGACCGGCTGGCCGGTGCGCGCGATTGCGGCCCAGTCGATGTCGTCATCGGTGCCTGCGGCATGGCCCGTGGCAAGGATGACCGCCTTGTTGATGCCGCGCATGGTGGCGGGGATGGCGGTCGCGGCCAATGCGCTGAGACCGGAGGTGAGGCCGGAGAGCACCCGAAATGGTATGTTTTCCCGTGCCAGCGACAACGCCTCTTCGCCGCCGCGGCCGAAAATATAGGGATCGCCGCCCTTGAGCCGCACGACGCGGCGGCCCTCGTGCGCCAGCCGCACGAGCAGGGCGTTGATGTCGTCCTGCTTCATCGAGGGCTGGCCGCCGCGTTTACCGGCGTAGAAGAGCTCCGCGCCTGCAGCAACCGCGACGACATCGGGCGAGACCAGCGCGTCATAGACCAGGGCATCGCACTGCCCGAGTGCCGCCAGCACTTCGAGCGTCAGGCAGCCGGGATCGCCGGGGCCGGCGCCGGCCAGCCAGACATGGCCGGGCTCCAGCGCGCGCGGCTTGAAGTTCAGCCGCGCCAGCGCCTGCTCCACCGTTGCCCGTCCGTTTCTGTTGGTGCTGGCGTTCACAATCCGTCCCGTCCGCGAAAACGCCGCTGGTAGTGGGCGTCGTAAAGTGAGCTCTCGCCGAAATCCTGCGCGGCCAATGCGCTGCCGACGAAGATGATCGCCGTGCGCTCCATCGGATTTTGCGCAAGCTGCGCCTCGATCGTGCCCAGCGTGCCGGTCAGAATGCGCTCGTCCGGCCAGGAAGCGCGGAAGACGACCGCCACTGGGCATTCTGCGCCGTAGAGCGGCGTGAGTTCGGCAACGATGCGGTCGATGGCATGGATGGCGAGATGGATGGCTAGAGTTGCGCCGGTGCGGCCGAAGCCAGCAAGCGTCTCGCCGGGCGGCATTTTCGAGGCGCGGCCAGACACGCGGGTCAGCACGAGGCTCTGCGCGAGCTCGGGAATGGTAAGCTCGCGCCGAAGCGCCGCCGCCGCCGCCGCGAAGGAAGGCACGCCCGGCGTCATCGTGTAGGGGATATCGCGCTTCTCGAGCCGCCGGATCTGCTCGGCCACTGCGCTCCACACCGAAAGGTCGCCAGAATGCAGGCGCGCGACGTCCTGGCCGGCTTTGTGGGCGGCAAGATATTCGGCCTCGATCTCGTCGAGCGACATCGGCGCGGTGTCGATCAGCTTGGCTCCGGGCGCGCAGTGTTCGAGCAGTTCCGGCGCGACGATCGAGCCGGCATAGAGGCAGACCGGGCAGGACGCCAGCAGGCGGCTGCCGCGCAAGGTGATGAGGTCGGCAGCACCAGGGCCGGCGCCGATGAAATGGACGGTCATTTTGGGCCTCCACCAAGGGCGATGGCACAGGTAACAGGACCAAGTACCGTGCGCGGCCCAAGCAGTTTCGCCTCTTTGCCGGCCGCGGCCAGGGCCGACGCTTCCGAAACCGACGGCGTGCCGGCATGAGCAAGCGACCATTCGGATTGGCTGATCGTGCCAGACGAGACGGTTTGCAAGGCGTCGTCGGAGACGACGAGCACGGGCAGGTCGAGGTCGCGACCGGCAAGAAAGATCGCTTGCTCGTCGCGTTTCATTTCGCCCGTTGCCAGCGCTGAAAGCGCGGTTACTGCCAACCCATGCGCTTCGAGCGCGGTCTCGATCGCGGCCCGCACGTCGCGCGGCGTCACACCCTTCCGGCAGCCGATACCCGCGACCATCATGGCTTTACCCAGCTCCATTGCATGACCGGCATGGCCGGACGCCAGGCCTGCATGGATCCGACCGGCGCCGCACGCGAGAGGGCGATGCGCAGAAGGTCGCCGCCGCGCCTGGTATGCTGGCCAAGCAGCAGCGCCTCCATTTCCAGCGTCACAGCATTGGCGACCAAGCGGCCGCCGGCGCGCAGCGACTTGATCGCTGTCTGCAGCACGCCGGCATCGCTGCCGCCGCCGCCGATGAAGATGGCGTCTGGTGTCTCCAGTGTTGCCAACGCTTTCGGTGCCGAGCCTTCGATGACGACAAGACCGGGCACACCGCAATGCGCGGCGTTGCGATGGATGCGGGCGGCGCGCTCGTTGTCGGCTTCGATGGCAATCGCCCGCATCGAAGGGTGAGCCCGCATCCATTCGATGCCGATCGAGCCGGAGCCGGCACCGATGTCCCAGAGCAGTTCACCGCGCCGCGGCGCCAGCGCCGACAGCGTCATGGCGCGGATCTCGCGCTTGGTGATCTGGCCGTCATGCTCGAACAGATGATCGGCAAGGCCGACGGTCAAAGGCAGGATGCGCGCATCCGGAGTCGATTCTATTTCGAGCGCCAGCACGTTGAGCGGATTGATGTTCTTGAGATCGAAGGCGTCGGCGCGGACAGCGCGGCGGGTTTCGTCGTGGCCGCCAAGCGCTTCGAGAACCGTCAACCGCGACGGACCGAAGCCGAGTTCGTCAAGCAGCGCGGCGATGGCGGCCGGCGCGTCGCTGTCGGATGTGAGCGCAAGGATATGTGCGCCGGGGTGGAGCAGGGGGCGGAGGAGGTCGATCGAGTGGCCATGCAACGAGATGGTTTCGACATCCTGCAGCGCCCAGCCGAGACGGGAGGCGGCTAGCGACAGCGATGACGGCGCCGGCAGGACGAGCATCTCATCCGGTTTCACTTTGCGCGCGAGCGTGACGCCGACGCCGTGGAAGAACGGGTCGCCGGAAGCCAGCACGCAGACGCTTCTGCCTTCGAGCGCCAGCACATCATGCATCTCGGCATCGAACGGCGTCGGCCACGGTCGCGCCTTGCCCTTGGCCAAGTCTGAGACGAGCGCGAGGTGCCGCTTGCCGCCAAAGATGACTTCGGCCTCGGCGATCCTGCGCTTGGCCTCGTCGCCCAGACCCGCTACACCGTCCTCGCCGATGCCGACGATGGTCAGCCATCTTGCGACCGGCTTGGCAGCGCGCGAACCCTCAGCAGGCATGATGACCCACCGTATTCTGATTCTCGGCGGAACCACGGAGGCCCGGCAGCTGGCGGGCAAGCTGGCTCGCCGGAAGGATTTCTCGATCACGCTGTCGCTCGCCGGCCGCACCGAAAGCCCCATGGCGCAAGGCGTGCCCATGCGTAGCGGCGGCTTTGGCGGCATGCAGGGATTGGCCGCCTACCTCCATCGGGAACAGGTCGATCTGGTGGTCGACGCCACGCATCCTTACGCGGCCCGTATGTCGGCCAATGCCGCTGAGGCGGCCAGGCAAACCCGCGTGCCGATGGTTGCGCTGCGGCGTGCCGGCTGGCAGCCTGTCGCGGGTGATCGCTGGACTTTCGTGGAGAGCGTCGCTGAAGCGGCCAAGGCGCTTGGCACGGCGCCGCGACGAGTCTTGCTGGCGATCGGCCGGCAGGAAGCCGGCGCGTTCGAGGCCGCTCCGCAGCATCGCTATCTCATTCGCAGCGTCGACCCGATCGAGCCAAAGCTGGCTGTGCCTGACGCAGTTTACCTTCTGGCGCGCGGGCCGTTCCCCGAAGCGGACGAGCGCGCGCTGCTTGAAAAATACGCCATCGATACCGTCGTTTCGAAGAACAGCGGCGGCGAGGCGACCTACGGCAAGATCGCCGCGGCGCGCGCGCTCGGCATCGAGGTGATCATGGTGCGCAGGCCGCCGCTGCCTGACGTTGCGTCGGCCGAGACCGTCGATCAGCTGGCTGCGATGGTCGATCATTTTCTCGACCCAGTTGCCGAACGCGGCGTGTAGACCAGCGCGGGCTTGTCGCCGCGCTTGATGATGCGGGTCTCGGGCGAGCCGATGATGACGCAGGTCGACATGTCGGCCTTTGCCGCATCGGCGTCGGCGAGCAGAAACACCTCGATGCGCTCTTCGGGCCGGCCGGCGGCGCGGCCGAAGATCACCGGGGTGGTGCCCGGCAGAATGGCCTTCAGGCATTCGAAGGCGCGGCCGAGCTGCCAGGGGCGGGCCTTGCTGATCGGATTGTAGAGCGCAATGACGAAGCCGGCGCCGGCCGCCGCCAGCAGACGCAGCTCGATCAGCTCCCAGGGTTTTAGATTGTCGGAGAGCGAGATGGCGCAGAAATCATGGCCAAGCGGCGCGCCGATGCGGGCGGCGACCGCGAGCATGGCGGTGACGCCGGGAACGACCGCGAGGTCGATTGACCTCCATTCTGGCGGACCGGCTTCGATCGCCTCGCAGACGGCGGCCGCCATGGCGAATACGCCGGGATCGCCGCCGGACACGACAGCGACGCTGTGACCTTCGGCTGCCTTGGCCAGCGCCTCGTTCGAGCGGGCTAGCTCTTCGCGATTGTCGGAGGCGATGCGGGTCTGGTCCTGTCGCAGCTCGAGCCGGTCGAGATAGGGCTTGTAGCCATAGAAGAAGGAAGCCTCCGTCACGGCGCGGATCGCCTCCGGCGTGACCTGATCGGCATTGCCGGGGCCGAGGCCGATCACGGTGAGGCGGCCGCTCAAGGCTTGGCTCCGGGAACTCCGGGACGCGCCGACCAGCCGGCGACCAGCACGATGGCGAAATAGGGGGCCTTGTCGTCTGGCTTTTCCGCGAGCCGCATCGACACGCTGCCCGGCATGGTGCCGCGCTCGACATAGACGGCCTTCGTCAGCTTGCCGGTCGCTTCCAGCGCGCGGCGGATCTTCGGCAGATTGCGGCCGACCTTCATGATGACGGCGGCATCGGTATCGGCCAGCCGTCGCGTCAGCTCGAACTCGCTCATCGTGCCGGGAAGCACGGTCAGCACATCGTCGCCCTGGACGATCGGCAGGCCGGTCGCCGACCAACAGCCGGACATGGCGGTGATACCGGGAATGACTTCTGTCGGGAATCGGTGCGAGAGGCGCACGTGCAGATGCATATAGGAGCCGTAGAAAAGCGGATCGCCCTCCGACAGCACGGCCACCATCTTGCCGGCGCCGAGATGCCCGGCGACCTGTTCGGCGGACTGCTCATAGAAATCGGTGATCTGCGAGCGATAGTCGTCGTGATCCTTGTCGATCTCGGTCGTCACCGGATAGAGCAAGGGCAGCTCGACCATATCCGGGCGAAAGTGCGCCTCGACGATGGCGCGCGCGTTGCTGTTGTTGCCGCGCTTGGCGAAATAGGCGACGACATTCGCTTCAGCCAATGCCCGCGCGGCTTTCAGCGTCAACAGCTCCGGATCGCCGGGACCGGTGCCGACGCCGACGAGCCGGCCTTTGGGGAAAGCGTTCACAGGCCTGGCCTCGCCAATGCGTTGAGTGCTGCGGCCGTCATGGCGCTGCCGCCCAGCCTGCCGCGCACGATGGCGAAAGGCACACCGTAGGAGTTTTCCGCCAGTGCATCCTTGGATTCGGCAGCACCGACGAAACCAACCGGCATGCCGATGATGGCGGCCGGCTTCGGCGCGCCGTCGCGCAGTTTTTCGAGCAGATAGAACAGCGCGGTCGGTGCGTTGCCGATGGCGACCACCGAACCTGCCATGCGCTCGCTCCAAAGGTCGATAGCGGCGGCCGAGCGCGTGTTGCCGATTTCCTTGGCGATATCGACGGTGCGCGGGTCGCGCAGCGTGCAGATCACCTCGTTTCCGGCCGGCAGGCGGGCACGGGTGATGCCGTGGGCGACCATCTCGGCATCGCAGAAGATCGGCGCCCCGGCGGCAAGGGCGGCACGGGCCGCTTCAACGAAACCGCTGGAGAACACGAACTGGCTGGCTGCCTCGACCTGGCCGCAGGCGTGGATCATGCGGATCGCGACATCGGCCTCTGTCTCGGAAAAGCGCGACAATTTCGCCTCGGCGCGGATGATGGCGAAAGAGCGCTCGTAGATCGCCATCCCGTCATGGATATAGTCGTAGGCGGCCATTCTTCAGTTCCGTCGATAGAGTTCGGCGATCTCAGTCGCGCCGAGCCTTGTGAGGCAAGCGGCGGCGGTCTCGCCGGGATGCAGTGCGTTGCGGATCGCCGCCGCAATGCCGGCGACCCCGCGCGCGGCGTCATAGCCCGGCCTGTATCCGGCAGGAAGGGCCTTTGCCGTCCCGTCCACGACAAGTCCGGCTCCGTTTTCGTCGCCGACCAGGATGAGGCCCGCTGGGCCGGGATGGGCGCAGCCCTTGGCGCAGCCGGAAATGTGGAGGGTGAGGGAGGCATCGAAGAGATCGGGGCTTTCCGTTGCGATTTCTTCGGCGATGGCGCGGGTGGCGATGCGGCCGGAGGCGCAGGCGGGCGCTCCGGGGCAGGCGGCAATGCGGGTGCGCGGATCGGTGGGGGCGGTGATGAAGCCGAGGGCGGACGCGGAGGCTTGGAGAGAGGCGCTGGCGAATGGGGAGAGGTTGAGGAAAAGTAGGGTGCGGCCTGGGGCCATGCGGATTTCGGCCGAGCCCAGATCGGAGGCCCTGGCGGCGAGGTCGATGAGGTTCTGCGCCGGCATACTTCCGAAGGGCAGGCCGATGCCGAGGGCGTGGCTGCTGCTCAGGTCGAAGAGGCCGATGGGCGAATGCTGACGCCCTACGGCGCCCCCCTCTGTCCTGCCGGACATGTCCGGCAGGACAGAGGGGGGCGCGAAGGAATGCCAGCCTGCGAGCGAAGCCAACTGCCGGTCCGACAAATCCCGCGTGTGCGCCTCGCGGCCTTTTTCGGCCACCATCCTTAGTGCAGCCACCGCGATGTTGCGCGCCGTATCCTCGTCAACAGTGGCGAGTGACTTCGCGCTTTGGCTGTCACCGGCAACCGACACGCTCCACTGGACGCCGGCCACAGTCCGCACCGCCTTCAGCCGCACGTCAGCCGTCAGCGCATCCACAGCCAACTGCCCGCCGCCGTCGACGACCACGGACACCTTCGGCCCCAACCGTGGCGTCAGCCCCGCCTCTTCAATAGCCAGCCTGATCCGATCGGCCACGGGGCGCGAATCTGCAATCTCCTGCGGGTCGATACCCGCGAGCGGCCCGGTCTCCACCGGCACGCCCGTCCGCACGGCGATGCCCAGCGCATCCACTTCCGCCGCCAGCAGCCAAGCGCTGTCTGCGGTCAGGCCCCGGATCTGCAGGCTACCGCGAGCGGTCACTTCCATGATGCCGTTGCCGTGGCGCAAGGCGGATTCGCAAAGACCGATCAGCGACTTGGGTGCAAGCCCTCCAGGAACCGGATTGAGCCGCACCAGCAGGCCATCGCCGGTCTGCATCGGCGCGCTCAACGCGGGGCAGGCGCCACGACGCGAGAAGGCGTTCATGCCGCCACCTCGCTTGCCTGCGCCTCGGCGATCAAGGCCGTGAGATCGTCGTCGATGGAATTCCTGAGCGGATGCCAGAGACCGCGCCGTCGCGCAGCCAGGAATCGCTCAGCGATGACCTTCGCGGCGGCGGGATTTTCGCGCAGCAAGAAGGCTCGGACTTCCGCATCACCGATATAGGCGTCGTGCACCGCCTCGATCAGCGCGCCCGATATGGCATGCGTGGTCTCGGCGAAGCCGACCAGGCGGTCGACCGTCTCGGCGAATTCCGAGGCGCCGCGGGGGCCGTGGCGCATCTGCCCGGCAATGAAGCGCGGATTGACGGCGCGGGCCCGCACCACGCGCGACACGGCTTCGCCGACCGATCGCGGCCTCGGCTTCTTAGGGTCAGTCGTGTCGAGCACGATGACATCGGCATTCCTGCCAAGCGCGGCAAGTGCGGCCGAAAACCCGCCGATGAAGGCGACATCGGCCGAACCTTCGAGGATGTCGCGGCCCGGGTCGTCGCCGGTGTGGACAAGCAGGTCCGCGTCGGCGATGCGGCCCTCGAAGACGCCGGGCGCGGAGATGGCCTCACCGTCGGCGCCGCCATAGGCATGCGAGGTTGCTTCGAGATAGGCGCGGCCGATCTCTTCGCGCGCGCTCCATTCGCCGCGCGACAGCAATTCCTCGACTCCGGCGCCGTAAGTGCCGGGCGAGGTGCCGAAAATGCGCGGACCGATTTTGCCTTGGGCACGGGCCGCGGCGGCAAGCGGATTTTCCGAATCGTCCTCGTCGCGACCGGCGACGGCGCTGGCAGCGGCGTCGATCAGCGCGATCTGGGTCGGGAACATATCGCGAAACAGGCCGGAGATGCGCCAGGTGACGTCGACGCGCGGGCGGCCGAGGGCGGCCGGCGGCATCACCTCGATGCCGGTGACGCGGCCCGTTGCGGCATCCCATTGCGGCCGGCAGCCCATCAGCGCCAGGCCTTGCGCGATCTCCTCGCCGCCGGTGCGCAACGAGGCGGAGCCCCAGAGGTCGATGACCAGCGAGCGTGGCCAGTCGCCATGGCTCTGCATGTAGCTGCGCACGACTTCTTCCGCCGCCGCCTGCCCGAGATCGTAGGCGGTCGGCGTCGGCATGGTGCGCGGATCGGAGGTGAAAAGGTTGCGGCCGGTCGGCAGCACGTCGGAACGGCCGCGCGCCGGCGCGCCTGCCGGTCCGGCCTTGATGTGACGCCCGTCGAGCGCAGCGAGCAGGGCGTCTTTTTCGGTCTCGGCGCTTTGGCGGCGCAGTGGATCGGCCTCTTCTTCCGGCGCGCGGCCATAGACATGCAGCCCGTCCTTGACGGCAAAATCCTTGAGGTCGCACAGCCACGCGTCGATGCGGCGCAGCGCCTCGTCCGGCACATCGGTTCCGGCAACTCCGGCTTCGGCAGCCAGCCCGGATTTCTCCGCTGTCTCGACGATGAGCCTGGCCAGACGGTCGCGGCGGCGGCGGTCGAGCCCGTCGGCTTGTGCGTATTCGTCGACCAGCCGCTCAAGCCTCTGTTGCGCCTCGTCGAGCCCGGCGCCGGTCAGCGGCGGCGGCAGGTGACCGAGCGTGACGGCCGAGATGCGGCGCTTGGCTTGCGCCGCCTCGCCGGGATTGGAGACGATGAAGGGATAGACAACCGGCAGCGAGCCGGTGACGATCTCGGGAAAGCAGGTGTCGGAGAGCGCGACCGTCTTGCCCGGCAGCCATTCCAGCGTGCCATGCGCGCCGACATGGACGATGGCGTGGACGCCGAGCGACTTTTGCAGCCACAGGCCGAAGGCGATCAGCTCGTGGCGCGGGGGAAGGGTCGGGTCGTGGTAGTCAGCGCGGCGGTCTGCGGAGCGGCCACGGTCGGGGGCCAGCGCCACGGTGACGTTGCCGAAGGTGGCGGCGCGGAAGGGGAAGCTTGCGGAAGGAGGCGCTTGAACACCCCCCTCTGTCCTGCCGGACATCTCCCCCTCAAGGGGGGAGATTGGCAGTTTCGCTAACGGCGCTTCTCCTCCAGCGTTGATGATTGGCGAAAGCATCGATGCAGGCGCAATCTCCCCCCTAGAGGGGGAGATGTCCGGCAGGACAGAGGGGGGCGCATTGACGTGAGCTTTGTCGTTGGCTCTCCCCCACGCTGCCTCAACCGTGTCGCGTGCACCTTCGGGAAGCGCTGCCGAAAAGGCGAGATATTCCTGTAAGGTGAGACCAAGTCCACCCACCTCCAACACATCCAGCAGCCCGCGTGGCGATTGTGGAATCCCATCAACCGCATAGCCCTGTTCCTTCAGGTCCTGCAGCATGGCGAGCACGCTCGACGGCACATCCAGGCCGACAGCATAGCCGGTGCGTCCGGGCGCGCTTGGATAATCCGGAATCAGGATCGCCAGCTTGCGTTCCGCCCGCTCCGTCCGTTGAAGGCGAATGATCGCCGCGACGCGAGCGGCGACCTGGGCGACGCGATCCGTTTCCGGTCGGTTGGCGAAGGCGCGGAAGGCCAGCGCCGGATCGGCGTCGATCTCGCCCTTGAAGGAGATCGCGCCGGCGAGGATACGGCCATCGAGCTCGGGCAGCACGACATGCATGGCAAGGTCGGCGGGCGCCAGGCCGCGCTGGTTTTTCTCCCAGACTTCGCGCCGCGTCGTGGCGACGATGACCTGGAACACGGGCACGCCGGCACGGTCGAAGAGCGTTTCGGCACCAGGCTCGGCACCGGAAGCAAAGGCGGTTGCAGTGACGATGGCGGACGGGTTCAACGAGGTGATGGCGGTTTCGACGAAAGCCAGCGATACCGGGTCCTTGAGGCTCGAAACAAAGATCGGCATTGGCGTCATGCCCTGCGAGCGAAGGGCATCTGCGAGTGCATCGATTGGCGCGACGTCCGCGGCAAGCAGCATCGAGCGGTAGAAGAGGATGGGGATGACGGGGGCACCGACGCTGTCGATGTTGAGCTCCGCCACACCCCCCTCTCTCCTGCCGGACAGAGGGAGGTGTGACGGATCGCCGACGTTCAAGAAGACTGATTTCGCGACAACTCCGATTCCTGGTTGATAGTACCCCGCCTTCGGCACGCTCACCGGCTCGGCCACGGCCGTATCCGACCCGGCGAGCCTTGCCAGTCTTTGCACCAGCGCGCTCATGTTCGCCGGGCCGCCTTCGCGGAAATAGCCGAGCAGGGCGTCGAGTTCGGCGCGCGGCAGGGTCGAGGCTTCGATCAGCCGCTGGTCCTCGTCATGGCTTTCGCCCGGCAGCAGCGCCAGCTTGATGCCGCGCTCGCGTGCGACCGCGGCGAGCTGGTCGGAGCCATAGCGCCACCAGTCGTAGCCGCCCAGGATGCGGACGAGGACCACCTTGGCGTGACGGGCAACGCTGTCGATCCAGAGGTCCACCGACATCGGATGGCGGAGATCGCGAAGTGCTGCCAGCCGCATCGACGGCAGCCGCGCGGCGTCGGCCTTCCACGCAGCGGCGAGGCCGGCGAGATCGCTGTCGGTGAAGGACAGGGCCACGACATCCGCAGGCGTCTGCCTGAGGTCGATCGGCTCGGCGAGATCGTCGAGCGAGGCGGATGTCGTGGTGAGGATGTGCATCGCGGTTCGGTCTTGCCTCAGCCGGCGAGGATACGCTCGATCGCCGGGCGGTTCAGCCCCTTGAGGCCGATGACGACGAGCCGCGATCGGCGGTCGTCGTCCGGCGTCCAGGCGCGGTCGTAATAGTGATTGACGCGCGGGCCGACGGCTTGGAGCAGCAGCCGCATCGGCTTGCCGCCCACCTCGACAAAGCCTTTGACGCGCAGAACGTTTTCCTGCTCGGCGGCGAGAGCGACGCGCTTTGCCAGCTCATCCGGACTGGCGATGGACGGGATATCGAGGACGAAGGAGTCGAAATCGTCATGCTCATGGTCGAGCTCGTCATCGTGATGGGTCTTGCGGTTCTTGATGTCGTCCTCGACGGCGAGGCCAAGACCGAGCAGCACCGACGGGTCGACCTTGCCCTGTGCGGTCGGCACGACCTTGACCGCGCGCGCCACGTGCTCGCCGATAACGGCATTGGCGCGGACTGAGCCCGCCGCGTCCATCAGATCGCTCTTCGACAGGATGATGAGGTCGGCGCAGGCGATCTGGTCCTCGAACACCTCTTCGACCGGATCATCGTGGTCGAGGGAATCGTCGGCGGCGCGCTGCGCCTGCAGGGCGTCCATGTCGGAGGCGACGCGGCCGTCGGCCAGCGCCGGACCGTCGACCACCGCGATGACGCCATCGACCGTGACGCGGCTCTTCACCGTCGGCCACTGGAAGGCCTGGACGAGCGGCTTCGGCAAAGCGAGGCCGGAGGTTTCGATCAGGATGTGGTCGACCTTCGGCGTGCGCGACAGGATCTGGTCGAGCGCCGGCACGAAATCGTCGGCGACGGTGCAGCAGATGCAGCCATTGGCGAGCTCGACGATATTTTCCTCTGGGCAGGTGTCGATGCCGCAGCCTTTCAGGATCTCGCCGTCGATGCCGACATCGCCGAATTCGTTAACGATGATCGCCAGCCGCTTGCCCTTGGCGTTTTCGAGCAGGTTGCGGATCAGCGTGGTCTTGCCGGCGCCGAGAAAGCCGGTGACGACAGTGCAGGGAACACGGGAGAGGGATGCGGTCATGTCAGTCCTTCAGCAGGTCGAGGGGAGGGAGGCGGGCAACCAGGCCGCGCTTGAGGGAATCGGGCCGGCCTCGCCAGGGGATGAGGCCGTCGGTCGAGGTGGCAAAGAGCTTTGCGCCGGTGACGAGGTCGGCGCCGCTGGTCGTTTCCAGGTCACCGAAGACATAGCTCCAGCAGCCGTCGCGCAGCAGCGCCGCGCTCAGGCGGCGTTTGCAATTGCCGAGACACTCGACGGTGCGGATGCGGATTTTCTCGTCCGGCGCGGCGCGGCGCGCGTCTTCGGCAAGGAGGGCGCCGGCGCGCGGATGCGCGTCCGAACCGGTCTCATCGCGGCAGGAGGAGCAGACGATGACGGTCACTTCCGATAGCGCGTCGCGAGGTTCGGACGAAATGTCCGCGGTATTAGCCGGAAAACTGACGTTGCGATCCAAAACCAGGCTCCTTGCCCGGAAAACCCGCCGAGCGATCGGATTCTCATGTCTCAGACGGCAGGTCTCCTGGCTCGCGGGTCGTCGCCTTGCGCCGCCTTCCCGGGAACATCCCAGTGGTTTTCGGCTGAGGCTCGTCGCTCACAGTTGCGGGGACAGCCGCGGATTTGGGTTTTCCCGCACCGCATTCCCTCTTGGCTCCTCCCCTTGCCGGGAGGAGACCGTCTGCGGCGGATTTAGGCTTAGAGGTGCTGGCATGTCAACGCGCGGCTACGACACCGAAATGTCGGCCAACGCCGGCCCAAGGTCGCCGCCCGGCATCACCTCGATGGTTTCCAGGCCGAGCCATGCCTGCATCTGTTTCAACTCATCGAAGAGCTGTGCGGCCGTTTCGGCGGGAGCGCCGGCTTCGGCAAAAGCCGCATGGACGCGCAGCACTCCGGCCGGGCGGTCAGCTCTCAGATCGACCCGGGCAACGATCCGGTCGCCGAGTAGGAAAGGCAGCACGTAGTAGCCGTACTGGCGCTTCTCGGCTGGCGTGTAGATCTCGATGCGGTAGCGGAAGCCGAAGAGCTTCTCGGTGCGCGTGCGTTCGAAAACCACCGGATCGAAGGGCGCGAGCAGGGCGCGAGCCTCGATGCGGCGCGGAAAGCGGGCATCCTTGTGGAGATAGGCGGGCTTGTCCCAGCCTTCGACCTTCGCCGGCAGCAGTTCGCCCGTCTCGACCAGTTCCTCGATCCTGGCCTTCGTATCGCCAGGCGCCAGGCGGAAATAGTCACGCAGATCGCCATAGGTGGCGATGCCGTGGGCGCGCGCGGAAATGCGCAGCAATTCGCGATGCGCGTCCTCGACCGAGGGCACCGGCAGGTCGAGGATGGCCTGCGGCAGAACCCGCTCGGGCAGGTCGTAATAGCGCTCGAATCCTCGCCGGTAGGCGGTGGTGATGCGCCCGGCCCAGAACAGCCATTCGAAAGCGTGCTTGGCCTCGCTCCAGCCCCACCATCCGCCATTGCCCTTGTGGCCTTCGATGTCGGAGGCGGCGATCGGCCCGCGTTCCGCGACTTGCCCGTAGATCTCCTCGATCATCGCCTTGCGCTCGCGGCCCCATTTGGCGAGGCCGAGATACATTTCCTCGCCTTTCTCGGCCCGCTGCATGCGCCAGCGCATCAACGGATAGGTCTCGACGGGCAGGAAGGAAGCCTCATGGGCCCAGTATTCGAAGACGGTTCGCTTGCGCGTGAGGGCCGCGTTGTCGAGCAGCGCAAGGGGGTAGGGGCCGAGGCGCGAATAGAGCGGCATATAGTGGGCGCGCACCACGGCGCTGACGGAATCGATCTGCAGCAGGCCAGTTCGGGAAAGCACACGGGCGAGATGGCGACGATCGGGCGTGCCGGCCGGCCGCGCATCGGTAAAACCCTGCGCGCCGAGCGCAATGCGCCTTGCGGCGGCGAGCGAGATCTTTTCCTTCATCCAGCTACCTTGCCCTGATCCTTTGCCGGGATTTCCAGTCGGTGATTCCGGCCATGCTAACAGGCAAATGGCGGGAGATATGTCAGGATAGAAAAGTGGACTAAAACATGAAGGAAATCAAACAGGAGCGGATCGGACCAGTTTCTTCCGATATGGCGTCCAGGGCCGGATTTTGAACAAGGTTTGACTTGCGTCGCCGAAACCGCTGCGCTAACCCTCGCCGCGTCGCAGCATAGGCCACCTAAAACGGTTCAGCGGGTTAAACTGTCACGCTTCCGCCTTAGAGTCCGTTGCTGTAATCAAAGTGAACTGGCCGCCGAAGGAAAGTCGTCGCATGAGCGCACTCCTAAGTTCGTATCTGCCCATCGTGCTCTTCATCGGAGTGGCGATGGTTGTCGGCCTGGCGCTGATCGTTGCGCCGTTCCTGGTTGCCTACCGCAATCCCGATCCGGAAAAGCTTTCCGCCTATGAATGCGGGTTCAACTCATTCGACGACGCCCGCATGAAGTTCGACATCCGCTTCTACCTGGTGTCGATCCTGTTCATCATCTTCGATCTCGAGGTCGCCTTCCTGTTCCCGTGGGCGGTGTCCTTCTCCAAGCTCGGCATGCTCGGCTTCTGGTCGATGATGGTGTTCCTGGCGGTGCTGACCATCGGCTTTGCCTATGAATGGAAAAAAGGAGCGCTGGAATGGGATTGAACGACAGTTCAGGCACCCTCGTCGCGCCGAAGCCCAAGGGCATCATCGATCCCAACACCGGCAGGCCGGTGGGGGAGGACGATCCCTTCTTCCTCGAGATCAATAATGAGCTGGCCGACAAGGGCTTCCTTGTCACCTCGACCGAGGCGCTGATCACTTGGGCGCGCAGCGGCTCGCTGATGTTCATGACCTTCGGTCTCGCCTGCTGCGCGGTCGAGATGATCCACACCTCGATGCCGCGCTATGACTCGGAGAGGTTCGGCGTCGCGCCGCGCGCGTCTCCGCGCCAGTCCGATATCATGATCGTCGCCGGCACACTGACCAACAAGATGGCGCCGGCGCTGCGCAAGGTCTACGACCAGATGCCGGAGCCGCGCTACGTCATCTCGATGGGTTCGTGCGCCAATGGCGGCGGCTACTATCACTATTCCTATTCGGTGGTGCGCGGCTGCGACCGCATCGTGCCGGTCGACATCTATGTCCCCGGCTGCCCGCCGAGCGCCGAAGCGCTGCTCTACGGCATTCTCCTGTTGCAGAAGAAGATCCGCCGCACCGGCACGATCGAACGGTGAACCAATGGCCTTGGCGTTGCACGAACTCTCCACCTATCTCGGCGAGAAGCTCTCCGGCCGCATCGGCGAAACGGTGCTTGCTTATGGCGAACTGACGGTTTGCGTCGAGCCGGGCAACCTGACCGAGGTCGCGACCTTCCTGCGCGACGACCCGCGCTGCCAGTTCGTCTCGATCATCGACATTTGCGGCGCCGACTATCCGTCGCGTGCCAAGCGCTTCGACGTCGTCTACCACCTATTGTCGCCGAAGCAGAACGTCCGCATCCGCCTCAAGGTCCAGGCCGACGAGGAGACGCTGGTGCCGTCGCTGACCGGCGTCTATCCCGGCGCCGACTGGTTCGAGCGCGAGACCTATGATCTCTACGGCGTGCTGTTCTCGGGCCATCCGGACCTGCGCCGCATCCTCACCGACTACGGCTTCGAGGGGCATCCGCTGCGCAAGGACTTCCCACTGACCGGCTTCGTCGAGGTTCGCTACGACGACGAGGCCAAGCGAGTCATCTATGAGCCGGTGGAATTGAAGCAGGAATTTAGAAACTTTGACTTTTTGAGCCCATGGGAGGGAACGGATTACGTCCTTCCGGGCGATGAAAAGGCGAAGCCAAATTGAGGCGCCACAATGGCTGAAACCTCCGTCCGCAATTTTAACATTAACTTTGGGCCTCAACACCCTGCTGCGCACGGGGTTTTGCGTCTCGTGCTGGAGCTGGACGGCGAGGTGGTCGATCGCGTCGATCCGCATATCGGCCTGCTGCATCGCGGTACCGAGAAGCTGATCGAGGCCAAGACCTATCTGCAGGCGGTGCCCTATCTCGATCGGCTCGACTATTGCGCGCCGATGAACCAGGAGCATGCCTTCGCGCTCGCGGCCGAGCGCCTGCTCGGCATCGAGGTGCCGAAGCGCGGCCAGCTGATCCGCGTGCTCTATTCCGAAATGGGCCGCATCATGTCGCACATCCTCAATGTGACGACGCAGGCGATGGACGTCGGCGCGCTGACGCCGCCTCTGTGGGGCTTCGTCGAGCGCGAGAAGCTGATGGTGTTTTATGAGCGCGCCTCCGGCTCGCGCATGCATGCGGCCTACTTCCGGCCAGGCGGCGTGCATCAGGACCTGCCGCAGAGGCTGATCGAGGATATCGGCAAGTGGATCGATCCGTTCCTGAAGTCGGTCGACGACCTTGACGCCTTGCTCACCGGCAACCGCATCTTCAAGCAGCGCAATGTCGACATCGGCACGGTGTCGCTCGCCGACGCCTGGGCCTGGGGTTTTTCGGGCGTGATGGTGCGCGGCTCGGGTGCCGCCTGGGACCTGCGCAAGGCGCAGCCCTATGAATGCTATTCCGAGATGGATTTCGACATCCCGATCGGCAAGAACGGCGACTGCTACGACCGCTATCTCGTGCGCATGGAAGAGATGCGCCAATCGGCCAAGATCATGCGCCAGTGCGTCGAACTTCTGCTCGGCAAGGAGAGCGCCGGACCGGTGTCGAACCTCGACGGCAAGGTGGTGCCGCCGAAGCGCGCGGCGATGAAGCGCTCGATGGAAGCGCTCATCCATCATTTCAAGCTCTATACCGAGGGCTATCGCGTGCCGGCCGGCGAGGTCTATGCGGCTGTCGAGGCGCCGAAGGGCGAGTTCGGCGTCTATCTCGTCTCCGACGGCACCAATAAGCCCTATCGCTGCAAGCTGCGCGCGCCGGGTTTTGCGCATCTGCAGGCCATGGATTTCCTGTGCCGCGGCCACATGCTGGCCGACGTCACCGCCGTGCTTGGCTCCCTCGACATCGTGTTTGGTGAGGTCGATCGCTAAATGTCAGTCCGCCGTCTCGCAGATGCCAGCGTCCAGCCAGCCTCCTTCGCCTTCAACGAGGCGAACGCCGCGGCGGCGCAGCAGTGGATCGCCAAATACCCGAAGGGACGCGAGCAGTCGGCCATCATCCCGTTGCTCATGATCGCTCAGGAACAGGAAGGCTGGGTGACGAAAGCGGCGATCGAGACGATCTCGGATATGCTCGGCATGCCGCGCATCCGCGGCCTCGAGGTCGCCACCTTCTACACGCAATACCAGCTCAATCCGGTCGGCACCCGCGCCCATATCCAGGTCTGCGGCACCACGCCCTGCATGCTGCGCGGCTCGGAAGCGCTGATGGATGTGTGCCGGTCTAAGATCCATCACGACCAGTTCCATACCAACGACAACGGCACGCTGTCGTGGGAGGAAGTCGAATGCCTCGGCGCCTGCGTCAACGCGCCGATGGTCATGATCTTCAAGGACACGTTCGAAGACCTGACGCCGGAGCGCCTTGCCGAGATCATCGATCTCTATGAAGCCGGCAAAGGCGCCGAGGTGAAGCCCGGTCCGCAGAACGGCCGCATCGGTTCGGAGCCGGCCACGGGCCTGACGACGCTGAAAAGCGAGAAGGCAATCCTGAAATCCACCCGCGACAAGGAAGCCAAGGCCGCCGCGAAGGCAGCCAGACAAGCCGCTGCCGCAGCGCCCGCTGCTGCATCCGCCGCCGTCGTCTCGCAGGCGCCTGCCGCGCCGCCCTCGGCCCCTGTCGGGCCATCGAAATCCGGCAAGCCGAAAACCGACGCGCCCGAAACCAGTCCGGCACTAAGGACACCGTCGCCGGTCAAGGTTTCGCCCGCCACCGAGAAGGCGGCCAGCGTCAGGGCGCCGCGCCACTCCGCAGCCAATGCCAACCAGGCTTCTCCGGAAGTCGAGGCGGTTTCGAAGCCGCGCAGCGGGCCGAAGCCCAAGGCCGAGCCGGCGTCCGCCTTCAAGTCGCCGGAAGCGAAGCAGCCTGCGACCAAGACGGCCAAGCCTTCGCTCGAGGACAAGAACCGCCCGGCTGGGATCGCGCGTCCGGCAACGGTCGACGATCTGAAGCTGATCTCCGGTGTCGGTCCGAAGATCGAAGGCGTCCTGCATTCGCTTGGCATTTATACTTTCGCGCAGGTCTCTGCGTGGAGGAAGGCCGAGCGCGAATGGGTCGACGGCTATCTCAATTTCCGCGGCCGTATCGAGCGCGACGACTGGGTGAAGCAGGCCAAGGCGCTCGCCAAGGGCGGCGTCGCCGAGTACATCCGCGTCTTCGGCAAGAAGCCGGTCTGAGGGACGAACAATGCTTCAGGACAAAGACCGCATCTTCACCAACATCTACGGCCTCTTCGACAAGTCGCTGGCCGGAGCGCAGGCGCGCGGCATGTGGGACGATACACCCGGCCTGATCGCCAAGGGACGCGACTGGATCATCAACGAAATGAAGGCAAGCGGCCTGCGCGGCCGTGGCGGCGCCGGCTTCCCAACCGGCCTGAAATGGTCGTTCATGCCCAAGCAGAGCGATGGCCGGCCGAGCTATCTCGTCATCAATGCCGACGAATCCGAGCCCGGCACCTGCAAGGACCGTGACATTCTGCGCAACGATCCGCATACGCTGGTCGAGGGCGCGCTGGTCGCCGGTTTCGCCATGGGCGCGGTCGCTGCTTACATCTATGTGCGCGGCGAGTTCATCCGCGAGCGCGAGGCGCTGCAGCGCGCCATCGACGAGGCTTATGCGGCCAAGCTCATTGGCAAGAACAACACCTCCGGCTACGACTTCGACGTCTATATGCACCACGGCGCCGGCGCCTATATTTGCGGCGAGGAGACGGCGCTGCTCGAAAGCCTCGAGGGCAAGAAGGGCCAGCCGCGACTGAAGCCGCCATTCCCGGCCAATGTCGGCCTTTATGGCTGCCCGACCACGGTCAACAACGTCGAATCCATCGCCGTCGCGCCGACGATCCTGCGCCGGGGTGCTGCCTGGTTCTCGTCATTCGGCCGGCCGAACAATGCCGGCACCAAGCTCTTCTGCGTGTCCGGCCACGTCAACAATCCGTGCACTTTCGAGGAGGCGATGTCGATCCCGTTCCGGGAACTGATCGAGACGCATTGCGGCGGCATTCGCGGCGGCTGGGACAATCTGCTCGCGGTCATCCCGGGCGGCGCTTCGGTGCCGCTGGTGCCGGCCGAGCAGATCATCGACGCGCCGATGGATTTCGACGCGCTGCGCGACCTCAAATCCGGCCTCGGCACTGCGGCCGTCATCGTCATGGACAAGTCGACCGATATCGTGAAGGCGATCGCCAGGCTTTCCTACTTCTACAAGCATGAGAGCTGCGGCCAGTGCACGCCGTGCCGCGAAGGCACCGGCTGGATGTGGCGGGTGATGGAGCGGCTGGTGCGCGGCGAAGCGCAGAAGCGCGAGATCGACATGCTGCTCGATGTCACCAAGCAGGTCGAGGGCCATACGATCTGCGCGCTGGGCGATGCCGCGGCCTGGCCGATCCAGGGCCTGATGCGGCATTTCCGCGGCGAGGTGGAGCGCCGCATCGACGAGTTTTCGCGCAACGCGCACCGGGTCGAGCCGGTGATGGTGGCGGCGGAATAGATTTGCAAGACGGGCTTTGCCCGGGACGGAAAGCAGGGGCGGGGCGTACGAAGAAACGACCAGGAGATGTCTATGGCGCCGTATTCGATAGCCTACCCGCTGATGCCTTATTTGGACGAACTCGAGAAGATGAACCCGGACCTGACCAAGATGATGCCGCGAGAGATGGCCAGCGCCGTCAACCTGATGGCGCATCCTGTCGCGGGCGTGGCTGCACTATCGGCGGTAGGCATCGGTTTCGCCAACCATGCCCTGGGTGTCTGGCTGGGCGCGTTCTCCGGCGCCGTCGAAGCCTCGCAGCGCATGCTCCAGCCGTTCCTCGACGATCTCGAGGCGCGGACCGAAGCTGCCAACAATTCGTCCAAGGCGCGCAAGGCGACCGAGACGCTGATCGCCGAGGCGCAGACCTTCGCCAGGGATGTGACCGACATCGCGGCGAACGTCAGCGCTGAGAAGGCGCTCGACGCGAGAGGCGACACGGTAGCCGGAACGGCCGCGACCGGTCTGATGCCGGAAGATTTCAGGCAGCCCAAGGCGATCGACAAGCCGGCAAAGCCGTCCGACCTGAAGGCGATATCGGGCATCGGGCCGAAGCTGGAGAAGGTGCTGAATGGTCTTGGCATCTGGTCCTACGACCAGATCGCTGCCTGGACCGCGGAAGAGATCGCCTGGGTCGAGGATTACCTGTCGCTCGCCGGCCGCGTCGGCCGCGACGACTGGACTGGCCAAGCGGCGGCGCTGGCCGCCAAATAGTGAGATGAAATGCCGGGCGTAGTCGCGCCCCGGAACGAAAGATTGCGGGAAATCCGCGAGGGTTTGAGGCGAATGGCAAAGCTCAAGGTCGACGGGAAAGAGATCACGGTACCCGACCATTACACGCTGCTGCAGGCGGCCGAGGACGCCGGCGCGGAAGTGCCGCGCTTCTGCTTCCATGAGCGGTTGTCCATCGCCGGCAATTGCCGCATGTGCCTGATCGAGGTGAAGGGTGGCCCGCCCAAGCCGCAGGCCTCCTGCGCCATGAGCGTGCGCGACCTGCGCCCCGGCCCGAACGGCGAAGCGCCGGAAATCTTCACCAACACGCCGATGGTCAAGAAGGCCCGCGAAGGCGTGATGGAGTTCCTACTGATCAACCATCCGCTGGATTGCCCGATCTGCGACCAGGGCGGCGAGTGCGACTTGCAGGACCAGGCGATGGCCTTCGGCGTCGACTCCTCGCGCTACCATGAGAACAAGCGGGCGGTCGAAGACAAGTATATCGGTCCGCTGGTCAAGACGGTGATGAACCGCTGCATCCACTGCACGCGCTGCGTCCGCTTCACCACCGAGGTCGCCGGCATCTCCGAACTCGGCCTGATCGGCCGCGGCGAGGATGCCGAGATCACCACCTATCTCGAACAGGCGATGACCTCGGAGCTCCAGGGCAACGTCATCGACCTTTGCCCGGTCGGCGCGCTGACCTCCAAGCCGTTCGCCTTCCAGGCGCGGCCGTGGGAGCTGACCAAGACGGAGTCGATCGACGTCATGGACGCCGTCGGCTCGGCGATCCGCGTCGATAGCCGCGGCCGCGAGGTGATGCGCATCCTGCCGCGCGTCAACGAGGCCGTGAACGAGGAGTGGATCTCGGACAAGACGCGCTTCATCTGGGATGGCCTGCGCACCCAGCGCCTCGATCGTCCCTACGTTCGCGAGAACGGCAAGCTTGCTCCGGCAAGCTGGGCGGAAGCCTTCACGGCGATCAAGGACGAGGTGTCGAAGACCGCGCCCGAGCGCATCGGCGCCATCGCCGGCGACCTCGCCGCGGTCGAGGAAATCTATGCGCTCAAGCTTTTGATGGCGGCGCTCGGCTCCAAGAACATCGACTGCCGCCAGGACGGCGCTGCGCTCGATCCATCGCTCGGCCGCGCCAGCTACATCTTCAATCCGACCATCGAAGGCATCGAGCAGGCCGACGCGGTGCTGATCGTCGGCGCCAATCCGCGCTTCGAGGCCTCGGTGCTCAACGCCCGCATCCGCAAGCGCTGGCGCGGCGGCAACCTGCCGATCGGCGTCATCGGCGAGATCGGCGACACGCGCTATGACTACGAGCTCATCGGCGCCGGCCCAGAATCCTTGAAGGACCTGGCCGACGGCAACGGCAAGTTCTTCGAGGTGCTGAAGAATGCGGCGCATCCTCTGATCATCGTCGGCCAGGGCGCCCTGGCGCGCTCGGACGGCGCGGCAGTGCTCGGCCAGGCGGCAAGGCTGGCGACGGCCGTCAATGCCGTCACGGCCGAGTGGAACGGCTTCGCGGTGCTGCACAACGCGGCGGCCAGAGTCGGCGGCCTCGACGTCGGCTTCGTGCCGGGCGAGGGCGGCAAGAATGTCGCCGGCATGCTGGGCGCGACGGATCTCCTGTTCCTGCTTGGCGCCGACGAGATCGACATGGCCAGGACCGGCGGGGCCTTCGTCGTCTATATCGGCACGCATGGCGATGCGGGCGCGCACCGCGCCAATGTCATCCTGCCGGCCGCTGCCTACACCGAAAAATCCGGCACCTATGTCAACACGGAAGGCCGCGTGCAGCAGACCAACCGCGCCGGTTTCGCCCCGGGCGAAGCGCGCGAGGACTGGGCGATCCTGCGGGCGCTGTCGGATGTGCTCGGCAAGAAGCTGCCGTTCGATTCGCTCGCGCAGCTGCGCGCCAAGCTCTATGGCGAATACCCGCATCTTGCCCGCGTCGATCATGTCGCGGCGGGCAGCGCCGACGGCGTTGCCAGGGCGGCGAAGCTCGGCGGACGCTTGAACAAGGGCACCTTCACCTCGCCGGTGAAGGACTTCTATCTCACCAACCCGATCGCGCGGGCCTCGGCCGTGATGGCTGAGTGCTCGGCGCTGGCCAAGAGCGGCTTCAAGCAGGCGGCGGAATAAGCATGGACACCTTCTTTTCCTTCTACGTGCTGCCGGCGCTGCTGATCCTGTTGAAGTCGGTCGTGCTGATCGTCGTTCTTTTGATCTTTGTGGCTTACGTGCTTTATGCCGACCGCAAGATCTGGGCTGCGGTGCAGCTGCGCCGCGGCCCGAACGTGGTCGGTCCCTGGGGCACGCTGCAGGCCTTCGCCGACCTTTTGAAATTCGTCTTCAAGGAGCCGGTGATCCCGTCGGGCGCCAACAAGGGCGTCTTCCTGCTGGCGCCGCTGGTCTCAGCCGTGCTCGCGATCTCGGCCTGGGCGGTCATTCCGGTCAATCAAGGCTGGGCTATCGCTAACATCAATGTCGGCATCCTTTATGTTTTCGCCATCTCCTCGCTCGAGGTCTACGGCGTGATCATGGGCGGCTGGGCGTCGAACTCGAAATATCCGTTCCTGGGCGCGCTGCGCTCAGCCGCGCAGATGGTGTCCTACGAGGTGTCGATCGGCTTCGTCATCGTCACCGTGCTGCTTTGCGTCGGCTCGCTCAACCTCTCCGACATCGTGCTCTCGCAGCAGGATGGCCTCGGCACTAAGCTCGGCCTGCCCAACACCTTCCTCGACTGGCACTGGCTGTCGCTGTTCCCGATGTTCATCGTGTTCTTCATCTCGGCGCTGGCCGAGACGAACCGTCCGCCCTTCGATCTGGTGGAAGCGGAATCGGAACTCGTCGCCGGACACATGGTCGAATATTCGTCGACGCCGTTCCTGCTCTTCTTCCTGGGCGAGTACGTCGCCGTCGTCCTGATGTGCGCGCTGGCCACCATCCTGTTCCTCGGCGGCTGGCTGCCACCGTTCGACTTCGCACCCTTCACCTGGGTGCCGGGCCTGATCTGGTTCGTGCTCAAGGTCTGCCTGGTGTTCTTCATGTTCTCGATGGTGAAGGCGTTTGTGCCGCGCTACCGCTATGATCAGCTGATGCGGCTAGGCTGGAAGGTCTTCCTGCCGATCTCGCTGTTCATGGTCGTCGCCACCGCGGCCTTCCTCAAGATCACGGGGTTTGCGTGATGTCCGCTCTTGCCCAAGCCGCAAAGGCCCTGTTGCTGAAGGATTTCGTCAGCGCCTTCTTCCTGTCGATGCGCCAGTTCGTTGCGCCGAAGGAGACGATCAACTATCCGCACGAGAAGGGACCGACCAGCCCGCGCTTCCGCGGCGAGCACGCGCTGCGCCGCTACCCCAATGGGGAGGAGCGCTGCATCGCCTGCAAGCTTTGCGAGGCGATCTGTCCGGCACAGGCGATCACCATCGAAGCCGGCCCGCGCCGCAACGACGGTACGCGGCGCACCGTGCGCTACGATATCGACATGGTGAAGTGCATCTATTGCGGCTTCTGCCAGGAAGCCTGCCCGGTCGACGCCATCGTCGAGGGGCCGAATTTCGAATTCGCGACCGAGACGCGCGAGGAGCTTTACTACAACAAGGAAAAGCTGCTCGCGAACGGCGATCGCTGGGAGCGTGAGCTGGCGCGCAACATCGCGTTGGACGCGCCCTATCGCTGACATTTGACGCATGGACGGGGCGAGGGCCTCGTCCAAAGGATGGTCCCCGAAAAGTTGCAGACTTTCGGACCAGATCATCCTCCGGAATGAAAAGAGTGTCGCATGTTTCTTTCGATCGGGTCTTTCAACCCGATCGGAACATGCGATAGGAACACGCAACTTTGCCAGCCGGAGGCGGCGGCGACATCGAGCAGGGGCGCTGAGCCAGTGTTCGGACAGGAACCCGAGGGAACCCCATGCTGAGTGGACTAGAGGCGGTCTTTTTCTACCTCTTCGCCTTTATCGCCGTGGCGTCGGCTTTCATGGTCATTTCGTCGCGCAACCCTGTGCATTCCGTGCTGTTCCTGATCCTCACCTTCTTCAATGCCGCTGGCCTGTTCATGCTGACCGGCGCCGAGTTCCTGGCGATGATCCTGCTCGTCGTCTATGTCGGCGCGGTGATGGTGCTGTTCCTGTTCGTCGTCATGATGCTCGACGTCGACTTCGCGGAGATGAAGCAGGGCGCGCTGCAATATGCGCCGATCGGCGCGCTGGTCGGGCTGATCCTGGCGGCGGAGCTGATCGTCGTGCTCGGCGGCTACAGCTTCGCGCCGCAGCTTGCCTCGACGGTGGCCAAGGCAACGCCGGACCTCGCCGCGCGCTCCAACACGGCGGCGCTCGGCGACATCCTCTACACGGACTATCTCTATTATTTCCAGATCGCCGGCCTCGTGCTTCTGGTCGCCATGATCGGTGCCATCGTGCTGACGCTGCGCCACAAGGAAGGCGTCAAGCGGCAGTCGATCGCCGCGCAGGTCGGCCGCACGCCGGCAACGGGCATGGAAATCCGCAAGGTCAAGTCGGGCGAGGGTATCTGAGATGGTCGTCGGCATCGCGCATTATCTGACCGTATCGGCGATCCTGTTCACGCTCGGCGTGTTCGGCATCTTTTTGAACCGCCGCAACATCATCGTCATCCTGATGTCGATCGAGCTGATCCTGCTCGCGGTCAACATCAACTTCGTCGCCTTCTCGGCGGCGCTGCATGACCTCGTAGGGCAGGTATTCGCCCTGTTCGTGCTGACGGTCGCCGCGGCGGAAGCCGCGATCGGACTTGCCATTCTTGTCGTCTTCTTCCGCAACCGCGGCTCGATAGCGGTCGAAGACGTGAACCAGATGAAGGGTTGACGGGAACAACCATGTACCAGGCCATCGTCTTCCTTCCGCTGCTCGGCTTCCTGATTGTCGGTCTGTTCGGCAATTCGCTCGGCGCCAAGGCATCCGAATACATCACTTCCGGCTTCCTGGTGATCGCGGCGGTGCTGTCGTGGATCGCCTTCTTCACCGTCGGCTTCGGCCATGGCGAAGTGTTCACCGTGCCGGTGCTGCGCTGGATCCAGGCGGGCGGGCTCGACGTCGCCTGGGCGCTCAGGATCGACACACTGACGGTGGTGATGCTGGTCGTCGTCAACACCGTGTCGGCGCTGGTCCATATCTATTCGATCGGCTACATGCACCACGATCCGAACCGGCCGCGCTTCTTCGCCTATCTGTCGCTGTTCACCTTCGCGATGCTGATGCTGGTGACGGCCGACAATCTGGTGCAGATGTTCTTCGGCTGGGAAGGCGTCGGCCTCGCCTCCTATCTGCTGATCGGCTTCTGGTACAAGAAGCCCTCCGCCAACGCCGCTGCGATCAAGGCCTTCGTCGTCAACCGCGTCGGCGACTTCGGCTTCGCGCTCGGCATTTTCGGCGTCTTCGTGCTGTTCGGCTCGGTCAATCTCGGCACAGTCTTTGCCAACGCAGCCTCCTTCCTTCCGGCCGAAGGCGCGCCGGAGGGGGCCGCGGTGCTCACCTTCCTCGGCCATGCGCTCGACAAGCACACGGCGCTGACGGTGGTCTGCCTGCTGCTGTTCATGGGCGCCATGGGCAAGTCGGCGCAGGTGCCGCTGCACACCTGGCTGCCCGACGCCATGGAAGGCCCGACGCCCGTCTCGGCGCTGATCCATGCCGCGACCATGGTGACGGCCGGCGTGTTCATGCTGGCGAGGCTCTCGCCGCTGTTCGAGCTGTCGCATTCGGCGCTGACCGTCGTCACCTTCATCGGCGCCTTCACCGCCTTCTTCGCGGCCACTGTCGGCCTTGTCCAGAACGACATCAAGCGCGTCATCGCCTATTCGACCTGCTCGCAGCTCGGCTACATGTTCGTGGCGCTCGGCGTCGGCGCCTATGGCGCGGCGATCTTCCATCTGTTCACGCATGCCTTCTTCAAGGCGCTGCTCTTCCTCGGCTCGGGCTCGGTCATCCACGCCGTCTCCGACGAGCAGGACATGCGCCTGATGGGCGGGTTGAGGACGCTCATCCCCAAGACCTACTGGATGATGGTGATCGGCACCCTGGCGCTGACCGGCGTCGGCATCCCGGCGACGGTGATCGGCACCGCCGGCTTCTTCTCCAAGGACGCCATCATCGAAGCGTCCTTTGCCAGCCACAACGCGGTCGCGGGCTTTGCCTTCGTGCTGCTCGTGATCGCCGCCGCCTTCACAAGCTTCTATTCCTGGCGACTGATCTTCATGACCTTCCACGGCGAGCCGCGCGCCAGCCACGAGGTCATGCATCACGTGCATGAATCGCCGCCGGTGATGCTGGTGCCGCTCTACGTGCTGGCTGCCGGCGCGCTGTTTGCCGGCATCATCTTCCACGGCGCCTTCATCGGCGAGGGCTATGCCGAGTTCTGGAAGGCCTCGCTGTTCACGCTGCCGGACAACCACATCCTGCACGAGATCCACGAATTGCCGTTGTGGGTGGAACTGGCTCCGTTCATCGCCATGGTCATCGGCTTTGCGGTCGCGTGGAAGTTCTACATCCGCTCGCCGGAACTGCCCCGGAGCGTCGCCGCCAACCATCGCCTGCTCTACGGCTTCCTGCTCAACAAATGGTATTTCGACGAGCTCTACGACTTCCTTTTCGTGCGGCCGGCGAAGCGCCTCGGCCGGTTCCTATGGAAGACCGGTGACGGCGCCATCATCGACGGGCTCGGCCCGGACGGCATCTCGGCGCGCGTCGTCGACGTCACCAACCACGTCGTCAAATTGCAGACCGGCTACCTCTACCACTATGCCTTCGCCATGCTGATCGGCGTGGCCGCTCTCGTCACCTGGATGATGCTCTGATGACCGACTGGCCAATCCTCTCGCTGGTCACCTTCCTGCCGCTGGTTGGTGTTCTGCTCATTCTGCCGATCAGCGACGACAGCGAAAACGCGCGCCGCAACATCCGCTCGATCGCCTTCATCACGACGGCGTTCACCTTCGTGGTGTCGCTGTTCATCTGGAAGGGCTTCGATAATTCGCAGGCCGGCTTCCAATTCGTCGAGAAGCACGCCTGGCTGGATTCGGGCATCTCCTACCATATGGGCGTCGACGGCATCTCTATGCTGTTCGTCATCCTGACCACCTTCCTGATGCCGCTCTGCATCCTGGCCTCGTGGGATGCGATCGAGAAGCGCGTCAAGGCCTACATGATCGCCTTCCTGATCCTCGAGACGCTGATGATCGGCGTGTTCTGCGCGCTCGACATCGTGCTCTTCTACGTCTTCTTCGAGGGCGGCCTGATCCCGATGTTCATCATCATCGGTGTCTGGGGCGGCAAGCGGCGCGTCTATGCCTCGTTCAAGTTCTTCCTTTATACGCTTGCCGGCTCGGTGCTGATGCTGCTCGCCATCATGGCGATGTTCTTCCAGTCCGGCACGACCGACATCACCACGCTGCTGACGCATAACTTCCCGGCCAACATGCAGACCTGGCTGTGGCTCGCCTTCTTCGCCTCCTTCGCGGTGAAGATGCCGATGTGGCCGGTGCACACCTGGCTGCCCGACGCGCATGTCGAGGCGCCGACGGCGGGTTCGGTCATCCTGGCCGGCATCCTGTTGAAGATGGGCGGATACGGCTTCCTGCGCTTCTCGCTGCCGATGTTCCCGCTGGCGTCGGAGATGTTCGCGCCGCTGATCTTCACGCTCTCGGTCGTCGCCATCATCTACACCTCGCTGGTGGCGCTGATGCAGGAGGACATGAAGAAGCTCATCGCCTATTCGTCGGTCGCCCATATGGGTTTCGTCACCATGGGCATCTTCGCGATGAACCAGGAGGGCGTGCAGGGCGCGATGTTCCAGATGCTCAGCCACGGCCTCGTCTCCGGCGCGCTGTTCCTGTGCGTTGGCGTCATCTATGACCGCATGCATACGCGCGAAATCGACGCCTATGGCGGGCTGGTCAACAACATGCCGAAATACGCGACCGCGTTCATGATCTTCACCATGGCCAATGTCGGCCTGCCGGGCACCAGCGGCTTCGTCGGCGAGTTCCTGACCATGCTCGGCGTGTTTCGGGTCAACACCTGGGTGGCGTTCTTCGCCGCTACCGGCGTGATCCTGTCGGCAGCCTATGCGCTCTGGCTCTACCGCCGCGTGATCTTCGGCGCGCTGACCAAGGAGAGCCTGAAGAACCTGCTCGATCTGTCGACGCGCGAGAAGGCGATCATCTACCCGCTGGTGGTGCTGGTGATCTTCTTCGGCGTCTATCCGGCGCCTGTGTTCGATGCCACCACGCAGTCGGTCAAGGCGCTCGTCACCAACGTCACCGCATCCATCAATTCCGCGCAGACCGCGGCGGCGAACTGACCGGGGAAATACCATGACGCCGGACCTTCTCTCCAGCCTTTCGCTCTCAACGCCGGAACTGATCCTCGCCATCGGCGCGCTGGCGCTTCTGATGGTGGGTGCCTATTCGCGCTCCGACAACACCACGACGGTGACCGGGCTCGCGGTCGCGGTGCTTGTGATCGCCGGCCTCTGGCTGGCTTTCTCCGGCGGCGAGGGGTCTGCCTATGGCAGCGCTTTCGTCCAGGACTCCTTCGGCCGCTTCATGAAGATGCTGGCGCTGATCGGCTCGGCCGTCACGCTCGTCATGTCGATGCGGTTTGCCAGGCAGGAGCATTTCGACAAGTTCGAATATCCGGTGCTGATCGTGCTGTGCACGCTCGGCATGACGCTGATGATCTCGGCCAACGGCATGATCGGCCTTTATCTCGGGCTCGAGCTGCAGTCGCTGGCGATCTATGTGCTGGCGGCGATCAACCGTGACAATGTCCGCTCGACCGAGGCCGGCCTCAAATATTTTGTTCTCGGAGCGCTGTCGTCGGGCATGCTGCTCTACGGCATCTCGCTGGTCTACGGTTATACCGGCAACACCGGCTTTCACGAGATCGCGACGGCGCTGGGCAGCGGCGAACGTCAGCTCGGCCTTGTTTTCGGCCTGGTCTTCGTGCTCGCCGGCCTCGCCTTCAAGATCTCGGCGGTGCCGTTCCACATGTGGACGCCGGACGTCTATGAGGGCGCACCGACGCCGATCACCGCCTTCCTGGCCGCCGCCCCGAAGATGGCGGCGATGGCGCTGATCGTGCGCGTCACCATGGGCGCCTTCAAGCCGATCGCCGCCGACTGGCAGCAGATCGTCGTCTTCATCTCGATCGCCTCGATGGCGCTCGGCGCCTTCGCCGCGATCGGCCAGACCAACATCAAACGGCTGATGGCCTATTCCTCGATCGGTCATATGGGCTACGCGCTGGTCGGCCTTGCCGCAAACAGCCAGGCCGGCGTGCGCGGCGTGGCGATCTACATGCTGATCTATCTGGTGATGACGCTCGGCACCTTCGCCTTCATCCTCGCCATGCGGCGCAAGGAGGGCAATGTCGAGCAGATCGGCGATCTGGCGGGCCTCGCCTCGACCAATCCCATCATGGCCACCATCCTCACCATCCTGATGTTCTCGCTGGCCGGCATTCCGCCGCTCGCCGGCTTCTGGGGGAAATGGTACGTGTTCCTCGCCGCCATCAACGCGCATCTCTATGCCCTGGCGATCATCGGCGTGCTGGCTTCGGTGGTGGGCGCCTACTATTACCTGCGCATCATCAAGATCATGTGGTTCGACGAGCCTGTCGGCGGCTTTGTGCCGATGGCCAGCGAATTGCGCCTCGTGCTCGGCGTCAGCGGCGCCTTCGTGCTGTTCTATGTGCTGATCGGCGGGCCGATCGGCAGCTATGCCGAAGCCGCCGCCAAGACCTTCTTCTGACGGGATGGCATTTCGGCTGGCTCCAACCGCGGCGTCGGAGGGGTTCCGGCTCGAGGCCCATGACAGCGTCGGCTCGACCAACGCGCTGGCGCTGGAGCACGCGCGCGCGGGCGATCCGGGAAAACTCTGGGTCGTCTCGAAGAAGCAGGAAAGCGGACGCGGTCGGCGCGGCCGCGCCTGGGCGACGCCTGAAGGCAATCTGGCGGCGACGCTGCTTCTGGTTCCGAATGGCGAGCTGCGGCTCGCCGCGACGCTTGGCTTCGTCGCCGGGCTTGCATTGGCCGACGCGCTCGATGCCGTCGTCCCGCAAGGCCGGATCGCCGTTGGCCTGGACGGAGCCAGCGAAGGACGCAACCGCTTCGAGCTGAAATGGCCGAACGACGTGCTCGCCACCGGCGCCAAGCTTGCCGGCATCCTGCTGGAATCGACCCTGCTCGAAGGCGGCCGTTTCGCGGTTGCCGTCGGCATCGGCGTCAACGTCGTGGCATACCCCGAGGATCTGCCTTATCCGGCGACGTCGCTGCAGGCGCTGGGTGCCAATTGCGATGCCGAGATGCTGTTCCTGGCGCTCTCGGATGCCTGGAGCGAGAATTTCAGATTGTGGGACGACGGGCGGGGACTTAGCGCGATCAGGAAACGCTGGTTGGCGCGCGCCGCGGGGCTCGGCGGCGAGGTTGCTGTCAGAATTGACGGCAATGTGGTGCGCGGCGTCTTCGAAACCATTGACGAGGACTGCCGTTTCGTGATCCGCGACGATGACGGAACTGTTTTGACGATCGCGGCCGGCGACGTGCATTTCGGCGCGGTCGCGTCGGCCCGTCTTTGACGACTTGATTTGATTGGCTTGGCCTGACTGGCCAGGAAGGAAAGGATTTATGGCGAATACTGAGAACGCCGAACTCGTCTTCGCGCCGCTCGGCGGCGTCGGCGAGATCGGCATGAACTTCGCCCTCTATGGCTACGGGCCCGCGGACGCGCGCGAATGGATCGTAGTCGATGTCGGAGTCACATTTCCGGACAGCGCGCATCCGGGCGTCGATCTGATCCTGCCCGACACACGCTTCATCGAGGAGAACCTCGACGGCTTGCGCGGCGTGGTCGTAACCCATGCGCATGAGGACCATTACGGCGCGCTGCTCGATATCTGGCCGAAGCTCAAAGTGCCGGTCTGGATGACGCCGTTCACCGCCGGCCTGCTGGAGGCCAAACGGCAGGGCGAGCAGAACGCGCCAAAAATCCCGGCAATGATCTACAGGGCCGGCGAGACGTTCACTATCGGGCCGTTCGAGATCGAAGCCATCCCGGTTGCGCATTCCATTCCCGAGCCGATGTCGCTGGCGATCGCTACGCCCGCCGGCACGGTAATCCACACCGGCGACTGGAAGATCGATCCGGCGCCGACGATCGGCCCCAAGACGGATGAGGCGCGCTTCCGCGCTTACGGCGACAAGGGCGTGCTGGCGCTGATCTGCGATTCCACCAATGCGCTGCGGGAAGGGGAGTCGCCGTCGGAAGTGGCGGTCGGCGAGGGCCTGAAAGGCGTCATCGAAAACGCCAAGGGCCGCGTCGCGGTCACCACCTTTTCCTCCAATGTCGGGCGCATCGTTTCGATCGCCAAGGCTGCGCGGGACGCCGGCCGCCAGTGCCTTGTGCTCGGCCGCTCGCTGAAGCGCGTGATCGATGTCGCGACCGAACTCGGCTACATGGACGGCCTGCCGGAATTCATTGCCGAGGAGGATTACGGCTATATCCCGCGCGAGAATCTGGTGGTCATCTGCACCGGCAGCCAGGGCGAGCCGCTGGCCGCACTTGCGAAGCTGTCGCGCGACGAGATGAAGTCGGTGGCGCTGACGGCCGGCGACACGGTGGTGTTTTCCTCGCGCACCATTCCCGGCAACGAGAAGGCGATCCTGGAGATCAAGAACCGGCTGATCGACCTCGGCATGAAGATCATCGAGGACGGCGACGCGCTGGTGCATGTCTCCGGCCATCCGCGCCGCAGCGAATTGCGCAAGATGTATGAATGGGTGCGGCCGCAGATCGGCGTGCCGGTGCACGGCGAGGCGGCGCATCTGGTGGCGCAGGGCTCGCTGATGTCGATGTCGGGCATCGGCCAGGTGGCACAGGTGCGCGACGGCGATATGCTGAGGCTCTGGCCCGGTCCGGCCACGATCATCGACCAGGTGCCGTTCGGCCGCCTCTACAAGGATGGATACTTGATCGGAACCGACCAGGCGATGGGCATACGCGACCGGCGCAAGCTGTCCTATGCCGGGCATGTCGCGGTCAACGTCGTGCTCGACGAGAAATACGAGCTAGCCGGCGATCCCGATCTGGTGGCGATCGGTGTCGCCGAGGCCGATGCCAGCGGCGAGGCGCTGGAGGACTTGATGCTCGATGCGGCAATCGGCGCGGTGGACTCGATCCCCCGCCAGCGCAGAAAAGACCTCGACCTTGTGCAGGAGGCCGTGCGCCGCGCCGTCCGCGGCGCCGCCAACGAAGCCTGGGGCAAGAAGCCGCTGGTGACGGTGTTTGTCACTAGATAAGGGAGTAGGGGAGTACGGGAATAAGGGAGTAGGGAATAGCAAATAGCAAATAGCTCGGAGTTTTTCCTACCCCCCTACTCCCCTAACTTTCGGAACGCTTATGCTCGGACGCCTAAATCATGTCGCGCTTGCCGTGCCGAACCTGGCTGCGGCGACAGCTGCGTACCGCGATACGCTGGGCGCTCGGCTGAGCGAGCCGCAGGCGCTGCCGGAACATGGCGTCACGGTTGTGTTCGTCGATGTCGGCAACACCAAGATCGAGCTGCTGGAGCCGCTGGGCGACGCTTCGCCGATCGCAGCTTTCCTCGCGAAGAACCCGTCGGGCGGCATGCATCATGTCTGCTACGAGGTCGACGATATCCTCGTCGCGCGCGACCATCTCGAGGCGAGCGGCGCGCGTGTTCTCGGCGACGGCAATCCGAAGATCGGCGCGCATGGCAAGCCGGTGCTGTTCCTGCATCCCAAGGATTTCTTCGGCACGCTGGTCGAATTGGAGCAGGCATGAACTGGGTTTCCTTTGTCGCACTGTTCTTCGTCACCTGGTGGCTGGTGCTGTTTGCGGTGCTGCCCTTCAGCCTGCGCACCCAGGATGAGGACAAGGACGTGACGCTCGGCACGGTCTCGAGCGCGCCGAAGGGACCGCACATGCTGCGCGCGGCGATCCGCACGACGGTCGTCACCGCGATCGTGATCGGCATTTTCTACGGCCTGACAAGGGGGCTCGGCTTCGGTTTCGACGACATTCCGCACATCGTGCCGGACTTTACTCATACTGCCGGCCGCTAGCGCTCTGTCCAGTTTCCGCAAGTATTGATCAGCCCGCGCCCGTGCTGGTTGAAATCGGAAGCCGGCTTCCGATTTCAAGGGCTGACGCAGCATAATGCTGTTTGGCAGATCGTGGTGCTAAGCAGATGATTGCACAAAAAAAATGCAAGGCACGAGGCCTTGCAATTTAAACGCGTCCGATCTGTTTCCGGTGTCCGGCGGCAGCGAGTAACCGCGCCTAGATCGCATCCTCCCAAGACTTTGACCGCGTAGGAGAGCAGATTTTTCTCCGCCCTCTCGGTTATCGGCGCACACTAGACCAAGGCAGGTGAAAATGTCACGAAGAATTTTGCCCCCGAATAGGCAATATCGTGCTGCACTGCACAATAGTGGGGCAGGGCTTGCTTATGAATCGATCAAAAGGCCAGATGCGGCACTTTGGTGGCCAAAACGGGCCTTTTGATCATGCGCAGAACGCCGCAACACTTTGGAGCGCTCGGGTTTCCATTCGGTCATGAAATGGCTATGAAGCCCGGGCAAGCAGCCTCGGTTGCGCCGATTCCCCGCGCCGCCATTTTTTCATTCACGGACCAGTCCATGCGTTTGTCGCGCTACTTCCTGCCCATTCTCAAAGAAAACCCCCGTGAGGCCGAAATCGTCTCGCATCGGCTGATGCTGCGCGCCGGCATGATCCGCCAGCAGGGGCAGGGCAGCTTCTCCTGGCTGCCGCTCGGCAAGCGCGTGCTGGACAAGGTCTGCCAGATCATCCGCGAGGAGCAGAATCGAGCCGGCGCGCTGGAAATCCTGATGCCGACCATCCAGTCGGCGGATCTGTGGCGCGAGAGCGGCCGTTACAATGACTACGGCAAGGAGATGCTGCGCATCAAGGACCGGCAGGACCGCGACATGCTCTATGGTCCGACCAATGAGGAAATGGTCACCGAGATCTTCCGCGCCTACGTCAAGTCCTACAAGGACCTGCCGCTCAACCTCTATCACATCCAGTGGAAGTTCCGCGACGAGGTGCGCCCCCGCTTCGGCGTGATGCGCTCGCGCGAGTTCCTGATGAAGGACGCTTACTCCTTCGATCTCGATTTTGAAGGCGCCAGAGCCGCCTATAACCGCATGTTCGTCTCATACTTGAGGACGTTCACGCGCATGGGCCTGCAGGCCATTCCGATGCGCGCCGATACCGGCCCGATCGGCGGCGACCTCAGCCACGAATTCATCATCCTGGCCGAGACCGGCGAGAGCCAGGTGTTCTGCGACCGCGCCTATCTGTCGCTCGACGTGCCCAGCGCGGATACGAACTTCTCCAACGATGCCGAGATCGGCGGCATCGTGACGAAATGGACGACTCCTTATGCCGCCACCGACGAGATGCATGACGAAGCGGCATGGGAGAAGGTACCCGAAGGCGAGAGGCTCTCGGCGCGCGGCATCGAGGTCGGCCATATCTTCCATTTCGGCGAGAAGTATTCCAAGCCGATGAACGCGAAGGTCACCGGTCCCGATGGCAAGGACCATTATGCTTCGGGCGGCTCGTACGGCATCGGCCCGTCGCGGCTGGTCGCGGCAATCATCGAGGCGAGCCATGATGATAACGGCATCATTTGGCCGGAAGCGGTCGCGCCGTTCAATATCGGTCTGATCAACATGAAGATCGGCGATGCCGAATGCGACCGCGTCTGCGACGAGCTCTACGCAGCGCTGACCTCGGCCGGCAAGGACGTGCTTTATGACGACACCGACCAGCGGCCGGGCGGCAAGTTCGCAACCGCCGACCTGATCGGTCTGCCCTGGCAGGTGATCGTCGGACCGCGCGGGGTGGCTAGCGGCGAGGTCGAGATCAAGCACCGCCGGAGCGGCGAGCGCGAGACGCTGCCGATCGCGGAGGCCCAGAAACGCCTGGGTATCGCGTGATGGGCGAGGCGGCTGCAGCTCGATCGCCGGCAGGCGCCTTTTCAGGCTTCGAGCGCATGGTGGCGTGGCGCTACCTGCGTTCGCGGCGCAAGGAGACGGTGATCTCGGTCATCGCCTCGATCTCGTTCCTCGGCATCATGCTGGGCGTCGCCACGCTGATCGTGGTCATGGCAGTGATGAACGGTTTTCGCGCCGAGCTGCTCACCCGCATCCTTGGCGTCAACGGCCATCTGATCGTGCAGCCGCTCGATTCGCCGCTGGAGGACTATGCGCAGGTGGCGAGCCGCATCAACGGCGTTGCCGGCGTCAAATACGCTATCCCGCTGATCGACGGGCAGGTGCTGGCGCAAGGCAATGTCGGCGGCGGCACCGGCGCGCTGGTGCGCGGCATTCGCGCCGAGGATATCAACAAGATCTCGATTGTGTCCAGCAACATCAAGCAGGGCACGCTCGACGGTTTCGACACCGGCGATGGCGTGGCGATCGGCAAGCGCATGGCCGAGAATCTCGGGCTGGTGCTCGGCGACACCATCACGCTGATCTCACCCGAAGGCGACGTTACCCCGCTTGGCACCACGCCGCGCATGAAGGGCTACAAGGTGGCGGCGATCTTCGAGGTCGGCATGTCGGAATATGACAGCTCGATCGTCTACATGCCGTTTTCGGAAGCGCAGCTCTATTTCAACATGGACGGACGGGCGCAGACCATCGAGATCTATGTCGACAATCCGGACAATGTGGATGCGCTGAAGCCGTTGGTCGAGCAGGCGGCGCAGCGGCCGGTCGACCTCGTCGACTGGCGCCAGCGCAACGAGACCTTCTTCTCGGCGCTGCAGGTCGAGCGCAACGTCATGTTCATGATTCTCACGCTGATCGTGCTGGTGGCGGCGCTCAACATCATCTCCGGCCTCATCATGCTGGTGAAGGACAAGGGCCACGACATCGCGATCCTGCGCACCATGGGCGCGTCGCGCGGCGCGATCCTGCGCATTTTCCTGATGACGGGGGCTGCGATCGGGGTCACCGGCACTATCGCCGGCGTGCTGCTCGGCGTCGTCATCTGCCTCAACATCGAATCAATCCGCCAGTTCTTCTCCTGGATGACCGGCAGGATCCTGTTCAATCCCGAGCTCTATTTCCTCAGCCAGTTGCCTGCGAAGATGGACCCGCGCGAGACCACCTATGTCGTCATCATGGCGCTCACCCTGTCTTTCCTGGCCACGGTGTTTCCGGCTTGGCGCGCAGCCCGGCTCGATCCGGTCGAAGCCTTGAGGTACGAGTGATGGCCGAAGCCATTATCGAGCTTAAGGGCGTCGAGCGGCACTATATCCAGGGGCCGCGCAAGCTGACAATTCTGAACGGCGCCGACTTCTCGCTTAGGCGTGGCGAGATGGTGGCGCTGGTGGCGCCGTCGGGCACCGGCAAGTCGACGCTGCTGCATACGGCGGGGCTGCTCGAGCGGCCGGACGCCGGCGACGTGATCCTCAGCGGCCGCGCCTGTGGCCGGCTGTCGGATGACGAGCGCACGGCTATCCGCCGCAACGATGTCGGCTTCGTCTACCAGTTCCATCATCTGCTGCCGGAGTTCACCGCGCTCGAAAACATCATGATGCCGCAGCTGATCAAGGGGCTCGGCCGCAAGGAGGCATCCGAGCGGGCGGCGCAGCTTCTCGACTACATGCAGATCGGCAAGCGGGCGCAGCACCGGCCGGCCGAGCTATCCGGCGGCGAGCAGCAGCGCGTGGCGATCGCGCGCGCGGTCGCCAATGCGCCGCTGGTGCTGCTGGCCGACGAGCCTACCGGCAATCTCGACCCGGCCACCGCCTCTTACGTGTTCGATGCGCTGGAGGCGCTGGTCAGGCAGTCAGGGCTGGCGGCGCTGATCGCCACCCACAATCACGAACTGGCCTCGCGCATGGACCGGCGGGTCACGCTGGCAGAGGGCAAGGTGGTGCCGCTTTAAGGCAAGCCGATATTAGGCTGGGGCCGGCCTATCGACCGCAGCTTCTGCGCTTCCGTACTCACCTACGAACAAGTACCCGCCGTTCCGGTTCTCAAAAGCCGCCATCCTCGGCTCGGGCTGATCTCGACTTGCCCTCCGCGCGCTCAAAAGAGCCTATCGTCTCGTCAATCTTTCCTTAACCGTGCCCAAACGGATCGCCTGAATTCACTCGGCATGCCGTTCTTCGATCGTTGACATTCGAACAAAATTAGAACAAATTGCGAACATATTAACAACAGGAGAGAGTTATGGCCGATCTGGTTCAGGATGTCGTCTCGCTGGTCTGCATGAGCACCTTTCTCATTTCCATGGCGATCTGGATTGGCGCCATGTGAGCAGGCGGCTTCGCGCCGCCGCCTTGGACGGACGAAGGGTGCGCTCTCTGTTTGGGACGGGCACGAGCCCGCCCGTTGTTAAGCTTTTCTTGGCCGGACCCCCGCTAGCTTGCCCCGCAAAGACAGGGAGCAAAGGGCAGTGTCGGTCATCGCCACGGTCACACTCGTGGCCGGAAATCTCGGACTGATCTTTCTCTTGATGACGGTGCCGCTCGGGCTGCGCACGGTTACGGTCAGCCGCGTGATCGAGGCTGACCGGAATCGCCTGTGGCAGGCGCTGTGGCCGTTGGGCAGCGACGCCGGCTGGTCGGGTGAAATCCTTTCCGTCGAACCGCTGGACGGCGAGGGGACGGCGCTGATCAAACTGTCCTGGGAAGGGCGCGACGGGCGGCCGATCGAACGCAAGGCGCGGTTCGACGATGTGGTGGAAGGCAGCCGTTTCTCGATGCGCGTCGTTGAGGACACGGCTCTCGATCCCTCGTTCTGGGCCGACTATCGCGAAACCACCGCGCTCGCGCCCGAAGGCGATGCGACGCGCGTTACGCTCACGCAAACCGACCGCTATCGCGGCGTCGCCTTCCTGATCTTCCGCTACTTCGCCATGCGCCGCGAGCTCGCCAAGTTGCAGGTCTGGGCGAGAACCGGAACGTATCGCAGGGGCGGCTGGTTCGAGCATCCGGTGAGCCAGATAGGCTTTGCCGTGCTTTCGGCCTTCATCCTGTGGCCGTTCTTCGGCCTCAACCTCGGGGGACTGGCGCTGGCTGTCATCCTAACTTCGGTGGTGGCGCTGCACGAGCTTGGCCACATGGCGGCATTCCGCCTGACGGGGCATCGCCGGGTGCGCATGATCTTCATTCCGTTGCTCGGCGGTATCGCCATGGGCGGCAGGCCGTATGACAGCCGCTTCGAGGTCGCGTTCGTGGCGCTGATGGGGGCGGGCTTCTCCGCTTTCCTTGTGCCTCTGCTGATCGCCGCCAGCGGCCTTGCCGGCAGCGAAGGACACCGCCCGGCGGCAGTGCTGCTGGCGACGCTTGCCGGCTGCACGTCGCTGTTCAACATCGCCAATCTGGTGCCGGTGTGGAAGTTCGACGGCGGCCAGGTGCTGCGCCAAATCTGCCCGGGTCCGATCGCGCTGGCGCTTGCCTCCTTCCTGCTGCTGTTCGCCTTGCTGGCGCTCGGCTGGCGCGCCGGCTTCTCGCCCAGCTTCCTGCTCGTCGCCGGCGCGGTGTTCTCGGTCCTCAGCCTGCTCACGGTCGGCAGCGGCGTGAAACCGCGTCACGAGCTGAAGTCGATCCACGCCTTCGATCGCCTGGCCATGGCCGGCGCGCTGCTGGCGGTCTTTTCCATTCACGGCTATGGCGTGCTCTGGGCCTCCGCGCAACTGATGTAGCCGCGCCGGATTACCCTGCCTTTCGGGCCGGCTCGGCGACCGGGGCCGCGGCAGGCCCGAACACGTCCTCGAAGGCGGATTTCAGCGCGAGATCGAGATCGGCCATGGTGACCGGAAGGCCGAGATCGACGAGGCTGGTCACGCCATGGTCCGAAACGCCGCAGGGCACGATGCCGCCGAAGTGGGAAAGCTCCGGCTCGACATTGATGGCAATGCCGTGAAAGCTCACCCAGCGCCTGAGCCTGATGCCGATTGCGGCGATCTTGTCCTCGGCGGGCGTGCCGTCAGGCAGGGCAGGCCGATCTGGCCGCACCACCCAGACGCCGACGCGATCCTCGCGGCGCTCGCCGCGCACGTTGAAGGCGGCAAGCGTGCCGATGATCCACTCTTCCAGCGCGGCAACGAAGGCGCGAACATCCTCGCGCCGGCGCTTCAAGTCGAGCATGACATAGGCGACGCGCTGGCCGGGGCCGTGATAGGTGTATTCGCCGCCGCGTCCCGCGGCAAAGACCGGAAAGCGGTCAGGGTCGATGAGGTCCTCGATACGGGCGCTGGTGCCGGCGGTGTAGAGCGGCGGATGCTCGACCAGCCAGACCATCTCGCCGGCAGCGCCATTGCGGATGGCCTCGGCGCGCGATTCCATGAAGGCGAGCGCGTCGGGATAAGACGTCAGGCCGGGCTCGATCACCCACTCGACCGGCGCCGAACCGGGAAGGGGCAGGAACGACGTGGCGATCTGGCTGCGTTCTGTCATGGAACTTTCTCGATGCTCCCCTCATATGGCGGCAATTGGCTGAAACGTCCAGTTTCGGCCGGCCCGTGTCGAGGCTGTGGAGCATTGCGCCAGGAGCTTTGTCTGATGCATGTCGTTCGCCCAAAACCGTCATGCACTTTTGGGCGACATGCATTAGCGAATATTCCGCACGGCACCCTTGTTTCGCCGGAAACGATTTGCTACAGGCCCCGGGCCGGACGGTTCCGGCTCCTACCACGTGCGGTCGTGGCGGAATTGGTAGACGCGCAGCGTTGAGGTCGCTGTGGGGCAACCCGTGGAAGTTCGAGTCTTCTCGACCGCACCATTCTCCCCCAAAAAGGCATTGCTTGGATGAGCCCGTGAGGTGGCGCGTCCGACGTCCTGCGGGCCAAAACAAAAGCGGCGCCAGATCCTGAGGACCGCACCGCCGCTTTGGGTTTCAAGCCCTTCAGTTCTGACAAAAAACCGGGCCTATCCCGTCCAGCCAAGGCCCGCCGAGATGCAATTGATCGAGACGAGCAGGGCGTCGGTCGTCCGCCTTCGATCCGCCGTGCCGGGACTGGTCCGAACCTCGCGCAGCAGATCGACCTGCAGGCAGTGGATGTCGTCCATCTGTCGCCGCAGATTGTCGAAACGCCGCTTGAACATCGGAAAGCGCGCGGAAAGATCGCCGCCGGTGAGGTCACCGATCAGGCGTCGCGTCAGCTCGTATTCGGCTCCGATGCGGCCGTAGATTCGCCAAGCTGCATCGGCGTCGGCTACCAGGCCGGCGTAGAGCTGCGCGATCTCCATGTCGGACTGGTAGAGCGTCTTCTCGGCCTCGTCGACGATCAGACGGAAGAAGCGCGAGCGCTCGAACATGCGGGCCAGAAGCTCGCGCCCGGCCTCGCCGCGCACCGTGACGAAGGCGTTCAGCGCGCTGCCGATGCCATACCAGCCGGTCAACAGATGACGGTTCTGGCTCCAGGCGAACACCCATGGAATGGCGCGCAGGTCGGCAATGCCGCTGGCGCCGAAACGGCGATCCGGCCGTGAGCCCATCTTCAGCAGCGCCAGTTCCGCAACGGGGCTCGCCTGGTTGAAATAATCGAGGAAGCCGGGCTCGGCCATCAACCGGGCATTGGATGCCTGCGACATGCCCGCCAGAGCCTCGAGCGCTTCGTCGAACTCCGGCGTTTCCTTCGGCCCGACATCAGCGGGCGATCCGACACTGTGGGCCAGAACGCCGGCGGCGAGAACCTCGAGCTGGTTGAGGCCGGTGCCGCGATTGGCGAATTTCGAAGAAACGACCTCGCCCTGCTCGGTTACCCGCATCCTGCCGGCGACAGTGCCCGCCGGCTGCGCCGCGATCGCCCGGCCGGTCGGCGCGCCGCCACGGCTGACGGAGCCGCCGCGACCGTGAAAGAAACTGATCCTGACCTTGTGCTTGCGCCCGATCGCGGCAAGGCGCTTTTGCGCTTTCGCCAGTTCCCAATTGGAGGCGAGGAAGCCGCCGTCCTTGTTGGAATCCGAATAGCCAAGCATGATTTCCTGGCGCGCGCCAAAATCGCGCACAGTCCGCCGCACCAGCGAAACGCCGAGCAAATCATTCAGGACGGCAGGAGCGGCCTGCAGATCGGCGATGGTCTCGAACAATGGCACGATGCGCAGCCTGATCGTGCCGCTACTACCAGGGGCGGTCGAAAGTCCGCAATATTGCGCCAGCAGATAGACCGCGAGCAGGTCGTCGGCCGAGCGGGTCATGCTGAGCACGAACGAGCCAACGGTGTCGGTATCCGCGCCCGAATTGTGCCTGGCGATGACAGAGAATGTCGAAAGCAGTTCGGCCGCCTCAGGCGAGAGCCGGCCTGCGTCGATCTCCGGTTGCTCGCCCTGGCTGAGGCTTGAGCGGAGGTGCGCCGACCATCGCGGCGTGCCGGGTGCGACCGGGTCCGCGGGATCTATCAGCGCAAGCAGCTCGGCCAGCGCCCGGTTGACGACCGTGGAGTTCTGCCGGATGTCGAGCGAGACCGTACGGAAGCCGAAGCTTCCGGCTTGCCAGATGAGAGGCTGGACGAAGCGCCTGGCGACCGCGCGCCCACCGATCGCTTCGAGAACGGAAGACAGTGCGTTGAGATCGGCACGAAACGCTTCCGCCGAGAGATATGCCGCCGTGCCGCCGTCGCGCGTCGCCGCCAGCCGGGCAAGCATGGCCGAAGCGAATTGGCGAAGCGGTTCATCGGGGTTGCGGGCGGCAATCGCCTGCGCCTGTCCGCTTTTATCAAGCGCCGTTTGCAGCACCGGCTTAAAGCCCGGCGGCAGGTCGATGACGTTGGAGCTGGCGCTGAGCACCGTCACCAGCCGCTGCACCTGCGTCAGATACCAGCCCATGGCAGTATTGCGGTATTCGGCCAGGGCATGAGCGGTGACTGCGGCCGTCACATTCGGATTGCCGTCGCGGTCGCCGCCGATCCACGAGGCATAGCGCATGAAGCACGGGATTCTGATCGGCTCTCCCGGATAGTGGCGCTCGAACGCGCCTTGAAGCTTGCCGTAGAGCTGCGGCGTTGCCTCGAAGATGACCTCGCGAAAGAAGTGCAGGCCCCAGGCGATTTCGCCCTCGACCGTCGGGCGCTCAAGTCGCAGCTCGCCCGTCATCCACAGAAGCTCGATCTCGCTTTCCAGATCGGCGACCAACAGGTCGCGTTCGCGCGGCGCCCAGCGCGGCTGGTCGAGCTCGGTCAGCTTGCGATAGATGCGGCGATGGATCTCCAGCACCGTGACGCGCTTGGCCTCCGTGGGGTGCGCGGTCATGGTCGGCCCGACACATAGCTCATCGAGCGTGGCCTGGACTTCCCCCGCCGAGCGGCCGTTCGCCGCCATCTGCGCGACCACGCTGGCGAAAGACCCGGGCACCTCGTCGGCGCCCGCGCCTTGTTCGAGTTCGCGCCGCGCCCGCATGGCAAGCAACTCGTCGGCAATCGTCAGCAACTGGAACCACACGCCGCTCGCCTGAAGCGCCGGGATGCGCTGTTCCGCGGCGAGAGAGACAAGCGACCGACGCCCGCTCAGAACGGCGGCGACCTCGGGCTCACGAGCGCTTGCGACCTGAAGCAGCAGGCGCAACAGGAGGCTGCGCTCGTCCTCGCGAAATTTGATGCGTCTGCTCTGTTCCAAACCGCTTTCCTCGGCTGCATCGATTGCAACTGCAGCAGCGCCTTGAATGGAGGGCGGCGCCGGCTGTCAGGCGACCCGATCGGGGACGGGGCGGCCCTCGAAGAAGGCGGTCAGGTTCTCCACCACCTTCATGCCCATCGCCACCCGCGTTTCCTCGGTCGCGCTGCCGAGATGCGGCAACAGCACGACGTTCTCCAACTGCTTCAGCGCTTCCGGAACGGCGGGCTCGTCGGCAAAGACGTCGAGACCTGCACCTGCGATCTCGCGCCGTTGCAGTGCACCGATCAGGGCATCCTGGTCGACGACGTCGCCGCGCGCGGTGTTGATCAGGAAGGCGCCGCGTTTCATCAACCCCAGGCTTCGAGCATCGATGAGATGGCGGTTTTCCGCGCCGCCCGGACAGTGCAGCGAGACGAAATCGGATGCCGTAAGCACATCGTCCAAAGTCGGCAACTGCTCCGCGCCCATAGCGCGCGTCTCGTCATCATCGACCGGCGACCGGTTGAAGAATACGATCTTCATGCCGAAGCCGAAATGCGCGCGCCTGGCCGTCGCTTTGCCGATGCGCCCCATGCCGACAATACCCAAAGTCTTGCCCGACACTTTTGCCCCGGCCATGTGGGTCGGCGACCAGCCTCGCCACTCTCCGGCTCGCAGCTGCCGCTCGCCTTCGCCGGTCCGGCGCGCGACGGCCAGCATCAGGCTAAGCGCAAGGTCGGCGGTGCAATCCGTCAGCACGCCAGGCGTGTTGGTCACCACGATGTCGCGGTCGCGGGCTGCCGCGACATCGATATGGCTGAAGCCGACGCCGAAATTGGCGATGATGCGGGTGCGGGCGGCGTTCTCGGGAAATACCGCAACCGGCAAGCGGTCGCTGACCGTCGCCAGGATCGCGTCGAAATGCGCGAAGGCGGAAGTCATCGCGGCAGGGCTCAGCGGCTCGTCGCTGTCGTTGAACGTCGTGTCGAAGCGTTCGGCGAGGATCGCTTCGACGGCCGCCGGCCATCTGCGGGTGACAATCAAACGCGGTTTCATCGAGTTTCCTGCTGATCGACGGGCCGCCGCGGCGTTTACGGCGGCCCAGACTTCACATTTTGTGGACTATGCGGCCGTCGCCCGGCCGTCACGCCGCCTTCTTGGTCCGCGCCAGCGTGTCGGCCACGACCTCGCCGAAGGAGGCAGGCGTCGGCACGATGACGACGCCTGCGTCTTTCAGGATCTCGACCTTTTCCTGCGCCGACTCGCCGAAGGCGGAGATGATGGCGCCGGCATGGCCCATGCGGCGGCCCTTCGGCGCCGAGAGCCCGGCGATGTAGGCGATCAGCGGCTTTCGCATGTTGTCGCGCGCCCAGATCGCGGCTTCGGCTTCCTGTGGTCCGCCGATCTCGCCGATCATCACCACGGCGTCGGTGTCCTCGTCGCGCTCGAAGAGCTGAAGGATATCCTTGAAGGACGAACCATTGATCGGATCGCCGCCGATACCGACGCTGGTCGACACACCGATCCCCAACGCCTTCATCTGCGAGGCGGCCTCGTAGCCCAGCGTGCCCGAGCGCCCGACGATGCCGACGCGTCCGGGGAGATAGATGCTGCCGGGCATGATGCCCATCAGCGCCTGTCCGGGCGTGATGACGCCGGCGCAGTTCGGGCCGACGAGCCGCATGCGGTCTTCGAAGCGGTATCGGCGCATGTAGCGCTTCACCTGCATCATGTCCTGGGAGGGGATGCCGTCGGTGATGCAGACGCAAAGCTTAATGCCGGCGTCCGCCGCCTCCATGATCGAATCGGCGGCGAAGGGCGGCGGCACGAAGACGATGCTCGCCTCGGCGCGGGTCTCGCGCACAGCACCCTTGACGGTGTTGAAGACGGGCAGGCCGAGATGCGTCTGGCCGCCTTTGCCGGGGGTGACGCCGCCGACCAGCTTGGTGCCGTAGCGCTTCATGTCGTCGGCGTGGAAGCTGCCGATCTTGCCGGTGAAACCCTGGACGATGACGCGCGTGCTGCGGTTGAGCAGGATTGCCATTTCTCGACCTCCCTCAGGCTGCTTTCTTGTTCTTGGTGGCTTCGCGCCAGGCGGCGACGGCCTTTTCGGCGGCTTCGGCCAGCGTGTCGGCGACGATCACCGCCTCGCCGGAGTCGGCCAGGATCTTGCGTCCTTCCTCGACCTTGGTGCCGGAGAGGCGCACCACCAGCGGCACGTCGACGCCGACCTCGCGGATCGCCTTGATGACGCCTTCGGCGACCCAGTCACACCGGTTGATGCCGGCGAAGATGTTGACCAGGATGGTCTCGACATTCTTGTCGCCGAGCACGGCGCGGAAGGATTTCGCCACCCGCTCGGGCGAAGCGCCGCCGCCGATGTCGAGGAAATTGGCCGGTTCGCCGCCGGCGATCTTGATCATGTCCATCGTCGCCATGGCAAGGCCTGCGCCGTTGATGATGCAGCCGATATTGCCGTCCAGCCCGACATAGGAGAGACCGCGATCGCTCGCAAAAGTCTCGCGCGGGTCTTCCTGGCTCTTGTCGCGCAGTTCCGAGATTTCCGGGCGGCGGAACAGCGCGTTCTCGTCGAACGACATTTTGGCGTCGAGCGCGACGAGGCTGCCGTCGCGGGTCACCACCAGCGGATTGATCTCCAGCATCGAGGCGTCGTAGTCGCGGAACACCTGGTAGCAGCCGAGGATGGTCTCGGTCGCCTTGCCGATCAGATTGCTTTCAAGTCCGAGGCCGAAGGCGATCTCGCGCGCCTGGAAGCCTTGCATGCCGACGCCCGGATCGACGGTGGCGCGGATGATGGAATCCGGCTTCTTTTCGGAGATGTCCTCGATCTCCATGCCGCCGGCGGCCGATGCCACGATCATGACGCGCTCTTCCTTGCGGTCGAGCACGAAGCCGAGATAGAGCTCCTGCGCGATGTCGACGGCTTCCTCGAGATAGAGGCGCGAGATCAGCTTGCCGCGCGGGCCGGTCTGCTGGGTGACCAGCTTGCGGCCGAGCATTCCCTCGGCGGCGTTGGAGATCTCCTCGTCGTTGGAGCAGAGCTTGATGCCGCCGGCTTTGCCGCGCGCGCCGGAATGGACCTGCGCCTTCAGCACCCATTTCGAGCCGCCGATCTCGCGCGCCCGGTAGGTCGCCTGCTCGGGGCTGTAGGCAAGGCCGCCGCGCGGGACATGCACGCCGTGGCGGGCGAGCAGTTCCTTGGCCTGGTATTCGTGAATGTCCATCTTGTCCTCCCGGTAATCTAATGCGCTGCGCTATGCGCCTGGCTGGCGCGCTCGATCGCCTCGCTCACCACCAGAACATTGCGTGCCATGCGTTCCGAGGCAGCGTCGATCATCTTGCCGTCGAGCGCCGCCGCGCCCTTGCCGAGCGCCTCCGCTTCCTTGAGCACTTCAAGGATGCGGCGAGCGCGGGTGACCTCCTTTTCCGGCGGCGAGAACACGTCGTTGGCCAGAGCGATTTGCGACGGATGGATCGCCCATTTGCCTTCGATGCCGAGTGCGGCGGCGCGCCTGGCGGCTGCTGTGAAACCTTCGGGGTCGGAGAAATCGCCGAACGGTCCGTCGATGGCGCGCAAGCCATAGGCGCGGCAGGCGACAGTCATGCGCGACAGGGCGAAATGCCACTGATCGCCGGGATAGTCAGGGTTGAGGCCGCCGATGTTGACGGTGCGCGCCTTGTTGCTGGCGGCGTAATCGGCGACGCCGAAATGCATCGCTTCGAGCCGGCCGGGCGTGGCGGCGATCGCCTCGACATTGGCCATGCCGAGCGCGGTTTCGATCAGCGCTTCGAGACCGACCCGGGTCTTGAAACCCTTGGCCATCTCGATCTGGTTGACCATGGCCTCGACCATATAGAGGTCCGCCGGCACGCCGACCTTCGGCACTAGGATAGTGTCCAGCCGGTCGCCGGCCTGTTCCATGACGTCGACCACGTCGCGGTACATGTAGTGGGTGTCGAGGCCGTTGATGCGCACCGACACGGTCTTGCCCTTGGCGCGCCAATCGATGTCGTTCAGCGCCTGGATGATGTTCTTGCGCGCGCGCTCCTTGTCGGGCGGCGCCACCGCGTCCTCGATGTCGAGGAAGACGAAGTCGGCGGCGCTGTTCGCCGCCTTGTCGATCATTTCCGGGCTGGAGCCGGGAACCGCCAGCTCGCTGCGCTGGAGCCTGAGCTTCTTGAGGTGGTTGATGGTGTGGCTCATCGTCCGTTCCTCACGCCGCCTCGGCGACCGGCATTGCGGCCGTGCGCCGGAAATGCTCGATCGCAGCCGCCACGCCCGAGCCCGGCGCCAGGCGCACGCCGCAATCAAGCAGCGCCATTTCGGCCGCCGACAGCGAGGCGCAGACCATCACCTCGTTCAGCCAGCCGAGATGGCCGATGCGGAAGACCTTGCCGAAGACCTTGTTGAGGCCGCCGCCGAGCGATGTCTGATAGGTGCGGTAGGCACGCTTGACCACGTCGCCGCCGTCGATGCCTTCCGGCACCAGGATCGCGCTCACCGTATCGGAGTGCCATTGCGGCGCCTTGGCGCACAGCTTCAACCCCCAAGCGTCGACCGCCTTGCGCACGCCTTCGGCCAGGCGATGGTGGCGCGCGAAGATGTTGTCCAGCCCTTCCTCGGCGATCAGGTCGAGCGAGGCGCGCAGGCCGCGCAGCAGCTGCGTGGCGGGTGTGTAGGGGAAATAGCCGGCGTCGTTGGCGCGGATCATGTCATCGAAGGAGAAGTAGCAGCGCCGGTGGGTCGCGACTCGCGACGCCGCCAGCGCCTTCTTGCTGACCGACAGGAAGCCGAGGCCGGCGGGAAGCATGAAACCTTTCTGTGAGCCGCTTACCGCGCAGTCGACGCGCCATTCCTCCTGACGGAAGTCGATCGAGCCGATCGACGAGACCCCGTCGACGAAGAGGAGCGCTGGGTGGTTCACCGCATCGAGCACCGCTCGGCAGCCGGCGACGTCGCTGGTAACGCCGGTCGCGGTCTCGTTTTGAGTGCAGAAGACCGCCTTGATCTGGTGCGACTTGTCCGCCCGCAGCCTTTCGGCGTAGAGGTCGAGCGGGACGCCGGTTCCCCATTCACAATCGATGACGTCGACGTCGAAGCCGAGGCGCTCGGCCATGTCGACCCACAGATGCGAGAACTGGCCGAAGCGCGACATAAGCACCCGGTCGCCCGGGTTGAGCACGTTGGTCATCGCCGCCTCCCAGGCGCCGGTGCCGGACGACGGATAGATGAAGACGCGGCCGGTCTCGTTCTTGAAAACCTTCTTGATGTCCTCGAACAGCGGGAGCGTGAGATTGGGGAAGGAGGCGGCGCGCATGTCTTCCATCGGCAGGTTCATCGCCTGCCGGACCTCTTCAGGAATGTTGGTGGGTCCAGGGATGAAAAGATGGGTAAACCCGGCCATGCGCAAACTCCTCCTGCGTTTTTTGGGATGCTGGAGGATGTTTCATGTCGATGGCGCCGAGCGACAACACCTTGCCGGGTAAGTTGTCGCCACGCGTGGGTAGGTCGAGCCTACCCGATCCGCCTACCCGAAAGGCGATTTGGAGCCGCGTCGCTTCTCGTTGGCATAGAGCGCGACAGCCATGGCGCGGTTGCGCACGTCAAGCTTGTCGTAAAGATTTTTGAGATGGTACTTCACCGTGTTCTCGGAGATCCCGGTGCGGGTCGCGATCTGGAGATTGGTCCAGCCATCGGAAAGCACCGCAAGCAATTCGCGCTCGCGCACGGTGAGTTGCGACAGCGGCGTATCGTTGACCTTGTTGATGTCGATGTAAGGGATGCAGATCCGCCCATGCGCGACCGCCAGGATCGTCTCGAATATGATCGAGGGATCGTCGAACTGAAAGCAATAGCCCTGGGCGCCGAGCCGCACGCACTGCTTCAGGATGCCGATGTCATGATCATTGGAAAAGACCGTGATGCGCAGGTCGAGCTTGCGGTTCTGGATTTCCGCCAGGACATCGGCGCCATCCATGTCGGCGAGCTTCCAGCCGATGACGGCGACGTCGAACCTGGTGTTCGCCGCCAATTCCAGGAATTGCTTGCCGCTCGGCACGGAGCTCAACAGCTCGAAACGCCCGTCGCATTCCAGCATCTCGCGAAGCGCAGACACGACAAGCGGATTGCGCTCGGCGACGATAACACGCACGCGCTGCTCGCCAACTGCTTCGTTCGTTTTCCGGGACTTGAGGTTCAAGGCCTGCCGATTGTCCTGTCGATCTTGCCGATCCACCTGGACCTGCATCATGGCAATTCTGCCCCAACAGCAAAAGGGCGCTCTTTCCGCAGCGACATGCGCTGTCGCGGCGGCTGAACCCGCAAATGCGGCGCGACCCGCCTTTACCGGGAGGCGTCGCGGGGACATTTCTCTGAGTATTCCGCGCGCTACGGCTATATTTTCTCAGGACGAATCGTGTCTCGACCCTATCTGCCGCATAAGCATCGGATTTCCCGAAATGCGGTTTCCACTTTTCGGGCTCATGCTCTAGACCTGATTCACACCCTTTCCGGATTGCTGTTGGCGGGAGGCGCTGGTGGAAGGCCAGGACAGAGAGACGACCGGCGCCAGGACCGTCGAGGAAGGCGGCGCCGACATCTATGGCGAGGACGGCGCCGTCCGTTCTGCCTTCCTTGCGCAGATCGGCGCGGCCATCGCCGATCGCGACACGCTCATCTTAAAACGCGAAGTCGACGACCTGCATCAGTCGGAACTCGGCGATCTGCTGGAAGCACTCCATCCCGAGCAGCGCCGCGCACTGGTCGAATTGCTTGGCTCGGATTTCGACTTTTCGGCGCTGACCGAGGTCGACGAGGCGATCCGGCTCGACATCGTCGACAATTTGCCCAACGAACAGATCGCGCAGGCGGTGCAGGAACTCGATTCCGACGACGCCGTCTACATCCTGGAAGACCTCGACCAGGAGGACCAGGACGAGATCCTGTCGCAACTGCCGTTCACCGAGCGCATCCGGCTGCGGCGCGCGCTCGACTATCCGGAAGAGACGGCCGGCCGGCGCATGCAGACCGAGTTCGTCGCCGTGCCGCCGTTTTGGACCATCGGCCAGACGATCGACTACATGCGCGAGGACAAGAACCTTCCCGATCGCTTCAGCCAGATCTTCGTCATCGACCCGAGCTTCAAACTGCTCGGTGCCATCGATCTCGACCAGATCCTGCGCACCAAGCGCGCGGTGAAGGTCGAGGAGGTGATGCATGAGACGCGCCATGCCATCCCCGCCACCATGGACCAGGAAGAGGCGGCGTGGGAATTCGAGCAGTACGACCTGCTCTCGGCCGCCGTGGTCGACGAGAACGAGCGTCTGGTCGGCGTGCTCACCATCGACGACGTGGTCGACGTCATCCAGCAGGAGGCAGAGGAGGACCTTCTGCGCATGGGCGGCGTCGGTGACGAAGAGCTATCCGACACCGTGCTTGCGACCTCGCGATCGCGTGTGCCGTGGCTGCTCGTCAATCTGGTCACGGCGTTTCTCGCGGCCTCGGTGATTGGCCTGTTCGACCAGACCATCGAGCATATCGTGGCGCTCGCTGTCCTGATGCCGATCGTTGCCGGCATGGGCGGCAATGCCGGCTCGCAGACGATGACCGTCACGGTGCGGGCGCTGGCGACCAGGGATCTGGACATCTACAACGCCGCCCGGATCATCCGCCGTGAGGTGGGAGTGGGCTTCATCAACGGCATCGTCTTTGCGGTGCTGATCGGCATGGTTGCTGGACTGTGGTTCCACGACCCCAACCTGGGCGGCATTATCGCGGCGGCGATGATCATCAACATGTTCGCGGCGGCCCTGGCAGGCATTCTCATCCCGCTGCTGCTCGACCGCTTCAAGATCGACCCGGCGGTAGCCTCCGCCGTCTTCGTCACGACCGTCACCGACTGCGTCGGCTTCTTTGCATTCCTCGCATTGGCCACGTGGTGGTTTGGCGTTCCCTGAGACAGTGCTATAATTGACTTTTACGTAAATGCCGTGCGACGTTGCCCTGGGGTCAGATGCCGATTCCGGCACAGACGGGGTTGATTGGAGAAAGGGCGACGCTTCTGCGTGGCGATGCCTGGACGTTTGGGCGTGGGAGCGAGAATGCGGGAATATTACACGATCACAGAGCTGACGCGCGAATTCGACGTGTCCACCCGGACGTTGCGGTTCTATGAGGACGAGGGGCTGGTGCAGCCGATCCGGCGCGGGCGCACGCGGCTGTTTCGCCCGTCCGACCGGCATCTGATCCGCCAGATCATGCGCGGCAAGCGGCTCGGCTTCTCGATCGCCGAAATCCGCGAAATCATCCAGATGTACAAGGAACCGCCCGGCGAGGTCGGCCAGCTCAAGCTGATGATCAAGCGCATCGAGGAAAAGCGCGAGGACCTACGCCAGAAACGGCGCGACCTCGAGGAGACGCTTGCCGAGCTCGACCAGGCCGAGGAGTCCTGCGTGGAGCGGTTGGCGGAGCTGGGCGTGAACACGTAGCCCGCTGACAGCCAAAGAATTCAGCTAGGCTAACCGTCGCAGACGTTCGAGATTGGCCGGAGCTTTCGAACTTCGTCATCCCACGGCGGAGCAGCCGCGAAGCGGCGTCGCGGCTTGCTTCGCCCTAGGATGTCACGGATGCTTCTGCTAATCGCCGAGGTGCGGCCCTGCTCGCACCCAGCAACCTTCATTGTCGATACAGCCTCAGATCCAGCGCCGGACCCGCTTGGCGTAATCGCGGTATTTCTTGCCGAACTTTGCCGCCAGTATCTTTTCCTCCTTCTCGATCGCCATTTTCTGCGTCGCGAAGGCAGCGAGGAAGGCAAACAGCAGGAACCATACGATACCGGTGATGAAGGAGACGCCGATCAACAGCAGCGTATTGGCGAGATACATTGGGTTGCGGGTGATGCCGAAGGGCCCCGATGTCACCAGATGGTCGGGCTCGGCATTGGGATTGAGCGTCGTCCTGGCGCGCACCATCGCGCGGATCGCGGTAACCCAGAGCGCTGCCACGCCAAAGAGCGCTACCCAGCCGGCGCCGACGAGGATAGCGCCGAATATGTCCCCGATCCAGGGCAGCGGGTAGAGCATGCCGAGCACGACGCTCAGTGCGATCGCCACGACATAGATCACAGGTGGCCAGGGGATGATCCCGTGTCCGGGCTTTGCGATGCCTGTCATTGCTGCCCTCCTTCCATCTCGTCCTCGGTCGCGGCGGTACAAGTGCTCGCCAGATCGGCCAGATGCGATTTCCAGGCGCTGGACTGGTCGTTGCTGTAGAGCTTGTCGAGAGACCCTTCGCCCTTCAGCGTGTCCAGCATGCAGCCACAATAGCTGGAACAGAACTTGCTGTCCCGTTGCTGTTCGCACTGCGCCTGGCAAGCCGACAGGAAACCAGCGTCCTTGTCTTGTGGCGCGGCCGGCATGGCCTGCGAGAACAGCCACACCGCGCCGAACAGAAGCGGCTGGTGGATGAGATAGAAGGCGAGGCTGTGCCGGCCGATAAAAGTCAGCGGGGTCGACCAGCGGCCGGGCATCCAGGTCGCCAGCCGGGCGAGAAGCCCGGATGCCGAAGCGAGCTTGACGACCGCGATGCCGGCAAGCACTGCGCCGAACCATGGAAACAGCGGCACATAGTCGTTCGAGCGCGGGTTGGTCGGCGACAGTCCGACCCACCACAGCGCCGGATGGTCGAAGACTTCCGACCGCAGATAATAGGGCGCCGCAATCACGGCCGCGGCGACGATCGCCGTCAGCAATGTCGGCAGCCTGAGAAAAGCCAGGCCGAGCAGGCTTGCCAGCGCGATCTCGTGCAGGATGCCGAAGAAGATGAAGCCGTCCGGCGTGGCGATATAGGTGACGACCGAGATGGCGATCGCCGCAATCGCAACCATTGCAAAGCGCTTCCAGAAGGCAGGCCAGCGGATATGGCGGCCATGTGCGAGGAAAAGGCTGACACCGACCAGGAACAGAAAAGTCGAGGCGATGCAGCGGGCGTAGAGCTTCCACCAACCAAAGGCGGTGAGGCCCGGCGAGGTGTAGCCGAAGTTTTCGAGATCCCAGGTGAAATGATAGCTCGCCATCGCGATCAGCGCGATGCCGCGCAGGACGTCGATGGCGACGATGCGGCCGTGTTTCGGCGCGTCTTGAACGGCGACGCCGGTCGTCTGAAGGGTCATTGATCTCGCAATCCGATTCAGTCGTGCCAAACGACTATCACGGTTCGGGCGAACAACAGAGGGTGGATCGGCTGCTGCCATTCAGGCGGCATGGCAAGCCGCTTTAGGCCAGCGGCGGAAAGCCTCTGGCCGGCTTCGCTTTTCGGCCTCTCGGAGTCGGTTTCCTGCTACCGGTCCGCGACTGGTCCGGCCAGATTTGGCGAGCGATTCACTTTTCGGAGGGCCGATGTCCACCCATGTGCGCCATCCGATCTGGCTTCCGGCTCTCAGGCCCGCCGATGCGCGCACCTTCGCTTCGCTCTATGCGGTCGAATCCTTTGCTCGCGCCACCATCTCCAGCGTCATCCCGATCCAGGCCTACGAAATCCTGCACAACGAGCAGATCGTCTCGATCCTCTACACCATCGTGTCGCTGCTCGGGCTGTCGGTGACGCTGTTCATGCCGATGCTGATCCGCCGCTTCGCGCGGCGCTGGGTCTACACGGCCGGCTGCCTGATGCTGGCGATCGGCTCGGTGTTCTTCGTCACCCACACGCTGCCGGGACAACTCGCCGGGATGCTGTGCCGTGTCATGGGGGCGAGCGCGCTGTCCATCACGCTTAACCTCTACATCATGGACCATATCCGCAAGACCGACTTCATGCAGGCGGAATCGCTGCGCATGGCTTGGTCGATGTTCGCCTGGACCGGCGGGCCGACGCTCGGCATTTTCCTCTATACGCGCTTCGGGATTTATGCCGCAAACGGCGCGGTCGTGGCTTTCGCGCTGGCGCTGCTGGCGTTGTTCTGGACCTATCGGCTGGGCGACAACCCTTCGATCCGTCCCGGCAAGAGCCGTCCGATCAACCCGCTCGCCAATATCGGCCGCTTCGTCGCGCAGCCGCGGTTGCGCCTCGCGTGGCTGATCGCCTTCGGGCGCTCGTGTTCTGGACGACCTTCTTCGTCTATGGCCCGCTGTTCATGGTGATCACGGGCGAGGGCAAGCTTGCCGGCGGGCTGCTGGTTTCGGCCGGCAATGCGCTTCTGTTCATGGCGATCTTCTGGGGCAGGGCGGGAAAGCGCTTCGGCGGCCGTCGGACCATGGCTTTCGCCTATTTCGCCATGGCGGCGATGCTCTTCGTGGCCGGCGGCGTCGGCGCCGCCGCGCCGCTGCTCACCGCCGCCTTCCTGCTCGGCGGCGCCTTGTTCACCATTGCGCTCGACGCGCTGGGCTCGACAGCCTTCATGCGCTCAGTGCGTTCCTATGAACGAGCGCAGATGGCGGCTGTCTACCGAACCTATCTCGATTTCTCCGAGCTGACGCCGCCGCTGGTCTATTCGGTGGTGCTCTCCTTCTTCGGTCTCGGCTCGGTGTTCGTCACGCTCGGCCTGTTGGCCGCCTTCTGTGGCTTCTTCACCTGGCGCTATCTGCCGAAGTCGTTTTGACCGGCTGCAACGCGGCATGGCGCCCACGCACCCACTCGTGGAAGCGGCGCAAATCGTACTCCTCGGGCATCAGCACGCCGGCCTGGTGGCGGATCGAGTGCATGCCCTTCTGGTTGATCTCGCAGATCGCGGCGTCCTCCTCCAGCACCTGCGCGCCGAAGGCGACGATGTTGTCGATATCGGTTTGTGCCAGGGCATCGGGCGCGAACAGCCATTCGGCGGTGAGTTCCGTCTGCTCCGGCCCGAGCGGGGCGAGACGCACCGTGCGGACATAGTCGACATGGCCGACGACGAACATCGAGGGCAGCGAGGTAGCGTAGGTCTGGCCGGCGGCTCGCTCGGCCGGCGTCAGCCCGGCAAAGACCGGCCCATGGACGCGTCCGTCGCGCGACCAGGTCTCGGCGCCGGCGCGTAGGCCGCCGGAAAACTCCGGCGCATCATTATCCGCATAGCGCGCCCATTCCGGATCGTCATGCCTCGCCATCAGGCCGCGCCCATAGATCGGCACCAGCCGCGACAGGTCCTTGTGCACGCCCGGGCAATGCAGGCATTCGTTGAAGTTCTCCCAGAAGATTTTCCAGTTGCAGTTCATCACCTTGGTGAGCCGGTGCCCGGGGACGAGCGTCTCCAGCGGCCAGTTCGAAAGATCGCGGGAGGCGGAGTCGAAGGAGGCTTCCCCCGAGCCATCGGGATCCTCTGCGAGATTGATGAAGACGAAGCCGCGCCACACTGACAGCGCCACCCGGTAGAGCGGATAATTTTCCTTGTCGAAGCCTTCGGGCAGCGATTTCGATGGGACACGGACGAGATCGCCGCGCAGCGAATAGGACCAGGCGTGGTAGGGGCAGGTGAGCAGCCTTGCCTTCAGCCGCCCTTCGCTTTCCAGGCAGAGCTGCGAGCCGCGATGCCGGCAGGTGTTGTGGAAGGCGCGCAAGCTCCCGGCCTCGTCGCGCAGCACGACGACCTCCTGCGAGCCGATACGCGCGGTTCGAAAGGCAAGAGGTTCCGCGAGATCGGCTTCGCGGCAAACCATGAGCCAGCTCCGATACCAGATCGCTTCGAGATCGAGCCGGTAAGCGTCGGCTTCCCGATAGGCGCTTGCAGGCAACGTCGGCTCGAGGCTGGTGAGGCCATTGTAGCGGCTGTGTTCGCTAGGATTTGGCTGCATGAGCGGCTCCCCTTGGCTGATGACAGCCGACACCCGGGCAGGACCGTTGTCAATTGCGCGGCCATTGTCGCTTCCGGGTGCTGCCCTTAAGGTCACTTCGTAATCGCCTGCGGTTTCGCCGGCTGCCCAGGATTGCAAAGTATGCCTGCAAGAACGATGTCGCTGACCGTGGAACTGGTCGCCCGCTGTTTTCGCGCGGTCGATGACCCGGGGCCCGACCCGGATGCCGAGCATCTCGTGGACAGCGACTATGAAGCCATGCTGGATGCATTCGAGGCCGAGCTACCTGCAACCGAGCCTCTCTGGCTGTTCGGCTACGGCTCGCTGATCTGGAAACCGGAAATCGAGCATTTTGAGGAGCGCGTCGCCGTGGCTCGCGGCTGGCATCGCTCCTTCTGCATGAAGATGACGCGCTGGCGCGGCACCAAGCAAAGCCCCGGCCTGATGATGGCGCTGGATCGTGGCGGCCAATGCAAGGGCGTTGCTTTCCGCCTGAACGGTGGTGACCGCCGGCAGGCGCTGGACAGGCTTTTTCGCCGCGAGATGACGCTGAAGCCGACCAGCTACCGGCCGCGCCTGCTGCAACTCGCAACCGACAAGGGGCCGTTGAGAGCGCTTGCCTTCGTCATCAATCGCAAAGGCACGACCTATGCCGGCCCACTCAACGAAGACGAGGTGGTCGAACGGCTGGCGACCTCGTGCGGCCACTGGGGTTCAGGCGCCGACTATCTCTACAACACGGTGAAGAACCTCGAACAGCGCGGTATTCACGACCGCCATTTGTGGCGATTGCAGCAGCTCGTCGCCGAGCGGATCGCCGGATCTTAGTCCGAAACCGGTGCCGCAATCACGCTGCGGCGTGACGGAATTTGGTTTGCCGGTCGCGACGATTCTGCCTATAGTCGCTGGCGTCGTCGGTTCCGTTTTTGGAGCCAAGAGGGAATGCGGTGAGGGTGGAGTCTTTGCCCTAAGCCGTGGCTGCCCCCGCAACTGTGTGCGGTAGTCCTCTCCATAGACCACTGAGGTTTGTCCTCGGGAAGGTGGGGAAGGGTGCGAATCCGCGAGCCAGGAGACCTGCCGGCGACAGGAAAGTTGACTTCGATGCCCTCGGGTGGAGGGCGAAAGGACAAGACATGAATACCGCTTCCGTCGCCCTCGGCGCCTCCGTCTCCTCGCAGTCGCGCATCATGCAGCTGGCTCTCGCCGCGCTGCTCGGCATTTTCGTCGTCGGTTTCGTCGGCTTCTCGCACATCGATGCGATCCACAACGCTGCCCACGACTATCGTCACTCGATGGCTTTTCCCTGCCACTGACGAAGGCCCGATATCATGAATCTGTTTCGCAACGTCGTGTTCGTCGCGGCGATCGCAGGGCTCGTGGCGGGCATCGCGCTTGCCTGCATGCAGGCCTATGCGACCGTGCCGCTGATCCTCAAAGCGGAAGTCTATGAAAAGGCGGGCGGCGGTCATCACCACGACCATGCCGCCAACACTGGAACTGGCACTGCCATGAGCTCGGCCGAACCGGCGGGCAATGCGATGAGCAGCGCCGCTCCTGCGTCGACGGAAGCGGCGGCTCCGACCGAGGACGAGGGCTGGGCTCCGGCCGACGGCTTCGAGCGCTTCGCCTTCAACGTTGTCGCAAACATCGTCACCGGCATCGGCTTCGCGCTGATCCTGGTCGCGGTCTCGGAATTCGCCGGTGGCATCGGCAGCTGGCGCCAGGGCGTGTTCTGGGGCCTTGCCGGCTTTGCGGTTTTCACGCTCGCGCCCGGCCTCGGCCTGCCGCCGGAACTGCCGGCCATGCCGGCGGCGGAACTTCTGCCGCGCCAGATCTGGTGGATTTCGACGGTGGCCGCAACCGCGGTCGGCCTTGGATTGATCGCCTTTCGCAAGTCGCTGCCCTTGGCAATTCTGGCGGTCGTGCTGATCGTCGCTCCGCACGTAGTCGGCGCGCCGCAGCCCGTCAGCTTCGAGACGGCGATTCCCGAGGGGCTGCACCATCAGTTCGTGGTGGCGGTGACCCTCACCGATCTGGTCTTCTGGCTGGTGCTCGGTGCGGCCGTCGGTGTGGTGCGCGGCCGCTTCACCGGTACGTCGACCAGCCTGCGCGACAGCTTTGCCTGATCGCGCGGAGGGCCATCTGACCTTCATCATCGGCGGTGCGCGCTCCGGCAAGAGCGCGCATGCCGAGTGCCTGGTGGCGGCAAGCCCGTCGCCTTGGGCCTATATCGCCACCGCGCAGGCCTATGACGAGGAGATGCGCGAGCGCATCGCGCTGCATCGCTCGCGCCGCGGCAAAGGCTGGGTCACCGTCGATGCGCCGCTCGACCTGGTCGGCGCGATCGACGCCTTGCCCGATCACCAGCCGGTGCTTATCGATTGCCTGACATTGTGGCTGAGCAATCATATGCTGGCGGACCACGATATCGAGGCCGAGTGCCGGCGGCTCTCGGATGTGCTTTCGCAGCCGCGCGGACCGTGGTTTGTGGTGTCTAACGAAGTCGGGCTCGGCATCGTGCCGGACAATGCGCTGGCGCGCCGGTTCCGCGACGCCGCCGGGCGGCTCAACCAGCAGGTCGCGGCTGTCGCCGACAGCGTGCTGATGATGGTGGCGGGGCTGCCGCTCAAGGCGAAGTGACATGGGCGAGATCAAAGACACGATCATCGACTACAAGGATGCCGAACGCCATCGAGCCAAGATGGCCAAGCGCAAGGCGGTGCAGGATGCCGAGGTGGCCGGCAAGACGATCGAGAAGGGACTGCTGATCGTCAATACGGGGCCGGGCAAGGGCAAGACCACGGCTGCGTTCGGCCTGGCGCTGAGGATGCTTGGCTACGGCAAGCGCGTCGGCGTCGTCCAGTTCATCAAGGGCAAATGGCACACGGGCGAGAAGGATGCCTTCGCCGCCTTCGGCGATCGCGTCGTCTGGCACGCGATGGGCGAGGGCTTCACCTGGGAGACGCAGGACCTGAAGCGCGACATAGCCGCCGCCGAGGCTGCCTGGGCGAAGGCGCTCGAGCTGATTGCCGACCCTTCGATCAGCCTCGTCGTCCTCGACGAGCTCAACATCGCTCTGCGCTACGATTATCTCGAGCTGGAAAAGGTGGTCGCGGCGCTGAAGGCGCGCCGCGAGGGCCTGCATGTCGTCGTCACCGGCCGCAACGCCAAGCCGCTGCTGGTCGAGGCGGCCGATCTCGTCACCGAGATGGGGCTGACCAAGCACCATTTCGCGGCCGGCGTGAAGGCGCAGCAGGGGATCGAGTTCTGAGGCGCCTTAGCCGCCGATCAAAATGGTCAGATAGATCACCGTCGCCGACAAAATCGCGAACAGGCCGATCAGCAGCCCGTCGGCGACGCGATAGAGTTCCAGCGCCTGCCTTATGTCGGTGCTTTCGGCCTCGCGCCTGCCGCCTTCGCCCATGAAGGCATCCTCGACGACCTCGCCGCCATAACTGCGCGGTCCGGCCAGGGCGAGCCCCAGCGCGCCGGCCATGGCGGCTTCCGGCCAGCCGGCATTGGGCGAACGGTGCTTCTTCGCGTCACGCCGCATGACCTGCCAGGCGTTGCGGGGGTCGGCGCCCTTGACGATGAAGGCCGCCAGCACAATCAGCAGGCCGGTGAGCCGCGATGCCGGCAGGTTGACCAGGTCGTCGAAGCGAGCGGCCGCCCGGCCGAAGGCCTCGTATTTCGGCGTGCGGTGGCCGATCATGGAATCGGCGGTGTTGGCGGCCTTGTAGGCAGCACCCCCGGCCAAACCACCGACACCGGTCCATATGGCAGGCGCGACGACGCCATCGGAGAAATTCTCTGCCAGGCTTTCGATCGCGGCTCGGGCAACGCCCGCCCTGTCGAGCTTGTCCGGATCGCGGCCGACGATGCGCGAAACGGCGATGCGGCCGAGCGTGAGGCCGCCGGTCTCCAGCGCATCGGCGACATCCTCGACATGCTCGGCGAGGCTCTTCTGCGACAGAAGCGAGGAGCTGAGAATGGCCGCGATGACCAGGCCGGACGGAAAGATCAGCCAGAGCAGGACATGCAGCGCCAGGCCTATGGCCGCCGGCACCAGCAGGACGACCAGAAGCGCCTGGAGGCCGCGGCGGCGACGCAATTCGTCGGAATCGGTGGCGCGGTTGAGCCTGCGATCGAGAAAGGATATCAGCCTGCCGATCCAGGTTACCGGATGCCCGATGGCGTTAAACAGCCAGTCCGGGTAGCCAAGGGCACGTTCGATGGCGAGTGACAGGAAAGCGATCAGTATCGACATGAAGCTTCTAAGCGGAGCGGTTGCAGCGGTTGATCACGGCGGCAGCCTTGGCCGGGCAAGCGCGCTCTTTCCTCATGCGCCACAGCCTTTCCTTGACCTCTCGACAGGTATCAATCCGCACTCCTATCCGCTTTTCGATCTGCCCGCCACCGCCCTGTCACGATTGCCCGAGCCAGGACGACTGCGCGAATTGGCCGAAATTGCGGCCAAGGCGTATGGCGCGCGGTCGGCGGCGCATGTCGTGGCCGCGCCCGGCACGCAGATCCTGTTGCCGCGGGTCGCTTCGCTGGTGAGGCCCGGCAAGGCACTGGTGCTGGGTCCAACCTATGCCGAGCACGCCAGGGCGGCCGCGATTGCAGGCCATGCGATTGTGGAGGTGGGCGACTTCGACGCCTTGGCGGACGCTGACCTTGCCGTGCTGGTCAACCCGAACAATCCGGATGGGCGAGTGATCGAAAGGCACCGCCTGGTCGGCCTTGCTGCGCGGCTTCGCGCGAAGGGCGGCCTGCTGGTGGTCGACGAAGCCTTCATGGATGTCGGCCCGGTCCAACACAGCCTTGCCGGCGATGTGGGCCAGGGTGGTATGGTGGTGCTGCGCTCCTTCGGCAAATTCTTCGGCCTTGCCGGCGTCAGGCTTGGTTTCGCGCTGGCCGACCAACTGACAGCCGAGCGGCTGGAGGCGCAGCTTGGGCCATGGGCTGTCGCCGGTCCTGCACTTGAATACGGAATCCGCGCATTGGCGGATGCCGGGTGGCAGGATGACATGCGACAGGGCCTGGCAGCCGATGCCAAGCGCCTCGACGCGCTGCTCAGCCGATTCGGTATCGCGGTCGCCGGCGGCACCAGTTTGTTCCGCTATTTGTCGTTCTCCGATGCTGCCTCCCTGTTCTCCGCTCTTGGCGAACGCGGTATCTTGGTCCGCCATTTTGCCGATCGTCCGCACGCCTTGCGCGTCGGTCTGCCCGGCAGCGAAGAGGAGTGGCAGCGGCTCGAGAGCGCGCTTGCAGCGTGGGCCTCGCGGCGCGACTATGCGCCGAAGGAGTGCTGACGATGATCCATGTCTGTTCGCTGTCGAAGGTGGAGGAGACCGTTGCGAGAACCGGCGCGGAGCGCTTGCTGTCGCTGCTCGCCGACGGCACCGGGATGATCCGTCCGGCCTCGATACTGGCCGAAAACCATCTGCATCTCGTCATGCACGACATCGTCGCCGCGCAGGAAGGCATGACCATGCCGGGCGAGGAGCATGTGCGCGCGCTGCTCGACTTCGCCTATCGCTGGGACAGGGCCAAACCGATGGTCGTGCACTGCTATGCCGGTATCAGCCGCTCGACGGCATCGGCCTATGTTATCGCGGCGGCACTGGCGCCCAAACGCGACGAGGCGGAGCTGGCGAAGACGCTGCGCTTTCTCTCGCCGTCAGCGACGCCCAATCCAAGGCTGATTGCCGTTGCGGATATGTTGCTTGGGCGAGAAGGCCGGATGATCGCGGCGGTCGAAGCAATCGGGCGCGGTGCAGATGCATTTGAAGGGATTCCGTTCGAACTCAGCATTAGAGATTGAGCTCGCACTGTTCCGCTACGCCAGCCAGTCGGCAAGCCTCGCCTTACGCACATCCCTGGCCAGGCTGATGAAGCCATCGGCCTGATGCTCGGCCGTGAGCCGGCCTTTTTCGGCGGTGGCGATGCTGGCGTCGCCGACCACGCCGTTCGGATTGAGGTCGCTGGCGATCCAGGCGAAGGCGTGCGTTCCGGTGTGCCGCAGCAGGGCGAATTCCTTTTCGGCGCGACCGACATTGGAGACGAAATTGTCGGCCTTGCCCATATCGACGAGATCTGGCCGGAAATGCAGCATCAGCGAGGTCTCGACATCGCCGCCATGGATGCCGTGACGGTCCTCGAGCTCGGTATACATGCCGGAGGGACGGCCGAAGCGCTGCCAGCTCGTCTTCACCGCCAGCATCTTTGCGCGCACGCGCAATTCGCGCGTGACAATGCCCATGATCTCCTCGTTGCCGCCATGCGAGTTGACGACGATCAACTTTCTGACCCCGGCGCGGGCGACCGAGAGGCCAAGCTCCGTCCAGGCGTCGACCAGGGTGGTGGCCGGCAAGGTGAGCGTTCCCGGCGCATGCAGATGCTCGTTCGACTTGCCCACCGCCTGCACCGGCAGGAGGCGGATGTCGATGTCCTCGGGCAGGCGCGCAATCACCGTCTCCAGCATGCCCATCATGATCGAGGTGTCGGTCGAGACGGGAAGGTGAGGGCCATGCTGCTCGACCGCGGCCACCGGCAGAACGGCAATCGTCGCTTCCGCGTCGATCGAGGCGTATTCGGTCGTCCGATAGTCGCCCCACCACACACGTCTTGTCGTCACTGTCGTCTCCCGATGGTCTGCTGTTCGGCCCGAAGGTCTAAAGCGCCTGGGCATTCCGGGCAACAGCTAGCCTGCTGCCAGAACCTCCACCTCAACCTTGAATTCCGGGCGGGCAAAACCTGAAACGATCATCAGCGTCGAAGCGGGCGCCGGATCGGAAAACAGGCGATTGCGAACGTCCATATAGGCCTGCAGATGCGCGCGATCGGTGACGAAGGCGTTGATGCGCACGACATCGTTCAGCGTCAGCCCGGCTTCGCTTAAGATTGCGGCAATATTCTTGAAGCAAAGCTCGGTCTGCGCGCCGGCATCCTCCGGGACGGCGTCATCCGGCGCGATGCCCAACTGACCCGAACATAGCACAAGGCGCTTTCCCGCTGGAATTTCAACGCCATGGCTATAACGGGCAAAGGGCGGCTTGATCGACTTGGGGGCGAGATAATTGAGCATGGCATTCTCCTGTCGGCAGGCAGACTAAGGCCGGATTCATGAAAGCTTCAAGATGCGGTGCATGCCGCCCGGGCGATTATGGACAGGCGTCCAAAAAATGGGCACGATGCCATTTGTACAGCATGACCCGTCCGGTCTCGGCAATGACTGCCGCGCAAGCAGGCGGCCCAAGGCGGTGGCATGTGTCTTGCTTCTTGAACCAATGGAGTGGAGCCCAGCGCGCAGCGCGCCGGAGCCAAGAGAGGGTGATGTTTATGTACGGAAAAGAAAAAATCCTGGCGGGTGCGATCGCGCTGCTTGCTGCCAGCACGCTGGGCGCTGCGGCCAACGAGAAGGTCACCTTTGGCACCAACTGGCTGGCCGAGCCGGAACATGGCGGCTACTACCAGGCGATCGCCGACGGAACCTACGCCGCCTGCGGCCTCGACGTCACCATCATGCAGGGCGGCCCGCAGGTCAGCGGCCGGCCGATGCTGCTGGCCGGCAAGATCGATTTCTACATGGGCGGCAACCTGCTCTCGGCCTTCGACGCCGTGCAGCAGGGGATTCCGATGCGCGTCGTCGCCGCCGACTTCCAGAAGGACCCGCAGGTCATCATGTCCCATCCGGGCGAAGGGCTGGACAAGTGGGAGGACCTGAAGAACGCCGACCAGTATATCCTCGGCGACGAGGGCGCACAGACCTTCTTCCAGTGGATGGTGACCGATCTCGGCTTCGATGCCGCCAAGCGCGTGCCATACACCTTCAATCCGGCGCCCTTCATCGCCAACAAGAAGTCGATCCAGCAGGGCTATGTCACGTCGGAGCCCTACGCGGTGCAGAAACAGGGCGGCTTCGTGCCGAACCAGTTCCTGCTCGCCGACAATGGCTGGGATACTTATGCCACGACCATCGAAGTGATGCAGGACACCATCGACAAGCGGCCGGAGGTGGTGCAGTGCTTCGTCGATGGCTCGGCCAAGGGCTGGTACAACTACCTCTACGGCGACAACAAGGCCGCCAACGAGATGATCAAGAAGGACAATCCGGACATGACGGATGAGCAGATCGCCTTCTCGATCGAACAGCTGAAGAAGTTCGGCATTGTCGATTCCGGCGATACGGAAAAGCTCGGTATCGGCGGCATGACCGAAGCGCGCATCCAGAGCTTCTACGACAAGATGGTCAAGGCCAAGGTCGCGCAGCCGGGCATCGACATCAAGAAGGCCTATACGCTCGCCTTCATCAACAAGGGGGTCGGGCGGGAGCTGAAGAAGTAAGGCGGCCTGCCTGAGATGATCCAGGAGAAAGTGGCGCAGGCAACGGCATCGGGTGAGAGCCCGATGCTGCTTTCCTTACGCAATGTCGGCAAGGTCTTTTCCAACGGCGTCACGGCGCTGAGCAAGGTCGACCTGGCGATCCGCGAAGGCGATTTCCTAAGCCTGCTCGGGCCCTCGGGCTGCGGCAAGTCGACGGCGCTCAGGTTGATCGCCGGCCTGTCGACGCCGACCTCCGGTCAGCTCGACTGGCGCGGCTCGATCGACCGCTCGAATATCGGCTTCGTCTTCCAGGAGCCGACGCTGCTGCCATGGGCCAGCGTCTTCGACAATGTCTGGCTGCCGCTCAGGCTGAAAGGCGTATCGCGCGCGGAGGCCAAGCCCGCGGTGATGGAAATGCTGTCGCGCGTGCACCTCACCGGTTTCGAGAATGCCGTGCCGCGCGAGCTTTCCGGCGGCATGAAGATGCGTGTCTCGATCGCACGGGCTATGGTGACCAAGCCGCGCATTCTTCTGATGGACGAGCCCTTCGCGGCGCTCGACGAGATTACCCGCTTCAAGCTCAACAACGATCTTCTCGAGCTTTGGCAGGACGAGCGGTTTACCGTCGTCTTCGTCACCCATAGCGTCTTCGAAAGCGTGTTCCTGTCCAGTCGTGTCGTCGTCATGGCGGCACGACCGGGCCGCGTTCACGGCGAGCTTGCAATCGAAGCGCCTTATCCGCGCGACGAGGCATTCCGGACTTCGCCCGACTATGCGGCGCTCTGCCGGCAGGCCTCGGACGTGCTGGTCAATGCCATCAACTCAACCGCCGGACCTCATCATGACGGCCATTGAAGACAATGCCCTGAAGCTCGACGCGGAAGAGGCGCGCCGCGTCCGCCAGGAGCGGCTGGAGCGGATCGGCAAATGGGTTCTGCCTCTGGCGATCATGGTGCTTGCGATCTGGCTGTGGGATCGCATCTGCGTCTGGAACGAGATCCCGCAATACATCCTGCCGCGCCCGGGCGTGGTGCTGCAGACGCTGCATGACGATGCCGGGCTGTTGTTCTCTTCGCTGCTGGTGACGCTCAGGATCACCTTCCTCAGCCTGCTGCTTGCCGTCATCGGCGGCGTCGGGCTGGCGGTGCTGTTCGCGCAGTCTAAATGGGTCGAAATGTCGTTCTTCCCCTTCGCCATCGTGCTGCAGGTGACGCCGATCGTGGCGATCTTCCCGCTGATCAACATCTATATTAACAATCAGACGACCAAGCTCCTGCTCTGTGCCTGGATCGTCGCCTTCTTCCCGATCCTCTCCAACACCACGCTCGGGCTGAACTCAGTCGACCGCAACCTGCGCGATTTGTTCAAGCTCAACGGCGCGACCCGCTGGCAGCAATTGCGCTATCTGCGCCTGCCGGCGGCGATGCCCTATTTCCTCGGTGGGCTCAAGATCGCCGGCGGCCTGTCGCTGATCGGCGCCGTGGTGGCCGAGTTCGTCGCCGGCGCGCAGGGGCAATCGTCCGGGCTTGCCTCGCGCATCATCGAGGCGGGCTACCGGCTCAATGCTCCCAGGCTGTTCGCGGCGCTGATCCTGATCTCGCTCACCGGCATCCTGATCTTCCTCGTGCTGTCGCTGGTGTCGCATCTCATCCTGCGCCGCTGGCACGAGAGCGCGCTGAAGCAGGAGCGCTAGGGTGCCTGAATGTTGATCCCAGCCTCTGGTCGTTACCAGCTCGCCAACGTCCGCGTTCATCAATCGCTGACGCCGGGCCTTGCCGCAAGCTTCGATGCCGATGGTTTTGCGCTTGCCGACATTGCCGTCGCCGACGGCAAGATTGCTAGCATCATTGCGCACGGCAAAGCCGAGCAGCCATTCGACGCAATCGACCTTGGCGGCCGCATCGTGCTGCCCTGCTTCGTCGACTGCCATACGCATATCGACAAGGGCCATATCTGGCCGCGCAAGCCAAATCCCGACGGCACATTCATGGGCGCGCTCAACGCAACTGCCGCCGACCGCACCGCTCGCTGGAGCGCGGAGGACGTGGCGAGGCGCATGGATTTCTCGCTGCGCTCAGCTTACGCGCACGGTACCAGGGCCTTGCGCACGCATCTCGACAGCGTGGCGCCGCAGGAGGAAATTTCCTGGCCGGTGTTCGAGACGATGCGGGAAAAATGGCGAGGCCGGATCGAGCTGCAGGCCGCCTGTCTGCTTGGCATCGAAGGCGTGCGCGACAAGGCCTGGTTCGAGCGTTTGGCAAAACGCGTCGCCGCGGCCAAGGGCGTGCTCGGCGTTGTCACTTACATGGTGCCCGACCTCGAGGAACTGCTCGACAAGGTGTTCGCTGAAGCCATAAAGCATGGGCTCGACCTCGATTTCCATGCCGACGAGACCGACGATGTCGCGGCCGTCTCGCTGAAGAAGATCGCCGAGGCTTCGCTGTGGAACGGTTTTGAGGGCAATATCCTGATCGGGCATTGCTGCTCGCTGGCGCGCCAGCCCGACCTCGAAGTTCTCGACACGCTGGACAAGGTGGCGAAGGCCGGATTGGCCGTAGTGTCGCTGCCGATGTGCAACCTCTATCTGCAGGACCGTCGCAACAACCACACCACGCCGCGCTGGCGCGGCGTGACGCTGCTGCACGAGATGAAGGCACGCGGCATCAAGGTGGCTGTCGCTTCCGACAACACGCGCGACCCGTTCTACGCCTATGGCGACCTCGATATGCTGGAGGTCTACCGCATGGCGACACGCATCCTGCACCTCGACCACCCTGTCGGTGACTGGCCGAAAGCGATAGCGGTGACGCCGGCCGAGGTGATGCGGCTGGAAGGCGTCGGCACTCTCGCCGCCGGCGGCACCGCCGACTTCGTCGTCTTCAAGGGACGCAACTGGACCGAATTGCTGTCGCGGCCCGAATCGGATCGCATCGTGGTGCGCGAGGGCAGGGCGATCGAGCGCCGGCTGCCCGACTATGCTGAACTCGACGAATTGATGGTGTGATGATGGATATCGCAGCGCTGAAGCGCGATCTCGAAGGCCTCAAGATCGACGACCATCCGGCCATCGTCCAGCAGAAGAGCCGCGACTTCTACTGGTACAGCCCCGTCCTAAAACAACAGCTCGATCATGTCACCGGTGACCTGATCGTGGCGCCGAAGAACGAGGACGAGGTGATCCGCATTTTGGCCGCCTGCCACCGGCACGGCGTTCCAGTCACACCACGCGGCAGCGGCACCGGCAATTACGGACAGGCGATGCCGCTGTCGGGCGGCGTGGTGCTCAACCTCGCCGAGATGAACGAAGTCAAGGCGATCGCGCCGGGCCGCGTGGTGACCGGGCCCGGAGCGGTTCTGGCGGACATCGATCGCGCCACGCGGGCACATTCCGCGCAGGAACTGCGCATGTCGCCCTCCACCTACAACACCGCCTCCATCGGCGGCTTCGTCGCCGGCGGCTCGGGCGGTATCGGCTCGATCCGCTGGGGCGGATTGCGCGATCTCGGCAATGTGATCCGGCTGCGGACCGTGACGATGGAGGCGGAGCCGCGCGTCATGGACCTCTCGGGCGAGGACGTGCTCAAGGTCATGCATGCCTATGGCACCAACGGCATCATCACCGAGGTTGAGATGCCGCTGACGGCGTCCTACGATTGGCTCGATGTCATCGTCGGCTTCGACGATTTCATGGGTGCCGCGGGCTTCGGCAACGACCTCGCCGAGCAGGACGGCATATTGGCGAAGCTGATCACGCCGATCGCGGCACCCATTCCTTACGATTATTTCAAGCGACACCAGAAGTTCTTCCGGCGCGAGCAGAGCATCGTGGTGTGCATGATCGCGCCGCACGCGATGGATGGGTTCCTCGCGTTCGTCCGGGCCAGCAAAGGCGAAATCGTCTTCCGGGCCGACCAGGAGACCGACCTCAAGGGATTGCCGCCGGCCTACGAGCTGACGTGGAACCACACGACGCTGCGCGCCATCAGGGTCGATCCGACGATCACCTATCTGCAGGCGCGCTATCCGTCGCCGGACCATCTCGCGCACGTCAAGGCGATGGTCGACCGCTTCGGCGACGAGGTGCCGGCGCATCTCGAATTCATCCGCTTCGACGGCGCGATCGGCGCCGCCGGGCTGCCGCTGGTCCGTTTCACCACGGAAGAAAGGCTCGACGAGATCATCCGTATCCACGAGGACAATGGCTGCTGGATCTTCAACCCCCATCGCTACACGCTGGAAGAGGGCGGCATGAAGCAGACTGACGAGGTTCAGCTTGCCTTCAAGCGCGAGACCGACCCGCAAGGATTGCTCAACCCCGGCAAGATGATTGCCTGGGAGAATCCGGGCTATGACTATCGCTCCGGCAAGCCGTTCCTGTTCAAGGGGCTGCAAAAGGCGAGGTGATCGCGATGAGCGCCCGGCGCTGCACCCTCCTCTGGCCTGTCGCCTTTGGCGACATCTCCCGCACAAGGGAGGAGATGTGGCATGGGACAACAGGGGTTTGTCGAGCTGACCTGCGGGATCCACTCCCGTGAACATCCTCGTGCTCTACGCACATCCGGTGGAGACCAGCTTCAACGCCGGACTGCATCGGACGATCGTCGAGCGGCTCGGCGCGGCGGGCCACACGATCGACGACTGCGACCTCTATGCCGAGGATTTCGATCCGCGGATGACGCGCGCAGAGCGGCTCGGCTACCACGATCAGCGCGGGCCGAACGAGGCGGTCGCCGGTTACATCGCAAGGCTTCAGAAGGCGGAAGCGTTGGTGCTGTCGTTTCCGGTCTGGAATTACGGCTATCCAGCTATCCTGAAGGGCTTCTTCGACCGCGTCTTCCTGCCCGGCGTATCGTTCAAGCTGGTCGACGGCAAGGTTCGGCCGACGCTGCACAACATCCGCAAGCTCGCGGCCATCACCACCTACGGCGGCAGTCGTTTTCGCGCCATGCTGATGGGCGATCCGCCGCGCAAAATGGTGAAGCGCACGCTGCGGGCCACCATCAAGCCAGGCGCCTCCGTCTCTTACCTCGCACACTATTCGATGAACCTTTCGACGGATCAGACGCGCAAGGCCTTCATGGCGAAGGTAGCCGCCAGCATGGATCAATTCTGATGCGCGTGCTGGTGGTCTATTGCCATCCGGTGCCGGAGAGCTATTGCGCCGCGATCCGCGACATGGCGATAGAGGTGCTGACGCGACGAGGCTGGGACGTGCGGCTGCTCGATCTCTATGCCGAGAAGTTCAATCCGGTGATGAGCTGCGAAGAGCGGCGCTCCTACAACGAGCGCGCGCCTGAGGATCCCGAGCTCAGGCCGCATTTCGAGCATCTGCAATGGGCCGAGGCGATCCTCTTCATCTACCCCACCTGGTGGTACGGATTGCCGGCGATGCTGAAGGGCTGGTTCGATCGCGTGTGGGCGACCGACATCGCCTTCAAGCTGCCGCGCGGCAGAGGCCGGATCCAATCGCTGATGACCCATGTGACCAAGGTCGGCGTCATCACCACCTGTGGCGCGCCGACGTGGTGGAGCGTCGTTGTCGGCCAGCCCGGCCGCAAGACGATCCTGCGCGGCATGCGCGCCATCTGCGCCCCCCGCTGCAAGACATTCTTCCTGGCGCACTACCTGATGGATTCCTCAACGCCGAAGAGCCGGACGGCGTTTCTGGCGAAGGTAAGGGCGAGGCTGGAAAGCTTTTGAGGATAGCTCTCTTCTCCCTGTTAAATGAGGAGAAGACGGCGGCAGCAGATGAGGGGCGGCGTCGCAAAGGTGTGGCGCTGCCCCTCATCCGCCCTTCGGGCACCTTCTCCCCGTTGAACGGGGAGAAGGGAACACTGCGCTACATCCGCACCCGTTCAGCCTTCGGGTCGTACATTGGCCTCAACGATGCTTCCGCGGCGAAACGCTCGCCTGCGATCTCGACCTCGTAGGATGAGCCCAGCACATCAGCCTCGCTCTCGCCCTCGCAGGGCACATAGCCGAGCCCGATCGCGCCGCCGAGATGGTGGCCGTAATTGCCCGAGGTGATCGGACCGACGATCATGCCGTCGCGCAGGATTGCTTCGTTGTGGAATAACAGGGGCTGCGGGTCCTTGAGGCGGAACTGCACCAGCCTGCGGCTCAACCCGGCTTCCTTCTTCCTGAGCACCGCGTCACGACCGATGAAGTCGCTCTTGGCCGTCTTCACCGCGAAGCCAAGGCCTGCCTCCAGCACATGGTCCTCGTCGGTGATGTCGTGGCCGAAATGGCGGAAGGCCTTTTCGATGCGGCAGGAATCCAGAGTATGCAGGCCGCAGAGCTTCAGCCCGACATCGGCGCCGGCTTCAATGATCGCCTCGAAGACATGGGCGGCCTGATCGGTCGAGACATAGAGTTCCCAGCCGAGCTCGCCGACATAGGTAACGCGATGGGCACGGGCCAACCCCATGCCGATCTCGATCTCCTGGAAGGTGCCGAACGGATTGGCCTGGTTGGAAAAATCGTTGGGGCTCACCTTCTGGATCAGCTTTCGCGAATCGGGGCCCATCAGGCAGATGACGGCTTCGGCAGCGGTTACGTCGGTAATGACGACGAATTCGTCGGCGACGTGCCGCCTCAGCCAGGCGAGGTCACGCTGCAAGGTGGCGCCCGGCACGACGAGGAAATAGGCGGTCTCGGACAGCCGCGTCACGGTGAGGTCGCTCTCGATGCCGCCTTTGGCGTTGAGCATCTGCGTGTAGACGATCTTGCCCGGTTCCACGTCCATGTCGTTGGCGCAGAGCCGCTGCAGGAAGGCACAAGCGTCGCGGCCTTCAACGCGGATCTTGCCGAACGAGGTCATGTCGAACAGGCCGACGCCGTTGCGCACGGCGAGGTGTTCCTCGCGCTGGTTGTCGAACCAGTTCTGCCGCTTCCAGGAATAGCGGTATTCGCGCTCCTGTCCTTCGCGGGCAAACCAGTTGGCGCGCTCCCAGCCGGCCACCTCGCCGAAGACGGCGCCACGAGCCTTCAGATGCTCGTGCAGAGGCGAGCGGCGCACGCCGCGCGAGGTAGCGATCTGGCGATAGGGGAAATGATCGGCGTAGAGCAGGCCGAGCGTTTCGGAGACGCGTTCCTTGAGGTAGCGACGGTTCTTCTGGAAGGGCTGGGCGCGGCGGATGTCGACCTCCCAGAGGTCGAAAGGCGCCTCGCCGTCATTGATCCACTGCGCCAGGGCCATGCCGGCGCCGCCGGAGGAAACGATGCCGATCGAATTGTAGCCGGTCGCCATCCAGTAGCCGGAGAGTTCCGGCGCCTCGCCGAGATAGTAGCGGTCGTCGGGAGTAAAACTCTCGGGGCCGTTGAAGAAGGTGTGGATGCCGGCCGTGCCCAGCATCGGCATACGGTTGACGCCCATTTCGAGGATCGGCTCGAAATGGTCCATGTCCTCGGGCAACTGGTCGAAGCAGAAATCCTCGCGGATGCCGTCCATGCCCCAGGGTTTCGCCACCGGCTCGAAGGCGCCGAGCATCATCTTGCCGGCGTCTTCCTTGTAGTAGGCGCACTCGTCCGGCACGCGCAGCACCGGCAGGCGGGTGAGGCCGGGGATGGGCTCGGTGACGAGGTAGAAATGCTCGCAGGCGTGCAGCGGGATGGTGACGCCGTTCTGCCGGCCGAGCTCGCGCGCCCACATACCGGCGCAGTTGACGACGATGTCGGTCTCGATCGTGCCCTGGTCCTCGCCCTGAGCCCAGGAGACACCGGAGACGCGGCCGTTCCTGGTGTGGACCTTGATGACCTTCACGTTTTCGATAACCGTCGCTCCGCGTTGCCGCGCGCCCTTGGCCAGCGCCATGGCGATATTGGCGGGGTCGCACTGGCCGTCGAGAGGCAAATGCACCGCGCCGACCACATCGGAGACGTTGAGATGCGGGTACATCTCCTTGACTTCGGTTGGCGAAATCTCGCGCACGTCGACATCGAAGGCGCGGGCTAGCGAGGCCTGCCTATAAATTTCATGCTTGCGTTCCTCGGTCAGCGCCACGGTGATCGAGCCGACCTGGCGCATGCCGGTGCCGACGTCGGTCTCCGCCTCGAGCTTGACGTAGAGGTCGGCCGAGTATTTCGCCAGCCGGGTCATGTTCTGCGAGCCGCGCAACTGGCCGATCAGGCCGGCGGCGTGCCAGGTCGTGCCGCAGGTGAGCTGCTTGCGCTCAAGCAGCACGATGTCGGTCCAGCCGAGCTTGGCCAGATGATAGGCGACCGAGCAGCCGGAGACGCCGCCGCCGATAATGACCGCGCGAGCTTTGGTTGGAATGGTTTTGGTCATGCGGCCTCGCGGCGGTAGTCGGAAGCGAAGCGGCGCACGCGAAGCGCTGCTTCCTGAAGGACAGGTTCAGGCTGGCAGAGGCTGATGCGGATGTGGCCGGCGGCGGCCTCGCCGAAGCTCGAGCCAGGCATGACGCCGATCTTCTCCTTGTCGAGCAGCGCCCAGGCGAATTTCTCGTCGTCGGGCTCGATGGCCGATATGTCGAGCATGACATACATGCCGCCTTCGGAGCCGCGCACGGTGACTTCATTTGCGCCGCGAATGGCGTCGAGGAACACGGCGCGGCGCCCGGCGTAACGCTCGGCTATTTCGTCCACGCCGTAGTGGTTTTCAAGCGCCTCGGCGCAAGCGATCGAGATGAAGGCCGGCAGGCCGTAGGTGGTCACCAGGTTGAGATCGGTCATCAGCGCGATCATCGCCTTCGGGCCGGTGAGCCAGCCCATGCGCCAGCCGGTCATGCCGTGGCTTTTCGACATGGAATTGATGACCAGCGTGCGCTCGGACATGCCGGGCAGCGAGCGCGGCGAGATGTGCTCGCCGCCGCCGAGCGTCCAGTAGACCTCGTCGGACAGCAACCAGAGATCGTGCTCCTTGCAGATTTCGGCCAATTGCTCGAGCCGTTCGCGCGAATAGACTGCGCCTGTCGGGTTGTTCGGGGTGTTGATCAGGATCGCGCGCGTGTTGGGCCTGAGCGCCGCGCGGATCCTGTCGGCGCGCGGCTGAAAGCCGTCCTCGGCGGGCGTCTCGACTACGGTAAAGCTGGCGCCGGCGGCGCTGAAGGTGTTGGGGTAGGTGGCATAATAAGGCGCGACGACGATGGCGTGATCGCCGGGGTCGAGCACGCCCTGCACGGCGGCATAGAGCGCGCCCTGACCGCCGGCCGTGGCGATGACCTCGTCGGGTTCCGTCAGGACCCCAGTGCAGGCGGAGGAGGCCGCTGCCATCGCCTTGCGCAGGCGCGGCAGCCCGGAAAGCGGCGTGTAGTGGTGGTTGCTGCCGCGGACGGCGTTGACGCAGGCCTCGATCGTTTGCGGCGGCGTGTCGAAATCATGGTCGCCGACCGAGAGCACGATGATGTCCTCGCCGGCTGCCCTGCGGGTCCAGGCGGCGAAGTGGACTTCCCAGCCATCCTTGCCCGATGGCACGATGCCGGTAATGCGCTTTGATGGTTTTGGCATCAGGCTACTCCCGAGATGTGATGGCCGGCCTCAATGAGCTGGTCGCGTAGCGCAGCGATGTGAGCCGGCCCGACTTCGCAACAGCCGCCTACAATGCTGGCGCCAGTCTCGACCCAGCCCATCGCCTGGTCGGCATAGGCGTGCGGATCGAGATCATGGCGCGCGTGCAGCACGTCGACCGTGCCGCCATGCTTGAGCGCCTCGACCGAGGTGAAGCCATTGGCATAGGCGCCAACCGGACCGCCGAGGGCCAGCAGTTCCGGCAATGCGGCGGCAATGGCTTCGGGCCGGCAGCAGTTGAGCAGCCGTGCCGCCACCGGCAGATCGCCGAGGGCGCTAGCCGCGGCGGCAATGCTCTCGCCGCTGCGCAGGCGGGGCGTGCCGTGGTCGGCGAGAGTCCATGATACCCAGACCGGCTTGCCGCTCTCGCATGCCGCGGTGACCGCCGCGCGGGCCTCGTCGGCGGAAGCCATGGTCTCGCACAGGAACAGATCGACGCCTTCTGCCTGCTCGGCGACGATGCGGCGGTAGATGCCGAGCGTCTCCTCGAAGGAGATGGTCAGCGCCGGCGCGTAGCTGCCGAAGAGAGGCGAGAGGCAGCCGGCGATGGCGGCTTCACCCGCTTCGTCGCACGCCTGCCGGGCGAGCTCGATGCCGCGCTTCTGCAGAGGCTTAAACAGCTCTTCCGCGCCCTCGCGCGCCAGGCGCTCGGGCGTGGCCGAATAGGTGTTGATGGTAATGACGCGGGCGCCGGCACGGATGAATTCCGCATGCAGGTCGCGCACCAGTTCCGGTTCGTCGATCAGCACTCTGGCCGACCACAAAGGCGTCGGTTCGGACTGACTGCGACGGACCAGCTCCTGGCCCATGCCGCCATCGGCAAGAATGACGGATGTCATGCTCTCAACCTTTCGTTCTTCGGATCCCACAACGGCTCGTCCTTCTGCACCACCGCCTTGAAACGGTCGCCGAAGATTTCGACCTCGACCGCCGTGCCGGGCTCGGTCAGGTCGGAACGCAGCATGCCGAGCGCGATCGACTTATCGACGCGATGGCCCCAGCCGCCCGACGTCGTCTCGCCGACAATCTTGCCGTCATGCCAGAGCGTCGACATATAGGGCGCGTCGCAATCGCTGGGGCTTTCTACGACCAGCGTGACGAAGCGCTTCTTCACGCCCTGCTGCCTTTCGTTGAGCAGCGCCGCCTTGCCGCGGAAGTCGGGCTTGTCCCATTTGACGAAGCGTTCGAGCCCGCCCTGCAGGATCGAATAGTCGGTCGAGAGGTCGCCTTTCCAGGCGCGGTAGCCTTTTTCCAGCCGAAGCGAATCCAGCGCGTACATGCCGAAGGGCTTTAGGCCATGCCTCTGGCCGGCGGCCCAGACCGCGTCGAAGACGGTAGCCGTGTCCGCGACCTTGGTGTGGATCTCCCAACCGAGCTCGCCGGCGAAGGAGACGCGCACCAGCTTCGCCCAGCGGCCGGCGATGGTCGTCTCCTGATGCGTCAGCCAAGGCAGGGAAAGATCGGCGTCGCAGACGTCAGCAAGAATAGCGCGCGAGTTCGGGCCGGCGAGAATCTGGGTTGAGTATTCCTCCGTGCGATCGGTCAGCCTGAAGGCCGCATCGGCCGGCATGCGCGACTTCAACCATTCGAAGTCGTGCCACTGCGCGACGGCCGCGGTGATTAGCGTCATCTGGTCCTCGCCATGGCGCACGACCGACATTTCGGTAACGATGCGGCCCTTATCGTCCGCGAAATAAACCAGGCCGATGCGGCCGGGCTTCGGCACGAGGCCGGTGACCTGCAGGGCCAGCCATTCGGCGGCGCCCGGACCTTCGAGGTTGAAACGCGAGAAGCCGGGCAGGTCGAGGATGCCGGCTGCGTCGCGCACAGCCAGGCATTCCTCGCGAACGCGCTGCTGCCATGGCCCGTCGCGGCGGAAAGTCAGCGTTGATTCTTCCGAAATGTCGTCGCCCGGTTGCGCGTACCAGGTGGCGCGCTCCCAGCCGTTATAAGCGTCGAACTGGCCACCCCGCGCTTTGACGCGCTCATGCAGCGGCGAGTGCTTGCGGTCGCGGCCGGCCGGCCAGGCGTGGCGCGGGAACTGGATGGCGTATTCGTTGCCGTAGATCTCCATGCCCTTGGCAACGCAATAGTCGGGTGCCGAAGCAAAGGCGGTGAAGCGGCGCGGATCGCAGGACCACATGTCCCATTCGGTCTGGCCCTCGGTCACCCATTCGGCCAGCACCTTGCCGGCGCCGCCACCTTGCGCAATGCCGAAGGTGAAGACGCAGGCCTCGAAAGCATTCGGCACGCCGGGCATCGGACCGATCAGCGGATTGCCATCCGGCGCGTAAGGTATCGGCCCGTTGATCACCTTGGAAAGGCCTGCGGTGCCGAGGATCGGCACACGGGCAACGGCGTCGGCAAGGTAATGCTCGAGACGGTCGAGATCGTCCGGGAAAAGCTGGAAGGAAAAATCCTCCGGCATCGGATCGTTGTGGCCGACCCAATGCGCGCGGCAATTGCGCTCATAGGGACCGAGATTCATGCCGGTCTTTTCCTGGCGCAGGTAGTAGGAGGTGTCGACGTCGCGCAGCAACGGCAGTTTCTTGCCCTGTTCCTTGGTCCATGCGGCCAGCTCGGGGATTTCCTCGAACAGGATATATTGATGGCTCATCACCATCATCGGCACTTCGCGGCCGAACATTTTTCCAACTTCGGCGGCGCGATAGCCGGCGGCATTGATCACGATCTCGCAGCGGATCTCGCCCTGCGGCGTCGCCACCACCCATTCGCCGTTTTCGCGGCGAACGCCGGTGACCGGGCAGAAGCGGATGATTTTCGCGCCCATGTCGCGCGCACCCTTGGCAAGCGCCTGCGTCAATTGCGCGGGATCGATGTCGCCGTCGCTCGGGTCGTAGAGCGCGCCTTTCAGCTCATGCGTCTCGATGAAGGGGTAACGGCGCTTGATCTCGTCGAGGCCGACGAGGTCGATGTCCATGCCTTGATAGCGGCCCATGCCTTTGGCGCGCTCGAACTCCTGCATGCGCTCCTTGGTGTGGGCGAGCCGCAACGAGCCGGTGACATGGTAGTTCATCGGATAGTCGACCGCGTCGGCGAGGCCCCGGTAGAGCTCGGTAGAATAGCGCTGCATGTTCATCAGCGACCAGGACGACGAGAAGGTCGGCACGTTGCCGGCCGCGTGCCAAGTCGAGCCGGAGGTCAGCTCGTTCTTTTCCAAGAGCACGCAGTCGGTCCAGCCCGCCTTGCAAAGGTGGTAAAGTGAGGAGGCGCCAACGACACCGCCTCCGATGATCACCACGCGTGCCGTGGTCGGCAAACCGGCCATGTTCTCCTCCAACGTCCAAAGCGCGTCAGGACGCGCTTTTGATTCTTTGTTTCATGCAGGCCTTGTCCCAAAAACCGCGGCACAGTTTTGGGCGGCATGCATTGGTTCAGTACACCGGTGGCGAAACCACCCAGATGACGACCGCCGGGTCGGCGCCAGGATTGCGCCATCGGAACGGCTTGCCTTCGAAGCGGAACGAGTCGCCTTCGCTGAGCCGATGCCAGACGCCGCCGATCTCGAGCTCGAAAGTGCCCGACGCGACGTAGCCCGCTTCCTCGGTCGGGCGGCGCGCTTCGGTCTTCAATTCCGCGCCCGGCGCGAAGACCGAGCGCAGCATCTCGAAGCTACCGCCAAGATCGGGCGACAGAAGCTCCTCCACGAGGCCCGATTCGCTTGTGCCAAGCGAGCGGCGGCTGCCGGCGCGCACAACCACGCCGCGCTCCTCTTCGGCAGGCACGTCATGGCTGAAGAACAGGCTGAGCGGCACGCCGAAGAGTTCGGCGAAGGCCCGCAGGTCACCAAGCGAAGGGACCGACAAGCCGCGCTCGACCTGGCTGACCCAGCCTACCGAGCGGTCGAGCTTCAGAGCAATCTCGGCAAGCGTCAACCCGCGGGCCTTGCGCAGCGCACGAATGTCGCCGGCCAGCAGCCGCTCGCCATTGTCCTGCTCCGATCTGATGGCGGTCGAGGTCACCCGCTCCTCGTGAAAAAATCTGCTCAAATTTCATGAGAAAGCAAGTGCATGAAAAAATCAAGTGAATTTTCATGCAACGCAAGATTTGCTTGCGCCATTTTGGTGGTTGATGCAAAGCCTCGCCATCGAATCGCGAGTGGGGCGTCCGGTCGAGGACCAGTTAGTTATTTGTGTCTGCCTATGGTCGTTGCGGGAATCGGGTTGCCGGGTCCAGCCATGCGTGAAGGGACGGCCCATGCTGGAGAAGAATGACCGGAGCACGCTCGACGCAGCGATCGTCGATGAGGCGATCATGTCGCGCCGGTCGGTGCGCGCGTTTTTGCCCGACATGGTCGACGACAGCACAATCCGCGCCATCCTGACGGTCGCGGCAAGGGCACCCTCGGGCACCAACATGCAGCCCTGGCGTGTCTATGTGACCAAGGGCGAGGTGAAGCGGCGCATCAGCGACGCCATCCTCAATTCGGGCATCCGCGCCGAAAAGGCCGAATGGGACGAGTACCGTTACTATCCCGACCAGTTCTTCGAGCCCTATCTCAGCCGGCGTCGCGCCAACGGTTTCGGTCTCTACGGCGCGATCGGCATCGGCCGGCGCGAAGTCGACAGGATGCGGGCGCAGCACGACCGCAACTTCGTCTTCTTCGACGCGCCGGTCGGCCTGATCTTCACGGTCGACCGGCGGCTGAACAAGGGCTCGTGGATCGACTACGGCATGTTTCTGCAGAACATCATGGTCGCGGCACGGGGCAGGGGCCTGCATACCTGTCCGCAGGCGGCTTTCGCGCCCTATCACCGGCAGATCCGCCCGGTGCTCGACATACCAGACGAGGAGATCGTGGTCTGCGGCATGGCGCTTGGTCATGAGGACACGTCCAAGCCCGAGAACGAATTCCGCACCGACCGCGCGCCGCTCGAAGACTGGGTGACGTTCGCGACATAGCTCTCCGGCGCGGATCGCAGCCCGATGTGCTAATCCGTGCCGATATGCCCGCCATGGCCGCTGACATGGGCACCGTCCTGCGGGGTGAGCCTGAAATAGGCGAGCAGCGCGCAAAGCGTGATCAAGCCTTCGACAACGAACAGGAGCCGGTAGTCGTTGACGCTCGCCTGGCCGCCGCCGGCGAGCAGCGAGAGCATGGCAGCGGCCAGACCGACGCTGATCGCCACCGCCAGCTGCCAAAGGATGTAGTACAGGGCGCTGAAGCGCGAGAGCTGCTCGGGCGCGATGTCCGAGTAGGCGAGGTTGCCGGTCGAGGCCCACTGCACCGAACGGAAAAGGCCGAAGGCGAAGATGTAGGCAAGCACGATCCAGGGAGGCGTGCTTTCCTGCATCAAGGCAAAACCTGCGACCAGCAGGGCGGCGATCGGCGTGTTGACGATCAGAACCCGCTTGAAGCCGAAGCGGTTCAAGATGCGCGGCATGAAGAAGCGCATAAGCAGCGAGCCGATCGCCGCGACGAAGGTCAGCGATCCGGCCTGCACCGCGCTCATACCGAAGCCGAGCTGGAACATCAGCGGCAGCAGGAAGACAACGGAGCTTAGCCCTATCGTGTCGAGCCCGCCGCCGGTCAGAAAGCTGATGCGGAAGGTGCGGATACGCAGCAGATTGAGGTCGAGCAAAGGGTTTCGGGCCCGCAGACAATAGAAGGCGGCGACGGTGAGGATGGCGATTGCCAGGCCAAGCTCGACGCCGATAATGCTGGCGGCGGCGTCCTTCGCGGCAAGCGAATCCATGCCGAAGACGAGCAGCGCCATGCCGCCGCCGACTAGCAGGAAGCCGGGAAAATCGAAAGACGTGCGGACCGGCTTGGTGGTCGTGGGGAACAGCGAGGCCGCGAGCAACGCGGCCGTCAGCGCGATCGGTATGTTGATGTAGAAGATCCAGCGCCACGAGACGTAAGTGGTCAGCGCGCCACCGACGAGGGGCCCGACCAGCGGGCCGGACTGGCCGGCGAGCGAAATATACATGTTGATCCTGAGCGTGCGGTCGCGCGGAAAGCTCGACAGGATCACGACCTGCCCGAGGGTGCCCATCAGCGCACCGCCGAAGCCCTGCAGCGCGCGAGAGCCGACCAGCATCCAGATGTTTTCCGACAGGCCGCAGAGGGCCGAGGCGCTGGCGAAGACCAGCAGCGCAAAGCAATAGACGTTGCGCAGGCCGAAGCGGTCGGCCAGCCAGCCGCCGAGCGGCATCGTGACGATGAGGCTCGCGACATAGACGGTGATCAAAAGCCCGAGCTGGCTCGGCGGGCGGCCCAGGCTTTCGCCGATGCCGGGCAGCGCGGTCACAATGACATTCTGGTCGAGGCTGGTCATGAACACGCCGAAGGCGACGGTCGCCGGCAACAGCAGCGACGGGTCACCCGCCGGAGCAAAGCGGGTCGTGGCTGTCGCCGTAGTCTCTGCGGTCATGGAAGGATGTTGTCGAACCGGTTGCCTGAGGGCTCCGAGAGCCGCGTTCCTTATCTATCGTCTTCGCTGGCCCAAGGCTCAAGCGGCAGTTGTGGCCGTCGATAGTGCCACGCGCCGGCTGAACCAATCCCCGAGTGCTGCCTGCTTAGAGGCAAATTCGGCACGGAAAACCGCCGCGCAGTTTCCTGGAATTGCGCTTAGTGCACCTCGTAGCCGACTTCCTCGCTCGCGTGGCACAAGGCCTTCCAAAAGGAGCGCGCGAAGGAGCGGAACACATAGACGTCGAATTGGTCGCCACCGGTGCGCTGGATCTGTGCAAAGACATCGTGGTGGTTGGTCGAGCGGCCGGCGCCGAGCGGGAAGGCCGGCAAGGCGAAGTCGATAGCGAAGAATTTCGCCATCACCCACTCCGCTTTCGGCCCGGCGATGCGAATCGCGGTGCGGCCATGCGAGAGATCGGTAATCGTGCCGATGGACGGCGTGATCAGGCCGGTGAACGCGGAAGCCAGGCCCTCGGCCTCGTCAACCACGGTGAATTTGCCCGGCGCGAATCCGAACGCGGCTTTCGCGCCGTTGACGACGCCGCCGCCGGCTCCATCCGGCAGGGCAAGGCCTGTCACCTTGTATATGCCGGACATCAGCCGCTTCTCCTCGCCCGGCCATGCTGCGAGCTGCAGGATCGAGCCCGGCCGCGTTTCGGACAGGATAACGTCAACGCCATGCTCGAAATTACCGTGCGAGCCTGGATGATAGACCGGTTCAAGCGGCGACAGGCGCTCAGGCAATTGCCGCTCGGGAAGTTGTCGTTCAACCATGCATGCGGCTCCCGTCCGGATCGTAGAAATGGTTGGAGACGATCTCGACCGGCCCGAACCGGTTGCGCAGCGGATCGGAGACGAAGGCGCGCGTGCCGTGGCGCGCCTTGCCGCCTTTGACAAGCGCAAGCGCTATGTATTTGCCGAGCGCCGGCGAATAGCAGCAGGCGGTGATATGGCCGATCGAATCGTGCGGGTTCGCTTCGTCGAGTTCCTCGACGATATGTCCGCCACCGTTGAGCGCGCGGTTGTCGAGAGCGATCAAGCCGACAAGTTCCAGCCGGTCCGGGGCGATCAGGCCTTCGCGATCCATCATGGCGGAACCGATGAAGGGCTTCTTCTTCGACAGCATCCAGTCGAGATGCAGGTCGCGCGCCGTGGTGCGGCCGTCGATCTCCGCGCCGGTGACGTGGCCCTTCTCGATGCGCATGGTGCCAAGCGCCTCGAGCCCGTAGGCGACCAGGCCGAAAGGCTTGCCGGCCTCGATGAGAGCCTCCCAAACGCGCGTTCCATAGCCGGCGCCGGAATAGACCTCGAAAGCCATCTCGCCGGAGAAGGAGAGGCGGCAGATCATCACCGGCACGCCGGCGATCTCACCGTGCACAATGCCCATGAAGGGAAGCGCGGCGTTGTCGACGGCCGTGCCCTTCACGCAGGCAGCGAGGATCGCCCTGGCTTTCGGTCCGCCGATCGCGGCCCCCGCCCACTCGTCGGTGACGGAGGTGACGGTGACCTTCAGTTCCGGCCAGATCACGTCGAGGAAATACTCCAGATGCTGCATCACCTTGCCGGCATTGGCGGTGGTGGTGGTCATCAGGAAATCCTGTTCGCCAAGCCGCCATGTGGTGCCGTCGTCGAAGGCAAGCCCATCCTCGCGCAGCATCAGACCGTAGCGGGCCTTGCCGACCGCGAGGGTGGAAAACATGTTCGTGTAAACACGGTCGAGGAATTCCGCCGCATCCGGGCCCTGAACGGCGATCTTCCCAAGCGTCGAGACATCGACGATGCCGGCGCTCTCACGCGTTGCCGCGGCCTCGCGGACATAGGCCTGCTCGACCGTCTCGCCGGCGAGACCGTAGATCATCGGGCGGTACCAGAGACCGGCCGCATACATGGTCGCGCCGTTGTCGATGTGCCAGTCGTGCATCGGCGTCAGCCGCTCGGGCTTCAGGTCGCCGAAGCGCTCGGCCGCCAGCGAGCCGATCGACACGGCCGTGTAGGGCGGCCGGAACCGCGTCGTACCGACTTCGGGGATCGGCTTGCCCAGCGCCTCGGCCATGATGGCGAGGCCCGGCACGTTGGAGTTTTTGCCCTGGTCGGTCGCCATGCCGAGCGTGGTGTAGCGCTTCAGATGCTCGACCGAGACGAAGCCCTCGCGGTGCGCGAGCCGCACATCCTCGGCGGTCACGTCGTGCTGGAAATCGACGAAGCTTTTGCCCTTCGCCTTGATCTCGAAGACCGGTGCCGGATCCGGTTCACCGGGGACGGCCTCCACGACGAGTAGCGGAGCGGAGGACGCGCTTCCGCCGGCGGCCTGAAGGCCAGCCGCGCGGCCTTCGGCAATGGCTTCCGCGGTCGTGAAACTGCCGGTGAAGGCGCCGGCGCCGATCCAGCGCTGCGTCGGCTGCGGCGGCAGGAAGGCCTGCCTGGCAGGGTTCCATATGGCCCTGGCTCCAGCCTGGCTGGCGAGATGGATCGTCGGTGACCAGCCACCCGACATCAACAGGCAGTCGGCATGGATGCTGCGCTCATCGCCGCTCAGCGCGCCGTTCATCAATTCGAAGCGCCGCACCTTGAGACCGGTGAGCGCCTTGCCGCCTTCGGTCGCAACCACGGCATGGCCGGCAAGCAGCTCTGCTTCGGCCTGGCTCGCCAGCCTGCTCATCTCGTTCGACACGTCGCTGCGGACATCGACGATGGCGACGACGGCGGCCCCGGCCTTCTTCAGTGCAACGGCGGAACGATAGGCGCTGTCATTGTTGGTGAACAGTGCGATGCGTTCACCGGGCAGGACGCCATATTCATTGGCGTAGCGTTCGGCCGCATGCGCCAGCATGACGCCCGGACGATCGTTGCCGGGGAATACCAGCGGACGCTCGAAGGAGCCGGTGGCGAGAACCACCGTTTTGGCGCGGATCGCCCAGTAGCGCTGGCGCGGCTCGCCCTTGGCCGGAACTTCCTTGTGGTCCGTCACCCGTTCGAGCGCGGCCAGCGTGTTGCCGTCGTAATAGCCCCACACCGTCGTGCGCGGCAGAAGGCGGACATTGTCATTGCCTTCGAGCTGGCCGACGATGCGCGCCGCCCAGTCGGCTGCCGACGCCCCGTCGATGGTTTCGCCCGACCAGTTGGCGGAGCCGCCGAACTTTGCTTCGAGCTCGGCCAGGATCACGCGGGCGCCCTGGTCGGCCGCGGCCTTCGCCGCCATCAGCCCGGCCGGGCCGGAACCGACGACCAGCACGTCGCAGAAGGCGTTCATGCGCTCGTAGCGCGAGGTATCGGGCGCGGTGCCGGCTCTGCCGAGGCCGGCGGCGCGGCGGATGAAATGCTCGCAGAACATCCAGAAGCGCGTGCCTTTCAACGGGCCGATCACCGGTCCCATGAAGGTCTTGTAATAGAAGCCGGCCGACAGGAGCTTGCCGCCGAGCTGGTTGAGCGCGCCGATATCCCAGGCGAGCGAGGGGGAGCGGTTCTGGCTGACCGCGACGAGCCCGTCATAGATCTCGACCATGGTGGCGGGAATGTTGGGCTCGCGCACCTCGCCGCGCAGCACCGTCACCAGAGCGTTCGGTTCCTCGACGCCGGCGGCGAGCAGGCCGCGCGGGCGATGGTATTTGAACGAACGGCCGAACAGCGTCACGCCGTTGGCGAGCAGCGCCGAAGCCAGCGTGTCGCCGGCGTGTCCGGTATAGCGCGCGCCGTCGAAGGTGAAGCGGATGGTGCGCAGCCGGTCGATGCGGCCGCCGGTTTCTGTGCGGCGAGGGCTCACTGGTGGCCTCCCGCTTTGTGGCCCGCGGACTTGTGTCCGCCACGGGCAAAGGCAGTGCTCAAGATTTCATGGGTTAAGGTGTTTCGCACCACCCGCAGATGCGCGCGGCAGCCGCCGGAATGCTGCCAGATCTCATTGTGGTCGCCGGCCGGGTTCAGCCGGTCGTAGACATAGGCATTCCAGGCGTCGAGATCCTGCGAGGCAGGCTGCGGCCGCTCGCGGTTGCCGTCGCCCTGGTAGGTGAACTCAATGACATCGCGCGGGCCGCAATAGGGACAAGTGATCAGCATATGATTCGAAACCTAATGCAGCCGCGGCGTCGCGCCCTGGCCTTTGTCGTCGATGATGAAGCCGCGATCGAAACGGTCGAGCGTGAAGGGCGCGTTGAACTCGTGCGGCTCGTCCTTGGCGATGGTCCAGGCAAAGCACCATCCTGAGGCTGGCGTTGCCTTGAAGCCGCCATAACACCAGCCGCAATTGAGATACATGCCGGGCAGCGGGCCGGTGGTGATGATCGGCGAACCGTCCATCGTCATGTCACAAAGCCCGCCCCAGGAGCGCAGCATGCGCACCCGCGCCAGGCCCGGGAAGAGTGCCAGCATCTCGCTCATCACCTCGTCGACGACGGGCAGGCTGCCGCGCTGGGCATAGCTGTTGTAGCCGTCGAGGTCCCCGCCATAGACGAGGCCGCCCTTGTCGGATTGCGAGATGTAGAAGTGGCCCATGCCGAAGGTGAGAACGGTGCCGATGATCGGCTTCAGCGATTCCGAGACGAAGGCCTGCAGAACGTGGCTTTCGATCGGCATATGCGAAATGCCGGCAAGCTGCATGACTTGGCCGGTGCTGCCGGCCACCGCAAGCGCCACCTTCTTGGCGCGGATATCGCCGCGCGTCGTCGTCACACCGGTGATGCGGTCGCCGTCGCGCAGGAAGCCGGTTACCTCGCAATTCTCGATGATGTCGACGCCGCGCCGGTCGGCGCCGCGCGCATAGCCCCAGGCGACGGCGTCGTGGCGCGCGGTTCCGGCACGCGGCTGCATCAGCCCGCCAAGGATTGGAAATCGCGCCGAGCCCGAAACGTCCAGGGCCGGAACAAGCCGATTGATCTCATTGACGCTCATCAGCTCGGCGTCGACGCCGAGATGGCGCATGGCATTGCCGCGCCTTGCATAGTCGTCGAGCTGAGCCGGTGTGTGCGCGAGGTTCAGGCAGCCCCGCTGGGAGAACATGACGTTGTAGTTGAGGTCATGCGACAGGTTCTCCCACAGCTTCATCGAATGCTCGTAGAAGCGGGTGTTCTGCGGCAAAAGATAGTTGGAGCGCACTGCCGTGGTGTTGCGGCCGACATTGCCCGAGCCCAGCCAGCCTTTTTCCAGCACCGCGACATTGGTGATGCCGTGCTCCTTGGCGAGGTAATAGGCGGTCGAGAGCCCATGGCCGCCGCCGCCGATGACGATCACATCATAGGACGCCTTGGGGTCCGGCTTGCGCCAGGCCGGTTTCCAGTCCTGGTTGCCGTTGAGCGCGTTCTTGAGCAGCGAAAAGGCTGAGTATTCCGCCATTCTTCCTGTCGTCCTTTTGGTGCGAGCCGGCAGACTATAGAGCAGGCGAGAAGCGCAAAGCCAAGATTGCGCCATCGCTTTTCGACAGGCCGACTTCGATCCGCGCCGAGGCCCGCGGATGGAGACGTCTTGCCGCCTGATAGGCCGGTCTTTATCAAGGGCAGGATTTTCGAAGATTTTTCGGCCGTGAGTCGCCCGTCACGTCATGATTTTCCGACTGCTCCGCCTGATCCTGATCGCCATTGTCGCCGTCGCGGCGCAGCCCTCGCCCAGCGCGATGGCGCAGGCGATCGGCCAGGGCTCCACGCAGCTCATCGCCGACCAGACCAAGGCCATCCAGGATCTGACGGCCAAGACCGACGGACTGGAGAAGAAGTTAAGCGCCCCAGACCAGGACGATGCCGGCCTTGTCGATATCCGCTTGCAGCTCGAGGATATTTCACGGGCAGCGCTGAACAGCGCGCTCGCGTTCCGATCACGCCTCAACGACATCAATGCGCGCATCCAGGTATTGGGGCCGCCGCCGGCCCAGGGGCAGCCGCCGGAGCCGGCGATCGTCGCCAACGAGCGCGCGGCGCTTACGGCCGAGAAGGCCGAGATCAACGCCGTGGTCGCCGGCGCGCAAAACCTGTCCATCCGCATCAGCGGGCTGGTCGACAGGATCGCCACGCTACGCAGTCAGCTTTTCCGCAGCGTTCTGACGAAACGCTACGAGTTGAGCGATGCGCTGAGCCCGCAGGCCTTTTCCGACGCGCACGACCAGTTCACCGGCCTCTACAAGGCGGTGGCGTCCTGGCTCACCTTCGCATTGAAGTTCAAGTTCCAGGCGATGCTTGCGGCGACGCTGATGGCGCTGGCGCTGGCGGCCGTGCTGCTGATCGGGGGCAGGCGTCTCTTCGGCCGCATCTTCGAGGCCGATGCTTCGGTCGAAGAGCCGTCGTACCTGAGCCGGCTTTCGGTGGCGTTCTGGTCGACGCTGCTGCCGACCGTGGCGCTCGGCGCGTTCCTCGCCTCGACCGTGTTCTTCTTCAACTATTACAACGTCCTGCGCGGCGACATCGGCGAATTCCTCAACGCGCTGCTCTCGGTCGTCGCGGTGGCGTTCTGCGTCAACCGGCTGACCAATGCCGCCCTAGAGCCGCGGCTGCCGAACTGGCGGCTTATTCCAGTCGCAACCGGACGGGCGCGTTGGCTGGTGCGGCTGGCCACCGCCATGGCCGTGGTCCTCGGCTTCAACTACTTCCTGTCCGTCGTCAACGAGAAGATGGGCTCGCCGCTGTCGCTGACGATCGCCAGGAGCTTCGTTGCCACCGTCATCGTGGGCGTCATCCTGATCCTGATGGGTGTGCTGAAGCCTTTCAGGGCGAAGGACGGCTCGTGGCGTCCGTGGCCGGCTTGGCTTCGCTTCATTGCCATCGGGCTCGGCGTCTCCACAATCGCCGCGGCACTGCTCGGCTATATCGGTCTTGCGCTTTTCGTCTCTATTCAGGTCGTCGTCACCGGCACCACGCTGATCACCGCCTATATCGGCTTCCTGTCGGCGCGGGCGATCGGCGAGGAGGGCGGCTTCGCCGACACTTCGGTCGGGCGCTGGCTGTCAGCCAATTCCAGCTATGAGGACACCGCGCTCGACCAGCTCGGCCTGGTGGTCAGCATCGCCATCAACCTGATGATCGTGCTGGTGTTCCTGCCGCTGATCCTCTTGATGTGGGGCTTCCAGCCCGGCGATATCGAAACCTGGGCCTTTAAGCTCGCAACGGGCGTGACCATCGGGTCGGTGACCATCTCGGTGCTCGGCATCCTCACCGGCATCGTCGTCTTCGCCATCGGCTATTTTCTCACGCGCTGGTTTCAGGGCTGGCTCGACGGCTCGGTCATGGCGCGCGGCAAGGTCGACACCGGCGTGCGCAATTCGATCCGGCTGGCGGTTGGCTATGCCGGCGTCGCGCTTGCAGCGCTGGTCGGCATATCGGCGGCGGGCATCGATCTTTCCAATCTGGCGCTGGTCGCCGGCGCACTTTCGCTGGGTATCGGCTTCGGCTTGCAGAACGTCGTCTCGAACTTCGTCTCCGGGCTGATCCTGCTTGCCGAGCGACCGTTCAAGGTCGGGGACTGGATCGTCGCCGGCGACATCAGCGGCACGGTCAGAAAGATAAGCGTGCGCGCCACCGAGATCGAGACGTTCCAGCGCCAGTCGGTGATCCTGCCGAACTCGAACCTCATCAACAATGCGGTCGGCAACTGGACGCACCGCAACAAGCTTGGCCGCGTCGACATCAAGGTGGGCGTCGCCTATGGCAGCGACGTCAAGCGCGTCTACGCCATCCTGCTCGGCATTGCCCGCGCCCATCCGATGGTGCTCAAGAACCCCGAGCCCTTCGTGCTGTTTGCCAATTTCGGCCCGGCTGCACTGGAATTCGAGATCCGCGTGTTCGTCGCCGACGTGTTGAACGGCAGCATCGTCCAGAACGACATCCGATTCGCGATCTTCGACATCTTCGAAGACGAGCACATCGAGATCCCGTCGGCGCCCCGCGCCGTGGTCGAGAGCAAGAAGCATGAGCCATGGCCGATCGACGACGACAAGATCGAGGCCGAATTCGCCGAACGCGAGCGGCTGGAAGCGGAGGCCGCGGCCGAGCAGGCGCGTCTGGCTAAAACCAAGAGAAGAGGCCGCAAGCCCGACCCCGACTAGCTTTGGCGGCCGCCGAAGCCGATTGTGGCATGAATGCGGCATTCAGTTGCGGTTCACGTTACATCTCATATAAGCTCTCACGCAAAGGGCGAGAATGCCTTGCGAAATTGAACAGAGGCGGTGTGGAAACACCGGAATTGCAATGTGGAAGTCTGTCGTTGCCGCCGTCGCTTTCCTGGCCCTTAGCGGTTCGGCTTTTGCCGCCAGCGCGGTCAACAAGGACGCCCAGACGCGGACGTTGATCGTGACCGAAGGCGGCGGCAAGACCGAGCTGGCGCTGGCCGCCGGCGAGACTGTGGAGTTCTGCCCGAATGGCTGCTTCGTCACCCTGCCCAATGGTGATCTCGAAGCGCTGACCGGTTCGGAAACGGTCGAGATCTCCGGCGGCGTTGCGCGGATCAAGTAAGAACTCCTTGAATATGATCGGCACGGCCGGGCGTTTGTCCGGCCTTTTATCATTTCCGGACGCGTTACCGCCCCGGCATGATCAAGATCGAGGTCGGAGCGCTCGCCCGCGGCCGAGATCGGCCAGCTCGTGGTCAAGCTTTAAGACCGCCGGCTACCAGGTCGGCCTCCAGGCCGAGGACCATCTGGGCTTTCGCCGAGCGAAATCGCATCCCGAGCCGAGCCGGCGCGCCGGGTCGCGCGGCATCCGCGACGTGTCGCAAACAGGCGGTAGCTCAATCCGCGTCCTCTGCATATTCTGGCAATTCGAACGGGCGCCGGCGCGCCCGCTTTAGCACTTTGGAGTCGCGGGCATGGCAGAGTTTCCGAAAAAGGCGAAGGTCGTCATCGTCGGTCTTGGCGGTATTGTCGGCGCGTCGGTCGCCCATCACCTGATCGAGCGCGGTTGGGACGACATCGTGGGCATCGACAAGTCGGGCATCCCGACCGATATCGGCTCGACCGCGCATGCCTCGGACTTCTGCTACACGACCAGCCACGATTTTCTCTCCTGCTGGACGACGCTCTATTCCATCGATTTCTACGAGAAGATGGGGCATTACGCGCGCATCGGCGGCCTCGAAGTCGCGCGCGTCGGCGACGATGGCCGCATGGACGAGATCAAGCGCAAGATTGCTTCCGCCAAGGCATTCGGCACCCGCGCGCGCCTGATCGAGCCGGCCGAGATCAAGCAGAAGTTCCCGCTGATCGAGGAGCATCTTGTGCAGGGCGGGTTGTGGGACCCCGACGCCGGTCTCGTCATCCCGCGCTCGCAGACGGTGGCCGGCAAGCTCGTCGACCAGGGTGTCGCTTCCGGCAAACTCCAGGCTTTCGCCAACACCTCGGCCAAGGACCTGATCGTCGAGAACGGCCGCATCAAGGGCGTCGTGACCGAGCGCGGCACGATCGAAGCCGATTATGTGGTCGTCTGCACCGGCATTTGGGGCCGGCTGACCGCGGCACTGGTCGGCGAAGACCTGCCGGTCATGCCGATCGACCACCCGCTGACCTTCTTCGGCCCGTATAACGAGTTCGCCGGCACCGGCAAGGAGATCGGCTGGCCGCTGCTGCGCGACCAGGGCAACTCGGCCTATATGCGCGACACCGGGGATCCCAAGACCGCGGAGGGCGGGCAGATCGAATGGGGCTATTACGAGGAGACCAATCCGCGCCTTTGCCATCCGCGCGACCTGCTGGAAAAAGACCAGGCGCGGCTCTCGCCCTCGCAGCGCGACCTCGACATGGAGCAGATCATGGCGCCGCTGGAGCGCGCCATGGAACTGACGCCGATCCTCGGCGAGCTCGGCTACAATGAAGGCCATTCCTTCAACGGGCTGCTGCAGGTGACGACCGATGGCGGGCCTTCGATGGGCGAAAGCCAGAAGGTCAGGGGCCTCTGGTACGCCGTCGCCATCTGGGTCAAGGACGGCCCGGGTATGGGCAAGCTGATCGCCGACTGGATGACCGACGGCCGCACCGCGATCGATCATCACGCCATCGACTATGCGCGCTTCTACCCGCACCAGACGAAGGAAGAGTTCATCTGGGATCGCTGCACCGAGACGGCGATGAAGGTCTACAATCCGGCGGTGCATCCGCGCGAGCCGTTCTCCAAGGGCCGCAACATCCGCCGCTCGCCGTTCTGGGAGCGCGAGAAGGAACTCGGCGGCTACTTCATGGAGCTAGGCGGCTGGGAGCGCGCCCATGGCTATGCCGCCAACGAGCATCTCCTGGAAAAATACGCCAACCGCGTCCCGGTGCGCGAGAATGAGTGGGACAACCGCCATTTCTGGCGCGTCTCCAATGCCGAGCATCTGGCGATGAGCGAGGATTGCGGCATCGTCAACCTCTCGCATTTTTCGATGTACGACGTGGAGGGGCCGGATCATGTCGCGCTGCTGGAATGGCTGTGCGCGGCCAAGATCGGCGGCGACAACAATATCGGCAAGGGCATCTACACCCACTTCCTCGACGAGGAGGGCATGGTGCGCGCCGACTTCACCGTGATCCGCATGGCCGATCGCTGCCGCGTCATCGACGGCGCCGACGCCGGGCCGCGCGACTTCCGCTACATGCAGCGCACCGCGCAGGACAAAGGTTTCGATGTCACTGTCACCGACGTCACCGAAAAATACGTCACCATCGGCATCTGGGGACCGAATGCGCGCACGACGCTGCAGAAGGTGGTCGAGGACCCGAACGGGCTGACGCCGGACAATTTCCCGTTCGCGGCGATCAAGCCGATCAGGATCGGCGGAAAGGACGTCACGGCCTTCCGCATCTCCTATGTCGGCGAGCAGGGCTGGGAACTGCATATGCGCTATGAGGACGGGCTCGCCGTCTGGGACGCGCTGCGCTCGACCGGTGTGATGCCGTTCGGCGTCGAGACCTACGCCAACACGCGCCGCATGGAGAAGAGCCTGCGGCTGCAGAACGCCGACCTCTTGACCGAATACAATCTGCTCGAGGCAGATCTTGCCCGCCCGAAGGTCAAGGAGAACGACTTCTGCGGCAAGGCCAAGCACCTGGAATATCGCGCCCGCGAGCATCAGCCGGCTATGCTCTGCACGCTGGTGATGACCGAGAACACCGATTCCAAGGGCGTCGCGCGCTATCCGGTCGGCATCATGCCGGTGCAGGATCCCGCGACCGGCGAGACGCTGGTCGACGAGCTCGGCCGGCGCTCCTTCACCACGTCGGTCGCCTACGGCCCGACCATCGGCAAGAACATCGCGCTCGCCTATCTGCCCTGGGCCTGCTGCCAGGAAGGTCGCAAGCTGCAGGTGGAGTATTTCGGCGAGACCTATCCGGTCGAGGTGGCCGGCGTCGGCTACAAGCCGCTTTACGACCCGGAGAATCTCAAGCCGCGCAGCTAAGCGAGCGCGCGTTCGTCCGGATTGGTGGAAGGCCCGGTCGACGCCGGGCCTTTTTGCTTTGTTCATGCGCGATTATCGCTTACCGTTGCGTCATGTCCGCTTTGGGCCGAACAAGGCATTGGCTTTCCGGCGCCGCCGCGCTGGCGCTGCTCCTCGGCCCGCCCACGCGATCGAGTGCGATAGAGCCGGTAGATGTCGAGCTGGTGCTCGCAGTCGATGTTTCGCTCTCCATGTCGCCGGCCGAACTCGAGATCCAGCGCCGTGGCTATGCGGCGGCACTGACGGATGACAACGTGCTCAAGGCCATCGCCGACGGCGTCCACGGCAAGATCGCGGTCACCTATGTCGAGTGGGCCGGCACCAGATGGCAGCGGGTCGTCGTACCGTGGACAGCGATTGCCAATCGCGCCGACGCCGAACGGATCGTTGCGCAGATGAACGCACGTCCGCCGGACAGCGCGCGACGTACTTCGATCTCCGGCGCGCTGGCCTTCGGCAGCGACCTTTTCGCCGAAAGCGGCTTTCAGGGGACCAAGCGCGTCATCGACGTTTCGGGCGACGGACCCAACAACCAGGGCGCGCCGGTCGACATCACGCGCGACGAGGTGGTGAGGCAGGGCATCACCATCAACGGACTGCCGCTGATGACAAGGGGCGGGTACGGCGGCGCCTTCGACGTCGGCAATCTCGACCGCTACTACAGCGACTGCGTGATCGGCGGGCCGGGCGCCTTCATGATCCCGGTCAACGACTGGACGCAATTCCCGGAAGCGATCCGTCGCAAGCTGGTGCTCGAGCTCGCCGGCCCGGCCTCGCGGCAATGGGCGGCAGAAGAGGCGGCTCACCCGCCGGTCGTGCTTGCCGACGACAGGCCGGCCGCCGATTGCCTGGCCGGTGAGAAGATGTGGCGCAACCGCGGCTGGATGATGGATAGCCGGTGACGGTCGGCAAGCTCCGCCGGAGCGGGGTTCGGACTTGCTTCCTCGTGTAGCACAATGGCAAAATGTGATCGGGCCCGCGCCATCGCGCAACGCGATGAAATGAGGAAATATTGCATGAAACGTTTGGTCATCCTGGCGGCGCTTGCGTCGACAATATTTGCCGGAAGCGCCAGCGCCCAATTTTACGGCGAGGCCGCCTGCGTGCTGTTCGAGAATGCGAACTTCCGCGGGCGCTCGCTTGCAATGGGTCCTGACGACGCCGTCAATTTCCGGGGCGGCTTCTGGAACGACCGCGTTTCCTCGGTGCTGGTGCGGCGGGGCTGCACGCTTGTCGCCTATGAGAATGCAGGAAGGCGCGGCCGCTCGATCGAGCTCAATCGCAGGGTCCGCGATTTCGGAGGTTCCGGCTGGAACGACCGCATCTCGTCCGCGGAGTGCTATTGCGACCGATATTGAGGTCGTCAAACCGGCGAGCGGTCATAACGCAACGCTCAAAAACAGCCCGGAATTCTCGGCGCTGAAGGCGCAGTTGACCGAAGACATCCGCATTGAGGCGATACGGACCGCACAGCCGCCGTAGGTTTTCGTAGCCTTGTCGCTTAGGCGGCCAGCAACTGCTTGCGGTCGACGCGCTCCTGCTGCGGCGAGCGGGCATAGAGCTCGCGGTAGCATTTGGAGAAGTGCGAGGCCGAGACGAAACCGCAGGCGACAGCCACTTCCACCACGGGCAGCGACGACTGGATGAGCAAATGCCTGGCGCGGTCGAGCCGGATCTCGAGATAATAGCGGGCAGGCGAGCGGCCCATCTCGGTGCGGAAGAGGCGCTCGATCTGCCGGCGCGACAGATCGACATGGTCGGCGATCTCGATCAGCGACAGCGGCTCGGAGAGGTTCGCCTCCATCAATTCAATGATGGTCAGCACCTTGGAATTCTGCACACCGAGACGGGCGCGCAGCGGCAGGCGCTGGCGATCCGTCGGGCTGCGCACGCGGTCGGTCAGCACTTGCTCGCAGACGCGGTTGACGAGGCTTTCGTCGAAGTCGTCGCCGATCAGCTTCAGCATCATGTCGAGCGCCGCGGTGCCGCCTGCGCAGGTGTAGACATTCTGGTCGATCTCGAAGAGGTCGGCGAAGACGTTGGCCTTGGGAAAGGCCTCCGAGAAGCCCGGCAGGTTTTCCCAATGGATGGCGCAGCGCTTGTTGGAGAGCAGGCCCGCGGCCGCCAGGATGTGCGCGCCGGTGCACAGGCCGCCCACGGCGACGCCGCGGTTGTATTCCTCGCGCAGCCAGGCGAAGGCCGACTTGTTATGATAGCGCTCGACATTCATGCCGCTGCAAACGATCGCCATGTTCGGGCGGTCCGGCCCGGCCATCTTCCTGCGCTCTTCCTCGAGCGAGGTGTTGACGGCGCATTCGACGCCGTTCGACGCGCGCACGGGCTTGCCGTCGATACTGGCCAGGCGCCAGCTGTAGGCCTCGTAGCCGAGCATCCGGTTGGCCGAGCGGAGCGGGTCGAGCGCCGTTGCGAAGGCGATCATGGTGAAGTCGGGGATGAGGAAGAACACAAACGATCTCTTGATCGGGTGCTTGACGGCATTCACGGGAAACCTCACGCGGCCATGACGCGAACAGAATGTCGCTAATAGCATAGCGACATCAGGAAAAATCATTCCTGTCAATCGGCTAGACGGCTAAGCGACGATTAAATTTGCGACACGGGTCGCAAACGGGCAATCGTCGATGGCGCGAGACTGAAGGTTGGCACTTCAGGTTCCAACGAATGCGCCGTCAGAAGAAAAACGCCGCCACGGCGGAGCCGGGCGACGTTGAATTTCATTCAGCGCGACGGCAACCAGGTGCCGTTCGAAACTGCTGTCTCAGGCAACGAAGCCGAGGCGAGCGGCAGCCATGGCGCCGGTCTGGCCGGGCATGGTCTTGGCAAGACGCTGACGCTCAAGAGCGGTCGTCAGGTTCATTTCGCGACGGGGGAACAGGCGGGCAAACAGCTTCATCATCATCTCCATTTGGTTGCTCAGACGGGTCGCCTTCGCTTGATGGAGTGGGGCAGCTCGTTTTTGCTGGCGGTGATATAGGCCTGCTCCAGCCAAAACTAAATCGCAAAAACGAAGCGCTTGTTATGAAAAGCGACATCCCATGCGACTTTTTTGAGCTCTGCGCTCGAAATTTACTATTAGTTACAGCGGTTTAATTCGAAACGGACGTCGCTATGCGAGTGCTTCATATGCGTCATGCGACGGCCGCATGGCTGGAAAAGTCATTTGAGTACAAACAAAAGGGCCTGCCGGTCTGACACGCGGCAGGCCCTTAGCACGTGATGCACACTTATTTACTTGGCTCCGGCCCAGGTTCCCACGCCGTGGCGCAATCCAGTCTTGACATCGGCGGCTTCCGGCCAGCCGATATCCTTCTGCAGTTCGATCGGCAGCGCATGGATTGCGCGTTCGGTCTGGTAGCGAGCGCGGGCGGCACTGAATTCGGTCGCGAGCCGACCGATAGACGACAGGATAGACATTTTCTTTCTCCTCGATTCGGGCAGGGAGGCGCCCGGCAATGGGTTACGTCAGGTCTGTTTCAGCTTCATTTCATGTCGAGTGCAGGCCTGTATCATGGTCGTTCGATGGCTGCTTTTGGCAGCATCCTGCATCGATCGAGTTGACTATGCGCTCGAAGTGATGTTCAATCAAACGAAATGGAATGATCATTTGCATCAGAAAAATTGAAGGCAAGCTCCGATGAACGCCCCACTCAACCATCCTTTGCCGCTGCTCGATCTCGACGTGCTGCGCACCTTCGTGGCGATCGCCGAGACCGGCAGCTTCACCACCGCCGCGAATGCGGTCTTCCGCACCCCCTCGGCCGTCTCCATGCAGATCAAGAAGCTCGAAGACATTCTCGGCCGTTCCGTCTTCGCGCGCGACGCGCGCTCGGTGACGCTGACCACGGACGGCGAGATGCTTCTCGGCTATGCCCGGCGGCTTTTGTCGATCAACCGCGAAGTGGTGTCGAAGTTCATCATTCCCGACATTGTCGGTGTGGTCAGGCTTGGCTCCCCGGACGACTATGGCGAGCGCGTGCTGCCCCACGTGTTGAAGCGCTTCGCGCAATCGCATCCGTCGATCGCCGTCGACGTCACCATCGACCAGAGCGTCAATCTGCGCCGCCGCATGGACGACCGTGCACTCGACATCACGTTGCTCACCAATTCCTACAAGACCAGCGCGGTCGGCGCCGAGGTGCTGCTAACCGAGCCGATCGTCTGGGCCGGCGCCAAGGGCGGCTGCGCGCATCTGCGCGAACCGCTGCCGGTTTCGCTTTGGGAAGAAGGCTGCGCCTGGCGGGCCGGCGCCCTGGAAGCGCTCGGCCGGGAAGGCCGCAACTACCGCATCGCCTATATGAGCGCTCATACCGCCGGCCAGCGCGCCGCCATCATGGCCGACCTTGCCGTCGCGCCGCTGCCGAAGTCCTTCCTCGGCGACGAGATGGTTTCGCTGGGCGCGAAGGACGGCATGCCCGATATCGGCACCTACAATCTCGCCATGGTGGTGGCACCCGATGCCAGCGCGCCGGTGAAGGCGGTTGCCGACCACATCCGCGCGACCTTCGAACTGTTCCGGGAAACCGGCAAGTTCTGAGCTATTCGGCCGCCGGCGCAGGTCGCGCCGCATAAGTGGTTCGGCGTGATGCATGGGCTCGCTGCGGTAGGATATCGGCTGTGAGGAAGTCGACGATGCTGTCACGTGCGCGCCGCGCTTCCGGCATATCGATCAGCGGCCAGACGTGGAACATGCCTTCCTCGTAGACGACCTCGACCTCGATTCCTGCGGCGCGCGCCCGTTCGGCGAAGATCAGATTGTCGGGGCTGAGCAGGTCGCGCGAGCCGGTGAGCAGCAGCGTCTTCGGCAGCACCGAGAGATCGCCGTAGAGCGGGCTGATGTGCCAGTCGGAGCGGTCGATGCCGGCGCTGTAGAGCCGGATCGCCTCGAGCCCGCCGGGGATGCCCAGCCAGGGGTCGTTGCGTTCGGCTTCGAACACTTCCGGATTGGACAAGGACATATCGAGGCCGGGCGAGATCAGCACGTGGCGCGCCGGCGAGGGCAGGCCTTCCTCGGCGGCCATCATGGTGAGCACGACTGCCATGTTGCCGCCGGCGGAATCGCCCATGAAGACGATGTTCTCGGCATTGGTCTCTTGCAGCATGCGCCGGTATACGTCGCCGACCATGCCGAACATGTCATGGAAATTGTACTCCGGCGCGATCGGATAGATCGGCACGGTGATGCCGAAGCCCAGCCGCTCCGCCATCTCGGCAATCAGCACCCAGTGATAGGACGTGATCTGAAAGACGAAGGCGCCGCCATGCAAATAGAGGATACGCCGGCGCTCGCCCGATTTCGGTGCGATCTCATAGACGGGGAAACCATCGACGCTGGTCTCGGCGATATCCAGCCGCGCCTTCAGAAGAGCCGGCGGATGATAGTCTTCGGTCTTGCGGGCGTAGGCGATCCAGCGCTGCAGATTCTCGGGACTGGAAAAGGCCTTCTTGCGGCTGTGCCTGAGAATGAACGAAACGACGTGGCTTTTCAAACTGGGCATACGGAACACGGATCGGTCGAGCCGACTAAGAGAAATTCCCCCTGCTATGCGAAGATTGTAGTTAGGTTGAAAATGTCAAGGTTCGCAGCGGGCACATCGGCGTGATGCGACGGCGGTCGCGTCAACGGCGCCCTGGCAGCAGCGCGGCGCGCAACTTGTTGTCGCCGATCGCCGAGGCCGCTTGCCGGCCTCGGCGCTTGCCGAGCAGCTTACATTTGTCGGCGAAGGTCATCAGCGGGCGGTTCCCAGGAGCAGCGCGTGCAGGGCTGCCTGCGGGTCGCTCGGCGGCGAAGCCGGCCAGCCGATATCCTTCTGGACATGCACGGGCAGGTCGTTGAGCGCGCGGATCGCCTTGCTCCGGGCATGAGCCTGCCTGATGGTCACGCCGAAGCGGCCGAGGTTATCGAACATCGACATAGTGGGTTCCTCCGGAAGGTCGCGCCAGCTCGAAGACATTTCGCGCCAGCCTTCGATGGCGGGCTAAATGCGCCCGGCATGTTTCCGGCGGATTTCACGAAAACAGCGTTCCGGTTTCCGGATCGATGGATCCGGAAACATTTGCATGCATACGAACTAAAGAGAGGCGTCGGGCGAAGGGGACCTATTCGCGCCCACGCCGCGCCGCCCGTTCTTCGCGCGAGCGCCGGCGCGGGGTGGCGTCGCCTGCGGCGCCGTCCTCGCCGACCGTCTTGCGCGGCGGCAGCTTCACTGCGGCCGCGAGCTTCGGGAAAGGGTCGACCTTGTTCGGCAGCGCCATGGCGTAGACGAAGTGCTCCTGGAATTTTGGCTCCAGAGCGGTTTCGATCTTTTCGATCCTGCTCACCGTCTCCTCGATCTCACGGCGGTAGCCGCGATTGAGGAGCGCCATGCGCGCGCCGGCGCCGGCGGCGTTGCCGACGGCCGAGACCTTGTCGAGATCGCAATCGGGAATGAGCCCCAGCACCATGGCGTATTTCGGGTCGATGAAAGAACCGAAGGCACCGGCGAAATGGATGCGGTCGACATGGTCGGTGTGCTGCTTTTCCATCAATAGCTTGGTGCCGGCGTAGAGCGCCGCCTTGGCGAGCTGGATGGCGCGCACGTCGTTCTGGGTGATGGTGATCTTCGGCTCGCCGTCCTTCAGCACATAGGAGAAGGTGCGGCCGTTGGCGACGATGCGCGGCGAGCGCGCGCCAAGCGATCCGTCGACGACGCCGTCCTCGGAGATGATACCGGCGAGATACATCTCGGCCACCACTTCGATGATGCCGGAGCCGCAAATGCCGGTGACGCCGGTCGCCTGCACGCTTTCGGCAAAGCCCGGCTGATCCGACCAGAGTTCCGAACCGATGACCCGGTAGCGCGGCTCAAGCGTGTCTGGATCGATGCGCACGCGCTCGATGGCGCCGGGCGCCGCGCGCTGGCCGCCGGAAATCTCGGCGCCCTCGAAGGCCGGGCCGGTGGGAGAGGAGGCCGCAACGACGCGCGTGCTGTTGCCGAGCACGATCTCGGCATTGGTGCCAACGTCGACGATCAGCATCATCTCGTCCTGGCGGTGCGGACCCTCGGAGAGCGTGACCGCGGCTGCGTCGGCGCCGACATGGCCGGCGATACAAGGGAGCATATAAAGGCGCGCGCCCTGGTTCAGTTTCAAGCCGAGATCGGAGGCCTTGATGCGCACGGCGCCGGAAATGGCGAGCGCGAACGGCGCGCCGCCGAGCTCGGTCGGATCGATGCCGAGAAACAGATGATGCATGATCGGATTGCCGACGAACACCGCGTCGAGGATGTCGTTGCGCTGGACATTGCCTTCCGCACAGACCTTGTCGACCAGTCCGGAAACGGCCTCGCGCACGGCGACCGTCATGCCCTCGCGGCCGTCCGGGTTCATCATCACGTAGGAGACGCGGCTCATCAGATCCTCGCCGAAGCGGATCTGCGGATTGGAGGTGCCGGAAGAGGCGGCGACGCGGCCCGACAGCAGCGACACGAGATGCATGGCAATGGTCGTCGAGCCGATGTCGCAGGCGAGCCCGTAGGCCTCGTTCTTCAGGCCCGGCCACAGCGCGATGACGCGCGCGATGTCGCTGTCCGCATCCTTGTGGATGGCGGCGGTGGCGGTCCAATTGCCCTTGCGCAGAATGCCCTGCACCTGCGGCATGAGATAGAAGTCGAACTCGACATTCTTGAACCCCCAGTCCTTCATCAAGGCTATCTTGAGTCGGTCGAGGTCGCCGAGCGGCTTGTGCATGTCGGGCTCTTCAATCTCGACATAGCACATGCGGATTGCCGTATCGCGAGCGATCACCCTGGTGTCGGCTGCCTTGCGGATGGTCTGGGCGTTGATGACCGTGTCCTGCGGCACGTCAATGACGAGGTCGCCGAGTATCTGCGCCGAGCAGGAGAGGCGGCGGCGCTCGGGCAGGCCGCGCACGCGCTCGTAGCGCTCTTCCTTGGCGCCCTTGGGCGAGATGTGGTCGTTGGCAGAGACGATCTTGTGCTTGGCGAAATTGCCTTCCTGCACCTCGATCTGGCAGCGCCCGCAAGTGGCGCGGCCGCCGCACACACTCTCGACATAGACGCCGAGCTGGCGCGCGGCGTCCAGCACCGGCGTGCCAACGGGAAACCGCCCGCGCTTGCCTGACGGCATGAACAGCACAAGCGGATCGGTGATGTTGGGCGGGGGATTCATGCTGGCACGCGTCTCGATGGCAATTGCCGATACCGTTTAACGGATCGTTTTACTGTTGGGTGGAGTGTACGTTGGTCCAGGGGCCAAACATGTCGGATATTCTGCTGCCCGCCATCTTCACCGCTTTCACCATGGTGCGCGTGCTCAAAGGCCCATGGCTGCGCAATCCGCAATATCTGGCCTCCGGAATTCTCGGCGCGATCGTCGGAGCGCTCCTGCTGCACGCATTCTGGCCCGCCTACGACGATGATGTCATCGTCGGCGGCGGCACAGGCATCTTCGGATCCTGGGCTGGAATGGCGTTGTTCGACGCCATATTGGGCGTCGCCTGACCGCAAAGCAGACTTCTCCGACCGCATCGACGATGCGACCGGATCAGGGCTGTTTGCAATGCGGCTCACGATTGCGCGCTTACCCCCTGGCCATGCGGGCTTCACGACCGCCGCGGCGACGCCCGCCGGCAGCGGCGGCGCCATCGCCAGGGGCGGTGACCGCGACCGGAGCCGCGACCGCATGGCCGCCTTCGGCCGGCTTGTAGTCCTTGTAGGTGCGGATCCAGTTGGTGCAGTTCTCGTCGGTGCCGTTGAGCACGTTGGCGCCGCGCACGGCCTCCATCTCCTGCGGGCGGACCGGATTCATGATGGCGCTCGTCATGCCGGCGCCGATCACCATCGGGATGAAGGCGGCGTTGATGCCGTGGCGATGCGGCAGGCCGAACGAGATGTTGGAAAGGCCGCAAGTGGTGTTGACCTTGAGTTCCTCGCGCAGACGGCGCAGCAGTGCGAACACCTGGCGGCCGGCATCGCCCAGCGCGCCGATCGGCATCACCAGCGGATCGACGACGACGTCATGCGCGGGAATGCCGTGATCGGCGCAGCGCTCGACGATCTTCTTGGCGACCGCGAAGCGGACGTCCGGATCCATCGAGATGCCGGTCTCGTCATTTGAGATGGCGACGACCGGAACGTTGTATTTCTTGACCAGCGGCAGGATGGCTTCAAGCTTCTCTTCCTCGCCGGTGACGGAGTTGACCAGCGGGCGCCCCTTGGCGACCTTCAGCGCCGCCTCGATCGCGGCGGTCACCGAAGAGTCGATCGACAGCGGCAGATCGACCAAGTTCTGCACGATCTCCAGCGTCTGCACCAAAAGCGCCGGCTCGGTCGCATTGGGGTCGACGGCGGTGACGCCGGCATTGACGTCGAGCATGGTGGCGCCGCAGGCGGCCTGTTCCAGCGCATCCTTGATGACGGTCTCGAAGTTGCCGGCCACCATCTCGGCGGCCAGCTTCTTGCGGCCGGTCGGGTTGATGCGCTCGCCGATCACGCAGAAGGGCTGATCGAAGCCGATGACGATTTCTCGGGTCGCCGAGGCGACGATGGTGCGGGTCATGCAATCTCTCCGTCGGGATATAAAGAGTTCTTTATATCGTTATCTGGTCTTGTTCAAGCGGACGGGTGCCGGCCGCGCCTTGGACTTTAAGTTCATGTATGTCGGTGTCCCAAAACCGGTTCCCACTTTTGGGCGACATACATCAATGCGCGGTCTTCACCATGTCGACCTGGGTTTCGGTAATCTCGTCGTGCAGTATGTGGTCGAGCCGCTCGGCGACGATCTGGTCGTCGCGGCGGATCTCCCGTTTCCAGGGTTGGCGGCCTTTCAGCACGCCGGATTCATCGACGATCTCGGCGACATACTCTTCCTGGCGGTAGGCCATCACATGGACGCCGGCGACGCCCGGAATTTCCTTCACCTCGTTGATGATGTCGATGCAGAGCTGTTTGCCTTCCTTCTTCTGGTCCTGCGCGCCCTCGAGCCGCTTGATCACCGCATCGGGGATATGGATGCCCGGCACGTTGGAGCGGATCCATTTGGCGGTCTTGGCAGAGGCGAGCGGCCCGACGCCGCACAGAATGAAGACTTTTTCGGCGTGGCCGAGGTCGCGCGCCTTTTGCATGAAGGTTCGGAACATCGGCACATCGAAGCAATATTGCGTCTGCACGAATTGCGCGCCGGCGGCGATCTTCTTGCCGAGATGGATGGGACGGAAATCGTAAGGCGGCGCGAAGGGGTTTACGGCAGCACCGAGGAAGACCTGCGGCGGCGTCGTCAGCTTGCGGCCGGACAGGAACTTGCCGTTGTCGCGCATGATGCGGATAGTTTCGAGCAGCGACATGGAATCGAGGTCGAAGACCGGCTTGGCGCCCGGCTGATCGCCGGCCTGCACGCCGTCGCCGGTGAGGCAGAGCATGTTGGCGACGCCCATTGCCGCGCCGCCCAAAACGTCGCCCTGAATGGCGATGCGGTTCTTGTCGCGGCAGGCGATCTGCATGATCGGCGCGTAGCCCATACGGGTCAAAAGCGCGCAGATGCCGACCGACGACATGTGGCAGTTGGCGCCGGAGGCGTCGACCGCGTTGATGGCGTCGACCCAACCGTCGAAGATCTTGGCGCGGTTGTAGACGTCTTCAGGGTCGGCGCTGTCGGGCGGGTTGAGCTCGGTCGTCACCGCGAACTCGCCGCGGCGCAGCACGCGCTCCAGCCGGCCGCGCGACGAATGGCCGGGCAGGGGATCGAGCGGCAGGTGAACGCCGGCCGGGTTCTCGTCGCGCTGGTGGCGGATGCTCATGCTGAAGCTCCGGGGTTTTGCGGGTTCTGGGCGGCTTCACGCGCCGCGGCCGCCTGTGCGGTCACCCTGAGCCAGGCCGAGGTTTCGCGCAGCGACTGATCGACCGGCTTCTGCACGGTGAGGATTTTGTCGCCATGCTTCATGTTGCGGGAGCCTTCCCAGGCCTTGACCCAGACGCAGGGCATGTCCGGCTCGACCTCGCAATTGCCGTTGGCGCGCACGCCGCCGCAGGGGCCGTTGCGCAGCTGCTTCGGGCAGTTCATCGGGCACGACATGCCGGTGGAGGAGAGCACGCACTGGCCGCACATGCGGCAGTCGAACATGAAGCCCTTGACGCGTTTCTCGACGAATTTCACCGGCGCTTCGACGCGGCCGTAGCCGATGCCCTTCCACAAAGGATGCAAGAGCAGGAAGACATCGGCGAACCTGCCATAAAACCATTCGAGCAGTCGCGAATGGCGGATGGACCACAACCTCACGGCAAAAGTGCGCTGAACGCGGCGTTGCGGCGACACGTCCGCAGGCTTGTAGTCGGACTTCGGCGCCGCCTTCTTGACCAGGGTCGCCTGGGTGACCGCCGGCTGCTTCTCAGACATTTTCTTTCCCGCCAGCCTTGACCAGAGCGACCAGCCGCTCGCGGTCATATTTCGTATCGAGTTCCTGGTAGGCCTTCTCGACCTCGGCTTCGATGTCGTCGCCGACCGGAACCGGATCGGCCTTACGCCATTCGGCGAGGTAATCGTCGGTGCCGCCGGCGCCCGTGCGCATGGCGCACATGTCGATCGCCTCGGTGAAGCGCAGCGGCAGCTCGCGCTTGGCGTTCTGCCGGCCTTTCTTGACGATGACCTGCGCAGGGATATCGCGCCAATAGACGACGATCAGATCGGCCATGAATTCTCAACTCCTCGATGTTGGGAGCATTGCCGCATGCGCCCTTGTGCCGCTTGTTATGGGACGACGCGCGCGCCTTCAAAAGCGACGCTGGCGATGACGCAAAGCGAGTGCTGAATTTCCGACGCCGGCAGATTACCAGACGCGCCTCGTCAGGCCGGTCCAGAGGTAGGACCAAATCGTCGGGTGAAACCACTGTTTCGAGGGCAGGCCGGGATCGATCGTCGTAAGTTTTCCCGCCAGCGCCTCGGCCACTGCCTGGACGCAGATGTCGCGGGAAAATGCCGCCTGCCGCAGCGCGTAGCTGGCGATGGTGTCGCCGCGTTTCGACTTGCCGCGCGCCTGCTTCAGCACTCCGCCGGTGTCGACGCCGGCATCGACCAGATGCACAGTGGTGCCGAAATTCCCTCGATCACCGGAGGCCAGCGCCCAGTAGCCGCCATTCATGCCACGATATTTCGGGGCAATGCCGGCGTGATAGTTGAGCACCGGGCAAGGCATCTTCGCGAGCATATTCCTCGACAGCAGCCGGCAGCCGGCGAGGAGCACGACGCCCGGCCCGATCTTCTCAATCGCCTGAAGGCATTCCGGACCGTTGGCGGAAGGCACATGGATGATCGTCTGGGTCGGGCGAGGTTCTGTCTCGAGCTTTTCCTCGGCAATCAGCCGTGCAGCATGGCCGGCAAAGAACCGCTTGCCAAGCCTGGTCAGCACCATCGTGCCGAGCTGGCCGATGGCCGAGATCCAGCCCTGGCGGCGGGCGCGGCCGAGCAGCAAACGCTTTTTTGATTCAGGGGTTTCGAGGATGACACTCACAGGGCCGACGCGATCGGCGATGGCGTTAACGATTGCCCAGATATGCGGACCGCCTTCGGTGACGACAACAGTCCGCCGCGGACCGGATTCCGACGTTGCCATGGCAAGCACCCGCTCTCAAAGTCGGGCGCATGCTAGGGAGAGCGGGTTAACCCTTAGTGAGCCAATGGTCGCGCATGATCCTGGTCCGAAAACTCTGCAACTTTTCGGGCTCAGTCAGCGCTTGAATTCCATGATGTCGAGCTTCGATTCATAATAGGGCGCGGGGAATTCGATGCGCCACTCGGTGGCACTGTTGCGGAAGGCATAGCCCACTTGGTCGCTTTCGGCGCCGCTGCCATAGGGTTTGGCCTTTTCGTCATTGACCGAAAACGAGCCGAGATAGATGGCGCGCTTCTCACCGTCGTCGAAGAAGCGACCGGTGGTGCGCTGCGAGCCGCTGATCTTCTGCAGCCGCCAACCCGAGCCGTCCCCGGTGACCTTACACTTGAACCAGCCATAGATAACTAGCGGGCTCAAGCCGCCGGCCTTGATGGTGCGACATTTCCAGTTGCCGGTCAGATCCTTGTCGGAGAAAGCGACCAGCGGCTTGGCGAGCAGCGCATCGAGTTGCTTGACCTCAGCCGGATCGCCGGCCTTTGCCTCTTCGAGAGCCGCCTTGCGCGTTTCGCCATATTTATCCAGTCGCGCCTTGTCTGCGGCGGTGATCAGCTTCTGCAACTCGCCGTCGGCATAGGCGGGCAGGGCGAAGCCGATAAGGCAAAGGGCGGCAAGCAGCAGGCGAGGGATCATGGGCGTTTCCCGAATCGGTGGCTGGAATAGCTGTTTAGTCTGCTTGGGGCACAACTTACCCGTTCGCAGGCCGCTGTCATCCGGCTTGCCAGCGGAGGCGAGGGGGCTTCGTCTGCAAGTCGATCGTCCGTTCCGCTGGCCGCCGTTGAAGCAGCCCTGCTCGAGCCTCAAGCGTTGGCTGCCGCCCGCGCCAGTTCGCTCGTCAGATCGCCATAACCGGTCGAGCGGCGCTCGTAGGCGAGGCCGAGCATGGCGGCGGCTTTCTCGGCAATCTTGTCGAGATCCGGATCGTCGGTTTGCGCGAGATAGATCAGCTTCTCGTAATTGCCGAAATAGTCCTTGATAAGCTCGGGATGCCTGTCGAGCCCGAGCGGCTTGATGAAAAAGGCGTCGAATTGGCGGCAGAGGAAGTCGGTCATGTAGAACGACATCATGTCGCCGTCGGCGACCTTCGCGTAGAGGTCCATGCCCTGGTAGAAGGCGAAGCAATGCGGGCCGGCCATGCGCTCCACGCCATGCTTCTCGATCACGCGGTCGAGCATGCCGCCGGTGCCGCAATCGGCATAGCCGACGAAGATGTGTTTGTAGCCTTCCGCCTTGGCCTTTTCGATGGCCTTGTCCATGGCCGGCGCGATGCGGTCCGGATAGAAGTGGAACTCGGCCGGCAGGCAGGTCAACTCAAGGTGATCGAGCTTTAGCTGTTGCTTGACGGCCAAAACTTCGCGCGCAATCATCCCGCAGGCGATGACGAGCAGCCTGTCTGTTTGATTCGGTTTCGTTTTTTGCGTTTTGACCATGAACCAGTCGAGCCGGTTTTCGCTGCGGGGCTAATTATCTGTTGAGGGAGACACCCATGAAACTGCTACGCATCGCGCCGATTGCCATCCTTGCCTGCGCGCTTGCACTCACCGCCTGCGCCAACACCATTCGAGGCGTCGGCAAGGACGTCAAATCGACGGCGAGGGCGGTCAAAGACACTGTCGCCAACTGATCGTTCAGCCTCATCATCATCTGGGAACAAAAAAGCCGCGCTGCAAGGCGCGGCTTTTTTCGATCCATCCTGATGCCCTGGGATCAGGCGGAAGCGCGAACGTTGTGCTTGCGCTTCATGAAGTCCTTGGCGGTCTCGACCGCCACCGCGGCATCGCGGCAATAAGCGTCGGCGCCGACGGCCTTGCCGAATTCCTCGTTGAGCGGCGCCCCGCCGACCAGCACGACGTAATCGTCGCGAATGCCCTTTTCCTTCATCGTGTCGATGACGACCTTCATATAGGGCATGGTCGTGGTGAGCAGCGCCGACATGCCGATGATGTCGGGCTGATGCTGCTCGATCGCTTCCAGATATTTCTCGACCGCATTGTTGATGCCGAGGTCGATGACATCGAAGCCGGCGCCTTCCATCATCATGCCGACGAGGTTCTTGCCGATGTCGTGGATGTCGCCCTTGACGGTGCCGATCACCATCTTGCCCTGCTTGGGCGCGCCGGTGGCGGCAAGCAGCGGGCGCAGGATGGCCATGCCGGCCTTCATGGCATTGGCCGAGAGCAGCACTTCCGGCACGAACAGGATGCCGTCGCGGAAATCTTCGCCGACGATGCGCATGCCTTCGACCAGCGCCTCGGTCAGCACCGTGTAGGGCTGCCAGCCGCGCTCAAGAAGGATATGCGTGCCTTCCTCGATCTCTTCCTTCAGCCCGTCATAAAGGTCGTCATGCATCTGCTGCACGAGTTCCTCGTCGGAAAGCTCGGAAAGGATGATCTCGTCGTCGGACATTTTTTCCTCGGGCTCCTTGCTGCTCGGAATGCTTGCTGCAGCTCAAAAATCGATGCGCCAATACCTAACCCGCGAGGGCAAGGTAGCCATAGCTGATTTGCGACTTCCCGCAAAAGGAAAGCGACTGAAAAGTTGGCGGTTTTCTTGTCGATTTTGCGACAGGCGTTGGCGCTGGCGGGCCGTTTCCAATAGGGTGCATGGCTACGATCCGGAAAGAAGCGGCGGCGAACCGGCCGCGAGCCAATTCAGGCCCAAATCTAAAATCTATAGGAAGAACGATCATGAGCGATAACGCGGCAGTCGAGCAGGAAGCGTCGGGCGGACGACGCGGACGCGGCGCCAGCGGCGGCGCGGCGGCCAGGCGCGCGGCGCGCGCAGGCGGCGGTCCGGGCACCCAGCTCACCTATATCAAGCGCAAGATTAACGTCTACGAGGTCCTCGACGAGGAAGGCCTGGCGCTGATCGAGAAGAACACAGACACGGTGCTGGAAGAGATCGGCATCATCTTCCGCGACGACGCCGAGGCGCTCGCGCTGTGGAAAGAGGCCGGCGCCGATGTGAAAGGCGAGCGCGTGCATTTTCCCAAGGGGCTTTGCCGCTCGCTGCTCAAGACCGCGCCTTCGATCTACACCCAGCATGCGCGCAATCCGGAGCGTTCGGTGCAGATCGGCGGCAAAGGAACGGTGTTCGCGCCGGTCTATGGCCCGCCCTTCGTGCGCGACCTCGACGGCAACCGCCGCTACGCAACGCTCGAGGATTTCCAGAATTTCGTGAAGCTCGCCTATATGGCGCCGTCGATCCACCATTCGGGCGGCACGGTATGCGAGCCGGTCGACGTGCCGGTCAATAAGCGCCATCTGGATATGGTCTATTCGCATATCCGCTATTCGGACAAACCGTTCATGGGCTCGGTGACGGCGCCGGAGCGGGCCGAGGACACCGTGGCGATGGCCAAGATCGTGTTCGGCGAGGATTTCGTCGAGAACAACACGGTGCTGACCAGCCTGATCAACGCCAACTCGCCGATGGTGTTCGACGAGACCATGCTCGGGGCGCTGAAAGTCTATTCGCGCCACAACCAGGCCTGCATTGTCACGCCGTTCATCCTGGCCGGCGCTATGAGCCCGGTGACGGTTGCCGGAACGCTGACGCAGATCCTGGCCGAGGTGCTTGCCGGCGCCTCGTTCACGCAGCTGATCAGGCCCGGCGCGCCGGTGCTGTTCGGCACTTTCGCCTCGTCGATCTCGATGCAGTCGGGCGCGCCGACTTTCGGCACGCCGGAACCATCGCTGGTTTCCTATGGCGCAGCGCAGCTCGCGCGCCGGCTCGGCCTGCCGTTCCGCACCGGTGGCTCGCTCTGCGCCTCGAAGGTCCCGGATGCGCAGGCGGCCTATGAGAGCGCCAACACGCTGAACTCGACCATCCTTGCCGGCACCAACTTCGTGCTGCATTCGGCCGGCTGGCTCGAGGGCGGTCTCGCCTCCTGCTACGAGAAATTCATGATGGACATCGACCAGCTCGGCATGACGCAGAAATTCGCCGAGGGCGTCGACCTGTCGGAGAACGGCCAGGCGATGGGCGCCATCCGCCAGGTCGGTCCGGGCAGCCACTATCTCGGCTGCGACCACACGCAGGCGAATTTCCAGACCGCCTTCTACCGCTCCAACATCGCCGACAACAATTCCTATGAGCAGTGGCTGGCCGAAGGCGAAAAGACAGCGCCGCAGCGCGCCAACGAGCTCGCCCGCCGCTGGCTGGAAAGCTACGAGGCACCGCATCTCGATCCGGCGATCGACGAGGCACTGAAGGATTTCATCGACAGGAAGAAGGCCTCGATGGCCGACGCCTTCACTTGAAAGGAGCCCGAGTCAGGCCGGGCTAAAGTCGCCAACATCATCCATAAGGAAGTCTGGCGGAGCGCGTTCTCCGACCCGGACAAGAAGGGATGACTTTTTCGCGCGGCACGATCGAAGGGACCGCGGCCGCGCTTGCCGCCCACGGCCTGATCCTTCGGGGCGGCTTTCGCTTCGCTAGTGGTGAAGCCGTGCCTGCGGGGCTTTCAGGCGCGCCTGCGAAGTCCGCCCTCTTGGTTGGGCAGGCCGGCGCCGCACCCTGGCCGCACTTCCAGCGCTGGCTCGGGCAGCGGGCCAGCGGGATCGTCAACCCGCTCGACACCTGGTCGCGGGAGGTGATCGGCGCGGTGGCGCAAGCGTTCGGCGCTCGCGTCGTGTCGCCCTCCGACAGGCCCTATCTGCCGTTCCAGCAATGGGCGATGCGGGCGGAAGGGTTGAAGCCGTCGCCGCTCGGCATCCTCATGCATCCGCAGTATGGGTTGTGGCATGCCTATCGCGGCGCGCTGCTGTTCGAGGAAGAGATTTTCCTCCCCGAGCCTCGAGAAGCGATTCATCTCTGCGACACATGCGTCGAAAAACCCTGCATGAATTCCTGTCCGGTCCATGCCTATTCCGAGCAGGGTTTTGCCCATGAAGCCTGTCTTGGGCATGTGCGCGGCCCCGGAGGCGGCCTGTGCCGCACGAGCGGCTGCCTCGACCGCAACGCATGTCCCTACGGGGCGGACTATCGCTATCCGCCAGAGGTGCAGGCCTTTCATATGGTGGCCTTTGCTCGGCTGTAAGATGAAGGCCAACCGCACGAAATCTTGAACGCCAGGCTCCGGGATTGTCTTGCCGGGCTGCTCCAGCCGGATATCTATCGCGCGGACAGACGACGGAGCGCAGCATGGCCAAGCAAGAGATCGAGATCGAAACCCGGGACGGGAAGGCCAAGGCCGGGCTGTTCCGACCGGCGGCGGCGGCCAGGGCCGGCGTCATCCTCTACATGGATATTTTCGGCCCGCGGCCGACGCTCGACCAGATGGCCGAACGCCTCGCAGAGCGTGGCTATGCCGTGCTGGTGCCCGATCTCTTCTATCGCAGCGTGCCCTATGGACCGTTCGACCCTAAGACTGCGTTTGCTGAGGATAAGACCAGGGCTCAACTGACGGCGCTGAGCGGTGGCACCACGCAAGAGATGACCATCCGCGATAGCGTGGCCTTCCTCGATGCGCTCACTGCCGAAGGCCTAGACGGGCCGGTCGGCGTCGTCGGCTATTGCATGGGCGGCGCACGGGCTCTTAACGCCGCCGCGGCCTATCCCGACCGCATTGCTGCCGCCGCCAGCTTCCACGGCGGCAATCTGGCAAGCGACGCGCCCGACAGCCCGCACCGGAAGGCGGCGTCGATCAAGGCACGCATCTACGTCGGGGTCGCCGGCGTGGACCGTAGCTTTCCGCCGGAGCAATCAGCCCGGCTGGCAGAGGCGCTCAGGGTCGCCGAAGTCGACCACACGATCGAGAACTATGTCGGCGTCGGTCATGGCTGGTGCGTCAAGGACCACAGCGTCTATGACGAAGCGGGCGCCGAGCGCCATTGGAAGCGGCTGATCACGCTGTTCGCCGAAACCTTAGGGTAGGGTGCGGAGGCCGCCGCAAAAAAATCTTTCCATCGTCCCAAGGAATCGCCATTAGCCTTCGTCCAACAGGCAAATGACGGCGATGATGCTGGACGACAGCGAAGCCTCCGATGCCGAATTGATCGGGCGGGCGAGGGGTGGAGACAGGGGGGCTTTCGGCAAACTGCTCGAAAGGCACTATGGCTTCGTCTATCGCGCCGCCTATCGCTGGTGCGGCCGCAAGGCCGATGCCGAAGACATCGCCCAGGATGTCTGCGTGCGGCTCGGCCGGGCAATCCGCGACTATCAGGGCAATGGCGCGTTCACGACCTGGCTCTACGCCATGACACTGAACGCTTCGCGCGACATGATGCGCAAGCGCGCCCGCGACAGCGCCAAGACCGAGGCCTTCGGCACGTATGCGCTGATCGCGGGGGAGGGCTCGGCGGAAGCCCAGGACCCGGCCGAGGCGCTGTGGGCGGCGGTGCGCATGCTGCCGGACAAGCAGCGCGACGCGGTGCTGCTCGTCTATGGCGAAGGGTTGAGCCACGCGGCTGCGGCCGAGGTGATGGCGATCTCGGAGGCGACGGTTTCCTGGCACATCCATGAAGCGAAGAAACGGCTGAAGCTGCTCATGCGCTCAGCCGGGGAAGTGTGACCATGGTCGACGACAACGAACTCGAAAGGCTGCGCAATCTGGCAGTTCCGGCGCCGGACCGCGAAGCGCAAACGCGTGCGTTGGCCGCCGCGATGCACGCCTTCGACTTGAACGAAAAAATTTCGACCGCCCCCCAAGGATCGCCGGCAGGTCTTCGTCTCACGGAGCGAGCACAAAGGCTCTGGAGAGAGATCATGCAACGGAAACTCATTGCCACCCCGGCCCTGACCGCGCTGGTCGCGCTGCCTATCGCCGGCTATGCCGCTTTTGAGATGCTGAGGGAGCAGCCGCCCGTTATTTCAAACGGGAAGGTCACCGAAACGGTGGCCGACAAGCCGGTTGCGCAGAAGCCGATACCGAACCAGCCCGCGATCAGCGAGCCGCTGGCGGCCGCGCCTGCCAAGGAGAAGAAGACCGGCGCCGACAGCGAGAGGCGTGTCGAAGACGAGGCGCAGGTCGCACCGGCATCGCCGCCGAAAACTGAATTGAGCCGATCCGATGATCGGACCAGGCAGGAATACGGGGCGTTGAAGGACTTTGCCAAGCAAATACCACAGGCGCTGCCTGCGCCGCCGCCTGCACCTGCGGAGGTTGACCAGCTGGCCGCCGGCGGACGCGCGAATGCCCAGGCGCCGGCAACCGCCATGCAGCCTGCAGAGATGCCGGCTGGCGCCGTCGCTGGTTTCGGGCCGATGGTTCAGCCGGCGCCCATGCCGGCCGATCAAATGCAGCCGCAAGAGCAAAACCGCGACCGCATCGAGACCTTCAAGACCAATTCGGTGCACCAAGCTGCCCAGGATCCGGTGTCGACCTTCTCGATCGATGTCGACACGGCGTCCTATTCCTTCGTCCGCCGCTCGCTGAAGGAAGGTATTCTGCCCGACCCAGGCACGGTCCGGGTCGAAGAGATGATCAACTACTTCCCTTATGACTGGAAGGGGCCAGACTCGGCCGCGACGCCGTTCAATTCGACTGTCACCGTCATGCCGACGCCCTGGAACGAGCGCACCAAGCTGATGCATGTTGCGATCAAGGGTTTTGACGTGAAGCCGGTCGAGGCGCCGAAGGCAAACCTGGTGTTCCTGATCGATGTTTCGGGTTCGATGGACGAGCCGGACAAGCTGCCGCTCTTGAAGTCGGCGTTCCGGTTGCTGGTCAGCAAGCTCAAGGCCGACGACACCGTCTCCATCGTCACCTATGCCGGCAATGCCGGCACGGTGCTGATGCCGACAAAGGCCGCGGAAAGGCAGAAGATTCTTGCAGCGATAGACAATCTGGAGCCAGGCGGTTCGACCGCCGGCGAGGCAGGCATCAAGGAAGCCTACAAACTTGCGCAGCAGTCTTTCGTCAAGGACGGCATCAACCGCGTGATGCTTGCCACCGACGGCGATTTCAACGTCGGCCAGACCGATGACGACGACCTCAAACGGTTGATCGAGAAGGAGCGCAAGACCGGCGTGTTTCTCTCGGTGTTCGGCTTCGGCCGCGGCAATCTCAACGACCAGATGATGCAGACCATCGCCCAGAACGGCAATGGCACGGCCGCCTATATCGACACGCTTGCCGAGGCCGAGAAGGTGTTGGTCGAGGACGCGTCCTCGACGCTGTTCACCATTGCCAAGGATGTGAAAATCCAAGTCGAGTTCAACCCGGCCAAGGTCTCGGAATACCGGCTGGTCGGCTATGAGACGCGGGCGCTCAAGCGCGAGGATTTCAACAATGACCGCGTCGACGCCGGCGATATCGGTTCCGGCCATTCGGTGACGGCGATCTACGAGGTCACGCCCAAGGGAGGCGGCGCCGAGCAGGTCGATCCGTTGCGCTATGGCGAGGCGAAGGTCGACAATGGCGGCGTTGCCAATGCGGGCGAATATGCCTTCGTAAAAATCCGCTACAAGCTGCCGAACGAGAATGTCTCGAAACTGATCACGACACCGGTGACCGCGGCCAACGAGGTGCCGTCCTTCGATGAAGCCGGCGTCGACCAGCGCTTTTCGGTCGCGGTCGCGGCTTTCGGGCAGAAGCTGCGCGACGCGGATCAGACGGCGAATTTCGGCTACGACCGGATCCTGGAGATCGCCAACGCCGCGCGCGGCGCTGATCCGTTCGGCTACAGGGCGGAATTCCTGTCGCTGGTGCGGCTAGCCTCGTCGCTGGGCACCAACAGATAGGGCGGGTGCCGTCCATGGAACAAAAAGCCGGCGGAGGACCTGCCGGCTTTTGCCGATCGTTAAATTGCGCGGCTTTTCCGGAACTTGATCGCAATGCCCTCCTGTTAGTCAAAGCTGATAGGAGTGAGGGGCTGGAATTGCATATCACCGGGAACGTGACGCCGACTGCGGGCAATCTTCAGACGCGAGCACCGTCCGCTCCGTCGGCGGAATCCGCGCGGATCAGGAATAATGTCGATGCGGCCCGCGACACGGCGCTCTCTGCGCTCAACAACGACCGCTTTCGCGTGATGCTGGAGCAGATCAGCGACCCGCGCGCGTCCGGCGCGTTGATGACGATGGGCGGCGACGGCAAGAACAGCGCCGCCACCGATCTCGGTACGGCGCTGTCGCGCTACGCTGAAAACAGCGAATAGAGCAGGCCAACTTCAGGCGCGGCTGCGCCGGCGTTCGCGACGGCCTTCGCCTGCCTCGGCAGCGCTCGCTATCTTGTTGCGCATCGGCCCGATGCGCTCGACGATGGACTCGACCGTCGGACGCGCCGACTTGGTGTGCGCGTCGAGCGCCTTGCGCATCGCGGCAAGGTGAGCGAACGAGGTGCCGCAGCAGCCGCCGACGATCTTGGCGCCCGCATCGACTGCCAGCCGGACATAGTCGGCCATCAGTTCGGGCGTGCCGGAATAGTGGATCTCGCTGCCGCGGAATTCCGGAATGCCGCAATTGCCCTTGACGATCACGGTGGCTTCCGGCTTCGCGTCGGTCATGTCGAGCAGCGAGGCCAGGATGTCGGCTGCGCCGACGCCGCAATTGGCGCCCACCCCAAGCGGAGCCTGCGACAGTCCATCCGCAACGCCGTGGATATCCTTGGGCAACAGCCCCATCATGGTGCGGCCGGCCGTATCGAAGGAACCGGTATAGGTGTAGGGCAGGCCGACGCGGATCGCGGCTTCGGCCGCGGCGCGGATCTCATCCGGCGCCGACATGGTCTCGATCCATGCGACTTCGGCTCCGCCGGCCTTCAAGCCCTCGATCTGCTCGGCAAAGGCATCGACCGCTTCCTCATAGGACATAGCGCCGAGCGGCACCAAAAGCTCGCCGGTCGGGCCGACGGAGCCGGCAACGATCACCTTGCGGCCTGCCTTGTCGGACACCGAACGGGCAATTTCGGCGGCGCGCTTGTTCAAGTCATGCACGCGGTCCTGAGCGTGATGCAGCTTCAGCCGATGACGGGTGCCGCCGAAGGAATTGGTCAGGATGATGTCGGCGCCGGCATCGACGAAATTCTGATGCAGCGCGGCGATGGTGTCGGGCGCCGTCTCGTTGAGCAGCTCGGGGGCTTCGCCGGCCTCAAGTCCCATCGCGAATAAATTGGTGCCGGTGGCGCCGTCGGCCAGCAGCACGCCTTTTTCGGCAAGCAATGCGTCGATCGGATTGGTGGCGGTCATGGCTCTGGCTTTCGTATCCTGAATTCAAATAACGATATAAAGAAGTCTTTATATCTAGTCAACGAATATGAGGCCCGCTCTTGCGTGAGTTTCCTAAAACGACGGTCGGCCAGGTTGGTCGCCGCATGCCAGCATGGCGATAGCGGCCGCGTTCAGACAGAGCCTGAGGTGAAGGAGATGCCGGCCAGTTTCTGCGTGAAGCTCGCAGCCTCATGCGCGTTGACATCGGCGGCTCGGATCAGATTGTCGAAGTGGCTGGTCAGGGTACGGACCGGCTGGGTGGCGTTCAGCACCAGATACATGTCGCCGACATAGATTGCGGCGCGGTACGGCCCGAAGATCGTATAAGGGATCGAATAGCGCATGCGGCCGTCATAGAGGAACAGGCGGAAGGTCGGGTAAAGGTCGTCGAGGAGCGTTGCCATGTGCAGCAATTGCCGGCGGCGCTCGGCTTCCGGGAACCGGTCCCAGACGCCGAGCCCGCGTGCGAAAATCTCCAGCGTATGGCGCGGCATGCAGACCTCCATGTCGGTCTCGGGCCGCCTGTTGTAGTCGATGCGGTATTGCGTTTCGCCGGCCTGCGCCTCGCGGCTCTTGTTGGTAATGCCGGCCTCGTATTCGACAAGGGCCTCGGTGCGCAGGAGGTCCGGAATGCCCGCCGGCACGTAGCGGATCTTGGTGCCGACCGCCTCGGCGTGCCATTTGGCAAGTAGCGTGCGGTCAAAGCCGTCCGGCGCCTCCTCGATCTCGAGGCTTTCGCGAATCTCGCCGGTGACGCCTTCGTCCTGGCTAAGGCCCAGCAGCCAATCGAGCGATACCTTGAACTCGGCGGCGATGTTGAGAAGCGTCTCGGCGCGGGGCAGGCGCGTCGAGGCGCCCGACAGGAGCTGCGACAGCGCCGAACGATCGATACCGACGGCGCTCGCGAAGGCCGACTGGTTCAAGTCCGAGCGTGTCAAGAGCAATTTCAGGCGCTCTCGGAAAACCGTCGACAGATCACGCTTGTCCATCACGCCGCCCCTTTCCAGTGGAGGAAAAATTTGCGCCCAGGCCTGCTGGTTAGGTGCTCAGGCGCAAATGAATCCCCAAATCTGTTTACAATATATAACATATGCAGCCAAAAATGCGCATTCGCAACAGATTGTTCACTTTGTCGCGTTGCGACAACGACAGGCTCCTGACACAATGCTGTCAGGAATCAAAGTGGTTCCGGCGACTGGAAGGCAGTGGTCGATAGCATGACTGGCATACGCAAGAGACACAGCAGCACACCGGCCGTGGAATGGCCGACAGTATTCCTCACACTGTTCTGTTATGGCGCCTGGCTTGCCACCGGCTTCCTGCTTTGGCCTTCCTATCCGCTGCTGGCCCTTGTCGCCTTGGCCTTGATACTGGCCCTGCAATCCTCGCTGATGCACGAAGTGCTGCATGGCCATCCGACCCGCAACGCCAGCATCAACGAAGCCTTCGTCATCCTGCCGATCGGGCTGGTCTGGCCGTTCCGCCGTTTCAAGGCGATCCATCTTCGCCACCACGCCGACGAGCGGCTGACCGACCCGCTCGACGATCCGGAAAGCTATTACCAGGCGCTCTGGATGCATGCGGAAATGCCGCCGGCGATGAAGGTCCTGCTCAAGATCAACAACACAATGGTCGGCCGCTTCGTTCTCGGACCTTGGCTGTCGTCGATCGGCTTCTTCCTCGAAGACGCCAGACAGATGGCCGCCGGCGACAAGGCGATCCGCAAAGCCTGGCTGCTGCATGCGGTCGGACTTGCAGTGGTCGTGCCGATCGTGACCTTCGGCTTCGGCATCCCGCTCTGGCTCTACATACTGGGGCCGGTGTGGCTCGGCCAGTCTTTGATTTCGGTGCGCACCTATGCCGAGCATCAGTGGTCGGAACACCCGGAGGGCCGCACGATCATCGTCGAGCGGTCGCCGCTCTCCTTCCTGTTCCTCAACAACAACCTGCATTTCGTGCACCACAAGAGCCCGACCGTCGCCTGGTACAGACTGCCGAAGATGTTTCGCGATCGCCGCGAAGAATGGCTGCGGATGAACAACGGCTACGTCTATCCGAATTATTTCGCGCTGATCAAATCATTTGCCTTCAAGGCCAAGGAGCCGGTGGTGCATCCGGTGCTGCGCCGCGCGCCCGAACCCGGCCGTGCCTTCAAGCCGCGCATCAGAGCGCGTAATGTGAGTGGACTTGGCACGGCTCCGGTGCCGGCTGAGCCGCCGAAAGAGTAAGTTCGAACTTTCGCGACTGCTTTATCGCCGCGGAATTCAGGCGCCGATGACCGCCTGTTTTGAAAGCTGTTCGTCATGAGCAAGTTGATTGCGGCTCTGCCGATGTATGACTGGCCGGAAGTTCGCGGCGAGATCGACGCGCAATGGGCGCAGCTCCGCGACGCTTTTCGACGGAGGGGTATCGACGCGCCGGAAAGAATGGCGCGCAGCAATCGCGACCTGCCGCCGGTGTCCGGCGGCATCCAAGACGGCGCCGGGAAGCTGATAGCGCCCGACCCCGCGACATTGCCCCCGGACGAGTTCGACTTTCACCAGCTCTGGCTGAGCCCGGCGCTGCTTTTCGGACAGACCTGCTGGGGGCCGATGGAGCTCGGCCTTGCCAGGCATGTGCAGGTGGTCGCTCAGCCAAGCTATGACGCCTTCGAGGGCGGGCAGGGCGAGCTCTATTCCAGCGCGCTGGTGATGCCGGCTGATGGCGGGACGTCGGTTGGCTCGCCCGAGGATGGCAAGGCCGTCATCCCGCTCGATCTCATCCGCGGCAAGCGCTTCATCTTCAACAATCCGGATTCGATGTCCGGGCTGCTCGGGCTGACGCGCGACCTGGAGGCGATCGGCGAAAGTCTGGGCGTCTTCGCCTCGTGCGGCGAAAGCGGCGGCCACCGGTCGTCGATCGTCGCCATCGCCGAGGGCAGGGCCGATATCGCCGCCATCGACTGCCAGAGCTGGGCATTGGCGCAGCGATTCGAGCCGGCGGCGCGGCGCGTGAAAGTGGTCGGCTGGACGACCAGGCGGAAGGGATTGCCGTTTATATCGGCCAGGGCCACATCGGCGGACGTCGTTGCGTCCATGCGCGAGGCCATCGCCGAGCTTGGCTTGGACGGGTCAGTTGCCAAGCAGCTTTTCGTCGAGCGGGTAGGCTGAGAGTTTTTCGTTGCCGGTCTCGGTGATGAGGATCTGCTCCTCGATCTTGACGCCCTCGCGGCCGCCGAGCCTACCGATATAGCTTTCCACGCACAGCACCATGCCGGGTTCCAGGACGCCATCCGGCGTGTCGTCCGTCCAGTCGCTGGCATGCGGCAGAGTTGGATATTCGTCCGCCAGACCGACGCCGTGGTAGAGCACGCCGTAGCGCGCCGGGAAGCAGTCTCCCGGCGGCACGGCGGAGCGTTCGACGAGATCGCGGAAGGAAATGCCCGGCCGCATCAATACCGTGTTGTGGGCGATCTGGTCGGCGGCGATGCGGAACAGATCACGCTGCTCGTCGGACGGCCGGCCATTGCCGCAGAGCCAGGTGCGCGAGAGGTCGGCGCAGAATCCATAGGGACCGATGAGGTCGGTGTCGAAGGCGACGAGATCGCCATCCTCGACGATGCGCGACGAGCATTCCTGGAACCAGGGGTTGGTGCGCGGCCCGGACGACAGAAGCCGGGTCTCGATCCATTCGCCGCCGCGCGCGATGTTGCCGCGATGCAGTTCCGCCCAGAGTTCGTTCTCGGAAATGCCCGCCTTCAGCGCCGCTTCCATCTCGCCCATCGCCGCCTCGCAGGCGACAATGGCGCAGCGCATGGCGAGGATCTCGTCGGGCGACTTTATGAGGCGCGCATTCTCCATCACAGCCTCGCCATTGCCGACCGTGATGCCGTGGCGGGCAAGCTCTTCGACGCCTTCCGGGTTGACGTGGTCGACGGCGATCAGCCGATTGCCGCCGCCGTGCTCTGCAAGGAGCTCGGCGATGCCGGCTGCCCAGCGACGGACCTTCTTGTCGGTCAGCTCGCCGCTATAAAGATACATCCACGACACCGCCGGCCGCACCTCGTCGACGACGCCGGCGTGATCCGACAAATGCTCGCAGGAGAAATAGTCGAACAGCACCACAGGACCTTCTGTGGCGACGAAACAGTGGCGGGTCGGATTGTGCGCGACCCAGAGCTGCATGTTGGTCGAATCCGTCGCGTAGCGGATGTTGACCGGGTCGTAGAGCAGGGCGCCCGCATAGTCGCGGCGCCTGAGCTCGGCGCGGATGCGCTCGAGCCGATAGGTTCGCATGGCAGGCAGGTCTGGAGCGGCGATGCCTGCCGCCGCCCATTCGGCTTCGGCTACCGCGCCATAGCCCAGAGCGTGCTGGCTGAGCGCGGCAGCCTTCTCGCGGGAGGCGGCGCGCAGCGCCTCGACGGAGCCGGGTTCGAACGGCATGATCTTGCGGTGGCGGCCGAAACGTTGTGTGTCCATGCGGGTCCCCCTTGCTGTCTATTGCGGCGTCATCTTGTGCAGCCTGGTGATCGTGACCTGGCGCGGTGCGTTCCCCAACTGCGGCACCGCGATGCGCCGATGGACGGTGTCCATCACATAGCCGGCCTCGGTGATCCTCTTGAAGATGACGGAAGCCGGCTCCTCGTCATCCGCGAGCACAAGCACCGCGGGCTCGCGGATCGATTTGGCGAAATCGGGTATCTCGTCGTCGAGCACGATGAGATCGGGATCGACGAGGCGGAGATTGCCGATCCAGAACCAGCTTGAGACCACAGTGCCGACCGGTCCGTCGACTGTCAGCTGACGATGGAGCGAAGCGTAGTCCATGCGCACGATGCTGCCGCGGTTGTCGCCGCCGTGGACCTGCATGTACCAGCTTACCGGAAGCACCAGGATGGCCATCACGGCGCCGACGAAGACGATTGTAGCCTGCGTCTTCCTGCCCCTTTCCCCCATCGCGTCCAGCCGCATGGCAATGGCGACCGGCAACAGCACGAATACGGGCAGCATCCAGCGATCGCGAAACTGTGTGATGCCTCCCGCCAGCACCACCACGAGCGTGATCAGCAAGGCGAAGCCTATCGCTCGCCAGACCAGCGTCTCTGGCCACGGTGCGGCCTCGGGCGGTGGTGCGGATTGCTTGCGCGCCAGGAAAAACGCGACGGCAAAGATCGTGGCCGGCAGCCCGGCGAAATTGAGTATCGCATTGCCCAAGCCGCGGATGCCGCGAGACAGGGTCTTTGCCGCGCTGCCCCCCTCGGCGACGCCCAGGCCACCGCTGTGCGCCAGCAGGTCTCCCAGATGCGTGAGGCTCCAGTAGAATGTGGGCAGGCAGGCGAGGATCGCCACAACCACACTGATCAGGAAACGGCGATCGAAGATCGCCTCACGTGTTTCGCGGACGGACAGCGCCGCAAGGAACAGCGCAGCGAGAAAGATCACCTCATTGTATTTCGACAGCATTGCGGCGGCGGTCGCCAAGCCAAGCAGCACATACGCGGCAGTCGAGCGCCGTTTCTGCAACTCGGCGACTGCCAGGAGCAGCAGCGATGAAAAGCAAAAAACCGCGACCGAGTGGGTGAGGGCATGCTGCATCTCCCATACGATCTGTGGAAACAGCAGCAGGCCGAACATGGCGGCGGTCGCCGCGCGGGCTGAGTAGCCCAGGCGGCGCACTGTGGCGAAGGACGCGACCAATCCACCGGCCAGCAGCGTGTATTTGACGATCTTGAGCGCGAGAATGCTGGTTCCAACCAGCGAGGCCGTGAGGATGCCGAACCAGGTGTATAAAGGCGGCTGCGAGCCGCCATAGCCGGCCGCGAGGAAGCGCATCGCCATCAACTGTTCGGCGTCGTCGACGCCGACGCCGGTGCCCACGAAATGGGACGAGAGCGGCATAACCACGATCTGGACCAGGCAATAGGCAAGTGCAAACGCGATTGCGGCACTGAAAGGGCCGACCCGTTCATCGCAGAGCCAGTCGGTCCATTTCTCCAGCTGCCGCAAGGGTCGTCTTCTCATCTGATGCGTTGGTGGCCGGTTGCTATATAGCCGGCCACCAACACGATCCGAAAGCGGTACATTGCGGCTTCCTGGAATCAGGTGCGCATCTTCTCGCCGCTCGGGTCGAAGGGCGGTTCGACGTTGATGCGGGCCGGGCGGCGGTGGCCGAGGATCTCGATCTCGAACAGGCCGGCGCTCTCGTCCTCGGCAAGGGCCGCCGGCACATAGCCCTGCGCCATCGACTTTTGCACGTAGTGCGCATAGCCGCCCGAGGTCACCCAGCCGACAACGCGCCACTCGCCATCGACGATGCCGCGCACGGCCGAAGCGCCTTCGGCGGCTTCGGAGCCGCGCACTTCCTTGCCCGTCTCGTCGAAGCGCGGCGCGCCGTAGCCATGCGGTTTCTCCACCGTGCCATAATCCTTGCTGACCTTGGCCCAGATCGGCTCGTCGCCCATCACGTCGGCGTCCGCAGCATCGACGATGAAGGAGACGCGGCGCAGCTTCGGCCCTTGCGCCTGCTCCCTGGCAGCCGCCTCGCGGCCAATGAAGTCGTTCTTCTCCAGCTTGATGAAGCGGTCCATCGAGCCTTCGAACGGCCCGTAGATCGGACGCAACTCGCGGAACCAGGTTGGGAAGTTCTTTTCGAGACGCATCGACAGCAGCGCGCGCATGCCGAAATCGACGAGGCCGAATTCCTCGCCTGCTTCCTTGATCGCCTTGTAGACGAGGCGCTGATAGGCGGGGGCCATCCAGATCTCGTAGCCGAGGTCGCCGGTATAGGTGATGCGGTTGACCATGCAGGGCGCGCCGCCGACCGCCATCTCGCGGAAGTCCATGAAGCGGAAGGCCTTGGTCGAGACGTCGACGTCCACGAGTTTCTGCAGCAAATCCCGCGAGCTCGGTCCGGCGATGGACAGGCCGACCAGCGTCTGGTCGAAGCGGTGGATGCGCACAGAACCATCCTTGGGCAGGTGCTTCTCGAACCAGCGCATATGGTATTTCTGCGCGGCCGAAGAGCCCCAGATCATGAAACGGTCCTCACCGGTCTTGGCGATGGTGAAGTCGCCGATCAGCCTGCCGAACTCGTTGACCATCGGGGTGAGCACAATGCGGCCGGTCTTCGGCATCCGGTTGGTCATCAGCCGGTTGAGGAAATCCTCGGCGCCCGGCCCGGAAACTTCGTACTTGGCAAAGTTGGCGATCTCGGTGACGCCGACCCGTTCGCGCGTCGCGCGAACTTCCTCGCCGATCGGGCCGAAATCGTTGGAGCGGTGGAAGGAGACGATGTCCTTTGGCTCGGTGCCCTTTGGCGCGAACCAGAGCGGGGTTTCCAGTCCCCACGAGTCGCCCATGACCGCATTGTTGGCGAGCATCGTGTCGTAGAGCGGCGTCGTCTGCGCCGGCCGGGCGGCCGGCAGTTCCTCGTTCGGGAAGCGGATCGAGAAGCGCCGCGAATAATTCTCGCGCACCTTGGCGTTGGTGTAGCGCAGCGTCGCCCATTCGCCGAAGCGGGCGACATCCATGCCCCAGACGTCGAAGCCCGGATCGCCGTGCACCATCCAGTTGGACAGCGCCAGGCCAACGCCGCCGCCCTGGCTGAAGCCGGCCATGACGGCGCAGGCACACCAGAAGTTGGTCAGGCCCTGGACTGGGCCGACCAGCGGGTTGCCGTCGAGCGCGAAGGTGAAGGGGCCGTTGATGATCTGTTTGATGCCGGCCTTCTCGATGCCGGGGAAATGCTTGAAGCCGATCTCCAGCGACGGCGCGATGCGGTCGATGTCGGGTGGCAAGAGTTCATGACCGAAATCCCAGGGCGTGTTGACCGGCGACCATGGCTTGCAGGCTTTTTCATAGGTGCCGAGCAGGATGCCGTTGCGCTCCTGGCGGGTGTAAATCTCGCCCTTGAAGTCGAGCACGCCGATCATCTCGCGGCCGGTCGATCTGTTGAATTCCTCGACCTCCGGCATCGGCTCGGTGAGCAGGTACATGTGCTCCATCGCCAGCACCGGCAGCTCGACGCCGACCATGCGGCCGATCTCGCGCGCCCACAGCCCGCCGCAATTGGCGACATGCTCGGCTTTCACCGTGCCTTGCTCGGTGACGACGTTCCAGGTGCCGTCGGCTTCCTGCGTCAGCTCGACGACGCGGTTGCGCAGCACGATCTCAGCGCCGAGTTTTCGCGCGGCCTTGGCGTAGGCGTGGGTCGTGCCGGAGGGGTCGAGATGGCCTTCGACGGGATCCCACATGGCGCCGACGAAATTCTTCTCGTCCATCAGCGGGAACATCGCCTTGGCTTCGGACGGCGTAATCAGCTCGGTATCCATGCCGAGATAGCGGCCCTTGGCGTGGGCGAGCCGCAGGAAATCCATGCGCTCGGGGGTATCGGCCATCATCACGCCGCCGGTCAGATGCAGCGAGCAGGACTGGCCGGAAAGCTCCTCGATCTCCTTGTAGAGCTGGACGGTATAAGCCTGCAGCTTGGCGACGTTCGGGTCGCCGTTCAGGGTGTGGAAGCCGCCCGCCGCGTGCCAGGACGAGCCGGAGGTCAGCTCCGAGCGCTCGATCAGCATGATGTCGGTCCAGCCGGCCTTGGCGAGGTGGTAGAGCACCGAGCAGCCGACGACACCGCCGCCGATGACAACCGCTTTAACATGGGATTTCATGAAGATAGGTCCGTTTTTGCAGAGACTGAATCGGGTGAGCGGGGCGTGAAAGATCAAAAATCGGTCGGCGCGCCGCCTTCGGCGCGGCGCTTCTCGACGAAGTCGTTGAGCTCCTCGCGGATGGCCGGGTCCATATACGGCTCTTCGTAGGCTGCGAGGCGCTCCTTCCATACCTTGTTGGTGCGTTCCAGCGCCGTCGGCGAACCCGCCTCGGTCCAGGTCTCGAAATTGCGCCAGTCGGAGACGATCGGCGAGTAGAAGGCGGTCTTGTAGCGCTCCTGCGTGTGCTGGGTGCCGAAGAAATGGCCGCCCGGGCCGACCGACTGGATGGCGTCGAAGCCGAGCGCGTCTTCGGAGAGATCGAGCGGGGTGAGAAATTCGGCCACCATCTGCAGGAGGTCGATGTCGAGGATGGTCTTTTCGTAGGAGCAGCGCAGGCCGCCTTCCAGCCAGCCGGCGCCGTGCATCATCAGATTGCCGCCGCCCTGGATGGCGCCCCACAGCGAAAAGACGCTTTCATAGGCGGCCTGCGCGTCGACCGTGTTGGCGGCGCAGGTGTTTGAGGTGCGGTAGGGGATATTGTAACGGCGGGCGAGCTGGCCGCCGGCGAGCTGCGCCTTCATGTATTCGGGCGTGCCGAAGGCCGGTGCGCCCGACTTCATGTCGACATTGGAGGTGAAGCCGCCATAGCCGACCGGCGCGCCCTTCTTCACCATCTGGGCAAAGGCGATGCCGGAGAGCGCCTCGGCATTCTGCTGCACCAGCGCGCCGGCGATGGTGACGGGCGCCATGGCGCCGGAGAGCGTGAACGGCGTGACGATCACCGCCTGGCCCATGCTGGCCATCTGGATGATGCCTTCCATCATCGGCACGTCGAGCTTGAGCGGCGAATTGGTGTTGATGATGGTGAAGACCGACGGCTCCTCCATCAGCTGCTCGCGGCTGACGCCGCGCGCGATGCGGGCGATCTCGATGCCGTCGACATTGCGTTCCTTGCCGAGCGAATAGATGTGGAAGACCTTGTCGGTCAGCGTGGCGAGGTCGCGGATGCACTCGAGATGCCGGACCGAGGGATGGATGTCGATCGGCTCGACCGGATAGCCGCCGGTGCACTGCAGTATGTTGTGCATCTGCGCCAGGCGCAGGAAATTGCGGTAGTCGACCTGGTTGCCGGGGCGGCGGCCGCGGTCGAGGTCGGAGCAGTTCGGCGCCGAGGCCATCATCGACAGGATGACGTTGTTGCCGCCGAAGCGCAGATTGTGCGCCGGGTTGCGGGCGTGCAGCGTGAACTCCGGCGGACAGTACGCGATGAGCTCGAGGATCATGTCGCTGTCGAAGCGAACGCGCTCGCTGCCTTCGCGAACGTCGGCGCCATGCGCCTTCATGATGCGGCGGGCTTCCTCATGCAGCACGTCGACTCCGATCTCCTTCAAAACGCGCAGCGAGGCGAGGTGGATCGATTCCAGTTCGTCGTCGGACACCAGCCTGGTGGGCACCAGCGGGTTCTTAAGCTGCCGGAACGGCGGCTGCTCGAAGGCTGCCGATCCGCCGGCGCGTTTGCCAGCACGGCCGCCGCGGCGGGCGCGATCTGTTGCCAATGCCGGTTCGGCGGGATGAAGGGCGGCAGTCATGAGAGGCCTCGTGGGGATGCGAAAGTGGTCGGCATAATGGACCGGCGGCAATGCTGCCGGTAAGGAGGCGGCGACCACTAGGGCGAGGGAAGCGACATGACGGAAGGGCAGATTGGCCCGCCGAATTGCCGCCGCCAAAGCATTCCCTGCCGGCGTTCCTGACAAGGATTGGCTGGAACATGCGCCCTTGCCGTCAGTTGGCCCTTACGGCTGTCGCCGGCAGCGGCTAAGCCTGCGTTGAATGGAGCAGGAATGATGGCTCTGGCGAAATCAGAGACCGGCGAGACGGTGCAGTGGGCCGCGATTACCGGCGTGATCGCGACCGTGTCGGTGTTCGCCATCGCGCAGGGGCTTTCCTATCCGCTGCTGAGCTTCATCCTGCAGCGTCAGGGCGTGTCGCCGGCGGTGATCGGCCTGTCGGCCGCGATGACGCCGGTCGGTTTCATCCTGTCCTCGCCGCTGATCCCGGGGCTGGCGCGCCGGTTCGGAGCCGGGCGGACTGCGCTCATCTGCGCCGGGCTCTCGGCCCTGGTGCTGGCGCTGATCGGCTGGACCCAGGACGTCTATTTGTGGTTCCCACTGCGCTTCCTGGTCGGCGTGGTCACCAATCCGCTTTATGTGCTCAGCGAAATCTGGGTGATCGCGCTGGCGCCGCCGTCGCGGCGCGGGCGCGTCATGGGCATCTATTCGACCATCATCTCGGCTGGGTTCGCGGCCGGACCGCTCTGCCTGCTGGCGGTCGGCACGGAGGGTTGGCCGCCTTTTCTGGTCGGCATCTTTGCTTTTCTTTTCTGCGGCGCCTGCCTGGCGGTCGTGGTGAAACGTCTGCCTAGGGTCGACGAGGCAGGTGAAAAAGTTTCTGTGCTGGGCTTCATGCCGCTCGCCTGGCTGCTCCTGTCGGCGGTCGTCGCCGCCGCCGGTTTCGAGCAGTCGGTGCTGGCGCTGCTTCCCGTCTATGGCACCCACTTCGACATTCCCGAGACGCGCATGTCGGCGCTGCTGTCGACGATGATCGCCGGCAACATCGCCATGCAGGTGCCGCTCGGCCTGCTCGCCGAAAGACTGACGGCGCGCCTCGTGCGATTCGGCTGTGTCTCGGTGACGGTTCTTGGCTGCGCGCTCTTGCCGGCGCTCATCGAGACGCCGCTGATCTGGCCTTGCGTCTTCATCTGGGGCGCGGTGTCCTACGGGATCTATACGATGTCGATCATCGAGCTCGGCGAGCGTTTTACCGGCTCGGCGCTGGTCGCGGGCAATGCCTCCTTCTCCTTGATGTGGGGCGTCGGTGGCATCCTCGTGCCGCCGCTGACCGGCGGTGTGATGGACCTGATCGGCGCCGCAGGGCTTCCGGTGACGCTCGGCGCGATCTGCGCGGCGCTGGCTGTAGCCACCGTCATTCGCCGGCGGGTGATGTAGGGCCGGCTGGCTGAGCGCAGGCAGCGCTGCTCTTGAATGTTGGCACGGCGAACGCGATGTAGGCAGGGCCGCCAGACCCGGAGACCAGCATGACCAGCCCGATGACCCAAACCCAGCCTGAATTGCCGGTCGAGGATCCTTTCCTGTGGCTGGAGGATCGCAACGGCAAGGAAGCGCTTGAGTGGGTCCATCGCCAGAATGCGACGACTGTCGCCGAACTGCAGGGCGATCCATCCTATCAGGCGGCATTCGAGACCGCGCTCGACCTGATGACGGCCGAGGACAATATCCCGGTCGGATCGGCGCTCGCCGGTTACGTCTACAATTTTTGGCAGGACAAGACCAACGCGCTGGGCTTGTGGCGCCGCACGACGGTCGCCTCCTACAAGACCGACAAGCCGGAATGGGAAACGATCCTCGATTTCGATCAGCTCTCGGCCAAGGAAGGCGTGAAATGGGTGTTCGGCGGCGCGACCCGGCTCTATCCCGATTTCGACCGCTGCCTGCTGTTCATGTCGCCGGACGGCGGCGACGCCAGCGAGATGCGCGAGTTCGACATTGCGACCAAATCCTTCGTCGAGGACGGGTTTCGGGCACCGGCTTCGAAGTCGGGGTTTTCCTGGCTGGACAGGGATACGGTGATCGTCTCGGCGGCTTTCGAGGACGAGGACAAAACTCACTCAGGCTATCCGCGGGTGATCAAGCTCTGGCGGCGCGGCACGAAGCTGGAGGAGGCGACGCCGATCTTCGAGGGCGAAAAAAATCATCTCGCGGTCGGCGGCGGCGTGGAGTTCGATGGCGACAAGAAACATGTCATGCTCGGCAAGACCATCGACTTCTTCACCTCGCACAGTTTTCTCCGGCTGGCTTCGGGCGAGAACCGGCGCATCCCGCTGCCCGACGACGCGACCGGCACCGCGATCTTCAAGGGAGAGCTCGTCTTTGGCGTCCGCAGCCCGTGGACGGCGCCGGACGGCACGCGCTGCCTGCCGGATGGGCTCTATTCCGTGGATTTCGACCGCTGGATTGAAACCGGTTCGTTCGAGCCGGTCGAGACGCTGCTCAAACCGGAGCACCGCGTTTCAATCGCAGGTCTCGCGAGGACGCAGGACCGGCTGTTCATCAACCTGATGGACAATGTGCGCGGCAAGGTCGTCGTTTGCGACCGCACCGGCAATGGCTGGTCGGTGAAGCCGGTCGACCTGCCCGACAACGGCAATGTCGGCATCAGCCATGCCGAGCATTTCGGCTCCAGCGTCTCCTTCTCCTTCACCGATTTCCTGACGCCGAGCTCGATCATTTGGTCGGACGACAATGGCGACTCGCTTCAAACCGTGAAATCGCAGCCGGCGCGCTTCGATGCATCGCCCTATGTTTCGGAGCAGTTCGAGGCGCGCTCGAAGGACGGCACGATGATCCCGTATTTCGTCGTCAGGCGGCGCGACCAGACGGGACCGGTGCCGGCGCTGCTCTATGGCTATGGCGGCTTCGAAGTGCCGCTCTTGCCCGGCTATGCCGGCATCCGCGGCAGGCTCTGGCTGGACAAGGGCAATGCCTATGTGCAGGCCAATATCCGCGGCGGCGGCGAGTTCGGCCCGGCGTGGCATCAGGCGGCGCTCAAGGGCAAGCGCCAGAAAGCGTTCGATGATTTCGCCGCGGTCGCCGAGGATATCGTCAGGCGCGGCATCACCACGGCGTCACAACTCGGCATCCAGGGCGGCTCGAATGGCGGCCTGCTGACCGGCGTCTCGCTGACGCAGCGTCCGGAGCTGTTCGGCGCCGTCATCATCGACGTGCCGCTGCTCGACATGCTGCGCTACACCGAACTGCCGCCCGGTGCCTCGTGGATGGCGGAATATGGCGATCCGTCAAAGCCGGAGGAGGCGGCATGGCTCGCCGCCTATTCACCCTATCAGCGTGTGGCGACCAGTGCCGTTTATCCGCCGGTGCTGCTGATGACCTCGACCGCGGACGACCGCGTCCATCCGGGGCATGCGCGCAAGATGGCGGCGCGGCTGCAGGCCGCCGGTCACGGCAAGACGCTGTTCTTCGAGGAGACCGAAGGCGGCCATGGCGGGCGCGGCGATCGCCGGCCCCAGGCCGCGCAAACGGCGATGCGCTACGTCTTTCTGCAGCGCACGCTTGCCGGTCCAGCTTGAATTGCTGGCCGTTGGCGGCTTAAGGTGCCGCCATGGTCCGCATCAGCACATCAGGCGCCTTCGGGGTCGCGGTGACGCCGTCACCGCGCACGCTGCGCGCCGAGCTTTTGCGGCTGTGCGCCCGCATCGGCTATTCGCCGCCCCGTTTCCTCTGACGAATCCGCCCCGGCCACCGCCGGATTGATTCAAGAGGAAAGACAAACCCATGACCTATCAGAACTATTCGCTGAAGCAGCTTCAGCAGATCGATGCCGCGCATCACCTTCATCCCTTCACCGACCATAAGGAACTGCGTGAAGCGGGCTCTCGCATCATCACCCACGCCAAAGGGCCGTTCATCTATGATTCCGACGGAACGGAAATCCTCGACGGCATGGCGGGCCTCTGGTGCGTCAATGTCGGCTACGGCCGCGACGAACTGGCGGAGGCCGCCTACGCCCAGATGAAGGAGCTGCCCTACTACAACTCCTTCTTCAAGTGTTCGACGCCTACACCGGTGCTGCTGTCGCAGAAGCTGGCGGAACTGGCGCCGGAGCATGTCGGTCAGGTCTTCTACGGCTCGTCCGGCTCCGAGGCCAACGACACAGCGCTGCGGCTCGTGCGCCACTATTGGGCGCTCGAAGGCAAGCCTGAGAAGAATCGGATCATCTCGCGCAAGATGGCCTATCACGGCTCGACGATCGCCGGCACCTCGCTCGGCGGCATGGAGCCCATGCACAAGCAGCTCGGCGGCGCGGTGCCGAACATCGTCCATGCGATGATGCCCTATGCCTATGAGCTCGCGCTGCCCGGCGAAAGCGACCACGATTTCGGCCTGCGCGCCGCCAAGGCCGTCGAGGACGCCATCCTCGAAGCCGGCGCCGACAAGGTCGCCGCCTTTATCGGCGAGCCGGTGATGGGTGCGGGCGGTGTGAAAATCCCGCCGATCAGCTACTGGCCGGAGGTGCAGCGCATCTGCCGCAAATACGATGTGCTCTTGATGCTCGACGAGGTGATTACCGGCTATGGCCGCACCGGCGAATGGTTCGCGGCGCAGACCTTCGACGTTGAGCCCGACACCATCACCACCGCCAAGGCGCTGACCTCCGGCTACCAGCCGCTGTCGGCGCTCCTGGTCGGCGACCGCATCAGCAGGACGCTCGTCGAAAAGGGCGGCGAGTTCTACCACGGCTACACCTATTCCGGTCACCCGGTCGCGTGCGCGGTGGCCCTGAAGAACCTCGAGATCATTGAACGGGAAGGTCTGGTCGAGCGCGTCAGGACCGACACCGGTCCCTATTTCGCGCAGGCGCTGCAGGAGCGCATCGCCGGCCACAGGCTGGTCGGCGAGGTGCGCTCGATCGGTCTTATGGGTGCGATAGAGATCGTCAAGGACAAGGCGACCAAGGAACGATACCTGCCGTCGGGAAGTGCGGCGGTCGTCGTGCGCGATCACGCGATCTCGCAGGGCATGATGCTGCGCGCCACCGGCGACACGATGATACTGTCGCCGCCGCTGATCTGGACGCGCGACACCATCGACATGGCCTGCGAGCGCATCGCCAAGGCGCTCGACCTTGCGGAGGCGGATTTGCGGAAGCGCTGAGAAAACACAGCCGGGCGCCCTTGCTGGAGGGTGCCCGGCGACCCGAATCTGCAGCGAAGACTTGCCCAGACGCAAAAACCGCGTCCCAGAAGGGAACGCGGCTTTGCCAGATACGCATGGCGTTTCGCTACTCGAGACCTGCGAAACTTTCGGGCTCCGGTACGCGAGACCTGATCCGGAGCGCCGGGCGGTTGCGATGTCCGCCTCGCAGTCCGTTTTAAAGGCACATCGTTACCGGTGAGTTAGCGAGACCTTAAGCAAATCTAAATTTGCCGGATTTCTGTCGAAAAAATTTGCTAATAACCCTTTGCAAGCAGCTGCTTAGGTTTGATCGCCGCGCAGGAAATTTATGATGCCGGAAAAGTCGGCGCCTGCGTTGCCCTGCGCATTGAACAGAGCGTAGAGCTGCGTCGCCTCGGCGCCCAGAGGCGTCACGGCGCCGGCGCTTTGCGCGGCTTCCTGCGACAATTTCAGGTCCTTGAGCATGAGGGCGGCAGCAAAACCCGGCTTGTAGTCGCGGTTGGCGGGCGACGCCGGAACAGGGCCGGGCACCGGGCAGTAAGTGGTCAGTGACCAGCACTGGCCGGAGGAGGTGGAGGCGACGTCGAACAGCGCCTGGTGCGACAGGCCGAGTTTCTCGGCGAGCACAAAGGCTTCGGCGACGCCGATCATCGAAATGCCGAGAATCATGTTGTTGCAGATCTTGGCGGCCTGGCCGGCGCCGTCACCGCCGCAATGAACGATGCGGCCGGCCATCGGCTTCAGGATCGGCTCGGCAGAGGCGAATGCTGCATCCGACCCGCCGGCCATGAAAGTGAGCGTGCCGGCGGTGGCGCCGCCGGTGCCGCCGGACACAGGCGCGTCGATCGAAGGCAAGCCGTGCCTGGCGGCAATGGCGTGAGCCTTGCGTGCCGCTTCGACATCGATGGTCGAGGAATCGATCAGCAAGGCGCCTTTCTTCGCCTTGGGCGCGATGTCCTCGTAGACCGACAACACATGCTTGCCGGCGGGAAGCATGGTGATCACCACGTCGGCGTCCTTCACCGCGGCGACGGCATTGGCCATGACGGTGACGCCATGCTCTTTTGCGATCGTGAGGTTCTCCGGCACGAGGTCGAAGCCTTGCACCGCATACCCCGCCTTTACGAGGTTGGCAGCCATTGGGCTGCCCATATTGCCAAGGCCGATGAAGGCGATCGTTGCCATCGTTGTCTCCCGAAATTTGCTGCTTCAGCGGCCGATCAGCGTTCGCGCGATGATGACGCGCATGATCTCGTTGGTGCCTTCGAGGATCTGGTGGACGCGCAGATCACGCACCAGCTTCTCGATGCCGTAATCGTGCAGATAGCCGTAGCCGCCATGCAACTGCAGCGCCTCGTTGGCGATGTCGAAGCCGATGTCGGTGACGAAGCGCTTGGCCATCGCCGACCATTTGCCGGCATCCGGCGCCTTGCGATCGAGCTTCGAGGCGGCGGCATAGAGGAAGATGCGGGCCGCCTGCAGCTCCGTCTCCATGTCGGCCAGCCTGAACTGCAGGGCCTGGAACTGGTTGATCTTCGATCCGAAGGCCTTGCGCTCGCTCGTGTAGGCGAGCGCCTTGTCGAGCGCCGACTGCGCGCCGCCCAGCGAGCAGGCGGCGATGTTGAGCCGGCCGCCGTCGAGCCCGGCCATGGCGATGCCGAAGCCCGCGCCTTCGGTGGCAAGCAGGTTCTCGGCCGGCACCTTGCAATCCTCGAAGATGACCTGGCGGGTCGACTGCATATGCCAACCCATCTTGTGCTCATTGGCGCCGAAGGAGAGGCCGGGCGCATCCTTGGGCACCACCAGGGTCGAAATGCCTTTGGGCCCGTCGCCGCCGGTGCGCGCCATGACGACATAGAGGTCGCTGTCGCCAGCGCCGGAGATGAACTGCTTGGCGCCGTTCAAGACATAGTCGCCGCCGCTCCTCACCGCTCTCGTCTTCAAGGCGGCGGCATCGGAGCCGGAGCCGGGCTCGGTCAGGCAATAGCTCGCCAGCCATTCCATGGAGGTCAGCTTCGGCAGGAAGCGCCGGCGTTGCTCGTCGCTGCCGAAGCGGTCGATCATCGACGCCGCCATGTTGTGGATGGAGATGAAGGAGGAGAAGGCCGGATCGGCATGCGCCAGCGCCTCGAAGATCAGCACCGCATCCAGCCGACCGAGCGCCGAGCCGCCGACATCGTCGCGGACATAGATGCCGCCCAGGCCGAGCGGCCCGGTCTCGCGGATCACGTCGGCCGGAAAGTGCTTTGCCCGGTCCCAGTCGAGCGCGTTCGGCGCGACCCGATCGGCCGCGAAGGCCTCAGCCATCTCCTTCATGGCGCGCTGTTGCTCGGTGAGTTCGAATTGGCCAGTGCCCGCATCGACTGCCGCGTCCATGGCGTGCTCCCTGTCGTTTCAGGCCTTGTGGCCTGTCGTTTTTGGCTTTGCGCAGCGATCAATCTAGACCAATGATGCCGCCGCGCAACCCAGCCCGCCGCGGACCGGCTGTGCATGGATTGATCAACGGAGTCTTGCGTGCCGACAATTTTCGATCAGCTGCTGGACCGGTTCCACTTCTATCTCGCCGGCATCGACAGCGATCTGGTTGCGGACGCCGTCGCGCGCATCGATTGGCACATGCCCTCTCGTTCGCGCGAACCACGTGCGCTTCGTTGCCTTCGCCATCTCGATCGGATTGCGGAGCTTGCGCCGCGGGACGCCGGGGCGCTGACGCGGTTCATCGCGGACCATCGCAATGAGCTGTGCTGGGGCCAGACTTATACCGCTGCCGATTTCGGACAGCTCTTCATCGACAATTACGGCTGGCTGGAGGTGTTCGGCACGCGGGGGCATTTCGCCAATGACGAGGTCGCGGGCGGCCTGCTGATCCTCGGGCCCGACAGTGTCTACCCAGACCACCACCACACCGCCGAGGAGATCTACATTCCGCTGACCGGCAGCACCGAGTGGCGAATGGGCGGGGCCGGCTTTCGGGTTCGAGCGGCGGGCGAAATCATCCACCATGCGTCCAACGTCAATCACGCCATGCGTACCGGCAAGGAGCCACTGATGGCGCTCTATATCTGGCGAGGTGGACCGCTCGCGCAGAAATCGATCATCGGCGCGGAGGGCAGGGGCTGATGGCCAGGGCGATCATGCTGCAAGGCACCGGCTCGGATGTCGGCAAGACGGTGCTGGTGGCGGGGCTCTGCCGGGCAGCAAAAAAACGCGGACTGAAGGTCAGGCCGTTCAAGCCGCAGAACATGTCCAACAACGCCGCCGTCGCCGACATCCCCGGCAACAACAAGACCGGCGGCGGCGAGATCGGCCGCGGGCAGTGGCTGCAGGCGCTGGCCTGCGGGGTGAGGCCGACCGTGCACATGAACCCGGTGCTGCTCAAGCCGCAAAGCGACATCGGCTCGCAAGTGGTGGTGCAGGGCAAGGTTTTTGGCGAGGCGCGGGCGCGCGACTATCAGGCAATGAAGGCCAGGCTGATGGATGCGGTGCTCGATTCCTGGGCGAAGGTCGGCGAGGACGCCGACCTCGTCATCGTCGAGGGCGCCGGCTCGCCGGCCGAGATCAACCTTAGAAGCCGCGACATCGCCAATATGGGCTTTGCCACGCGTGCCAACGTCCCGGTGGTGCTTATCGGCGACATCGACCGCGGCGGCGTCATTGCTTCCGTCGCCGGCACGCATCTGATCCTGCCGGAGGAAGACCGGCGCATGATCGCCGGCTATCTCATCAACAAGTTCCGCGGCGATGTCTCGCTGTTCGACGATGGGGTCAGCGCCATCGGCAAGTTTACCGGCTGGCGCTGTTTCGGCGTCGTGCCCTGGCTGAAGTCCGCGGCAAGGCTGCCGTCCGAAGATTCGGTTGTGCTCGAGCGACTTGCCTCGGGCGAAAGGCGGGCGCTGAAGGTGGCGGTGCCCATGCTGGCGCGGATCGCCAACTTCGACGATCTCGATCCGCTCAAGGCCGAGCCGCAGGTCGAGGTGGTGTTCGTGCCGCCGGGAAAGCCGCTCCCGGAAGATGCCGGGCTGGTGGTCATTCCGGGCTCGAAATCGACCATCGGCGATCTGATAAAATTCCGCGAGAATGGCTGGGATCGCGACCTTGCCGCGCACCGCAAACGCGGCGGCCATGTCGTCGGCATCTGCGGCGGATATCAGATGCTCGGCCGCAAGGTTCGCGACCCCGATGGCATCGAAGGCAGCGTCATCGAGACGGAGGGCCTTGGCCTGCTCGACATCGAGACGGTGATGGAACCGGAAAAGACGGTGCGCAACTCGAGCGCTCATTCGGTGCAATTCGGCCTGCCGCTCGAAGGCTACGAGATCCATCTTGGCCGCACCACCGGCCCGGACGCCGCGCGGCCTTCGGCGATCATCAACGGCCTCGAGGACGGCGCGGTCTCCGCCGATGGCAAGGTTATCGGTACCTATCTGCATGGGCTGTTTGCAGCGGACGCTTTTCGCGCGGCCTACCTTGCGAGCCTCGGGGTCAAGGATGGGGGCATCGACTATCGCGCCGAGGTCGAGAAGGCGCTGGACGAGGTCGCGGCCGAGCTGGAGAAGCATCTCGACTGCGATGCGATTTTCGGGCTGGCGCGGTAGGTCCTCCCGTCGATGCGCATACGCTTGCCATTAGCGAAAGCTTCCGCCGCATCGTCATCCACGGGCGGAGCAAGGAGCGAAGCGACGCGGCGCAGACCCGAGGATCCATTCCGTGACGGTAAGGCGTTGCTACCGTGCAGAATTCTGCTCCTCTGCGCCCTTCGATCGAGGTCACGGAATGGATCCTCGGGTCTTCGCGTCCGCTTCGCTCCCGCTCCGCCCGTGGATGACGAAGTTCAGGCGTTTTCGCCAGCCGCAAATGCCGGCGCGGATAGCAACTACGCCTTCTCGCCCGCCTTCGGCCAGTAGGTGCCGAAGGACCAGACATTGCCTTCGGGGTCGAGGCAGATGAACTCGCGACTGCCATAGTCGCGGTCGACCAGTTCCTGGGTGATCCTGGCGCCGGCCTTCTTCGCCTTGGCATAGGCGGCATCGGCGTCATCGACGGCAATGTAGATGGACTTGCCGCCGCCACCGCCGGGCTCGCCGACCATCTTGCCGTAATCGTCGTCGCGCGCGGTGCCCAGCATGATCATCGAGGACCGAAAGGTCAGTTCCGCGTGGTGAACGATGTCGCCATCGCCATAACGGGCGCGCAGTTCGAAGCCGAAGGCCTCGCTGAGCCAGTCGATCATCCTAGCGGCGTTCCTGTATCGCAGGGCTGGATAGAGACGGGGTGCTTCGTTTGTTGCTGGCATGACAATATCCCTGTGCTGGTTGAATGGATGCCAGTCTGTGCGAAGGCGGTTTCCACGTCTTGAAGAAATGTTACCTCGCCTGAAGCTTAGATCCACGTGGCGAGCCCGGATGGCGTTTCGCCGGCAAGCTGACGGAATTCGCGCACCAGATGCGCCTGGTCGGCGTAGCCGCAATCGGCGGCAATGCCGGCCCAGTTGTCGTCCTGCCGCTTCGACAGCGACAGCGCGCGGTTGAAGCGCACGATGCGTGACAATGTCTTCGGGCCGATGCCGGTCGCGTCGGTGAATTTCGCCGCCAGATGCTTGCGGCTCCAGCCGATCTCGCTGGCGAGCGCCGAAATGCGGGTGCGGCCGCCCGATGCGATGACCGTCCGGTAGGCCCAGGCGATTTCGGGCGAAAGCGCATGCGCGTCCGCGAGTCGGCCTGCGATGAAACCCTCGGCAATGTCGAAGCGCTTGTCCCAATCCGACGCTTCGCCGAGCTGTTCGCGCAGCGCGATGCCATCAAAGCCCATCGCATCGTCCAACCCGACCATGCGGTCGCGCAACTCACTCATCGGCAGGCCGAAGAATTGCCTGGCGCCAAGCGGCGTGAAATTGACCTGGACACAGCAGGCGGCGCCGAAGGATTCGATCATGACCGGGCCGGCATAGAGACCGGCGGCGAAGCTGGCGTAGCGATCGTTGTCGCCCGGGCTGCGGCCGAGCCCGATGGCGAAGGCTTCGGCGAAGCTGATCACCAGGGGTACGGTCAGCGAGGCATATTCGACCATGCGGAAATGGCCGGGCAATATTTCCCGATAGCCGCAGATATCCGTGACGATGCCTGCGAGCGGGGCGGCGGGTTTGCGCCGCACCATCTCGGAATGGAGGGCGGGAGAGCGAGTATCCTCCCGATGGCGCTCCGTCTCGTCGGACATGCCGCAAGCCTAGCAGAACACGCTCGCAAAAATCAAAAGCGCCCGGCAGGGCCGGGCGCTCCGAGTTGCTCCACACTTTTCCTGGATTGCTTTAGGCGCCGCGCATCAGGCAGCCGCCGGCGAGCACGACATAGGCGATGAGCATGATCCACACCGACGCGAGAGGAATGAACGCAAGAAGGCCGAGAGCGGCGAGAAGGCCGATGGCGGCGATGACCAACGAAATAATGAACACGATCTGCGTGGGCGCACTAAGATTCATGTCTGGTCCCTCCAACATGATTCGCAACACCCGAATTCTACCAGCAGGACAGTCACACACCAATGAGTTGGCGTAGGGGATTGGCCGGGTCGGCAAGCAGCTTCACCGCCAGCGCTACACACACGATCACCAGCAGCGGCTTGATCAGTCTTGCGCCGATTTTGATGGCGAGGCCTGCGCCGAGGCGGGCGCCCAGAAACTGGGCGACACCCATCATCAGACCGATCTTCCAGTCGATGACGCCGACGGCGGCGAAGACGACGAAGCCGCCGATGTTGGAGGCGAAATTGAGCAGCTTGGTGTGCGCGGTCGCCTTGAGCAGACCATAGCCGGCAAGGCTGACGAAGGCGAGCATAAGGAACGAGCCCGTGCCTGGGCCGAACAGACCGTCGTACAAGCCGATGGCAGGCACAACCGTTAGGCCGAATAGGAGCGGTGACAGACGCTCTGCGCGGTCAACGTCGTTCATGTTGGGTTTGAACACGAAGTATAGAGCGATCGCGATCAAGAGAACCGGCAAAAGGGCACGCAGGAAGTCGCCGGGCACGATCGTCGCCAGCAGGGCGCCGATGGCGCCGCCAACAAGGGCCAGCAGCGCGGAAGGCAATTGTCGGCGCAAATCGACCTGGCCGTTCGCGGCATAGTGGATCGTGGCCGAGCCGGACCCGAACATGCCCTGCAGCTTGTTGGTGCCGAGCGCTGCCACCGGAGAGAAGCCCGCCAGGAGCAGCGCCGGGATGGTGATCAGGCCGCCACCGCCGGCGATCGAATCGACGAAGCCCGCCGCGAAAGCGGCAGCGGTGAGCATGAAGACAGTCTGCAAGGTAAGGTCGATCATCGGGCTGTGGGTCAAGGCGGGGGACGGCTGCTTCCATCATGCTTAGACAGTTTGCGCAAGACCGATTCCACGCTAACAATTTCAACGGAATCGCAAGGGGAGGCTTACGGCGATGGCGCTGCTCGACCAGATACGTTCGATCTTCGACGGCGACCCGGGCGTGCGCAAGGTAGCGGACGATCCGGTGCTGTCGGCCGAGCTTCTGATGCTGTTCCGGATGATCCTGGCCGACGGCGCGGTGTCGGAGAGCGAGATGGTCGCCTTCCGGCACATCTGCAAGGAAGCCTTCGGCATTCCCGAAGCCTCGATCGACAGCGTCGTCGAATATCTCAACGACTACGGCTACGAGACCAACGGCTCACAAGCGATCGCGCTGTTCCGCGACCTCGATGTCGAGCGGCGAAAGCTGCTTGCGCGCCACATGGCCGAGATCGCGAAGGCGGATTCCAAGCTTGCCGAGAGCGAGGTGAAGCTGCTGCGTCGCACGCTCGACTTGCTCGACATCAGCCCGGTGGATTTGGTCAAACCGGAGGGCTGAGCGCGGGCTCGCGGCTTACCCTTGTTCCTGCATGCGTCGCGCGATCGCACGGTGAAGGTCCGGCGCCGCCGCGACCAGCGCCTGCGCGGCTTCCGAGCGCGGGCTGTCGAGCACATCGGCCGTCCTGCCGCGCTCGACTATCTTGCCCTCATGCATGACCAGCACTTCGTCCGACATGGCGCGGGCAACCGTCAGGTCATGGGTGATGAACAGATAGGCGATGCCGAGCTTCTGGTTAAGCTCGGCGAAGAGGTCGAGGATCTGGGCGCGGATCGAGACATCCAGCGCCGAGACCGGCTCGTCGGCGACGACCAGTTTCGGGCGGGTGATGATGGCGCGGGCGATCGATAGGCGCTGGCGCTGGCCGCCCGAGAATTCATGCGGATATTTGTCCATGTCGCGCGGGCCGAGTCCGACCTCATGCAGCGCATGCGCGACCATCTCGCGCCGCTCGGCTTTCGACGGCTGGGTCTCGAGAAGATGCAACGGCTCGGCGACCAGCTTCTCGACCTTCTGGCGTGGATCGAAGGAGCCGTAAGGGTCCTGGAAGACAACCTGCATGTCGCGCCTGGCCGGCTTCAGCTCGGCCTCTGACTTGCCGGTGATGGTTTGGCCGCGAAAGCGGATTGAGCCCGCCGTCGACTTGTCCAATGCCAGGATCATGCGGGCGAGCGTGGATTTGCCACAGCCGGAACGGCCAACGAGGGCTACCGACTGGGCCGGCTCGATGGTTAGCGATACATCGTCGACGGCGTGGATTGGCTCTGCCGCTCGGAACAAGGATTTGCGCCGACCCGGATAGTCGCGGCTCAGGCCTTCGACTTCGAGCAGCGGCTTTGCCGAACCGGCAAGGTGTTTTTTGGGCCGCGCCGGCACATGCATGGAAGCCAGCGCCAGCTCGCGCGTGTAGGGGTGGTGTTGTGCCGACAGCGTGCGCGCGGTGTCGCCGGCTTCCATCACTTCGCCACCGCGCAGGATGGTCAGGCGGTCGGCCATCTCGGTCACTACCGCAAGGTCGTGCGAGATGAGCAGCAGGCCCATGCGGTTTTCGCTGACCAGATCGCGCAGCAGGTCGAGGATCTGCGCCTGCAGCACCACATCGAGCGCCGTGGTCGGCTCGTCGGCAATCAGCAATTTTGGCTTCAGCGCGCAGGCGATGGCGATGACGACGCGCTGGCGCTGCCCGCCGGAGAGCTCATGCGGGTAGCGCGACAGTGGGAACTTGGCTTCCGGCAGGCCGACACGGTCGAGCATTTTTCGCGCGCGATCCTCGGCCTCGGCGCGGCCCGCCCTGGTGTGCCAGCGAATGCCCTCGGCCACCTGCTCGCCGATGGTCTTGACTGGATTGAGCGCCGTCATCGGCTCCTGGAAAACCATGCCGATGTCGTCGCCGCGCAGCGCGCACATCTGGTCCTCGCTCGCTGCAAGGAGGTCGATGCCGTCGAAAGTGACGCGTCCGCTGGTTTGAGCTAGATGCGGCAGCAGGCTCATGATCGTCAGCGCCGTCATCGATTTCCCGGAACCGGATTCGCCGACCAGGCCGACCACCTCGCCAGGCGCAATCGCAAGCTCGACCTGCTTCAGGATCCGCGTTCCGCCGATGACAAGCGATAGGTTCTCGATCTGGAGCAGGCTCATCGCCGCCGCCGCGATTTCGGATCGAGGATGTCGGCGATGCCGTCGCCGAGCAGGTTGAGCCCAAGCACGGTCACGATGATCGCCATGCCGGGAAAGATTGCCATCCACGGCGCCGTCACCATCCGCGTCTGCGCGTCGAACAGCATGCGGCCCCAGCTCGGCATTGGCGGCTGCGCGCCCAGGCCCACATAGGAAAGCCCCGCTTCGGCGAGGATGCCCAGCGCAAACTGGATCGTGCCCTGTACCAGCAGCAGCGTCGCGATGTTGGGCAGGATGTGCTCGACAGAAATCTGCGTCATGCCCTTGCCGGCAGCGCGCGCGGCGAGGATGAATTCGCGCGGCCAGATCGCCAAGGCGCCGGCGCGGGCGACGCGCGCGAAGACCGGGATGTTGAAGATGCCAATGGCGATGATGGCGTTGACGGCGCCCGGCCCGAAGATGGCGGTGATCATGATCGCCGACAGTAGTGCCGGGAAGGCGAAGACGAGATCGTTGATGCGCATCAGCGCCTCGTCGGCAAGGCCGCCCCGCGCCGCCGCGAAGGCGCCGAGCGGCACGCCGATGCCCATGCCGATGCCGACCGCCACCAGCGCTACCGCGATCGAGTTGCGTGCGCCGACCATGATCATCGAAAGGATGTCGCGACCGAAATGGTCGGTGCCGAACCAATGCGTCCACGAGGGCGCCTGCGTCTTGTCTGCGATGACCAGCTTGGTGACGTCGTAGGGCGTCCATGCAAAGGAGAGCAGCGCAATCGCGGCCACCAGCAGCGTGATGGCGAAGCCGATCAGAAAAGAGCGGTTGCCGAAGGCTTTGGCCAGAACCCCGGCAAGCGTTTCCTCGGGCAGGTCGACGCGCATTATCATTGCCGGCCCCTGAGCCGCGGATCGACAACGGCGTAGGAGAAGTCGACCAGCAGATTGACGGCGATCACGGCGGCGACCAGCAGCATGACGACGCTCTCGACGACGATCAGGTCGCGCTGGGTGATGGCTTGGAAAACCAGCCGTCCAAGCCCCGGCAGATAGAAGACATTCTCGATGATGATGGTGCCGGCAAGCAGGAACGCGAATTGCAGGCCGAGAATGGTGAGCACCGGGATCATGGCGTTGCGCAGCGCGTGGCGCCAGAGCACGGCGCGGTAGGGCAGGCCTTTGGCGCGGGCGGTGCGGATATAGTCTTCGTTGAGCACCTCGATCAGCGCCGAGCGGGCGACGCGCGCCAGGATCGCCGCCTGCGGCAGCGCCAGCGCGATGGCCGGTAGCAGCAGCGATTTCACGGCCGGCCAGATCCCGGCGTCCCAGCCAGGAAATCCACCCGCCGGCACCAGCCGCAGCCATACGGCGAAGAGATAAATCAGCATCAGCGCGAACCAGAAATTCGGCACGGCAACGCCGAGTTGGGCAGCGCCCATGGCGAATGTGTCGCCGGCCCGGCCCTGGCGGCCGGCGGAAAACACCCCGACCGGAATGGCTATGACGGTCGACAGCGCCAGCGCGATTAGCGCCAGCGGCAGGGAAACGACGACGCGCTCACCCACGAGGTCGATGACGGGAACCGAATAGGTGTAGGAGCGACCGAAATCGAGGCTGAGCAACCCGCCCGCCCAGTGCAGGTAGCGCAGGACAAGCGGCGCGTTCAGGCCCATCTGGTTGCGCAACAGCTCGACCTGGTCGGCGCTGGCGTTGAAGCCCAGCATCAGGCGCGCCGGGTCGCCAGGCAGGATTTCCATCACCGCAAACACCACCATCGAGGCCAGCACCAGCGTGATGGTCGCGATGATGAGGCGCTTGAGGAGATAGGTGGCCATGGGAGGCGATCAGGCGACCGCGCCGGCCGTCAATCCGTCCACTTCACCTTGGTAAGGTCATTGGCCTGAATCGGTGCATTCTCCCACAGGCCCTGCAGCTTCGCGTCCCAGACCCCGACCTTCGGCAGCTCGTAAAGGAAGCCGACCACGGCGTCGTCGGCCAGGATCTTCTGCGCCTCTGCCAGCAGCTCTTTCCGCTTCGCCTCGTCCGAAGTCAGGTTGAGCTTGGCGATGATGGCGTCGAAGGCCGGGTTGTCGTAGTTGAAGTAATAGTCCTTGCGCGAATAGATATCGATGTCGTTCGGCTCGGTGTGGGAGACGATGGTGAGGTCGTAGTCCTTCTTGGTGAAGACCTGATCCAGCCATTGCGCCCATTCGACGGGGATGATCTCCAGATCGATGCCGACATCGCGCAGCTCGGACGCGATGATCTCGCCGCCAAGCCGCGCATAGGACGGCGGCGGCAGCTTCAGCGTCGCCTTGAAGCCTTTCTCGAGACCGGCTTCCTTCAGCAGTTCCTTGGCCTTGTCGACATTGTGCGGATAGAGGCCGGTGAGGTCGACATAATCTTTGTTGGCGGGCGATATATGCGAGCCGATCGGCACTCCCAGGCCCGCCGAGGCGCCGTCGATGATCGCCTTGCGGTCGAGCGCGAAGGAGATGGCCTGGCGCACCTGGAGCTTGTCGAAGGGCGGCTTCTTGTTGTTGATCGAAAGAATCGTCTCGCCTTCGGTGGAGCCGATCACCACTTTGAAACGCGGATCGTCCTTGACCTGAGAGACGCTGTCGGGATCGAAGAAGGGGAAGGCCTGGATGTCGCCCGAAAGCAGCGCCGGCACGGCGGCGGCGGCGTCGGGTACGATGCGGAACTCGACCTTGTCGAGCGCAACCGGGGCACCCCAGTAATTATCCGACTTCACAAGCGTGATCGACGAGCCCTTGGCCCAGTTCTGGAACTTGAAGGGGCCGGTGCCGACCGGCTTTTCCTTGTTGGTGTCGGCCGATTTCGGCGACACCATCACCGCGTCGCCCCAGCCCATATTGTACAGGAAGGAGCCTTGCGGGTTTTTCAGCGTGACCTTCACCGTCGCCGGATCGACGACATCGACCTTGTCGATCTGCGCGAACAGCCCCTTTTGGGCGTTGACCGAATTGTCGGCCCGGGCACGGTCGAGAGAGAATTTCACGTCGTCGGCGCTGAAATCGCTGCCGTCGTGGAATTTCACGCCGGTGTGCAGCTTGAAAGTGTAGATCTTGCCGTCATCCGAGATGGTCCAGCTTTCGGCAAGGTCGGGGATCACCTCGCCGTTCGGACCGATGCGGGTGAGACCTTCGAAGACATTGGCGTAGAGCACCTCGTCGATGGCGGCGGCGGCGCCCGCGGTCGGATCGAGATGCGGGGGTTCGAGCGGAATGCCGATGACGAGGTCGGTACGGGCCGAAAATGCCGACGTGGCGGCCGCGAAAGTAAGCACAGCGGCGGCCAAAATGGTCTTCCACAATTTCATTGCCGAACTCCCATACGGTCAAACGGACAAGCCCAGCGGATAGAAGCGTGATTTGGCCTGTGAGTAAATTGCGTTTCGTGCTGCCGGGTGGCGCCAAGGGAAATGTTTTTCCCGATCAGCCGGTCGTACCGCGCAGCAGCACGTTGAGGCCGATCGCCATTACCTTGGCCGAGTCCACCATGTCGGCGATGCCCACCCATTCGTCCGGCCGATGCGCGAGATCGAGGATGCCGGGGCCATAAGCGATGCAGTCGTAGATCTGGCCAATGCGGGCAACATGCTTCTGGTCGTAGGTACCGGGCGAAATGACGTATTCCGGCTCGCGGTCGAAGATTTCCATGATGCCCTTGGCGACGGCTTTCACCACCGGCGCGTCGCGCTCGGTCATCAGCGGCAGCACCTCCATCAGGTCGCGGATCTCGTAGTCGAACTTTTCTCGCTCGCGCTTCAGCCGGTCGAGGATGCCGGTGACTTCACCCTTGACGGTGGCGAGGTCTTCCTCGAGCAGGAAGCGGCGGTCGATGGTCAGCCGGCAGGAATCCGGCACGTTGGGCGAGGGCAGTCCCGGCCGGAAATCCTCGGTCTGGCCGCCATGGACGGAATTGATGTTCATGGTCGAGCGCCGGGCGCCCTCGGGCACCACCGGCATGCGCGTCACCTTGCCGTCGAGCGCCGGGAAAAGCTCGTCCTCGAAGGCCTGCACGACGGCACCCATATGGCGCACCGCGTTGTCGCCGAGGAACGGCATCGAGCCATGCGCGATCTCGCCCTTGGTCTCGATCTCGGCCCACCAGACCCCGCGATGGCCAAGGCAGATGCGGTCCTTGTTCAGCGGCTCGGGAATGATGACGTGGTCGACCTTCGGCTTCGAGAAATAGCCGAGCTTCGCCAGATGGGCGACGCCGCCGAACCCGCCGGATTCCTCGTCGACCGTGCCGGATATCTCTATGGTGCCGGGAAAGTCGGGATAGACCTCCATGAAGGCTTCGGCGGCAATGACAGAAGCCGCCAGCCCGCCTTTCATGTCGCAGGCGCCGCGGCCGTAGACCTTACCTTCCTTCACCAGGCCGGCGAAAGGATCGACGGTCCAGCCTTCGCCGGCCTCGACCACGTCGATATGCGAGTTGAAATGGACGCAGGCACCGGGCGAGCGGCCGTCGAAGCGGGCGACGACATTGACGCGCGGGTAGCGGTCGGTGTCGCCGGGCGTGCCTTCTGCGCGAATGAATTCGGTTTCGAAGCCGAGCTTCTTGAGGCGTGCGCCAAGATACTCGGCACATGGCCGGTAGGCCTCGCCGGGCGGATTGACGGTCGGAAAGCGGATGAGCTCGGCGGTCAGCGCGATCAGGTCGTCGACCCGGTCATCGACGGCCCGGAGGAGTCGTTCATTCATCCTGCTGATTGAAGAAGCAACGCGGCGCTTTTGCAAGCTGCCTTTCGCGGTTGCCGGACAATGATTGAGGGCAGGCTCGCGCTTAAACCGTTGAGAGTGGGCAGCGGCCCAGCAACTATGACGGGAAATCATTCAAATTCGCGAAATCGAATTGGCGAATTTGTCAAGGAGTGTGTGGTACTTAACGCACCTGCCGGCGAAAATGATGGAAAAGAGACCACGTGATGGCAGGGGGCAATCGAAGGGGTTCATCGCATGAAAAACTCCAGCCTCATGGCGGCCGTGCTGGCAACCACGTTGCTCGGCACGTCGATCGCAAGCCGGGCGGCTTCGCTGGTCGCCAATATCGACGTCTCGACGCAGACGATGACCGTCAGCAGATACGGCCAGGTGCTGTATCGCTGGAATGTATCGACGGCCCGAAGGGGCTACTTCACACCGCGCGGCAGCTACCGGCCGCAATGGACCGCGCGGATGTGGTACTCGCGCAAGTATGACAATTCGCCGATGCCGTATTCGGTGTTCTTCCGCGGCGGCTACGCCATTCACGGCACCGGCGCCGTGAAATATCTCGGGCGTCCGGCCTCGCATGGCTGCGTGCGCCTGCATACGGCCAATGCCGCGACTTTCTATTCGATGGTGAAGGAAGCCGGCTACGGCAACACGCGAATCGTCGTCACCGATTGAAACGGGCCGGAGAGGGCTGCCTAGGCCGCAGGCAGCATTTGATGGCTGCGCCTGCTCGGAGCGTTGCAGCAATGCCGCACATGCTTCAAAAACAAGCAGCTTATACTAGCGTGAGCATCGCCGGAGCTGGTTTGCATGACGGCGCAGTGGTAAGTACGAAGCGTTGTTCTGGCTGCTTGGGGACTTTAATGTATCGATTTCTATTGAGCGCTGCGATCGCGGCAACCGCAACCTCGGCTTTTGCTGCCGATGCACCCGTTCTTCTGGACCAGGAACTCGCGCAGCCGCATATATCAGGTTATGGCGAAATCTATCTCGGAGGTCTCTATTTCGCGACCCCTGGGGACGACTCGGATGGCACGACTGCCGGCGGCGCTGTTCGGGTGAATTTCCCGATCGACGCCCGCTGGAACATCCAGACTGACGGGGTGATCGATTCGCTTTGGGTCGAAGGCACGAACATCTACAGCTACGGCGGTGCGATCCACGGTTACTGGCGCGATCCGAGCTCATATGCGCTGGGTGGATTTGCGACGATAAACGGATTTGGCGGCGATAACGGCATCGGTGACTTAGACCTTTATACCTTCACTGTCGGTCCAGAGGCTCAGGCCTATTTCGGCAACGTGACGATCTACGGGCAGGCCTACTACGGGCAGTTGCGGGCCAGCGGCGAGTCCGAACATTTCGACAATTGGGGCGGCCGGGGTGTCGTGCGGTATTTCGCGCAAGACAATCTCCGCTTCGACGGTGAACTCGGCTTCTCGCGGCTGTCCGGTTTTGGCGGACATTTCGATACGGTAACGGCGGCCTTGCAGGCTACTTATCGGTTCTCAGGGACCCCTTGGTCGGTATTTGGCCGCTATCAGCTGGATCACCTAACCTTCTCGGAAGCTTCAGGCACCGTGAACATCCACAAATACGTGGTTGGCCTGCGGGCAAGCTTCGGCTCGGACACACTGCTTTCCGAGGATCGCAACGGTGCCACGATGGATACGTTCCGGCCGAACTTCACCATCCCCGCTCCGCTTTGAGACAGCAGAACCTGGAGCCGCGTGGACTTAGTCCTCGCGGCCCTTCGTTGCGCATGGCACGCAACACGGCCAGCAGAAAGCTATCTCCTAGCGGTTTAGCGTTTGATCCAGACGAAAGCGATCTGAACGTTCTGGGCCGCTTTAGCTGATCTTGGCCCGCTCACGCCGCTTACGTCGCCGGCCGCTCATCTCCCAGCGCTTGTGGAACCACATCCACTGTCCGGGATCCTCGCGCACCCAGCGCTCAACGACGTCGGCGAGCAGCTGCGTGGTGGCGTGAACATCGACGCTGCCGGTTTCGGTGCGCGGCAAGTCGAGCTTGTCTTCGATTTCCAATCGGAAACGGTTTCCCGGCAGCCTGACGCAGCGCGCCGGATAGACATCGCAGTCATAGTGGCGGGCGAGCATGCCCAGCACGGGATTGCTCTGGCAGGGGCGACCAAAGAAGGTCGTCTCGACGCCGTTCGTGAATTTCTGATCGACCAGCACGCCGATATTGCCGCCGTTTTCCAGGATGGCGGCAAGGGCGAACGATGCGCCGGTCGAGGACGGCAGCAGGCCTCCCATGCTCGAGCGGCGTGTCGAGTGGATGTAGTCGGCAAGGTAGGGATTGTTGGGCGGGCGGAACAGTGCCGTGATGTTCATGCCGAAGGTGGCGGCGGCGACCGGCAAAAGCTCGAAATTGCCGAGATGGCCGGTGAACAGGATGTGCGGCTTCTTTTCGCCTGCGATTTCGACGAAATGCTCGATACCGCTGACCTCGACCCGGCCCGGCTTGGCGGCATTCGGATCAAAATCGAAGAGTGCATCGAGGAAGATGTATTCGGCGGCAAGCCGGGCCATGTTGCCCCACATGTCGGACGCGATGGCCTCGATTTCGGCATCGCTCTTTTGCGGATAGGCAAGGCGCAGATTGTTGACGGCTACCCTGTGCCGTCCGACCATCGGCCCGATGCGGCGGGCGACGCGGTCGGCGAAGTTGAGCGCGCTGTCAGGCGGCAAAAGGCGCAGCAGGCCGATGACCGCCATGGCAAGCCGCGCCACCAGCCAGTGCTCCATTTGGCGTAGCCGCCGGGCATAGCGGAACATGAAGTCCCGGCGGGCTTTCTTGAGCACCTTGCCGACCATCTTGTCTTAGGAAACGCGAAGAATGATCTTGCCGAAGACGTCGCGGCCTTCCATGCGCTTCAGCGCGTCGTCGATGTCGTCGAAGCCGACTTCGGTGTCGATCACGGGCGCGACGAGACCGGCCGCCATTTTCTGCATGGCATCGGCCATGTTCTCCATGCGGCAGCCGAAGGAGCCGAGCAGCTTCAGCTGTTGCTGGAAAAGCTGCATCAGGTTGACCTGCGTCGAGACGCCGGAGGTCGAGCCGCAGGTGACGAGGCGGCCGCCGCGCTTCAGGCATAGCATCGAACCTGCAAAAGTGTCGGCGCCGACATGTTCGAACACGACATCGACGCCCTTCTTCTTCGTTAGCTTGCGCACCACGCCTTCGAAGCGATCCTCGCGATAGTTGATGACATGGTCGGCGCCAAGCGCCTTCGCCTTGTCGATCTTGTCGTTCGAGCCGACCGTAGTGATGACCGTGCAGCCCATGCGCTTCGCCAATTGGATGGCTGCGGAGCCGATGCCGGAGCCGCCGGCATGGACGAGGATGGTCTCACCGGGCTCCAGTTTCGCGTTGTCGAACAGCATATGCTCGACCGTGCCGAAGGTGACGGGTGCGACGGCAGCGCCGATCTCTGAGACACCGGGCGGCGCAGGCACCAGGAGACGGGCAGGCAGGTTGATCTTTTCCTGCGCGAAGCCGTCGAGATGAAAACCGTGGACGCCGGAGACGTGCTCGCAAAGATTGTCGCGGCCCTCGCGGCAGGCACGGCAGAGCCCGCAGGTTCGCGCGCCGTAGATCGACACCAGTTGCCCCGGCAGGAGGGTGGAGACGCCTGGCCCGACAGCCTCGACCTCGCCCGAGGCTTCGGCGCCGACGACCAGCGGCAGCTTGCGCTTGGCGAAGGCCATGCCGCGCCAGCCCCAGACGTCGATATGGTTGAGCGCCACCGCCTTGATGCGGAGCGTCACTTCACCTTGCGAAGGCGGCGGGGGAGGCGGAAGGTCCACCGTTTCAAGGCGGCGGTCCTCGATAAGTTGCAATGCGCGCATTTGGCCTGTCGGTACTTTGGAAGCGGGAAAAACGTCCGCTTAGACCGGTTCCCGCGCCATGACAAGGCAGGTGTTCTGGCCGCCGAAGCCGAAGGAATTCGACAGAACCGTGCCGACCTCTGCGTTGCGCTTCTTGTTTGGCACCACGTCGAGCACGATTGCCGGATCAGGATTGTCGTAATTGATGGTCGGCGGGATGACGCTTTCGCGCATGGTCATCAGCGAGAACGCGGCCTCGACCGCGCCGGCAGCGGACAGCGTGTGGCCGATCATCGACTTGTTCGACGAGATCGGCATCGAGCCGATCCGCTCGCCGAACACGGTCGACAGCGACAGATGCTCCATCTTGTCGTTTTCCGGCGTCGAGGTGCCGTGCGCGTTGACGTAGTCGATCTCGTCCTCGCTCAAGCCGGCATCCGCAAGGGCGGCGCGTACCGCGGCGATGGCCGGCGAACCGTCAGGCTTGGAGCGGGTGCGGTGGAAGTCGTCGGCGCGCTCGCCGCAGCCGCGCATGATGCCGAGGATGGTGGCTCCCCGGGTAAGTGCCGCCTCCAGCGATTCCAGCACCAGCGCGCCGGAACCTTCGGCAAGGACAAAACCGTCGCGGTCCTTGGAGAAGGGTTTCGAGGCCTTTTCGGGAATGTCGTTGTGGGTGGAAAGCGCCGAGAGCAGCGAGAAGCGGATCAGGGCTTCGGCCGTGGCGGAGCCGTCAGCGCCGATCGACAGCGCCTTGTCGCATTCGCCGCGGCGGATCGCCTCGACACCGAGCTGGATGGCGGTGGCGCCTGACGCGCAGGCTGTCGACAGCGTGATCGGCAGGCCGCGCGTGCCAAAACGATCGGCCAGGCGATCGGCGATCGAGCCGAACTGGGTGGTCTCGAAAATGCCGAGCTCCTTCAGTCCGCGCGCCACGCGCAGCAATCTCTCGGAACCGCTTTCCTTCTTGTCGGAATTGTAGAGCGAGAAGCGGTCGGCCCAATCGAGCTCGACCGGCGGCGAGGCGAGAAAGAGCGGGCCGCCGAAATCGCCGGAATCGAGGCCGGCCTCCGACACCGCTTCCTGGGCGGCCGTCTCGGCCAGCTCGTAGGTGAGGGGACTGGCACCCTTGGAGCTCGACGGCAGGAAATCGACCATGCCGGAGATGCGGGTGTTCAGATGATCGACGGGAAAACGGGTGATCGGATGGATGCCGGATTTGCCTGAGGTCAGCGCCGCCCAGTTGTCGGCCTTGCCGACGCCAAGCGAAGTCACCACGCCGATGCCGGTCACGGCGACGATAGGCCTGCCCATGTGATCGCGGAGATTGGCCATGTTCTGTCTGTCTCGCTCTAAGCGGCCTTGATCAGCCCCAGGCCCTCGAATTGGTGATAGCCGATCGCCGTTGCAAGGACGGAGCTGGGGACGCCTACGAATGGCTGCTCCACTGTGGCATCGAAGACAGGGTAGGGGGCCTTGCGGTCGACGGCGAGCGCGGCAAGCGCCACGGCGAAGGGGAACTGGGCTTCCTTCATGTGGCCGGTGAGCGTCGAGAAGGCGCGCACTGCAAGCGCCGGGTCGGCATCGAGTGCCGCCTTTTCGGCCGCCGTGGCGGCATGGGCGCCGGAGGCACCGGAAATCGTCAGCAATTCGCCGGCGGGCAGCGCCGCCTGCTTCAGCGAAGCGGCGATTTCGGCATTCAGCTCGCCGCGCCGGCGCCTCGCCCGGCCGGAAACCACAGGACCGAGCTCAGCATAGATCTTGCGACCCCGGCTCTGCGCATGCTCGCGCTGTTCGAGCACCAAGAAAGCGCCGCCCGAGCCCGTCACCACGCCGCCGCCTTCCGCGCCCTGTCTTTGCCAGACCGGTCTCCACGGGCCGCGATGCAGATAACCGGCGAGCTCATAGCCGAGCAGCATGTCTGAATGCTCGGTCTGGAAGGCGCCGCCGACCAGCACATGGGTCGACTGGCCGGAGCGGATGCGCGCGGCGGCCGTCTCAACGGCAGAGACGCCGGCGCCTTCCTCGCCCATGAAGGTACGAGACGAGCCGGTGACCTTGTGCACGATGGAGATGTTGCCGGCGAGCAGATTGGAAAGCTGGGCGAGGAACAGCGTCGGCCGCAATTCCGTGGTCAGCTTCTCGTTGAGCAGCACGTCGCGGTCGTTGCGGCTCTCGGACGCCGCCAGGATCGCGCTGTCCACGGCCTCGTCGCGCTCGCCGCCGCCGGCCGCCACAACCATGTCCATGGTCGCGCAAAGCTCGTCATTGCCCTTGATGCCGGCGTCGTCCAGCGCCAGGCCGGCGACATAGGTGCCGAGCCGCTGCCAGGTCTCCATCTGGCGCTGGTCGCCGCGCTTGGCGATCTGCAGGTTCCAGTCGATCTCGGGCAGGGGATGAATTGTGTAGGGCGCAAAGCGCGTCGCATCGAGCACCGGCTCAACGCCCGGCCGGGTCAGCTTCTGCCAATGCGCGTCCGGTCCTTCTCCCAGCGAAGAGACAAGGCCGATGCCGGTGATGACGACGTCGCGCGGGCTGCTCATGAGCGGCTTTGCTGGTCAGGCTGGAGGCGGGGCAAGGTCGCGCTCTTCAGGCGGCCTTGGCCGCGACCAGCGCGTCGATCTTGGCGCACAGGTTCTGCATGACGAAGTAGTCGTCGGTCGAAGCCTTGCCGTCATTGACCTCTTGCGTCCACTTCTCGAGCGGCACCTTGATGCCGAATTCCTTGTCGATGGCAAAGACGATGTCGAGGAAATCGAGGCTGTCGATGCCGAGATCGTCGATGGTATGGCTTTCGGGCGTGATGGTGTCGATATCGATCTCGCTGGTGTCGGCAATGATCTTGGCGACTTTCTCGAACGTGGTGGACAAGGGCTCTTCCTTCGGTTGCGGGCGGAATCTGTCCGCATCTTGTTTTGCCGCTGTCTAATCGGTTTTTCCGGGCAGGAAAAGGCCTGACACGCCGGGCGCAGATGGGATGCCGGCTTTGTGGACGCAAGAAGGGCCGCCGGGCAACCGGCGGCCCTTCCCATTTTACGTGGCGTAAGCTCAGCCTTCGCGGAGCTTGACCAGATCGTTGAGCAGCCCGCCCGTCCCGTTGTGGACAGTCAGGCGCTCGACCTTGCCGGCGATGGCCTCGAGAGCCTCGAGTTCCTTCAGCCGCAGCATCACCGGGTTCTCGGCCATCACCTTGGCCGTGTTGAGCAGCGAACGCGTGGCGTTCGTCTCCTCGCGGCGGCGGATGACGTTGGCTTCGGCCTGCTTCTCGGCCGAAACCACCTGGTTGAGGATCTCGCGCATCTCGCCCGGCAGGATCACATCCTTGAGCGCGATATCGCTGACCTCGAGACCGATCGCGGCCATGTCGGAACGCACCTTGGCGGCTGCCTCCTCATCGACCGTGATCTTCTTGTCGAGGATCTGGTCGAGGGTGAGCGCGCCGAGCGTCTTCCGGAAGGCGTACTGCAGGGCGCGGTAGAGGGCTTCGGAGAAGTCCTTCACCGTGCCCACCGCCGTCACCGGATCGACGACCCGGTATTCGGCGGCGATGTTGACGCGGATCGTCACGCGATCCTTGGTCAGCACTTCCTGCCCGGCGACATCAAGCGACTGCCGCTTGAGATCGACGACCTTCACCTGGACCATGCGCCCGACATTCCAGAAGGCGTGCAGCCCCGCGGCAAGCGTGCGGGTGTAGACGCCGTCCACGAACAGCAGACCGACCTGACCGTCCACGACCGGATGCAGGAACATGTGTTCCGTCTTTCGGGCCTGGCCGATCCAGCGCATCAAGGCCGGATCGACGGCCAGATCGGCCGCCGCGTCGACGGAGGTCACCGCCCACGGGCCGGCATCCGTCCACAGCACGAGCTTGCGATCCGGAGCGAGAACGGCATGAAGGGCGCCGTCGCGCTCGATCACGGCAATGTCGGTGCGCCCGGTGCGAACCACGGTGAAGTGACGCGCGGCCACATCCGGGAGCTTGTCGAACAATGCCTTCTCGTAGGCCGAAACGAATTCCGGGTTCTTCAGGTCGTGCCTGGAGATTTCCAGGTTTCCGCGCCGGTTGTCGAGCCAATGTTCGCCCGGCATCAGGACAGCCTGGATCTCGCCCTTGTAGAGGGCGACGGCACGTTCATTTTCCTTCACGAGGACGCGCTGGCGTCCCAGAACCTTTTCGAGAATGGTCTTCATTGTCGTTACTCCTGTCGGGCATGGCCCCGTGCGAGGCGTCACGTCATGCGTCGATCGTCCTTTCGTTTCTCGTTTCGTTTCCCGGCACGGATGATCCGGAGACCGGTGGCATCGCCAGGCGGCGGGCCTTCGGGAGCGGATCGCGGGGCGGCAAGGCGGGCGCCGGCGCCCGAAGGCTCCTTTGCCGGCATTGCCACGCCTTGATCGTCACCGCGAGCCTGGCCGCGAGCCGATGGCATCGGACCGTTCGATACGGCCTCGGCCCGAAGGCTTAGCCCTCTGTCAGGTCTTCTGCATTCCGGTCCCCGGACCGTTTTGGATAACACCACCCAAAGGTGTCGGCTTAACAGGCCGTTGGAGAAGGAATCGAACCTTCGACAATCAGATTATGAGTCTGACGCTCTAACCAAACTGAGCTATCCGTGCTGATGAAGGGACTCGAACCCCTGACCTCCGGACCCAAATCCGGCGCTCTTCCTCTGAGCTACATCGGCGATCCCAACACTCCGAAACGGCGCCGTACACAGCGCGGCAAGCCGGCTGCGCGGGCGGAGACGAAAGCTCCAACCGTTGTGCTCGCTTCGTTTTTCGTGACCGGGAGCGCGCCTATAGACCCTGCGACGGCTTGTCGCAAGCGGCATTATCGCGGGGGCTTGCGGCTTCTTGCGGCTGTGGCATTTCGGACACAGTGCTGAGCTGGGCAGACCTATGCCGTCAGAAGGTGACGCGGCCGAGCACTTTGAGGCCGTCTCCATTAGGCGCCACGACCACGGCCTCGCCCTCGCGCGGCGAGACGCCGGTGAGCGCCTGGATGTTTTCCAGATGCGTGACCAGCACCAGATTGTCAGAGCCGGAATAGCCCCGGATCTCCTTCATCACCGCCTCCATCTGAGCGGCCTTCTCAGCCGAATCGGTCTTGAGCAAGTCGAGCGGCGCAAATGGTTTCGGTTCGGCCTCGAAAGCGATGCGGGCGGTATCAAGGCAGCGGCAGTAGCGGCTGGAGAGCACACGCTCGATGGGCGCCGCGCGCGCCGCAAACAGCGCCCCGATGCGGCTTGACTGCTGCTTGCCGCGCTCGGACAGGTTGAGCTGGGTGGCGCAATTGCCGATGTCGAAATTCGCCGGATCGGTGGTCCCGGTGACGAAGGCATGCCTAAGCAGGACGATATGGCCGCCATCGCGCAGCAGCGCCCAGCCGGCGTCGGTTGCGTGGGCGAGGGTGGGAACGGCAAGCAGGAAAAGCGCCAGGGCAAGTCGCAGCATGTGAAGTCCTTATGGCGGCCGGGAGAGGCCGGGGCCATGATCGGCATATAGGGACCGCAAAGCCGGCTGAAAAACAAGCAGAGGACCAACGGTCGGCCGGAGAACGGCCGATTGCACGGCGCTCGAGGCTTGCCTATCACGGTAAAGATGTCTCCGCCCGAACAATGACGCCGCTCACCGAAACCGTCCTCTTCGTCTTCAGTCTCGTTGCGCTCGGCTATCTCGCCGGCCTTACCGGCTATCTGAAGCCGGCAAGTGGTGAGGGCATATCCGAATTCGCCGTCAACGTGGCTATGCCGCTGCTCTTGTTCCAGACGATGGTGAACTCCGATTTCCATGGCGTGGCGCCGTGGTCGCTGTGGAGCGCCTATTTTGCGGCGGTTGCCGTCACCTGGTCCGCCGGGCACTTGGTCATGACGCGCCTCTTCGGCCGCGATGCCCGCGCCGGCATCGTCGGCGGCGTGTCCTCGGCCTATTCCAATGTCGTGCTGCTTGGCGCGCCCTTCATCCTAGGCATATTCGGCACCAGCGGCTTCGAGGTGCTGTCGCTGCTGGTCTCGATCCACCTGCCTGTCATGATGATGGCGTCAATCGTGCTGTTCGAGATGTTCGGCCGTCGCGGCGAGCAGTCCGTGCATCAGTTGCGCGTCATCCGGAATTTCCTCAGGCGGCTGTTCGTCAACCCGCTTATCATTGGCATTCTCGCGGGGCTCGCCTGGCGCTTCACCGGCGCGCCGATGCCGCCGCTGATCGGGCGGCTGGTCGACGCGCTGGCCGATACGGCCGGGCCGGTGGCGCTGTTTGCGATGGGGCTCAGCCTGTGCCGCTTCGGCATATCCGGCAACATCCGCCCGGCGCTCGCGCTGTCGGCGCTGAAACTCTTCCTGATGCCGGCCTTGGTGCTGCTCGCGGTCTGGCTGCTCGACCTGCCGCCGCTGACGGCAAAGGTCGCCGTGGTCGTGGCGGCGCTGCCTTCCGGCATCAATTCCTATCTCATCGCCGTTCAGTTCAACACCGGACAAGCGCTGGCGTCCAACCAGATGACGATCGCCACGGCCAGCGCGGTGCTCACCACATCCTTCTGGCTGACGGTGGTCCTGCATGTGTTCGGCTAGCGCTCGTCTTTGCTGGCCCAACCCCTATATGCCATCTTGTGATTGCTTGCCGGGCTTTCCCTAGGTAAGAGCAATGCGCCAGCGTGCAGCCTTGCACGCCCCCGAATATCCAGAAAAACGGCCGATCAGCGCGCCGAAACGGAGGCCAGACCATGCTTCAGAAAACCAGTCATTTCATGCGCCAGGCCAATCTCATCAACGGCGAATGGGTGCAGGCCGACAGCGGCCAGACCATCGACGTCAACAATCCGGCGACCGGCCTGAAGATCGGCACCGTGCCGAAGGCCGGCAAGACCGAAACCCGCCGCGCCATCGAGGCCGCCGATGAAGCCTTCAAGAGCTGGCGCAAGACCACCGCGCTCGAGCGCTCGAAGCTTCTGCGCCAGCTGCACGACGCAATGATGGACAATCAGGACGTGCTGGCCGAGTTGCTCACCATCGAGCAGGGCAAGTCGCTGTTCGAATCCAAGGGCGAGATCGGCTCGGCCGCGAGCTATATCCTCTGGTTCGCCGAGGAAGGCCGCCGCACCTATGGCGACATCGTGCCGTCGCCCTGGGGCGACCGCCGCATCCTGGTGACGAAGGAGCCGGTCGGCGTCATTGCCGCCATCACGCCATGGAACTTCCCGTCCTCGATGCTCGCCCGCAAGCTCGGACCGGCGCTGGCCGCGGGCTGCACGGCCGTGGTCAAACCGGCCTCGCAGACGCCTTATTCGGGTCTCGCCTGGGGCGCGCTCGCCGAAGAGGTCGGCTTCCCCAAGGGCGTCATCAACATCCTGACCGGTTCGGCCGGCGAGATCGGCGACGAGATCTGCGCCAACCCGCTGGTCAAGAAGATCACTTTCACCGGCTCGACCGAGGTCGGCAAGATCCTGATTCAGAAGTCGTCGACGACGGTCAAGAAAGTGTCGATGGAACTCGGCGGCAATGCGCCGTTCCTGGTCTTCGACGATGCCGACATCGATCGCGCCGTCACCGGCGCCATCACCGCGAAGTACCGCAATTCCGGCCAGACCTGCGTCTGCACCAACCGCTTCCTCGTCCAGGCGGGTATCTATGACAAGTTCGTCGAGAAGCTCGCCGCTGCCAGCAACAGTCTGAAGGTCGGCTCCGGCCTGGAAGAAGGCGTGCAGCAGGGGCCGCTGATCGACGAGAAAGCGGTCGAGAAGGTCGAGGAACTGATCGCCGATGCCACCTCGAAGGGCGGCAAGGTCGTTGCCGGCGGCAATCGCCATGCGCTCGGCGGCTCGTTCTTCCAGCCGACGGTCATCGCCGACGCCACGCCCAAGATGCGCTTCATGAAGGAAGAGATCTTCGGGCCGGTCGCCCCCGTGTTCAAGTTCGAGACCGAGGAAGAAGCAATCGCATTGGCCAACGACACCGAGTTCGGCCTCGCCTGCTATTTCTACACCGGCGATCTCGGCCGCGCCTTCCGCGTCATGGAAGGGCTGAAATACGGCATGGTCGGCGTCAATGAAGGCCTGATCACCACGCCCGAGGCGCCGTTCGGCGGCGTCAAGGAATCGGGCCTCGGCAAGGAAGGCGGACATCAGGGCATCGAGGACTATCTCGACACCAAATATGTCTGCCTCGGCGGCCTCGGCCTCTGACACCGCTCGACTGGTGAGGCAGGCATCAGGCCTGCCCTTGCCGGAGACGGCCGGCGTAGTCCACAGATCATGAACTGACGTTTTCGGGCACAGCGATGAAGGACGGCGAGGTCTTCGGCACGACGCAGGCGGGCGAGGCTGTTCGCCGCTTCACCATCCGTGGCGGTGGTCTCACGGCCAACATCATCGGGGTTGGCGCGATCATCCAGGATCTGCGGCTCGCCGGCCATGATGCGCCGCTGGTGTTGGGCTACGACCAGTTCGAGCCCTATGAGACCGACCGCGCCTATTTCGGCGCCGTCGTCGGCCGCTTCGCCAACCGCATTCGCGACGGTCGCTTCACCATCGCCGGCAAGCGCTACCAGACCGAGCGCAATTTTCTAGGGAAACACACGCTGCATGGCGGCTCGCAGGGCTATTTCCACCGGCCATGGTCGGTCTCGCTGCACGGGCGCGATTTCGTGACGCTGACACTGCACGATCCCGACGGCACGATGGGCTTTCCAGGCGCGCTGGACGTCACCTGCACCTATCGGCTGAAGATCCCCGGCACGCTCAGCATGGAACTGACCGCCACATGCGAGGAGCCGACGCTCTGTAATCTTGCGCAGCACTCCTACTTCAATCTCGACGACGGGGGCGCGGGCGACACTCTCGACCACCGGCTGATGCTCAATGCCGGCGCTTATACGCCCGTCGACGCAGAGATGATCCCGACCGGCGCGGTGAAGCCCGTCGACGGCACGCCCTATGACTTCCGCCAGGCGCGGCCGCTGCGCATGGAATCGGAAGGCGAGCAGCTTCCCTACGATCTGAATTACTGCCTCGCCTCCAGCCGTGGACCGCTGCACCAGGCAGCCTGGGTGCAGGGCGCCAGTTCCGGCGTCGAAATGGAAGTCTGGACCACCGAGCCCGGCCTGCAGCTCTATATCGGCCAGTATGTCGCGCCGTCCTCCCCTGGGCTGGACGGGCGCGGCTACAAAGCCTTTTCAGGCCTCTGCCTCGAAGCTCAGACCTGGCCCGACGCGCCGAACCGGCCCTATTTCCCACAGGCCACGCTTTGGCCGGGCCAGATCTACCATCAGGTGACGGAATACAGGTTCCGGCTCCCTAGCTAGATCCCAAAGGCTGTTCTTAGAATCTCGAACGGCGCGAGCGCGCCGCGCACCTGTACGACGGCCGCAGCCACCCGATGCGCGCGCCGAACCGCGTCGACTGGGGCGTGACCGGCAAGCCGGGCGGCGAGATAGCCGCCGTTGAAGGAATCGCCGGCGCCGGTTGTATCGACAGGCGAGGCGACATGCACTGCCTCGATTGTTTCCGAGGCGCCGTCCATGGCAATCAATGCCGGCTGCTCGCCGTTCTTGACGACAACCTCGCCGACCACTCCTCCGAGACGCCTGGCAGTTGTTTCCGGCGCCTCATCGCCAAACAGCATCTGCTCATCCGGAAAAGTGGGCAATGCGATATCCGCGACGGCGAGCGCTTCCAAGATCGCAGCCTGCGCGGTTTCACGGCTCGGCCACAGCCTGGGACGGTAATTCGGGTCAAAGGCGACCAGCGAACCCGCCGCGCGTGCTGTCGCGACGGCCGAAAGCAGGGTTTTGCGCGCGGCATCATCCAGAATTGCCAAAGTGATTCCGGAAAAATAGACAAGCGCCTGGTTTTCAAGACTTTTCGCCAGTGCCGCTGCATCGGAGGCAAGCTGGCGCGCGGCAGCATCGCTTCGCCAGTAAGTGAAGGCGCGCTCGGCTCCAGTGAGCGTGATGGCGTAAAGGCCCGGTCTTGCGCCGGCAATGACCGGGCTGCTGCCGATACCGATGCCGTTCTGGGCTAAGAACGCGATCTGATCGCGGGAAAAAGGGTCGTCGCCGAAGGCCGAGACATAGGTCGCGGGCCGGCCGGGGCTGAGCGCATGCAGCGCCCATAGCGTATTGAAGGTGTCGCCGGCAAAGCCCATACGCCAGTTCGGTCCTGCCTGGCCCGACAGTTCGAGCATGCATTCGCCGATCGACGCGACACCATTGGCTTCCATATGACTTGTCCTCCTAAAGCTTTGGTGCTGTAGCTTTTTGCAGCCGGCAGCGCCATGCTTGGCGCAGGCCGATTTTTGCGCCAGAAGCGATTTCCCACAGGCGGGAGGGATGCTGCGCGCAGCCCGTGACGTTATCAGCCGAAGAGGAGCCGGTTTGGCATCGATATGGCGTTACATTCTTGCGGGTCTCGGTCTTGCTGCCCTGCTGGTCGGCATTCTGACTGTCGTCTACCTGACGGCGCCGCATTCGGCACCGGGCCCCGATACGTCGCGTTCGAAAAAGACGGCGAGCGGCCTGTTCGTTGCGAGCTTCGAGCCGGAGCGCGGCGTCATCCGGCAGGGCGAGCTGCAATCCTGGCTGCTGACACTGAAGACCTCCGCCGGCGCTCCGGTGGAGGGCGCCGCGATCACCGTTTCCGGCGGCATGCCGCAGCACAATCACGGCCTGCCGACCAGCCCGCAGGCGACCGACTATATGGGGGCGGGACGCTACCGCATCGACGGCGTGAAATTCACCATGAGCGGCTGGTGGCAATTGCGCTTCGCGATCTCCGCGGCGGCGGGTTCCGATTCCGTCGTCTTCAACATCGTGTTGTGAGCGGCCGATGAAGCGTCTTCTCCGCCTGGCAAGCCTGTCCGCTCTGGCTGCGCTCGCTTGGCTTGGCGGTTGCGGCGAGCCCGAGCTCAGCGACGCCGAGAAGAAGACCATCGCCTCGCTGGCGTTGAACACGCTGCCGGCTCTCAAAGCGGACACGACGAACCAGTATGCCGATGTGCCGGCCGCTGCGGCGCTCGGATCGACGCTGTTCTTCGATGTCGGTATGAGCCGCGGCGGCACCGTGTCCTGCTCGACCTGCCACAAGATCGACCGTCAGTTCCAGGACGACCTGCCGCGGGCGGTCGGCGTCGGCCACACCAATCGCCGAACCATGCCGCTGGCCGGCGTGGCGCGCGATCCTTGGTTCTTCTGGGACGGACGCCGCGACAGTTTGTGGGCGCAAGCGCTGACGCCGCTCGAAAACCCGCTGGAGCAGGCCGGCAACCGCGCGGCCTTCGCGCATTACATCAAGGAGCGGTTCGGCGAGCGCTATGAGCGCATTTTCGGGCGGCTGCCCGATCTTTCCACCGTGCCGGCCAATGCCAGCCCGCTCGGCACCGAGGCCGAAAAGGCGGCATGGAACGCCATGCCCGCCAGGCAGGCCGAAGACGTCAACCGCGTCTTTGCCAATATCGGCAAGGCAATCGCGGCCTTCGAGCGCTCGATCGAACCTGGGCAGACGCGTTTCGACCGCTTCGCGATCGACCTCGCGACCGGCACCAAGCCGCAAGGCGATGCTGCCTTCTCGCCGGAAGAGATCCTCGGGCTGAAGCTGTTCATCGGCAAGGCCAATTGCGTGACCTGCCATAACGGGCCGCGCTTCACCGACAATTCGTTCCACAACACCGGCGTGCCGCCGGTCAAGGATCTGCCGCCCGACCGCGGCCGGGTCGATGCCGTGGCTCAAGTGCAGGCGGACCCGTTCAACTGCTTCGGCAAGTTCCGCGACGGCGATGAAAGCGCCTGCCGCGAATTGCGCTTCATGGTGAAGGACGGGCAGCAACTCGTGCGCGCCTACAAGACGCCGTCGCTCAGGGGGGCAGCTACGCGTGCGCCCTACATGCATGCCGGGCAGTTCTCGACCCTCGACGAGGTGGTGGCGCATTATTCGAAAGCGGCGTCCAGCGTTGAAGGCGTTTCGGAGATCCACCCGCTCGAGCTCTCCGATCGCGAGCGCGCCGCTCTGGTGGCGTTTCTGAAGACTCTGTCGGAGTAGAGTCTTAATTTTGTGCAATTCCGGACGGAAAACGGCTGCGCACTTTTCCTGGAACTGCGCTAGCGATCCTTCACCGTTTCCATCGCCACGAAGGTGGAAGTCTGTGCCACGTGGGGAAGGGCCGAAATGCGCTCGCCGAGCACGCGGCGGTAGGCGGCGATATCGGTGGTGCGGACCTTCAGGAGATAGTCGAAGCTCGACGCCATCATATGGCACTGCTCGATCTCCGGCACGCCCTGCACCGCGCGGTTGAACGCGTCGAGCGCCGCCGAGCGCGTATCCGACAGCTTCACCTGGACGAAGGCGACATGTCCTTCGCCCATGCGCTCCCGGTCGATAATCGCGCGATAGCCTCTGATGTAGCCCTCCTTCTCAAGACGCTTCACACGGGCCTGCACCGGGGTCTTCGACAGCCCGACCTTCAAAGCCAGCTCGGACATTGAAAGCCGGCCGTCGCGCCCGAGCGCGGCCAGGATGTTGCGGTCAATGCGGTCCAATTGGTCTTCGCTCATCGGTCTTCCGGTCAAAATGGCGGGAGCTAAGCCTATACGATAGTTCGAATGGACTGTCTCGTCGATTTCTTTGGACCGACCTGGGCTCCCAGCTGTGCTAGCTTGCGCCAATCGGTCCGGCGACCGCCAGACCTGCTCGCTAACGCTTGCTCTCATGGATCCGACATGCCGCTCGATGCCATCCGCCAGCAGATCCGCGCCAACTATTTGCCCGACGAAGACGAGGCGGTGAGGCGACTGTCCGCGGCTGCCGGGCTTTCGGCGGAAGAGCGCAAGGCGATCTCGGCGCGTGCGGCCGATCTGGTGCGCGCGGTGCGCGGCTCGACCGACCCTCGGCTGATGGAGGTCTTTCTTTCGGCCTATGGCCTGTCGACCAAGGAAGGCGTGGCGCTGATGTGTCTCGCCGAGGCGCTGCTGCGCGTTCCCGATGCCGAGACGATGGACGATCTCATCGCCGACAAGATCGCGCCGCACGACTGGTCGGCGCATTCGGGCAGCTCGAGTTCCATTTTCGTCAACGCCTCGACCTGGGCGCTGATGCTGACCGGCCGCGTGCTCGATGAAGGCGAGGGCGGCATCGAAGGCACGCTGCGCGCCATGGTGCGCAGGCTCGGCGAGCCGGTCATCCGCAAGGCCGTGGCGGCGGCGATGCGCGAAATGGGCGAGCAGTTCGTGCTCGGCCGCACCATCGCCGAGGCGGTCAAGCGCGGCCGTCCGATGACGCAGAAGGGCTATCTCTATTCCTTCGACATGCTGGGTGAGGCGGCCCGCACCGAGGCTGATGCGTTGCGCTATCACCGCGCCTATGCGGATGCGATTTCCTCGCTCGACGCGGGGTCCAATGGCCCGGACATTCGCTACAACCACGGCATTTCGGTCAAGCTTTCGGCACTGCATCCACGCTATGAGGTGGCGCAGAAGGAGAAGATGCTGCCGGTAATGGCCGAGCGGTTGTTGTCGCTGGCGCTTGCCGCGCGGCATTCGCGCATGGGCCTCAACATCGATGCCGAAGAGGCCGACCGGCTCGATTTGTCGCTCGACGTCATCGAACGCGTGCTCGCCGAACCGGAGCTTGCCGGCTGGGATGGTTTCGGCGTCGTCGTCCAGGCCTATGGCCCGCGCGCGGCCTTCGTCATCGACTGGCTCTATGCGCTTGCCAAAAAATACGACCGCAAGATCATGGTGCGGCTGGTGAAGGGCGCCTATTGGGACACCGAGATCAAGCGGGCACAGACGCTTGGGCTTGCCGGCTATCCGGTCTTCACCCGCAAGACCAACACCGACGTCTCGTATCTGGCCTGCGCGCGAAAACTGCTGTCGATGACCGACCGCATCTATCCGCAATTCGCCAGCCACAACGCGCACACGGTGGCTGCCATCCTGTCGATGGCGAAGGATCGCGACTCCTTCGAATTCCAGCGTCTGCACGGTATGGGCGAATCGCTGCACGAGACGGTGCGCAAGGCCGAAAGGACGCGCTGCCGCATCTACGCGCCGGTCGGTGCGCATTCCGACCTGCTCGCCTATCTGGTGCGGCGGCTCTTGGAAAACGGCGCCAACTCCTCTTTCGTCCACCAGTTGACCGACGAGGAGGTCGAGCCGGAAGAAATCGCCCGCGACCCGCTGGAGGCTGTAGAGAAACAAGGCCCCGCCGCCAATCCGGCGATCGCGCGGCCCGCCGCGATCTTCGGCGCCCACCGGCGCAATTCAAAAGGGTTCGACATCAGTGATGCGGTGACTCTTGCAGCCATCGACAGGGCGCGGGCGGAATTCGCGGGAGCGGATCGCTGGCATGCCAAGCCGATCACGCGCGCCGCCGGCTACGGCAAGCCGCGCCAGATCGTCAACCCGGCCAAGCCCGATGAGGTCGTCGGCACAGTGCATGAGGCGGCGGCCAAGCAGGTCGCGACGGCCGTTCGCATCGCTGTGGAGGCGCAGCCGGCCTGGGCAAAACGCCCGGTTGCCGAGCGCGCAGCGATCCTCAACCGCGCCGCCGACCTCTACGAGGCCAATGCCGCCGAGTTCTTCGCTTTGGCCACTCGAGAGGCCGGCAAGTCGTTGGCCGACGGCATCGCCGAAGTGCGCGAGGCGGTCGATTTCCTGCGTTACTATGCGGCCGAGGCGGCGAATGCCGAAGCGGGCACTGAAGCCCGTGGCGCGATCGTCTGCATCTCGCCGTGGAATTTCCCGCTGGCCATCTTCACCGGCCAGATCGCGGCGGCGCTCGTCACCGGCAATTCGGTGATCGCGAAGCCCGCCGAGCAGACGCCGCTGATCGCCTTCCGCGCCGTCGAGATGCTGCGCGAGGCCGGCGTGCCGGAGGATATCATCCAGCTCCTGCCGGGTGACGGTGCGTCGGTCGGAGCGCCGCTCACCGCCGACCCGCGCATCGCAGGTGTCTGCTTTACTGGCTCGACCGAGGTCGCCAAGCTGATCGAAAAACAGCTGGCCGAAACGGCGGCGCCCGATGCCATGCTGATTGCCGAGACGGGTGGGCTGAACGCCATGATCGTCGATTCCACGGCGCTTCCCGAGCAGGCGGTGCGCGACATCCTCGCCTCCGCCTTCCAGAGCGCCGGGCAGCGCTGCTCGGCGCTGCGCGTGCTCTACGTGCAGAAGGATGTCGAGAAGAAGATGCTGGCCATGCTGAAGGGCGCGATGGAAGCCCTCAATGTCGGCGATCCGTGGCTGATCTCGACCGATGTCGGCCCGGTCATCGACGATGAGGCGCAGGCCTCGATCGGCGACTACTGCAAGAAAAAGGGGCTGGAGGGGCGCCTCATCGCCAAGCTCGAAGCGCCGGCTGCCGGCCGCTTCGTCGCGCCGCATGTCTTTCGGGTCAAAGGCATCGAGGAGATGGAGCGCGAAGTGTTCGGTCCGGTGCTGCATGTCGCCACCTTCGACGCCGACGACATCGACTCGGTGATTGCCGGCATCAACCGCAAGGGCTACGGCCTGACCTTCGGCCTGCACACCCGCATCGAGGGCCGCGTCCAGCATTTCGTCGACGGCATCCATGCCGGCAACATCTATGTCAACCGAAACCAGATCGGCGCCGTCGTCGGCTCGCAGCCCTTCGGCGGCGAGGGTCTGTCCGGCACCGGGCCGAAGGCCGGCGGGCCACATTATCTGCGCCGCTTCCGCAAGGGCCCGCAAGCCGGAACGGAAGTCGGCGACGGCCACAAGGTGACGGCGACGGAACTCGCGGACAATCTGCCGGACCCGACGCTTGGCGGTTGGTCGACGCGACCCGATCGCGTGGCGATTCTGAGAAAACATCTGCGCGGCAAGGGGGCTGCGGCCATCGCCGCCGCAGCGGGCCTCGATTTCGGGCAGGTCGACCTGCCGGGCCCGACCGGCGAGGCCAACACGCTGTCGCTGGCGCCGCGCGGACGGGTGCTCTGCCTCGGGCCGGATGCCGAGACGCTGCTTGCGCAGACAATCCAGGCTTTAGCCGCCGGCAATGCCGTTCTGGCAGTGGCGCCAGGCGCGCCGGCGGCGCTGTCGGCGCTGACCGGCAAGGGCCTGCCACTGGCGGCGATCGACGGTCGGCCGGACCCGGTCGAAGCGCGCTCGCTGCGCGTCGACGTGGTTGCCTTCTCCGGCACGCCGGAAGCGGCGCGCATCGTGCGCAAGGTGGTTGCCGAGCGCGCCGGGCCGATCGTGCCGCTGATCAGCGAGGTGCTTAATCCGGCGGCTTATGCGCATGAGCGCGCGGTCTGCGTTGACACGACGGCGGCCGGCGGCAATGCCAGCCTGCTTGCTGCGGCCTAATCAGGTGCGGGAAGGCCGCCGCGTTAGCGGCGGTCAGGCGCCCTCGACGACCGAAAACCCTTCGAACTGGGGGTGGCCAAGATAATGCACCTTGGCGGTGCCGGCGTTGCGATGGGCGGCGCGGAAGTTCTCCGACTTCGTCCAGGCGATGAAATCGCGGAGGCTTTAAAAAGGGCCGATCCGCGCCTTGAACACCCAACTTGATTTTCCGGTCTCGGGTGGAATGGGAGGGAACGGGGCTTGCTTGCGCACCAGCGTCAAAGCGAACTGATCGAGCTCGGCGGACCCTGAACTTTCAGTGAGCTGCAGGTCGCTGACGCTGCCGTCGGCCGCGACGACGAAAACCACCCTGGCGTTGTTGCGAGCCTTGGCCTGGATCGATTTCGAAACGCGACGGTTGGCGCGCGCAAGTTTCTTCTGGATTTCACCGCTGTAGTGGGATTCCAGGGCATTGCCGGCAGCGGCCTGTTTCTTGCCCTTGCTGGCGGCAACAGGCGCGTCGCGTGTATCGCCATCCGCCGTGCCGCCGGTTGCATTGGTCTGGTCTGCCGCTGCCGATGGGGCTGGGGCGCTCGATGTCGCACTGGGGACCGGTGGCTGTTGAGGCTCGGCAAGGGGCGCTTCAGCGCTTTGCAGTTCGGTCGCGGGCGTAGGTTTGCTGTCGTCGGGGACAGTCTGGTCATCCTGGCGTGGGCTGGTGGCCGCCACGATATCCGGCGCGGAAGCGGCTTCCTTGACGGCTTGCGGCGGAAGCTGAGGCGTCGAGGGTTCGCTTGCTGGTTCCTGCGCTTCGACCGGCGGTGCGGGCTGCGCGGCCTGGCGTTTCACCGGCTGCGGATCGGGCACCAAGGTGACATCCACGGCGCCGGACGACTGGTCGTCCAGGGCGCTGCCGGTGACGTTGGCGCCGGACTGATCTGTGCCCTCGACCCGAATCGCGTCCATGGAGTCGAATATCCCGGCAGGCGCGAACAGGAACGCGGCCGCCGCAGCGCCATGGAGCAGGCCGGAAGCGATGATCGCCACCGGCCATTTGCGATGCCCGGCCGAGTGCCGCGGCTGCATGAGCGGCTCGGCCGGCGTGATCGCCGGTTCGCTGCCTGCATCGGAGGAGTGATTGATGTCCTGCATGTCTCGCGCCGAGACCTGCCCGTACGCGATAAGAAATTGTCAAATCAAGATCGGTTGCCGCCCATGGCCCACGCCATGGCGTCTCCTGGCGGGCCGGATGCAATCCCCACCTCTATACGCCGAAGGCGATGGCGGTTTTAGTCGAGGTCTTCAGGTCGCGCATGCAGGCCGTCGGCTCGACGCCGGTTCCAGCGCATTCCGTCGCGCTGTTGATCAGCACGCGGCCGAGCTTGCCGCAGTCGGCGCCCGCGAGATCGAAGCGCGTGACTTTCGTCTTGCCGACCGGCAGGTCCTTGAAATCGAGCACGGTGAGGCGGTCGACAACGCCGGACTCATTGAACAGCGCGATTTCGAAAGCGGACTTCGACAGGTCGGCGCCGAGCGCGTTGTTGACGACGAAGGTCAGCCGGCAGCCCTTGTCCGAAGGCTGCACGGCGTTGAGTTCGAGATTAAGGGCCGGCGCTGGCGCGGACTGGCCGCGCGCCGGCACCGGGCCGAGCGACATCGCCAGCGCCGAGGTCAAGAGACGGAGCGATGTCGTCAAGTTCATGGTTCTCAGCCTCCAAAGCGCATGGTTGCCGCAAGCTTCAGCGTGATGCCCGGTTCGTAGAGGACGGCAGTCGTGCTTGCGTTGAGCGGATTGGTGTATTTGACATCGAACAGATTGTCGGCGCGGACGTCGAGCTTGAGGTTGTCGGTCGCCTGGTAACTGGCAAAGGCATTGACCAGCGTATAGTCCTTGGCCACCGGATTGCCCTTGGGCTTGCCGTTATATTGCACTTCACCGCCGACGGTGAGCCTGTCCTCGAGGAAGCGAAGGCCGAGATGCGCCGTCACCTGCGAGGAGGGAATGGTGGCAAGGTCGGCCCGCTCGCCCTCATACGAGATGGTGTGGCCGTTGATGACCGAGGCCGAGAAGCCCGCATAGCCCCAGCCGGCGTCATAGACGCTTTCCAGTTCAAAACCGTTGATCTTGGCCTTGGCGAAGTTCTGGTACTGGAAGCAGATCGGGATGCCGGGGCCGAACGGGCAGCCGCTGGTCGGGTCGAAGGCCGACAGCGTGACGCCGTCGATATAGTCTTCGACATTGTTGTTGAAATAGGCGGCCTTGAGCCGCAGAGCGTCGCCGCCTTCGAAAATGTTGTTCTGCTTGTAGTTGACGCCGAACTCGACGGTCTTGCCGGTCTCAGGCTTGAGATTTGGATTGGGCAGGAAGGGGAAGGTGACGCCGGCCGGATGGTTACCGCTGATCAGCGTCTCCGTCAGCGAGGGTGAGCGGTAGCCTTCCGCATAGGTGCCGTAAAACTGCAGGCCGGCGAGGTCAGCGCTTTCGAAGGGCGATACGCCGACGGTGATGCGCGGCGACAGCCGGTCGCCTGATGTCTCGTGCTCGGAGTCCTTCAGGCTGTACCTGTCGTAGCGCAGGCCGGTGATGACCTCCAGCCATTCCCAGGTCAGCTTGTCCTGGACATAGGCGCCGGAGACGTTGCGCTTACCTGACGGCGTGTAGAAGCTGTCGCCGCCGGCTGTGCCCCCGGTTTCGACGTCGTCGCCGACCCAGTCACCGCCGTAAGTCAACTCATGCGCAATGCCGGCGGTCTCGAATCGCGACGTGTTCCATATGTCGATGCCGGTCGTCCCGACATCGAAAGTCGAGAGCGACCCGGCGGGCAGCACCACGGGCAGGCCGGTCGTCGGATCGAAACGGTTCTGCGGGACGAGCGTCGTCAGATCGAGAAGCGTCTTGTTGTAAGAGGCGTTGATGTGGAGATCGAGCCAGCTTTTGGCATCGTCGGTGATGTTGTAGCGGGCGGTGAAGGTATTCGATTTCAGGTCGACATCGTTGGCCGGAATGCCGCCACTGGTCTCTGTCCACCCGTCCTTCGAGCCGACCCAGCCGAGCTTCAACTCGCTGTTCTCGGTCGGGCGAATGGTGGTCATGAGCAGGCCGCTCAGCACGTCGAAGCCGGTGCCGGCAACGGTCTCGCCGCCACCGTTCTTGTAGTCGCCGTAGTCGCGGTAGACGATGTTACCCAAAACGTCCCAGTTCTCGTTGAAGCGATAGGCGCCGCTAGCGCTCGTGGTCCAGCCCTTGCCATTCGTTTCATAGCGACCGGTGGCGGAAGCCGCCCAGCTTTCCTCCGGCTTGAGGAAATCTCCGGCGTCCTTGGTTTCGAAGAACACCACTCCGCCGATGGCGCCGGAGCCATAGGTGTTGGCGACCGGGCCGCGGATCACGTCGACGGATTTGATGAGCTCGGGATCGACATAGAAGGTCGACTGCGTGCCGTGGTCGGAGCGCTGGAAATCCTGCCTGGCGCCGTCGACGATCACCGCCACGCGGCCGAAATCCTGCAGGCCGCGGATGTTGATGCTGGAGCTGACGCGTCGCGCGTCGGCCTGCACTGCAACTCCCGGCACGCCAAGCAGCATCTCGTTCGGCGTCGTCGCCATGCGGCGCTCAAGCTGTTCCTTGTCGACATGGCTGGCCGAGGCCAGCGACTGGATCGCCGTCTCGCCGGTGCGGCTGATGACGAGGATCTTGTCGAGCAGCGTCGAGTCGCCTGCACTTTTCTGGTCAGTCTTCTTTGTCTGGTCGCTCTGCTGGTCAGCCGCCGGCTGGGTGGCCTGTTGCGCTTTGGCCGCCGGCATACAGAGCGCGATTGCCGCCGCGCCAGCCAGCAAGGCCGCCATTTCCTTCGCCATCGGCCGATCTGTCGGCCGTCCCCAATTCACCAACCCCATGCCCCAACTCCAGATTCTCAGGCTCGATGCTGGCTGGCGCGGGGCTCGCTCGCATTTTTGATCGCGTCCGGCGTCTTAAATGTTGACTCATTTAGTCCGGTAATGCACGACTATTAAACATGAGAAATCGAGTCAAGAATTTAATCGGCATTTGACGAGGCGACCGGCCCGGTGGCCGGCACAGGAAAAAGGGACCGAATGAGATGAACAGCCATGACCCAAGCGACTTTCGCTACCGCGGCCGCCGCTCCGACGACGTGCCCGCGCGTTTTGACCGCGTGGCGATGTCAGTGCGCACGCTCTCCAGCAACGCGCTGTTCCAGGGCGAGCATGAGATCGGCATCGAACATCATGGTGCTCTCTACCGTCTGAAGATCACCCGCCAGGGCAAGCTGATCCTCAACAAGTAAGCACGATCGGCAGACGAACAGGGCAGACAAAAAGTGGGCAGGTGGACGATATGGACCAACGCGTGAAGCCGTCGCCGGACGAGATCCGGGGTTCGCGGGAAGACAATCCGAAGATGCGCGAGCGCGATTTGGCGGCCCAACTCGGCATTTCGGAAGCAGAGCTGGTCGCGGCACATTGCGGCCATGGCGCCGTGCGCGTCGAGCCGCGCGTCAATGACTTGCTGAGCGGCCTCGAAGCGGTCGGCGAAGTGATGGCGCTGACCCGCAACGAAAGCGCCGTGCACGAAAAGATCGGCGTCTACGACAAGGTCGTCACTGGCAATCACAACGCCATGGTGCTCGGCGAGAACATCGACCTGCGCATCTTCCCGAAAGTGTGGGCACATGGCTTTGCCGTCGAGAAACGCGACGGGGGCGAGATCCGCCGCAGCCTGCAGTTCTTCGATGCGGCCGGCGAGGCCGTTCACAAGGTGCATCTGCGGGCAGCCTCGAACCTCTATGCTTACCAGAAGCTGATGGCGAGCCTTGAATCGTCGAACCAGGAGCCGACGATCGCAATCGCCTCAAGCGCGCCGGAGGACGAAGTGGAGGTGCAAGCCTTGGTAGCCAGCATCGACGACCTCCGCGACCGCTGGAGCCGGATGACCGACGTGCATCAGTTCTTCGGCATGCTGAAGACCCTGAAGCTCAGCCGCCGTGAGGCGGTGCGCATGGTCGGCCAGGACTATGCATGGCTGCTCGACAATGATGCCGTCAGCGCCATGTTTCACCACGCGGCGGAAGGCGAGATGCCGATCATGTGCTTCGTCGGCAACCGCGGCTGCATCCAGATCCATTCCGGCCCGATCAAGTCGGTCAAGCCGATGGGACCATGGATTAACGTGCTCGACGAGACCTTCCACCTGCATCTGAGGACCGATCACATCCATGAAGTCTGGGCGGTGCGCAAGCCGACCAAGGATGGCCATGTCACCTCGCTCGAGGCTTACAGCGCCAAGGGGGGCATGATCATCCAGTTCTTCGGCAAGCGCCATGAAGGCGAGGGCGAGCGCGACGACTGGCGCTTCCTGGCCGAGAACCTGCCCCGCATCCCCAGCCCGACCGCTGCATGAGGCGAGACTCGATGCGTGTCGTTCACCGTTTCCGCTCTGGGCTTGCGCTGCTGGTCGCCGTTCTGCTTGCCGCCGCCGCTATGCCTGCCGGAGCCGATGAAGGTAGGGCCGTCTTCTCCGACACCTCGCGGATTGCCTCCATCGGCGGCTCGATCACCGAGATCGTCTATGCGCTCGGCGAGGAAGGCCACCTCGTCGCCCGTGATTCGACCAGCTCTTTCCCGCAAGCCGCGCAGAAATTGCCCGATGTGGGCTATATGCGCGCGCTGTCGCCGGAGGGCGTTCTGTCGGTCAATCCATCGGGCATTCTAGCCCTGCATGGGAGCGGCCCGAAGGAAACCGTCGACGTGTTGAAGAAATCGAGCGTGCCCTTTATCGAGGTGCCGGAGCGCTACAGCCATGAAGGCATCCTCGAAAAGATCCGCACCGTCGGGAGGGCGCTGGGGGTCGAGGCTAAGGCGGAGCAGCTCGCTGCGGAGACGGACGCGAAGCTGAAGTCGGCCGAAAAGCAGACGGCCGCGATCAAGGAGCGCAAGCGCGTGCTGTTCGTGCTGTCGATGCAGGGCGGCAAGATCCTGGCCGCGGGCAGCGATACGGCCGGCGACGGCATCATCAGGCTTGCCGGCGCCGTCAACGCGGTCGAGGGTTTTTCGGGCTACAAGCAGCTGTCCGACGAGGCGATCGTCACCGCAAGGCCGGATGTGATCCTGACCATGAAAAACGCCGGTCCGCCGATCTCGGAAGATGAGCTGTTGGCCAATCCATCGATCACCTCGACGCCCGCGGGAGCTGCTCGCAAGCTGATCAGCATGGATAGCGGCTACCTGCTGGGCTTCGGGCCGCGCACGGCCGCGGCCATCCACGACCTCGCCGTCTCGCTTTACGGCAATCAGGTCACGGACTGAGCGGTGATGGCCGAACAGTCGATTGCGGGGCCGGCGGGCAGGGTGAGGGCATCCGATGGCGACCGCTCGGCGCGGGCAAGGATCGTCATCCTGCTTTTGTCTGTCGCGCTTGCGCTGTCCATATTCCTGTCGCTGACCTCGGGCGCTTCGGACGCGTCCGCCGTTCGCGTCATCCGCGACTGGCTGACCGGAGGCGTGCCGGCCGATACGGCGCTCGCCGCGCGCGACCGGCTGATCGTCTATGACATCCGCATGCCGCGCGTGCTGCTCGGCGTGCTGATCGGCGCCGCGCTCGCCGTCTCCGGCGCGGTGATGCAAGGACTGTTCCGCAACCCGCTCGCCGATCCCGGCCTGATCGGCGTCTCGTCCGGCTCGAGCCTTGGCGCGGTGGCAATCATCGTGCTCGGCACAACCTGGCTTGCGCCTGTCACGCTCGCCCTTGGCACGCTCGGCCTGCCGCTGGCAGCCTTCCTCGGCGGCCTGGCGGTGACGCTGCTGCTCTATGCCATTGCGACGCGCCACGGCCGGACGTCAGTCGCCACGATGCTGCTCGCCGGCCTGGCGATCGCCGCCCTTGCCATGGCGCTCACCGGCATACTGGTCTTCGTGGCCGACGACAGGCAATTGCGCGACCTCACCTTCTGGCAGCTCGGCTCGCTTGGCGGCGCCACTTGGCCGAAAATCGGCACGGTCGGACCGGTGATCTTGCTGGCACTGGCGACGATGCCGTTTCTGTCGCGCGGCCTCGATGCGCTGGCGCTCGGCGAGGCGACCGCCGGCCATCTCGGCATTCCGGTCCAGCGGCTGAAATACACGGCCATCGTCGGCGTGTCGGCGGCGGTCGGTGCGTCGGTCGCCGTCAGCGGAGGCATCGGCTTCATCGGCATCGTCGTGCCGCATCTGTTGCGCCTCGCCATCGGTCCGGAAAACCGCTACCTGTTGCCGGCCTCGGCCTTGCTCGGCGCCTCGCTGCTTCTGCTTGCCGACGCGGTCGCCCGCACCATCGTCGCTCCGGCCGAACTGCCGATCGGCATCGTCACGGCAGTGGCCGGCGCGCCGTTCTTCCTGTGGATCCTGCTGCGCAAGCGCGGCGTCATTGATCTGTGAGCAGCCGATGATCGAAGCCCGGGACATCTCCGTAGCGATCGGCTCCAGGCGCATCGTCTCGCATGTCGATTTCACGGCGCGGCCGGGCGAGGTAACGGCAATCGTCGGGCCCAATGGCTCGGGCAAGACGACGCTGCTCAAGGCGCTGACGGGCGAGCTCTCCTATACCGGCACTGTCATCCTCAATGGCCGAGACCTGGTTTCCATGAAGCCGGTGGAGGCAGCGACGCATCGCGCCGTGCTGCCGCAGTCCACCACGCTGTCCTTTCCCTTCACGGTGCTAGAGATCGTTCGTCTCGGCCTGATCGGCGGGCGTTCCGGGGTGCTGCCCGGCGAGGATGCGCGCTTGCCCGAGCGGGCGCTGGCGCGTGTCGATCTCGACGGCTTTGCCTGCCGCTTCTACCAGGAGCTTTCAGGCGGCGAGCAGCAGCGCGTCCAGCTTGCCCGTGTGCTCTGCCAGGTCTGGGCGCCGGTGCTCGAGGGCAAGCCGCGCTACCTTTTCCTCGACGAGCCTGTCTCCAGCCTCGACGTCAAGCACCAACTGATCATCATGAATATTGCGCGCGATTTCGCGCGGCGCGGCGGCGGCGTGGTGGCGATCCTGCACGACCTCAATCTGACGGCCATGTATGCCGACCGGATTTTCGTGCTCTCTCGTGGCCAACTGGCTGCCGCCGGCTCACCGCAAGAGGTGCTCAATGACGAGCTGATCGAAAAGGTGTTCGACTGCCGGCTCAAGGTCGGCGCACTGCCTGCTGGAAGCGTTCCGTTCGTGTTGCCGCAATCGGCAGCTTAGGCAGCCGGGGCGCGCTGCTCCAGGAGATCGATGCCAAGCAGGTGGCGCACATTCGGGCGCGCGGCGACGAGGTCGGCGATCGTGTAGCGGGAGAGCACGGCGAAGAAGGCATTGAGCGCTTCGCGCAGTGCCGAATTCAAGGCGCAGCTGTCGACCAGCGGGCATTCGGCGGCGTCGTTCTCGAAGCACTCGGCCATGGCGAAGCTCTCTTCGGTGACGCGCACGACGTCGAACAGGCTGATCTGCTCCGCCGGGCGGCCGAGCCTGACGCCGCCATTGCGGCCGCGCACCGTCTCGACCAGGCCGGCCTCGACCAGCGGCTGCAGGATCTTGAACAAAAACAGCTCCGAAACCGAATAGGCGGTGGCGATCTCGGGGATGCGGCTCAGGCGGTCGCTGTTCGCGGCGCAATACATCAGTATGCGCATCGCATAGTTCGTCTGGCGCGTGAGCCGCATGGTATCCTCGCGAAATGAGCTTGGGCCGAATATGGCCCATAGTTTGGAACAATTCCAGACTGGACCGCTACATAGCTGAATAAACTTATCAACTTTTTGTGCGTGTCCGCCGCATCGCGCCGCAATGCGCTTTGAGCGAGCGTTTCCCCGGCGCAGGCCCTAGATAAGTCCGGGTGCAATAGGGAAGGCCTTTCCATGTCACAATCAGCTCAGGCCCTCGCGCCGGTTCGATTCGACGCCGATGCGCAGGCAAAGCTCTCGGCATTGCGGCGGACCAAGTTCGTCGCCGCCGCAGCGCTTGGCCTGTGCATCCTTGTCTTCGCGCTCGCCAAGTCTTTAGAGATCACCCATCCGTGGCTCGGCTTTGTTGCCGCGTTCGCCGAGGCGGCGATCATTGGCGGGCTGGCCGACTGGTATGCGGTCGTGGCGTTGTTCAGGCGCCCGCTCGGCCTGCCGATCCCGCACACGGCCATCATTCCTGAGAACCAGCACCGCATCGCCGACAATCTCGGCCGGTTCATCGAGGCCAATTTCCTTGCGCCGGAGCCCGTGCGGGAAAAGCTCGCCGAGGTCGACTTTGCCGCCCTCGTCGCCGACTGGCTGGCCGACGCCGAACGCGCCGCCGACCTGTCGCGATTCGTCGCCCGCCTGGTGCCGCAGACGCTGACCGCCGTGGAGCAGTCCGGGCTGCGCGACTTCGTCACCAGCCGCTTGCTGGAGCAGATCGAAAAAGTGCCGCTGGCGCCTTTAGCCGCGGAGCTGTTGTCGGCGCTCACCGACGACCGGCGCCACCAGAAACTGTTCGACGAGTTCACCAGGGTGGTCGGGCGCTTCCTGAACGACGAGAAGGCGCTGGCGACGATGCGCGAAAAGATCCGTGAGGAACTGCCGTCGCTGTTCAACCTGTTTCGCGCCGACGCCTATCTGCTCAAGAAGATTGTCGCTTCCGCCGGGTTGCTGCTGGAGGAGGTGCGGGCCGATCCCGATCATCCGGGGCGCGCCGAGTTCGACCGTTTCGTACTTCGCTTCGTCGAGCGGCTCAGGACCTCGAAGCAATATGCAAGGCGCGCCGAAAAGCTGAAGCGCGATTTCCTGGGCCGTCCGGAAGTCAGGGCTCTCGCCGGCGACACTTGGGCAAGCCTGCGCTTGTTCATCGAGCAGGACGCCAACGCGGCCAATTCGACGATTCGCGAGCACCTCGCCAACCTGTTCGTCGAGGTCGGACGACATTTGGCCGACGATGCCCAGATCAGGGCCGACATGAACCAGGGTTTTGTTGTGGCGCTCGCCTCCTTCGTCGAAAGCCAGAAGAGCGGCGTGTCGAAATTCATCGCCGATCAGGTCAAGCGCTGGGATCTGGCCCAGCTGACGCGGCTGATCGAGATCAATATCGGCAAGGACCTGCAATATATCCGCTTCAACGGCATGGTGATCGGCGGTCTGGCCGGCTTGGCACTCTATACGGCGGAGCGGCTGCTTCTCCTCAATTGACGCGGACCGGGCGCGCACTATTCTCCCCAGTGGGCGCTGTAAGAGCGGCAGATCGGGAGGCGACGACATGGCAAGACAACCGGAATCCGACTCTTTTCTGGACATCTTCAGCAGGTTCGGCCGCGACTTGAAGCTGCCGAAGGTCGACATCCAGGCGATCCTCGATCACCACCGCAGGAATCTCGAGGCTCTGGAGAAGTCGGCCCGGGCAAGCGCCGCCGGCGCGTCATCCATTCTGTCGAGACAGCACGAAATGGTGCAGGAGGCGCTCGGCGAAATTACCCGGATGGCACGCAACTACCAGCCTCCGGGCAATCCGCAGGAGTTGATGACGAAGCAGGTGGATTTCGCCAGGAAATCCTTCGAGACAACGTTGAAGAATGCCGGCGAGGTCGCCGACCTGGTTCGGAAATCCGGCACCGAATCGGTCGAAATCCTGCGCGACAGGATCAAGGACGCGATGGCGGAAATCCGGGCCGGCTACGACGGGAAGTGAGCAATCCAGGGCGCCTATTCGGGTTTTCCGGATCGGGTTCAGGCGGCTGAGCAATCGGCGCGTGCGGCTGCGCGTTCGCGGCCTGCCGTAAAACCGTCAACTCTGAGGGTGAAATCGAGGCGCCGCGAATTGACAGGAGCCGCCGGTTCATGGTCGGGAGATTGGCAGAAGCCAGCAGGAAAGCAGGAATGACGGAAAATCGGCCGAGGACGCCGCCGACCTTTGAACAGTTGCGGACAATGGCCGGCCAGGAGATCGGCGTGTCGGACTGGACGACGGTCGACCAGCAGCGCATCGACCAGTTCGCCCAATGCACGGGCGACCACCAGTGGATACATGTCGATCCGGAGCGCGCGAAGCGGCAGAGCCCGTTCCGCACTACGATCGCGCATGGCTATCTGACGCTGTCGATCATCGGCGCGCTGGCGCTGGAGATGGGCATCGTGCCGGAAAACACGCAAGCCGCCTTCAACTATGGCTTCGACAAAGTGCGCTTCCTGGCGCCGGTGAAGTCCGGCGCACGTATCCGGCTGCGCACGACGCTGCTCACCATGGAAGACCGCGGCCCCGGCCAATATCTGATGAAGGCCGCGAACACCGTCGAGATCGAGGGCGAGCAGAAGCCGGCGCTGACTGCCGAGACGCTGGTGATGATGTATGAGCGCCGCAAGCGGGCAGGCGCCTAAGCTCTGCCGCTGCCGGGCGGTGATGCGCCTTTGCGGCGGGACGCGGCCATTGCCCTTTCAAGCACCCTGAAGATGCGCTCATCGGCGCATTGGGCGACGTTGAAACGCATGAAGCGGCCGGCGGAGTGCGACAGGCTGAAGGCGTTGCCGGGCGCCAGCACGACATTATCCGCCAGCGCATGGCGGGCGACATCGGCGGCGTCGATGCCGTCGGGCAGGCGGCACCACAGGAACATGCCGGCCCCCTGGTCGATCCAGGGCATAACGTCCATTGCTTTCAGCCTGCCGGCTGTTTCGGCCATTGCGCGCGACAGGCGGGTGCGCAACTGCTCGACATGCTTGCGGTAGCTGCCGTCCTTCAGCAGAGTCAGCACCAGTTCCGAGGAGAGCCTCCCGCCGCCGAAAGTCGTGGCGATCTTGAGGTCAATCAGCCGTTCCATCCAGTCGCGGGGCGCGGCGATGAAGCCGCATCGCACCGAAGCCGACAGCGTCTTGGAGAAGGAACCGATCTGGACGACGCGGCCGAGGCCATCGAAGGCCGCCAGCCGCGGCGCCGGCGCGTGCTCGAAATCGGCGAAGATGTCATCCTCGACGATGGCGAGATCCGATTGATCGGCAAGCTTGAGCAGCCGGTGCGCTATAACCGGCGAGAGCACCGCGCCGGTTGGGTTGTGAAGCGCGGAATTGGTGATGTAGAGGCGCGGCCGGTGCTCGGCGAGCGCTTGCGCGAAGAGGTCGATATCGGGCCCCGAGAGTGTCATCGCGACACCGACCACTTTGGCGCGATGCGCGCGCAGCAGCGCATGGAAGTTGAAATAACAGGGATCGTCGACCAGCACCGCATCGCCCGGCTCGAGGAGCAAGCGGCACAATAGGTCGATCGCCTGCGTCCCGGACTCGGTGAGCATGATCTGGTCCGGCGAAGCCTCGACGCCGTGCGCCGACAGGCGGCGGGCAAGCAGCTGCCGCAGTGCCGGCAGGCCGAGCGGCGTGCCGTAGTCGGCAAGCGTCGCATCGTCGGCTCGGGCGGCGCCGCGCAGTGCTTGCCGCAACGCGGCCTGAGGCATCCAGGAAGCCGGCAGCCAGCCGCAGCCCGGTTTCAGCATATCGTCGCCTGCCTCCAGCGCTTGCCGCGAGACCCAGAGCGGGTCGACGGCGCGGTCGAGCCGCGGGCCGATCTCGGCCAGCGACAGCGGCGCAAGCGGGCCGGCAGCAAAGAAGCCGGAGCCCGGCCGCGAGCGGATCGTGCCTTCCGCCGCAAGCCGCTCATAGGCCTCGACCACGGTAGACTTCGACACCTGCATCGTGCCGGCGAAGGCGCGGATCGAAGGCAAGCGCGCGCCCGGCGTCAGGATGCGCGCGGCGATCCGCTGCCGGATTGCCGACATGACGGCTTCGACGAGCGTTCCGGCATTCGTCGCCTTCGGGTCGGGCGTGTCCATCTGTACTTCCCTGTCGACCAATACAGTTTTGCGGAATTGTACCCCATTGTCTCTGGCAATGCCATGCGCTGCGCCGGTACAGAAGCGCAAACGGAGCGGATGATGGATAAGAGTTTCAACGGCTGGCTCAACGGCTTCATCGGCGTGCTGATCTTCAGCGGCTCGCTGCCGGCGACGCGCGTGGCCGTGGTCGATTTCGACCCGACCTTCCTGACGTCGGCCCGTGCGGCGATCGCCGGTCTGCTCGGCATCGCGGTGCTGTTCCTGTTCCGCGAGAAGCGCCCGGATCGCGGCGATCTGGTCTCGCTGGTCGTCGTTGCGCTAGGCGTCGTGGTCGGCTTTCCCCTGCTGACGGCGCTGGCGCTCAAACATGTCACGGCGGCGCATTCCATCATCTTTGTCGGCCTGCTGCCGCTGGCGACGGCGATCTTCGGTGTGCTGCGCGGCGGCGACCGTCCGCGCCCGGCCTTCTGGCTGTTTTCCTGCCTGGGCAGCACGCTCGTCGCGGGTTTCGCGCTGTCGCAAGGCGTGACCGCCTCACCGGTCGGCGATGGGTTGATGCTCGCAGCCATCATCGCTTGCGGGCTGGGCTATGCGGAAGGTGCGGCGCTGTCGCGCAAGCTCGGCGGCTGGCAGGTGATCTGCTGGGCCTTGGCGCTGTCGCTGCCGGTCATGTTGGCGCTGAGCTTTGCGACCCTGCCGCCGTCTTTTGCCGCTGTCGGCTCCGGCGCATGGATCGGCCTCGCCTATGTCTCGCTGTTCAGCATGCTGATCGGCTTCGTTTTCTGGTATCGCGGCCTGGCGCAGGGCGGCATCGCCGCGGTCGGGCAATTGCAACTGCTGCAGCCCTTCTTCGGCCTGGCGCTCGCGGCGAGTCTGCTGCACGAGCAGGTCAGCCCGCTGATGGTGGTGGTCACGCTCGGCGTGGTGGCCTGCGTGTTCGGGGCGAAGAAGTTCGCCAGGTAGGGAGCCTACTCAAAACTTCGTCACCACGCCGATGCCGATGCCCTCGAAGCCGCCCATCGCCATCAATGCGGCTGGCGCCTCATCGAGGCTGATCCTTTTGCCGACCAACAGTTCGGGCTTCAGCTTGCCGGTGCGAATCATGTCCATCATGGCGGAATAGCGGTAGGCCTGCATGCCGTGGCTGCCGAGGATTTCGAGCTCGAAGGCGATGACCTTGTCCATCGGCACTTGCGGGCGGGCATGGTCGCCCAGCATCAGCCCGACCTGAACATGGCGACCGCGCCGGCGCAGATTGGCGATCGAGTTGAAGCACGTGGTTGGATGGCCGAGCGCGTCCATCGACATATGCGCGCCGCCGTTGGTGATCTGCTTGACGGCCTTGACGACATTGGGCGTGGTCGAAGCGTTGATGGTCGCGACCGCCCCGATCCTTTTCGCAAACTCCAGCTTCTCGTCGGTGAGGTCGATGGCGATGACATTGGCGCCCATGGCGCTGGCGATCATGATCGCCGAGAGACCGACACCGCCGCAGCCATGCACCGCCACCCACTCGCCGGGCGTCACCCGGCCCTGGTCGACGATGGCGCGGAAGGAGGTGACGAAGCGGCAGCCGAGGCTGGCGGCAGTGGCGAACTCCATCTCGTCCGGCAGGCGTACGAGATTGGTGTCGGCATGCTCGATGCCGACATATTCGGCGAACGAGCCCCATCCCGTGAAGCCAGGTTGGGTCTGGTGCTCGCAGACCTGATGGTTGCCGGAGTTGCATTCGAAGCAGCGGCCGCAGCCGACGGCGAAAGGCACGGTGACGCGGTCGCCGGCCTTCCAGCGGCTCACCTGCTTGCCGGCGGCGACGACGACGCCCGCCAGTTCATGGCCGGGGACATGCGGCAGCGTGATGCCGTCGTCATGACCCATCCAGCCATGCCAGTCGCTGCGGCAAAGACCGGTCGCCTCGACCTTGATGACGACGCCATCCCCCGCCGGCTTGGGGTCAGGCAAGGTCTGGATCGTGGGAGCTTCGCCGAATTTTTCGAAGACGACAGCTTTCATGGGAGTGCTTTCTATCCAGTTCAAAGGCAGTACGGTTTTGGGTAGTAGGTCCCAAGCTAAGTCGGCAATGGTGGTTGGTCGAGCAATGGTTGCCGCTCGCAAAACCACTCGCCGGCTTCGGCATCCCATGGCCAAACACCGGAGGTTGTCGGAAAGATAAGCTGCATAATCCGGAAAACGGGCCCGTCGTAAAACTATAGGTCCCAACCGAAAAGGTCGGGATGGACCGCACCGAATTGACAGTCGAAGCCACCTCCCAGGAAACCCGGCGCCCGCTCTCCAACGTTGAACCTCTCGCCGCTGCGCACTCGTCGGCAATACTCGTTGCTGATGGTCTGCGAAAGCTCCGGCTTGAGCCCGATGACGACCAGCTCAGGGGCTTTGAAATTGTACTCTATCCCCACCGAGTAAGCGAATGGCGGGTGCTCGTCGTCCTCCAGCACGTAGAGGATATGACAGCCATACTCCTCGATATCGGCGAGCGTCTTAGCCTCGTCGGGATCCCTTGCTTCCCTATTCGGCATCGATCTGGTTCTGCGGCGCAGCCTTCTGAAACGCCGGCAGCGCCATGCAGGCGGCGTGGATGCGCGAGATCACCGGATAGGCCGCCATGTCGACGCCGAAGCGGGCATTGTTGGTGACCTGCGCGGCGAGGCAGATATCGGCGAGCCCCGGTGTATCGCCATGGCAGAACCTGCCGGTCTCGGGCGAGGCGGCCAGAATCTTTTCAAGCGGCTGGAAACCTTCATTCACCCAATGCCGGAACCAGTTGACGACATCCTCGTCGCCGGCGCCGAACAAGGTGCGCAGCGAGGTGACCACGCGCAGATTGTTCACCGGATGGATGTCGCAGGCGATCATCTGCGCCAGCATCCGGACCCTGGCGCGTCCCAGCGCATCCTTGGGCAACAACGGCGGCTCGGGCTCGATCTCGTCGAGATATTCGATGATCGCCAGCGACTGGGTTAAAAGCGTTCCGTCGTCGAGCACCAGCGCCGGCACCAACCCTTGCGGATTGACCGCGAGATAGGCGGGCTCGAGATGCTCGCCATGGCGCAGATGGTGGGGCACATAGGTGTAGGCACGCCCCTTCATCTCCAGCGCGATCCGCACCCGGTATGAGGTGGAGGATCGATAATAGTTATGGAGGACGAGGTCGCTCATCGCCTCGGCTGCCCGATGGTGACCTCGACGGCGCCGATGCCGTCGACGCCACCAGTGATCTTGTCGCCCGCCTGAACCGCGCCAACGCCGGCCGGCGTGCCGGTGAAGATCAGGTCGCCGGGCTGGAGCTCGACCGACTCGCTGCAGATCGAGACGACATCGGCGACGGGCCAGATCAGCTCGGCGAGGTCGCCGTCCTGTTTTACGTCACCGTTTACAGCGAGCCAGATGCGACCCGTTTCGGGATGGCCAGACCTTGCGACCGGAAGCAGCGGGCCGCAAGGCGCGGAGAAGTCGAAGGCCTTCGACCAGTCCCAGGGGCGGGCCGCTTTCTTTGCCTGGTCCTGCAGGTCGCGGCGAGTGAGGTCCACGCCGACGCCATAGCCCCAGACATGCGCGAGCGCCTCGGTGCGAGGGATGCGGAAGCCGGCCTTGCCGATCGCCACGACCAGCTCGATCTCGTGGTGGAGATTGCCAGTCAGCGGCGGGTAGGGGATCTCGACGCCGCTGTCGACCACGGCGTCGGCCGGCTTGGTGAAGAAGAAGGGCGGATCGCGCTTGTCATTGCCGAGTTCTCGCGCATGCGCCGCGTAGTTGCGGCCAACGCAGAAGATGCGGCGCACGGCAAACCGTTCCGCCGAGCCGGTCACCGCGACCGAAGCGATCGCGGGCGGAGGGAGGACGAAGTCTGCCATAGGCGGTCTCTGCGTTGGAAATGAATCGATCCGCACATTCGGCCGATTTCGGCAGGCGGGCAAGGCATGAGGCCACGAAACATTGCCGACCATGGCGGGTTCACCAAGCGGCGGCAGGACCCGCCGCGGCCCCTTTTTCTTTTGTGTTCGCAATCGGTTGGCAGGAACTGCCTGTGAATTCGCTGCTTCGCACTTGCACAAGATTATCCCGCACTGCAAAATAACTGCGGCGGGGAAAACGAAGCGGTTCCAGGCACGGCTATGCCGGGACCTCGAGTTGCGAGGGACGGGCATGACCGACATCTCCGCGACGGCCGGCGTCCTGCCGCGGGCCGCAGCCGACAAGGCGGCACGGGCAAGGCTGGCCTATCTCGACGGCTGGCGCGGCCTGTCGATCGCCTTCGTGCTGATCGGCCATTTCTTTCCGATTCGCGGCATCAATCTCGGCGTGCTCGGCGTCGAGTTCTTCTTCGTGCTGAGCGGCCGGCTGATGGGGGAAATCCTGTTCGTCGAGCGCTTTCCGCTGAAGAAGTTCTTCAAGCGCCGGTTCGCCCGCGTCTATCCAGCCCTGCTGGTATTCGTGGTTGCCGTCATGATCGGGCTCTCCGGCACCTTCATTGCCTTCAAATGGAAGGCGGCGCTTACCGCGCTGACATTCACCTACAACTATGCCGGCATTCTCATCAATCGCGCGGGCGCGCTCGACCATATCTGGTCGCTTGCCATCGAGGAGCATTCTTATGTCATCCTGGCGCTGATCAGCGTGGCGGTTTCCAGGCGCGCGAATGTCGTGCGCCTGCTTGTCATGCTGTCGCTGCTCGCTATGGCCAACGGCGCTATTTCCTACTGGGTCTTCGGCATGGACTACGAAACCAGCTATTGGCGAACCGACGTGCATATCGCCTCGATCCTGCTGTCGGCGGCGATCTGCCTGCTCAAGGCCGATGGACACCTGCCGGCATTCCTCAGGAGCCGGCATCTGGCGCTGGCGGCCGCGGTCGGGGGAATCTTGCTGTTCCTCGATCCGGTGCCGACGCCCTTGCACTATCTGCTGGGCGTGCCGCTGCTGGCGCTCGCCGTCAACACGCTCGACTTCGCCGGCGGCTATCTGACCGGCCTACTGTCATCGCGGCCGATGGTGATGCTGGGGCTGTGGTCCTACTCGCTCTATCTGTGGCAGCAGCCCTTCTACAAATTCGTCCATGACCGCGACGTGGCGCCGATCCCGATGCTGGGCGCGGTCTTCGCCTGCGCCCTGGCGAGCTACTACATCGTCGAGAAACCGGCGCGCGGCTGGCTCAACCGCAATTGGTGAGGAGGTCAGGCCTTGCCGGTTTTTTGTGCGGCGAGATAGCGCCGAAGCCCGGCTTCGCCGCGAGGTGTGGTCCAGCGGTGATTCCACGCGAAAGCCGGTCTGAGCAAGGGTGCCAGGAGTTTGAGGATCGGCCTCTCCACGATGACCTGCCAGGTGAGCTTCACATGCGTTCCGCTTCCGACTGGCGACAGCTCAGCCCGCCACAGGCCGTCGAAATCGCCGAAGGTCTTCACCACCACCAGCCGGCCAGGATCGAGCTCCGCGGCCTCGATGATGAAGTTCAGCTCGTAGGGCAGGGCGCCTCGCGCCCTGGCTCTTGCCCGTGACCCGACGACGGCCTTGCCTTTCTTGTCGAGCGGCTCGACTTCCTTGTAGGCGTCGCCCCACCAGAGCGGCAGCAACTCGGCGTCGGACAGAACGTCCCACACTTCCTGCGGCGTGGCATCGGGAATGTTCCAACTCTCGTCGAAGCGGAAGACGTTGCTTGGCATGATGTCACGCCCCCGGCACGCGAAGACGATACATTAGCTGCAGCTTCTGTTTGTGGCCAGTGCGGCGGCCGCATGAGACCTTGTTTGGCTCATGGTTGAAAGCCTCTGGCTTCCAGGGCCATGCGCTAGTCGATCGGCTTGGCGTAGTAGCGCACCGACTTCCTGCCGCCGTGGATCACGGCATCGCCGACCTCGGCAAAGCCGAGCGCCGCGTGAAAGGCATCCGATGTGGGGTTCGGGGGATCGGCATTGACCTCGCAGGTTACGATCGTGTGGCATGCGCGCCTGACATGCTCGAACAGATCCTCGTAGAGACGGCGGGCATAGCCACGGCCGCGCGCTTCGGCCGCGACCACCACCCGGTCGACATAGACGAAGCGGGAGTAGCGCTCACGAAACCAGAGGAAGTTCGGGCTTTCGTAGCTGGCATCCTGATCGAAGCACATGATGAAGGCTTCGAGCGCCCCGATGCGGCGCGTGTAGAAAGCCTGCCCGATCAGGAATGACAGGCGCTCCGGCTCCAGCCAGGACAACTCGGCGGCATGCTCGTTGTTGAGAGCGAGAACGGCGGCCTCGTCGGCAGGCGAAACGCGTTCGATCGGCGAGCGATCTTTCGACATCGTCACTTCCCGCATCAGACCCTCGCGGCCGCGATCGTTGCCGCCGCCAAGTCCTGGTCGGTCACCGTGTTGCGGTACTCGCGATCGAGATCGGTGCCGCCCATGCCGACATGCGGGTTGCGGTAGCGCATGGCGCTCGGCACGTCGGCAAGCGCGGCGAAATGCATCTCGGTCAGTCCGGTTTGCCGGCGAACCTCGCCGATATTGTCGGGCGCCAGCCCGCCGCAGCCGAGGATGATGATGCGTGCGCCGGCCTGGCGAACCAAGCGCGCGAGCAGATCGACGCCCTCCAGCGCCGTGTCGCGTTGCCCGCTGGTCAGCACGCGGCCGACCTTGCAGCGGATCAGCGCTTCGAGCGCCTCGGCCGGGTCACGCGTCATGTCGAAGGCGCGGTGGCAGGTGACATTGAGGGGACCGGCGGCGCGCACCAGTTCGCTCATTCTCGCTTCATCGATTGCGCCGTCAGCGGTCAGGCAGCCGACGACGATGCCGGCCACGCCGAGATCGCGCAGCGCGCCGATATCGGCCAGCATCGATTGGTATTCCGCCTCGCTGTAGAGAAAATCGCCGCCGCGCGGGCGCACGATAACATGAAACGGGATGGTCGCACGTTCGAGGGCTACGCGCACCGTGCCGAGGCTCGGCGTAATGCCGCCTTCGACGAGGCTGGCGCAAAGCTCGACCCGGTCGGCGCCGGCGGCCTGCGCGGCAAGCAGCCCGTCAATGCCTTCGACGCAGAGTTCGATCAGGGGCCTTTGAGTGTCGGTCACCATCATCTATCCATGTTGAAGAGAAAGCGCAGCCCTAGCATTGGGGCGATCGAGGCGAAAGCCGCATCAATCGGTCCAGCAAGCGAAGCGGTCACTTTGCGCTTCCGGTTTTGTTCGGCGCGCAGTTATTGATTGCTCAAGCCTTGGAGCGCCCGCCCTACCGCGGAACAGCTGAGCCCCGTTGCCTCGCTACTGCTTCAGGATTGTGTTCTTGGCGCCTTGTTCGACCTGGTCGATCACCAGCAGCTTCACCGGATCGCTGCCGATATTGGTCGCCTGATGCCACTGGCCGATCATCTCGACGATGAAATCGCCGGTCTTGTAAGTGTTGCTGCTGCCGGTCTCGACATTGGTGACCTTGAGGGTGCCTGCCTCGACATAGGCATAGCGCGGGAAGGGATGTTTGTGCACCGGCAGCGTCGCGCCGGGCGCGATCTGATAGGCTGAGACCTGGACCTCGACATTCTTCTGGGGCAGCTTGATCGGCTGGCCGGATGCCGTCGTCGTCTTGGACGCCAATGGCGTCACGACAACAGGTGTGGCCGAACTGTCCAGAGCGTCGGCGGTGGTTGCATAAAAAGCGGCCGCCAGCAGCAGCGCCGATGCCGGAATGTTTCGCACGATTTCCTCCCGAAATGATCGGCAAAATCGCCTAAGCGCTGTCGACTCGCAAGGAGAAAGGATTTTGGGCTTCCCGGGCTGTATAAACTATCAGCTGCCAGGTCCTTCAAATCTGCCCCGCACTTGGGTGCTGCCGCACCCAGTCCCTTGATAGACCGGAATCATCCCCTAGTTAGTTTCCCTGGCGTAGTCGCGAGTTGCCTGGGGGTGCTGCGCCGTTCTGACGGCATGCGGCGGAAGGACGGCCGGCCGAAGCGCCTTTGGAGGGTGCCGTGCGTCAATATCTGGGATCCAGCTTGGCCCATCTCGCGTTCGCGTGCTCTGTCGCGATAGCTTGCGCGGGAGCCGCGGCCGGCGGCGAGCGCGGCCAAGGTCATAACGCTGGTGGCGATCACGGGAATAGCGGCGGTCATGGCGCTGGCAGCAACAACGGTCAGCATAACGGAACTAGCGGCGATCCCGGTGGCTCCGGCGGCAGTCCGCCGTCTGACCCACCGTCCCCACCGTCTAACGATGACGGAAGCAGCCCCACCACAACCGGGTCAGTGACGTCAAGGGCGGGCGTAGCCGGCAACGGCGGAAGGTCGCTCGACCTTCCGCCCGCCCTGCTGCCCTTCGAAGACAGCGCCATTCCACTGGCAGTCCATCCAATCGAAGTGCTGCCGGGTGTCCCGGACAACATCGTTCGTGCCTGCCGTGAGGCAATCGAGCAGGCCGCAGCTCAGTTTGGCGCGACCAGTGTGCGCGTCAGCAGTGCAGGTTCCGTACGGCGGTTGAGCCGACAGAGGATATCGGCTCCCGTCCAGGTCAGCATCGACTACGGATATCAAGGCGGCGTCGAGACGCGCCAGGCGCCGGTCGGCTGCGAATTGAACGCGAAAGGCAGCGTGATCGGGCTGACATAGCGCACAGTGGGAGCCCTCGCCGTAGACGTCGAGTTCAGGCTGCCCAGCCCCGATTTTCCAGGGCAGTCGTTCCAGCTCAGTCCAACGTCGAATGGCTTGGCCGGAGGGAAAACGGAAGCGTGATGGCACGCACACGGATTTCGCGCGACGGTTTGCGAACCTTGCTGGACGTAGTCTTCTTTTGGCTGACAGCTTTCGTCTGGCCTGCGCCGGCCGATGCGCGGCCAGTGCGCGGCTTCAGCGGCGGCTCTATCTGAGCGTCGCGGCGCTGAGCCCGAAGCTTATCATTATCGGCACGCGCGGCGGCCAGCTCGCGGGCGAAAGAAACCGTCGCTTCACGTTGCTTGTCCAGAGCCTCCTTCAGCCTCATGGCGGCCTGTCCCAAAAGTTGGCGGGCTGTGTCACGCTCGAGGCGGGCTTTGTTGAGGTTCTCTCCGACCGACACTGCTGAAGCGCGTTCTCGTTGCAGAGCCTGCGCCGTCTCGGCAGCACTCTGCTCCGCGCGCTCTTTCGCTGCGACCGCCTTGGTGCGCTCCTGTAACGCCGCGTCGCGCTCCAACCGGGCCTTGTCAAGGTCCTCCCGGGTCGCGACTGCCGAAGCGCGTTCGCGCTCCAGCGCCTGCGCCGTCTCGCTAGCAGTCTGCTCCGCACGTTCTCTCGCCGCGACAGCCCTGTCTCGCTCCTGCAACGCCGCGTCGCGCTCCAGCCGGGCTTTGTCGAGGTCCTCACGGGCCGCGACTGCCGAAGCGCGTTCGCGCTCCAGCGCCTGCGCTGTTTCAGTGGCAGCCTGCTCGGCATGCACTTTCGCCGAGACAGCCTTCGCTCGCTCCTGCTCAGCCGCGTCGCGCTCGAGGCGGGCTCTGGTGACGTCCTCTTGGGCCGATATTGCTGAAGCGCGTTCGCGTTCCAGAGCCTGCGCCGTCTCGGCGGCAGTCCGCTCGGCACGCTCTTTTGCTAAGACGGCCTTGGCTCGCTCCTGTTCGGCCGCGTCGCGCTCGAGCCGGGCTTTGTCGAGGTCCGCACGGTTCGCGACTGCTGAAGCCTGTTCCCGCGCCAATGCCTGCGCCGTCTCGGCAGCAGTCTGCTCAACCCTCGCTCGCGTCGCGGCGGCACCGGTCCGTTCCCGCTCAGCCGTGTCCGCGATCGCGGCCTTGGACTGCTCCATTTCAGCGATGTCGCCACGAAGGTCCTCCGACTTCCGGCGCTCCTCGTCAAGCATCCCGCTCGCATGTGCCAGCGAAGCCTCGGCTTTGGCGCGATCCCCGGCGGCTTTGGCTTCCAGCTGTTCAATTTGCGCTCGCGCTTGCGCTAGGTCGCGCGCCATCTGTTCGGTTCGCTCCCGTTCGAGGCGAGCAGCGGGCATCTGTATAAAGACATGGTCGATGGTTTCGCTGATCCGCGCGCGGACATCTTGCGCAATCCACCGTAATGCCTCGAGCGTGCGGGCTGCCACAAGTTCGTTGCGCAAACGCCCCTCGCTGGCGTCGTCGGCGGCTGCCATGCTTGTCTTCAGCACCTCGATCTGCTTGCGCGTCTCAGCGAGCGCACTCTCCAGAGAGGCACTCCTGGCGCGCTCCTCCTCCATCGCTCGGTGCTCCTGGCCAGCCAATTCCGTTGCAGCTGCTGCCTGAGCACGAGCTGCCTCGACCTGTGCTTCGGCAGCGGTGAGATCCGGTTTGGGCAATTCGCCGTTCGTGGGTGCGTCGGTTGATGCCGTGCTGGCAGGAATCTCCAAGCGGTGTGAAAGATCGGGAAGGGAGTAGCTATCGGCCCGCGAAACAGCGGGGGCGCTTTCGACCGGCTTTTGTCTCGTCAACGCATAGCCAAGCGGCACGGCCAGACAAATTGCGGCGACGCTCAAGCGTAACAAGGGGCTCGTCGGCCTGCGAACACGGGGAGGTAAGGCCATGGCGAAGCTTGTCGCCAGAGCGAAAGCATCGGGCAGGTCCTCGCGCGAGTTCTCGCCCGCTTCGGGCGTCGTGTTGAGATAATCCTTTCGCACCCCGGACTTACCGGAGTTTAGACCCTGAACATCCGGGGCCGGGGCCACGGCGGCCCGGGAAGAAGCCGCCTTGGCTGCAAGATTGCGTGGGCGATCCCAGGCCCAAGAAGCCTCATCGAGGGGAATAGGCGTGCTTTCGCTCAGGTAGCCATACTGGTGACGCCGTCTCGCTGCGATGAGGATACGCCGGACCACAAGGAAGAAGCCTACCAATACAAATATTGTCATCCCGCCCAGGAGAGCGAGACCTGTGTCGTCTGCGTAAAACCCGGCAAGATCTGACATCGCCGTACCTGCGCGGTTTCCGATGTAACTTTAAGCTCGTGAAGTGGTGTGTGGCTCCTCGCCCTGGCTAACTTTGCTGCCTGCCTTCGAAGCTGTCACCGCTTCGGCCCAAGTACTGGGGAATGTTGTCGATGCATGGCTGGGCGCCGGTCGAAAGCCAGCTCGCGCCTCTCCATCTTCAACGTCCCGGGGAGTTCTCCCACGGTGCACGCCATGCCACCATTTCGGAGTCTGGACGCTCCATCGTAAAGTTTAAGCTAGGTCACAGACCTCGGTGGTCAACCATCTGGGCGACAGTTCGGCCATGCAAAATGGCCATCGCGGTGCCCGGCACGAGCGCCAAGACTCCCGCGGCTACCTCATCAAGCTCGACGAACTGCTGACGATGCCGAAATCGGCAGGCCATTTGGTCCTGCTGCCGAGAGAGGATCTGGCACTTGGCGGATCTCAGTAGATCGTCATGAGGATCGGGAGGTAACTGCCTGCTCGCAATTGTTCGATTGCTTCGATGGCGGGATAGGCTGCGGGGAAGTACAGTCCATCCTGGAAGTTGCGCTTGAGCGCTTTCGGGGAGAAGACAACTTCGGCAGAGTCCGTATATTGGGACAGTTTCGGCCAGAACAGCGGCGTACAGCGCGCATAGGAATCGTATTGCGAGCCGAAGATCGTCTTCAGGTGTTCGGCCTCCTTGGCTGCCGTGATGACCAAGATCCAATAGCTGAAAAATCCCAGCGCCAGAGCGACGGCGATCGATCCATGGATCAATCCGATTCCAGCTGCTCCAAGCGTAGAAAAGAGATAGAGCGGGTTTCTGGTCAACGAGTAGGGGCCGGAGGTAATCAACTCCAGATTCTTCTTTGAACCGATATAGAGAATGCTCCACATCCTGCCCACGAAGCAGGTGAGGACCAGGCCGAGACCCGCCATCTGGATCAGTTCATGTACGCCCCCACCCAATCCGGGGTGCGAAAACAGGATAACGGTTGCAGCAACCAGCCCCGCTGCCCGAGCGGCGTTTATCCGCATCCTTTGATTGACTGACTGAACTCTCATCGAGGCCCCCGGGAATGAAGGGGCCGCGTTTCTGGGCTCCGCATTTTGACGGCACCCCCCGATATGCGGCTCGCTTGCGCTTGCCAGGCTTTGCTGGCCGTGCGGTTGAACAGGAGGGGTATCGATCATTGGATCGTCTCCTCGGTAAGCTGAAGGAAGACGTCCTGGAGCCGCCCGCTCTCGGGTTCGAAGGCGAGGATCGGCATCTCGGCGCGGATCAGGACGTTCGGGATTTCGTTGTTGAGCTGGCGGCTTGGAGGTGTTTTCGTCGGATCAAGAAGCTCGACGCGCAGCCAGCCCGCGTCTCCATTGACAAAATGTCCCGTGATAGGCTGCAGAATGGTCGTCAGGATGCGGATGGAGGTCGCTTCTGTGTCGATCGTTCCCCCTGCGCGCCGGCCGGGTTCTTGGCTTGCTCGACCCAAACGGCGCTGCAGGCAAAACGCCTTTCGTGACCCATAGGACTTGTTAGGGTCTTCGGGCGCGAAGACGTGAGCAGATGAGCCGGGCGCTACGGCGACACTTCCGCGAGACATTCAGTGCAGGCTCCCTCGTGCCTGCCAGCACGCTTTCAGGTTGACGCGCCTATTTATCGCTGCAGTCGTTAGGCTCTACGATTCGGCAGTTGAGCTGACTCGCTTGCGAAGGGATTACCCCTTTTTGCGAAGGGGCCTCGTCCGTGATGTCCGACATCAACGCCAGAGTGGGCTTAACCGACAGCGGGATTTCGGCTCATTGTAGCGCTTGAAGGAAGTCGTCGCCGAGCAGGCGCTGGAGCTGCGGCTGCAAAAAGGCATGATCGCGACGGGAGCGACGACGGTCCCCGGAACGGCGCCACCTCCCGCTGGGGGCGTCCGGAACTTCGCATGAGCCGCTACGGCTTTCGGTTAGGCCGGCAAAGCCGTTTTGGGCTATCGGTCCGCCGGCGCGCTTTGTCCTATCTTAGGTTTCCAACGTCGGGCAACGGTCGCACTGGCTCCCTTAGCCAGCCTACGCTCCGCTGGCGCGGCGGGTCGGTTGCGCAACACTTGTCAACTTGATGGGTCGCAGTGCTGCAGGCGAAGCTCGCGCAAATACGTACAAACCGCGCACCGCCAGCAGAGCCATAAGCAAGGAGTACGCGAACTCGGCCCCCGGCAGAGGCGGCAAGCGGCACAGCGTGCTTGTCTGGTCGAGTCCAGTGTTGGTGCTCCGATGAGATCATATGAAGGAGGTCTCCCATGAAACCTGCTGGTTACTACCTAGCGCCCGGCGCGTTCGTCCTCGTGCTTGCCGGGGCGACCGGCGCGTCGGCCGCGGAACAGCCGATCGCCTGCAAGAAGGTGCCGTTGGTGGTGCGGGACATGTTCCACAAGGATTTTCCCGTCGCCAAGGTCAAGGCATGCGCCCGCGAGGTCGAGAACGGAGAACTGGTTTTCGAGATAGCAAGCGTCGAGGGCGCAATGACGCGCGATGTGCTCTACCATAAAGACGGCAAGGTCATCGTCGTCGAGGAATCAATTCCGATGGAAGCGGTGCCTCAATCGGTGCGTGCGGCCGTTGATACGAAATTCGCAGGTGGAAAGATCAAGCTTGCGGAGAAGCTGATGCGCGACGGCAAGGTGAGTTACGAGTTCCAGATAAGCTACAAGGGCAAGAACGTTCAGCCCGTCTTCGATCCGGATGGAAAGGAAGTGAAGGGCTGATGGGCGAAACTCTTGCACTGAAGGGTCGCTGACATAGCTTCAATCAGCCTGAGAGAAGAAACAAGTCCGGCGCAGGCAGACGGGCTTGCGGACCTCACTCGAGTTCAGCAGAAGGCAGCCGTCAACAAGCGCCGGACATCCGGACGATCGAACCTACCTGCCTAACTTCACGTGTCCGCCGAATTGGAGCGTCGCGCGCACACTGAAGGTGTGCGTTCTCTCGTCCTCAGCATTCTCCGCGAATGTGTAGGCGGCGCCGAGGTTCCATTTCGCCGCGCCGGACGGCGCGTCTTCTTCTTCCCCAGACGCATAAATCACTTCGAAATCCGCCAATTGCTCGCGGGTGTCCGGACCGACGGCGACAAAGTTCCGCTGATGCGTGTAGGTGGCTATGTAGGTCATAGGTTGCACTTCCAGCGCGACAGATCCGGTGAGAAGCAGAGCGTCGTCCGGACCGCCATCGAAATGCTTAAGGTAGGCCGATTCGCCGAGAAGCCTCAGTGTGTTCCCGTTGAGGTCGAAGCTTCCAGTGGCGGCAGCAAGGTAGGCCAATTCATTGCCGGTCCCCGGCAGCGGTTCCTCTTCTTCTTCCTCCTCCTCCTCCCCTGTGTCGACGGCCAGCCCGGGCTTCTGGTATCGGATGCCAAGGCGATAGCCGAATTCACCGTCCTTGTAACAATCGCCCTTTTCCGCCCCTTTGCAGCCATCAAGGGTAACTGAGAATGAGGATAAACCGGCGGTGTTGCCGGCACCGCCATCCGCCAGCGCGAGCCGTCCACGGTTGGTAAAGAGCGACTCGCTGAGGAACGTCCGGTCGGTCGTGAATACCGTCGCGGCCAAGGCATGGTTCAGCCCAAAGCCCTCGAAGCCAACAACAGCTTCGCCACCCAGACGTTCGTCAGCGTCGAAAACAGACGCCAGATCCGGGGCGTGTATCCCCGGCAGGGCTTCGCTGGCCAGGCTGAACACCGTGTCGAACTTTCCGGCCCTCACGGTCAGGGGATCGACCTTAGCGAGAGCGTAGAGCTCACCGACATAGGTGCCGATCCCTTGAAAGGCCGCATCCTCCCCGGGTTCCGGGTCGACCACGGGCTCGGTAACGATGGCACTCACGAACCGAAGATAATCCGTCGGCGCGTAGAAAAGATCGAGTTCGAACTTCGGAAACAACACATTGGATCTCAGGAAAGACGGATGTGCGCCAAATATCCAGTCGTTCTGCAACTCCGCGGTAGCCTCGTACCCCGCGCAGGGCGCGGCGCATTCTTCGGCCAGAGCCGGTATCGTTTCTTCGGCCAGAGCCCGCTCGTGCTCCTCCGCCAGTGCAGAAGCCGAAGAGTACAGCAGCCCTATGCCACTAAGCGCTAAGATAAAAAGGCGAATGACCGGCGAGCCCCCATGAGATGCACCACGCGTCGATGATATCCGCTGATTCCACTGTGGCAACTGCGATTTCGTCATTTTGTCCCTTACAAACGCGACTTGTCTCATACAAACGCAAACGTGTCGCATCTCTACAACACTGCTTCGCTGTTCCGCGCCCGGTACGCTCCCCCGAGGACCGCCGGCGCAGCAAATTGGCGGTCCCGCTTCGCCTTCCTCGAATCAATATTCGGGCACTCCCCGACCGAGGCAAATTGCGCCAGAGCACGTCCAGCCTTTCGCTGGAAACAGACACACGCGCATGCAACCGACGCGAGCACTCACGGCGTGAGTGGCTATCCTAATAAATTTGTATGAACTATTTCTCTACTCCAAAAGTTAGAGACCCGCCGGATATACGGTAATAGCGCCTTGCAATATTGATTAATTATGCGGCGCCCTCCCTCATGATACGCTTTGGGACTATCTGATCTGTCGCAGGCGCGCTTTCGCGCGCCGCGGAATCGCGGGGGGTTGCCGTGCTGCAAACGCTCGTCAAGCTGAGTCTCGAATTTCGGCATCTGGTCCTAGCAGCCGCGCTACTCTTGGTAGCGGCGGGTGCCGTTCTGCTTCCCAAAGCCAAAACCGATGCTCTTCCCGAGTTCGGGGCGCCGGTCGTGGAGGTGCAGACCGAGGCGCTCGGCTTGTCGACAGGCGAAGTGGAAAGCCTGGTGACCATCAATCTCGAAGAGATTCTGACCGCGACGCCCTTCCTCAAATCAATTCATTCCAAGTCGGTGCCGGGAATGGCTTCGGTGTTGCTCACCTTCGAGCCCGGCATGGATCCGATGAAAGCCCGACAAATGGTGCAGGAGCGTCTTACGATGGCTTGGGCCCTGCCCAATGTCTCGAAGCCGCCCACCATGCTGCAGCCGAAGTCGGCGGCAGGCCGCGCCATGATCGTCGGACTGTCGTCCAAGACCGTGTCGCTGATCGACATGTCGGTGCTGGCCCGGTGGACGATGACGCCGAAGCTGCTCAGCGTGCCGGGCGTCGCCAACGTCGCGATCTGGGGCCAGCGCGCTCGCCAGCTTCAGGTGCAAATCGAACCTCAGCGCCTCGAATCGGCAGGCGTCTCGCTGGATGAAGCCGTAGAGAGCGCCGGGGATTCGCTCTGGGTCTCGCCGCTCAGTTATCTGGAAGCGTCAGTACTCGGAAGCGGAGGCTGGATCGACACGCCGAACCAGAGGCTCGGCATCCAGCATGTGCAACCGATCAGCAAGGCCAGCGACCTGACGAAGGTTGCTGTCCCGTCTTCCGCGCTCAGGCTAGGAGACGTGGCCGAGGTCGTCGAAGGCCATCCGCCGCTGATCGGCGATGCGATGATCAACGGACAGCCTGGCCTCATCCTCGTCGTCGAGAAGCTTCCCAACGTCGACACCAAAGCGGTCGTAGCGGGGGTCGAAGCTGCGCTCGCGGAGTTGAGCCAAGGCATGCCGGGCATCGACATCGACGCCTCCCTCTACCGCGCCTCCGACTATGTCGACAGCGCCTTGGCCAATCTGGTCCGGATGGTGATCGCCGCCATGGTGGTCGTGTCCGTAGCCCTCTTCCTGTCCTTGACGCCGGTCGGCACGGCGAGCGTCGCCGTCGTCGCGATCGTCCTGTCGTATGTCGCGGCACTTGTCGCTCTCTATTTCAGCAGCCCGATCTTCAACCTGATCCACCTGGCCGGCCTCGCGGCCGCGCTTTCCCTCGTGGTCGACACTGCGGTAGTGGCTGCCGAGGCCCTCGGGCGACGCCTTCGCGCCGGTGGCGGCCGTCCGCTCGCCGCGCCTCTATTCGATGCGATCGGCGAAATCGGCAAGCCAATGATGTATGCAGCGGTGATCGGTCTGCTGGCGGTCGCTCCGATACTCGGACTCGACGGCGAAACCGCGGCATTCTTCCGGCCGCTGGCTCAGGCCTATGGCGTCACGGTGGCCGCTGCCATGGTCGTCGTGCTCTTGGCGGCGCCCGCCCTCGCGATGGTTTTTTTCCGTTCGGGCAGCGCAGCAGGAAACAGGTCCGAACCTGTGGTGGCGCGGCTGTTCGGTGCGGCCTATGGGCGGCTGCTGGGGAGGTTCTCGGCGACGACCGGTCCTGCCTATGCGATCGTGGGTCTCGGAGCGTTGGCGCTACTCGCGGCGACGCCCGCCCTGAAGTGGTCGCCGTCGCCGTCCTTTGACGAAGGCACCGTCCGCGTTTCGTTCAAGGCCGCGCCGGGTGCATCCTTGCCCGCCATGATCCGCACGATGGCGCGACTGGAATCCGAAGTCCGCGCAATCGATGGAGTCAGCTCTGTCGCTGGCCATCTCGGCAGGGCCATCACGGGCGACCAGGTCACCGGCATCGAATCCGGGCAGCTCTGGATTGGGCTCGACGAGCGGGGGAACCGAGCCGCCGCACTGTCGCAAATTCGCGACACGATGGAAGGCTTCGCGGACCTCGAGGTGAAGGTTGAAGGCTATCTGGCCAGTACGGCCGGGCGGATCTTCGCCGACGCCGGCGAACCAGTGGTGGTCCGCATCGAAGGGGCCGAGACGGCCGTGCTTGAAGAGCAGGCAAAGCTCGTCGCGGCGAGAATCGCCGCCGTTGACGGCATCAACTCCGTACGCATCGACAAGAACGCTTTCTCGCCCGAAATCGAGGTCAAGGTCGACGTTGCGGAGGCTGCCGCACGTGGACTGAAACCGGGAGACATCCGGCGCGCGGCAGCGACGGTCTTCGCCGGGCTCGAGGTTGGCAATCTGTTCGAGCAGCAAAAGGTCTTCGAAGTGGTCGTTTGGGGGGCTCCCAACGCACGAAGCAGCATCGCCGACGTCGAGAATCTTCTGATCGAAACGCCTGATCGCCCGCATACACGCCTTGGCGATATCGCCGAGGTGCGGATGGTGCCGCAGTTGAGCACCATCGAGCGTGACGGCGTCACGCGCAGCATGGACGTTCACGCCAGCGTCGCAGGCCGCAGCGTCACGGCAGTGGCGGAAGATGTGGCGGCAGAGCTCAAGAAGGTGCAGCTCCCCTTCGAATACCATGCCTACGTTCGGGGCGAGTATGCCGAGAGCCGTGCAGCCATGCTGCAGGTGACGCTCTTCGCAGCGTCGGCGGCAATCCTGATCTTTTTCCTGCTGCAGGCGGCGCTGCAAAGCTGGCGACTGGCGATCGGCATGTTCCTTTCGCTGGTGGCAGTGTCGGGTGGCGTCGCGGCGATCCTCGTGGCGGTAACGGGCACCGTTTCGGTTGGGGCGCTTGCCGGACTTCTCGCCGTCCTCGGGCTTTCACTCCGCAACGGTCTGGTTCTGGCCAGCCGCGTCGATCAGACCGGGGAGGGTGACGAATCCTGGCCGGACCGTGTCGCGGCGGCCGCGCGCGAGCGCTTCGCGCCCATGCTGACGAGCACGCTGGTCACCTGCCTCGCCTTCGTTCCCGCAGTGGTCATGGGCAGCGCCGCCGGTCTGGAGATTTTGCATCCAATGGGATGGGTCGTGATCGCAGGCGCAGTCATTTCAGTCCTGATCAATCTGTTCGTCCTACCGGCCATGATGCTCCATTCCGGCCCGGTTTCACGACGCCTTGGAGGAGTTGCACATGCTTCGCAATAGGCTTTTTCTTAAGTCATCCCTCGTCGCCGGTGTGGCTTTCGTCGTGGTTGCCACGGGACCCCTCGCGGCCGCGGAGTCGCCCGCAGGCGCGCCTGCCAAGCTGGTAGAGGTCGCAGGTTCCCCATTTCCACGCGTGGTTCTGACCGAACAGGCTGCCAAACGACTGAGCATCCAGACCGAAGCGCTGCGGGAGGAGACGGCCAAGCGGTGGATGATGATGAACGCCCAGGTCGAGATTGCGAGCGGTGAACCGTCGGTGAATGCAATTACGGAGACGGCTTCCATCGCGCCGGCCGGTGAAAGCGGCCAAGCACGGCAATCCCTGATCAAGGTGCCTGTGGACGCGGCGAGCCAGATGTTGATCGCGGTTGTCGACGACGAGGATGACGAGGACGAGACCGGCGACCACGACGAGTTTGCCGAGATTTTCGGCGTCGCCAACCCGGCGGACGAGGATAAGGACGGTCTAGTGGTCGTGCTGCTGACCGGCCAAGGCCGCTCCGGTAAATATTACACGGCGCGGCCGGTGGCGGTGAAGGACCGGGACGACGGGCGGTTCTTTGAATTCCTCGAGGCAAGCAGCGGCGTCAAGCCAGGCGATCATGCGTTCGTGGCGATGAAGGCGCCGGAGAGCGGCAGCATGGCGAAGATCGTGCCCTACTCGTCGGTTGTCTATGACGAGCACGGGGACAGCTGGCTCTACTCCAATCCGGAGCCGCTCGTCTTCGTCCGCCAAAAAGTGGCTGTCGAGCGCGTCCTTGGCGACATAGCAGTGCTGTCGGACGGACCAGCGCGCGGTACGCCGGTCGTGTCGGTCGGCGCGGTCGAGCTGATGGGGGTTGAATTGAAGTTTGGCGGCCACTGAGCGGGCGTGAAAGACATTCCGTCGCTTGCGAACGCCTGAGTTAGCCGGCCTCCAATCATCCGAACAAAGGACAGGGCCATGTTCCGCTGGATCATCGGCACGAATCTGAAATACCGGTATCTGGTACTGGCCGCGGCAGCGCTGATGGTGCTGCTGGGTCTGGACGTGTTCCGCAAGATGCCCGTGGACGTCTTCCCCGAATTCTCCCCGCCGCTGGTGGAGATTCAGACCGAGGGTATCGGCATGTCGACCGCCGAGGTCGAGGAGCTGATCACCATTCCCCTCGAGGATGCACTGCGCGGCACACCGGAACTCGACGTCATCCGCTCGAAGAGCGTGATGTCGCTGTCCTCCATTGTCATGATCTTCAAGCGGGGAACCGACATCATGCACGCCCGGCAGCTCGTCCAGGAGCGCGTGCAGCTTGCGTCGGCCAGACTGCCGTTCGGCTCGAGCCCGCCCGTCATGCTGCAGCCCTTGTCGTCGACCAGCAGGACCATGAAGATCGGCCTTTCGTCGAAGGAGCTCACTCAGCTCGACCTGTCGATGACCGCCTATTGGAAGATCCGCTTCCGCCTGCTGCGCGTGCCCGGCGTCGCCAACGTGGCGATGTGGGGCGAAAAGCTCAAACAGCTGCAGATCCAGGTCGATCCCGCACGCATGTTGAAACACGGCGTGACGCTGAACGAGGTCATGGAGGCTTCGGCCGATGCGCTGGACTTCGGCCTGCTGCCGATGTCGAGCTCAGCCAAGAGCCAGACCGTAGGCTTCATCGACACCGACAACCAGCGGTTGTATGTCGGCGCCGACATAGCGTCCAGCGTGAAGCTGGAGGACGTCAAGAGAATTCCGGTCGAGTCAAAAGCCGGCGAGCGACTGGTACTGGCGGACTTTGCCGACGTCACCTGGGGGGAACCGCTGCCGATCGGCGACGCTGTGATCAATGACGGTCCCGGCATGATGCTGATCGTCGAGAAGTTCCCGTGGGCGAATACGCTGGAGGTCACGCGCGGCGTCGAGGCCGCCTTCGCCGAAATGAGGGACGGCCTCAAGGGCATCGACGTCGACCTGCAGATCTTCCGCCCGGCGACGTTCATCGAGCTCTCGATCCATAATCTGACAATGGCCTTGCTGGTGGGATCGGTCCTGGTGGTCTGCGTTCTCGGCGCCTTCCTTTTCGAGTGGCGGGTGGCGCTCATCAGCCTGCTGGCGATTCCGCTCTCCCTGGTCGCGGCGGGACTTGTTCTCTACTGGCTCGGAACGACCATCAACACGATGGTGCTGGCCGGCTTCGTCGTGGCGGTGGGATCGGTGGTGGACGACGCTATCATCGACGTTGAAAACATCACGCGGCGATTGCGCGAGAATCGCCGCAGCGGCGCTGGCAAATCGGTGGCATCAGTTATCCTGGAAGCATCGCTCGAGATCCGCAGCCCGATCGTCGCCGCGACCCTCATCATCGTCATCTCGGTCGTCCCTGTGTTCTTCATGGGTGGTCTGTCGGGCACTTTCTTCGTACCGCTGGCGACGTCCTATTCCATCGCGCTCCTCGCTTCGATGGCCGTGGCGCTGACGGTGACGCCGGCACTCTGCCTTATCCTGCTTCAAGGAGCGCCGATCGAGCGCGTCTCGCCGCTTGTCGGGCGGTTGCAGCGAGGCTATGCCGCCATGCTGTCGCGGATCATCGCGGCTCCTCGCACGATCTTTGGGATCACCGCGTTCGTCGTGGTCGCGGGATTGGGCGTTTGGCCGCTGCTCGGAACCTCGCTCCTGCCCTCCTTCAAGGAACGTGACTTCCTCATGCACTGGCTGACGCCGCCCGGGACATCGCATGCAGAGATGTACCGGATGACGGTGGCTGCCAGCAAAGAACTGAGATCCATTCCCGGGGTGCGCAACTTCGGCGCTCACATCGGCCGGGCGCTGGTGGCCGACGAGGTGGTGGGCATCGACTTCACGGAGAACTGGATCAGCGTCGATCCGAAGGTCGATTATGACGAGACCCTGAAAGCGGTTCAGGACACGGTCGGCGGCTATCCCGGTATCTATCGCGACGTCCAGACCTACCTTCGCGAGCGCGTGAAGGAAGTGCTCACCGGGTCGGGCGAGTCGATAGTGGTTCGGATTTTCGGGCCTGACGCGGCGATGTTGCGCGAGCAGGCGGTGAGGGTCCGCGACGCCCTGACCGGCATCGAGGGCCTGATTGACCTACACGAGGAGCCGCAGAAGACGGTACCGCAAATTCAGGTCACCGTGGATATCGCCAAGGCGGCTTCCAGGGGTCTCAAGCCCGGCGATGTTCGTCGCGCTGCTGCCGTGATCTTCGCCGGTCACGAGGTGAGCGACGTTCATCGCATCGGAAAGGTGTATGACGTCATGGTATGGTCGACGCCCAAATCGCGGCGCGGCCTTGACGACGTACAGAACGTTCTCCTGGATACCCCCGACGGCGGTCAGGTCCGCCTCGGCGACGTTGCCGAAGTCAAGATTGCCCCGGTGGCCAGCACCATAAAACGTGAGAACGCCTCGCGCCGCCATGACGTGCATGCCAACGTGCGCGACCGCGACCTGGGCTCGGTCGTCCATGAGGTTGAGGAGCGCCTGGCCAAGTTCGAGTTTCCGCTCGGCTATCATGCCCAGCTGCTGGGCGAGGCGGCGGAACGCAGGGCTGCGCAAAGCAGGCTCGTCTATGCCTCTGTCGTCGCCGCGGTCGTAATCTTCATGCTGCTGCAGGCCTCCTTGAGAAGCTGGAGGCTCGCTGCCCTGGTTTTCCTGTCACTGCCGGCCGCTATGGTCGGCGGGGTCATCGCCGCGTATCTGGGCGACGGCATCATCTCGCTAGGCGGCCTCGTGGGGTTCCTGACGGTGTTGGGCATCGCGGCCCGCAACGGGGTGCTTCTGATCCACCATTTCCTGCATCTGGAGCGCGAGGAGGGCGAGCCCTTCGGACCGGAACTTGTCCTGCGCGGCGCGCGTGAACGCCTTTCGCCCATTCTCATGACGACGCTGGCGACCGGTCTTGCGCTCGTCCCCCTGGTTGTCACCGGCAACATTCCCGGGCAGGAAATCGAACATCCGATGGCCATCATCATTCTGGGCGGGCTGATCACGTCAACGCTTCTGAACCTCTTCGTCGTGCCTGCCATCTATCTCAGACTCGGTTCGCTGCAGGCGCGATCGCCGGCGCGGGCCACAGGTCTCGGCCTGGAACCATCTCTCCTTTGATGCAAAGCCCGAGATCTAGACCAGAACGTTCGTGACTCTACCGCATCCAATCCACCGGCTATACCGTTGGCGATCTCGATCGCGCAGCGAAACAGCATGACAACTTACAAAACTCGGAGGACTTGGAGCAGCAAGGAACGGATCCGTGATTTCGTCTTCCCAAAGCGGGCAGGCCAACAGGGCTGGGCCTAGCCGGCGGGCCTAGGAAACGAAATACGGCACCGGCTATACGCTCCTGCCGCTATGATGGGGCACGCATCCATAAGTGAAGCAACGTCGCTAATTCCCGCGCGGTCTGGGTTTTGGTCCTGGAAGGCTTTCGCACGGATTTGCGGCCAATCTGGCGATTCGCGGATCTCTTAGCCAGACAGTCTTCTTTCTTCTTTCCAGAATCTCGTTGCGGCCCACATCGACGGCCGATTGGCCTTTCGCGGCAAGGGCATAGTCGGCTCGGTTCGTTCGATAGTCTTCCTTTTGGATGGACATCTTTTTCCTCCCGGTCCGCGGTCTTCCCTCCACTAGCCTGGACGGGAGAACACTAGCTGCCGATGCATGGCAGGAGTCTACAAATTGAGGATTGTATTAAAATGATACACTCCACCCGTTCGTCTCACGCGCGCGCCACCCAGCATTGCCCTGAACCGGCCTGTATGCCGCGCCTATTATCCTCGTCCTCGCTTTCGGGATGCTGTTCCGGACCGCATCATCTGCCTGCTCCTCAACGCACGCTTGGCAGCCTTCGTCGAACGATTGGCTATCACCATCGCAATCTCGCTCATCGGCGATAGCGCCCCTTGCCGCTCAATCATAGCCGGCCTCGTGGCCCGAGCAGTCATCCGTGCAATCATAGCCGTGGAAAGTCTCTTGTGCAGTTGCCGAGGCGGCAACAAGGCCTGTCCGTGCAAGATGCTCACGCCACAGTACCGGCTCCCAGGCGGGCAAGCAGGGCGAGTTATGCTATATACGTCGCGTTCTTGGTCGGATACGAGCCGATGGATCAGGAAAGACTTCTGGCCGCAGTCCTCCTAGCTGATGTCGTGGGCAGCACGCCGCTCTATGAGCGCATCGGCGACGATGCAGCTCTGCAGCAGATCTCGGATTGCCTCGACGCGATACGCGAGATCGTCGCCCGGCACGGCGGTGACTTCATTTACTCGAAGGGCGATGACGTGCTCAGCCTGTTCGACAGTTCGGAGGCGGCGCTGAGGGCCGTCTTCCAAATCAGCAGCGAACTGACGAAAGGGCCGTTGCACGCCCGGATCGGATTGCATTTCGGGGCGGTCATTCGCGCGCGGGGCGCGGTATTCGGAGACGTTATCAATGTCACCGCAAGGTTATCCACCACGGCCAACCCCGGGGAGGTGCTGATCAGCCAGAGCTTCTTCGAAGCCCTTTGCGCGGATAGCCGCAGTGCCCTGCGGCTCCTCGACAAAATGGCTTTCAAGGGAAAGCAAGAACTCTTCGATGTCTATACCCTGGGGAGCGAGGATCGGGCCCTCAGTACGCAAATCGTCAGCCGGGGCACGGTTATCGAGAGACGCTCCGCCCCGCCGCGGCAGATCAATCTGGTCATCCGCTATGGAGATCAGTTGCGATCCTGCCGAAACAACGAGTTGGTGACGATCGGCCGATCCCCGGAATGCAACATCGTCATCCAGCGGCCCTGGGTCTCAAGGCACCACGCGACCTTCACCATTTCGAATGGCAAGGCCGTGCTTATCGAGCGAAGCTCGTCGGGCACCTTTGTGTCGATGGGACCCGACCATGAGGTATTCGTGCGCCGCGAAGATATTCTTCTCTTCGGCTCCGGCGTCATCTCGCCTGGACGGAGATCGTCCCTCGGCGACGCCCAAATCCTTCACTACGAAATTATCTCAGACTGACCCGGCCGGGCTTGACCGTTGCCGCATGCTGCCGGATCCAGCGCCGCGCGCTTGTAGAATCGGAAGTTTATTCAGTGAAATTCAATGGCGATTGGCTCCCCGGGCCGGGCTCTCGGAGCCAAATCGAACCGGGAAGGACGGGATAATTATCTCAACGTTACCAATGCTTTGTGCCGAAGTTCCTCGCTGGCCACATTCCGCGTTGTGGACCTCTTGCGGTGCGAATGTGTACCGCGAGGCGATCATACGCAACATCAATCAAGAGGCAAGCTCCTAGGCGATGTGGCGTACCCATATTTTCGTCCTCGCAGATCAAAGGCCGCCTTTCCACCTTCGATCAGGTTGGTGATGTAGTCCCGGATTGCGGAGGTCTCTATGGCACCGTCAACAGTCAGGCTTACGGTCGGTCCTTCGACCACACCGCCCGGTCCGGCTTCTCGTGTCCGAAGCGCGATCACTTTGTCTGCATCCCCATTCACCACAATGTTTGGGTTGTGGGTCGTGAAGACGAGTTGCCTATGAGCTTTCGATGTACGGATCAGGCTCACAATCTTCATGATGACACGGTTGTCCAAATCGTCTTCCGGCTGATCTATGATCAAGGTCCCGGCCGACTGCCGCAGCAGCAATTCCAGCAGCGCCGAAGCCTGTTGTCCCGGAGAAGCGCGACCGAAGGGCATCTCCTTGCCGCTCTCATCAACATAGGTCATCACGATGCGGTCCAGTGGGACGGCGGAGACGATCTGCCCGAGCGTACTGTCATTCAGGTTCGAGTAGACTTTGCTGGCCTGCCGCTCTGTGATCGTGACGCCGCCAAACAGCAGTGCGCTTATCCTGGAAATCAACTCTGAACCTGGTTCGACGGGGCTGCCAGCAGCGATCTTCAATTCGTAAATTGCCATGAACTCTTCAACGATCCGCTCCCAAGCCCTCGGGTCTGCGGCGATCTCGGAGGCAACCCACGCCGAGCACTTTTGTCCAGCGTCTGTGATGTGACTTCCCTCTGTCAGCCGCTGAAGTGCCGTAACGTATTGCTCCGGCCTCAAGTCGCGACCGAGACGAGCTTTGAGCAGGCCACTCGACTTTCCTGCTACCTGTTCCGCAGCCCGCTGCAGGACATCTCTCCGACTAGTGAGCAACTCTTCAAGCTCTTGCTTAGCTCGAACAAAGGCAGGGCCATGAACGCTGGTTTCCAGCTCTTTGGCGATTGCTTTCGCAGCGACTTGCTCCGCGCCGCTCAATTCTTGAGCCAAGCGAGAACTGTCGTCTATCAACGATTGACGCCCTCGCTCGGCATCTTGAGCGTCGAGCATCACACCTGCAAAGGCGACATTTGCTGCCTCTTGCCGTGCCAAAACGGCCTCATGCTTCTCTTGAAGCTCGCGGAGGGTGTTTTGAACATCGGCAATTGCAGCTCGGATGCGGCTCCGGGCGGTCTCAACCTCCCTCTGGAAGAGCCGTAGGTGATCGAACTCTTCTGTGAGCAGGCTTTCCGACAGTTCAATCTTGGCAAGGTGTGTATCGTTCTCAAACTGCGTCTGATCGTACCCTATGAGGTCAGAGGCAGTTTCCAGATATGCGTTCGCACGCGCATAGACTCTGGTTTTCTCGATCACAGCCAGATGCTCGGTAGACATACCACCTTGGGCCAGCAAGCCGTTGACCGCTGTTAGTCGTTCGTTGAGGTCTGCAACGCGATCTTGCGCCTGTTTCAGTTCCAGCTTCGCTTGCCAATGCGAGACAAGTTGTTGAAGTGCTGTCGTCACAGCTCGCCTCGCATTTCCGACCGCGCGATCAATCTCCCTCCTTTTCGCAAGTTCCTCGGCCGCCGCGATACCGGTAATCTGGTCGAACGCTGTAGCTTGGTCTGCCGTTAGCGATGAGAGACCCTTCTGGCGGAATGCTCGGGCTCTGAAACGCTCCCGAGCCGCATCGAGCGTAAGGCGGGTCTCACCTTTATGTTGGTCTAAAACTGATATGTAGTCCCTTGTTGCAAGCTTGCGTTCCCAACGCTCTCGCACGCCCTCTCGCTCAAGAACGATTGCCACGTATCCGTCTGCCAAGGTGTCTTCGATCAACTCGTCTTCGCGGGACTTGCTGGAAGGTTCATCTCCCGCCCTCGGAATGTCGCTTTCGGTGCGACCCAAACCAAAGCGGAGGTATTCCAACAAGGCACTCTTTCCTGTGCCTCTACCTCCGACCAAGGCCGTGAAGCCGGCATTGAACGAAATTCTCAATGGCTTGTCGCCGGTGAGACTGGATTGGACTTCCATCTCGACAATTCGCTCTGACGGGATGGACGGAACGCCGTACTCAATTCTCGCTTCGTCTGCGAGGAAGGCTTGCCTAAGTGCCTCTAGAGTGGGTTCCCCCAACTTGATCCAACATGGGTGAAGCCCAACACGGCCGAAGTTGTCGTTTCGGTTGTCCCCTGTGGCGACCACGGCTCGCCTGCGGTTTCCCCATTCGGGAATGTCACCTCGGACCTTATCGATGGTGGCCTGTTCCAATTCGGAGAATGGTTTCTCGATATACACAGCCTCCGAATTTAGAGCCGCGAAGCGAGGGCTAGTCGAAGGGGTGTTTAGTGACTTGTGCGCTCCTCCATCGCTGAAATGTGGCAAAAGGAGACACGCTCCTCGGAGGTGGTCATCATCCTCAATCTTGGAGGCCAACTGCGCAACTGTGATGCCGGCATGTGGGGCGTTTGGCCCCTTCGCGCTCTTGAGGTCAAGCGGCGGCACCGCTGTGAGAGCATTAATCAGGCGGCGAGGGAGTTCAGATGAGGCGCTGGGGTCGAAGAGAACAATGCACTGCGCATTGTCGCTACAAGTCACTTCCACGCCAGGGTAAACCAACAAGGCTCCGCTGTCTTTCGCCGCGCGTTGGACATGCACACCTATGCAATAGTCGTGGTGGTCGGTTATGCCAATGATACCCAGAGCCGGCTCGGCCCCGACACAGTGGTTGACAAAAGCCTTGGCCCACTCCGCTCGCTTTGCTTCTGTCTCCTCTAAACTGGCACCATGTAGTTCCGCGCCAACCCAATGATTGTCTCGCGGAGTGTGATTTTGTAGGTCCGAACGATACCAAATAGTGCCCGGATGAAGTCCTAATACATGCGCCATTTTTACCCCTCTGCCCGACACGACAATAAGTAAGCCCGAAGCGACAGACAAGCTCCGCGATAGTGTCTCCGATAAAGGAATACCTCTGGCGCTTTGCTTTCAAAGTTGCAAAAAATTGCGAGGGGTCGAACTGGACAGTTTCAGCAGCGCGATACCCCCCGGCGCGCCGCGCCCGTACTCACGCTGGCGCCCGTGCCACTTCTTGGCCGAGGGTAGGCCGCCCGGATGCCTCTTCTGTGCGTCCCGTTGGGGCGTTTCAATGGCGTCGAGGGTCCGGCGGGTGGAAAGGCATAGCCGCTGTCCCGTAAAAGGGTAGCTGGTCTGCTAAGATCGGCTCAACAGCCATGCCCTGTGGTAAGCACAAGAAGCTTCTACAGTGCCCTCTTTGATTTGAAGTTGGGCAGTCTCGCCAGCAAATTCCGATGCCAGTGAGCGAACCTTTCCGGGGGGCACCTCTAGCCGTTCGGCAGCAACATCCAGTGCCGCTCGGCGGATAATGTCGGTCTGTGATCTCTCGTGGCGAGAGAGTTTGCATGAAGCCAATTTGACGCTCATATCGACTGCGATTGTGAACGACGTTTCTTTCATCGCTCTGCCAAGCAACTTCATGTCGGTTGCGACCGCCGGGGTCGCCACGACATCGAGGCATGCAAAGAGAAAAGCTGCCAACAAGACCCTAACCGCCACCATCCACGCCTCTTCGTTCACCGGGATTATCCCCTCCCTCCACGCATAGGAGACTCGGCGGTGGGGTGGCAACCTACCAATTCAGGGCTTTTGGAATGCCATGTCGCCTGCGTGAGGTATCAGTTCGAGAGGCACGCGAAATTACCACGGATACGGGCGTTATAGAACTTTCCGAGTGACGGGGCTGCGAGGAGGCCGGCCAGCGTCGGTTGGTCGACGTTGCAGTGCTGATACCATTTTGATTTCAACTGCAGCAGAAGTGGTTGGGTCGAAAGTCGGGTGTCCTGGAAGCAAACGCGTTTGATCAAACTGCTTTCACCCGAGGTTGGGATGCAAGTAAACTTCGAGAGGTCAACTGCACCCCCATGCGTGATCTGGACAATCTCGCTAGGGGTCACTTCACGCTCGATATGCGAGTTGTCTACCAACAGGGGGTCTTCACCTACTGTGACTACAGCAAGGACCGATCCCTTGCCATCAGTGAAAAGAAACTTGCACTGCCCAAGACCTGTGCCTGCGCAATCGTCCGTTTCTGGATAAGTCGCACATACCTCCGGGCGACCTACGCAACGCCCCTCCGCTACGTTGGCGGGCCTCCATCCACGGTTTAGCAGCGTTTGCCGAGCTTCCGGGTAAGTCATCCCACTCTGCAGATTTCCGGCCAATTCCCTGGCGACGGCCGAGTGTCCCAAAGCAAAGCTTGCAAGCGCAAAACCGACAAGGGCGCAAGTGATCTTCATTTTCATTGTCTTTTGATCTGCGTCTGACGAAAGGCTAACCGAAGCCGCCCTTATATCGAGGTAGGCCGGAGCGACAAGTGGGACACTCGCTGATCTCGCTCGTAGTGAGGACCTTTATGCTGCCGGCTGCAGGCATCTAGCGACTTGACGCCGAACAGCGGAGCATCGATGTACTTTCAGCGGCAGCGGGGGTGGAAATGTTCAACGGGCTCTTAGCAATTCTGGCGTTTTTGGCAGCGGTGGCCGCCGCTCATGCAGAGGACGAGGCATCTTTCGGGTCGGGAGTGATGGCATCGAAGTGCTCCCGCCTTGTCGAGGGAATGGATGATAATGTGTCGGTGGGACACCATCCGCTTGCTTTCGCGATGTTGAGCTGGGCCGAAGGCTACATCACTGCGACGAACATGGAGCTGATTGAGAAGGGCGAGCAGGGTTTCGACCTGAACAGCGTTACGGGCGTTGAGCTTTGGGCATCGCTATATGGGTTCTGCAAGAGAAATCCGGATCAACGGGGCGTAGCGGCAGTCATCGATACCATGGGGAAGCTCAAGAGAAGCCCTTGATGCGCAAAGCCGTCCGGCGGGAGGGCCGCTCCGCGAAGGCCAACATTCTTATTCCTCGACAAAGCGCCGCCCGGAAGGGATGGAAGTTGTCGCCACCGAAATCTTAGCGTTGCGTCCCATACCACGTTCGATAGCCTACTGAAGAATCATCACCAAATGGGGCCGCTCTTGATCGACCGCCGCAGGACGACCGACATACTGACAAATTTGGCGGCGCGACCAGGTCATGACGAGGTCAAAGCCGGCTTCCGCGAGCTGTTAATCGAGGAGTTCGGCATTGACCGCGCTGACCTCGAATTCGAGCGGAGAGTGCCGGAGGTCAAAGGCCGCCTCGATGCCTTGATCGGACGAACGATCTTTGAAGCGAAGTCCAATATCGACAAGGAATGGGGCGACGTAGTTCGACGCATGCCGGACTATCTGGCCGATCGCGAACACGAGGAGCAGGAGCAGTTCGTTGGCATCGCCTCTGACGGGTTGAAGTGGGTCATCTTTGAACGCAAGGGGAACGACCTTGTTAAGGTCAAAGAGACTTCCCTTAACCCAGCCAAACCGGAGATGTTTCTCGCTTGGCTAGACGGGGCAGTGGCGCTTAAATCCTCACTTGCCCCCGAGCCGCTCGTCATCCGCGCGGAACTCGGACAGGAGTCAGTGGCGTTCCGGCGTGCTATGGCGGCGCTCACGCAGCTTTGGGAGAAGCTCAAAGATGACTCTGCCGTGGCACTCAAGCGTCAACTGTGGGCTTCCCTTCTCAAACTGGTTTACGGCAAGGAAGTCGAACACGAGGACCTTTGGTTTCAGCACACATATCTGGTGATCGTCGCCAAAGCCATTGGAACTGCCGTTCTGGACGTTAGGGAGGACGATCCGAAACGGATGCTCGCTGGCGCGGCGATTCAAAGTGCCAATATTTTCGGAGCAGTCGAGAGTGACTTTTTCGACTGGGCGGTGGCTGATGTTGAAGGTGAAAATCTGGTGAGGCGAATCATGGCGCATGTGCGCCGCTTTCGTCTCCGAGAGGTAAAATCTGATGTACTGAAGGTTCTCTATGAATCGCTGATCGACCGTTCAGAGCGTCATGGTCTTGGCGAATACTACACGCCTGACTGGCTCGCGACTAAGGTAGTCAGAAACGCGGTGGACCAGCCGCTGCATCAGCACGTGCTCGACCCGGCGTGCGGTTCAGGCACTTTCTTGTTTCATGCCATTCGCAACTTCCTACGCGAAGCAGAGGATGCCGGCCTCGACCCAAAACTTACCGCAAGCGAAGTGACCGCTCATGTCATGGGAATGGATATCCATCCGGTTGCGGTAATCATTGCCCGTATAACCTATATTCTGGCGCTGGTGCCGGCCCTTGCACAGCGCGTGGGTAGCGTGTCGATTCCCGTCTATTTGGGCGACGCGATGCAACTCTCCATCCATCAAATGCTTGGTGGAAAGGAATTGACCATTCATGTCCCGCCGCCGCCGCCCGGACAGAGCCAAAGTGGGCAATCCGATGGAAAGGGCGGAGAGAAGTTAGATTTTCCCGAAACCTTCTGCCGGGACCCCAGTCTGTTCGATAAAGCCATTGAACGCATGCGATCTGGGTCTTTGGAGGAACTAACTCGCAAGCAGATTGAAGCGGCGTTGGTTCGCATCACGGAACAGCACTACAAGCGCGAGCTAACTAAGGAGGAAACAGGGGCCATCCAGGACCTCGGTCATACTTATACGGTCTTTGACCGGCTGCGCCGCGAGGGCCGCGACTCGGTGTGGGCTTATGTAGCCAGGAATCTGTCCAGGCCTCTCGCGCTTTCAGCCGCAGGTGGATGGGCGCACGTGATCGTCGGGAATCCCCCGTGGGTGGCCTTTCGGCATATGAATGCTGATCTGCAGAAAAGGTTCAAGGAACTGGCGAACGCCGAACGCGTGCTCGTGAAGCGCGTCCCCTCGCAGAACGACCTCTGTGCCCTTTTCACCGTGCGATCCGCCAGTCTCTATCTTAAAGCTGCAGGCAAGATCGCCTTCGTTCTCCCAATGGCGGCGCTGACTCGCGGGCAATTTGAAAATTTCAGGTTGGGTTCGTTCACATCGACCTGTCTTGCTTTCGATGAAGCTTGGACGATGGATGAAAGTGTTCAGCCATTGTTTCCTGTGCCCTCGTGCGTGGTCTACGCCCGAAAAAGGGCCACCGCTAAGAAGATGCCAAATTACGTTCGGGCATACACCGGCAAATTGCCGTACCGCGACGCGCCGGAAGAGGTTGCTGATGCGAACTTGACCGTTTCCGAAAATGCACCCGGTCTGCGAACGGCCCAACACAGCGGCGGGTCGCCCTATAGAGCTCGCTTCCGGAATGGCGCGACTCTCTTTCCGCGTATGTTGATATTTGTGGAACGAAAGGCCGCAGGCATGCTCGGCGGCGACTCCACAATGCCAATACTGCAAAGTCGTAGGTCCGCCCAAGAGAAGGACCCTTGGAAGTCCCTTCCGGGCATTGAAGGGGCGGTTGAGACAGAGTTCGTTCGGCCCATTCTTCTCGGCGAGAGCATAACTCCGTATCGCGTCTTCCGACCCTTTGAAGGTGTGGTCGGCGCAGATCGCAACGGGAAAGTACTTGATGCAGAGGCTGCCGCGAACCTTGGTTTCGCTGGCCTTCATCGGTGGCTCGCCGAGGCAGAAACGGCGTGGATGAAGAACCGAAGTTCAGACAAGATGACCTTCAAGGAACTGAATGACTATTTCGGTCAGCTTTCAGGGCAGTTCCCGATCGCACCGCTTCGCGTAGTGTACTCGAAAGCTGGAACCGTCCCGGCCGCCGCGGTTGTGCGCGACAGCATCTCAATAATTGAAAACACACTGTACTGGACCGGAGCGGCAAGCGAGTCGGAGGCAACCTATCTCACGGCGATCCTCAATAGTGAGGCGGCGAGAAAGCGAGGCGAAGACCTTCAGGCCAAAGGGCAGTGGGGCGCACGACACTTCGACAAAGTTATTTTTGCGCTCCCCATTCCGCTTTTTGATCCGAAGAGCCCCCTACATCAGCAGATTGCGGAGGCAGGCAGGTTGGCCGAGCTTCACGCCGCCGAAGTGCAACTACCGGGAGATGTGAAATTCCAGCAGGCTCGAAAGCTTGTTCGGGGCCGTCTAGCGACGGCAGGCATCTCGCAGCGGATTGATCAGTTGGTTGAGCGGTTGATAAGTCTATAGCGCCAATTTCAAAGCGTGAATTGCTGCCCGAAGATTTCGCAAACCCTTCTGTTGCATAAGTCGGTTTTCAGCCTCATTCAGCAGGCGATTGCTGCCCGATGTATGTGTAATCATAATCACGATTCGGGATTCCCATTCCTCGGCACGGCCAAGAGCGGCAGTCATGGAGCGTTTTCGTAGCCCACGAAGTTTGTCCAATTCAGCCACAGCTACGCTACCAAGGCACACGATTAAACGAGGATCCAAGGTCCGTATTTGGTCTGCCAGAAAAGGCCGGCAGTTCGAGAGCATTTTTTCGTCGGGCTTACGGTCTGCCGGCCTGCCGCGATCCATTTTACGTCCGGGGAAGCATTTCACGGCCGAGGTTTGGTACACTGCGGCGTCGAAGTTCTTAAGGGGCAGCCCGCAATCGGCAAAAAGATCCTTGATCGCTGTGCCAGCTTGACCGCTAAAAGGTCGACCTCGATTGTATTCCTCGATACCAGGAGCCTGCCCGACGAGCATGATTGGGGCTTTGGTCGGTTCTGAAAGGACGGGACGCGGCAGAACGCAAGTTTGGTCCAAAGGCGGATTTGCGGGGTGTCGGGATAGAAGGAGTTCGCACTTCCGACATTCCCGGATCATGCGGTCTTGTTTGATGAGGTCCATGAGGCCAATCGCCGAGAAACGAGCCAAAAATCCGAGGGGTCGAACTGAACAGTCATTTTGAGGTGATACCCCCCAGTGGGCCTCCGGCTATGGCTTCCGGCCGTCAACCTTCTCGGCATCTATCACGGAGTAGGACGCGCCGCTCTTGTCTTTCGACCGGAGGGCGAGTTCCTCATAGAGGTAGCGAGCGAACATCGAGCCTGCGCCAAGCACAATCCACAACGGCACACCGATGGCCCCACCAAGGGCAGCTATGCCGGCACTTTGGCCGCCGAACAGTGCAACGCCAACGGCGGCAGCACCAAGTCCCAATCGCTGGGCGACGGTGCGATTGTCCCAGCCAACGCTCTTGGTCTGTGATGCTACGATCTTAACCATCGGCCAGACGACCTTGCTTGAGACCGTGACCGCGATTGCCTTCTTCGCCTTTTGGCGGGCAGGGAGGTCCGAGTTCCGAATGTCGAGAAGCTTCAGCGCCCATGCCTTGAGCGCGTCATTTTGTGCCGGCGTTGCCTGTTCAGCGATCCGGACCGCGAGTTGACGATAATTCTTCTCATCCATGTGCCTGCCCCAGTGTGCGCCCTCGGCTCGTATCAGAGCCGCGATTGCAAAGACAGGTGTCCGGAAGGGTATAGCCCAGCGTACAGCCGAGGCAGTGTCCGAAAGAGTGTCCGTTAGGGTTGACTTCCATCAACGGACAGCCTAATCAGCGTACATAACGCTAACGGACACCGAGGAAGCCATGTCTAAGACCATTCTCTATGCCCGCGTCTCGACCGTTGATCAGACGCTCGGACATCAGCGGACCCAAGCGGAGGCCGCTGGGTTCACCATAGACGAGGTGGTGGCAGACCACGGGGTCTCCGGGGTGAGCACCACGCTTGCGGAGCGCCCCGAGGGTCGAAGGCTCCGGGACATGCTGCGGAGAGGGGACACGCTGGTGGTCCGTTGGGTGGATCGGCTGGGGCGCAACTACCAAGACGTCTGCGACACCATCCGCGACTTCATGCGGAAGGGCGTGGTGGTGCGGACCGTGATCAACAACATGACATTCGACGGGGCCACCAAGGACCCCATGCAGCAGGCCGTGCGGGACGCGCTCATTGCCTTCATGGCCGCAACTGCCCAGGCGCAGGCCGAGGCCACGAAAGAGGCCCAGCGGGCAGGCATAGAGGCCGCTCGGGCGCAGGAGGACCGATATAAGGGCCGCAAGCCGAGCTACGACAGGGCCGCGCTAGAGGCCGTCACCGACATGCTGGCGCAGGGACAAGGAACGTCCGCCGTTGCCAAGGCGTCAGGGCTCACCCGCCAGACGGTCTTGCGGATCAAGGAAGACCCTGCGGCGGCCGAGAAGGCGCTCGTGGCTTGGGGCATCTAAGGGAGGCACAGAGATGGCTTACACGCTCGCAATGACCTTCATGACCCTCTACGGCCTGTGTGGGGCCGTGGCGTTGGTAAGACTGTTCATCGGACGATAGGTGACTTGCCGCATCTGCTTGCCTCGCCATATCCGGTCAGTGTCATAGATTGCAAACCGCCGACTGCTCTGGCGGGTTGCCGCTCTTTAGGAGAGGAATGATGCCAAGGTTCAAACTACACGCTCCCGGCCCGTGGGGCGAAAAGAATGCCGCCGGCTACAGCTACTCGATGGTGTTGGAAGTCGATGGGCGGGTCGAGCTATCCGGCCAAGGTGGCTGGCGTCCCGATACGCTCGATTTTCCCGGGGGAAGCATTCCGATTGAGGCCGAGATCGACCAAGCCTTCGATAATGTGGCATTCATGTTGAGAGAGGTCGGGCTGGGCTGGGCTCACGTAGCCCACGTCAATTCTTACCACACGTTGGAACCCGACGGGACAATCCTGAAGGCTACGGCGGAGATGGCGAGGCAATTTCGCCGGCGCATTCCGAACCATAGACCGATTTGGACTTGCCTCGGCGTGGCTGTCCTTGGCGACCCGGCGATGCGGGTCGAAATTCGAGTGACGGCGTTCCGCGACTAGCCGGTGCGCATTCGCTGGGGCGACAAGGCTCCATTTTTTTCAGGCACAGTTCGGGCACAGTTGCCTTGGAACGCCTTACGTCACAAGGATCCGCACTGGATTTGGTATCTAGCGCCTATCTCATTGAAAAATAATATGAAGTCTGGCTGTTGACATCGGTGTTGTGCTGACCGATATGCGCCTTTACGCATACCCGAGTGGTGGGCTTGACCTGACCGCTGAACCCTGAAGACCAACCCGCTTGCAGGCCATTCGGCCCAAGAGCCACCCTTCCAAAACCAGTTGGCTGTCCTGCGAGACAGCTCGGTCGATTGCAGCCATGCCTGACGTGCCTTTAGGGGCCGGCAGCGGGACCGTACGGGGCAAGACGATGATCCCCGGCCGAACCATAGAATGGCAGCGGGCTTGCACCCGAGACCGGCACAGCGCCGGCCGTGCAAGTGCCGCATCAGCCGCCAATCCGGACTAGCCTCCGGAGAGGGTAGCGGAGCCTTGCGTTGAACCAAGGGGGACCGCGAACCGGGAAGGTCAGGACGACCCCCGGCGGCACATGACACAAATCACAAATCAATGGTCGGGAATTCCCGGCCTCTTTCAACTCTTCCGTCCCTCTGTGCTTAGGGGCGGATACAAATGTTAGGAGAATTGAATGCGAACATGTCGCGCTGCACACTGCGGCGCACCGACGTCTTCCCGCTTCAGTGCGCACTGTCGGCGACACAAAAGCCGACTGCGGCGCCAGGGCGATGTCGAGCAGACTGCCATAAGGCGGAGTGAGCTTGCGCCGTACGTCTCCCTCGTCCGGGAGCGCATCGCCAAGAACGCCCATAGTCCCCTCTGGGGCCACTTGGAAGCCCGCTGGGCAGCACTGGCTACCTCGGCAAGGGACACCGCTGGCAACCGTGTCCAGAGCCGATACCAGCGACAAGCGGCGCATGAGGTGCTGAACCTCGACGCCGAATGCTCCGCACGGGACATAGCCGTCACCGCGATGGCGATGTTCCTGTTCTGGAGCGAGAGACCGGAGCGGTTCCTGTCTGATGCCGCCTTCCGCCTCCAACTCGTGAAGCGGGTCCGATCGCTCTCTAGCAGGCATTCCGGCCTTCGCTACGACCACCGAACGGGCAAGCAGGAGCGCGTTTACCGGGAGCTTAGTCCCAAGGCGGGCGTGATCGTCGCCCGTGACCTGACCGCCGCCTTCGGAGGTGCTGGTCTACAACTCGCCGAACTCGAAAAACGTGATCAAGAAAGGAAGCAAGCCATGAGCGATGAGATCAACCAAGCCCTGCGGGAGCTCGTGTGACGACGAGCCTCGAAACACCCCGAGACAAGATGTTCCGGTTTGAGCTTACCACTAAAGGCCCACTTCAGGAACTTGCAGATGACGTCGCGACACTCGTCTTAGCGCATGAAAAGCGCTGCGGGTCCCGCGAACGCCAGAGAAGGCCGGCAGACGCAAAGGCGTTCAAGAGTGCCGTAGACACTATCGTCGCCAACCTAGCTCACTACGCCCTGTTCCCGCCCGAGCAGGGCCGCATTACGCTGCCGCTGGGCCACCGCAAGCGTGCCACGGTGGGCAGGACGGTTGACGGCTTCGGCAAGCCGCTGCCGGCGCTTCTGGGGGCGCTGGAGGCCGTTAGGGTGGCGACCGTGGCAAAGCCGCAGGAGGCCGGGTACGCCACTACAATCGCTCCTACGGCGGCATTTGCAGCGGAGGTGGGATCAAGGGGCATCAGCAGCCCGGACTTCGAGAGAAGGACGGACCTGCCGGCACTGGTCTTGACGCGAAAGGACCAATGGGGCCGACGCGAGCACGTCCCCATCCCACAGACCGACGACGCAGCGTCGAAGGCGGCACAGGTGCGGAAGTTCAATGAGCGTCTTGCGCTTGCCGACGTGGCGTACGTGGGGAACCAGCCAACCGACACCTTTGACCGAACGTTGGTGAGGCGGTTCACGCTGCCCCCAAGTGCGACGACGAGGCTCGCGTACAGCGGCCGTCTCTTCGGAGGCTTCTGGCAGCAGATGAAGAGGACCGAACGGAGGCACATTCGGGTTGAAGGTCATCGGATCGGGGAACTCGACTATGGGCAAATGTTCCCCCGGCTCGCCTATGCCAAGGTCGGGGCTATGCCGCCGGCGGGAAGCCCTTACGACCTGCCTGGAACAGAGGAGTTCACCGACGAGCAACGACGTGCTGTGAAGAGAGGGTTCAACGCTTTCCTCTTCAAGGCCACGACAATGCGCAAGTGGCATCCGGACATCGAGCAAGGGCTGCCTACAGGATGGACAGTGGGCCGCTTCAAGCAAGCTATGTTGAGGAAGCACCCTTTGCTGGCACCGGTCCTGAACCGTGGGATCGGCTATGAGCTGATGTACAGCGAGAGCGAAATCCTATGCCGCGTGCTGGAAAGGACTTTGCTGGAGGACTGCGCCGTTCTCCCCATCCACGATGCTGTTTTGTCACCAATCACCAAGACGCGGGCTATCGCCGAGATCATGGTGGAGGAGGCGGAACGAGTAGCGGGAACTCGCATAATGGTGGCTCTGAAGCCAAGCCACTAAGGTTGACTTACATGGGGAGAGAGAGGGAGGAGCATCCTTCCTTCTCACCCCAACAACCTTTCACTCCACCTCACCTATCTTCCATTGTGGGACCTGTAAGATGCCGAGGACGTGAGGCCCGGTTATGCGTCCATTTCGAGCCGCTGGTGTCCCGGCTGCTCATGCCAGATCACTTGTCGAAGGTCGCGCTTATCGACCACCTGACCGCACACAGGGCAGGCGTAGAAGCAGTCAACCTGCGTCGACATCTCGCTGCCGTGCTGTCTGCCGGTGATGGGTGGCCCAAGATCCGATAGCTTGGTCATCCTCGAAGCTTGTCCGCTTCGCGTTCCAACGTCTTGCGGTCGTTGCCGTGCTGCTTGATCAGCTCGCGGACCTGTTGAACCGTCAGGCCCACCTTGTTGGCGAAGTGCCGGACTTCATAGTCTTCTTCCGCTGACACTCGATCACGGTCCCGGCCGCCGCGCTTGCTCTTGTCGTCTGCCATGCTCGTTCCTCCTCCTTGGCCAAGAGAACAGCAGTCGCGTGGGATTGTTCCACTAGCAGCCGCTAACGGAACCCTTACTAGCATGTTGATGAAGCACTCTCTGCTCCCACCGGCTAAGACCCCCGATATGTACCAGGTCACTTGCCGGGCGGGTCCCGCTCTATTGAACTCGTCCCACGCGGCGCGAAGAAGCAAGTCCACCGCATCCTGTATCTGCCAACGCGAAACGTCGGATAGGTCATCTCGCAGATATGATACTGGTCGTCTGGCGCGGCTTGAACGCGATCTTTGGGAATGAACCACTCCCCGGTCGGAGGATCGTTACGGGAATAGGGCCGAGGCTGTCTGACGTAGTAACCCTCGCGGCTCGATCTGACAGCATTTGGATCGATTGGGTGGCAGTCTCGATTGTCGCAACATCCCCAATGGAAAACGGGGTCGGTCTTGCCGGTGTACCAGCCGTGAGCATTGGCATCGCCAGCCAAGACAGCGAAGATCAAGGCTAGATGCAGTCGCAGCCACCCCATGGATTGAGCCCTCAACTCTCCTTCTGTATAACATATTAGAGTTCTCTAATTGATTGACGAAGGTCGCACTTGCAGACGCAGTGGTCCTATTAACCCGAGCGGAGGATGCTTAAAGCGGCCTCAACGGAGGAGCAGGCAGAGAGGGACATGACAAAAGTGCTAGGGGTTTCGTTTGTTGCCCTTGCGGCAGCTTTCGCAATGTTGGGGCCGACCAGCAACGTGGATGCCGAGGATGCACTACCGATAATCGTCACGCTTGGCGACAGCTATATCAACAGCTATGGAGTAGCCCCCACAGAGACCTTTGCGGCCCGGCTAAAGTCTGCCCTGGCTGCTGCCGGGCGCCCAGCCACGATTGTCGAACTGGGATACAAAGCGACCAGTAGAACGGGTCTGACTTGGCTTGCGGAAACCAAGGATGGACTTGAGCTGCAGGCGAACCCCGCAAACCATGCCGTCATCCTTGAGTTGGGTCAGAATGATTGCGCCCGCATCAAACTGGATGAGACGCGAGCGAACCTCGATCACATTCTGGCCCTCCTCGCCGAGAAGCGCGTGCCAGTGCTGGTGGTGGGTACGGCGGCCTATGACTATTGCTCCTCGGCCCTGTATGCCGGGCATGGGGCTGACTATGCCGGGCCATTTTCAAGGATGTTCTCCGAGCTGGCTACCAAGCATGGAGACTTGCTCTACCCCGACTTCAAGGAAGGCGTGACTGGGCACCCGGAGTTGCTGCAAGCGGACAGAGATCACCCAAATGCGGCGGGAGATGCGATCATCGTTACAAACATGCTCCCCGTGGTCCAGACGCTGCTCGCGCGGATTGGCCATCCTTGAGTACCCGGTGGAGAACGAACGCGCGTCCACGGGATCGCGTGCCTTTTGGAGTGATAAGCAGCCTGCCTAAATCGCATCGGGTGGTGCGAAGAAGCAGTTCTCGTCTTCTTCCGTGGGATGCAGGCAGATGTGGAAGTTGCCATCCTCCGAGGGGATGACGACATCGTACGGCACGAAGTAGCGGTTCTGATGAGTGACCTTTTGATGGTCGCCCGGTCGCAGGATAACCACGAAGCCATCTGGCCGGGGCGTAACAGCTGAACTGGGAATTTTCCCGCAGTCACCAGTTAGCGGGTCGCCGTGGCAGCAAGCTGGTGGATAGCCCCAATTCCGATCCGGGCCGTGGGCCAACGCCGCACTTCCCTCAATTGCCGCAGCCGTGGCGATCACGCCTGCAAAGCACGTCACCTGTCCTATCCCGACCGGATGCATCGACGGGGCCGCCCTCAACGGCAACTGATGTCGCCAAGGTCATGATACACCATTAGGCAAAGCTAATATATGCTAGAAGCGAGCCCCTAACGGGTGTATCTTCTGCTTCTCGGCGGAGGGATGCCGAATGCGGGGCTCACTCACAAGCTTCTTACTCTTGCTTTTTGCCGTCACAACAGCGCATGGCGGTGCGCTCCATGACGCGGCTAAGAGCGGAGACCTCAACGCAATTACGGCGGCGCTCGATGCAGGCGCTGACATCGAGGAGCAGGAGAAGGGGGCAACACCGCTGTTCCTGGCGGTGCGCGGCGGCCACGTCGATGCCGCGGCGCTGCTGATCAAACGCGGTGCCGATGTCAACAAGGAGGCGAAGCTCGGCCGGCCGATGACCGTGGCCGTGCTGAAAAACGCCGCCGACATGATCCGGCTGCTGCTGGCGCATGGTGCCGACGCCAACGACAAGACGCGGGGCGAGCCGATGCTGATCCTCGCGGTCGCGAGTGGCTGCCTCGACTGCGTGAAGGTGCTGGTCGAGGCGGGCGCTGACGTCAACGCCATCTGGGTCCAGGGCGATCCCAATCAACGGCCGAGCATCGTCACGGCCTACCATTTGGCAAAGCATGACGATCATGAGGACATCGCCGCCTACCTTTTGGAGCATGGCGTCGTCATCCTGAAGCCGGAGCCGATTTCCGCCCAACTTGCGAAAGGCGATCCCATCAAAGGCGCGGCCATTTTTGAAAGCACTTGCGCCCCCTGCCATGTCGCGAGGCCAAAGGAACTTCCTACCATCGGGCCGAACCTATGGAACGTCGTCGGGCGCGACAAAGCATCGACGAAGTTCGAGCGTTACTCCAAGACCCTGCTGGGCTGGGAGGGAAACTGGACCTACGAGGACTTGAACATCTTCCTCGCCGGTCCCACGCTCACAACGCCCGGCGTCAACATGGACTTTCGCGGCGTGCCCGAAGAGGCCGACCGGCTTAACGTGATCGCCTATCTAAGAACGCTCGCCGACGCGCCGGTTCCGCTGCCCTAGAGGCGTGCCTCCACCGCACTTGGTTCGAGCCGGCACTTTAGAGGAACATTTCGCCCTCTGCCCGGGGCTCAAAGCAGAACCAGTGCGGTGCCTGCTTCGGCTTGGCAAAGCCCCATCCGGCATCCTTGGCGCAGCCTTCATGTTCGCAGACATGATGCTGGACACCGGGCGGGGTGCCATATTCAGGCTTGGGCAGTCGGATTTCGTCGCTCATGGGCAACAGTGAACGAAATGAGAACAAAACTGTCAAGCGGCCTCTTGACCGGATGGGAATATGTTCTCAATTCGATGTATGCCCGAGCAACCCGAGAAGTGGCCAAGAGGTGCCGCATGGACCCTTACGCATGCCCATGACGCGGGGCAGGTGGCCGGTATCCGCTGCGCCCGCTGTAGCGTCACGCGCTACTACAAGCCGGCAGAGCTTCGGGAGGTGATCGGGAACGTCACGATTGACGAGGTACTGGAGAAGGTGCGCTGCCAAGAGTGCAAAAGCAGGGAGTGGATGAGCGCCCAGCTCTTCCATCCGACTGGAGAGCAGGCGCACACCATCCGTTATAGGCGGCTCGTGGAAATCCGGTGGGAGAAGCGGGTTATCTGGCGGGACGAGTAGCGTCGTAAGGCAAACCCCGGTTGAACGCCGGGGTCTCCCCAAAATTCAGATAAAGCCTAGATTGCGCACCGCCGCAGCTTGCTCCGCCATCATCTTTTCCAGTGCGGCTAAGGAGCCGTAGTGTCGTTTGATCGAATCAAGCTGCAATTGAGCTTGCTTGTTCGCCGCAGCGATCTCATCGAGGAACCTCTGGCCGGGTCCAAAGGCGCGGGTTCTTGCCTCCTCGAATTGTCTGAACTTTTCAGAAGCCTGGGCAAGAAGAGGCGAGGTCAAGGAACTGACGGCCTTCATATGCCGCTGCAATTGTGCGACAGCATCAGGTATCCCGACATGGTTCGTACGCTCGGACTTCGGCGTGGTCCGCGCCGCCGATCTTTTGTGCGCTGCCGCAAGCTGCGCCGCACCCGCGACCCGCCATTTTGCCTGCAATCTGCGGATCATGGCTTCCGGACTGGCGCTCTCCCAATCATTGCGGGCTTTCATAACGCGCCTCATGGCAGCAGTCGGTTTGAGCCCTGGCGTCCTGATCAGCAGATCGGCTATATCTGCCAAGAAGGGCTCATCTTTCATGCCACTGCCTACCGGGCGGCCCCGGCCACGTTTCTCGGTCATCGCAGTTCCTTTCCTTAAGGATGACATGGCCTTGAAGATAGGTGATTTCGTGGTTTGCGCCAGCGAGATGAAATTGCCGTCCCAACTTTTTGACGAGGGTAAATCGCGGCCGAAAGTGCTTCAGCGAGAATAAATCAAAGCACTCCTATTTTTTCTCGCTGTGCACCCGAGCGGTACTTCAGGCAGACAATTATTCTCGCTCACCATCGGCAGTGCTATGGCTGTGTCCGCTGGCTTATGAGCGCCGTTGGGTTCTTTGCCGGCATCCGACCGCCAGAATCCTCGAAGCCGACCCGAACGACCCAACAGTCACTGAACAAGAGCCTACTTACGCTTTCCTCTCGACGCCCAACGCCGCTTTGAGCGCACGTTCGGCCACCTTGAGGCGGGCATCGGCACCCCCATAATCCTCTCCGACGCTTCCGGAGGAATGACCGAGCACGATGTCTTGATCCGCCTTTGATACTCCTGCCAGCCGGAGACGGTCCTTCATGAGATGGCGAAGAGAGTGGGTTGTGACTTTCTGGTCTGGCACAACTGCCCGGACGTGCTTGCCAAGGGCGGCAGAGGCCGCGCCGGGGCCATTCGCCCTGCCACCGTACGCGGGGAACAGCAAGGACTGCCCCACTGCCGCCTTCACCGCCTCCTTAGCTGCGTCGAGCGCAGTACCGACTAACGGGACTTTGCGTCTCGAAACGGCATTCTTGATGCGCCTCTCGTCATGCCATTCGACGGTTATGTGTGGGATCGCGTGGTCAAGATGAACGTCCGAGACACGCAAACCGGCCACCTCGGCCAACCGACACCCGGTCCCCTCCAGTATCTGCCAAATCCGTTGGAGGGACGGATTTCCGAGAGCCAGGATGCGCCCCGTCACGTCCTTCAGTTCCTCCGTCGCGAAGGAACGACGCTTGTCCCGGTCGGGCTCGGCCTTGTCCTTCTGTGCCGCCTCTAGGTACATGAACGGGTTCGCCACGCCTGCCATATCAAATTCTCGGATGGCGTGATTGATCGCGGCTCGAACGACATTCAGGTATCGGTGAACAGAGGACGCTTTTCGCCCGTCCAGCATGTGGTCGCGGACCTCTTTGGCATCCTCCCGCTTAAGGCTAACCAACGTGCGGTCACTTTGGAGCGCCTCACTGACCAGCTTGAAGATACGATCGAGCTCCAGCGTCTTCTTGGCATCTCCCCCCACACGCTCTTTCAGATACAGCTTTCTCGCGTCCTCGATTGTTGGCACAGGGCGGGACAGCTTCCCTCCGCCGGAGAGGATAGCCAGGGCGCGGCCCTCGACCTCCGGAACGCCTACCGGATCTCCACTATCGTCATAAGGGAACGATGAAAGGTAGCTGTCGCGGATCAATGCGGCTGCCTCGGGGTCGCTGGCAGGCAGCGTCCGTTCGCCAATGTGGACAAGCGTGGACGCCAGCTCTTGTGCCCTCCGCTCTGCCATTCGGTGAATTTCCAGCGGCGTCTCCGCAGGGGAGGCCGCGCCGTTACGCCGACGAGCGTCAGCCACAACTCGCTCGAACTCCGCATTGACCTTTGGATAATGGCGGAGAGCCTCCCGCTCCGTGGTGCCGAGGAGGCGCTTGAATTCACCTTGTTTCAGGCGTGCAGCTACGTCTCGGGGAAGCCTTCTGCGGAAATGCCAAGTGCCAGCTTTAGTCAGTACTACGTGCTTCAATACAAGCCCCATCGTGGACCTCCGGTGTACCGGAATGTGGACCGCAGGGAAAGGCTTTGCCTTGAAAACGTTGAGAAATATGGACTTTCGTGTGGAAATTGGCTCCCCGGGCCGGATTCGAACCAGCGACCAACCGGTTAACAGCCGGTTGCTCTACCACTGAGCTACCGGGGAACGGAGGCTCTGACGTGAGTGGCGCAGCCTATAGCAAACACCTTTCGGCTTTGCAAAGCAGCAATTCGCAATTTTTCTGCAGTTTTTCGTGCGGCGATTTGTGGCATCGTCTCGGCGTGCCCACATATGAGCGGCTTGACACCGGCATGGAACAATGCGGCTGGTCGTCCTTTGGTATTTATGACATCGGCCGCGCAGATGGGATCTGGCTTTGAATGACGGCAACTGACGACGATAACCCACCGGCGCGCAAGATCACGGTCTTCGGCCGCGACTTCTCCATGCCGCGCTCGCGGGGATTGCGGATCGCGATCGGCGTGCTGCTCACAATCGGCGGGATTCTGGGCTTTCTGCCAATTCTCGGTTTCTGGATGGTTCCGATCGGCCTGCTGGTCCTGTCCTACGAATTCGCACTGGTGCGACGTCACAGGCGGCGCTTCGTCGTCTGGTGGGAACGCCGCCGCCGGCCGGATTGAGAGCTTTGCAGGGAGAGGGTCCGGCAGGTGCCGCCGACACCATCGGGATCGGCCGCAAGCAATCGGCAACCACTGCCTTCGATGAGGAATGGGAAAGCATCGGGAATGACTTGCCGGTGCTTGACGACCTTTCACCGCCAACATATTGAGTTGCCCCGGAACGCCGGGAGCATGGAAGGCCTCGTGGCGGAGTGGTTACGCAGAGGACTGCAAATCCTTGCACCCCGGTTCGATTCCGGGCGAGGCCTCCAATGCCCGGGCTCCGGCGCTGTCGCGCCGGGGCGCTAGGTTCCGGTCGAATTGGCCCGCGTCATTTGCCTGGAAATCGGAACGGGCGCGGGCAGCGAATTGGGCGCGGGAAGCGGGTTGGTTGGGACATGAACGCTGATTTCTCCGAACGCCGCGTGAAGATGGTCGATGGCCAGATCCGCACCACCGATGTGACCAGCGCGCCGCTGATCGAAGCGATGCTTTCCGTGCCGCGCGAGGCTTTTGTCGGCGCCGGGCAGCGGGACCTAGCCTATATCGACGAGGACATCCGCATCACCGATGGCGTCAGTGGCGGCGGTGCCCGCTATCTGATGGAACCGTCACCGCTCGCCAAGCTTTTGCAATTGGCCGAAATCAGCGACACCGATTCGGTGCTCGATGTCGGCTGCGGCACCGGCTATTCGGCCGCGCTGCTTTCCCGAATCGCAAAATCGGTGGTTGCGCTCGAAAGCGACCCGGCGCTTGCCGAAGCCGCGAAGTCGACCCTTTCCGCACTGGATTGCCAGAACACCACCGTAGTGATCGGGCCGTTACCGCAGGGTCATGCCGCCGCGGCGCCCTATGACGTCATCTTCATCGGCGGCAGCGTCGAGGAGGTGCCCGCGGCATTGCTCGGCCAGCTCGCCGAGGACGGACGGCTGGTTGTGGTCGAGGGGCAGGGCAACTCCGGCGTTGCGCGTCTTTTTGTCAAGGCCGGGGGGGTTGTAACTGGCAGACGCGCATTTAATGCGGCAATTAAGCCACTACCGGGGTTCGAACGTGCTCATGCGTTCGAATTTTGAGCGGTTTTGCCTTGCAGCGAAGGCGCTGTCATGATCGCTTGCGCTTGAACAATCGTTGCTGATTTGCTTCACGTGCATTTTCGGGGGCTGTCAGCGGGGGACGATAAACACGCGGCGCTAGCTGATCCGGAAGGAAAAGGTGCGCGGCGTGGTTCCCATGCAAACGAATGAGGGATAATACGTGCCGCCCCTACACAAGACTTTTCTATCAGCCATACTTGTTTCGGCGACCGCGCTTTCGCCGCTGGCAGCATCCGCCGAAACCATCACCGGTGCGCTCGCCAAAGCCTATCAATACAATTCCCAGCTGAATTCCGCCCGCGCGGGCACCCGTGTCACCGACGAGGGCGTGGCCATCGCCAAGTCCGGCTACCGCCCGACGATCAGGGGATCGGCTAGCATCGACTACACGAGCAGCCGCAACAACAACCTTGGTCAAACCTTAAATATCACTACGGGCAATTTCGGGGTTGAGATCGACCAGACGCTGTTCGACGGCTTTCAAACCAAGAACAATGTCGCCGCCGCCGAAGCGCAGGTCAGGGCCTCGCAAGAAAGTCTCCGCAACACCGAAGAGAACATCCTGTTCAACGCGGCAAGCGCCTACATGGATGTGATCCGCGATCGCCAGATCGCGGTCCTGACCGCACAGAACCTGCAATTCCTGACCGAGCAGGCGCGCGCCGCGCGGTCGCGCTTCGAGGTCGGAGAGGGCACCCGCACCGACGTCGCACAGGCCGATGCCTCGCGGGCGACCGCGGTGGCGCAACTCGCCAGCGCTCGCGCGACGGCGCTGGCAAGCGCTGCGACCTACCACCAGATCATCGGCGACGAGCCGGGCAAGCTCAGGGCTGCCGCGCCGGTTGGAAAGCTGCTGCCGGGAAGCCTCGATTCGGCCTTCGCCATCGCCGCCGCGGAGCATCCGGCCATCCTTGCCACCGAGCATCTCGTCGACGCCGCGGCCTTTTCGGTTAAGTCGGCCGAAGGGGCGCTATTGCCGCAACTTTCCGCCAGTGCCGGGATTTCGAGCCAGTATCGCAACACCTCGCCCGGCGTTTTTGCATCGGCGGGTTCCGAAGGAACGACCAATTCGGCCAATATCGGTGCAACGCTTACCGTGCCGATCTATTCGGGCGGGCGCACCTCTGCGCTGGTCCGCCAATCGAAGGAATCGCTCAGCCAGGCCCGCATCGAGGTCGACGTCAGTCGCGACCAGGTGCGCCAGGCCGTGGCTTCGGCGTGGACGCAATACACCGCCGCGCGCGAAAGCGTGGATGCCAACAGGCAGGTGATCGCCGCCGCGCAACTGGCGCTCAACGGCGTCATCGAGGAACGCAATGTCGGCCAGCGCACCACGCTCGACGTGCTCAACGCGCAGAACGCCGTCATCACCGCCAAGATCAACCAGGCGAGCTCCGAGCGCGATGTCGTCGTGGCGAGCTACGCCATCCTGTCGGCGATCGGCCGCCTGTCCGCCGGCCAACTCGGCCTGGCGGTCACGAAATACAACCCGGAAGAGCACTACAACGCCGTCAAGGACAAGTGGATCGGGCTGCGCACGCCGGACGGCCGCTGAACCTTTGGCATTTCCAGAAGCGCCGCGTGTCCAATGGATGCGCGGCGCTTTTGCATTGGAACCAGACGGTCGGCTGCCGGCGGCGTAGCGAGCTAATCTGTTGAAATCCAACGTCTCCTCAGATTGGGGATTCTCGGATGACGATCGGTCGGTTACGCTGTTCGCATTGATTCGAATTCCGGTCTTGCCGGAATGGAAATCTTGAACAAGTCACAAAGGCGGCGGATGTGACGATGGCGACAGCGAGCAGCGCGCAGCGCGAACCTTCCATGGAAGAGATACTTGCTTCCATCCGAAGGATCATCGAGGACAGCGATACCGGCCGCAAGCAACCGGCGGCGGACAACGGTGACGTTCGCCAGGACCTCCGGCCGACGCCGGCGGCGCAGACGGCCGACCTTGATGCCTTCCGTTCCGAGCTCAACGTCGGATCCGCTCCCAGCAAGCCGGTGAGTCTGGCGGAAATACAGGCCCAGCTTGCGGCGTCCGATCCGACGATCGCCGAGACGAGCCCTGAACCGGTGAAGACCGCGCCTGCTCCCTCCACCCTGGCGGAAGTCGGGGCCAGGGTAGCCGCGGAGCCGGACACCCCGGCGGTTGCGGGGAGCGCGGCGAGCGTGCCGCAAAGTGCCGATACCATCGTCGCCGATTGGCGGCGCGAGATCGCCGCCGTTGGCGGAAGTTCCGTCAAGGCGAAGGTAGCAACTCCGGAAGTGGCGCCCGAAGTCGAGATCGACGAGGAGGATCTTGCGGCGCCAACGGCCGAAACCGCGGCGCCTGGCAACGTTTCGGCGCCATCCTCGTCCGACCTGCCGCCAGCCCGGCCGGCAATCCTGTCCGAGCATGCGGGCCGTCAGGTCGCGGCGGCCTTCGGCGAGCTTTCCGATGCCTTCGCCAGCCGCAGCAAGAAGAGCTTCGACGAGATGGCCGAGGAGATGCTGCGACCGATGCTGCAGGACTGGCTCGACAACAACCTGCCGACACTGGTCGAACGGCTGGTGCGCGAGGAAATCGAGCGCGTGGCGCGCGGCGCGCAGTGATTTCGTCTGAGCTTTCAGTGTAAAAGGGGCCGCCGTCGGGCGGTGCTTTTTATTTCCGCGAAAATGCGGCCGCGCGATTTGTCTTGCGATGAGTAATGGGCTTGCCGCTGATCGCCGCAAGCCTATCTGGGCAAGGCGGGCTCATCCTTCTCGCGGTTGACTCGGCCAAGAGCTTCCGATTTACACCGGACGCTTGTTCCCGACAGTTCGGACTTCCTCCATGCTTGATAAAACCTACGACGCCAAGACCGTCGAGCCGAAGATCGCCAAAATCTGGGAAGAGGCCGATGCGTTCCGCGCCGGCGCCGGCGCGGAGGAAGGGGCGGAAGCCTTCACCATCGTCATCCCGCCGCCGAACGTTACGGGCTCGCTGCATATGGGGCACGCGCTCAACAACACGCTGCAGGATATCCTGGTGCGGTTCGAGCGCATGCGTGGCAAGAATGTGCTGTGGCAGCCGGGCATGGATCATGCCGGCATCGCCACGCAGATGGTGGTCGAGCGGCAGCTGATGGAGAGGCAGATCCATCGCCGCGACCTGTCGCGCGAGGAGTTCATCGAAAAGGTCTGGGAGTGGAAAGCCGAATCCGGCGGCGCCATCTTCAATCAACTGAGGCGGCTCGGTGCCTCGGCCGACTGGAGCCGAGAGCGCTTCACCATGGACGAGGGTCTGTCCAAGGCGGTGCTGGAGGTGTTCGTCACCCTCTACAAACAGGGGCTGATCTACAAGGACAAGCGCCTTGTGAACTGGGATCCGAAGCTGTTGACGGCTATTTCCGACCTCGAGGTCGAACAGCATGAGGTCAACGGCAATCTCTGGCATTTCCGCTACCCGGTCGAAGGCCTCGCGTTCGATCCCGAGAATCCGAAGACGTTCATCACCGTCGCCACGACACGCCCGGAAACCATGCTGGGCGACACGGCGGTGGCGGTTCACCCCGACGACGAGCGGTTTCGCGACCTGGTCGGCGGGAACGTCATCCTGCCGATCGTCGGCCGAAGGATACCGGTTGTTGCGGATGAGTATTCGGATCCGGAAAAGGGTTCCGGCGCGGTCAAGATCACCCCGGCGCATGACTTCAACGACTTTGAGGTCGGCAAGCGCCACAAGCTGCCGGCGATCAACATCCTGACCGTCGAAGCCTACATCAAGCTCAAGGATAACGAGGAGTTCCTTGCAGGTCTTGAAGTGACGCCGCAGCGCCAGGCCGTCTGGGATGAGCTCGACGGGCTGGATCGCTTCGTGGCGCGCAAGAAGATCGTCGAGCTGATGGAAGCGGGCGGCTTCTTGGAAAAGGTCGAGCCGCATCGCCACACCGTGCCGCATGGCGATCGCGGCGGCGTGCCGATCGAGCCGTTCCTCACCGACCAGTGGTACGTCAACGCGGCGGAGCTCGCCAAGCCGGCCATTGCCTCTGTGCGCGAGGGCCGCACGAACTTCGTGCCGAAGAACTGGGAGAAGACCTATTACGACTGGATGGAGAACATCCAGCCCTGGTGCATCTCGCGGCAGCTGTGGTGGGGGCACCAGATTCCGGCCTGGTACGGACCGGACGGACGCGTCTTCGTCGAGAAGACCGAAGAGGAGGCGCTGGCTGCGGCGGTCGAATATTATTTGGCGCTGGAAGGCCCGTGGAAGGCCTGGGTCGAGGACAAGCTTGAAAATTTCAAGCCGGGCGAGATCCTGACGCGCGACGAGGACGTTCTCGACACCTGGTTCTCCTCGGCGCTGTGGCCGTTCTCGACGCTCGGCTGGCCTGACCAGACGCCGGAGCTGAAGACCTACTACCAGACCGACGTGCTGGTGACCGGCTTCGACATCATCTTCTTCTGGGTGGCCCGGATGATGATGATGGGCCTGCATTTCATGAACGAGGAGCCGTTTCACACGGTCTATGTTCATGCGCTGGTGCGCGACAAGAACGGGCAGAAGATGTCGAAGTCGAAAGGCAACGTCATCGACCCGCTCGACCTGATCGACGAGTATGGCGCCGACGCGCTGCGCTTCACCTTGACGGTGATGGCGGCGCAGGGGCGCGACGTGAAGCTCGACCCGGCGCGTATCGCCGGATACCGCAATTTCGGGACCAAGCTCTGGAACGCCACGCGCTTCGCCGAAATGAACGAGGTCGCCAGGAACGACGATTTCTGGCTGCACGACGCCAAGCTCGCGGTCAACCGCTGGATCCTGACCGAGCTGACGCGGGCGGCGCGGGCGATCACGGAGGGCATCACCACCTACCGCTTCAACGAGGCGGCGGGCGCCGCCTATCGCTTCGTCTGGAACTTGTTCTGCGACTGGTATCTGGAACTGCTTAAGCCGGTGTTCATGGGCACGGACGAGGCGGCCAAGGCGGAGAGCCGGGCCTGTGTCGCCTTCGTGCTGGACGAGATCTACAAGCTGCTGCACCCGATGATGCCGTTCATGACCGAGGAGCTGTGGGCGCAGACCGCGGGCGAGGGGAAGGAACGCACCTCCCTGCTTTGCCACGCTGCGTGGCCCGCGCCCGATTTCGAGGATGACGAGGCTGCCGCCGACATCAACTGGCTGGTCGAGCTCGTCTCCGGCATTCGCTCGGTGCGCTCGGAAATGAACGTGCCGCCGGCGGCGATCGCGCCGCTGGTGGTGATCGGCGCCAATGCCATCACGCAGGAAAGGCTGGACCGCCACGCCCAGGCCATCAAGCGGCTGGCGCGTGTCGGCGACATCGCGCTGGTCGATGCGCCGCCGAAAGGCTCGGCCCAGATCGTTCTCAACGAAGCGACCGTCTGTCTGCCGCTCGGCAGCCTGATCGACCTTCAGGTCGAAGCAACGCGGCTGCAGAAGGAACTGGCCAAGGTGACCGAGGAGATCGCCCGCCTGCACAAGAAGCTTTCCAACGAGAAGTTCGTCGCCAACGCGCCGCAGGAGGTGGTCGAGGCAGAGCGCGAAAAGCTCGCCGAATATCGCGAGGCGCAGGAGAAGCTTTCAGTCGCCTTGACCAGGGTCCGAGACGCCGGGTGAACGGCAAGATTCGGCTCCGCTGGAGGGCGCTTTACGAAGCGTCGCTACACTAGGATACGGGCCTGCCGTTGGGTTAATTTTGACGTAAACGGAAAGTTTTGGCCCCATTGTTGCCGTAATGTAACAATGGGGCCCAGTCCGATCAAAATGGCCCGTTTTTGAGCTGTTTCGGACCGTTTTTGCAATTTTTGCTCTCAGTCCGATGCCGAGTGGGCCGCTTTTAAGGCTCAATGGGCGGTCGATGACCATGGCGAAAATACGAGCTGTCAAGGTGTACATGTACAGCTCACGAATTCGTTGTTGCGCCGTTAACCTGAATTGGTTCTAGCTTGCCCCACTTCGTGTTTCGGGAGGGATTTCCATGAACGTTTTGCGGCTCAAAGCACTGCTGGGGGCAGGGTGCTTTTCGCTGGCTTTGATCGGATCGGCGATGCACCCGGCGCATGCCGGCGGCATCGAGCGCGGCGGCTATGACATCGACCTGCTGTTCGATCCGGCGCCGTTCGCGACGGAAGCGGAAGCAACTTATGTAATGCCCAACCGCAAGCTCAAGAACGCGGTGGATACCGACCCGAGCGACGGCAATGTGACCGCGCTTGGCAGTACTGCGAAGGACAGCGAGGACTATTGGGTGCCGCGCATCGGCGTCAAGGCACAGCTTGTCCCTGGCGTCGACTGCATGGTCGACTATTCGCAGCCGTGGGGAGCGCATACCGCTCCGGGCCTCTGGGCTGGTGCCCAATCCAACATGGAAACCGACATCAAGAGCAACAACTACGCGGGTACGTGCTCTTACAAGATGGACGTCGGTAAGGGCCAGCTTCGCTTCATTGGCGGCGTATTTTACCAGGAAGTCTATGGCTTCAAAGAGAGCTTGGTGTCGCCACTGGTTCCCGATTTCCAGGGCACCGGCCGTGTTGATCTGGATAGCAGCGGCTGGGGTTGGCGCGCCGGTATCGCTTACGAAATTCCGGAAATCGCCCTACGCGCCAGCCTCGTCTACAATTCCAAGGTCAAGCTCGACAATATCTCGGGTACGCTTGACCTGACCAATCTCGGGCAGGGCACCACAGCAATCTACGCCCCCACGCAATACATGCCGGATACGGTGGAATTGAAGTTGCAATCGGGCATTGCACCCGGTTGGCTGGCCTTCGGCTCGATCAAGTGGGTCAACTGGAGCCTACTGCAGAGCATTCCGATCTGTTCGCAAGCCTCGCAGGGACTTGCCGCCTGCACCACTGTTTCGCCGTTTCCGATCCGGCTGACGTCTCTTGACCTTATGTATCGCGACGGCTGGACAATTTCTGGGGGTATCGGTCACAAGTTCAACGATCAGTGGGCCGCGGCCGGCCAACTGACCTGGGACCGTGGCACCTCCCACGGCTACGGCTCGCAGACCGACACCTGGACCCTTGGCGGCGGCGTTGCCTATACCCCGAAGCCGAACATCGAGATTCGCCTGGCAGGTGCTATCGGCGTCATGACGAGCGGTCACTCCGGTACGTTGACCGATGAGAATGGCTATGTGGCCGGTACGGACGTCAGCTACGACTTCGGCAACGATCTGGTCACGGCGATCTCGGGTGGCATAAAGATCAAGTTCTAAGTCGCTCCGCATTTCCGCGAAGAAGGCCGGGCACCGCCCGGCCTTTTTCTATTGGGCAATCAACGGCCTGGGCTGGTTGGCCGATCCTGTGTTGCAAATTAGCTGCACAGCCGGCGCTTCAGACGATTGTGACGTTTCAGCAACAGTTTATGAACAACCCCGAAGCTAAAAGGCTAGGCGAGGGAACTGCCCATTTCCCGCCATAAACCCGGAGCAACTCGAGTAGGGTCTCGGGACGCGTGCCAGGTTGGCCCGGCGATGGGACCGGCCGCGGGGTGTGCGGCAAGGACGACGATGGACGCCAAGGCAATCTCCAAGGCCAAGCTGCCAAGCCGCTACGTGACCGAAGGTCCGGCGCGCGCGCCGCATCGTTCATACCTCTACGCCATGGGACTGTCGGCGGCCGAGATCGCGCAGCCGCTGGTCGGCGTCGCCAGCTGCTGGAACGAGGCCGCTCCCTGCAACATCTCACTGATGCGCCAAGCACAGGTGGTGAAGAAAGGCGTCGCGGCAGCCAATGGCACGCCGCGCGAGTTCTGCACCATCACCGTCACGGACGGTATCGCCATGGGCCACCAGGGCATGAAGTCGTCCCTGGTGTCGCGCGAGGTGATCGCCGATTCAGTCGAGCTCACCATGCGCGGCCATTGCTATGATGCGCTGGTCGGGCTTGCCGGCTGCGACAAGTCGCTGCCCGGAATGATGATGGCGATGGTGCGGCTCAACGTGCCGTCTATCTTCATCTATGGCGGTTCGATCCTGCCCGGCAGCTACCGCGGAAGGCAGATCACCGTGCAGGATGTGTTCGAGGCGGTCGGGCAGCATTCGGTCGGCACGATCTCCGATGCCGAGCTGCTCGAGATCGAGCAGGCAGCCTGTCCGTCGGCAGGGTCGTGCGGCGCTCAGTTCACCGCCAACACCATGGCGACGGTCGCCGAGGCGATCGGGCTGGCCTTGCCCTATTCCTGCGGCGCGCCGGCGCCCTACGAAATGCGCGACCGGTTCAATTTCGCCTCCGGCGAAAAGGTCATGGAGCTGATCGCGAAAAACATCCGGCCGCGCGACATCGTTACCCGCAAGGCGTTGGAGAATGCTGCGACGGTCGTGTCGGCCACCGGCGGCTCGACCAACGCGGCACTGCATCTGCCGGCGATCGCGCATGAGGCGGGTCTCAAGTTCGACCTCTTCGACGTGGCAGCGATCTTCGAAAAGACGCCTTATATCGCCGACCTCAAGCCCGGCGGCAAATATGTCGCCAAGGACATGTTCGAGGCCGGCGGCATTCCGCTCTTGATGAAAACGCTGCTCGACCACGGCTATCTGCATGGCGACTGCATGACGGTCACTGGCCGCACTTTGGCCGAAAACATGGAGCACGTTGCCTGGAATGAGAGCCAGGATGTTGTGCGTCCCGCCAATCGGCCAATCACCAAGACAGGCGGCGTTGTGGGCTTGAAGGGCAACCTCGCCCCCGAAGGCGCGATCGTGAAGATCGCCGGCATGTCGGAGCTGAAATTCTCAGGCCCGGCGCGCTGCTTCGATTCGGAAGAGGAGTGCTTCGAAGCGGTCACGCAGCGCAATTACCGGGAGGGCGAGGTTCTCGTCATCCGCTACGAGGGGCCGCGGGGCGGTCCGGGCATGCGCGAGATGCTGTCGACGACGGCAGCGCTCTACGGCCAGGGCATGGGCGGCAAAGTGGCGCTGATCACCGACGGCCGTTTTTCCGGTGCTACACGTGGTTTCTGCATCGGCCATGTCGGGCCGGAGGCGGCGGTCGGCGGGCCGATCGGGCTCATCAAGAATGGCGACGTGATCTCTATCGACGCCGTGAACGGCACGATCGAGGTGGCGCTGTCGGATGCCGAGCTGGCGGCCCGGGCCAAGAAATGGAAGGCGCGCAAGACCGACTATCAGTCCGGTGCGATCTGGAAATATGCGCAGACCGTAGGGTCGGCCCGCGACGGCGCGGTCACCCATCCGGGCGGTGCAAAAGAAACACACTGCTATGCGGACATTTGAGGTGTTGAGGTCATTTCTCTTGCCGGCACTGGTCGCGGTGGCGACCTTGGGCGCCGTCGGGCAGGTCATGGCCTTCGACGACAAGGTGTTCGACGACAAGACCGGGGTCAAGCCGCAGTCGAGCCCGTGGGCGGTGTTCCAGTTCGGCTTCTCCGCCTACAAGAACGGCCACAAGGATCAAGCGGTCGAGGCCTATAAATATGCCGCCGAGAACGGCCAGATCGGCGCCACCTGGAAGCTTGCGCGCATGTATGCCCAGGGCGACGGCGTGGCCCGCGACGACTATGCGGCCTTCAAGTTCTTCTCCGAGATCGTCGACCAGGATGTCGAGCCCGGCTCGCCCGAGGAAAGCTATGTCTCCGACGCGCTTGTCGCGCTCGGCGACTATCTGCGCAAAGGCATCCCCGGCAGCCCGGTCGAGGAGAACGAGGTTGCGGCGCAGGAATACTACATGCGCGCCGCCGCCAACTACCGCAACCCGAACGCGCAGTTCGAGATCGGTCAGATGTTCCTGAAAGGCGAGGGCGGCGTGAAGGCCAGCGTCAAACAGGCCGGGCGCTGGCTGCAACTCGCGGCCGAAAAAGGCCATGCCGGTGCGCAGGCGACGCTGGGCAACCTGTTGTTCCAGAGCGGCAAGATCGTGCGCGGCCTGGCGATGATGACGGCTGCCTTGGAGCGTGCCCCGCCGGCGGATCAGCCCTGGATCCGCAGCATGCAGGAAGAGGCCTTCGCCGCGGCTGGCGAAGCCGACCGCCGCACGGCGATTTCGCTCGCCGACGACATCCTGACCAAGGGCAACAACGGCGACCAGTAGGCCGCAGCTTCGGCTTCAATTTTCGGTAGGTTCCGTCGGCGCCGTGATTGAGGTCGGGTGCAGTTTCGGCGCCTGATTCTCGCCGGGGCAGTCGTCCTGGATCTTCGTCCAGGACGTGTTGTTGAGAACCATGTCGCAGCGGGCGAGGTGACTTTCGCCGGCAATCGTCAGGCAGGCCGTCTCACCGATCTTGAACGATTTGCCGTTGGCAAGACACTCCGGCGCCGCGAGCGCCGGCGCGGCAAACGCCAGCGCAAGGCCGACCGGGCAAAGAACAAATCGGATCGCCATCGAACCCCCGCAACAATCCAGCATCAGACGCGCGATTTGTGGCGACATCAGGGTTCGGCAAGAGCCCGCAAGCAGCGCCTTCAGGCCGGCTGCAAGCGCAGATCGATGGCCACCGGCACGTGGTCGGAAGGTTTTTCCCAGGCGCGGACGTGCTTTTCCACCGAGGCCGACGAGAAGCGGTTGGCGGCTTCGGGAGACAGCAATAGATGGTCGATGCGGATGCCGTTGTTCTTCTGCCAGGCCCCGGCCTGATAGTCCCAGAAAGTATAGACATCGGGCGAATCGGTCACGGCGCGCACGGCTTCCGTGAACCCGAGATTCTTCAGGCGCCGGAAGGCCTGCCGCGTCTGAGGCTGGAATAGCGCGTCACTACGCCAGTTTTCGGGGAACCTGGCGTCGGCGGGCTCGGGGATGACGTTGTAGTCCCCGGCCAGCACCAGCGCTTCCTCGAGCCTCAGCCGCTCTTCCGCCCAGCGCTCTAGCCTCGCCATCCATGACAGCTTGTAGGAAAACTTCCGCTCGTCCTCGACTGGGTTGCCGTTTGGCAGATAGAGGGAGGCGACCCGCAGCGCGCCCTTATCGGTCGAGAAGACGCCTTCGATGAAGCGCGCGTGGTCGTCGGCATCGTCGCCAGGCAAACCGCGATTGACCTCGTCGAAGGGCAGCTTCGACAGGAGAGCGACGCCGTTGAAGCTCTTCTGCCCGTTGGTCTCGACATTATAGCCCAGCGCCTCGATCTCGGCGCGCGGGAACTGGTCGTCGACCGTCTTGATCTCCTGCAGGCACACGATGTCCGGCGCGCTCTCGGTCAGCCAGTGGGTGAGGTTGCCGATGCGGGCGCGAACGCCGTTGATGTTCCAGGTGACGATCTTCATGCGGACCTCAATGTTCTTCCGGCGCAAGGCGCTCGACGAGGCCGATCGTATTGCCTGCCGGATCCTTTAGAAAGGCCATCCATTCGCTTTCCCCCGCCGGACCGAACCGGCCCTCGGTGTCGCGATGGACCAGCGCCGGCGACGCGGTGAAAGGAACACCGGCGGCTTTCGCCTCAGCATGGAAGGCCTCGAGGCCGGCAATATCGAGATAGACGGTGCCGGGGGCACGCCGTCGCCAAAAAACAGCCGCACGCCGCCCGCGATGATGAAGGCGATGCCCGGCGGATCGTAGCGCGCATGCACGCTCATGCCGAGCACATCGTGCCAGAAAGCCAGCGTTCTATCGAGATCGCGCCCGGCCGACAGCGCGACCTGACGGACCGCGCCGACCGTGGGCATGGCGGCCCGCTAGACGGAGAAGCTGGTGCCGCAGCCGCAGGAGGCGACGGCGTTCGGGTTTCGGATCTGGAAAGACTGACCCATAAGGTCATCGACGAAATCGATCACCGAGCCGCCCATATAGACCAGCGAGAGGTCGTCGATAAGGATCGTGGCGCCATCCTTCTCGATGGCTACGTCGTCGTCGTTGCGACTATCGACGAGATCGAACTTGTAGGAGAAGCCGGAGCAGCCGCCGCCTTCGACGGAAACGCGCAAGGCATTCTTGCCCGGCTCGCCGGCCAGAATCCTGGCGATCCGCTTCGCGGCCGCTTCGGTCATTTCGACCTTCATGGCAGTCTTGGCATCCGCGCCCATCGGCGTCACCTTGCTTTCGGTTTCCCATGATAGGTATGAAGCGGACGGGGGCAAGTCAACTGGTGGGCGAATGGGCAAGGATGCTCTCGGTGAGATCGGTTTCGGCTACCGGCCGCGCGCCGTTTACGCGAGCGATCCGGCGCGCTCGCGCGGCCGCCTGTTCGATGAGCCGGAAAGTCCGACCCGGACGCCATTCCAGCGTGACCGCGACCGCATCATCCATTCCACCGCCTTCCGCCGGCTGAAGCACAAGACGCAGGTGTTCATTGCGCATGAGGGCGATCACTACCGCACCCGGCTGACGCATTCGATCGAGGTGGCGCAGATTGCCCGCGCCCTGGCACGCGCGCTGCGCGGCGACGAGGATCTGGCTGAGGCAGTGGCCTTGGTGCACGATTTCGGTCACACGCCTTTCGGCCATACCGGCGAGGAGGCGCTGAACGAAAAGATGGCCGGCTGGGGCGGCTTCGACCATAACGCGCAGTCGTTGCGCGTCGTCACCCGGCTCGAGCGGCGCTACGCCGAGTTCGACGGGTTGAACCTCAGCTGGGAGACGCTGGAAGGGCTGGTCAAGCATAACGGGCCGCTTACCGATGCAAGCGGGAAGGGGCTCAAGGGCCCCGTGCCGCAGGCGATCCGCGACTATTCCGCACTGCACGACCTCGAGCTCGACCGCTTCGCCGGCATCGAGGCGCAGTGCGCCGCGATCGCCGACGATATCGCCTACAACACGCATGACATCGACGACGGCCTGCGTGCCGGCCTGCTGACGCTGGACATGCTGGAAGACATCGGCCTGCCGGGCTCGATCCTGAGTGGCGTGCGCGCCCGCTACCCACAACTCGACGACGTTCGCACCGGCCACGAGCTGATGCGGCGGCAGATCACGCTGATGGTGGAGGATGTTATTGCTGCCGCTACCGACAATATCGAGCGCCTCAAGCCGGACAGCGCCGATGCGGTGAGGGCCGCGGGTGAGACGATGGTCACCTTCTCGGCCGAAATGGCGGCAGCCGAAAAGGAGCTGAAGGCCTTTCTTTACAAGCATCTCTACCGGCATGCCGAAGTGATGCGCGTGCGGGCCGACGCCGAGCAGATCGTCCGCGACCTGTTCGATGTCTATTTCGCCGACCCGCGCGCCATGCCGGACGGCTGGCGCGAAGGGCTCGACAGGGCGCAGGATCGCATCAAGGCGCGCAGCGTCGCCGATTTCCTGGCCGGAATGACCGATACCTATGCGCTCAAGGAGCACAGGCGATTGTTTGACCATACGCCGGATTTGGGCTAGGGCGAGCCACGATTTTGTCGGCCAAGCAGCCGGTCCCTCTTAAAGCCCAGAGCATACCCGATGAATATCTTCGCCGATTTCAACGCGCGGATCGTAAGAGCCGTCGAAGCCCTTGATCTGAAGGACAAGGATGGCGGAGCGCTGGATCTGTCGCGCATCGCGGTCGAGCCGCCGCGCGACGCCAGTCATGGCGACCTTGCCACCAATGCGGCGATGGTGCTGGCAAAGCCCACCGGCCAGAACCCGCGCGCGCTGGCCGAGCAGCTGACCGCAGCGCTGCGCAGCGATGCCGACATCGCTTCCGCCGATGTTGCCGGCCCGGGCTTCGTCAATCTCCGGCTGAAGGACGGCTTCTGGCAGGCGCATTTGGCAGTGCTGCTCGGCGAGGGCCGCAACTATGGCCGCTCCAAAATCGGCGGCGGCCGCAAGGCCAACGTCGAGTATGTCTCGGCCAATCCGACCGGCCCGATGCATGTCGGCCATTGCCGGGGCGCCGTCGTCGGCGACACTTTAGCCAACCTGATGGCCTTCGCCGGCTACGATGTGACCAAGGAATATGTCATCAACGATGCCGGCTCGCAGATCGACGTGCTTGGACGCTCGACCATGCTGCGCTATCGCGAGGCGCTCGGCGAAGCAGTCGGCGAGATTCCGCCAGGCCTTTATCCAGGCGACTATCTGATACCCGTCGGGCAGGCGCTGGCCGAACAGTTCGGCCTCGGCCTGCTGGAGATGCCGGAAGACGAGGCGCTGGCGATCGTCAAGGATCGCACGGTCGACGCGATGATGGCGATGATCCGCGAGGATCTGGCGCTGCTCAACGTGCATCATGACGTGTTCTTCTCCGAACGCACGCTGCATGCCGACAACGCCAAGAAGATCCGCGCGGCAATCGCCGACCTGACGCTGAAGGGCCATATCTACAAGGGCAAGCTGCCGCCGCCGAAGGGCGAGAAGCCGGACGACTGGGAAGACCGCGAGCAGACGCTGTTCCGCTCGACCGCGGTCGGCGACGACATGGACCGGGCGCTGGTGAAGTCGGACGGCTCGTTCACCTATTTCGCCGCCGACGTCGCCTATCTCAAGGACAAGGTCGAGCGCGGCTTCGTCGATCTCATCTATGTGCTCGGCGCCGACCATGGCGGTTACGTCAAGCGGCTCGAAGCGCTGGCGCGCGCGGTCGCCGGCGACACGGTCAAGCTCACGGTCCTGCTCTGCCAACTGGTGAAGCTGTTCCGCGACGGCGAGCCGGTCCGGATGTCGAAGCGGTCAGGGGATTTCGTCACGCTGCGCGACGTGGTGGAGGAGGTCGGCCGCGACCCGATCCGCTTCATGATGCTCTACCGCAAGAATGATGCGCCGCTCGATTTCGACTTCGCCAAGGTCACCGAGCAGTCCAAGGACAATCCGGTGTTCTACGTGCAATACGCTTCCGCGCGCTGCCACTCGGTGTTCCGGCAGGCGAGCGAGCAATTGGGCGAAGCGAATTTCGACCGCGACCGGCTTGTGGCTTCGGTTGCGTCGCTGACGGACGAGGGCGAAATCGGCCTGATCCGGAAACTCGCTGAATATCCACGGCTAATCGAATCCGCGGCGCTTGCGCTGGAGCCGCACCGGCTGGCATTCTACCTCTACGATCTGGCGTCGAGCTTCCACGCACACTGGAATCGGGGCACCGACAACCCAGACTTACGTTTTGTTAAGGTTAACGACCCACAATTGACGTATGCCAGACTGGGGCTGGTGCAGGCTGTTTCGGATGTTTTGACCTCCGGCCTGACGCTGATAGGAGCTGATGCGCCTACCGAAATGCGTTAGGTTTGACTAAAAAGCCTGTCACCTTTTGCCCACATTGCGCTGGTAAGGGCCAACCCTGCGCGACGTCCATGGCGTCCGACTGTGTGCGAGTTCGGGAACAATAATGGCAGACAGAACCCAGCTGAAAGTAGCCGCAAGCAATCATATCGCCGACGACGATCCGTTCGCCGAACTGACCCGCATCATGGGTTTCGATCCGCGTCAACCGGTCAGGCCGCAGTCGCCGGCGGCCGCAAAGGCTGCGCCCGCGAACCAGGCTGCCGATGGGGCCGACTTCGACATCGACCTCGAAAAGGAGCTGATGGGCGACTTCGACATTGCCGAGGAAAGCGAGCCGGTGGCGCAGCAGGCTGCCCAGGCTGCGCCGGCTTACTGGGCTGCCACTCTCAGCGACGACGAGCTCGCCGCTTCTCTCGAACGGGATTTCGTCTTCGACGATGCGGCGGATCACGCCCATTTTGCCACGCCCGCTGTTGCCACGCCCCCAGCGCCGGAGCCGGCCGCGGACACGGCATACGACGATGATTTCGAGAAGGCGGTCGCGCGTTCGTTGGAAGTCTCGCCCGTGCAGGACGAGCTTTCCGTCGACCAGGAAATGGCGGCCTCGCTGGATGAGGGCTTCTGGATCGACGACCAGCCTGACACGGACGAGAGCGCCGCCGCGGCCGCCGAGCCTGCGGCTGTCGAGCCTGCTGTCCTTGAGCCTGCGGACGAGACGGCGTTCGACGCCGATTTCGACACTGCGGTCCAGATGTCGCTCGAGGACGAGTTGGCCTTCGATGACCGTGATATTGAGCCCGAAGGCGCCGACGTGCAGCCGATCGAGGCTCACGCCGCTGTCGACCAGCCGATCGCCGCTGAAGACTACGAGAGTGGGTCCGATCAGGCCGAATTCGTTCGGGCCGCAGTTGATCAGGCCCATTTCGATCAGGCCCAATCTGATCAGGCCCAATTTGAGCAGGCGACGGCTGATATCGTCATGGATATCGATCAGCCGCAGCACCTGATCCTGGAGCAGGAACTGTCGGTCGATGACGAGCCATCGCCGGCTCTCGAGGCGCCTGTTGAGGCCGAGCATTTCGCCGCCGATCCCGAGCCCGCCTTCGATCCCCAACCCGATCACGGAGCTGTAGCCGATCAGGTCTTCGAAGACGATTTCGAGCTCAGCTTCCGTGACGCGCTTGCCGAGGAGCCGGAAGGTCCGGCTGTCGATCCTGAACCGGTCGCCGGTCACGAGGCCGCGGCCGAGGAGGTCTTCGGAGACGATTTCGAACTCAATTTCGACAACGTGCCGTTCGGGGATCCGGAACCGCCGGCTGCCGAGGCCGTCGCCGCGGCGGAGCCGCCATTTGCCGAGCCTGCTCCTTCTGCATCGGCACCGGTTCCGCCGGTTGCGGCAGTCGACCCGGCTAAGCCGGCCGCAGGCGAGCGCAGCCTGGAAGACGAACTCAATGCGCTGCTTGGCGCCATGACGGCGCGGCCAATTCCGGTTGCGCCGGTCCCGGTTGCTCCTGTTCCGGCCGCCGCATCGGCACCGCGGTCGGTCGTTCAGCCGGCTGGCGACACCGACCAGAAGGCTGGCGTGGGCGATGAGCTCGATTGGGACCTCGACGCACGCAACGAGCCCGCCTACGGCACGCAGATCGCCCAGTCCGCCGATGCCGATCTCGATAGGCTGCTCGCCGGCGAACTCGACCGGCAGGGCTTCGAAGGCGCGGCTTCCGAACAGGATGCCGAACCCAGCATAGATTTCGATGACGAGGCTTTCGACGCCGCCTTCGCCAAGGGCATCGAGATGGACGCGCCTGTCGCGCCTGCCGAGCCGCCAAAGTCGTGGAGCCGCGTGACCCCGGTCGCAGCGCCGGTGCACGCCTCTTATGCCACGCAGCCTGCGGCTACGGCGCCGCAAACCGCGGCCCCTGCCTACGAACCGGTGAAGGATTATTCCGCATACGCCAAGCCGGCGCCGCAGATGCCGACGCCTGCCTATCGTGCGGAGCCGGCGAAGGACTATGCCGGTTACGCCACGCCGGCCCCGGCGCCGCAGATGTCGGCGCCTGCCGATCGTGAGGAGCCGGCGAAGGACTATGCCGGTTACGCCACGCCGGCCCCGGCGCCGCAGATGTCGGCGCCTGCCTATCGTGAGGAGCCGGCGAGGGACTATTCCGCTTACGCCAAGCCAGCCGCGACGCCGCAGTCTCGCCAGCAGGAGGAAATGCCCGATGTCGAGACGGTCGACGTGCCGGAGCGCGTGGTGGCGTTGGCCGACGACCTCGACATTCCGGAGCTCAGCTTCGAGGAGGATCAGCCTGCGGCGCCCGCCTATGACGATCTCGATGCCGAGTTTGCCGGTCTGCTTAGCGAGATGAACGCAACCGAGATCGCTCAGGCGCCTGTGCAGAGCCGGGGCTATGAGGACGACTCCCACAATGCCGGACTCAAGACCGGCTACGACCGCCGCGAGTTGCGGGCCGAGACGGCCGCTGCACCGGCGACCCTGTCCTATGCCGCAGCTGCAAGCCAATTCGATGCAGACGATTTGCCCGGCAGCCGGCCGGTCTCGCAGGCGGACGACTTCGCCGTCGACGAACTTGACTACGATCCTGAGCTCGACGAAGCGATGACTGTGCCCGGCTTTGCCGAGCGCGAAGCCGCGAAGCCGCGAAGCCGTGGCATGATGCTTGCCGCGCTCGTCGGCGCCGTTGTGGTCGCGGGCGGTCTCGGCGCTCTCGCCTTCTCCTTTGGCGGCAAGGGCGGCAGCGAAGCGCCCGTGATCGTGAAGGCGGACAATTCGCCGATCAAGGTCAAGCCGCAAAACCCGGGCGGCACCGTGGTGCCGAACCAGGACAACAAAGTCTATGACGCCGTGGCCAAGGGTGGGGCGGCCAAGCCCGCCGAACCGGCGCAGCAGAAACTGGTGACCAACACCGAGGAACCTATCGACGTGGCGTCGAAAGAACCGGCGCAGAGCCGGATCGTCGACCTTTCGCCTGACGACGCCGACGCCGCGCCTGGCACCAACTCAGCCGGCAATGCGGCCGCGGCAGCGCCGGTTCCGGACACAGCAGCTCCGGCCGCAGCCGCGCCGGCACCGGCCGAAGCAGCGCCGGCTCCGGAAGCCGCAGCGCCGGCACCGGAGGCCGCAGCGCCCGCACCGGACGCAGCAGCGCCGGCTGACGCCCAGGCCGCCGCCCCCGCAACCCCACAGCAGGCCGCTCCGGCGCCGAAATCGGAAGACCGCATCGCCCAGGTTCTGCAGGAGGCAGACAAGGGGACCAACAACGATGTCGTCGCCGTGGCGCCGCGCAAGGTGAAGACCATGATGGTGAAGCCTGACGGCTCGCTGGTTCCGCGCGAGGATCCGGCTCCCGCGCCGCAGGTCGCGGCAACCGAACCGACCGATCCGACGCCGCAGCACGTCGCTTCCGCCGGGCAGGGCGATGCCCAGCCGACAGGCGCCGTCACGCCGGCAACCGATCAGGCTGCCGACCAGGGCGGTGATGACCAAAGCGCTGCCGCCGCGGTGAAGCCAGCCGCCGCGGCGAAGACCGAAGCCAGGGTCCAGTCCGCCAACACGCCGGCGAAGGTGCCGGTGGCGCCGCCGCGTCCGTCCGATCAGCCGGTCGATATCGTCGGCGAGGTCAAGCCCGACCAGGTCGCCTCCATCGATCCGGCGGCGGCAGGCGGCGGCTCGTGGTCGATGCAGATCGCTTCGCAGCCGACGGTTGAAAGCGCCCAGTCCACCTACCAGGACCTGCAGCGCCGTTACGGAAGTGTGCTCGCCGGACGCACAGCCAACATCGTCAAGGCGCAGATCGCCGGCAAGGGCACTTTCTACCGAGTCCGGGTCCCGGCCCAGTCGCGCAACGACGCGATCAATCTGTGCACCAACTACAAGGCGGCCGGCGGCACCTGCTTCGTGTCGCGCTGATCATTTACCACCGTTCAGCGCCGGCGTCGCCGCGAGGCCGCGCCGGCTTTTTCGTTGTGGACGGCTGTCGTCATTCATGCGGCACCGGTCAGGGGTGATTCCCCTTTGGTTCGCAAAATCTTAGAGCGGTTCAGCGCCGGCAGAATCACCGAACCCGCATAACTCCTTGTTTTTACGGAATTCCGGACGCAAAACCGTTACACACTTTTCCTGGAATTGCTCTAAGCTTCGATCCATGACCGAATCAAAATCCATGATCCTCGGCTGCGCCGGGAAATCCCTCACTGAAGATGAAATCCGCTTCTACGGCGACGAACGTCCTTGGGGCTTCATCCTGTTCGCGCGCAATGTCGGCGAGACCGAGCAGATCCGCGACCTGGTCGCCTCGATGCGCGAGAGCGTCGGACGCCCGGATGCCCCGGTCTTCATCGACCAGGAGGGCGGCAGGGTGCAGCGCCTGCGACCGCCGCTGGCGCCGAACTATCCTGCAGGCGGAGCGCTCGGCGCGCTTTGGCGCGAGGATCGCGAGGCCGGCCGCCGTGCCGCGTGGCTGCTCGCGCGGCTTCACGCCTTCGATCTGCTGCGCCACGGCATCACCGCCGACTGCCTGCCGGTGCTCGACGTGCCCATTGCGGGCGCCAGCGATGTCATCGGCGCGCGCGCCTATGGTATGGAACCAAATGCCGTGATCGAGCTTGGCCGGGCTTCGGCCGAGGGCCTGATGTCGGGTGGCGTCCTGCCGGTCATGAAGCATATTCCCGGCCACGGCCGCGCCTTTGCCGATACGCATTTCGCGCTGCCGACGGTCGACACGCCCCTCGCCGAGTTGCGGCAACATGATTTCGCCCCGTTCAAGGCGCTCAACCACCTGCCGATGGCGATGACGGCGCATGTCGTCTACAGCGCGATCGACCCGGACAATCCGGCGACGACCTCGGCCAAGGTCGTCAACGAGGTGATCCGTGGCGAGATCGGCTTCGACGGGCTCCTGATGAGCGACGACACCTCGATGAAGGCACTTTCTGGGGATTTCCCGACAAAGGCGGCCTCGATCCTTGCGGCGGGCTGCGATCTCGTCCTTCACTGCAACGGCGTTTTCGAGGAAATGTCGGGGATCGCGTCGCGTACGACGATGCTCGAAGGCAAGTCCTTGGCGAGAGCGGAGCGGGCGCTGGCCTATATAAAGGACCGCGACGTCGCGGACGAAAGCACCATACGCGCGGAATTCGCCACCTATTTCGACGCGGTGGCCTGAACCGAAGGGAAAGCAAGGCAAGTGGCGGAAACATTGGACAGCAAGGCCGCGAAGGCCGCACCGATGGACCGTCTGTGGGCCGAGAACGACGAGTCACGTCTGACCAGCGACCCGTCGCTGGTGGTCGATGTCGCCGGCTTCGAGGGCCCGCTCGATCTTCTGCTGCATCTGGCGCGCAACCAGAAGGTCGATCTCGCCCGCATCTCGATCCTGGCGCTCGCCGAGCAATATCTGGCCTTCATCGAGAAGGTGAGGGCGCTGAGATTGGAACTCGCGGCCGACTATCTGGTCATGGCGGCATGGCTTGCCTTCCTCAAGTCGAAGCTGTTGATCCCGAAACAGCCGGGCGAAGAGGGCGAGAGCGGCGAGGAACTGGCAGCGGTGCTGCAGTTCCGGCTGAAGCGGCTGGAGGCGATGCGTGATGCCGCTGCGCGGCTGGTCAACCGCAACCGGCTCGGCCGCGACGTCTTCGCGCGCGGCATGCCGGAAATGGTGATCGTCGAGAAGCGCAATGCCTATTCGGCCTCGCTCTACGATCTGCTGACCGCCTATGCGCAGCAGCGCCAGCGGCAGGCGATCAGCAACGTGACGATCGCCAGGCGCGCCGTATGGTCGCTGAAGGACGCACGCGACGTGCTGGCACGGCTGGTTGGAACGATTGGCGACTGGACGGCGCTCGACAGCTTCCTGATCCAATATCTGGCCGCGCCGGAAGAAAGGCGCACGGCAATCGCCAGTTCGTTCGCCGCGACACTCGAAATGGTGCGCGAGGGCAAGCTGGATCTGCGGCAGGATCAGGTCTTCGCGCCGATCTATCTGCGCGGCCGCGCACGAGGGGTCAAGGCAGTCGAGGTGGCATCATGAGTGAACGCGCCAACGCTTCGGTCATCCCGTTCAAGGTCGAGGTCGAACCGGAAGCCGAGATGGCCGAGCAGGGTTCTATCGAGAACCCCGCCGAGCGGCTGCAATTGTCGGAAGCAGTCCGCATGGCCGAGGCGATCATCTTCGCCAGCGCCGAGCCGGTCAGTGACAGGCAACTGGCGGCGCGCCTGCCCGAGGGCGTCAACATTGCGGCCGCAATGGCCGATCTGCAGGAAATCTACGCCAAGCGGGGGGTCAACCTGGTGCGGGTCGGCGACGCCTGGGCGTTCCGCACCGCCGGCGACCTGGCTTTCCTGATGAGCCGGGACTCGGTCCAGCAGAGAAAGCTCTCGCGCGCGGCGCTCGAAGTTCTGGCGATCATCGCCTATCACCAGCCGGTCACCCGCGCCGAGATCGAGGATATCAGGGGGGTCGAGACCTCGAAGGGCACGCTGGACACGCTGCTGGAGACGGAGTGGGTCAGGATGCGCGGCCGCCGCCGCACGCCCGGCCGTCCCGTGACCTACGGCACGACCGACGCTTTCCTCGATCACTTCGCGCTGGAGGAGATCCGCGACCTGCCCGGCATGGAAGAGCTGAAGGGCGCCGGATTGCTTTCGACGCGCATGCCGTCCAATTTCTCGATGCCGGTGCCACCGGCCGATCCGGACGCGCTGGCCGAGGACGAGGATGCGCTGACCGATATCGACCTCGAGGAGCTCGGATTGCTCACGCCGCGCGTCACCGAAGAGTGAGTGCGAAACCGATACGAATGGTTTATTAGCAGGGGCTGCGCGGATTCGTAGCAAGGCGCTCACGCCGAAAGTGCGTGACATCCGCTAGCCATTTTACCAACTTCATTGCGGTTGTGTTTGAATCCCCGAGCGAAAACGCATAGATCATCGCCGAGGGAAAACATTCGAGAGAGATTGTTATGGGTTCACTATCGATATGGCACTGGCTGATCGTTCTGGTCATCGTGCTGCTCCTGTTCGGCCGCGGCAAGCTGCCGGAGCTGATGGGCGACATGGCCAAGGGCATCAAGAGCTTCAAGAAGGGCATGGCTGAGGACGATACCGACGACAAGCGGACCGTCGAGCACCGCGCCGACGAGACCGTATCGCCGGGCAAGGAAAAGGTCAGCAAGAGCTGAGTCCGGTTGTTGCTTTGAGCATGTCGTTGTCCCAGAACCCTTTCGTGTTTTTGGGCGACAGGCTCTCGTTGGAATAGATTGCCATGTTCGAAGTCGGCTGGAGCGAGCTGCTGGTGATCGCGGTCGTCATGATCGTGGTCGTCGGGCCGAAGGATTTGCCCAACATGCTGCGCACGTTTGGCCGCACCGCGGCCAAATTGCGCGCCATGGCGGGCGACTTCCAGAAGCAGTTCAACGACGCCCTGAAGGAAGCCGAGCTTGACGATGTCAAGGACTCGGTCGACAGCCTTCGTGGGCTCAGCCCGATGAACGAAATCCGCAAGCAGCTCAATCCGTTCGAGCAGGCGGCGGCCGACGTTCGGGCCGGCGTCGATACGATGATGAAGCCCAAGCCGGCTTCCGATCAGGCGCCCTCGGATGCAACGACCCCGCAGCCTGCCGAGCCGCTGAAGAACGGCGCGACGGAGATCCCGGGCATCAACGGAACCGACGTCGCCCCGGCTGTGCCGATGTCCTCGCCAGCTGCGCCGATCTCCCCGGCCTTGAATGAGGCCTCCGTGACCACGCCCATTGCGGAGACCGCCGGGTCCGCCCAGCCGGCGAAAAAAGTGGCCGCGTCGAAGACGAAAGCCGCCGGTGCAGCGGCGAAAGCGGCATCGGCCAAGGCTCCGGCGCCTAAAGTCCCGGCAAAATCTGCGCCGGCGGCGGCAAAGGCCGCAGCGCCTGCTAAGGAAGCGGCACCCAAGGTTGAGGCCAACCCCGCGGCGAAGAAGCCGGCCGTGAAAAAGGCCGCCGATGCCAAGAAGACGGCAGGAGCCGCCAAGTGAGCGTCTCGGACAAGGAGAGGGAAGAGATCGAGAAATCCTCGGCGCCGCTGATCGAGCACCTTGTCGAGCTGCGCCGGCGGCTGATCTGGTCGCTGGGCGGCTTCTTCATCGCCTTCCTCGCCTGCTTCTTCTTCGCCAAGCGCCTGTTCAACCTTCTGGTCGTCCCGTTCAAATGGGCGACGCAATGGGCTGGGCTCGACCCGCACAAGGTCGAGCTGATCTACACGGCGCCGCAGGAGTTCTTCTTCACCCAGGTGAAGCTCGCCATGTTCGGCGGCATGGTCATCGCTTTCCCGCTGATCGCCACGCAGATCTATAAATTCATCGCGCCGGGTCTCTACAAGAACGAACGCAGCGCCTTCCTGCCGTTCCTGATTGCGTCGCCCATCCTGTTCCTGATGGGCGCCTCGCTGGTCTATTTCTTCTTCACCCCGATGGTGATGTGGTTCTTCCTCGCCATGCAGCAGGTCGGCACCAACGACCAGGTGCAGATCTCCTTGCTGCCGAAAGTGTCGGAATATCTCAGCCTGATCATGACGCTGATCTTCTCCTTCGGCTTGGTGTTCCAGCTGCCGGTGGTGACCAGCCTGCTGACGCGCGTCGGCCTTCTGTCGTCGCAAGCGCTGGCCGAGAAGCGCAAATGGGCGATCGTCATTGCCTTCGTCGTCGCCGCGGTGCTGACCCCGCCCGATCCGATGAGCCAGATCGGCCTCGCTCTTCCGACCATCGTGCTCTACGAGGTCGCGATCTTCACTTCGCGCCTGATCGAGCGCAGCCGGGAGCGCGACCGGCTGGCGCGCGACAGGCAGGAAGAGGCAGGCAGCGCTGTCGCCGGAAAGACGCCGGACGCGCCGTCAACCTAGCGCTAAAACCTGGTCCCAGGCCTGAAAAACACGGCTGCCGGCTGCTGCTGTCTTGCATCGATCAGGGATGCGGTTTACGCCCTCGAACCTTACTCGAGGACGGAAAGCCATGCTTGACATCAAATGGATTCGCGACAACCCGAACGCCCTTATCGAAGCGCTGGTGAAGCGCTCGTGGTCGGCTGAAGACGCCCAGTCCGCCGTCGAGGATCTGATCGCCAGGGACGAGGAGCGCCGCACCCATCTCAGCGAATTGCAGGTCAAGCAGGAGCGCCGCAATGCCGCTTCGAAGGAGATCGGCAATGCCATGCGCTCGGGCGAGGCCGCGCTTGCTGAAAAGCTCAAGGCCGAGGTCGGCGAGATCAAGGCGTTCATCCAGAACGGCGAGGCGCGCGAGCGCGAGCTCGACCAGGCGCTGAACGACGCGCTGGCGGTCCTGCCCAACGTGCCGCTCGACGACGTGCCGGTCGGCAAGGACGAGCACGACAATGTTGTCAAGCGCGTCGTCGGCGATGTGCCGACCCGCCCGAACTGGGTGAAGGAGCATTTCGAGATCGGCGAAGCGCTCGGCATGATGGACTTCGAGCGTGCGGCGAAGCTGTCCGGCTCGCGCTTCACGGTGCTGAAGAGCCAACTGGCGCGCATGGAGCGCGCGCTCGGCCAGTTCATGATCGACCTGCACACGACAGAGCACGGCTATGAGGAGATCCAGCCGCCGCTGATGGTGCGCGACGAGGTTCTCTTCGGCACCAACCAGCTGCCGAAATTCGAACTGGACCTGTTCTTCACCCCGCATGGGGACGGACGGCTGGGCCTGATCCCTACGGCGGAAGTGCCGCTCACCAACCTGGTGCGCGAGGAGATCACGCCGCATGAGAAGCTGCCGCTGCGCTACACGGCGCTGACGCCGTGCTTCCGCTCGGAAGCGGGCTCGGCCGGCCGCGACACGCGCGGCATGCTGCGCCAGCACCAGTTCTACAAGGTCGAGCTGGTGTCGATCACCGACCAGGAAAGCTCGCTCGCCGAGCATGAGCGCATGACGCAATGCGCCGAGGAGGTGCTGAAGCGGCTCGGCCTGCCGTTCCGCACGGTGACGCTCTGCACCGGCGACATGGGCTTTGGCGCACGCAAGACCTACGACATCGAGGTCTGGCTGCCGGGCCAGAACGCCTATCGCGAAATCTCGTCCTGCTCCGTCTGCGGCGACTTCCAGGCGAGGCGCATGGATGCCCGCTACAAGGACAAGGACGGCAAGGGCAACCGCTTCGTGCACACGTTGAACGGCTCCGGCACCGCGGTCGGCCGTGCTCTCATCGCCGTGGTCGAAAACTACCAGAATGAGGACGGCAGCGTAACCATTCCTGAAGTGCTGCGGCCTTACATGGGTGGTCTCGCCAAGATCGAATCGAAATGAGTTCATGCGCATCCTGCTGACCAATGATGACGGGATCCACGCCGAAGGCCTTGCGTCGCTCGAACGCATCGCCCGAACGCTCTCGGATGATGTCTGGGTGGTGGCGCCCGAGCAGGACCAGTCCGGCTACGCGCATTCGCTTTCGATTTCGGAACCGCTCAGGCTGAGGAAGGTCGGCGAGAAGCATTTCGCCGTGCGCGGCACGCCGACCGACTGCGTCATCATGGGCACGAAAAAGATCCTCCCCGGGCCGCCTGACCTCATCCTTTCGGGGGTCAACTCCGGCGCCAACATCGCCGACGACGTTACTTATTCGGGCACGGTGGCCGGCGCCATGGAGGGGGCGCTGCTCGGTATCCGTTCGATCGCGGTCAGCCAGGCCTATTCCTATCTCGGCGAGGACCGCGTCGTCCCTTACGAGACGACCGAAGCGCTGGCACCGGCGCTGCTCGAAAAGCTGATCGCAACGCCGCTGCCGGAAGGTGTGCTGCTCAACGTCAACTTCCCGAACTGCGCACCCGACGAAATCGAGGGCACGGTCGTGACCGCGCAGGGAAAGCTCGTGCACAGTCTTTGGGTCGACGAGCGCCGCGACGGCCGCGGTCTGCCTTATTACTGGCTGCGCTTCGGCCGAGAGCCGGTCGAAGGCAAAAAGGGCACCGATCTTTACGCGTTGCGTAACCGGCTGGTGTCGGTGACGCCGCTGCAGCTCGACCTGACCGCCCATGAACTCCGCGACCAGCTGACCAAGGCGCTGTCATGACCATGGCTATCGACGACCGTGAAGGTTTCGCCGCTTTCCTGCTGCGGCTGCGCGGCAGGGGCACGGCGCCGAAGGCACTGGTCGCTGCTTTCGAGGCGACTCCGCGGCGCGGCTTCCTATCCGCGCAGTTCCATTCGATGGCCTGGTCGGAAGGCATGCTGCCGATCGAATGCGGCGAGGCGATCGAGGGCGCGGACCTGCAGGCGGCGGTGGTTGCGGCTTTGGCCATCGAGCCGGGCAACCGCGTGCTCGAGATCGGCACCGGGTCCGGCTATACGGCAGCCGTGATGTCCAGGCTTGCCGCGCGCGTCGTCAGCGTCGACCGCTACAAGACCTTGACCGAGCAGGCAAAGCAGCGATTCGAGGCGCTCGGCATCAGCAATGTCATCGTACGCCAGGCCGACGGCTCCAACGGCCTGCCCAACGAAGGGCCGTTCGACCGCATCATCGCCTGGGCGGCCTTCGACAGCCTGCCGCGCTTCCTGCTCGATCAATTGTCGAGCGGTGGCGTCGTCATCGCGCCGATCGGCCCGGAGGAGGGCGAGCAGGTGCTGGCCAAGCTCACCAAGGTCGGCAGCCGTTTCGAGCGCGAGGACATCGGCATCGTGAGGCTGCAGCCGGTCCTGCGCAGCGTTGCTGCGGTGATCTAGCGCGCCAGCCCTGCGATCGACGGCTAACCGCGTCGAACGCGGCTGCGACCATCACTCCAGTCAGCCACCGCAGCGGTAGTTCAGGTGCAAACCAACGAGATCGACATCCTGATCGATGCGCTCGGTGCTGAAGGGGCCCCCCGCGCGCGCCAACGACCGTGAAGGTGGTGGTCTTGTCGGGCATGAACAGGTGATCGTATTCGATCGCGAGTGACCAATTCGGGGCAAAGCCATATTCAAGACCGGCACCCAAGGCACCGCCCCAGCGGGCCTGATCGTCTGTCTCGCCGGCGGTCGTGTCGGGTGAAAAGAGAACATCGAAACGGTCGTGAGTCACGGCCGCGCCTCCCTTGACGTAGAAGAGGGCGTTGTCGACGCTGTACCCGACTTGGGCGGTCAGCAAGCCAAACCAAGCGAAGGCGTGGTCGTGTGAGGGTGGTGCCGCTGCTCGCCCGGTCTCATTTCGTGCGATTCGCCGGTTCCCGAGACGTCCGTCTCGTCTCGGCCGGCACGATCTGTCCGGACTTGGTCGCGCCTGTCGAAAAATGTTTTAAGAAAATTTTCGGCGGATTCTAATGGGTTAACCGGCCAGTAACATTAACGCGCTTTAATCATGACCAGTTTGTACCGGGTCTGTGCGGGTTAGTGCGATGCAATTCAATGGTTTGAAGGCAAACGGACGCAATCTGGCGCGCGGCTGCGCCGTCCTGATGATCGCCGGTGCCGCGGCAGGCTGCAGCTCCCAGGCGATGCGCTTCAATGGTGTCGACGACGTGTTCACATCGTCCACCAACAATCAGCGCGCCATCATCAACAAGCAGAATGTCGACCAGCCCTATCCGGGCGATACGGTCGCGCCGGCGCCTGTCGACGGCAGTCACACCCAGTCCGTGAGCCGCTCCAGTCTCGAGCCGGTGACGTCCCAGCAATTGCCGCCGCCCTCGGCGCCGGCCGCCGCCAAGCCGATGCGCACCGCCTCGGCCCCGGCACTCGCGCCGGCCCCCGCCGCGCCTCATCTGGACAGGACGGCCACCAACACAGTCGCCCCGGCCGCGAAGCCGTTCAAGACCGCCGAGCCCGACGCGGTGCGCAACGCAAGCGCGGCGCCGCACGCGACCGAGATCGTGGTGAGGGAAGGCGAGACGATTTCCGGTCTGGCCCGCCAATATCATGTGCCGGCCGATGCGATCATCAAGGTCAACGGGCTCGATGCCAACAAGGGCATCAGAACCGGCCAGAAGATCGTCATTCCGGCCTATGCCTATTCGAGCAAGGGCGGGCCGAAGGTTGCCGACAGCACCAAGCCCGCCAACACACCGAAGCAGCCCGCCGGCGCGCCGGAGAAGGTTGCCGTGCTGCCGCAGCAGCCAAAACTCAAGGACGGCAAATCCGCCGCGCAGGTCGATGCATCGGCGGCGGCCAGCGGTTCGAAGAGCGCCACGCCCGCCCAGATGGCCGAGGCAAAGCCGGCCGGCGCCGGCGGTACCTACACCGTTCAGCAGGGCGATTCCCTGTCTTCGATCGCCCGCAAGACCGGCGTCGACGTCACGGCGCTCAAGCAGGCCAACGGCATGAAGGACGGCCTCTTGAAGATCGGCCAGACGCTCAAGGTTCCGGCCGGCGGCACCGTTGCCGTCGCTGCCGCGAAGCCTGTCGCGACCAAGCCGACCGTCGATCCGGTGACGACGGCAACCACGCAGCCGCCGGCAAAGACCACACCGTCGGAGACGCTCGCCTCCTACACGCCGCCGAAGAAGGACGCCAAGGTCATCCAGCAGGCCGAGGACGACGATGCAGTGGCGCCGGATGCGACCGGCATCGGCAAGATGCGCTGGCCGGTGCGCGGCCGCGTCATCTCCGGCTTCGGCTCCGGCAAGGACGGCGTCGACATCGCGGTGCCGGAAGGGACGCCGATCAAGGCGGCCGAAAACGGTGTCGTCATCTATGCCGGCGACGGCCTCAAGGAGTTCGGCAACACGGTGCTGGTGCGCCACGAGAACGGCCTGGTCACCGTCTACGGCCACGCCAGCTCGATCGAGGTGCAGCGCGGCCAGAAGGTCAAGCGCGGCCAGGAGATCGCGCTGTCCGGCATGAGCGGCACCACGGACTCGCCGAAGCTGCACTTCGAGGTGCGCAAGAACTCTGCCCCGGTCGATCCGAGCGGCTATCTCGAATAGAACAAGAACAAATTGCGGGCCGCCTGACCTCCAGTCCGGCCCGCCGGCTTCAGCCCGCTCCGCCAGGAGCGGGCTTTTTCAGTGCAGCCGGTGATATGGGCTATCAGTCCTTGAGCGGCTTGCCGAGCCGTCCGGCAAGATCCTGGGTGAACTGCCAGGCGACGCGGCCGGAGCGGCTGCCGCGCGTCGTTGCCCATTCCAAGGCTTCCGCGCGCAACGTCTCGGGATCAATCGCGAGGGCATGGTAACGGACATAGCCGTCGATCATGTCGAGATATTCGTCCTGCGAGCATTTGTGGAAGCCGAGCCACAGGCCGAAGCGGTCGGAGAGCGAGACTTTTTCCTCCACCGCTTCCGACGGGTTGATCGCGGTCGAGCGCTCATTGTCGATCATATCGCGCGGCAACAGATGGCGCCGGTTCGACGTGGCGTAGAACATGACATTGGCCGGGCGGCCCTCGACGCCGCCTTCGAGCGCTGCCTTGAGCGACTTGTAGGAAGTGTCGTCATGGTCGAAGGAAAGATCGTCGCAAAACAGGATGAAGTGGTAGGGCGCCGCCTTCAAAAGGCTCATCAGCTTGGGCAGGGTGTCGATGTCCTCGCGATGGATCTCGATCAGCTTCAGCGGCCGGTCGAGCTTGTCCGAGGCATTGACCTTGGCGTGCACGGCCTTGACCAGCGACGACTTGCCCATGCCGCGCGCGCCCCAGAGCAGCACATTGTTGGCGGCGAAGCCGGACGCGAAGCGCTCGGTGTTGTCGAGCAGGATGTCGCGGACCCGGTCGACGCCGCGGATCAGGCCGATGTCGACGCGATTGACCTTGTGGACCGGCTCCAGGTAGCCGGGATCGGCCTGCCAGACGAAGCAATCGGCCACGCCGAGGTCGGTCTCGGGAACCGGTGGCGGGGCGAGACGGGAGACCGCGTCGATCAGGCGGTCGAGCTTTTTGTTCAGGGCATCCAGGCTATCGGTCATTTCCGGTCTTTTTAACTTGGCAATCACGGAACGTGAAACGGATCCGCGGCTGCGCACCAAGAACCAACTGCAAGCTTCTGTTGTAGCACGATCTTTTCGGCCGGCTCCAACCGGCTTCCGGCTGCGACGCTCTAGCACGCGCCAAACGGCTGGAAAAGCAACGGATTCGGCGGGTCGCGCAGTTGCATTGGCAACTTTACCGACTATATTCCGGCCAAAATTTCGCGGGGCCGTCCCGGCGGTATTTCACCATCCAGGAGTTTCTTGATGTTCGTCACACCGGCATACGCCCAAGGCGTCGGCACCTCGCCCGATATGTTCATCAGCATTTTGCCGTTTGTCCTGATTTTCGTGATCATGTATTTTCTGATCATCAGGCCGCAGCGCACGCAGTTGAAGAAGCGCCAGGAAATGCTGGCCGCAGTGCGCCGCGGCGATACGGTGGTGACCGGCGGCGGTTTCGTCGGCAAGGTGACCAAGGTGATCGACGACAATGAACTGGAGATCGACCTTGGCGGCGGGACCAAGGTGACGGCGCTGCGCTCGACGATCTCCGACGTGCGCGTCAAGGGCGAGCCGGTGGCGAACCAGAACGCCAAGAAGTAATCACCACCTCGATGGCGGAACGCTGCCGCTTGTACGCCTGAACGGATAAGAACTAATGCTTTATTTCTCGCGCCTGAAGATGATCCTGATCTGGCTGGCCGTGGCCGTGACAGTGGTCCTCGCCGCGCCCAACCTGTTTCCGGCAAGCATGCTGGCGCAACTGCCGAGCTGGGTGCCGAAGCGGCAGATGACGCTCGGCCTCGACCTTCAGGGCGGCTCGCACATCCTGCTTGAAATGAATCAGAACGATCTGATCAAGGATAGGATGGAGACGACGCGCGACGAGATCAGGACGCTGCTGCGCGAGGCCAATCCCAAGATCAACTACACCGGCCTTTCCGGTTCCGGCCGCACCGTGCAGGTTCGCATCACGGACCAGGCTCAACTCGACCAGGCCAAGAAGGTCCTGAAACCGCTGACCGATCCGGTGGCGGCGGGACTGTTCAGCGGCGGCTCCATCCAGGAAATGTCGCTGGATGACTCCGAGCCCGGCCTGCTCAAATTCACGGTCACCGACGCCGGCCTGAAATACCGCACGTCGACGGCTCTGTCGCAGTCGATCGAAGTGGTCGAGCGGCGCGTCAACGAGCTCGGCACGACCGAGCCGATCGTGCAGCGGCAGGGCGACGACCGCATCCTTGTCCAGGTGCCGGGCCTGCAGGATCCGCAGCGGCTGAAGGAGATCCTCGGGCAGACCGCCAAGCTGACCTTCCAGATGGTCGACCAGTCGATGCCTGTGCAGGATGCGCTGAAGGGCCGTCCGCCCGCAGGCTCTTCCGTCCTCTACTCGCAAGACGATCCGCCGGTCCCGTATCTCATCGAAAACCGCGTCATCGTTTCCGGCGAAAATCTGGTCGACGCGCAGGCGACCTACAATTCGCAGACCAACGAGCCGGTGGTTTCGTTCCGTTTCGATTCCAAGGGAGCGACACGGTTCGGCCAGGCGACGGCGCAGAATGTCGGCAAGCTGTTCGCCATCGTCCTCGACAACCAGGTGATTTCGGCGCCGCAGATCCGTGAGCCGATCCTGGGCGGTACCGGGCAGATTTCCGGCAATTTCACCCCGCAGAGCGCCAATGACCTTGCCGTGCTGCTGCGCGCCGGCGCGCTGCCGGCAACGCTGACGGTCATCGAAGAGCGAACGGTCGGTCCAGGCCTCGGCCAGGATTCCATCCATGCCGGCAAGGTGGCGGGCGTGATCGGTTCGATCCTCGTCGTCGCCTTCATGTTCGTCGCATACGGCTTCCTCGGCTTCCTCGCCAACATCGCGCTGGCCGTCCACGTGGCGATGATCGTTGCGCTGCTGTCGCTGCTGGGCGCCACGCTCACTTTGCCCGGCATCGCCGGCATCGTGCTCACCATCGGCATGGCGGTGGACTCCAACGTTCTGATCTATGAACGCATTCGAGAGGAGCGGCGACTTGGCCGCTCGGTGATCCAGTCGATCGACACCGGCTTCGCCAAGGCGCTGGCAACGATCGTCGACTCCAATGTCACGTCGCTGATTGCCACCGTGGTGCTGTTCTGGCTGGGCACAGGACCGGTCAAGGGTTTCGCCATCACCTATGCGATCGGCATTCTGACCACCGTTTTCACCGCCTTCACCTTCACCCGCATGCTGGTGTCGATCTGGCTGCGCCGCGCCCGTCCGAAGGAATTGCCGCGCGCGCCGGTCACCTTCATTCCGCCCGGCACCAGGATCCCGTTCATGGGTATCCGCCGCTGGACGTTCGCTTTGTCCAGCATCTTGTCGATCCTGTCAGTTGTCGGGTTCCTCACCATCGACATCAATTACGGCATCGACTTCAAGGGCGGCTCGATGATCGAGGTGCAGTCCAAGCAGGGCGACGCCGATCTCGGTGACATCCGCAACAGGCTCTCCGAGCTCAACATCGGCGAGATCCAGGTACAGCAGTTCGGCGCGCCGAACGACGTTCTGATCCGCGTCGGCACGCAGGACGCCGGCGAGAATGCCGAGCAGACCGTCATCGACAAGGTGCGCGGCGAACTGCAGGACCAGTATGACTTCCGCCGCGTGGAGGTGGTCGGACCGACGGTCTCCGGCGAGCTCGCCAAGCAAGGCACGATCGCCATGCTCATCGCGCTGGTCGGCATCCTGCTCTATGTGTGGTTCCGCTTCGAGTGGCAGTTCGCCGTCGGCGCCATCATCGCCACGGTGCACGATGTGGTGATGACCATCGGCTTCTTCGTCATAACCGGACTGGAATTCAACCAGTCGTCGCTCGCGGCGATCCTGACCATCATCGGCTACTCACTCAACGACACCATCGTCGTCTATGACCGCGTCCGCGAAGACTTAAGAAAATACAAGAAGATGCCGTTGCCGCAACTGTTGAACAACGCCATCAACGAGACGCTGTCCAGAACCACGCTGACCTCGGTGACCACCATCCTTGCGCTTTTGGCACTGGTGCTGTTCGGCGGCGAGGTGATCCGCTCCTTCACGCTGGCGATGCTGTTCGGCGTGGTGTTCGGCACCTATTCGTCGATCTTCATCGCCGCGCCGCTGCTGATCCTCTTCAAGCTCAGGCCGCAGGCCGCAGCCGCCGAAGAGACCAAGCCGGCGAACGGCAAGGCCGTGGCGACCTGAAGCCGTCAGAGCCGGATGATCTCAGGTCGAGTCGAACTGAGATCTGAATCCGCTCTAAATCAAAGAGATAGAGCATAATGTCGTCCGAAAACCGCTCCACCCTTTTCGGCATCATGCTCTAGCCCCATGGCCAAAGGCATCGTCATCCGAGAGGCGCATTTCCCGGGCAGGGCGCCGGTCGAGGCCTATGGCAATGGCGGGTTCCGCTTTGCCGACATGTCGCATCGAGGCTCGCTGCTGTGCCTGCCGTCCGGTATCCATGGCTGGGAGCCGGCCGATCCGCTGGCGCTAAAAGCTTCGGACTTCGACAAGCTGTTCGCCCAGGCCGACAAGGTAGAAATCCTGCTGGTCGGCACCGGCAAGGATCTGCGGCCGCTGCCGGCTGCACTCCGCTCCGCGCTGAAAGAGGCCGGCATTTCGGCCGACCCGATGTCGACGGGCGCGGCCGTGCGCACCTACAACGTGCTGCTGGCCGAGGACCGTGCCGTGGCCGCAGCGCTGATCGCCGTCGATTGATGGCCGGCATGCCCAACATGGTCATGGATGCGGTGCGTGCCGCAGACCATGATCGCTATCTGTCCGCGCTCTACGCGCCCGCCGACAGGCGTGACGCGTTGCTTGCGCTCTATGCCTTCAATGCCGAGGTCGCCGGCGTTCGCGACCGCATCCACGAGCCGCTGCCGGGCGAGGTCCGGCTGCAATGGTGGCGCGATGTCCTCTTGGCCGAGGGCGAGGCGGAGACAGGTCATCCGACCGCCGACGCGCTGAGGGCGGCGATCGCCGCCAACCATCTGCCGAAGGCCGCTTTCGAGAACATGCTCGAAGCGCGTATCTTCGATCTCTACAACGATCCGATGCCGTCGCGGACCGACCTTGAGGGTTATTGCGGCGAGACGGCCGCGGCGATCATCCAGCTTGCGGCCATGGTGCTCGATCCGAATGCCGCGCCACGCTTTGCCGAACTGGCGGGCAGGGCGGGCTGCGCGCAGGCCATCACCGGCTTGCTGCTTTTGTTGCCGCTGCACCGTCGCCGTGGACAGTGCTTTATCCCCTCCGATATCCTGGCAGCCGCCGGCACCTCGCCGGAAGAGTTCGTCAAGGGCGACGGCGATGCTGCCGCGGAGCGCGCGGTCGGGGCGATGATCGCGCTGGCGCGAGAGCATCTCGGCGCTTTCGAGAAGGGCGCGTCGGCTCTCCCCGCGTCGCTGCGCCCCGCCTTCCTGCCGCTGGCGCTCACACATGCCTATCTCGACAGGATGGAAAAGCCGGGTCGGTCTCCACTCGGGGGCACTTCGACCCTCTCAACCTTGCGCCGGCACTGGCTGCTCTTGCGTCATGCCATGCATGGCTGGACGCCCCTTTGACGTAAACGTTAACCATGCTAGGGGTTCTGCGCGTGGACTCGCATCAGAGAAATGCGAGCCACCGGAGGACCGCCTTTCCATGAGCCTGCCAGTTTTGGTCGTCCTTGTCGTGTTCGGCATCGCGCTGTCGGTGGCGGCCGTGCATTTCACCGGCGGTACGGCGACCGCGACGCTTGCCGGGGCTGAACACGCGCTCGCACGTTTTGCCGAAGACTTTCCAGACGAAAAGCCTGGGGCGGTCAGGCTGACATCGGACAGGCAAGCCGCCATCCTGGAACTCGACCCGCAGCGCTGCGGCATCGTCCAGAGCATCGGCGACTGTTTCCTAACCCGCATCGTCACGCCGCGGGATGTGCTCGCCCTGGTGCGGGAAGGTAATGTCTTGTCGCTGAAAATGGATGATTTCACCTGGAAAGGCGGGCGGTTTGCCCTCGCCGACGAGGCAGACGCGCTGACCGTGGCGGCGGTGCTGCTGAGGCACGATCAGATCCGAGAGGCGGCGTGATGGACGATTACAATTTCCCGCAGGTCACCCAGCTTGCCATCCCGTTCTTCGTCACGGCGATCCTGATCGAGCTCTGGCTGGTACGCACCGGCCGCGCCAAGGGATCGTTCGAGACGCGCGACACGCTGGCCAGCCTGATGATGGGGACGGGCAATGTCGTCGCCGGCCTGCTGCTCGGTGTCGTATCCTACTGGGCGCTGCTGTGGCTCTGGCAGTTCCGTTTCTTCAATCTCGGCCTGTCGATCTGGGTGTTTGTCGCCGCCTTCCTGCTCGATGATGTGCGTTACTATGTCTACCACCGCATCGCGCATCGGGTGCGCTGGGTTTGGGCCGAGCACGTCAACCATCATTCCAGCCAGCATTACAATCTCTCGACGGCGCTCCGGCAAAGCTGGACCGGTCTCTTCACCTTCATGTTCGTGCTGCAGGCGCCGCTGGTGCTGCTCGGCTTCCATCCGGCCGTCATTGCGTTCGTCTTCGGCTTCAACCTCGTCTGGCAGTTCTGGATCCACACCGAAACGATCGGCAAGATGTGGGGCTGGTTCGAATTCGTCTTCAACACGCCCTCGCACCACCGCGTCCACCACGCCACCAATCCGCGCTATCTGGACGCCAACTATGCCGGCACGCTGATCATCTGGGACCGCATGTTCGGCACTTTCGTTGCGGAACTGGACGAGGACCGGCCGCGCTACGGCATTGTCAAGAACATCGGCACCTTCAACCCGCTGAAGGTCGCCTTCCATGAATGGATCGGCATGTTCAAGGATGCGATGATGCCGGGACTGACGCTCGGCCAGCGTCTCAGCTATCTGATCCGGCCGCCAGGCTGGAGCCATGACGGCTCGCGCGATACGTCGGAGACGTTGAAGGCGGCCTATGTGCGGAGGAATCCGTCCGAAGCAGGAAAGCCGGGATTGCCGGCGGCGAGTGCCGAGCCGGCGGAGTAGCTATTCCGCTGCCTGCGCCTGCGAAGGCAGGCCCAGCCACACGCGACAATCGGCCAATGCGCGCGCCGTGATCGCGCGGCGCTTGGCAACGGTCTTGTCCTTGCCGCGCAGGCGCTTGCCTTCGGACTTTGGAGCCTCGACCGGCGGGAACAGGCCGAAATTGACGTTCATCGGCTGGAAGGAGCGCTTGCCCGGCTCGTCGTCGGAGACGATGTGGCCGCCGGTAATATGGTTGAGCAGCGCGCCGAAGGCCGTGGTCGACGGCGGCAGTGAGGCCGCCCGGCCGAGCCGTTCGGCCGCGGCGAAGCGGCCGGCGAGCAGGCCGATCGCGGCGCTTTCGACATAGCCTTCGCAACCGGTGATCTGGCCGGCAAAACGCAGGCCGGGGCGCGACTTCAGCTGCAGCGACGGATCGAGCAGCGTCGGCGAGTTGATATAAGTGTTGCGGTGCAGGCCGCCGAGGCGGGCGAATTCGGCATTCTCCAGTCCGGGAATGGTGCGGAAGATGCGGACCTGCTCGGCATGCTTCAGCTTGGTCTGGAAACCGACCATGTTGTAGAGCGTGCCCAGCGCATTGTCCTGGCGAAGCTGCACCACTGCATAGGCTTTGACCGACGGATTGTGGACGTTGGTCAGCCCCATCGGCTTCATCGGCCCGTAGCGCAGCGTCTCGACGCCGCGCTCGGCCATCACCTCGATCGGAAGGCAGCCGTCGAAATAGGGCGTGCCTTCCCACTGCTTGAACTCGGTCTTTTGGCCCTCCAGCAACGCCGCCACGAAGGCGAGATATTGCTCCTTGTCCATCGGGCAGTTGATGTAGTCCTTGCCGGTGCCGCCGGGGCCAACTTTGTCGTAGCGCGACTGGTACCAGCAGGTGTTCATGTCGATGGTGTCGAAATGCACGATCGGCGCGATGGCGTCGAAAAAGGCGAGCGCATCGGCGCCGGTTGCTTCGGCAATCGACTGCGCAAGCGAAGGTGCGGTCAGCGGACCGGTGGCGATGATCGCCTGGTCCCAATCCGCCGGCGGAAGTCCAGGCACTTCCTCGCGCTGGATGGCAATCAGCGGATGCGCTTCGATTTTTGCGGTTACTGCCTCGGAAAAACCGTCGCGGTCGACGGCTAAAGCGCCGCCGGCCGGGACCTGGTGGGCGTCGCCGGCGCTCATGATCAGCGAGCCGGCGAGCCGCATTTCGGCATGGAGCAATCCAACCGCATTGGTCTCGGCGTCGTCCGAGCGGAACGAGTTGGAGCAGACGAGCTCGGCGAGCCCGTCGGTCTTGTGCGCGTCGGTGCCGCGCACCGGGCGCATCTCGTGCAGCACGACCGGCACGCCGGCTTCTGCGATCTGCCATGCGGCTTCGGAGCCGGCGAGGCCGCCGCCGATGACGTGAACGGGATCTTTGCTCATGAGCGCCGAGATAGTCGCTTGGCGCGGCGAATGCAATTGCCGGCCTCGACGGGCCGACTACCTCCAAAACAACAACACCCGCCGGGGGAGGAGGTCCGGCGGGTGTCGTTTTGGGGGTCGATCCTCGGGAGGAGGTGAAGATCGACCATATTCGTCATTGCCGGGGAGGAGGTCGGCTTTGACGAAATTCCTTCCGCCAATTGAAGGGGCGGATCCTTTCGGAGAACAACGCCCGCCGGGGGAGGAGGTCCGGCGGGCGCCGTTTCGGTGGTCAACCTTCGGGAGGAGGTAAAGGCTGACCGTATCCGTCAGGGTCGGGGAAGAGGTCGACCCTGGCGAGATTCCTTGTCAAACCGCCTTGCGGGCGATCATCTTGATCTCGTCGCGAACGATGCCGAGATCATTGAGCTGGCGGTTCGAAAGCCGACCCAGCTCAGAAACCGTCTCGCGATAAACGCGCCAGTTACGGTAGCTGCGGATCAGGTCCATTGTCTTGCTCTTCTCAAAAACTGGTTCGGACCATTCGCGGTCCGAAGCGGATTAGACCGCCTTGCGAGCGACGTAGTGGATGTCGCTGCGGCTGATGCCGAGGTCGGTCAGTTCACGGTTCGACAGGCGGCTCAGCTCGGAAACGGTGTCCCGGTAGCGGCGCCAGTTGCGGTAGTTGCGGATCAGGTTCATGGTAGTGCTCGTTTCGTCTTTGGTTCGGATCATTCCGTTTGTGTACGAACGGAAAATAGGCAGGGTCATATCGGTTTAAAAGTGCCATTGGTGCATGGCAGCAATGCAAATTGTGCAATGCAACATTAACGGCGATTCACGCTTGCGCCATAAGGAAGACCGAATCGGAAAATGCCGTTGCGTCAACGATTTGCGGCGCGAGGTAGTAAAAATGGCCAAGCTCGGGGGAACGGATGGCAGGCTATGCGACGAAGGTGAGGGCCGATATCGCCCGCTGGCGGGCGGCGGGCCTGATCGACGCGCCGACGGCGGACGCATTGACGCGTGACGTTGCCGCCAACGATCGCGCCTCGCTGAGCTTCGGCTCTATCCTGGCCATGATGGCGGCGTTACTGTTCGGTGCCGCGATCCTGATCTTCGTCGCCGCCAACTGGGAAGCCATTCCGCGCCTGGCGCGTGTGACGGCGCTGTTTGCTGTCATCCTCGGCGGTTATGTCGCTGGCGCCGTTCTGAAGACACGCGACCATGCGGCGATCGGTGAGGCGCTATGGATCATCGCCGCCGCGGCCTTTGGCGGGTCAATCGCGCTGATCGGTCAGATGTATCATCTGTCGGGCGACGAGGCTTCGGCATTGCTGACGTGGTGCGCCGGCACGGCGCTGGCGGCGGTCGCATTGCGCTCGAACCCGCTCACCGTCGCCTCCGTCGGCATCGCCGATGCCTGGCTGTTCCTTAAATGGGGAGGATTTTTCCGCCGGGCCGAGTTCCCGCATCTCTTCGCCGCTATCGTGCTGGTGCTGTTCGCCATTTCATTCTGGACACGCAGCCAGGCGGCGCGGCACGTCATCATCCTTTCGATCGTATTCTATCTCCTGCTGCTGGCGATCGACCACAACACGCTCCAGGTCGCGATTCCGCTCGTGCTCGTCTCGATGCTGCTGTTCGCGGCAGCGATCTTTGTCGCCGAACCCGTCGACAGCGTCGTGCAACTCGGCGGCAGGCTGCCATTGCATGCGCTCATCGGCTTTCTTGCCGGCCTCGCAACGGTCCAGTTCGAACTGGCCGATGAGGCGAGCTACAACAGCGGCTTTGCCATTGCCTCGGCAGCCGCGCTTGCCGGCATCGTCGCGGCGATCATGCTCGGCGGCCGTGAAAGCAGAGGCTTGCGCTGGGTGGCGTATGCCGGCTTTGCCTTCGAGCTCGCCATTATCTATGTGATGATGTTGCAGTCGATGCTCGACACGGCGGGCTTCTTCCTGTCCGCGGCCGTGCTGCTGGGAATACTGGCGCTGGTCATCATCCGCGTTGAAAAACGAATGAAGACGCCCGCCGGAGGAGCAGCGGCATGAGCGGCAAAAGATTGATCATCGCGGCGCTGGTGACGGCGCTTGTCCAAATCGGCTTGCTGGGCTGGATCATCGCCGGACGCGCGGCGATCCTGCGCAACGGCAAGGAGGTCCTGCTCAAGGTTGAGCCCGTTGACCCGCGCGATCTTCTGCGCGGCGATTATATTTCGCTTGGTTATGACATCTCGCGCATCCCGGTGAAGCTTATCGCCAACATTCCGCCGGGCAAGTTCACCAGCAATGACTCCGAGATCGTCGTCAGGTTGAAGAAGGCTGTGGACGGCTACTGGCAGCCGAGCGCGGCATGGTTCGATCAGGCGCCGGCGCCTGCCGCTTCCGATGAGGCCGATATTGTCGGGCATGTAGCGGATGGCTGGGATCTGCGCTCACCCGAGATGACGATCACGCCGGAATACGGGATCGAGCGTTTCTACCTGCCGGAGGGCAAGGGGATGGCGATCCAGAACGACATGCGCGTGCGGCCGTTCGGCGTCAAGCTGGCGCTCTCCGCCAATGGCAAGGCGCAGATCAAGGCGCTCATGGACGGCGACAAGACGCTGTTCGAGGAGCCGCTTTATTAGTGTGTTCGGGCCTGGGCGTCAGCGCGACGGTCCGCGTTAACGACGGTCCTGGTTATGGCCGGACATCGCCCGTCTCGGCGATGATTTTGGGATAGGGACCGATCGATATCGTATAGCTGAAGTCCGCTACGCCTTTCTCCTGCTTGTGTGTCGAGGGGCTGCGCACAATCCAGTCGTAGATGCCTGAGACCTTGCAGCGATCGTTGGCGCAGCTGACCGCAATGCTGTCATTGCGGACGTTGTATCCGCGTTCAGGCCATCGCTGGTAATAGCTCCTCTTGTCCTCAATGATCGAACTTAGGTTCGTCAACTTGCCATGATAGTCGACCGTGGGAGCGTAGGACGCCTGAGCCTGAGCAAGAGCGAAATCGTTGTTATCGCCATGATGCTCGATGAGGTCCCTGACGAAGGTGACCGCAACGCTTTCCGGCTGTTGCCTGGCGTCGGGCGCAGGAGCGGACACGGACGCAGGATCCGGCGTCGTTGATACATGCAATGCATCTGCTTGCGGCTGGTTCGCTGCGGCATTGGTCACACGCAACTCTGCCATTTCGCTGGCCGACAGGTACCGTTTTCATGCTTGTCATAGCTCGAAGCAATTCCATCAGCTTGGGATCCGCTCCCATCTCGACCACATAGGATATGATTGCGGCCGTGCCGAACTGGAAACGGGCCTCCGCGTCTTCATTTGACATCCCGTCGGCCGGTTTGAGGGACGGCCGATGAACGCCGATGGAACCTGGTTCGGCAACGCGGTGGACGCCGCCCAGGAAGGCCAGTGAGCAGGCTGAAGCGCACTGCAATTGGCGAAGCTGAAAAGTATCCAACCCCGCCGCGCGGATCATTCTCCCCAAGCGAATCGCACTGCCGACGTTGCCGCCGGGGGAGTTGAAGACGATCATCCTGGCCCTGCTGCTCGCGACCGCGTTGCTGAAGGCGTTCAGGGGTTCATTTGCGCCAAACTCACCGGATACAAGAAGCATTGGCTGCTGGCTCGGAGAGGAAACCGAAGTGTACTCTAAGGCCTCAACGTGACACGTCGCTGCCGCGACAGCCGACCCAACCGCCAGGACCAGAGAAACTACGCGCACAACCTGACAGAGCCCCAACCTGCCTGTTGCTGCGACTAAGAACCTGTTGACGCGCTATTTCAAGGGAATTGCACACGAAAAAGCGGATTGTCTGCTCGAGCCTTGCGTGCGCCGCCAGAAGTTGATGGCTCCGGTCCTTCCTTGCAAAGGTTCGGGGACACGCTTCGCTCTGACGACCATAGGGTGACCTACACCAGAAGCTCGCCAAGGCGAAGGGTGGTGCGGATGAAGGGACTCGAACCCCCACGCCTTTCGGCACTGGAACCTAAATCCAGGGCGTCTACCAATTCCGCCACATCCGCGTTCCCCGGCAATCCCATGTAGCCATCATTCTGTCAATGTCGGGGTCCAAGTCACCGTCATTCTCGTAATCGCGAAGATGGTTGAAAATTAGCCTAGCCTGTGACAAAAGGCGTGTCGAATGTGACGGGACGCGACTATCCGCTTCTGCCGAATGTAAGAAGAAGTAGGAAAAACAAAGACTTCTTCACATTTTGGAAGCGCAGTTCAGGAGAGTTTGAGCCGCATTGGCGGTCAAATCACCAGGTTCCGTACCAAAGCCATTTCCGGCAAGAATATACCGGCAGGCTGTAAACGGCTAAGGACCGTTTGGCAGCCTCGTTGGTGAAAACAAAGGTTTTAGGATGCAGGTCACCGAAACGCTCAACTCCGGTCTCAAGCGCGAGATCAAGATCACCGTGCCGGCCGGTGACATGGAAGCCAAGCTGATGGCGCGGCTGAACGACGCCCGCGGCAAGGTGCGGATCAACGGTTTCCGCCCGGGCAAGGTGCCGGTGCAGCACCTGCGCAAGATGTACGGCAAGTCGTTCATGGCCGAGGTGGTCAACGAGATCCTCAACGACTCGACCCGCTCGATCATCTCGGGCCGCGGCGAAAAGGCCGCCATGCAGCCTGAAGTCATCATGACCGAGGACGAGAAGGAGGCGGAGAAGATCCTGGCCGGCGGCGCCGACTTCGAGTTCCGCCTCAATTACGAGGTCATCCCGGCCATCGAGGTCAAGGATTTCTCCGACATCAAGGTGACGCGTCAGGTTTACGACGTGCCGGAATCGGAGGTCGACGACCAGGTGAAGCGGGTCGCTGAATCGGCTCGCAGCTACGAGCCCAAGGAGGGCAAGGCCGCCGAAGGCGATCGCGTGAGCATCGATTATGTCGGCAAGATCGGCGGCGAGGCGTTCGCCGGCGGCGCCGGCACCGACCAGCCGCTGGTCCTGGGCTCGAAAGAGTTCATCCCGGGCTTCGAGGACCAACTGGTCGGCACCAAGGCGGGCGATGAGAAGCAGGTCACGGTGACCTTCCCGGAGAACTACCAGGCAGCGCATCTGGCCGGCAAGGAAGCCACCTTCGACGTCACAGTCAAGGAAGTGGCCAAGCCGGGCGCGCTCGAGATCAATGACGAGACGGCCAAGAACCTTGGCCTGGAATCGCTGGAGCGCCTGCGCGAGATCGTGCGCGGCCAGATCGAGAACCAGTTCGGTTCCATGACCCGCCAGAAGGTGAAGCGCCAGCTCCTCGACCAGCTCGATGCCGCCTATTCCTTCGAGGCGCCGTCGAAGCTCGTCGAGGCCGAGTTCAACAACATCTGGGCGCAGGTCAACCGCGACCTCGAAGCCGCCGGCCGTACCTTTGCCGACGAAGAAACGACGGAGGAAGAGGCGCGCGCCGAATATATGCGCCTGGCCGAACGTCGCGTGCGTCTCGGCTTGGTTCTTGCCGAGATCGGCGAGAAGGCCGGGGTCACCGTGTCGGACGATGAACTGCAGCGCGGCCTGTTCGAGCAGGTTCGCCGCTTCCCGGCCAACCAGCAGCAGGAAGCTTTCGAGTTCTACCGCAGCAACCCCGAGGCGATCAATTCGCTCCGCGCGCCGATGTTCGAGGAAAAGGTCGTCGACTATTTGCTGGGCCAGATTTCGGTCGAGGACGTGAAGGTCAGCAAGGAAGAGCTGATGGCGGACGACGAGGAGGCCGAGAGCGCCAGCAAGGCGAAGCCGGCGAAGAAGGCTTCCTCCAAGAAAGCCGAGGCCAAGGCCGGCAAAGCAGCCGGTGAGGCGGAAGAGCCCAAGAAGAAGGCCGCGCCGAAGAAGAAGGCCGCCAAGGACGCCGAGTAAACCCGGCGATAAGCTGATTTCGAAAGGCCGCCCACGAGGCGGCCTTTTTCGTTCATGTTCTCTGTTGTTGCTGCGGGGCAACACCACCCGCTTCAGATGAATGCACGCTGCTGGCGATACCGAACATTGATGATTATCTGCTCGATATCACATTGCGCAGGGTCGTTTGGAGGCGTCGGTGGGTGTGGCATTCACGATGAGGGGCGTGGTCGTTACCGCGGCGCTCTTGCTTGCCGCGGCCGGTGTGGCAGAGGCCGGACCCGATCTCGGCAACTGGCGCGTCGACGCCGGCAACGACGGCCAGGTCACTGCGTCGCTATACGCCACCAACAAGCTGATCACCGGCGGCGGCGCGCTGGGCTACAGTCCGGTGCTGACGCTGGCTTGTCGACCGGGCGGCGAACCGCGTTGGAGCGAATGGCTGCAACTCAACGATTCAGTCTCCGCCAGCCGCAAGATCACCATGTCGGTCATGGTCGATGGCGGCGGCAAGTTCGATGAAAGCTGGTCTGTCGGCCCACGCGGTAAAATGCTGGTCAGGGACGGAGCCGATGGCATCAAGCGGCTGGTTTCGGCGAGCCGGCTGTTGCTGTCATGGCGCTTCGGCCTGCTGTCGGGACGCGGCGAGGCCGATTTCGAACTCGCCGGACTGTCCGAGGCGATCGGACAGATGGCTGCAAGCTGCAATACCGATCCGCCGTGAGTCTCAGTACACGGCCTAAAGGGCGTCGCGAGGAGCCGGACTCAGGCGACGCGCTTTAGGTCCTTGTTTTGATGCATGTCGTTCTGCCAGAACCGCTGCGCAGCTTGGGCGACGTGCACCTTCGCACAAATTGCCGTTTCTACCCATTGGCTTGATACTGTGGTATGTAGATGCCGCAATTCCATTGGTGGGACCACGGATATTCCGCTGTACCGTGCAGGCCGCCCCAGCGCAGCTGGCGTGGTGCGCATCGTCCGGCGCAGATGACGATCGATCAGGGAGGAATGCCATGCGCGCAATCGCACTTTTCATCGCCTCGGCGGCCACGATCTTCATTGCAAGCCCTTCGCGGGCGCAGGATGCAGCCGCAGGCGAGAAGGTCTTCACCAAGTGCAAGGTCTGCCACATTGCAGACCAGGACCAGAACAAGGTCGGCCCGTCTCTGCACGGCGTCATCGGGCGCACGGCGGGCACGCATCCCGGTTTCACTTTTTCTCCTGCTATGATCGAGGCCGGAAAATCCGGCATCAAATGGGATGAGCCCACGCTGACGAAGTATCTTCAAGACCCCAGGGGCATGATCAAAGGGACGAAGATGGTGTTTCCCGGCCTCAAGAACGATCAGGACGTAGCCAACGTCATCGCTTACCTGAAACAGTTTTCGAAGTAAGCGGGCCCTTCCAGGCCCCTTTCGGTGGCGCCGGCTCGCCCCGACCGAAGGCGGCCGGCATGACGCTGCTGAAGTGTGGCCGCCGGCGCCGTCATGCAGGCAGCGCAAAAAATCCCAGCACCAACAGAATGGCTATGCCAAGGCCGAGTATGAGAAGCGTTCGCGTGTCCATGACGTTCGCCTTCGACCAGGCGCATGACCCGGAAATCGGGAAAGGATCACGGGCCAATCAAAGTGATCCAGCCTCCTTTGCGCGTACCGGAGGCGCTGCGTTGTAGCTGTATAAGAATACCGCAAAAAAACCTCTCGAACCAGCGTGGAGCTCTGGCCGGCCACCGCACCCTCGTTTCAATGAAAAGAGACAAATCAGGCGCAATGGAGTATGTTGGCTGCCGGTGCAGGTCGCGGTTTTGCGTGGCCAACCATGCAGAGCGGTAGCACCGCGAATCCGCGACCTTGCCGGACCCTGGTCTGGAGGAATGGTCATGGCAAGCTTTCACGTCATTGCAGGCGCTAGCGAAACGCTCGAGCATACCAGAGTGAGAAAGATCGGCCTTTCCGATCTTTTCGACGCGCTCAGGCGCGGTGTCGACGATTTCATGGTGAAACCCTCGCATATCGTGTTTCTGTGCATGATCTATCCGCTCGTCGGCGTGGTGCTTGCTACCTGGACATCGGGAGCGAACGCGCTGCCACTGCTGTTTCCGCTGGTGTCCGGTTTTGCGCTGATCGGCCCATTCGCGGCGATCGGTCTTTACGAGATCAGCCGCAGACGGGAAGCCGGGCTCGATGCATCCTGGCGCCATGCCTTCGAGGTCAGGAACTCCCCGGCGCTGCCGGCCATCGCCGCGGTCGGGATCATGCTGTTCGCGATCTTCATCGCGTGGCTTTTGACCGCCAAAATCTTCTACGAGCAGCTGTTCGGTCCCGCGCCCCCGGCATCGCTGTCCAGTTTCATCGCTGAGATATTCGCCACCGGGCGCGGTTGGACCCTGATCGTGCTGGGTCACGCCATCGGATTCGTCTTCGCCGTGGTCGTGTTGTGCACCACCGTGGTGGCTTTTCCGCTGCTGCTTGATCGCGATGTCGGCGCCTACGAAGCCATTCACACTTCGGTACGCGTAGTGCTGGCGAACCCCATCGTAATGGCCGTCTGGGGACTGATCGTCGCCGTTGGGCTGATCGTCGGTTCGCTGCCGGTGTTCGCGGGGCTGGCGGTTGTGCTGCCAGTCCTCGGCCATGCCACCTGGCACGTGTATCGTAAGGTCGTGGAAGCGCCGGCCGCCGCCCCAAGACCGGCGAACTAGCAAACCCTGTCGAGCACGGGCTGGAGTGCCGGTGCTCTCACAGGGCCGGGTGGCTGAAGCGTGCCCGACGCGCGCCTGTGGTCAGGTCGCGGAAATCCTTGCCGCTGACATGCACAAGGGTCTTGTGGTCGCCGCCCTCGAAGTAGATATCGGCGGCGTCGCCGAGGCTTTCGTCCAAAATGACCGGCACGTCATAGGCCGCGCCGATCGGCGGTACGGCGCCGATATCGCAATCGTCGAAGAGCGAGACCACCTCGTCCTCGGAAGCGAGCCCGAGGCGCTTGTCCATGACGTCCTGGAGCTTGGCGAGTTCGATCCTGTGGGTGCTTGGGACCACGGCCAGCGCATAGCCGAGCTCGTGGTGAACGACCACGGACTTGGCCATCATGCTGCCGGGCACGTGGGCGGCAATGGCGGCCTGCCTGCTGGTTGCAGTCCGATGATGCGCGACGGTGTCGTACGGGATTCCCTTGCCGTCTATGAAATTCCTCAGTCTGTTCGCTATCGTCATTTTCCGCGTCCTTTGCTTGAGTTCACGACGCATATCAAAACCAAACCGCCGGTTGTTTCGAGGCACCGGCCATTTCGGGCTGATTAGGCTGCGGTTTATCCGAACCGCGCGTCAGGGGCCGGGCCCGAAAAACGCGATGCGGGTCAGCAGCGTATAGTCGGCCTCGAAGACCATCATCGCCACGAAGACCAGCACCAATATCGGCGGCAGGATGATCGCATACATCATCGCCAACCGTTCCCAGGCCATGTGCATGAAGACGGCCACGATCAGTCCTGCCTTGAGCATCATGAAGATCAGGATCAGCGACCATCTGAGATAGCCGTGCAGGCCGAAATAGTCGACCATATAGGAACAGGCGCTGAGTATGAACAGCCACACCCAGACCACCAGATAGAGCTTGATCGGGTGTTCCTGGTGCGTGTCCGATTTGCCGGCGGTCGCTGCATCGTTGGTGGAGTGCAGCGCCTGTTGTCCGAGACCGTTTGCGGTTGCTTCAGCCATTTCGTCCTCTCAGCAAAGCCTGCCTCTCACCAAAGATAGAAGAAGGCGAAGATGAACACCCAGACCAGGTCGACGAAGTGCCAGTAGAGTCCCATGATCTCGACATTCTCGTAGTGGCCCCGGCGACTGGTGAAAAACCCTGGACGCCCGATGTCGTAATCGCCGCGCCAGACTTTTCGCGCCACGATGATCAGGAAGATGACGCCGATGGTGACGTGCGTGCCGTGGAAGCCGGTGATCATGAAAAAGCATGAGCCGAATTGCGCGGCTCCCCAGGGATTGCCCCAGGGCCGCACTCCTTCGGTGATGAGCTTGGTCCATTCGAAGGCTTGCATGCCGACGAAGGTTGCGCCGAGCGCGGCGGTCAAAAGCATCAGGATCGCGGTTTTGCGGCGATCGCGGCGGTAGCCGAAATTGACCGCCATGGCCATGGTGCCGCTGCTGGAGATCAGCACGAAGGTCATGATGGCGATCAGGATCAGCGGGACCTCCGACCCGCCGATGTGCAGCGCGAAGACCTTGCTTGGGTTGGGCCACGGCACGCGCGTCGACATGCGGGCGGTCATGTAGGAGAGCAGGAAACAGCCGAAGATGAAGGTGTCGCTGAGCAGGAAGATCCACATCATGGCCTTGCCCCAGGACACGTTCTTGAACGCGCGCTGATCCGAGGCCCAGTCGGCGGCAATCCCGCGCCAGCCCTGGGGGCGATCCAACTGGCTGCTATCCGTCAGTGTCGTCTCGGCCATCGCCAGCCTCCTAGGTCAGCAGCCGTTGGCAAATGCTCACGAATGTCGCCGCCCAGCCGGCCAGGACGGCGAAGATGCCGAGCCAGACGAAAAGCAGGAAATGCCAGTACATCGCGCAGAGCTCGATCCCGAGGCGAAGCCGCTGCGGCCGGGCGCCCGTCCAGGCGCCGATGCTCGTCCTGCCAAGGCCGACCAGCCCGCCCAGTATGTGCAGGCCGTGCATGGCGGTGATCAGATAGAAGAAGCTGTTGGCCGGGTTGGAGTCCAGCAGGTAGCCGCCATCGGTCAGCTGCCGCCACGCGATCAGTTGGCCGATGAGGAAGGCGAGGGCGGTCAGCCCGGCCGTCGCAAGACCGAGCCTGACCATGTCCGTCTGGCCTCTGCGCGCCGCGATCACGGCGCATTGCAGCGCGACGCTGCTCAGCACCAGCACGCCGGTGTTCAGCCAGAGCAGGCGCGGCAGCGGCAGAGGCCGCCAGTCCGGCAGACCCATGCGCATGAAATAGGCGCTGGTGAACAGCGAAAACAGACAGCCGACAACCGCGAGGAAGACACCGAGGCCGATCTTGGCGGTGGGCAGGGGCGATCGCTCGAGGCCGACGAAATCCCCGGCCAAGCCTTGCTCGAGCCACGGCTTCGCGGTCAGCCGCTGGTGCGAAAGCCACCATCCGGCAAAGCCGGCGATCACCAGCAGGAAGACCAGGATGACGCTCATGCCGGCTCCCTCGATGGGATGAAGGAGCCCGGCACGTTCTGCGGAATGAAATCCTCCTTCGCGCCCGGCACGCTGTAGTCATAGGCCCAACGATAGACGATCGGCAGTTCCTTGCCGAAATTGCCGTGCGCCGGCGGCGTCTGCGGCGTCTGCCACTCGAGCGTCGTTGCCCGCCACGGATTGCCGCCGGCCTCACGGCCGTGACGGATGCTCCAGATCAGGTTGAACAGGAACACCATCTGGGCGAAGCCGACCAAGAAGGCCATGATGCTGATGAACGAATTCAGATGATGGGCCGACTCCGTCATGATCGTCATGTCGGTCAGTTCGGCGTAGCGGCGCGGTACACCAATCAGGCCGATATAGTGCATGGGGAAGAAGATCAGGTAGGCGCCGAGGAAGGTGACCCAGAAGTGAAACTGGCCGAGCGCCTCGTCCAGCATCCGTCCGGTGACCTTCGGATACCAGTGATAGATCGCGCCGAAGATCACCAGGATCGGGGCGACACCCATCACCATGTGGAAATGGGCAACGACGAACATCGTGTCCGACAGGGGAACGTCGACGACGACATTGCCGAGGAACAGCCCCGTCAAACCGCCATTGACGAAGGTGACGATGAAGGCGAGCGCGAAAAGCATTGGTATCGAGAGATGGATGTCGCCGCGCCACAGGGTCAGCACCCAGTTATAGACCTTGATGGCGGTCGGAACGGCTATGATCAACGTCGTCGTGGCGAAGAAGAAGCCGAAATAGGGGTGCATGCCGCTGACATACATGTGGTGCGCCCAGACCACGAAGCTCAGCGCGCCGATGGCGATGATCGCCCAGACCATCATTCGGTAGCCGAAGATGTTCTTGCGCGCGTGCGTGCTGATGAGGTCGGACACGATGCCGAAGGCCGGCAGGGCCACGATGTAGACTTCCGGATGGCCGAAGAACCAGAACAGATGCTGAAACAGGATCGGGCTGCCGCCACTGTGCTGCAACTGTTGGCCCATCTCGACGATCGCCGGCATGAAGAAGGAGGTGCCGAGCGCGCGGTCGAGCAGCATCATCACACAAGCAACGAACAGCGCCGGGAAGGCGAGCAGAGCCATGACGGTGGCGGTGAAGATGCCCCATACGGTGAGCGGCAGGCGCATCAAGGTCATACCCCGCGTGCGGCCCTGCAGCACCGTCACAACATAGTTCAAGCCACCCATGGTGAAGCCGATGATGAACAGGATGAGCGAAGAGAGCATCAGGATGATGCCCCAGTCCTGGCCACCCGGCGTGCCGGTCATGATCGCCTGCGGCGGGTAGAGCGTCCAGCCGGCGCCGGTCGGTCCGCCGGGCGCAAAGAAGCTTGCGACGAGAACGAGCACCGCCAACAGGTAGACCCAGTAGCTCAGCATGTTGACATAGGGGAAGACCATGTCGCGGGCGCCGACCATCAGCGGGATGAGATAGTTGCCGAAGCCGCCGAGGAAGAGTGCGGTGAGCAGGTAGATCACCATGATCATGCCGTGCATGGTGATGAACTGGTAGTAGGCCTCCGGAGTAATGAAATCGAACGTGCCGGGGAAGCCGAGCTGCAGGCGCATCAGCCAGGACAGGAACAGCGCTACAAAGCCGATCGCCGTTGCCGTTGCCGAATACTGGATCGCTATGACCTTGGCGTCCTGCGAGAAGACGTATTTCGTCCACCAACTGTGCGGATGGTACAGTTCCATTTCCCCGACTTCGGCGGGGGGAACGGCATCTGCGGGTGTGACGTCGACCATGGGAGCACCTCCCTGTTCAGCGGGCCTCGACAGTTTCGACTTTTGTCCCGACGTCCAAAGCGGACGCCATTGTCTTTCCTGGCAGCGGGTTCGCCGAGCCCGTTTGCTGAGGCGCCGACAGTTGCGCAAAAGTCTGCTGCTGCCCGAGCCAGGTCAGGTAATCCTGCTCGGTGTCGACCATCACCATGCCATGCATCAGCGGATGTCCCTGGCCGCAGAGCTCGGCGCACAGGACCTGGAAGGTTCCGGTCCTTGTTGGAGTGAACCAGAAATAGGTGACCGATCCCGGGATCATGTCCATCTTGGCGCGGAATTCCGGGATGTAGAAATCATGCAGCACGTCGATCGAACGCAGCAGCATCTTGACCGGTTTGCCGACCGGCAAGTGCAGGTCCGCCGCCTCGACCACGACGTCGTCCTGGCCGTTGGGATCCTTTGGGGCGATGCCTAGCGGGTTCTCAGCGGCTACTTCACGGGTGTCCGAAGTGCCGAGCTTGCCGTCCTTGCCTGGCAGGCGATAGCTCCACTGCCATTGCTGAGCAACGACCTCGATTTCGGTCGCATCGCTCGGCACGTTGACGAAGCGGCTCCAGACGAACAGGCCGGGAACGAGCAAGGCGGTGACGCCGATCGCAGTGACGATCGTCAACCACCATTCGAGACGCTTGTTCTCCGGTTCGTATACCGCGCGATTGCCTTCGCGATGGCGAAAGCGGAACACGCAATACGCCATGAAGAGAACAACGGCGGCAAAAACGACGCCGGTGATCCAGAAGCTGATGATGATGGTGTGGTCGATATAGTCCCAGTTCGAGGCAATCGGCGTCCACCACCATGGGCTCAGGAAGTGGAACAACACCGAGCCCACGACGATCAAAACGAGTACAAGCGCGATGGCCATGTCCCGTCCTCCGGTATTTCATGGGAGCGCGAAGCATCCAACGCCAATACCAAGCCGCATCATGCTCGATTTCCGGTTGAAATTCCAGAGCCGACTAGCTGATGTGCAAAACGTTGCTGCGCGCCCGGACCTTTTGGGGCGGCGGGCCTTGGCGCAGCGGGCCCTTCGTCGAAGCATTGCCCTTACGGACGATGTGCAGAGGGCTGAATGGCCGGCTTGATGCCGCTGGCGGGTAGATCAACTAGGTCCAATCTACATTCAGGATTCTCAACGCGGTTTGGCGTTGATTCATTGCGTTCCGAGGGTTCTGATTCGGAGCGCGACGGATGGCCAAACGGTACGAACTGACGAACGTCCAGTGGGCGCGCATCGCTGCGCTGTTGCCGGGTAAGGCGGGTGATCCG
>NZ_RZTV01000019.1:0-37253 GCF_003997555.1 Mesorhizobium sp. M1A.T.Ca.IN.004.03.1.1 | reverse complement strand
TCCACATGGCAGCCTAAAGTCAAAAACGCCTATCAGTCGCCTCGCCCTGATCGAGGACAACCTGTTGAAGCTCCACAACTAGGTCGTCCAGCATCACAGTGAACCGCGTACGTAGTATTTTGTCGTAGGCGGCATTCTGGATAGCCGGATACGGGCTCTTCACCCGCTGCACCACCGATTGCGGGATGATGTCGCGAGAAACATTCACGGATTTCGTGAAAAAAGTGTACCCGCCGAAGAGCCCTACTCGCGGGGGCGGTGCAGCACCACCTCGGTGTCACTGCTCGTGTTCATGCGATGGACTAGGCCGGCCAGCTGTTGACGCAGCTCGCGGTAGTTGTAAGTCTCACCCGTGTAGACGAGCACCAAGTCAGGTCGGCCATCCCCCTGGAGCATCCTCGGCTGGCGGCCGCCCTGGATATCGATGATTGCCAGGCGGTGGTGTCCCAGCGCCGCAGGCCCGCCGATCCAAGTCCCCTCGTCGTCCGGACCGTGGTTCGCTATGGTGGCCGTCATATCGGCAAGCTCCCTTCGCGCATCGGGACCTCCGAGGTCTCGATTGAAGTCGATCCATTCACAGATGCCGCACAGGTTATGTCGCCGCATTTGGGCGAAGCAGATATAAGGCCAGTGGGAAACCATCGAGGCAAAGTGACGGATCTAGCCCAGCTACGATCCGCATCCGACATTGTCGGACATCGGACAGCACCGCGATTCGCTGCATAGGAAGCCTGGAGTCGCGATTTCCCCTGGGGGAATCAGCGCATGAAAGGAGAGCTGGGTCGTGTCTGCCGAAATGAGAAATTGCTCCCCCTTATTGCATCACCGAGGAATGTTACCCAGCGCGATAGACGGACATGCCCTATCTCCCCCCGTTGCAGCTGAGGGAGATAGGGGCCAGCTCTTCATTCAACCCTCATGGAGGATGATCAGCCCAGCCATTTCCATGCGCCGGCCTTCACAAGCCGTGCACCATTCAGGTTCTTTTCCTTGAAGCGCGACGATCCTTGTCAGACGTCGCAACACTTGCTGCCGAGAGCACGAGCTCTTCCTCGAGCATGCCTTGATCTGCGCCTCGAACGGCTCGCACATGCTGGGTTTCAACGACTTCGCAGAGGTTGATATTCTGCAGTGACTTCGTCTCGCTGCTGCACGGCATTGACGCTGGGAGCCATGCTCGCGTGGCGCAATTGTGCTGAAGCCGGTGCCCACGGCAACGTTTCTTAACCCGCCCCAGATCCTGGCGTTTGGCTATTTCCGACATTCGTGTCCGGCTTCGGACAAAGGCCGGGTTTGCCGAACGGAGTCGCACCCAATTTCCAGTGCTGCTTGAGCAATAATATCGACCGGCATTACTGCACAACACGAAAGTTGCTGCAAAAACCGAAGTGAACCCAAGGCATCGGGTCAATTGGCATGGCGCTTGCGACTCGGTCGATAGAACGCAGTCAAAATCACGGTTGCAGACCATGCCTACCTCTCAAAGCTCGATAAAGCACGCGAGCAAAATTCCCCGTCTCCGCGGAAGCTCGTCGCCGTTAAACGTGCCTGCTCGGGGGCGGTCTTGCACAAGACCGGTCCGAGGCAACCACGCCAAGGCGCGAGGCTGCCGGAACTGTCGACCGAAGTCGATGCCGCTTCAGTTTAACCGAAAAATGCACCGTACCACTTTGGCCTGGAAGCAAATCAATGACCTATAGAAAGAACGTTCCTCTCGTGACCTTTCGCACGCGTGTTCGCGATGAGTCGATCGGGGGGCCAAATCCTTATCAGTGGGAGAACAAGACCTCCGACGATTATTTCGGGGGCAAGCGCATCATCCTGTTCTCGCTGCCTGGCGCCTTCACCCCGACCTGCTCGACCTTCCAACTGCCCGATTTCGAAAAACTCTATGATCAATTTCTGGAACTGCGAATTGACGCGATCTACTGCGTCTCGGTCAACGATGCTTTCGTCATGAATGCGTGGGGAAAGTCCTTGGGGCTGCAGAAGATCGAGCTGATCCCAGACGGGTCGGGCGAGTTCACGCGCAAAATGGGCATGCTGGTCGCGAAGGACAATCTGGGCTTTGGCATGCGCTCCTGGCGATACGCCGCTCTGATCGACGATGGCGTGGTGGAGCAGTGGTTCGAGGAGGAAGGCTTCTGTGACAACTGCGAGACGGACCCCTATGGCGTTTCATCCCCGCAAAACGTTCTCGACAAATTGAAGGCGGCGGCATGACCCAGAAGTGGAAAGTCTCACACAACCCAAGCACACACTAGAGCCTCCTCGGCAGATCACGGTTCAACATGCATCTCTCAGCAAGCCTGCTTCAACGCCAGAAGCAACGTATGGTCTTATCGCCTCAAGCCATTGAAGCTATTCGCTTGCTGCGATTGACGCATACTGAACTCCATCAGCTCGTGCAGCAGGCACTCGAGAAGAACCCCGTTTTGAAGCCTGACCCGTTTGACGACGATTCGCCGCTGCCAGGGGTGGATCAGCGGAGCAGTCAAAGCAGAAGCGAAATCGGCGAATCGCCCATTGGCGGGCCGTCTGGCGGGCGCGGGCAATGGAAGTCGCAACGCAGTAGCGGCAACGATCGACCTGCCGTCGAGGAGTTTACCGCCCACACCGAAACATTGCACGACCATGTCGCCCGCCAGGTCGCCCTCAACCCGTTCACCCCCCAGGAGCGGCTGATTGCCGGACAGCTCGCCGCTCATCTGGAGGACACTGGCTATCTTCAGGTAAACCTTTTCGATCTGGCCAGGACGTTAAACGTTCGGCAAGCTGATGTGGAACGGGTCATCGGAATCTTGCAGCAATTTGATCCGCCGGGCATTTTTGCGCGAACTCTCAGCGAATGCCTGGAGATTCAGCTGCGCCAGCAAGACCGGTTCGACCCGGCTATGGCAGCTTTGGTCGCCAATCTCGAGATGCTTGCACGGGGGGATTTTCAGGGATTGAAGCAGCGTTGCGGAGTCGACGAGGAGGATCTCCTCGACATGAGGAACGAAATCCGCGCGCTCGATCCCAAGCCTGGAGACCGGTTCCAGTCCGGGACGCCGGAAACCATCGTACCGGACGTCTGGGTAATGCCCAAGTCCGAAGGTGGATGGCGGGTGGAGCTTGATCCGGCCACGCTGCCCAAAGTGTTGATCAACCACACCTATGTCGCCGAAATCTCGCAGCTGACCAAGCAAAATCCGGAAGGCAAAGCGTTTCTCGACAATTGCCAGGAAAAAGGGAACTGGCTGATCAGCAGTCTCAAGCAGCGCGCTAAGACGATCCTTAAGGTTGCGACCGAAATCGTGCGCCAGCAGGATGCCTTTTTTACACACGGCGCCGCCCATCTGCGGCCTCTCTGTCTCAAAAATGTCGCTGACGAGATCGGCATGCACGAGTCGACGGTAAGCCGGGTGACTTCGAACAGGTACATGTTGACTCCGCGCGGGGTGTTCGAGCTGAAGTATTTTTTCGCTGCGCCAATCGCATCCTGCGAGGGCGGCGATGCGCACTCCGCCAAAGCTGTCTGCCATCGGATCAAGGCAATCATAGCCGAAGAATCGCTCGACAAGGTACATTCCGACGAAGACATCGTTGCTCAACTCAAGGAGACCGGCATCGATGTCGCTCGCCGTACCGTCACCAAATATCGCGAGGCGATGAACATCCCTTCCTCCATACGACGGCGCCGCGATAAGCGTTTGTCCGCAGCTGCGATCAAGCGAAGTGACTAACCGACATTCGTGGTCGGCGAGAGGCGACTCTCAACTTCCTCCGGGCCGAAGCAGCTTTCGAAGTCATGGCATTCCCCGCAACTGGGTGCTGTGCATGACGAAAAGCCTTCGGCCTCACACAGCTTGCGGTAAAAGTACTTTTTCCATTTCATGTTTTCTGTGTTGCCTGCCGCCAGCGCGGGAAAATGTCTGGCAAGCAGGCGGCTGAGCTCAGCGCGATTTGAGAGGCCAAGATCCCGCCAAAGATGGTCCATGCGCATCGCACGCCGGGCGATGATCTTGGCCAAGCGGGCGCTCGCCGGGTCGGCCGGCGCAGCATGCGCTAGCAGCAGCCGGCGTAGCAGTTCCTCTTCCAGTTCCGGCTCGGGCTCGCTCAACTCCTCCAAAGCGAATACGCTGCTGGAGGTAGACGGGAAAGTTGCGGCCAAGACATCACGCAATTCGACAGACGAAAGGCCTGTCCCCTCCGTCGCCAACACCTCGCCCGCCTGGACCTCCTCAAGCGAACGTGAATGTACGCAGGGCAGCACATGCTGATCGAAGCTCCTCCCTAGCTCGGACCCACGCCATTGCGCGCTGGATAGGCAGCCATCATCGTAACGGCCGGCTTCAGCTTCCGGCATGACAAAGCGCCTTGTTGACCGCAGGGATGATCTTGTCGCCCCAGAGCTCGATCTGGCGCAGCATCGTCTTTTGGTCGAAGTCGCCCAATTGAGTCTGAACTGCGATCTGGTCCGGTTTCAAGATATCGATCTCTTCCAGCAGGCGATCAATCACGCGATTTACGCTGCCAATCGGCAAATTTTTGCGCATGGTCTCGAAGGACAGATCCTGCTGGGTCGGTGTCTCCTGCAGCAGGTAGCCATCGTGGCTCTGTTGGCGACGCTGATGCAGGGCTTCAGAAAGCCGGCGCTGGAAGCGGGCATTGTCGAGATAGCTGTTGATCTCCAACTCGTCGTGGCTGGCATAGCAGCAGCGCAGCAGCGATATCTTGACGTCGGTGACGTTCTTTTCCTCGGATGCCGCCGCCCTCTCGACTGATTCACGCAGTGTGGTCAAAGTCTCTAAGCCGTCGTGGAAGGCTGTGACAAAAAAATTGTGCCCCTCGCGGTAGGCCCGAGCCATCCGTGCGGCTCCGCCAGCGATCCAGATAGGCGGCGTCGGCTGCTGGACTGTGCGGACCGAAATCGCTGTTGGGGGGATCTTCTCATACTGGCCGTCGTGTTCGAAGACGTTTTGGTTGAGGCCCTTGAGAATGATGTCCAGGTATTCCGAAAAGACGGCCGGCGCCTCATCGATGTCCACGCCGAACCGTTCGAACTCGAACTGCTGGTATCCCAAGCCTACGCCGAGCTCGAGACGGCCGTTCGCAACGATGTCGGCGAAGCCGATCTCGGACAGCAGGCGCTGCGGTTGGTAAAGCGGCAGCACGCAGACGGCAGTGCCCAGGCGAATCGTGCTTGTCAAGCCGCCGCAGTGCGCCACCATCATCAGCGGGGATGGTATGAGGCTGTAATTGTTGAAGTGGTGCTCAGCAAACCACGCGGTGTTGAACCCAGCCTGCTCCGAAGCGACGGCCTGTTCGATGGAGTTGCGGATGACGCTTTCTGAGGATTGGTGATAGCCACGCTGGGCGGCCAGAATGAAAGTGGCAAATTCCATGATTTCTCCTCGTTATAGACACGTCAGCCGACCGGGAATGTGCTCGGCATGCGCATGCTTGGATCTCAAGCACCTCAGGTGCGTCGTGGAGCCGAGGCTTCATAATGCTCGGCCGGTCGCCCTGCGAAGGCCTGGCAATTAACCTGCGGCCTCCGCAAAACATTCGTCATAGAGCTCGCTGGCGTTTCCCGCATCACCGAACGAGGTCCAGCCGCCGTCCACGTAGAGGATCGAGCCGTTGATGTATGAGGCGTCAGACGAAGCAAGGAAGAACGATGCATCTGCGACGTCTTCTGGCCGTCCCATCCTGCCCATGGGGATGCGTCGTCCGATTGCTGTCAGGTCGATGCGGCCGGCTTTGGCCAACTGAGCAAGTGCGGGCGTGCGGATGTGGCCAGGAGCGACGGTGGCTGTCCGAATTCCGACCGGCCCGAGTTCGGCCGCCATGCAACGGGTCAGCATATCCATCCCCGCCTTGGAGGCGCCGTAGGCATGGCGCGGCGCGAACGGCAGAAAGCTGTCGATCGACCCGAGATTGAGGATCACGCCGCCCGGGCGCATAGCCTTGATCGCTTCGCGCGCGCAGGTGAAGGCGCCGGTAAGGTTGACATCCAGGACGTGTTCGAGCTGTTTCGACAGTTGCTCGATCGCAGGCACAATCCTGTCGGCGGTATCAGCACTATTGACCAGAACATCGATATACCCGAAGCGTCCCCTCAGTTCTTCGAACATCGACACCACATCGCTCTCGACGGCCACGTCCAGCGATTTCGCCAGATGCTTGCCGGGGAGCGATGTAGCCAGCTCTGCCGCTGCAGTGCCATCTTTATCAGCAATCACGACGGTGTCGCCGTTCGCGGCAAAGCGGCGAGCGACGGCCGCGCCAATGCTTTTTGCGCCACCGGTGACGAGCACGATTCGCGCATCTGTGCATTCGGCCGGACAGGAGAGCTCGGCTTGGAGCGCACCATCCACCGGCGGGTGAGCATCCCCCGGCTGGTTGAATGACATCCAGCCTCCGTCGACTGCCAGCACCGAGCCGGTGATGTAGCGCGCCTGCGTGCTGCTCAGAAAACGCACGACCCTGGCGATCTCGTCGGGGCGAGCCAAGCGCCCCATCGGCACGCGGCGGCGTATCGCCGCGAGGTCCATTTTGCCAGCGCGTGCCAGTTCTGTGACCATTGGGGTGCGGACGGAGCCCGGCGCCACCGCCGTGACGCGGATTCCTCGCATAGCCCACTCGCATGCAAGGGACTTTGTCAACGAGATCACGCCAGCTTTCGAGGCTGCGTAAGCGTTGCGCCTGGGATTGCCGACCACGCCCGCCATCGAAGCCACATTGACGATCGCACCGCCCGGCTTCATGCGCCGCGCCGCTTCCCGGGCCATAACGAATGGCCCAATAAGGTTCACTGTCACGCCGCGTCGGAAGGTATCGACAGCGGTGTCGATGATCCTATCCATCGTGGGTCCAACCGCCGCATTGTTGATGAGGACATCGATTTGCGCGAACCGTGCTTCGACCTGGCCGAAAAGTGAGAGCATGTCCTTCTCTCGCGACACATCGCACTCCAGACCGACGTGCGGCGACCCGAGATCCCGAGCCAGTTCAACCACACCACTGCCCGGAAGGTCCACCGCAACTACAGTGTCTCCGTCCGCGGCAAGGATATCGACCAGGGCACGGCCGATCCCGCCCGCAGCGCCTGTGATGATTACGGTGCGTGCTGCCAGTTTCACGAGAGCTTCTCCACGATGACCGCTTGTGATCTCAGCCCATCAACCTTGGGCGGAATGAAGGGCCGAGCCAAATCGTTGCAGTGACCGCCAGTCGCGGCCCCACACAGATGTCGTTCCCGTAGGGCGCTCATCCTCCATTCCTACCCACTTATGCAGCTCCCAGTTGGGGACCCTCGACGCCATCTTGGTCGGTGGGGATGTGACCCTTGAGCAACTGGTAGATGGGATCGTCTGGATGTGGTGCTCCAATCGGCTGTCGCCGGCCGAACCTATCTGCCTCAAGAATCGCTGGCGGGATTTGCTCCTCAACCCAATCGTAGACGACTGTCCGTTCCGCAATTCGCCACTCGTCCTGCCTCTTCTGAAACAGATCGCAGTAACGGCCGCAAAGCAGCGTCTGACGTATTTCTTGGTCTGTATCCGGTCCGCGTTGCAGCGCGGTGAAATAGCTCTCGACCGCGGCCTCTGCTGAACTGATGAAGTCGATCAGGCTGTTCGTGATTTGATGGATGTTACGGTGCCCCGGCAGACCGAGAGCAAATTGGATGAAGTCCTCTGCCGGTCCGCAATAGGGACCGTGCCTGTCATACGCTTCGGGCCAGTATGCGCTACGCAGCGCCGCCTCATCGGCGCGGTCTATCCCGCGGCAGTACCGATACAGGCAGTTGCGGATCGCCTCTCGGTCACGCAGTTCGGTAATTTTCGCGTGGTCGACAGGGTCTGTCGCGAATTGTATGATTGTTTTGTCCTTCCCGATGCCAGTCTGCACTTTGCGTGTGTCTCTCTCTACAACTGAGTTAGCGGGGGGCTCGTCAACTTCCAGAGCTTGTTCGGGGCAGGCTCGTACCCCTTTTGAGGCAAGCAGTTGCTCCCCATCGGCAACATCAATATCACCGGGCAAGATGTAGCCGGCGTCATCAAGCTTGAAGACTCTCGGCGCCCGCGCCCAGCAGCGCGCATGACCCTGGCATCTGGCTTTATGTACGACGACACGCATAGCGAACTCCAATGTCGTTGGCTGAAACTTCAGGACCATTCCAGGATCAGATTCTCGATCCCGAACACATGGCCGCCGAAGGTGATAGGTTCAGTCCCTGTCTTGATCCGAAAGGCTGGGATGCGCGCCAGCCACTCCTCCAGGCCAATGACAATCTCCCGCCGGGCAAGGTGTGAGCCAAGACAACGATGGGGACCATAGCCAAAGGCAGCGTGCCGGTTGTCCTCGCGCGCCAGATCGATCTCATTCGGGCATTCGAATTCCGCCGGGTCACGATTGGCAATCATCGTGGCACAGGAAACATAATCTCCCTTGCGGATCGGCGCGCCTTTGAAGTCGACATCCTTCGTTGCCACTCGGATCATCTGAATGGTCGAATAGGCGCGCAGCAATTCTTCCGCAGCGACGGCAATCCGGTCAGGTTCGCTTCGTAGCAATTCCTGATCTTTGGGGTTGCGCGCGAGATGGGCCAAGTCGAAGCATATGGCTGCTGAGACCGTGTCGAGTCCCGCGACGAACACAAGCACGCCGATGCCACGGACTTCTTCGTCACTGAGCAGACGACCCTCGACCTTTGCCTTCACGATGAAGGTCATGAAATCATCGACCGGCTCCTTGCGGCGCTCGGTGGCAAGTTCGTCGATGAAGGCCACGATCGTCCGGGCTGCGGGTGGTCGTTGCTCCTTATCGCCGTGGAGCAGATCTCTAGCCCAGCCGACAAATGTTTCTAGTCCGTTGTCCGAAAGCCCAATAAAGCGAAGGAAGATATTGACCGCGAACGGAACTGCAAAATCCTTCATGATGTCGCAGCTCGTGCCTGATGCGGCGATCCTGTCGATCAGCTTGATCGCTCGTTCCCGGACAGCCGGCTCCAATGCCATTACCCGCTTTGGCGAAAGCAGCGGATTGAGCAGTGAGCGAAAAACACCGTGGAATGGCGGATCGAGCTCAAGCGGGATCATCGGCCAGCTCTCGCCGAGCACAGAGGCGAAGATGCTGCGATGGCTGGAAAACGTTTCGGTGTCCTGCAGCACCCGGCGCTGGTCGCTCGCGCGAGTGATGACCCAGGTACCCCGACCGTCGCGCGTGTTGCTGGTTGAATAAAAGATCGGAGGCCCGGCATGAACGCAAGCAACCGCTGCATGCGGATCCCCGTTAGCCGTCGGCAACATGCCGGGCGACGTAAACAGGTTGAAGTCCCTCACCATTTCGGGCGGGACATGATCTGGAACCGGCCGCGATTTAACCGCGCCAGAATCGAGAGACCGTTCATGAGATGCTGTCGGCATTTGCATGCAATCGTCGGTGCAAGCTCCGTGCCGAATTCGTCTTTCGATAATCCTTGCCGTTTGCTGGGCAACAGGTGGCGCCTGCGCTGACTTGCTGGTCGGGATTGCAACATTCTTGTCCAGCGTCGGACACAGAATGTAGAATGCTAGACAGCGACTTGGAGCAACTCAACTGGTGGGATCGCTAGCCGATCATGTGCCCGGGGAGCATCCAGTTCGAAAGCTTGCGCTAAGCGGCTTGGTGACTTGGCCGAGGTCACCAGGTGGAAACGACCAACACTTGGGGTGAGCCTAGTGGCGCTCCCCTCGATGATGTCTGGCGGGGTGGTTAGCCGCCTCCGTAGGACAAGATCAGTCTACACGAATGGACTATAGCCTCTCCTCGCATGCCTCATTGGCCGTCCTTCAGAGCCGGCCACACGAGCTTTTGTCTTTCAGCAGGGCGTTTTTCTCGCCAGCTACAGAGCCACACCGACGCCATTAATGAGCGTCCAGTCGACGGGTTGGATGGCCCTGTCCATCTTGCCCAGCACCTTGGCTTAGCATTTGCCGGTGCGGCGGAAGCCTTCAAGACGCAGTTCTTGACCTTCTCCAGATCAGCCTCGGATGGATATCGGCAAGGGTTCAGCTCGTCCTTTTGAACTTGCGCATCTTCGTGTTGGCCAACCCCAGGCCGCCCGACATATTTGCGGTCTATCCGGCACCTCAACTTCGAACAACCTTGCGGCAAGCTCTTGGGATAGCCCACGCTCGTGCCTCCACCACCCGCTCAGCAGAGCCAGATTTGTCGTTGATGGCACGGAACTTGCGGAGTCATTCGCAGATGCGTCACGGACCGAGAGTGTCGTCCCATGAATTCGATCACCAAAAAGGCCGCCCGACGTTGCTGGGACCGCCTGCAATTACCTTATCCCAGAATTGGGAGCAACGGCTTCAAAAGGGATAACTCATCACCTCAATTTTGTCGATCGCGCGGCCATCGAACCGCAGCCATCGATCAGACTTCCGCCTCGTTGCACTCATTGCGACCGCCTTGGTGCTTGCGACAACCGCTCAATTCTGGCTGCCAGGATAACCACATATGGCGACGGAACTTCCTGCTTCAAAGCAATATAGAGATCGTCGATCATCCCCCCATCAAGGCCTCGATCGAGGACACCGCGTTCGGCTTGCTTGGTTCGCAGTGAACAGACCGCACTTCGACGAATGCGATCGATGCGACCGCGCCGAGAACTCTCCCGCATTGTCGACGGTTGGGTCCGTCGGCCCTCCGATGAGGCCTCGGATGCGTCGGGCTCCGAGGCCTCGACTGATGCCGACTGGCCGCCGCCGGAAGGTCTCGCGGCTTTGATCCCCGGCGATGTAGCCACCCCTGCTGCAACAGCTCCTAGCCGGAGAACTCATTCATGACCGAATCGGCGACAGATTTAGTGGACGCGGCTTTGTTCGACCGAGATCGGCTTGACCCAGAAAGTCCCTATCAACGTTCTGGCCCTGCATGGGGTGCCATCATTTCGCTTTCCTTCGGCACCTTCGGGCTTGTGACGGCAGAGTTTCTGCCCGCCAGCGTTCTGACACCGCTCGCGCATGATCTCCGTATCACCACGGGCACGGCTGGACAGGCGCTAACAGCGGCCGCAATCGTCGCGGCGATCTCGGCACCGATAATCGCCATCGTGACAAAGCGTCTGGACCGCAGGGTCGTCATCTGGGCGATGACGCTCCTGCTGATCCTGTCGAACGTTCTGGCGGAGGTTGCGGGGTCGCTGCCGGTTTTGCTGGCGGCACGCGTCGTCCTTGGCATATCGCTTGGTGGTTTTTGGTCAATTTCGGCAGCGTTGGCGATGCGGCTGGTTCCAAGTCACCTCATGCCGCGCGCCATGTCGGTCATCCTCACCGGCGTTTCTGTCGCCTCCGTCTGCGCGGCTCCAATCGGCGCTTATGTCGGTGACATTTGGGGATGGCGAGCCTCGTTCAAGGTCGCCGCAATCGTGAGTGCCGTTGCGCTGCTCGTGCAACTCGTAACCATTCCGCCACTGCCTCCGATCGAAGTGCGCAGATTCCGCAGTCCGCTGGATGTCGCGAAGAATCCGGCGATGAAGGTTGCGGTGCTAGTCGTGCTATTGGTCGCTTCCGGCCATTTTGCCAGCTTCGCCTACATCCGCGCCTTTCTCGAGAGCGTTCCTGCGCTCGACAAGAAGTCAATCCCGCTCGTGTTCCTTGCTTTTGGCACGGCCGGCGTCTTCGGCAATTTAGCCGGCGCATTCCTCACCAAACACAGTCTCAAGGCGGTCGCGGCCCTGCCGCCCCTGCTCATTGCCGTAGCCGCTGTCTCGCTCCTGACCATGAGAGCATCGGCCTTGACCTCGGCAATTGCAGTTGCCGTATGGGGCTTTGCTTTTGGCGCGGTCCCGGTCGGATTGCAGACATGGATGGTGCTACGCGCCGCTCCGAAACAGGCCGAGAGCGCTGGTGTACTGATGGTCATAACCTTCCAAGTGGCCATCGCAGCCGGCACAACTTGCGGTGGCCTATTGGTGGATCACACGGGTATTGCCAGTGTCTTTGTCTACAGCGCGGTTGCCACGTTCCTCGCTGTCTTGACAGTATTTTTGCTCGGCCCGAACCGCAAAACCTGACCGCCTGGTGGGGAGTGACGGTCGGCGGCGTTCACGCTATTGTCACCTCTGAGCTCGGCCCAAAGGCCGCGGCTTCGTCGTAACCATGCGGTCGATGGGGCAGCGCCAAATTGCTTCCTGCTCATCGCGTTGCGATAATACAGCGCGCTTATTGCGTCATCGTGTCCCCGGTCTCGGCTTCAATGCCCGGCTACTGGCTGCGGAGGCAGATGGGCGCCGGCGTCCCACCGACGACGATCGGTCTTTTCTCATGTAGCTGTCGGGGAAACGAGGCAGGTTTTCCGCCAGAACCCGCCAGTCGTCGCGCTCGCGTTCGCCTTCCTTGCGCGCACCGAACAACTGGATGATGATCTTGCCGTCGGACCCATATGCTTCGAGCGAGGTGACGTGACTGTCATTGGTCGGCTTGCGCACGGCCCAAACCTCACGGATTTGGTGGGTCCTGAGATGCAGCCGGAACGTTTCGTCCAGCACATGGATGCACGGCCCGATCTGCTTGACCGACTTGATTAAGCCGGAATGGGTCTGGATAGAACCTCGGTTGCCGACGAAGCACATGATCGGCAATTCGTCTTCGGCCGCACGCTGGAGCACGGCGCCAACTGCGGCATTGTCGAGCAGCCAAGCGTAATCCTGGCCGACCATGCGCAAAGCCTGGCAGCGGCTGAGCTTGAGCGTCTTTAGAAGGTTGACGTCAGTCAGCCGGCTCCAGTACTCGCGTAGGTCGTCCACCGTGCCGGCCCAGTCCGCAGTCCTCGCGCCCAGGTCGGCTACTCTCGCCTTAAGCGACATGGTCGGCTCCTGGTTGGCGGATACGAGCTCGGCCACCAGCTTTCGATAGGCATGAAGGTTGGAGACCGGCCTGAGATGCACCTTATGCACTGCTGCGCCGGCGGCGTCGAAGAATTGCAAACTGCGCTGGATTCCGCCGCGATGGCGCCTTTCAACAGCGAAACCATACCTCCAAGCCTGCGGGAAGACGCGAAGGTCGAATTCGTCACCAAGGACCATGGCGTGATTGTTGCCGGTTATCACTCTGTTGAAGACGCCAATCTTTTCGTGCACGGCACCTTGATTGCGGGTCAGCGCCGTCACTTCGCCCACGAATTCGAGGCCCGTCAGAAGGTGATTGACGCGCGGGTCGATGCGTGCCGCGCCGAAACCGCAATGGGCCGCGACCAGTTCCGCTTCCGAAATGGCCAATTGGGCGGCGAAATCACGCGCGGGAATGTTCGGACAGACTTCCCACGCACGCCGGATTTCGTTGGGCGACCGCTTCTTGCGCTGATCCATGTTTTTACCCCTGCCCCGTTCTTCTTTTGACGATCGATCGAAAAACGGGCCTCAGGGATGTGCACGGCGGACGCGATCGATCGTCAGGCACATGCCAGTCGAATCCTGTCTCCGGGCGGTCAGCGGCCAATCGCCGGTAGCGAGCGATTGTTGGGTGGTCGGCGCCAATCGGCCGATCGAGCATTCGGGTACCACCGGCGGTGCTGCTTTCCCACCAAGGCGGGTCTGATGGATCATATTGCTTTCCTTCGTTCTTCGATTGCGAGGGCAACCCAAAGGTGAATCGGCCGGCAATTTTGCCGCCGCAACGAAGGCTTCACAAAAATCGTGCCAGTTGCTCCGCGGCAAGCTCTGAACATCTTTGGCTCTGTTCATTGCTTTACGCGTGAGTGCATCGCGAACTCAGGCGCCCTTCCTGTGACGCGGACGCGACAAACCCGACAGTAAGTGTCGGTTGTCGGACGTCTCCCCAGCAATCGAGCATAAGAGACGTCGGGATGTCCTACGGTTTTTGACACGTCTTCCCTTTGGCACGGTCCATGCGAGATGATCCACGAAAACGCCGGACCGAGGAGAAATCGAGCCATGATTACGCTCACCGACAACGCTGTTGCCGCCATCAAGGCCGCTCTTTACCGCGCCAGCGAGCCGGCGGAAGGATTTCGCATCATGGTCCATGCCGGCGGCTGCGCCGGCTTCCAATACTCAATGGGCCTGGAGAGCGTCTCACGTGAGGGCGATGCGATCATCGAGCGAGATGGGCTCAAGGTGTTCATGGATAGAGGCTCCCAACCCCATGCCGCCGGCATGACCGTGGACTTCGTCACTGGGCTCGAAACATCCGGCTTTGTTTTCGATAACCCCAATGCGCGTGAGACGTGCGGCTGCGGCAAGTCCTGCAAATGATTGCGAGGGAACAGGCTATGTTCGACTATAGCGACGCCAAGGAATACTGCGTCGAACCGGTAACCGCCGGCGCTCTGGAACCGGCCGACACGCACTGTCGGCCCGGAACAATTGCGTTCGGTGATGCACCAAATCGCGATCATCGATCGTTGCCGTGGGCAAGCAAACAAAATTGCCCGAAACAGCTGAATTCCCGGCGGATGCCGCCACCAAAGGGCAATGTCGACAGCGACCGGTCAGCCAAGCCATCGCTCCCCCGGCCGCCCACCTTACCAGATACGATATGCGCCAGAGGTTCAATGGCCCGACTACCCTTGAATCATTTCAGCAGTTGAAGGATCACTCCCATGAACCCTGTCTATCTCGACAACAACGCAACGACGCGGGTTGATCCTGCAGTCGTTGGAGCGATGTTGCCTTTCTTTACGGAGCAATTTGGCAATCATTCGTCCATGCACGCCTATGGCGCATCGGTTGCTGAAGCCGTGAGAAAGGCGAGGCAACAGTTGCAAGCCCTCATCGGCGCGGGATTCGAGGACGAGATCATCTTCACCTCGGGCGGGACTGAAAGCGACAGTACAGCCATCCTTTCGGCGCTGGAGGTGATGCCCGACCGAACGGAAATAGTGACTTCCGCGGTTGAACATCCGGCCGTTCTGAAGTTGTGCGCGCACCTTGAGAAGACGCGCGGCGTCAAGGTGCACATTATCCCAGTCGATCACTACGGCCGGCTCGACCTGGACGCCTACAGAACCGCCCTCACCCCACAAGTGGCAATCGTCTCGATAATGTGGGCGAACAATGAGACCGGTACGATCTTTCCCGTGGTTAAGCTTGCCGATCTAGCCAGGGAAGTCGGCGCGCTTTTCCACACTGATGCAGTGCAGGCGGTCGGAAGGCTTCCGATTGAGCTGAAATCGACCGCGATCGACATGCTGTCGCTCTCCGCCCACAAGCTGCATGGTCCAAAGGGGATAGGCGCGCTTTATGTAAGACGTGGCGTGCGCTTCTCCTCCATGATCAAGGGTGGGCACCAAGAGCGCGACCGGCGTGCAGGCACTGAAAACACACCCGGCATAGTCGGACTGGGCATGGCGGCCGAACTCGCCTTGAAATTCATGGACGAGACAAAACGAATAAAATGGTTGCGCGACCGCCTTGAGAACGGGATCATCCAGCGCATCCCAAACACATCCATCAACGGCGATCCGCAAGAGCGATTGCCAAACACTGCAAACATTGGATTCGAAGGTATCGAAGGCGATGCAATTCCAATTGTCCTGAGCCGGCTGGGAATCGCCTGTTCCGCCGGGTCCGCCTGTGCCTCTGGCTCACTGGAACCGAGCCATGTTCTGATCGCTATGAACGCGGCATGTGGGGCAGTCCGCTTCTCCTTGTCGCGTGACAACGGCGAAGATGACGTAGACCGCGTGCTTGAGGTCCTGCCTGCGATCACCGAGAAGCTACGGGCCGTTCCCAGTGCTGGACTGTGCGGGCGAGGTGCAGAACAGCTTCATTCCGGCCCGGGTCCGAGCGGCACAATAGCCGACGAGCCGTGAGGTCTTCCTCAACGTGACGACCCTGCGCAAGGAGAGCAGTTAAACTCGGGGTCGCCTTCACCACTTCAGAAAAGCTTGAGATCGCCAAGTCTCTTGCCCAGCCGCCGTGCCAGAGGTCGGCACGCCGTCAGCAATGTCACCAATGCATCGACACCACAATTTCGCGCCGGGAGAATACAATGAACTGCTCCGCTGATAGCCGCCCGATCGATCGCACCGATATCCTAGCGCGACTGAAGGGCCTGTCGGCCGCGGAGGACTTCTTCGCCTGCCTTGACGTCTCCTACGACCCGAAAGTGATGAATGTCTCGCGGCTCCATATCATGAAGCGCGTGGGCCAATACCTTGCCGAAGAAGATTTCTCCGGTCTGCCTAACCAGGTAATCGCCGCGCGGGTGCGCGCCAAGCTGGAACGCGCCTACGAAGATTTCGCGACTTCCTCGCCGCTCACGCAACGTGTGTTCAAGGTGCTAAGGGACCACGATCCAAACATATGTCCCGCACCTGGCCGCGCCTTCGTCCCGCTCGACTCTGCACTGAAGCGGTTCGGAAAGTAATGAGCCCGACACGGCTGCGACGCGACAATGTCGAGAAGTCGACAAATCCAGTCCTCATGACGCCTCCTCGGAAGCAAACGAAGCCACCTTCTGGAATAGAGGCAGGAAGACGACTTGGCATGAACGATGCAGGCAATGAGGTGAACCGCCAAGCACGAATCCGGACTGGGAGCTTAGAGAAACCGCCAATGCATATCGTAGTCTGCATCAAGCAGGTGCCGGATTCGGCACAGATCCGCGTGCACCCGGTGACGAACACGATCATGCGTCAGGGTGTTCCGACCATCATCAATCCTTACGACCTGTTCGCCCTCGAAGAAGCGCTCAAACTGCGCGACGTTCATGGTGGCGAGGTTACTGTGCTCACAATGGGTCCGCCCATGGCGGAGGACTCGCTGCGAAAGGCGCTCGGTTACGGTGCTGACCGAGCAGTTCTCTTGACGGACCGCTATTTTGCCGGATCCGATACGCTGGCGACTTCCTTTGCTCTTTCGCAAGCAATCGCAAAAATTGGGGAGACTTTCGGCAGGCCGGACATCGTCTTCACCGGCAAGCAGACGATTGACGGCGATACCGCCCAGGTCGGACCGGGCATAGCCAAGCGCCTAGATTTATCGCAACTTACCTATGTCGCGAAGATTGCCTCCATCGATCTCGATACGCGAGAGATCGAAGTCGCTCGTCGCGCCGAAGGCGGCACCCAGTTGCTGAAGAGCAGACTCCCTTGCCTCATTACCATGCTGGAAGACACCAACGAAATCCGCCGGGGCTCGCTCCAGCAGGCTCTGTGCGCGGCGCGCAGCCAAGTCGTGAAGTGGACTGCAGCCGACGCCGGCATTGACGATCTCACCCGGTGCGGTCTGCGTGGCTCGCCTACAGTCGTCAAGCGTGTTTTCGCCCCCACCGCACGGGCAGAAAGGGCGGCGCAGATCGACACCGCGGAAAGGGGCTTGCAGGACATAGCCGATGAACTCATCGCCGATATCTTAACCCGCCGGCCGGCGCTGGAACATGAGCTGGCCTTCAACAGCGGCACGTGACGGCCAGGAGCAGAAAATGTCGACCGCAAGCCAAACTACCCCTCGCATTGCCCCCGGCCGTGCCGGTGTAAAGAAAGAACTTCCCGACCGTTTCAAAGACTACCGGCACGTGTGGGTCTTCCTCGAGCTCGAACGCGGCAATGTGCATCCTGTATCATTCGAACTGCTGGGCGAAGGCCGCAAATTAGCCGACAAGCTTGAAGTCCAGCTCGCGGGCGTCGTGCTGGGACCGCCGGGCGAGATGGTCGAGGACGCTGTTGCCGAGGCCTTCGCTTACGGGGCGGATCTTGTCTACATCGTCGATGCGCCGCCGCTCGCCGACTACCGGAACGAGCCGTTCGCCAAGGCGCTCACGGATCTGGTCAATACCCATAAACCCGAAATCCTCCTTCTCGGCGCGACCACACTGGGCAGGGATCTTGCAGGCTCGGTAGCGACGACCCTGCAGACGGGGCTCACGGCCGACTGCACCGAACTTGATGTAGATTCCGACGGTTCACTCGCCGCGACCCGTCCGACTTTTGGTGGCTCATTGTTGTGTACGATCTATACACTAAATTACCGGCCGCAAATGGCGACGGTGCGACCAAGGGTCATGCCTATGCCGCAACGGGTGGATAAGCCGGTCGGGCGTGTCATGCGGCACAAGCTGTCGCTCGTTGAGGACGATATCGTCACCAAAGTCCTCGGCTTCCTACCGGATAACCAGTCGGCAATGGCAAATCTTGCCTATGCGGATGTCGTGGTTGCGGGAGGCCTCGGTCTCGGAGCGGCGGAGAACCTTCAGCTTGTGAAGAATCTTGCCCGAGCGATCGGCGCCGAGCATGGCTGTTCGCGCCCCTTGGTCCAGAAGGGCTGGATGCCGGCTGATCGACAGATTGGACAAACTGGCAAGACCATTCGACCGAAGCTTTACATCGCGGCCGGAATTTCCGGCGCCATCCAGCACCGAGTTGGGGTCGAGGGGGCCGATCTCATCGTCGCGATCAACACCGATCCGAACGCGCCGATTTTCGAGTTCGCCCACCTCGGGATCGTCACGGATGCAATCCGCTTCCTGCCCGCACTGACGGAAGCCTTCACCCGGCGGCTGTCGCCGCACAGTCGAGACAAGCTTGCGAGTTGAGGGAGAGGACATGATTGAACAATTCGATGCCATTGTGGTCGGAGCCGGCATGTCTGGAAACGCAGCTGCTTACACTTTGGCAAGCCAGGGGCTGAAGGTACTGCAGTTGGAGCGCGGGGAATATCCGGGCTCTAAGAACGTCCAGGGTGCCATAATGTACGCGAACATGCTGGAGAAGATCATCCCGGACTTCCGGGATGATGCGCCCCTCGAGCGGCACCTGGTCGAACAGCGACTTTGGGTGATGGACGACACGTCTCACACCGGAATTCATTACCGGTCGGACGACTTCAATGAGGCGAAACCCAACCGCTACACGATCATCCGCGCCCAGTTCGACAAATGGTTTTCCCGCAAGGTGCGCGAGGCTGGCGCGACGGTCCTGTGTGAGACGACCGCGACGGAACTCGTCCGTGATGGCAATGGCAAGGTGATCGGCGTCCGCACAGACCGGGCTGGCGGAGTGGTCTTCGCGAATGTGGTCGTTCTCGCAGAAGGGGTGTCGGGATTGCTTGGCACTCGCGCAGGCCTGCGCGAGATGCCGAAGCCGGAGACCGTGGCGCTTGCCGTCAAGGAAATGCATTTCTTGCCCGAAGAGGTCATTGACCAGCGGTTCGGTGTCAAGGGCGATGAAGGCTGCGTAATCGAGGCCGTGGGCACGATCTCTCGCGACATGGCCGGGCTCGGCTTCCTTTACACCAACAAGGAGTCGATTTCACTCGGCATCGGCTGCCTGGTCTCGGATTTCGCCGCGATGTTGGAGAGCCCGTCCGCCCTCCTAGACGCGATGAAAAACCATCCTTCGATCCGGCCGCTGATCGCTGGCTCGGAGGTGAAAGAATATGCCGCCCATCTTATCCCCGAAGGTGGTTACAGGGCCATTCCGCAGCTCTTCGGCGACGGTTGGGTCATCGTCGGCGACGCAGCGCAACTGAACAATGCCATTCACCGTGAGGGTTCGAACCTTGCCATGACCTCGGGTCGTGTCGCGGCTGAGGCGATCATCAAAGTCAAAAGCCGCAACGGTCCTATGACCAAAGGGAACCTTGCGCTCTACAAGACGATGCTGGATGAATCCTTTGTGATCAAGGATCTTAAGAAATACAAGGACATGCCAGCCTTACTCCACACCAATTCCAGCAACTTTTTTACCAGCTATCCGCGGTTGATGTCGTATGCCGCTCAGAACTTCATGCGTGTCGACGGCACGCCGAAGATCGAGAAGGAAAGGGCCACCACGGCCGCCTTCATCAACGCGCGCTCGCGCTGGGGGTTGGTCAGCGACGCGGTCCGGCTGGCATTGGCATGGCGCTGAAGAGGGTACAAGATGACGATCGCAGTGACGAAGGTTCGTGTCGAGGACAAGCTTTACCAGAACCGCTACCTGGTCGATTCCGGCCGCCCCCATATCATAGTGCGACCGCACGAGAAGCCAAGCGCGAACTTGCTTGCGTTGACCTACGTCTGTCCAGCGAAATGCTATGAGTTGAATGACAAGGGTCAAGTCGAGATCACCGCCGACGGCTGCATGGAATGCGGCACCTGCCGGATATTGTGCGAGAAAGGCGGCGACATCGAGTGGAACTATCCGCGCGGCGGCTTTGGTGTCCTGTTCAAGTTCGGATGATCAGCCGGGACCGTGCCAAGAGCATGCCGGCAGCGAGCAACTGCGGCACACCATGAGCCTCTCCATCCACTTGCAAAGAGCTAGTGAATATTGGGCGTTCGCAATTCAAATTTCCTCGACTGGTAGGGGTGTCCTCAGGCCACGGCGGCGGCCTGTGCGCCGGACTTACCACCGGTAACGTGGTCGAGCCCCTTTGGGACAACGTTCGGCCATCGTGCCGGATGGCAGCCACAACGGCCGGTGAGCAAATGGAACGGCACAATCCATGACAAAGACGTATGTGCTAGTGCATGGTGCCTGGCATGGCGGATGGTGTTGGCGGGACGTCGCCGCCAATCTTCGCAAGATGGGATGCCACGTGGCCACGCCGACCCAGACAGGTGTCGGCGAACGCGCACATTTGCTGTGCAAGGACATCACGCCCGACACATTCGTGACCGACATCGTCAACCACATTGTAACGGAAGAGCTGAGCGATGTGATCCTTGTCGGTCACAGTCTAGGCGGCATCAGCATCACCGGCGCCGCCGACCGGATACCCGACCATATCAGCCATCTCGTTTATCTCGCTCGACGGCGCCATCGTCGAGAGCGGTCAAAGTGTATTCAGCACCATGCCCCCCGACATCGTCGCCGCCCGTCGAAAATTGGTTGCGGAGGAAGGACGGGGTATCTTCATGCCGACTCCGCCGCCAACAGCATTCGGCACTCCCGAGGGACACTCGCTCACGGACTGGGTGCGGCGCCGGATAACACCGCATCCGGCAGGCACCTACGAAAGCGGACTTAAGCTCGAGCACCCGCTCGGCAACGGCAGACCCCGAACCTATGTCGTCTGCACTAATCCACTCCACCCGCCGACGGCGGGAGCGCGAGAATGGGTCGCGAAGCAGGATGGCTGGGCGTGGCAGGAACTCGCCACTGGCCACGACGCAATGATCCTCGCACCGACGGAAGTTGCTCTCCTTCTTAGCGCTGTCGGCTGAGGAACCAAGTAAAGGGTGAGCGGGCGGCCGATTCTCAGGCCGCGGCCTTGAGTTCTGGTGCACGGATGTAGGCCCAACGGGTCGTTCCGGTGGCGCCACCGAAACCACCACCGGAACAAAGGCGGGAGTGGCCTGTCCTGCCGACGTCGCAAGCTTGCGAGCGTTCCGCCGCGGCCGCAGCCCGTAGCGCCGGGCAACCTCCGAGATCACCACGTTCGGCCCCAGGGTCTCGGCGATGACTCCGTCCCTTGTCGTCCATCGACCAATGCCTGCCGACTAACAGCGCCGTTGATCACCTTGAAACGCCGAGGCTGCCGCTCAGGGTCAATCGTAAAGTTCAAGTTCAGACACAAGCCGATCTCCGATCCACCTCAGAATCGGCAGGCCCACAGATCGCGGGCACTCCTGGAAGGACACAGCGCTTACCCTTGAAATATGGAGAACCATGGCTTTACGCCGTCGGCAGTTGAGCTGATCTCGCAATGCTATTTCCCCGGCAACGTCCGCGAGCTGGAGAACTGCGTGTAAAGAACAGCCACACTTGCGCGTTCTCCTCTGGAAGGAACCAATCTTTCGGAACGTGGCAATGGCATCGACGAGCTCTCACGGCCCAGCACGAAGCCGGTTAGGCGCATCGGCGCCCCTGAACACGAGATAGCCGGTTGCGATTCTAACGATACGGCCGGACCGGCGCTGGGACCGCGACGGACGGAGCGTGACCGGCTGATCGACACAATGGAGAAGGCCGGCTGGGTTCAGGCTAATGCGGCTCGAATTCTCCGCCTCACGCCGCGACAAGTCGGCTAGGCGATACGCCGGCATAGTCTCGAGGTGAAGGAAATTCTAAGAGCCTGATGAGCCAATCGTCAGGCCAGTGGTCTTGCGCGCCCTCTGCGCGACAAGGAGTGCTTTGTGCTTCTGAACGGATTTGGACTTGCACTGTCGCAAGCAGGACAAAATTGTGTCGCGCCGGCCTCACACAATCCGACATCGACCCAAATAGTGAACTGAAGCCGCTTTTTTAAGTTGGTATGGCTCTTGCACCTTGAACCGCGACGTTACCAGCAACGGAGCCGTTTGATGTCCTCACCGACAGTTTCGATTGAGGGGCCGACCAGCACGACATCCGAGGGTTTTCTGGCAGCCGCGAAATCCGGTGGCTGCGCACCGTCCTCCTACGGTTCGTCGCCGACCAGCCCGGGCGATGTGGATCCGGCTATTTGGGACAAGATCAAGGATCACCCCTGCTTTTCGGAGGAAGCGCATCACTATTTCGCGCGTATGCATGTGGCGGTCGCGCCGGCTTGCAATGTCCAGTGCAACTACTGCAATCGCAAATACGATTGCGCCAACGAGAGCCGGCCTGGTGTTGTGTCTGAGAAGCTGACGCCCGACCAAGCGCTACGCAAGGTCATCGCGGTTGCCAACGAAGTTCCGCAGCTTTCGGTTCTTGGCATCGCTGGGCCGGGGGATGCCTGTTACGACTGGGAGAAAACGAAGGCAACGTTCGACCGCGTCATCAGGGAAATCCCCGACATAAAGCTGTGCGTCTCCACCAACGGGCTCGTGCTGCCGGACCATGTAGCTGAGCTTGCCGAAATGAATGTTGATCACGTGACGATCACCATCAACATGGTCGACCCGGAAGTCGGCGCAAAGATCTATCCTTGGATTTTTTATGAAAATCGCCGCTACTTCGGCATCGAAGCCGCTCGAATCTTGCACGCGCGGCAGATGCTGGGCCTGGAGATGCTGAGCGCGCGCGGCATCCTCACCAAAATCAACTCGGTGATGATTCCTGGAGTGAACGACCAGCACCTGTTTGAGGTGAACAAAATGGTCAAGGAGCGGGGCGCGTTCCTGCACAACGTGATGCCTCTGATTTCGGACCCGGCGCACGGCACCCACTACGGACTCATCGGGCAGCGCGGCCCAACGGCAATGGAGATGATGGCTCTTCAGGATCGACTTGAAGGTGGCGCCAAGTTGATGCGCCACTGCCGGCAGTGCCGGGCAGATGCTGTCGGCCTGCTCGGTGAAGATCGTGGCCAGGAATTCACGCTGGATGGGATTCCCGACGATGTCACCTACGATGCTGGCAAGCGTCAGGCCTATCGGCAGGTGGTCGCACACGAGCGCCGTGATCATGAGGCGGCGAGGAGCGAGGCCATCGGTATGGTCAAGGCAACAGACTCCGAAAAGTCGCTTCTGGTTGCGGTGGCCACAAAGGGAGGTGGACGCGTCAACGAACACTTCGGCCACGCGAAGGAATTCCAGGTTTATGAAGTCTCGCCTAGAGGGATCAGCTTGGTCGGGCATCGGAAGGTCGAGCGGTATTGCCTCGGAGGCGGGGGCGAAGACGCCACCCTCGAGGGCGTCTTCGCTGCGCTGGAAGGCATACACATAGTGCTATGCGCCAAGATCGGAAATCGCCCGAAGGAACAACTCTCGCGAGCTGGACTGCGCGTAACCGACGCCTATGGCCATGACTACATCGAGACCGCAGTCAGCGCACTTTACGCGGCAGAGTTTGGGATCAGACCACTAGCGGCGACGGCCTGAGCGGTCTCGTCCGATAACCAGGAGTTAGAATGGCTTTCAAGATCATCGCATCCCAATGTACCCAATGCGGGGCCTGCGAGTTCGAATGTCCCTCGGAAGCGATCAAGTTCAAGGGCGACGCCTATGTGATCGATCCAATCAAGTGCACCGAATGCAAGGAGGCCTTCGATAAGCAGCAATGCGTGTCGGTCTGTCCGGTACCGAAAACCTGCGTTCCCGCTTGATTCCTACCGAAACGGTCGGGTTCGCCGCGCGAGGACGCCTGCAACCCGCGACCACACCAAAAGCCTCGAGAAAGGAATGGACAGCATGTGGTCCAGACGCGAACAGGAGGTCGAAATCGGCAGACCGCCACGGTTCATGCAGGGTGAGCGGGTCCGTGCAACACGCCACATAAAAAACGACGGCACCTATCCCGGCAAGGAGATCGGCGAAAACCTCGTGCGGAAGGGCGACGAAGGCTACGTGCGCGACATTGGAACCTTTCTCCAGCAATTCTTCATCTATGCGGTCGAATGGATCGATCGTGGCACGGTCGTCGGCATGCGAGCGCGCGAACTCATTAGCCTCGACAAAGTCGAGGTTCCCTGCGGAGCTGAAGGCATTTCCAACGGAGGAACAGCCGGATGAAAGTAATGATTCGCAGGACCGCTACTGGCTTGTCGGCTTATGTCCCCAAGAAGGATCTCGAAGAGCCGATCACCGAGATTGAGAACGCAGACTTATGGGGCGGGACCGTGACGCTCAGGAACGGTTGGCGGCTCATGCTGCCCGACCTTCCGCGCGATACGCGTTTGCCGATCACCGTCGAGGCGATGAAGATTTCCGACGGGGCCTGATGCCGGTGGGTTCAGTGGCGGAGAGGAAACGCGTATGAACACGATGCTGAGCTGGGACCATCTCGTCGTCGTCCGGGGCAGTTTTGCCAAAAAGCTGATTGACCTGCTGAAGGGCGCTCTCAAGGCCGATCGAGTGATCCCCTATCTCGGTCCTGGTCTTCTGCAGCTTAACACGCCGGAATCACCTGCACCTTGCACCCCTGAAGATGTCGCCGCGGCGCTCAACAAGCGGGCGCCTGCCCCTTCCAGGATTCGCACCAATATGTGGTCGGTCGCGCAGTTTATCGAGCAGCGCCGACATCGTCGGACTCTTCAAGCGTGGATGGCGGAGATATTCGCAGCCCCCGCCGAGCCGACCGTTCTTCACGCCTGGCTCGCAACCCTTCAACTGTCTGTCATCATCGACAGCTGGTACGATGGCGCCATGCGGGCAGCCCTTGCAGAGGCCGGCCAAACAGACGTTGTCGAGATACAAGGAACCACGCGAGCGACCGGAATTGGTAACATCTGGACGAGAACTTACGATTTGTCAGGAACAGAACTCGACGCCGAACAAGTGGCAAGGACGGTGCTCTATGCGCCGCACGGCAGCGTCAGGCCGGCCGCAAACTTCCTCGTGGCTGATTCCGATTACGTCGAAGTCCTAACCGAAATTGATATCCAGACGCCGATCCCGGACGTGGTGAAGCAACGGCGCGTCAACCGGGGCTTTTTCTTCGTTGGCTGTCGCTTCAACGATCAGATGCTGCGCACATATGCCAGACAGATGATGAAGCGCTCCACTGGCCCACATTTTGCGGTGATCGATTCGGCTACGCTGACCAGAAACGAACGTCGTTTCCTTGCCGAAGGCGCAATCACGGTCATCGACATGCCGATCGGCAACGCCGCGGCTCGCCTCGTCGGGGTCGATGCTAGCCAGGATTAATGGCCGGCGATTGCTGGTGAGTCGCTTGCCTCCAAGGGCGAAAACTCAGTTGGGAATACATCTGAGCAGTAATGCTACTGGCAGCACAACGGAGGCTCTGAATTCGTTGGGCCATGTGAAAGGGCCCGCTGCTGCGGGACGTGAGCACGTTGCGGCGGCATTACGCACATGATTTTGTGACACCCGTGGCAAAAGAACTGAAGCGCCCGAGCCGAACCGCGACAAGATATGCAGCGCTCAATGGCTTCGGCAGAAATTTGGCACAGTTTCGACAGTTCGCATGCACCTCCAGGGTCAAGGAGGTTGATTATGCCTGTTTATGTGGGTTGGCGACGCGAGCAGGAATTCCCACTACCTTTGCCCCGGCGGGAACATCGCGTGTGACCACGCTGCCAGCGCCTACGACCGCATTATCGCCAATCGTGACGCCAGGCAGAATGATTGCTCCACCGCCGATCCAGACACGGCTGCCAATGTGAACAGGACGCCCGACCTGCAGGCCGGCCTGCCGCTGCTCGGCATCATGTGGATGATCGGCGGTATAAATCTGCACAGCAGGCCCAATTGCCGTTCCTTGCCCGATTTTGACCTCTACCACGTCAAGAATAACGCAGTTGAAGTTGATGTAGGCATTGGCTCCAATGCGGATATTGAATCCGTAGTCGCAAAAAAAGGGCGGACGGATGACCGTTCCGCGCCCAACCTCTCCCAGCCGCTCGGACAAAAGCTCATGCCAATGCTCCGTGGTCTGCCCCAGCGTATCATTGTACCGCTTGAGCCAAGCCCCGGTGGCCAACAGGTCAGCTTGGATCTCCGGATCCGCCGCATTGTAAAACTCGCCTGCGAGCATCTTTTCTTTCTGGCTACGCATCATAGTCTCCCGTCAGGTCGTGTCCCGTGCAGTGATGCAGGAACGCACATCAAACTGCCTCGGCAACTTTGTAACTCGGTCTGCCGGGCGCGTGGTCAAGCCGGGGCGACAGTTTCGTCTCGACCAACTTCTGCGAATTTTGGAAATATCGCAGATCAACCGGTCGCAGGGCCAATACCTGACGAAGTCGGCAACTGTCCAGCGGTCGAACTCACTTTCATGCCCATCTCAACGGGTGCCATGAGCGCGGCGCAACGCGCTCGAACGCCGAAATACTTAATTCCCAAACACCCTCTAAGATTGAGAAAGTGCATCGTTTTGTACGAAACTAACAATCCCATTAGCTGAAGAGTTTGCAACACATCCGTGTCAGATCCCCATCAGCTTGAACGCCGCCTGGCTGACTTCAGTGTCGGGGTCTTTCAGATGCTCGGGTTCCTGGAAGTGGTTGGCGTTGAAGGCTATCGTTCGACTGGCCAATCTCCCCATGCCGCGCAGCGCTTCACCGAACACATCGGACTGGCGCTTGAACTCCGGACTGTCCTGGTCGGCTGACACGACGGCAATCGGGCAGGTGATCCGGTCGAGATGGCGCATCGGGCTGAATTCCGCCTCTTCCCCCCTCCGTCAGATGCAGGTAGCTGCTGCGCGAGGAAAGCATCACCGGATAGAGATCATACATGCCGCTCATCAGCAAGCCGCCCTTGAGGGCATCCGCCGGTAGGCTGCGCTCCGTCCAGTCGGTGATGAGGACGCAGGCCGCCAGATGCGCGCCGGAAGAATGACCCGCCACATACACCCGGTTCGGGTCGCCGCCGAAACTGGCGGCATTCTTCATCGTCCACTCCACCGCCCGCCTGCAATTCTCGACCATCTGTCGCAGCGTCAGCGTTTTCACACTGCCGAAGTCAGGCGCGGCATAGGCCGCCCCGCGCGAAACGAAGGTCGGGGCCGGATAGGATGCATCCTCGCGAGTGTTTCGGGTCCAGGCACCGCCATGGATGAAGACCAGGACCGGGGCGGCCTTGGCATCCCAGGCGCGAACACATCGATGAGATCTCTGGCATCTGGACCGTATTTTGCCGGACGCGGCGGCATCGCGCGCCGGACCTCGGCGCTGGCGATGCCATCGCCTTCCTCCAGTTCCGCCATCCGCGGCGCCCAGAATGACTGGTCATACGCCGTATCCAGTTGCTCCTGTGTGTAGTCGAGGAATACCGACGCGGCTAAGGACTTGCCGACCGCTACGGCAGACAGGGACACGCCCGCCATGAGAAACGTTCTGCGCATCATTACTCTTCTCTCCCTCAGGACAGCCGCGATGATTGTAAAGGTGGGCGCGATCAATGCGGGGACAAAGTACGACGTAATCCCGGATGAGACCCTCCTCAAGGTCAGTGTACGGACGTTCGACGAGAATGTTCGTGCAAAGGTGAAGAAGGCGATCGAGCGGATCGCTGCCGCGGAGTCGGAAGCGTCGGGCGCCACTCGCCCGCCCGAGATCACTCAGGCCGAGACCGCGCGCTTCTCGCGCGTGGGGATTATCTGACCAAAATGTCGAAAAGCCGTAGTGGAACAAAGGAAAGTGACAACCGAGATCATCAGCCAGCCAGCCCCCAATCTAAGCCCCGAGCAGCACCTTCAACCTGTCCAGCGCCGCCGTCAAACCCTTCAATGAAACCGACAAGGGCACATCCTTCTGGTCGAGACTCTTAACCGTGACCTTGAGCGTTGTGCCCGTGCGCAGCGACGCGGCTGCTTTCGCGTCGAAGCTGAGGGGCACGAAGCAGCCGGCGGGCAGGCAGGTCGAGAAGGGCAGCGGCTTGCCCGCTTGCCCATCGTCGACCTGAAGCGTCGCGCCGACGGCGAGTTGCAGGCCGAAGGGCAGGACGAGATTGCCCGCAATGCCGTCCTCCTGCCCCTTGCCCAATTCGACCGCAAGCAGGCGCCGTCCGTTCTGCTGCGACTGCTGATAGGTAGCCGCGCATACCAGCGTCGGCGTGGCCTGGCAGGAGAGATCCCAGTCCTCATAGGTCTCCTTCAGCGAGGAAGCACCGCCCGGCAGCCCGGCTTCCTGAGCTGCCAACGACGCGGAAAGCGCCATGAGGGTGGCCGCGGCCACCGCACAAATCCTGGACGAATCCGACATCAGCAAAGCTCCGTTGCCCCCTTGTCGTGGAGCGCCGCGCGTGCCTTCGAGGCGAGAATGGCGCTCTATCCGATTGAAACGACGCGTCGGCCCGAAAATCGATGCCGATCTTCGGGCCGACGTATCTGCAACAATTACCCGACCGCGATGCCGCAGGCAAGCGTTCCGCTCCGGCGTGTCGTAAGCACATGATTTGTCCGGATTAGGTAGCACAGGAGTTGTCCGGTTTCATCGCCAGCGAATGGAAGCTGGGGATGAAGCGGGCAGCGTGGCTCCAGGACGGAGAATACAGAAGTTTCGGGACGTATTGAGCCGTTGGACTGGCGGCGATCTCTCGATGATGGAGGCAGGCGAGTTGCTGGGCATGTCGGAGCGGCAATTTCGGCGTTATCGCGACCGTTACGAAGAGGCCGGGGAGGCTGGGTTGCTGGACCGGCGTTTGGGCAAGCTTTCGACGCGCCGGGTGCCAGTGGAGGCGATCGAGGAGATGCTGGAGCTTTATCGCCATCGCTACCTTGGCTGGAACGTGAAGCATTTCCACGAGCACCTGCTGCGCGATCACGATTTCAGCTGGGGCTACACCTTCATCAAGACGCAGCTTCACGCGGCGGGCCTGGTGGAACGGGCCAAGCGGCGCGGTGCTCACCGGCGCAAGCGGGAAAGGAAGCCGTGCGAAGGGATGATGCTACACCAGGACGGCAGCCGTCATCAGTGGCTGGCGAGTGGGCCGATGCTGGATCTGATCGTGACTATGGACGATGCGACGAGCACGATCTATTCGGCCTTTCTGATCGAGGAGGAAGGCACGGCGTCGAGCTTCCAGGGACTTCTGGAGACCTTTGTCGCCAAGGGATTGCCGTCAAGCCTCTACAGCGATCGTGGCAGACACTATTTCGTGACGCTCAAGGCGGGCGGGGCTGTCGACAAGATTCGCATGACCCAGGTCGGTCGGGCGCTCGAGCGGCTCGGCATCGAACATATTCCAGCCTATTCGCCTGGAGCCAGGGGCCGCTCCGAGCGGATGTTCTCAACCTTGCAGGACCGACTGCCGAGGGAACTGGCACTGGCCGGCATGGCTGATATCGAGGCCGCCAACCGCTTCGTCGCACAGACCTATCTGCCGGCTCACAATGCCCGCTTCGCCAGGCCCGCCGCGGTTGAAGACAGTGCCTTTGTCGCCGCCGACCCGCAGCAATTGGCCCAGATCCTGTGCATCGAGGAGGAGCGCGTCGTTGCTCGTGACAACACGGTCGCCTTCGCGCGGCTGCGATTGCAGCTCCCGCACAGTCCGATCCGGGATGATGATCGTTGTGGAGCTGCCGTGCACGACGATTTCGAACCATAGTTGGCGATGTAGAATTCTATTTTAATCGTATAGAACAATTGAGAAACGTCGCCAATCTGAACACCTCGCCTCGGATCATGGCGTTCGGACGATGACTGCCGTAAGATTCCACCCGTGTGGGGCAAGGCTGCTACCGGCCTGCGACGGAGGGGAACATGGCAATTGATACTCTTGATAAGGTGCCGCTGCTCTATCACTTCACCGACCGGAGGAACCTGCCGGTGATTAAAGAAATGGGAGGACTCTATCCACTCGCGCAGCTTGACCAGAAGAAGGTCAAGGTTCCGGCACCGGGCGGCAATGAATGGAGTCGTGACGCCGACGCGTTGAAGGGAATGGGCAACTACGTCCACCTTTGCTTTCGTAGCACCCATCCGATGGAGTACGTTGCCCGGCAGGATGGGAGGATTACGGACACGATCTTTCTGCAAATACACCCCTCGGTAATGCAGTTCACGGGTGTTCGTTTTACCAACGATGTCGCGAACAAAGCTGGCGTCGAATCGATTCCTATCGGAGAGGCTGAACCGCTAATCGATTTTGAGATACTTTACACCCGAACGGACTGGAAGGATTCGGCGATTAAGGCGCGTCTCACTCAGGCGGAGAAATACGAGGTGTTGGTTCCCCATGTCATTCTGCTGGGCTTAATAAGGAACATTTAGAATGGCTGAGAGACCAGTCTTTATCCCTGCAACCGAGGACGAAGGTTACGTCAGGCGATTGGATTTCGAAATTCCGTGGGCCGGTGGCTTCGCTGAGGTTCAGAAGAAGAAGAATATACGGTCGCTGCATGAGGCCGCCAAGAAAGCCGGATATGCGCCGCTGCTAGAAGTGTCTAGCAAGTCTGATGAAGTCGCCGGCCAGCATCTTAGCGCGTTTCACCTGCGCGTGAGGACCAGCATCGGCGAGATACCGCTGGAGAACGCCTTTCAGGGAAGTAAGGTATTCGAGCGTGGCGGGCCGTACACCGATCTGTACGAGGTTGAACCGCGCGATGCGAAGCGCGAGCCACGACTCCGCGAATCCGGCGCACTGGTGGGCTTCAAATTCGACGGCTTCGAGTTCCCGCTAGAACCCACGACCGTGTTCTACGATTGGCTTTATCTCAATGCCATCTTTCCTCACCGTGTATGGCTCAAAAATCGAGTGGACGGCGAAATGCGGTATGCCGGTTTCACTGACATAGAGTTCAACCCTACCAAGTCGGTCAATTGTCAGGCGAAAACGTGCGCTCTGTTCGTAGTGCTCATGAGGGAGAACAAGCTGGAGCGCTACCTAAAAACGCCCGAGGTTTTCATTGCCGCGATGGCTGCTCATTCGCTTCGGCCGACCGAGCATCAACCTCATTTGAAGCAGGCCAGACTTAGGGTCGGCTAGCAGGCAGTAGCGCAATTTATTCGCTAGAGCAGCAAGGTCACTGCCGAGACCGCACGCCGGGTAACCGGTATCAGTACACCTGTCTTCGGCGTGTCATGGTCGGACCCCAGCCCCTCAGAGACAGAAATCGTACGCCGCTTCCTCGTTTCTCGAAGATCGACGCGTCCTTTACAATCCCTTCGATAGCGGCGGAAGCCCATGAGTTGCCTGTCAGGATTGAGTGTAGCCGCGGGCTCTCATGCAATCCTTGACGAGATTGCCTTGTTCCATACCCTTGACGATACGATCCCCGACACCGTCCCCGATTGCATCTGTCATCGTTTTCGGGCGGCTATTCGTTCCGATCGTCGCCGTCGCCATTTCCGACTGATACTTGCATTCAGTGTAGTCCTGCTGGGCAGCACTGCGCGGCGTCTCGTCCTTCACCCAGTTGCCGCCGTCGGACGTACTGCACCCGGCAGCGAAAGAAAGGCACCCTGCCAAATCGCAATTAGAATTACTTTGTTCACGAAACACTCCTTCCGGAAAGCAAAAGCAGCAATGGCCGAAGGATGGTCGGCCATTGCAAGGCGATAAGATCTTTCAATAGAGATGGCTGTCAGTTCGCTGCTGGAATCGGGCATGACATATCGCCCTCCCTTGCGGCGATTAAAACCGAACACTGAGTTTGGCGTTGAAGCCATGCTCCTGCGCGTCCGAGGCAAGCTGACCTTTATAGGTAAGCCCGATGGTTGCCTTGTCGGTAAGGTTGACATCGATACCAGCTTCGAAGACGGCAGCGTTCTTTGCGATTGGCGTTCCCTCCACGGCGAAGGATGAGCCGCCTGTGAAGGCAAGCGCCGTTTCAGGCACCACATCGCCGAACGCATGACGCCAGCCGATACCGCCACGGGCGGTTGTATTGACGGAACCAAGCGGGAAAGCGGTCGAGGCGCGCAGCCCTATCGTGGTGAATGTCGTGTCGCTCGACCGGTCTTTTCCGGAAAGCGCAGCGGCACCGCCATGCTCTGTGAAGCCATCCGCGTTGAAGTTCACATAGGCTAGGTTCGCATAGGGCTCGAAAGATACGGAAGCTGTATCCAGTCGAGAGCCGAGTTCGCCGAAAGCCTGGAACGTGCCGGCATGGTAATCGGCCGAAAGGCTGTCGGAGAAGCCCGGAAACGCCACCGACCTGCCGGTCTCGATGCGGTTCCACGTATAGGCAAGGCCGGAACGGAAGCTGTGAGGGCCACGCTGCGTGCCAGCGTAGATCCCGAGGTGATAATTGTTGCCTGAGCCGGAGGAGGCGCGATCATCCACATGGATGGACGTATGGCTATAACCGGCAAGAAGCCCGAGCCGCCAGCTTTCGCCGATGGCCGCATCGCCGCCTGCAATAAAGCCTCCCGTCGAGCGGTCGAGGCGAGCAGCGTTGCCGTCTCCGTCCAAATGTCCCCAGGCGCCGAAACCGCTGCCCCAGACGGCGAAGTTTTCGCTGGTCGCGGGAGCCAGTTCCGGGCCTTCCGGTCCATATGCCATGACCGGCACGGTTGATGCGCCCACGCCTGCGAACGCTGCGCGAATGCGATCGCCGGCGGCGTCACGGACGAAATGGCTGTCTTCGACAAAGGCGCTGTGAACGGAAGCATGGATCTCGCCCGAAAGCTGATCGAATGCGTTGCGGGATCCCTGTCCCGTCAGGAAGAGGATGTTGTCGTGGATCGTGTTGCCGGAACCAAGGGCTTCCGCAGCCGCGCCCACGGATCGCTGATTGAAGGTATTGCCGACATCGGCAAAGGTGACAGAATTGCGATCGACGTCGAGATAGACGTTGGTCGGGTCATAAGCGAGTTCGAAATCGACGAAGGGCGAGTCTGTAAAGAGGCCTCCTGTCAGCCCGCCGTAGGTCCCGATCACGCCGCCAGCGGCGGTCAGAAGCGTGTAGCGGGTATCGACTGAGAAATGCCCGGCACCTTCACGCACCAGGTTGACGCTCGCTCCCTTGTTGATGGCGGCACTGCCGGCAACGTCGATGAGATCTGAAGCCTTGCTCGGTGCGATACCCGCCAAATAGGTCGACCCGGCCTGCTGCACGAAGTCACCGTTGACGGTGAGCACTGCAACCCCCTTGCTTGGATCGAGCACGCTGCCAGGAGCGACGGTGCCGCCTGCGCCAACCGTAAGAGAGCCGACTGCACCGATACCCGTAAGGGTACCAGTAGCCGAGACGCCTACCTTCGAAACAATGCGGCCATCGACGGCGAGTATGCCTCCAAGCACCTTGGTCGGCCCGCTGTAGCTGTTTTCGCCGGACAGGATCAGCGCTCCTTCGCCGCGCTTCGTCAGGTCTCCGGCGCCCGAGATTGAATTCGACCAGATCGAGGAGTAGCCTTTGGTGTCGACGTCGAAGACGCCGGCGTAGCGGAACTCGCCCGGACCCTCGATCGCAACGCCGAGATTGAGCAGACCCTGGCCGAAGACTTGTTCATCCTCGAACCCTTTGGTGGTCGTCGTTGTCAGGAGGGTTTCAATGGTCTGGCGGGCGTTCATGTAAGGGAATGCCGACCGGATCACTGCCGCCGCGCCAGCAACATGCGGCGTTGCCATGGAAGTACCTTCCTCGTACTTATACGGGTTGTTCTTGTTCGCCCGATCCCCTTGTGGCCAGGTAGAATAAATGCCGTTCTCATCAATCGGATTATCGGGATCGGCATTAATATCGCCACCCGGAGCCGCGAGGCACCACTCTGCTGTGGCTCCGCATCTATTGCTATAGCTGGCAATCTTGCCATCCTTGCCGACAGCAACGACTGTTATCAGCGAGCCTGCCAGATCCGAGAAGTCGAGCTTCGAGACATCAGACCCGCTCACTATCTTGTATGTATTTGGGTTATTGAAATCGAAACCTTTGTTTGTTTGATCGTTTGTGTCGATGAACTTATAAAGATTTCCATCTTTGGTATTTTCTGGCGTTATTAACGGCAACGTGCCGATGCCGCTGGGAATCGCCGAAGCAGCGCCGGGTTGGTCGTCGGTACTGGCATCATTACCGGCGGCGAAGACGAGCACGATGTCCGCCTTAGCCGCCTTCTTCAACGTATTGTAGGTATCGACGAGATTGCTCGGATCATCATAGATGGCCTGATAGTCGAGAATCTCATAGTTTTTATTATCGATGGCATATCCCTTGCCATCGAGTTTCAGTTGGCCGTTCTCGTCCTTGAGATACCGCCCCAGCAACAGGCCTGGCCCGTAGCTCCCATTGAGCACGCCAGCTCCCGCACCAATCGCGTATTCGATCGCTTCATTGGTCGGGTCCATCTCGGGATCATCTGGGTCGCCGATATCCACTGCTCGAAGGGGCAATACTGTCGATTCATAGGCCACGCCCTGCATGCCCGTGCCGTCGCGCGCGGCGCCGATTATCCCCGCCACATGGGTCCCGTGTCCGTCAGGCACACCGTCTTTGTCGACAGAATGGCTGACGTCAGCCAAGCGTTTATCCGTCCCGAAGTTGTGCAGCGCCTTCGAAATGCGCGCCACGAATTCGGGATGGTTGATATCCAGTCCTGTATCCACAATCGCAACGACGACGCCCTTGCCCGTATAGCCTTTAAGGTAGGCGGGCAGGGCGTTGATCATACTCAGGCCCCAATTTCTGGAATATTCGGCATCTGCCACCGGCGCAGGCGACGCGACTGATTCCTGGGCCAAGGACAGATTTGGTGCGAAGAGCGCCGTTGTTGCTAAAAACAATTTGATCGTTCTGAAGCGCGTTGGCATGCTTAATCCCTATTCCCAAAACTACTTATTTCTTTCAGATCAGATTGGCGCGATATCGAGCGGCAAGCGATCAGCTTATGTATCGACCAGGTCCCGCCAGCGGAGATCTGCGCGTCGCCTCTACGCATGCTGGCGTGTCACCAATGATACATCGATTATTTCTGGATTTCAGGCACGTCGGATTGGATTTGCCCTTGCGGTGTAGAGCGAAGTTACTAGCCATAGGATTCCTCCTTCTTAGTTTTGTCAGCCGCAGAGCCCCAGTACGACTGGTGGTAGAAAGCACACGGCCGGAATCTTGGCAGCGCTGTTCACACCCACGTTCGTAAGGTGGCCGATGGGCTCGGCGCCAGAGCACCAATGCTTGACCTGCTCCAGCTCTTGCTCGGCGGGTTGTTTCAGAGACGCTTGATCTCGATGCCGTGTTTTCTCAGCACGTAGCCGATCTGGCGCGGGGTCAAACCGAGCAGGCGCGCCGCCTTTGCCTGCACCCAGCCACACTTTTCCATGGCGGCAATGACCGTATCGGCATCGGGCACCCTACCACGAGTCGTGGCAGGGCCTATCGGCGCTTGCCCGTCGCCGACGGGCGGGGCGGCACGGGCGGCGGAAGGCTCGATCGTAGTCGAGTTCTCTGACGTCGGCGGTCCGTTCTTCCACAGCGCCGCGGCCAAGCACTCACCCACGCAACAGGCAAAGTCAGTTCTGAGGATTGATGGACCCGTCGCCAGAACTGCCGTCCGTTGAACGCAGTTTTCGAGCTCTCGGATGTTGCCTGGAAATTCGCAATTCATTAGCACCTCAATCGCTTCGGGAGCGAAGGTCAGCGTGTGATCATTCTCAGTATTGAAATTCTTGAGAAACTGAGCGGCCAAGAGCGGAATATCACCTCGCCTTTCGCGCAATGCCGGCACGCGTAAAGTGACGACGCTGATGCGGTAATAGAGGTCTTGCCGGAACTCCTTGCGTTGAACTGCCTTTTCCAAGTCCCTGTTGGTTGCGGCAATCACGCGAACATCGACTTTAATGGTGTGGTTGCTGCCGACACGCTCAAACTCCTGCTCCTGCAGGACACGCAGCAGCTTAGCCTGGAACGAGCCCGATATTTCGCCAATCTCGTCCAGAAACAATGTGCCTTTGTCGGCAGCCTCAAAGCGCCCCTTGCGCAAATTGATCGCGTCGGTGAAGGAACCCTTCTCATGACCGAACAAGTCAGATTCCAGAAGCGTCTCGGTGAGCGCCGCGCAATTGACCTTGATGAAGGGCTGCTTGGCGCGAGGCGAGAGTTCGTGAATGGCTTTGGCAACCAGCTCCTTGCCGGTTCCGGATTCACCTCGCAACATGACCGTAGTCTTCGCCTTGGCCACCTTGACAAGGTGCTCACGCAGCTTGCGCAGCGCCAGACTATCGCCAAGCATCTCCTTGCTGATCTTTTTACGCTCCATTTGGCAGCCCATCCCACTCCGCCACCCGCCGGTGGAACTGCACTTGACGGTGAGCTGTGTTGTTTTTCGTCATTATCATTCTCGATCTCACCTTTGTGCCTCGAAATTTCCGGCGCGCGGACGCCCTCGGCAAATGGCAATGGCGCCTGAGCATCGTTGTCTTTCACCAGGACGAGCGTCTTCTCCTCCGTGCGGGCGCCCGCAATATGCGCGCTTGTTTGCGCAGGCCTTTACTCGACCGGTCGCCGTTCTGTCCGGCTTCTGCCGCACCGCAGCCTGCAAACCCATCCTTGACAAGAAAGGAGGGGAGTCAATCGAGCTCTCCTTGCATTCGTGCAAGGAAAATTGTCAGTTTGATAGAATTCTATCAAAACGGCAGAAACGCTCCGCCCCCAATTTGGCTGTACCTGCGGCGTTCAGCGTACGTGACGACATGTGCGGACTTGTCCCAATTGCCATCCGAGTTGTGCGGGAAACAGTAGCCGCTGCGCTGTTCGCTTCAACCGCGTGATGCCGCTGACAGTAGAGGCGGCGGCTCGTCGAGCGAGGCTTCATTGTTCGGCTACTAAAGCGGCTGTGCTTTGGTGGGAGTTGGTTTCGCCCAAGTTCTGGGCCTGAGGGCGTCGGCCCGTTTCGCCGCACAGGCTCCTTCCACATCGTCGAGCCGAGAAAGAGGGGCCACACAGCTCCCCCTGTTTCACAATGCCCCGCCCCTCAGCAGCTAGATACGACAGGTGACCTCAAATGATGCGTCTTGCATGGCTTCTACACCTGCCTGAATGCCAGAACTGCGTTCGTACCGCCCATGGCGAAGGCGTTGCTCATG
>NZ_RZTV01000191.1:0-288 GCF_003997555.1 Mesorhizobium sp. M1A.T.Ca.IN.004.03.1.1 | reverse complement strand
GCAACTGCGCCACAGCCTCCTCGTTGCGGTCGAGCTCCGCCCGGTACCGCTTCTGGAACTCCGCCCAGCGCCCGGGCTCATGCCCGAACCATTTGCGCAGCTCGTCGCTCGGCGCGATGTCCTTGAGCCATAAGGTCAGCGCGGCATCCTTCTTGGCGACACCGCGCGGCCAGATGCGATCGACCAGCACCCGCTGTCCGTCGGTCTTCTCGGGCGTCTCGTAGACGCGCTTCACCACAATGTCGAAGGCCATTACGCCTCCTTTGCCAAGCAATTCCAGGAAAAGTG
>NZ_RZTV01000190.1:0-288 GCF_003997555.1 Mesorhizobium sp. M1A.T.Ca.IN.004.03.1.1 | reverse complement strand
GGCGAGGACGCAAGGCCGTTGCCGAAATAACATGCATAGGCTGGAGAAAGGCGATCTCTCTCTTATTTCAGTAGAATTGCAAACCAAGAGGGAAGGACCGCCGCAATGGCAAAAAACACGATCTGCCTATGGTACAACAAAGACGCTGAAGACGCGGCCCGCTTTTATGCCGCGACGTTTCCCGACAGCGCGGTGGGTGCTGTCACTCGGGCGCCGGGAGATTATCCTGACGGTAAGCAGGGAGATGTTTTGGTTGTTGAATTCACTGTCGCGGGTATCCCTTGCATC
>NZ_RZTV01000189.1:0-288 GCF_003997555.1 Mesorhizobium sp. M1A.T.Ca.IN.004.03.1.1 | reverse complement strand
CGCATCTTGACTGACTTGAAACCGCCGGCCGCGATATAGGACCGGAGTTGATCGCCGATCCGCTCCGCACTCTCCCAACCGCCCGAGGCATAGGCGGGCAACCTGTCGGCCTTGCGGCCACCCAGCAGCTTCCAGACGGGAACGCCGAGCGACTTGCCGAGAATGTCCCAGAGCGCTATGTCGACCGCGCTGATCGCCGCGACGGAAAGGCCGCGACGCGCGATCTCGGGCATGGCGTGACCCGAACGCGCCGCCGTCTCGTGGCGTACGCCGTTGTAAAGCATCTCC
>NZ_RZTV01000188.1:0-288 GCF_003997555.1 Mesorhizobium sp. M1A.T.Ca.IN.004.03.1.1 | reverse complement strand
ATGGCTTCCCCGTTCGATGCTTTGAAGCGGAAGCGGAACTCCCCGCCCTTATCCTTATAGACTTCGAATTTATACATAGATGTCTCCCGAAATCCCAAAACGCTGAATTGCAACCATCAGCTTAGCGGAAGCTAGATCAAAATGGCGAGCTTTTCCACTGCCTTAATCAGGATTGGGTTGCTTAGCGTCCAATTGCCACCGTTTCCATTGGACGCAAGCGAATGAGGGCGCCAGCGCCTATACAGTCTGGGTCACTCCATCTGGATGTTCGCGCCCTTGACGACCGAG
>NZ_RZTV01000187.1:0-289 GCF_003997555.1 Mesorhizobium sp. M1A.T.Ca.IN.004.03.1.1 | reverse complement strand
ATGGCCAGGTCGTTCGCCAAGCCCATGTCGCCGTCTCCGGTCTGCATATTCGGGCGGAACGCCGGATGAAAAGATGAAAAGTCTGGAAGGGGTTGTTCCAGTGTCAGCGAGCGAACTTTATCATCGTGAATGCTCCGCTCTATTTTGGAGAAATTGCGCGCTTTTTCTTCGCAGTCGAGCGCGTTCTTCCGCAGCACCTGAATGAAATTGGCAACGTCGGAGCGCGTGGTGCCGATAGTGGTCATGGCCAATATGGTATTGCGCGTGGTCTTGTTGATCTGGATATCGC
>NZ_RZTV01000186.1:0-289 GCF_003997555.1 Mesorhizobium sp. M1A.T.Ca.IN.004.03.1.1 | reverse complement strand
CTGGAATATGTGCTATACGGCAACGGCTCGGAGGACCTCGTCAAGCAGAAGGGCGGCTTCCGCTGCCTTTACGGCGCAGCGGTCGCCGGCAATATCCAGCGTGAGGCCGGCGAAGTCGTCGCTGCCTGGGAAAAACCCGATGGCGTGCAGGCGAGCTGGAAACATCCGGGCCCGCAGAGCAATGATTTCATGGACAACAAGGAAGCCGTGACCGCACTGCTCGGCATTCTCGTCCACGGTGCGGAGAATGTCCGCGATCAGCGGCTGGAGCAGTTCTACAAGGGCAAGG
>NZ_RZTV01000185.1:0-289 GCF_003997555.1 Mesorhizobium sp. M1A.T.Ca.IN.004.03.1.1 | reverse complement strand
GGAAGCTGATCCGCCCCGATCTTCCGCGAGGCAAAGACGTCCTTGGCGACCGCCACCGCGGACATGCCGTTCGCCCACCCGGAGTAAAACGCGAGATGGGTGATGATCTCCGAGAGTTCGCGGGGCTTCACGCCGTTATCGAGCGCGACGTTGATCTGGTGAGCCAACTCGCCGGTGAGGTTCCGAGCGATTAAAGCCGACACGGTAACGATACTGCGATCCCGAGGTGTGAGTCCGGGACGCTTCCACAGTTCGGCTATCAGTCCTTGCGCGTATTTGTCGAGTGCCG
>NZ_RZTV01000184.1:0-289 GCF_003997555.1 Mesorhizobium sp. M1A.T.Ca.IN.004.03.1.1 | reverse complement strand
ACCGGCATCTCCGCCAGAACCTTGTCCGTACCATAAAGCCTGAGGAAGGCGGTGACCGCCCTCTCCGCCTGGCGTGCGGTATCCTTGAGGCCTGGTTCGCCGAGCAGCATGCGCACATGCAGGTCGGAGACAACAAGGCCGTAAAGCGTGTGATAAGCCTCGTCGGCATCGGCAAAACGCAGGAGCCCTGCCCTTTTGCCGGCATCGATCAGCGCCATGGCGCGCCGGTCGATCTGGCGACGGCCGCGCTCGAGCAGCAGTTTGCCGAGTTTCGAGCCGTCGCGGTTCG
>NZ_RZTV01000183.1:0-290 GCF_003997555.1 Mesorhizobium sp. M1A.T.Ca.IN.004.03.1.1 | reverse complement strand
ATAGCGGATGACGAAGAAGGCGATGAAGGCGGCAACGACGTTGACCGACGATTCGAGCCCGTCCGACAGCAGCGCCACCGACCCGGTCACCCACCAGGCCACCATCTTCAGGCCCATGACGCCGAGGGACAGCGGAATACCCCACATCGCCAGCTTTTGAACAGTAAGATCGCCGTTGTCGCTCATATCGTCCTCCTGCGGTTGCGAATGAATTGCAGGGTCCAAGCCATTGAAATGCAAAACCGCCCACGCGAATGTCGCGCAGGCGGCCCAGTTGCGGCTGATATGGG
>NZ_RZTV01000182.1:0-291 GCF_003997555.1 Mesorhizobium sp. M1A.T.Ca.IN.004.03.1.1 | reverse complement strand
GAGATCGGTGACATGGATTGCCCCGCCCGCTGCGCTTCCATCCGCATCATAGGATAAAATGCCGCTGGCCTGATCGTAGATCAGCTTGTCATCAGCCTCGAGCGCTTTTGTTCCGAGAACGAAATTCTCGGCCGAAAAGCCCGATGGCTTGAGCCCGGTGAAGACAGCATCGTCGAACACCAGCTTATCGCCTGCGGCTGACGAGAAATCCACGATCTTGTCGACGCTGGAATTGCTGGGATTCACATCGAAGACGAAGGAATCGGCTCCGCCTCCGCCGGTGAGAACGTC
>NZ_RZTV01000018.1:0-40233 GCF_003997555.1 Mesorhizobium sp. M1A.T.Ca.IN.004.03.1.1 | reverse complement strand
TGATTTCGTTCGCATGCCCGCCCATTAGCGATCTTGCCGCTAACAGCCGATGAACCACACAAAGTGAGGAAGAACCCTTAATCGCAAGAATGCGGCGGTTTGGCTCAGGAATTTGCGAGGAGCGCGCACGAAACACCGCAGCCGACTTTCCGTGATGATCAGCGTTTCGATCGTCCAAGACTCAATCGTCCTACCGCGAAAGCGATGTTCTCACTCTTTCGCTTTAGCTGAATCCATCGTCCCATCGTCCTCCCCCATCGCACCCAAACTCTAAGTTCAATCGATCTACTATGGCCCTTATTAGTTGTCGTAATCGACAATTTGCCATTAGTTTAGATCGTTATCATTCGATCATTGCAACAGAGAGGGCAGTGCCCTCGAATGCACTACGCGTGGGCGAATTCTCTTTGCAGAAACCAGAAATCTTCACCGTCCACTGCTAGGCCGCTGGTCAAAGTCGCTTATTATGCAGAGCTTGTAGGCCTCAATTCCGTTTGTTCGTTCAAAGTCGCATAATGTGCAGTGTGGATTGGTTAGAGGCGGCTGCCTCACGGCGGACTCGTAGACTGGCCATTGGCGACGCAGCGTGCCGTAATTTCTCGGACAAGGATGTCCTCATCAGTGACAGGCAGCAGCCGAAATGATGTCGCGTCCTCTGGATTGTATTGATACGTCGCGCCCAGATAGGAGCGTTCGTATGGCGCCACGACCCAGTCGCCGGCGTTGCCAACTGTGTCGATGAGGCCAAACGGGCTGCGCTCGTTCGGGTAGGCATCAACCGGCTTGAGGCTTGGCGACGGAGCGTCCTTTTCCGGAAGGCCCGGGATGTTGGCTCGGGTTTTGTCGAGTTGGTTTCCCCATGGATAGACCCGGCCGTCGACGCCGCGCACGGCCCGCTCCCACTCGAAGTCGGTCGGAAGTCGCATGGTCCGTGACGAGCAGAACAGTTCCGCTTCTTTCCGAGTCATGGGTGCTGGACAACTATCGCAGGGTAGTTCGCCAAGCCCCACCGCAATCTCTCCTGGCCCGGCGACGTTTGGCGAATCGCCGGCTTCGATCCTTCCGAAGATCGCACCGAGATCCTCGCTCAGCGTGTTGAGTTGATCGAGGCCAACCGCATCAACTGCCGCGCTGCGTTGGCGGGCCGTGAAGATGAATGACTCGTCCTGCGTAAGCTCGCCGCTGTGCACGAATTGCCTTGCAGTATCGAGATAGGCCGCGACCGTCGGCGGCCGTATATCGATCCAGAACGAGTTCGCATTCGTTTGCGGTTCGCGGTCGAGCCCGTGGAACCACGGCGTGACCGGTACGAAGGCCATGTCTGGATGCTCCAAGACCGCCTCTGCGGCGGGCAGGACTAGGGATACGGTCTTGGTTCGTGGATCGAAGCTTCGCTGCAAGGTCAAGTGAAAAGCCAGCGCCCGCTCGGCGTTGTCGCCATAGGCGGCCTCCACGCGCAGCAGCACATTCGACGCTGGCATCCACAAGCGCGTTCTGTTTCCCGAGATAGTCCGCTCTTCAATAATTCGACTCCCGTTGGTCGCCGGATCCTCCTCTGTGGCGATCATGCGGATGTCGCGGGCCACGTTCGGAAGGCCTGCGAGATCGACGTCAATGAGCACGTGACTCCAATAGAACCAGCCGAGCGCCACCAGTACTGTCGCGGCGATGCCACCTCCCGCTATCAGCATGTTTCGGATACGTGCGACCGTACCCTCGCGTTTGCTTTGACCGGCCTCTTGGCTGCGCGCAAGAATGATCGCTCGACCGTTCATGCGATAGTCGACGGTCTGACCGCGCAATACCCCATCGCTATCGAGTAGTTTCGCCACCTCACCGACGGTTTGAACGAGATCAATAGCTAGGGCGCGTGTGACGAGCCTGTTAGCGATGGTCAAGCTCAACCGGCTCGCTCGTTCTCCCCGTAGCGAGATTGCTTTTTCATTGCTGCCGCAAGCGTAGACGATAAGTCGCGGGTGGCGGGACTCGGGCAGAAAGGCGTCAAATGCCGCAGCATGGCAGCAATCCAGGATAACGATGGTGCGATCGGCACCGGTGGCGGGTATGAGGCGCCGCAGCATCGCGAGCGCAGTTTCGCGTGTCGATGCCGCACCTGCTTTTGTCGCGGTTTCCGGCCCGTCAGCGCCGAGCCAGGCGTGTCCGAAGACGTAGACTAGAAGCAGGCCCTCGGCGGGGGCTGCCGCCTCTTTGCCGCTGGTGAGGACCGCAGCGTCACCCGAGCTTGACAAGAACGGTGCGAATGTCGAGCGCACGAGTTCAGCAACTGCCGTCCAGTCCGGCAGAACGTCGAGATCCTCTTCGCTCGGCGGCTCGCCGTCGAGGGCTACGAAAAGAATCCGCTCTAATCGATCCACTACCGCTTACCAGCGGAAAAAGCGCTGCAGCGATGCTTCGCCCGGCCCTTGCTGCGCCACTCCGGTCGGAATGTTGGCAATTAGCTTTTGGACGATCACCGGCGTCGCGGCACCGAGATGAAAGCAAAGCACCGCGGAGGCGGCACCTTGAATGTAAAGAAGCGGCATGATCCCACCGAGAAGTATCATGCCGGCGGTCGTGAACCAGTAAATTGGCAGCACTCGGTACTTCTTGACTTCATCAGGTTTTCGAGACAACGCGTACCAATGCAGAAGTTCCGCAGCGGCCCCTCCGATCAGAGCGACGACGACCTGAATGAGCAGTGATTCCACCAGCATTGCTTATCTCTCAGTTCCGAGGAGCTCTGTTGTAATCAGATGACGACGTCATTTATGTCGTTGATCCACCGTGTCTGCCGTGTGCTTTCGAGCGTCCCCTGCGCATCGAACGGCCGCACTGCCGAGAAATCGAGACCGGTTTCCGCCTCGATCGCGACGATCGTTGTCTGGATCCGGCGCTTGCGCATTTCGTCGACCGTGTAGGGCTTTAGTCCGGAGAACACCTTGGCTTCGTAGAGGGCCTGGACGTATTGGGTCTGTCCAACAATGAAAGCAGCGGCCGCGACTTTGCGTGGCGACTTCTGCAGCACGGCGATCTTCCAGAACGACAACGGAACCTGCCACGGGCCGCCTTTGCGACCTTTGCCGTAGACGGGATCATTCTCTCGGTAGATCGGACCCGTAAAGACCGTGAGCCGCTTCTGGGTCACTTGCGCCTTGTCGAGTAGATAGTCTTCGAGATTGCCCCAGTCTGTGTCGTTATAGGTCTGAATCTGTGGCGCTGCATTCGTGTAGTGGAATGTGTCCTCGGCCCCGAGTTGCGATTCCGCCAGCGCCTCTGATGTGCCGAGCGACGCGCTCCAGCAGGGATCGAGCAACCGCACCTGATGACCGCGGCTGAACTGGACCGGATCCGATCCCTTCTTCTTTTCGTAGAAGTCTCCGTCGGGCTGAAACTCGTCGGCGATGCGCGCATCGCGCCTCCACGTGTCCTTTCGTTTGCCAGGATGGACCAACCTGTCTCCATCGATGTTGACCGCAGTAATCAGTGGGAATCTGCGATCGGCGTGGATCAGCGTCGTAAAGTGATGGTAGGCGAGTTCGTGTCCGGATCCGTCGAGCAATGGCGCGACTTTGCCGTCCGCGAGCGCTGGCGCATAAATTCTGGCGAGATCGATCCGTTCGCTTAGAAACTTGGCGTCATAGCCGTCGACGTGAGTCCAGCGGGCAACAGGAAGCGGTCGGCGATCGGCCTCGAGCAGCGTTTCACTGGCCACCATGCCTTGCGATAGTGGCGTCAGGCCAAGCGAGGTATCCAATCGATCAAGCACCAACCCGGCATGCGGTTCAGTAAAACGCCTGCGCTCGAGTAAACTGAAGATAGCGCTTATGCGAACACCCTCATTGGCGATCCAGACCGGTGCCACCGTTTTCTTGCCCGTCCTTTCGGGCGCCGGCACTGCCTTGTGATGCAAGGCCAACACTTGCCATTGATCATTGAAGACAGGCGCTCCCGACGAGCCCGGCTCGGTATCGGTCGAATAATGAATGAAACGATCGAGATCGATGCCGGCGGCAACGTCCGCGTCGAGGGTTATGACTTGGCTGGCACGGATGGCGATCTGTTTGGGCTCGCTGCCGGGATGCTGGACAATCGTCACCCACTCGCCGCCGATCGCCTTGCCCGAAAGTGGGATAAGCGGCAGTCGACCGTAACGATCAAGTGGCACGCCGTCGTCCGAAAGCGGTGTGACTGCGATGAAGGTGATATCGAGTTCGGCGTTGGTATAGAAAATCTCATGCGGGCGGAGATTGAAGCACACCGGGTCGCTTAGGACACCGTCGATGTCATGCTCATAGCCGAATTCGGCTTCGCACTGGCTTGCCTCGTCGGCACTGCCGAGCACGTGATGATTGGTGAGTAGCAGGCGTGGGCCGACTAGAAAGCCGGTGCCGTACCAGGCGCCGCCATCGCTCGGGACCTTGATCCGACAGACTGCGGCCGCTGCTCGCCTACCGCGGTCGAGGAAATTGATCGACATGAGGTCACTGTCGCCGATGATACGCTCGAACCCGTTGGGATCGCTAAGCGGCGATTCGAGGAAGTCCTGGCGAACGGCGAATCGCTTATCTGCTTGGGCGCGTAAGCGCCGCCTGCCTCGAGCAGCCGGCGGCACGTAGACGGAATCCGCGCTAGCGGCCTTTTCCACTTCGCGGGACAGCGCGTCCGACTGCGTTGATACGATGTCCTCTTCGGACTCGTCCGCCTCCGATCTTGAATTCATTGCCGCTCCCCTCAACGACATGAAGATCTCTATTATGCCGCAAATGCACGGCGAGCGGGAGTCGTCATTGTGTAGGTTCTCGCCGCAAGTACAAAGAGGAAGACCACGGTCTGACCCAAGAGTCGCTGGTAGTCATTTGATCTGAATCCATGAAAATGGAGCCTCTGGAATTAGAATGTCGAGCGGCTCCGCCGATCCGCGGTGCATCTTTTGGCTGGCTTCTTCATCATATAGTCTCCGGTCCAAAGCTCACTCCGGCAAGCGCGCGAGAAATCGCAACGCGCTGCGGCTAGGCATGAAGAGATAGGCGCCGCCACGGGTGCGCACCCAATCTTTCGTTTTTGTAAGGTGCAGCGGTCCGTTCGGCGAGGGGATGGTGAGGCGGCCGAGCTTGCCGCCGCGGCCGGTAATCGGGTCGACCTCGTTCTCTAGCCCATGGAATTGCCAGGCGACCGCCCAGGTCTGCTGGATGAACTCGAATTGCCGTTCGATGTCCGCGTTCAGGCACATGAAGAGCAGGCCGGGTTGGGACACTTCGGGATCGTTTGCGCCTTCGGCCTCGAAGCCGCGGCCGACGCGCAGTATGCGGTGGCGGTTGACGATGCCGAGCTCTTGCGCCGAGCCAGGCGCGAGGCTGTCACGCGGGTTGGACCGGCGAATATGCGCGCCGAGAGGACAACGCTCGCCGACCGGGTCCTCGGCGCCGAACAGGAATTCATTGTCGGGGTTGCGTTGTGGCGCGCCGTGATAGCTCGCCGGCTGGTGCGGGAATCGCACCAAGGACGAGCCGTCCTTCCAGCGCCCGACCATTTTGGCGCCGATCCATTCCGGCAGCAGCGCCGGGTCGAGCAGCTTTGGCACGGCCGGGTGGTCGGCATAAAGTGCGGCTGCTTCCTCCACGAAGCCGTTGAAGGCCTCGACATCCTGTGCGAGCTGCCGGACGACGAGGAAGCTGCCGTTGCGCCCGAGATCGCGCTCGGAATTGGCGCTGCTGTTGGCGAAGCTCGGGATCAGCGCACCCCGCCTGTGGGTTGGCTCCGCCAACGGCAGCACATTGCCCGGGTCCATCCTGGCCGGCACCCGGGGGGAGGGCGGGAAGTAGCCGCGCCCGTCCGGATAACCGAGCAGGAACTCTCCTGGCTCGACGGCATGGATGGCGTCGGACTGGCGCATCCAGCGCCGGGTGCCCTTGATGATGGGTTGCGAGATGCCATCTGCAAAACCAAACGGCTCGCGCACCAGTTGCCGGGCGCTTCTGCCAGTGTCCTGCTGCGCCTGCGCCGAACCTGTCGGCAGCGGCGTTGGCGTGACGCGATGCACCAGCGCGCCGCCGGCCACTTGTAGCTCAGTCGTGCGCGCGGCGACTTCATGTGCAAGAGTGGCCGGGTCCGCCGCATAGACCAGCAATACCCCGTCGATCTCGTTCGACGGACCACCCCACAGCCACTTCCGGGCATGGTCGTCGCCGGTATCGGCAAGCAGATTGGCGCGGCCGGGCGAGCCCATGCCGGCTCGGAACGCGGTAGGGAACTGCTCGTGAATGTCCTGCGGCAGGCCGAGCCGCTCTAAACCGTGCGAGGACAAAGCGAGGATCAGCACCTTATCGCGCGGGGGCTCGTCGCCACAGCTGACCAACGGCTCGACCTGCGCCAGCCACTCCCGCGCCGCGCGCCGCGCCTCCGGCAGCCGCAGCATCAGGCATTCTGCGTAAGGGTGCTTGCTAAGGCCGCCGTAGAGCAGCGTCTGAACCTCGAAAGTCTCGATCAGCGTGTCCGGCCGCACCTTCGAGCCGAACAGGCCGAGCCAGCTCACCGCCTCATCTTCGGTGGAGACGGTCCCAATGCCTTGGCGGATAGCGGCGTTGACGCGGATGCGAGCCGTGGTGAGGTGCGGATAGGCGCTGTACCAGAAGCGGCTCGGCTGCTGCTGGCGACGCGCCCAGCGCTTGAAGCGATCGCCATCGGTGGCGCCCTTGAAGAACAGGTTCTCGGTGCGCGGAAACCCGACCGTATTACTCCATACACCGGTCAGCCCGCTCGCAGCCTTGGTGATGAAGTCTTCGAGATAGCTCTCCCAGCTGCCACCGAAGTTGGAGAAAAACAGCAGCTTGTTGGTCTTTGGCAGGAGCACCCAACGCGCATAGTGGATGGTGCTGATCTCGCCAAGAAAGCCCGGCCGGAAGCGGTGGGTGGCGAGCTGAGCGATCACCCAGAAGGCGATTCGCAAGGTGAGCCCGCGCAGCCAGCCTGCCTGCATTACGGAAATGCCCGCGAGATGGTTTTGCTGAGTGTCCTTGGTAACGTTCTCGCCGTCGCTGATGGCATCCATGACCTTGGGATCGAGTGTGGTGTCGAATGGAGTGTTGGTCTCTTCGAGACCGCGCAAGCCAAAATAGACTGCCGCGAGCACGGCGATCAGCGCCACGGCCACCACGATGAGGCCGACCGCCAGCGCCAATAGCCCAACCGCAGTGCCGGCAGCGTGCCAGGCGCCATAGGTCGTCAGCAGGACCAGCGCTCCGAACAGGAGCAGCACCGGCCAGAAGAATTTGACCAGCCCGCGGCCGGCGAGACACGCGACAAAGCCTAGGCTGAAGCGCTCGGAATCCTTGTCGGCGATCCGTTTTAGCGGCTCGGGCGTCATCAGCGCTACATGTTGAGGCAGGGCGGCGACGAACGCCTTTGCCTGCTGGAAGACATGAAGCGGCGACCCCTGCACAGCCGAACGATCGAAGAAGTCCCTCAAATCTCGGGCGAGCGCGTACTCCGCCTCGATCCGCTCCACCGTCATGTCGGGCGTGCCGCAGAAATCGAGGCCGGGCGTGGCGAACAGTCCCTGTCCGGTGCGCACCCGGCGTGCCGTCAGCAGGTCCCTCAGCGGCTTATGCGATGCGATGCCGGCTGTGTCGAATATCTCACGGATAGGTCCTTCCAGCCCCGCCGCTACCGTGGCAATGACCGCATCGGGCTCGCCGTCACCGGACATCTCGAACACGAGATGGGTCGGCTCGCCGATTTCACCGCGCACGACGGTGATTGACATGAAATGGATATGCCGACCGCGCATCGCCTCACGGATTGCGCTCTCATTGCCGAACAACTGCGGGCGGAAGGTGTCGAGTCGCGCATCGACACTATCCGCCTTCCCAAGCGCGAACGGGATGGCGCTCGTCACCATAGATTGAGTCATGGCAGATCCCCGAGGTTGATGATGAATTTGTCCAGCAACGAGTACGGCGAGCGGTCCACCACAGGAATTTGGATCGCGTTGAGGTCCGGTCCCGCGCATAGGTAATGCCTACCGCCGCCGAAACGCATGTTCGGGTTCTGCAACCGGATGAAGCGTCCCGCGTCGGATATACGGGCGTCCTGTATCGCCGCTCGCGTTACCACCGGGCCGCGCTCTCGCCGGTTCCTCCAGCAAGCCCTGCCCACGGCTGCCTCTCCGCCGACCAAATGAAATCCCTCGGTCAAATTTTTCCGATGACTCGCGACGGACCGCGATCAAGCTGCGTTTCATCCGTGAGATCCTTGCCAGGCTGATTGATGGCATTGTGAGGCTCTTCCGATCCGTTTGTACAGACAGGGCGGACTGTTTTTCGGACTTTAATATTTTTTATCGTCTTGCGGCTGGGAGCGTTATTCTATCCTATTGTTGAATTCGGGAGATGGTCACAAGTCATCGATTTTAGGGGAGGGTGAAATGAAGCACCGCCTGATCTGCATTCTGACCACCGGACTGTTCATTGCGGTTCCAGCCGATGTTCACGCAGCCGAAAAGCTGACAATCTCCCAGATTCAGGGTTCGACGCACCTCTCTCCCCATGCTCGATCGACGGTGATCATCGAGGGAGTTGTAACCTACATTTTCGGCAACAATTTCATTGTTCGAAATGAAGCGGGGGATGGCAACGACGCAACTTCGGACAGCATCATCGTCCGGCGCAAAGCGACCGGCTTGACCGTCGGTGACCGGGTCCGTGTGGAGGGCGTGGTTCGCGAGTTCAATGAGAACGATGAGCCGCGGACAACAACAGACATCAATGATGCCGTCTTCGAGAGACTTTCGTCAGGCGCGCCTCTTCCGCCTGTGGTCATTGGAGCGGCTGGCAGGTTGCCGCCGACCGATATTCTCTTCATTTCGGAAGACAGTGCCGACCCGCAAAACTCTGGCGCCGATTTCTACGAGAGCCTGGAAGGCACATACGTCCGGATCGACAATCCGGTCGTCGTTGGTCCGACTAACGACTTTGGCGAGTTCTGGGTCGTCGCCGACGGTGGCGCCGGCGCTTCCGGAATGAACTCGCTCGGCGGCATCACATCCACACCCGGCGACAGCAATCCTGAAAGAATCCAGATCCAGGTGACGGACGCTCAGAAGCCGCAATTCCAACACGCGCTGGGTGACACGCTTGCCAGTATCGAAGGATACGTGACCTACGACCGCGGACTTTATGAAATTCGCTTGGCTAACGCTGCAGGCGCCAACCCGAAAGTTTGGGAGCCCGTTTCCATCGGAGCTGCGCCAGAAGACAATGTGGTGACGATCGCTGGCTACAATGTCGAAAATTTGGATCCCATCGTAGAGGCTGTCGACAAGACGCCCATCAACGATCCGGATGACGATGTCGGAGTTGGAAAATTCAGTTCGATTGCAGAGCACGTGGTAAAGCTCCTCGGCTCACCCGATATCGTGGCGCTGCAGGAGATGCAGGACAATGACGGCGGCCAGTTTGGCGACGTGGTCGCGGCTGACCAGACGCTCAAACTTCTGATCGACGCAATCGTTGCGGCGGGTGGTCCGGCCTATCAGCCGCTCTCTATCGATCCGCTCGATGACACGTCAGGTGGCCAGCCCGGAGGCAACATCCGGGTCGCCTACCTTTACAATTCCGCACGCCTTACCCTCGACGCCTCGACACCAAAGCAGATCGATGCACCTGCTTTCGGTCGTAGCCGTCTGCCCTTGGTCGCGTCGTTCAGGTTCCGCGGCAGCGAAGTAACCGTCATCAACGTTCATCTCTCGTCGAAATCCGGTAGCGGTGGCGCCTATGGGGCCATCCAACCACCAATCGATCCCGCCGAACCGGCGCGTATCGCACAGGCTCTAGCGGTACGCGACTTCGTTAGAAGTCTGCCTGCAGATAGCAATCGGGCAGTAGTCGTGTTGGGAGATTTCAACGCGTTTTGGTACGAGACCCCATTGCTCCTGCTGACCGGCAGCGAACCGCAATTCAAGAATCTTGCCCTCAACGAGCCGCCTTCGGAGCGCATCAGCTACGTCTTTGACGGCAATTCGCAATCACTCGATCACGCGTTAACCCTGCTGGGGTCAGGACAGTCGGCCACCATGAAAACGCTGCACGTCAATTCGGTGCAGCCGGACAGCCGAAAAGTCAGCGACCACGATCCGAAACTGGTGAAAATAACGTTCCGATGAGGGGTCGAGTGTCGTTGCAGTAGGGCGCTGGACCCCCTGCACGGCGTCCCCTAAGCTCGGTCTGCACACGAAGAGAAGCGTTATGCTGCGGCGGGAATTCATCCAACTCGGAATGGCCGCAACGCTACCGTTGGGAGGTTGCCGAACGACTGCGGATTTGGAGGTGACGGGCCGCTCCATTGACGCGCTTTGTCATGCGTTTAACGCGTCCGACCTGCCCGTTGTGCGCTTCATCAAGCAGACGTTTCTGCGGCGCTATCCCGAACAGTACGAGAAACGGATTCTCGACATCGAGGATCCCGATCTGCTCGACTTTCTCCTGGAACTTGTGACCAGGCTTCTCGGGACAGGCAGCGCGCCCACCGCGAATGAAGAAGTCCAAGTTTTGCAAGGAGCGCGTGACGCTTCTGCAGAGAGCGCCGACTACGACTTAGCAAAGGCGCGGGCCGTCAATGGCACTGCGCGTTTCATCCGTGAACTCGAAACCCGCGCTGGTGGACCAGCGACGATGGGTGTCGCCCAGATTACGCCTGCGGCGAGGCAGCTCGACGCCTTCCTAAGAGCGGTCGGTGAAAGCGGGCCGCGCATCGCGGCGATCACACCGCTTCAATCGAAACGCTTTGCGACGAAGGCTTTCTCGCGTCTGGATGAGATCGGCGCCTATCTTCGCTGGATCCCGTTGTTCAAGCTATACAGATACAAATTGGTCGAACGCCTGGCCGGCGACCATAAGAGACAGGGCAGGCAGCCTCTGTTGCTCGCTCCGGCAATGGTGGATTTCGATCACTGGCTGGGCGAGTCAGTTGAGCTATGCTGCAATTTGGGTGACGAGGCTGATCAAGCGGCGCTCTGCGGCTTCAGTTCAATGACCTCGATTCCATCCTGGAACGTTGCACCTGCGATGAGTTTAGGCAACTGATTTTGTCCTTTCAGTCGTCGCCACGTCCTGGCCGCGGCCATGACCAGCTTGAAGACCATCAGCCTGGCGGTTTTCGAGGAGAGTGAGCCCTTGGTGCGCACCGTGCGATGGCGAACGGTCGCAAAGACGCTCTCGATGGGATTGGACGTTCGCAGATGATCCCAATGTTCGGCGGGGAAATCGTAGAACGCCAGCAAGGCATTCTGATCTTTGGTCAGGCAGTCGACCGCCTTGCCGTATTTCGCATCATATTTCTCGACAAAGACGGCAATCGCCGTCTCGGCTGAGGCTCGGTTCGGGGCGGAAAAGATTTCGCGCAAGTCCGTCTTCATGGCGGCCTGCACCGATTTCGGCACCTTGTTGAGCACGTTGGCTGTCTTGTGTACCCAGCATCGCTGGTGCTTGGTGCCGGGAAGGAGCTCATCGAGCGCATTCCAGAAGCCAAGCGCGCCGTCGCCGACGGCAAGATCGGGCGCGATCTGCAGGCCACGACGCTTGACGTCGACCAGCAGCTCGCGCCAGCTCTGTGCGCTCTCACGAATGCCGGTCTGGAAGCCGAGCAGCTCTTTCTTGCCCTCGGGCGTGGCGCCGATCAGGACCAGCATGCATTCGGCATGATCTTCCATCCGGGCCTGCAGGTAGACCCCGTCCGCCCACACATACACATGCGGCGCGGCGAAAGATCGCGCTTTTGCCAACGATCGTATTCGATGCCCCACTCCGCCGTCAGTCGCGTGATCACCGAGGGTGAGAGGTTCGGCGCCTCCTTGCCCAACAGAGCTGCCAGAGCTTCCTGAAAGTCGCCCGTCGAAATGCCGCGCAGATAGAGAACGGGAAGAAGCGCATCCAGACTTCGTGTCCGACGCGCCCATTTCGGCAGGATCGATGAGGAAAAACGGATGCGCTCCGCTTCACCGTTCGCGCCGCGATCCCGGACCTTCACCCGGCTGACGGGCACCGCCCCGATCCCCGTCTGGATGCTCCGCTCCGGCCCGTGACCGTGCCGGACCAGCCGGTCACGTCCGTCCGGAAGCTTGAGATCCCGCATCTCGGCAAGAAACGCTTCGGCCTCCATCTCGATCGCCTGCGCCAGCAATTTGCGCGCGCCGGTGCGAAGCACATCCGTCAGGGGATCATCGATTTCGTCGGGCTGACGAAGGCGAACAATGTTGATAGTCTCGTTCATGGCGTATCGCTCTCCTTGAGAGGTTCTGGCAGGGCTTCATCACCCGCCTCGATACGCCGCCCTTCTCAAACCGTCATCACCCAGTTTCAGCCATAGCTCAACGAGCCATCGCGTAGGGCTTTCTGCAATTGCCGTTCCGAGGGCATGCCATGACCGCGCATGCGGTCGAAGGCCTCAGGGATTGTCTTTGCGATCCCATAGGGCAGGCCCGCGATGATCGCGCCGCCTGCAAAGACCTCCGGGTAGCAAGCCAGCATCACCGATGTCATGGCGCCTCCGGCGGAGAGGCCGGTGATAAAGATGCGCCCACGGTCGAGGCCATATTCGACGGCAACCGCCTCAATCATCTGGCGGATGGAAAGGGCCTCTCCGCCGTTCCGCTTTGTATCGCCGGGCACGAACCAGTTGAAGCAGAGGTTGGGATTGTTGGCGCGTTGCTGCTCGGGAAACAGCAGGGCAAAACCTCCAGATCGGCCAGTTGCGACCAGCCAGAACCATGGTCGTAACCGGCCGCCGTCTGCGTGCAGCCATGCAGCACGACGACAAGAGGCGCCGCTTCAGTCAATCGTCGGGAACGTGGATCCTCGCCCGCAAGGCGCCCGGATTGGGCCCGAAATCGTCCAGATCCGATAATCGATCGCGGCCTTGGCCATTGGTCTGAAAACCCTGCCCGGCGCGGAATGCCGCAAAGCGGGTGATGGTATCGGAGATTTTTCGCAAATCAGTATTCCTTGTGGTCGGCCGTTAAGATGGCCACGATACTGCGCACAACGCACGCGCAGCAATATCGTTGCTGCACTGCACAATAACAAGTTTGAACTTGTTGCGGAGCGCTCCAGGTCACCTCCCGCTCCAACGGAGCTGGCGTAGGGATAGCGGCATTGCAGCCGATGTCCGGCCCCTTCGATTTCGAAAACTCTCCCTGGTCAAACTTCTCCGTGTTCAAAGCTGGTCCTCAAAAAGAGGCGGGGACGCCGGGAACTGCACGATCCGCCGCTGGTGAGAGCCTGAGGACGCTGGCGAAGCGCCATGGGATTAACCCGAAAACCGTTGCCAAATGGAGGAAGCGGACTTCACGGGTGAACGGGCGGCTGCACCATCAAGCCGCCTGCCTTTCCCAAGTCGGGAAGGGATCGGGCAGGTCTCGCCAGCGACCCGGCATGAAATCTTTCTCCTTTACCAGGCAGGCATCCAGCTCGGCGCGAATTTTTGCCTCGTCCATAGGATCGCAGCCGATAAAGACGATCTCCTGCCGGCGGTCGCCCCAGATGGGGTCGAGATAAGGCTTCATTGCGGCCTTCCATTCGGGATGAACCGGCCATTGATGCTTCGGCACCGACGCCCACCACAGGCCGCGCTTGCCCGTGCGGATGAGCGCGCCGGCCTGGCTGATCTCGCCAACATGGTGCGGCCGGGTCGCCAGCCAGAAGAAGCCCTTGGCTCGCACCACACCGGGCCACGATCTGTTGGTGAACTTCTGGAGTTTCATCGGGTCGAAGGGCCGCCTCTCGCGATAGACGAAGGAGCGGATGCCGTATTCCTCGGTCTCGGGAATGTGGTCCTTGAAGCCGTTCAACTTCTTGAACCAGAGCGGGTGCTGCTCGGCCTTCTCGAAGTCGAAGCGGCCGGTGTTCAGGACCTTGTCCAGGGGCACCTGCGCGAAATCGACTTCGATTAGCGCCGCGTCTGGATTGAGCGAGCGAACGATTTTTCTCGCCAGATCGAGATCGTTCGCCGAGGCGTCGGACACCTTGTTGAGCACGACGACGTCGGCGAATTCGATTTGTTCAACCAGCAGGTCAACAAGCGCGCGGTCGTCCCCATCGCCTGCTGTTTCACCGCGGTCGCGCAAAAAGTCCTGCGAGGAATAGTCCTTGAGCAGATTCACGGCGTCCACGACCGTAACCATCGTGTCGAGCCGGGCGACGTCCGACAGGCTCTCGCCGTTCTCGTCGCGGAAGTCGAACGTGGTTGCGACCGGCAACGGCTCGGCGATACCGGTGCCTTCAATCAGCAGGTAGTCGAAGCGGCCGTCCTCCGAGAGGCGGCGCACTTCGTTCAAGAGATCGTCGCGCAGCGTGCAACAGATACAGCCATTGGTCATCTCGACCAGCTTTTCATCGGTGCGGGAGAGATTGGCGCCGCCGTCGCGGACGAGGGAGGCGTCGATATTCACCTCGCTCATGTCGTTGACGATGACCGCCACGCGCCGGCCATCGCGATTGTTGAGGACGTGGTTGAGCAAAGTTGTCTTTCCGGCGCCGAGAAAGCCGGAGAGCACGGTGACGGGGAGACGGTTCGATGATTTGGCTGTGTCGAGCATGGCTTGCTTTTGATCCTACGGACGTGCGGATGGAGAGCGCCCGGCCTGAGCGGCCGGGCGCAGACGAGAGAAAATGCCCGCGGTCAGTGCGCCATCATCTCGCGCACAATCTCGTCCGCACTCAAAGACGATGGGTAGTAGGTCGGCCAGTTCGTCACCTCGTCGAGCAGCGCGGCGCGATCATTACCCCAGTAGAGGTGATAGTGGTCGGCGGTCTCTGGCGCGATCTTGTGGTCGCTGAACTGTATGTACTGCGGCGCGGCGGCGTCCCCTTCAGCCTTCTTGAAGATGAAGCGTACGCCACGATTGCCCTTTTCATAGGTCAGGATCTCATAGCCATCGCTGACATAGCGGGCTTCGAGCGGCTTCTCGCCCTCGAAAAAGGTCACTGTGTCGCCGTCGATCTTGATCCGCTCGACGTTGGTCCGATAGCCGATCTCGTAATAGGCCCGGTACTCGTCGGCGCTCTGGTCGGCGCTCTCCGCCTTGTGCGCCATGACTGGATCGAGCGTTCCATCCTTCAGGTAGGGATAGACCGACTGCCAATCGCCGGCCCAGTCCGACAGGGCGCGGTCCTTCACCTGCCTGTCCTCAAAGTAGCCCTTGTAGATCTGCTGGACCGCCGGATCGTGGCTATGTGCGTGAACTTTCTCAGCTGTGTGATCGTGGACCTTGCCGCTTCCACCGACGGCCACGATGTTGAAGGGCTTGCCCTCCACTGCGATCTCGCCGGTCCTGGTGAACGATCCCGCCGACACGAGATGGAGCTTGCCTGCCAGAGGATCGGTCACGACGATGTTGTCCCCTGCCACGGCGATGCGCGGGCGCGGATCGTTCCAGTGACCGTCCACCGAATAGGGATCGGTCAGCTTGAGCGAATTGGCGATCTTGCCGGCGACGATATCGAGCTGGTGAAGGTGGCCATCCTCGGTGAAGACGTAGGCGAACTTCGGCCTCACCGGATCGACGGCAAAGTGCACGCGCCGCGTCGGCAACTCGACCAACCGGAAGGCGTCGCTCTCAGCCGTCGGATCGATCAGAACGACCTTGTCGGTACCGTAATTGCCGAGGAAATATTGCAGTCCCCGCCCGCCGATCAGAGTCGTTGATTTGCCGTCGGGCAGAGAATCCGCATAGGGCAGATGGCGGATGTCCGGCGCGCTGTCTCCATGCGTGACGACGAGCAAGCCGGTCGCGCAGGCGAAGGCCAGGATATTGCCGGAAGCGGCCTCGCCATGAAGGTCGGGGCATTCGGCAATGTCACCGACCTGGGCACCAGCCTCGTCAACGGTCCTAATGCCGATCGGAAGCTCATCCGGTTTCTCCTTGTTCGGCTCTGAGAGAAGGACATAGGAGCCATAGGCGACGGCGACGCCGTGTTGGGGCGCGTCCGTCTTGACTTGGCGAAAGTCCGACCTCCCCCCCAGCACCGTTTTCTCAGAGATGATGCGGGCGACACCTTCCCCGTCGAAAAAAGCCGCGAACTCGCCGTCATGCTCGACGAGGTGCGAGGGTTTTTGGCCGGCGATCTCGGTGCCCGTCAGCTTCGGCGCCTGGACATCGATGTCGCCATGGTCGTCGAAGGAAATGCCGCTGGCGATTGCCGTGACCGCGCCCGCATCACCCTGCACCGCGAACACGGTGCGGCCGCTTTCGCTGCGGTACAGGGAGGCAGGCGCCTTGATTGGCAGCGTGTCCAGCGTCTCCCCCTTGAAGGCATCGATAACCGTCACTTTGGGTTCCTCGCGGTCCGAGACGAACAGGCGCCAGGCGGTTACCTCCTCCGCAAAGACAGTTCCCGCTGACGCGCAAAGGATCAGCGCGACGGCCGTGGCGGATGCAAGCTTCATCTTCACGTTTCTCTCCTAACGTTATTACATAACAGTGTTGATCCAAAGAAAAGGCGGATTGCTCCGCCGTTTCGGCCTGTCGTGGAGGCTCAGCTCCCCAGGACGGCGCCTTTGATGGTGTTCGCATTGTACTTCATCATGTCGATGTAGGTCGTAGCCGGGCCGCTTTCGTCCGACAGCGCATCGGAGTAGAGCTCACCGCCGACCTTGATGCCAGTCTCGGAGGCGATCTGTTCCATCAGACGCGGATTGGTGATGTTCTCTACGAAGATCGCCGCGGCCTTGTCTTCCTTCACCTGCTTAATCAGGGCTGCGACGTCCGCTGCCGAGGCTTCCGACTCTGTGGAAACGCCTTCCGGCGCGAGAAACTTGATGCCGTATTCGTGCTCGAAATATTTGAAGGCATCGTGCGAGGTGATGATGACGCGCGTGTCTTCGGGGATCTCGGTTACGGCTGCCTTGATCTCCGCTTCGAGCGCTTGGAGCTGCTCGCCATAGGCTTCGGCATTGGCCTTATAGGTATCGCAACCGGCTGCGTCGGTGGCGCAGAAGGCGTCGGCAATGTTCTTCACATAAACCTCGGCATTGTGGACCGACTGCCAGGCATGCGGATCAAACTCGCCGTGGTCATGGTGGGCTTCTTCGTTCGCTTGCTCGTGGCCCTCATCGGCGTGCTGATCGTGTCCCGCTTCGGCTGCCTCATGCTCATGCTTCTGCTCGCCTTCGGCAGCTTCGTCATGATGCTCTTCCTCAGCGTTGCGCAACACTTCGCCGCCCTTGGTCAATTCAACCACCGGCGCCTTGGTGCGGCTCGCTTCCACGAGGCGCTGCAAAAAACCCTCGAACTGCAGGCCATTGACCAGCACAACGTCGGCCGCCGCGACGGCGGCGGCATCTGCCGGCTTAGGCTCGTAGACGTGAGCGTCGCCGTTCGGTCCAACCAGCGTGGTGATGTCCACCCGGTCGCCGCCGACATTTTTCGCGAAATCGGCGATGATCGAGAAGCTGGCGACGACTTTCAGATTCTCGGCCGAGGCCGTTGCGGTGTGGGCTAATGTTATAGCGCTCAAGACTGTGGCGAGCTTTGTCAGTCCGGACATTTGATCGACTCCTTCAGTTCAGGCGGTGCGGTGAGAAGCGTGCCGGACGCGCGTGGCGAGAACGCCGCGAGTGCCGGCAACGATGGAAAGGATGTAGACCACGCCGGCCGACAGGATGATCGCGGGGCCGGAAGGCAGCGAGGCATGATAGGAAAGCAGGAGGCCGGAGATGCACGAGGCGGCACCGATCGCGACCGCCAGCAGGCACATCGGCTCAACGCGCGAGGTCCAGAAACGCGCGGCCGCGGCGGGCAGCATCATCAAGCCGACCGAGAGCAGCGTGCCGAGCGCCTGGAAGCCGCCGACGAGGTTGAGCACGACCAAGCCGAGGAAGATGAAGTGGACCGGCGGGCCGAGGCGCGATACCGAGCGCAGGAACAGCGGATCGAGGCATTCGGCCACCAGAGCGCGCCAGAAGATCGCGAGGGCGACAAGGGTCACAACGGTGATCGTGCCGATCAGACTCAGGGCATCGTTGTTCAACGCCAGCACGGTGCCGAACAGGACATGCATGAGATCGACATTGGAGCCACGCAGCGACACGATCAGCACGCCGAGCGCCAGCGAGATCAGGTAGAAGGCGGCAAGAGAGGCGTCCTCCTTCTGGATGGTCAGACGGGATACGGCGCCGGCGCCGAGCGCCACGACTACGCCCGCCGCCAGTCCTCCAAGTGTCATCGGCACGATCTGCAAGCCGTAGAGCAGGAAACCGGCGGCGGCGCCGGGCAGGATCGCATGAGCCATCGCGTCGCCTGTCAGGCTCATCCGGCGCAGCATCAGGAACACGCCGACGGGGCAGGCGCTGACCGACAGCATCAGCGCCCCGGCAAGTGCCCGCTGCATGAAGGCGAACTCGACGAAAGGCGCAATCAGGTAGTCATAGAGAAACATCAGGCCGCGCCTCTGTGGTCGACCTTGTCTAAATCCGTACGTCCCTGTGCAGCGTGATCATGATCGTGGTGCGCATAATCACCACCTTGGCTGACTTCAGGCGCGCACCAGGGCGCATCGTCGTCCCATGCCTCGTGGAACTGCCGCGCGCGCAGGAGATTCTCGGGCGTCAGCGTCCTTCTGGCATCGCCCCAGGCGACGGGACGGCGCGCCAGAAGGAGGGCTTCGGGAAAATGTTGCCGAACGAGATCGAGATCGTGGACGGCCACCATGATCGTGCGCTGTTCTCCGTGCCATCGTTTGATGAGGGCGATGAGGTCGGACACGGTCCGCGTATCAATTGCGTTGAAGGGCTCGTCGAGCAGGATGAGATCGGCATCCTGCACCAGCACCCGAGCGAATAAGGCCCTCTGCAACTGCCCGCCCGACAGCGTGTCGATCGGCCGCTTCTCGAAGCCCTCCATTCCGACCGCCGAGAGCGCCTTTGCAACCGCTTCGCGGTCCTCCGGGCGATATCGGCCGAGAAGACCGCGCCGAGGCCACAGGCCGAGCGAGATGAGATCGACCACGCGGGCCGGAAAGAAGCGGTCCAGTTCCGATTGCTGCGGCAGATAGGCGAGCTTCACGCCCGGCGCGACGCTGCAGTCGCCGGCCATCGGCTTCAATACACCGACGATGCCTTTCATCAGCGTCGACTTGCCGGAGCCGTTGGCGCCAACCACCGCCGTCAGTGACCCCTTGGCGACTACCCCGTTCAGGTGATGAACCGCCGGATGGCTGCTGTAGCCCAGCGTCAGGTCCTCAAAGGTTACGCAAGCAGACATTCATTTCTTCCTTGGGAGCCGCTCAGCTTCCACTCTTGACGGTCGACTACGTTATGTTATTACGTCCGTCAATCGAAAACGTTATATCATCACAATGAGCGATACCATAACTGCTCCGACAGAAGCTACGAACCGAAGACACGGGCGGAATCGTCAGCTGGTGCTCGAGGCTTTGGGGCAAGGGCAAAGACCGATGAGCGCGTACGAACTGCTTGAGCTTCTGCGTGAGGATGGGCTGCGCTCGCCGCTCCAGGTCTATCGCGCCCTGGAACAACTTATCGAGGACGGCACCGCTCACAAGATCGAGAGCCTCAGCGCCTTCGCGCTCTGCACGCGCGCCGAGTGCGGCACGGACGGTCATGCGATCTTTGCGATCTGCAAGAAATGCGGGCGCGCCGAGGAATTCCACGATCATGCGCTGGAGCGCGTATTGCGCCGGCTTGCAACGAGAGAAGGCTTTCGCACGAAGGCGACCACGGTCGAACTCTCGGGCCTGTGCGAGACCTGCGCCCATGGATAAGACACCGGTCTTCGTTCTGACCGGCTTTCTCGGCGCCGGCAAGTCCACGCTCCTCAACCGGCTTCTCACCGATCCGACCTATTGCGACACGGCTGTCATCATCAACGAGTTCGGCGACGTCGCACTCGACCATGATCTCGTGCGTGTCGGCGAGACGCAGGTTGCCCGCACCACGACGGGATGCCTCTGCTGCACGATCGGCAGCGATATCCGCTCCACGCTGCACCAACTCCACGTGCTGGCGGGTGCGGGCGAGATCTCCTTCGACCGTGTCATCGTCGAAACAACCGGGCTTGCGGATCCGGCACCCCTGGTGAACCAACTCATACCGGGTGGCGCGCCGGCCCTTGGCCTGCGCGATCATCTCGTCGCTCGAAATTTCGAGCTCGCCGGCGTCGTCACGCTCGTCGACATTGTCACGGGCGAACTGTCGATCGAAAATCATTTTGAGGCAGCCAAGCAGATCGCCTTCGCCGATCGCATGGTTCTGACGAAGGCCGATCTTGCGCGCGATCCGGCCTCGATCCGGGATATCGAGAACCTGAGGACACGACTGGCCGCGCTGAATCGCGCTGCGCCGATCGACGATGCTCACCACCGCGGATTCGAGCTCGCCGCGCTCTTTCAGCGACGCGTCTATGCACCCGCCTCGCTCGGCGACGACGTGGTCGGCTGGCTCGCGCTCGAGGACGCTATCCGCGATGATGGCGGTCACCCTTCGAACGGGACTGCCCAGCCGGAAGCATCTCCGTTCCCACGACACGGGGGACGGATCCGCACGTTTGCGATCACCCGCGAGTTGCCAATTCCGCGAGACGCATTCCAGAGGTTTCTTGACCTGCTGTCGATGTCTGCGGGACCCCGCCTGCTGAGGGTCAAGGGCCTCGTGCACGACCGCGATGAGCCGGAACGCCCCCGCGTCATTCATGCCGTTCAGCATGTCGTCTACCCGCCGGCAATTCTCGACGGCTGGCCAAGCGCGGATCGCTGTACCCGCCTGGTCTTCATCACCGACGGCATCGACCCGGAGCCGGTGCGGCAGCTCTTTGAAGCCGCTCTCGACGGCAAGCCGACCAGAGCCGGACGGGCGTTGAGGCAACTCGCCTCGGCCGTTGCAGACACGTTCAGGTCGGGACGGCCCAATTGGCGCGTGCTTTGACCGGTTGACCACAACGAAACATCCAGGAGACGACCATGTCCGCCCAACCTGCTGAACAAACGCCCGTCACCGTCCTCACCGGCTATCTCGGCGCCGGCAAGACGACGCTCTTGAACCGCATCCTCTCCGAGCAGCACGGCAAGAAATACGCCGTCATCGTCAACGAGTTCGGCGAGGTCGGCATCGACAACGACCTGATCGTCGACGCCGACGAGGAAGTCTTCGAGATGAACAATGGCTGCATCTGCTGCACGGTGCGCGGCGACCTGATCCGCATCATCGAGGGACTGATGCGGCGCAAGGATCGGTTCGACGCGATCCTGGTCGAGACCACCGGTCTCGCCGATCCCGCGCCCGTCGCCCAGACCTTCTTCGTCGACGACGATGTTCGCCAGAAAACCAAGCTGGACGCCATCATCACCGTGGTTGATGCAAAGCACCTGCTCGGCGAGATCGACCGGGCGCACGAGGCGCAGGAGCAGCTCGCCTTCGCCGACATCGTCATTCTCAACAAGACCGACCTGGTAACGGCCAAGGAACTGGCCGCCGTCGAGGCCCGCATCCAAAAAATCAATCCGACGGCCACGATAAAGCATACCACACGCTGCGACGTCCCCCTCGACCAGGTTCTCAACCGCGGCGCTTTCGATCTCGATCGTGTATTGGAAATCGAACCTGATTTTCTGGATGGCGATCACGAGCACGAGCATGACGACCATGTCACGAGCTTCTCGCTCGTAACCGAGCAGCCGCTCGATCCGAAAAAATTCCTGCCGTGGGTGCAGATGATCACGCAGCGTTTCGGCATGGACGTCCTGCGCATGAAGGGCATCCTGTCGTTCAAGGATGACGACGATCGCTTCGTGGTGCAGGCAGTCCACATGCTGCTCGAAGGCGATCATCAGCGCCCCTGGAAGGCCAATGAGCCGCGCGTGAGCCGTCTCGTCTTCATCGGCCGCAACCTGCCGAAGGACATCATCGAGGACGGATTCCTGAAATGCCGGGCGGAACTCGATCACGTCACCGCGGTGAACGCATAGCCCTCGAAGCATCATGGTCGGTGCCGCCTCCAGCCGGAGGCGACGGAACCTTTCGGAACGCGGAGCCACGAAAGAATGAATCATCTCGCCAACCCGTTTGCGCCGCGCCGTGCGCTGCCGGAGAAGACCCGGCAGATCAAGGCATGGGTGCGCGGGCTTTGTAGCTTGGACGATGCTGTCGTCGTGTCGATCACCGAACTCGCCTGTCGGGACGAGGGTTGTCCCGACATCGAGACCGTGATCGGCATCATGCGGCCGGGCGAGAAGATCGAAACGATCCGCATCCACAAGGAGATCGCGGGGATTTCTCGCGAGGACATTTTCAAACGCTGAGAGATCGACCGCCGGAAGGCCGTCATTTCCAAGCCGGCGCGAAGTGCGAGCCTCGTCTCGGTCCATTCCGCTGATGGCTGAGAGTCAGCAAATTGCGTCGTCCACCTTCAAGGCTCCTCCCGCGAACCTCCATCATCCGGCGACCGGTGTCGACCGCGAAAACAAACGTGTGTCCAGATGCGCGAAAAGGGGCAAAAATCATGGTGCAATGCACAAAAGCATGACCGCAAAAACATCCCGCTATGTGGGGTTCATAATCCCGTTACGTCAGCTTCGTAATTGAAAGGGAGACGGCTTCGTGCAAGGCCGTCCACCCAAAGGATGGAAAACATGTCCAAGACCGCTGACAAGACCACCGACACCATCGAGAACGCCGCATTTCCGACCTTCGACGCGTCCAAGGCTACCGACCAGTTCCGCGCTGTCGCCGAAAAGGGAGTCGAGCAGTCGAAGGAGGCATTTTCCAAGTTGAAGACCGGCGCCGAGACGACCCAGAAGGCTCTTGAGTCGACCTTCGAGACCGCCAGGACCGCCGGCAACGAGCTGTCGCTCAAGACGATTGCCGCTCTGCGCGCCAATGCCGAAGCCGACTTCTCGCACCTCGAAGCCCTGATTGGCGCGAGGTCGCTGTCGGAAGTCGTCGAGTTGCAGGCCGTCTTCCTGCGCAAGCGCGTCGAGATGACCGTCGAGCAGACCAGGACATCCAGGCCGTGACTGCCAAGGCCGCCGAGGAAGTGTCCAAGCCGGTCAAGGAAGCCTTCGAGAAGGTTTTCAAGGAACTCAAGGTCGCCTGACTTTCTTGTTTGACCGTGATCTTTTCCGAAAACCGGTATCCGCGTTTCGGGATCATGGTCTGAGGCGATGGGAAAAATACCGGCAAGGCGGCGGCACATCCACCCGCCGTCTTCTGGGGCTAGGTGGCTAGCACCTCCCGCCGCCGGTCCTTTTCTTTTTGGCTGGCGGGCTTTGGCCAGCCGGACACGCAAAGCCTGCCCGTACCGTTTCAGCAAGCATCATTTTGTCCAAACGCTTGATGAACTGTCGCGTCGTTGCTCGCGATGACGGCGACCTGCTGGGTTAGTGCACAAGTATCCTGACGGCACAGAATCCGACAGCGCGCACCTTTCATTCGGCCGCAATCCGTTTCGGAGTCACGGCATCTGACCGGCGGCTCCATGAGTGGACGCTTCTCCGTCATGCCACGTCGAATCTCTTCGTGATTTCGCTGGCGTCAAACAGCCGACACGTGCCGGTGCTACGTATCGCTCGAGTTTGCACGAAGGTCCGAAGATGCTGCACGTCGACCCTAAAATGCCGGCGACGGTTTTCACACTTTCCCCTAATCACGGCAACAAAACTGTGACGACGCGCGTCCGCGGCACGAGCCTCAAGAATGCCGTCCGGTTCGTCATGGAACGCCTGCCAAACGTGGAAAGATCGCGGTCTCTTATCCGGACAGCGACGCATTCACTCTATTTTGCGGAGATCGAAGCGCTCAACAGGCGACCGGAATTTCTCGATGAAGACACCGGCTCGACATCGGCGACGGTGGGACCGAATTGACCGGTTTAGGAAGAGAGGAAATGGGAGTGGGAAGGTTCGGTACTCCGGTGAGGGTTCAACTCGGTCGCATTTGATCGGGATCGCATAGTTGTGAACACCAACGAGGCGGCGCAGATCCTGCTGCACGCGTCGCCTGTGACGGATAGTGACGTCCGGCTCTGCCTTGGCCGTACCTTGCGGTATACGATACCATCGCCGCCAGCCGTCGCGATTATCATAAAGCGTGCCAGGCGGGATCGCTTCAATCGCGGTCAGACCCAATCCGTCGAAGGCTTTTGAGCTCAGAGGCGAAGGCAAGTCCTTCCCCCATGTGCCGCGCGAGCAATTCATCCCCTACGTTCCACAGACAGACTAAGCGCACATTGCATTTCTCTTCCTATTGACAGTTCCTCGGCCCAGGTTTCGTATCAATAGTACAAAGATGTCAATGGATCATGGATGATTTTGCCAAGGCAATTCGCAAACCGATGTCGCTCGTGAGTGATGATGTCTCGCGACGCCTAAATTCATACAATCTGTCGTGCACTGCCGTTTAGAACCTCGCCGAGCGGCATAGATTTCGCGACCTCTTCTGGTCGTGCGACATGCAGTTCGGCGAGATACCAGCCGGTCTCCTCCGCGCCAGCGGCATCGATCCCCAGCCGGCGGAGATTGTCGAGCACATGCTGCCGTTCCTCGGCTGAAGCAAAACGCCGCTGCCGGAACAGTCCCTCCAGCTTTTCCGTGACATAGCCGTGCCGGCCCAACATTTCTTCCGGCCCCCCGAAATCGAACATGCGCAGCACGAAATGCGCCATCCACGGACGACTGTCGAGGCTCGTTTCCAGGAGCCGTTCCAGCGAAGTCTCAGTAACATAGCCGACGCAGCCGGTCGAAATGATAAGGTCGGCGTTTTCGATCGCCGCCGTGTCTTCTGGCGTCGGATCGCTTTTCTCGAGATTGGTCGCAACACCTGCGTCGAGCATGCCCGCATCGACTGCATAGGCTATCGCGCGATCTGCCGGGTCGACACCGACAATTTCGAGCGCGGCATCCGCCGGTTCGGCATAGAGGTCACGGTCCCGCTGAAGAAGCGCCTCGAGATCGTCGGCCGCCGCCGCTCCGTAGAGCCGGTAGAGTTCATCCATCGAACGTCCGTGCTTGAGAAGCGCGCCGTTGATCCCATAAGAGCAACCGAGATCGATCACCTTGGCCGGTTCGGATTCGGTGGCGTTACGCCGTGCTTCGATCAATCGTTGAAATCGAGGTTTTGCTTCCTGAGGAATCCGATAGCCCAGGCGAGATAAAGTTGAAAAGTAAGCTGTCGGCTCCGGACTGTTATAAATATTGTTTAAGTTTATCTTGCCAGTCACGTCGTAGCTAAGATTTTCCAATATATCGACTCCGTTTTTCATGTCACAAAATTAACGCCTCCGCACAAACGTGCGCGAAGAAGTTATTTTCCGGATGCGATGTACTATTTAGCGCATAAGCTGCGAGAATTGAACCCGTACCGGAGAAAAATTCCCTGTCGCCGCACAAAACGCCTTTACAGCAGCAGATATCAACCCCGAAGCTCAGTGGCGGCACCAGCAGACGATCCTGGCCCACGGGCCTCAGCGGCAACTCCTGGGGCATGTTACAGGATTCAAAAAGTTGACACTCTCTATGAAATAAAAGGACGATCGTCCTGCCGATTGGCCCCCCTGATAGGTAAATGGTATACCCGTCGCCGTCCGAACTGGCCGGCCTGAATCCAATTCTGTTCCGTCATGACGTGAGGCTGGTGGGTCTTCCAAGCGCCGATTTGGCCGGGTAGGATTTGCAGGGGGGTGAACAACCGGATGAACAAACGGAATGATGCTGGAAAAACTGCGCGCCTGTTGGGGGTTTAGCCCGACCGTCCATAGGAATGTCGCCCTGGTCGAAGGCTTTCTGAAGGGCAAGAGTTTCGCCGACCTGGCGCAGGAACATAGCCTGTCGAAATCGAGGGTGCGCCAAATCATCGAGAAGGCTGATCGGCTCGTGGGCGGCGGCATCCTGACCAAGGCTGAACCGTCCAAGGCCTCGCCTCGATCCGATTTCATGGTCGACTATCCGTATGTGTGGAACCTGGCCGAGATGCACCGGCTCGGTAGCGTCACGCCGCATCATTTCTTTGCGGAGTTGGAACGCGCCGGTTCGCTGGAGCGGCTGGTTGACAAGATGAAGCGGTTGCCGTGGCGCGCACCAACGACACGCGAGCTGGCGCGCCTCGTGTGGCAAAAGGAGAGGGGCGAGAGCCCATGGCCTGCAATGAAGCGATCACGCGTTGCGATCGTGGAACCAAGCTGCCCGGTCGACCATCCGGATCGTGGCCTTCAATGCCAGCTCGCCTTGGAACCGGCCTTTCAGCAATTGGCTGAGCGGGCAGCGGAATCCGGCTGGACCGAGGACGAGATAGCCTACGCGCTCCTCGAGCTCGCCGGCGCGCGCCTCAAGAGCAACTCCGCCAATCGCGAGACTGAGAGGGCGATTGACCGGGCCAGGGCAACGAGATGAGCGGCACCTTCGAGAAGCTTCGCCTGACCCGATAGGAACGTCGCCGCGCCATCAGTTTGGCGGTGAAGGCTGACCCCGGCCGAGTCGGGCAGGCGAGCGGCAGTGCTGAAATAAGGGCGTGAGAATCCATGGTGATCTTGCGCATGGCGAACTCCTTCAAGTGACTTGTTTTCATCAGCCTAACCAGAGGTGCCACCCGGCCTGGGTTCTTGATACGGTGGCTGTGTCGAGACGCCAGGCGCCACCTCGCGGCTAAGCCCGCAAAGCGGACCTTTTTGTTGCAGTCGCAAAACGTGTCGAAGGTTTCGGGATATTTGCGACGAAAAAGCGGTCGTTGGCCATCAGCGCCCCGGCCAAATAAGGCGTGCTTGTTATTCAAGGTTAAGATAACCTGGCAGATACCGAGGGGTGCCCCGTCAAGGGGCTGAGATACTGTTGGCCGAAGGCAGCACAGTGACCCTTTGAACCTGATCCGGATCATGCCGGCGAAGGGACGGGTCTGACGCCTCTCTCCTTTGCCGGCCTCATACAAGTGGCCGCAATGACACCCGAAAAATCAACAACCACGGCCCGGCGTTCAGCGCTCACGCCTAAACTTTCGACGTTGACCCTCCTATGCGCCCTTTCGGTGCTGCCGTTGAACGTCTTTCTGCCATCACTGGCGAATATCGCGCAGGATTTCCGCGCCGATTACGCTCTCGTGAGCCTGTCACTAGCCGGTTACGCTATAGTGGCCGTCGCATTGGAACTGATCATGGGGCCGCTATCCGATCGGTTCGGGCGTCGGCCGATCGTCATGGTCAGTCTTGCCACGTTCACGATCGGGTCGATCGGCTGCGCCTTTGCATCCGATATTTGGACCTTTCTTGCGTTCCGTTTGCTCCAGGCGGCAATCACGTCCTGCTATCCAATTTCGATGGCGATTATCAGGGATACGGCCGGCAAAGAGCAGACGGCGAGCCGGATCGGTTATGCGACGATGATCTGGGCGCTGGCCCCGATGATCGGCCCAGCGCTTGGCGGTGTGGTGGATGAAGCCTTGGGCTGGCGGGCGATTTTCTGGGGTCTTGCCCTAGCCGGCATAGTGATGTTTGCCTTGTGCTGGTTCGAACTCGGTGAAACCAACAAAACCCGGTCGGGCAGCATCGTCCAGCAATTCCACGCCTATCCGGCGCTGTTCCGCGCACCCGGCTTTTGGGCCTACGCGCTGTGCATGGGGTTCTCGGTCGGTGCGGTCTACGCGTTTCTCGCTGGCGCTCCACTCGTTGCTGCAATATTCGACGTGTCATCGGCCTCGCTTGGCTTTTACATCGGCAGCATAACAGCGGGCTTCGTGTTCGGCAGCTTCCTGTCCGGACGTTACGCCGGCCGTTTCCCTCTGACCACCATGATGATAGTGGGGCGCATCGTCGCTTGTGCCGGCCCTGCGATTTGTCTGGTCCTGTTTTTCGCAGATGTCAGGCATGTGATTGCGCTATTCGTCCCTTGCATTCTGGTCGGCATCGGCAATGGCTTGACCATGCCGAGCGCCAATGCCGGCGCGCTCTCGGTGCGGCCGAACCTGGCTGGAAGCGCAGCCGGCTTGGCAGGCGCTATGACCCTTGCGGGTGGCGCAGCCCTTTCCTCGATCACAGGGGCCGTCCTGACGGAGGGCAACGCAACCTATGCGCTGTTCTCCATCATGCTTTTTTCCGCCGGGTGCGGGCTGTTGGCGGCTGTGCTCGCGGCGCTCCTGCCAGGCGATTCTCAGTCCTGTCGGACGTGATGCCGTCCTGATAAACACGCGCTCTTTGCGCTTGAAAAAAGCAGTGCGTGCGGTGGGGGGCCCCCGTGGCGGCTTGATCACGACCTTCCAGCAGCAGCAATTAAGGGCAGCACAGGGTCGCGAGCGGCCACCGAAAGCTCCCATGCTAAACGACCAAGTTGCGGACAGACCAGAGTTGGCTGGGGTTCTTTCAGCCTGTCCCTTTCAGTTCTGCGCTGCCTTCCTCAACCAGTCGCACATTTGTCGCGCGGGCCGTGACAGGTGCGCCGCGTCAGGGGTCAGCAGATGATACTGTTCCCGTCCCGGCAGCACCGGGCCGGGAAGCTGAACAAGACGCCCCGACCGCAGATGCTGGCCGCAGGAGAGATGGTCGCCGATGGCAATGCCAAGACCGCGGAGCGCCGCGTCGATGCACAGGTGCGTGCGGTTGAAGAACAGGTGGTTGTCGACATCGTCCAGCATGACGCCTGCCGCTTCGCAATAGCGCCGCCACCAGTAGAGCCCGCGCTCGTGGATCAGCCTGTGCGCAGCGTAGAAGCCTGGTGAGGCCGGATCAGGCCCCTTGGCGATCAATGCGGGCGAGGCGACCGGGAACGCGTTGAGATCAAGGAAGGGCTCGGAGCGAAAGCCGATCAGCGCCGCCGGTCCCCAGGTCAGCACCAGATCGACATCGCCGGGCAGGCTGCGCGGCGGGTCCGGGCGGCAGCGGAGATCGACGTTGAGCCGCAGCGCGTCCAGCGCCTCCGCCGTCAGGCGCGGCATGAGCCACACGACCGCCAGATCGGTTTCCACATCCAGAACCACTGTCCCCTTGGCGGTGCCCCGTTTCAGACGCCCGACGCCGAGCGCCAGATCGGCGAAGGACCGGGCGACGGTGCGGGCGAAAAGACTGCCTTCGCCAGTCAGCACGACATGGCGGGCATGACGCTCGAAGAGTTCGACGCCTAATTCCATCTCCAGATTGCGCACGTGGCGGCTAACGGCGGCATGGCTGACGCCCAGTTCGTCCGCCGCCGCAGCGAAGCTGCCATGCCGGGCAGCGGCTTCGAAGGCGCGGGTGGCGTTGAGGTTCGGCAGTTTGCGCAAGAGATCAGCATAACAAAAGCGTTCGCTTGCGGTAAAAAATATCGTTTGAGTGAAAGCTCACTTCGCGGCATCTCCCGGACACCCCATCGCATGGAGGATGCCATGACCCGACCGCAGAACCCCCAAACCCGGATGATCGTCGCACTGATCCTCGGCGTGACGATCTACGGCCTCGCGATGGGCACCACCTATCCGCTTCTGGGTCTCTTGCTATCGGATCGCGTGTCAGGCGCGCTCAATGGCCTGAATACGGCAGCGACCGGCCTCGGCCTCATGACCGGCGTGGTGCTGGTGCCCGGCTTCGCCCGCCGGTTGGGCGCGGGTCGGACGGCGCTGGCAGGTGTGGGGTTGCTGGCGGTGGCGCTCGTTGCGCTGGCCTTCCTGCGGGACTTCTGGCCGGTCTTCGCGGTCCGCGTGATTCTGGGCTGCGGTGCGGGTCTCATGTTCATCGTCGCCGAAACGGCGCTGAACGCGGCCGCGGCGCCAGAGCGGCGCGGGCAGATCATGGGCGTCTATACCGCTGCAAATGCCCTCGGTTTCGTACTCGGTCCCGCGATGATCGCACTGATGCCCGACCGCCCGGCCGCGCTTCTCCTCGGTTGCGCCGCGATAGCGCTGATGGCGCTGGTTCCTTTCGCCGCGGTGGAACGGCCGGTGAGCCGCTTGGTCGTGCCAGGATCGGGGCGCCACATCGTGTCGGCGATCACGGCGTTTCCTTTAGCCTTCGGCTTTCTCTTTATAGCGTCGATGATTGATGCTGTCGCCATCAGCCTCATGCCGGTCATCATGCTCGATCGCGATTTCGACATCGCGCAGGCGGTGCTGCTCGCCGCGGTGTTCCATGTCGGCCTGGTGATCGGCCAGCCGCTGATCGGGCTGGCGCTAGACAGGGCTGGCCGCCGCCGTACGGTGCTTGGTTGCTGCGGCCTATCACTCGCCTGCACCCTGCCGCTGGTCTACGGATCAGGTATGGGGTTCTGGCCAGTAGCCGGTCTGATGCTGGTCTGGGGCGGCGCGAATTACGGGCTCTACACCGCTGGGCTCGCGCTGATCGGCGACCGCTTCCGGGCTGAGATGCTGACGGCGGCTACCGCCGCCCTTGCCTCTGTCTATGCTCTGGCTGCCGTCATCGGCCCCGTCGTCGCCGGCGGCATGATGAATGCGCTCGGCGCGCAGGGTCTATTCGGGGCAGCAGCGGTTGTCTATCTGACGGCGCTCTGCGGTGGCCTCTGGCTATTCCGGCCTGTCGAACCGGAATGGCAGAAGCATCAAATCCGCTGATGCACGCAATAGGCTCGATCGTGCCATTCGCAAATGCATGTCGAGACAACTACAACCGCTCGGCTTCGACTGCGGGCGGCTGCTGCGCGTGTCCCGCCTCGGACCTCGAACATCTGGAAAGGGACCTGGTGGTGGAAATCTGCCAAGTCTAGCTCGTGTTCAATGTGCGAGCCGATCGGGCGGCACGCGGGCTCGGTCCGCAACCCAATCCCGCTCTTTTGAGATGGCTTCCTGGTCCAGCTCCGGATCTTCCACGATCAACCCATGAAGGGGTCCGCTAGCAAGCCTGGAAGAGATCGCCGTCCTGGTGATCGAGAGGGCCGAGGATGGCGGGGCAATGCGGTCGCTGGCCGACACGCTCGCTCATGAACAGCTCAGTCCCGTCGACCAATGGCGCGCGATTGAGCGGTTGGTCGCGCTCGGCTGGACCGAAGAAGCAATCGCCCTGGCGCTGGCTCTGCCGGTACGCCAGATCCGGAAGCTTCGCCTGCTCGCCAACGTTCTGCCGGCGATGTTGGACCAGATGGCCAAGGGCGACATTCCCAACGAACAGCAGTTGCGTACCATCGCGGCGGCTTCGGTTGATGAGCAGAAGGAGGTCTGGAAGAAGCACAAGCCCTCCAAGGCCGATCCGCAGGTGTCGTGGTGGAGCGTGGCGCAGGGTCTGACCAAGACCCGGATGTTCGCCCGGCATGCCAGCTTCGGCGACAATCTGGCGCAGGCCTATGGCATCGCCTGGATCGAAGACCTGTTTGCTCCGGCCGATGAGGACAGTCGCTATACGACGGATATCGAGGCTTCCTTGGCGCGCAGCAGGAGTGGATGGCAAACGCTCTGCCCAATTGTGGCGTGATCGTGGAAGCCGGTCAGTGGGGCGAGCCGAAGCTGCCGGCCAAGGCCGAGCGTGTCTACGGCAAGCCGTCGACGCTACTTCAAAGACGTGAAGAGCATTCAAAGAAGTCAACTTGGGATGCATCGGGCGATCCATTTTGTGAACAAAAGTCACATTTGGGTGAAAAATGAACCATTGTGGACTCCCAAGCGGGATGCGATCTTCTCGGACGGGAATGCTGTTCATGCCCCTTAAAGCAGTCCGCTTAAAGCAGACCAGCATAAGCATTGTCGAATTTTTCCTGAGATAATAGGAGACCTAAAATGGATGCTTGTTCAATAGCGGATTCTATCGACCTATCGCGATACCCTATAAATCGGTTGGATACTCTCATCGGAAAGAAGTTTGTAGAAGAGTGTCGAGCACGGTTTGACGAAACGGGAGTGCTAGTACTTGAGGGATTTTTGCGCCCGGGAGCTGTAGAAGAGGTCCGCGACGAAGTCACTCCTTTAATCCCTCTGAGTTTCGCGCGGCCACACCGTGCGAACGTCTACTTGAAGGCGTCCGACCCTGAACTTCCTGGCGAGCACCCAAGGAATCGAACTGTAGTGACTAATATGAATGTGGTCGCTTATGATCAAATACCGAGCAACGGCACCCTCAAGTTATTGTACAATTACCGGCAACTAAGGAGATTTCTTTCCGAGATAGTTGGCTATCCTCAACTTTATCCATACGAGGATGCTTTAGGATCTCTGAATGTAAATATTCTGGGAACTGGGCAGGAACTCGGGTGGCACTTCGACAACTCCGACTTCGCGGTAACTCTCTTGCTTCAGGCTGCCGACGAAGGTGGTGTCTTTGAGTACTTGCCGATGGCGAGAACAGATCAAGATTCTGGCTTTGAGAAAGTGAATGGCGTATTGGATGGGTATCGAGACGAAGTGCGCATCTTGTCGCAGGAGCCAGGCTCGCTGGTGGTTTTCCGCGGTCGCTATGCACTGCATCGTGTGACGCCAGTTAAGGGCGACCGGCCACGGATTATAGCGGTGCTCGCCTATGATTCAGAGCCCGGCGTGCAGTTAACTGAATACAATCGAAATCTGCTTTATGGCCGGGTGCAGTAGTTCAACTCTCCAGCGCTTGGGGACCTCGACGCTCTCAGCAGGTCGAAAAATGCGCAGCGCTGCAGCACGTCGATCATCGGCAAAGGAGCACCAGACAGGGCTACAAGCCCTGTCTGCCCGGCCCCCCTTCATCGCCGCGCCCCACTTATAGGCGTGAAAGGATTAAGGTAAGCGCTGTTTCCGGACCACCTTTCGGGAGTGGTCGCGATCTGTGAGGTTGCCGGTTCTGTAATGGGATCGGAGATCGGCTTGTGTCTGGACTTGACCTTACGCTTGACCCGGAGCGGCAGCCTCGACGTTTCGAGGTGATCAACGGCGCTGGCGGCCGGCGTCAGTGGTCTGTGGATGACAAGGCGCGGATCATCGCCGAGACGCTGGAGCCGAACGCAATCATTTCCGAGGTCGCCCGCCGCTATGGCCTCAGACCGCAACAGGTCTTCGCCTGGCGCCGGGAAGCGCGCAAACAGGCTGCTTCGGTGCAGCAAGAATCTCCTGCCTTTGTGCCGGCGGTTGTTGCCGTGCCGACGAGCGAACCCGCAGCGAAGCGCCTGGGACGACCACGGAAGCAGAAAGCGGTCCGCGACGCCGGCGTGATCGAGCTTGAGATCGACGGCATCGCCATGCGCGTTGGCCGTGGCGCCGATACCAAGACGGTGACCGCAGTGATCCGCGCGCTGAAGGCGACGACGTGATTGGGCCGACGGGTGCGGTCAAGGTAATGGTGGCGACAAAGCCAGTAGACTTCCGCAAAGGCGCGGAGGGATTGGCCGCGCTGGTGCGCGAGACGATGGGCGCCGATCCGTTCAGCGGTGCGATCTACGTCTTCCGGGCAAAGCGCACCGACCGGATCAAGCTGATTTTCTGGGATGGCACCGGCGTCTGCCTCTATGCCAAGCGTCTGGAGGACGGCGAGTTCCGCTGGCCGAAGGTTGAGGACGGCGTGATGCGGCTGACGGCCGCGCAACTGTCGGCGCTGCTCGAAGGTCTCGACTGGCGGCGGGTCCATGAAGCCCGCCAGACCCGCGTTCCGATGCAAGCCGGCTGATCCGCGACCAAGTGAATCACCCCGGATTCCATTGTCGCGGGAGGTGTCGGGATATGGTCTGATCCGGATCATGGCGATAACGGCTGACCAGCTTCCCGACGATCCGGACGCGCTGAAGGCGATGGTCCTGGCGCGCGACGTCGAGAATGCCCGTCTGATCCAGATCATCAAGGAATTGCAGCGCCATCGCTTCGGCCGTCGTGCCGAGACGCTCCCCGAGGATCAGTTGCTGCTGGGGCTCGAAGAGGCCGAACAGATCGAGGCCGCCGGTGACGAAGAGCAGGCACAGACCGCTCCTGGCGAACGTCAGGCGCGTGCCGCCAAGCGCCGGGCGAACCGCGGCGCGTTGCCGTCGCATCTTCCTCGCGTCGAGATGGTCGTCGACATCGAGGACCATGCCTGCCCGTGCTGCCGTAATGACTTGCATCGGATCGGCGAGGATGTGAGCGAGCGGCTCGACATCGTGCCAGTGCAGCTGCGTGTGATCGTCGTGCGCCGGCCCAAATATGCCTGCCGCGCCTGTGAGGATGTGGTCGTTCAGGCTCCCGCGCCGGCCCGGCTGATCGAGGGTGGTCTTCCGACCGAGGCAACGGTCGCCCAGGTGCTGGTCTCAAAGTATGCCGATCACCTTCCGCTCTATCGTTTATGTTGATATCAACATAATGCAGAGCGTTTTTAGCTTGGCGTCGCGCAGAACGGCGGGTCGCGAAAGCGCGCTGAGGTGGATCGCGACGGTGAGCTAAAAACGTGTTGGACTAAGCCGCCGGCACGGGTGGCCGCTATGGGCATTCAATTGAGGCCGTGCCGATGAACAGGCATGGCGTGGGCGCGGATGCGGTCGTGGACGCCGCGATTGCAAGGGGTCGCGTGCGCCGAAAGCGGCACGGATATGGGTTCAGCAAAGCGAGGACCGGCGTCGCGCCCTGCCGACAGAGGCAGCCGGGGGTGACGGCGCGCACCTTCGCGGGACCAGCTCGGTTTTCGGGCCGAACGGCTCGTTGCGATGCGGTGACGGGAAAGCGAAGCGGTTCTTTCATGACGTATCCCAGTATGGCGGGGGTCCAGTGGCGCCGTCGAAGATTTCGATGATGATCATCTGACCTTGACGACAGGCGGGGCATTGCCTGAGGGAATGACCGGTGAGATCCTCGTAGCGGTCGCGGTAATCCTTTGCGGGTCGACTGTCCGACGGCTCGGGAACCGGCATGCCGAGCAGGTCGCGGCAGTGGGCGAGCTTTTGCGCGCGGTAGCGATTGCCGAGAAAGCCGTAGTAGCGGATGCGATGGAAGCCCTCGGGCAGGACGTGCAACAAGAAGCGGCGAATGAACTCGTCGGCCGCAACGGTCATGACCTTCTGCCGATTGCCGTGCCGGTAGTCCTTCCAGCGGAAACGCACGGCGCCGTCCTCGATGTCGATGAGGCGGTTGTTGGAGATGGCAACGCGGTGCGTATAGCGCCCGACATAGTCGAGTACCTGGGCGGGTCCGGCGAAGGGCGGCTTGGCAAAGACGACCCACTCGGCCTTTCGTAGCGGCGCCAAATAACGCCGGAAGGCGTCGCGCGCGCTCAGGTGCTGCAAGCCAGAGAAGAACTTCAACTGGCCGGCGTCGAAGGCTTTCCCAAGATGCTCCAGAAACAATCGTCGGAACAGCCGCGAGAGAACCCGGACGGGCAAGAAGAAGCCGGGCTTGCAGGCGATCCATCGATTGTCGTCGGCAGAAAGGCCGCCGCCGGTGACGACGCAATGCAGATGCGGATGATGACGCAGGTTCTGGCCCCAGGTGTGCAGCACGGCGAAGAAGCCGATCTCGGCGCCCAGGTGCTTGGGATCGGCGGCGATCATGCGCAGGGTCTCGGCGGTGGCGCGGAAGAGCAGGCCGTAGACAAGCGCCTTGTTTTGATAGGCGATTGTGGCAATGGGCTCCGGCAGCGTGAAGACGACGTGAAAGTACTGGGTGTCGAGGAGCTCGGCGCGACGAGCTTCCAGCCATTGCGCGCGGGCCAGCGATTGGCAGCGGGGACAATGCCTGTCGCGGCAGCTGTTGAAGGCGATGCGCCGGTGGCCGCATTGATCACATGCTTCGACATGCCCGCCAAGCGCGGCGGTCCGGCACAGTTCGATCGCCGTCATGACGCGACGCTGGGCGGTCGACAGCGACGCGTCATGCTGGACACGATAGGCTTCGCCGTAGCGACGGAATATGTCCGCCACTTCCGGCCCCGAGCGGGCCACCGGCGCGAGCTCAGAAGTACTGAGGCTTGGCGGGCGGCGGCGGGGTGGGCGCCGGACGCGGCAAGAGCTCGAAGGGGCTCGACGTGGCGCAGACCTTGTTGGTAGCGATCCGCAGGTAATGGGCGGTGGTCGCGAGGCTGCGGTGACCGAGCAGCAGTTGAATGGTGCGCACGTCGGCGCCGGCCTCCAACAGATGCACGGCAAAGGCGTGCCGCAAACTGTGGGGCGTGACCGGTTTGGACAAGCCGGAGAGGTCGCGCGCTTTCGCGCAGGCGTGTCCCACCGCATCCCTGGTGATCGGCTGGTCGGCACGATCGCCGGGGAAGAGCCACGCCTTTGGCCGGCGCAGCTTCCAATAGTTGCGCAGGATCTCCAAAAGCTTGGGTGACAGCATCACGTAGCGGTCCTTCTGGCCTTTGCCCTGCTCGACGCGGATGACCATTCTCTGGCTGTCGATGCCCGCGGGCTTCAGCTGAACCGCTTCCGAGATGCGCAAGCCGGCGGCATAGCAGGTGGTCAGGATGGCGTGGTGTTTGACGTCGAGGACGCAACCGAGGAACCGCTGAACTTCCTCGGGACTGAGGATGATCGGCAGCTTCTGCGGCTTCTTGGGAAGCGGGAGGACCTCTTCAGGCGCCCAATCCCTCTCGAGCGTCACCTTGTAGAGAAAGCGCAGCGCCGCAATGGCGGTGTGGATCGAGCCGGGCGACAGCTTCTTCTCGTTGGTCAGATAGACCTGATAGGTCCGAATATCCTCTCGCTCGAGCAAGTCCGGCGACTTGCTGAAGTGGCGGGCGAACAGCGACACCTGTTGCAGATACGACAGCTGGGTGTTGAGCGCGAAGTTGCGCACCTCCATGTCCTCGCTCATGCGCTGGCGAAGTTGGGTCATCACAAAGCTCCTTTGTCCGATGGAATGGGCTGCAAGCAGCCACCCCCATGCTGACGCAGTTGGAGCTTGTTGTGGACACACGACCAGCGCGACAGACGACGCGATCAGATCACGCGGTCGGCACACACCCTTGCCGCTCCGCGGTCGCGGAGCGGGTTAGTCCAAACGATAAGATGTTGCGCACGGAATTATGCTGCGGAGGCTCCAGTTCTCCCTAAGTTCCAGGCGATTCCAGGGAATCTCCGCAACATAATTTTCTGAAGCACATCCGATGTCATGATCCAGGCGCCAACAACAAGGAGACCTGGATTATGTTTGAGGTTCTTTTTAGCCGACCGCATGCGATCGCACGGTATCGTTCCGCTCCATTGCTCAGGGAGCGGCTCCTCTATCTTGCCCATTGCAAGCAAATCGGCATCAAGCTTGAGACGCTGTGCAAGATCGCCGCCTCCCAGCTGGACCTGGTGCGCATTCTCGATTTGCACGACAACGACAGCTCGATCTTGCTCAAGGTTGAGAAAGCTTTCCGGCTTTGGTCTCTACCCGTCGAACGCAAATCACGACCTCGCGCGCGTCGACGATTCTTCGGGTACGCTGAGCGATGGATGCGCTTTATGGGTTGGCTTGGGGAGCACGAGGCGACACGCCACTCCCATACGCGCGAGGTCACTATCTTCGCGGCGCGCATGTCTTCTGAACATGGATGGGCGGATACCACGGTCGAAGGATGTTGCCGGACGATCAATTGCTTTTTCGACTGGCTGGAAGGGAGAGGCGTCGATCTAGCGTCGGTCGGGATCGACATGATCGATCAGTTTGTCGCGCGCTATCACGCACGCGGCTGCAGTCGATCAACCATCCATCTCTATGCGCAACAACTGCGTGGATTCGTCCGGTTCGCCGGACAGCAGGGCTGGTGCAAGCCGGGCTTGGCCGATGGGATCATGCCGCCGCAACGCTATCCCGGCGAGACAATTCCGAAAGGGTTGAGCCGGGACGAGGTCATCCGCCTGCTCGCCACTACTGAGGGCGACCGCCCTCATGATATGCGCGCCCGTGCCATCCTGATGCTGCTGATCACCTACGGTCTGCGCGCCGGTGAGGTTAGCGGCCTTCAACTCGGCGATTTCGACTGGGAGCAGGAGATGTTACGGGTGCGCTGCCCCAAGCCTGGACGTACGCATCTCTATCCGCTTTCACCAGGCGTGGGGCAGACGATCCTGCGTTACCTGCGCGAGGTTCGCCCCGCGCACCCCGACCGGAGGCTGTTCCTGACGATGAAGGCCCCGATCAGGCCGCTTAGCCGCGGAGTAATAAAGGGAATCGTCTGTACCCGTCTCGATAGTCTTGGGGTCACCGGCAAACGCCGCGGTCCGCATGCGCTGCGCCATGCCGCCGCCCAACACCTCCTCGATCAAGGTTTGTCGATGAAAGCGGTCGGCGACTTTCTCGGCCATCGAAGCACCGCAGCTACCTCAATCTACGCAAAGGTGCAGCTCAATATTCTTCGCGAGGTTGCGAAGATTGATCTGGAGGGGCTGCTATGATCCTCCGTGACGCGATCGACCACTATGTAGCGTGGCGGCGAGCCCATGGCGCCCGATTTTTTACCAGCGCAAACACATTGTACCAATTTTGCAAGAGCGTTCCTGAGCACCGGCGCTGCGATGCTGTTACAGAAAGCGAGGTGCGACGATTCCTCGCCGGAACTGGTCCGCTCACCCGTTGGCGTGCTAACAAGTACGCTGCTCTCGCCGGATTTTACCGGTATGCGATCAGCCGCGGTTATGCCGCCCTGTCGCCGCTGCCGTCGGCGGACGAAGAGCCGAGAGACCCGCAATCGGCGCCGTCTTACATTTACTCTCGCGAAGAACTGGAGCGCCTGTTCGGCGCCATCGATATCAGCCGCAAGCGCGCCATTCGGCTCGATGCCGACACCTTCCGCACACTGCTGTTGATCCTGTACGGAGCTGGTCTGCGAACCAGCGAGGCGCTCCACCTGTCCATGAGCGACGTCGACTTTGCAGATGCCGTACTGACCGTACGGGACACCAAATTCTACAAAAGTCGCCTCGTTCCCGTCGCTCCGCAACTCGCCGGCGCGCTTAGTGCTTATGCCGAACGACGTTCGGACCGTCCGCTGCCACAAGGGATGGCGTCCGCCTTCCTTGCAAACCGCGATGGAACACAGGTGAGGAAGCACAATGTCGATCATGCATTGAAACGGCTGCTCGAGACCACCGGAATCGATCGCAAGGATGACGGCCGGCGCGCCCCGTGTCTGCACGCCTTTCGACACACCGCGGCCGTGCATCGGCTGACGTCCTGGTATCGCCAGGGCGCAGATGTGCAACGGCTGCTGCCGGCGCTCTCGACATATCTCGGCCACGCCAACTTGGACGACACAAGTGTCTACCTGTCCATGACGCCGGAGCTCCTACACGAGGCGTCGGTCTGCTTCGACCGCTACGTCAATGGAGGAGACCATGGGTGATCCCCGCACGCTCGGCCCCTGGCTCCGGCGCTTCCTGGCTGATTACATCGTCACTGAGCGCTGTCTCGCCCGCAACACGCAAAAGAGCTATCGCGACACCTTCACGCTGCTGCTGCCATTTATCAGCGCCAAGGTCCGCAAACCAGCGGACCGCCTAGATGTCGAGGATATCCATCCATCACGCGTGCTGCACTTCCTTGCCCATCTTGAGGAGGACCGCGGCTGTTCGGTGCAGACCCGCAACCAACGCTTGACAGCGATCCGATCCTTCGCCCGCTTCGTCGCCAGCCGTGATCCCGCCCGTCTCGCCTGGTGTGCGCAGATCCGCTCCATTGCAACGAAGAAGGCTGCACCGCAGCCGATCTCGTGGATGACCAGGAAGGAGATGGAGGCCCTGCTCGCGGTTCCCGACCGCCAGACGCTGCGGGGGCGGGCCGAACACGCCTTGTTGCTATTCCTCTACAACACCGGGGCGCGGGTCTCGGAGGCGACAAGACTGCAGGTCGACAATCTCCAGATCGGCCGACACCGCGACAAACATGCACTCGTCACCCTTTGCGGCAAGGGCGACAAAATCCGGCAATGCCCACTGTGGCCACGCACGGAAGAGGCGCTTGGCGAGCTCGTTCGAGGACGCGCAAACGGTGACCCCGTCTTCATCAGCCGCCATCGCAAGCGCTATACGCGGTTCGGTGTCTATCGGCTCGTCGAGCGATGCGCGGCTCGCGTACCAACGCTTGCCGCAAGAGCAATCACGCCGCACGTGATCCGTCACACAAGCGCCTGTCATCTGCTGCAGGCAGGTGTCGACCTCAACACCATACGCGCATGGCTCGGACACGTCAGCCTTGAGACCACCAACATCTATGCCGAGATCGATCTCGAGATGAAGGCAAAAGCGATGGCGCTGTGCGATGCAGCGGCTTCGGGGCCAGACCGGCCTTGGAAGCAGGACAAGGGTGTAATGGCGTTCCTGAATGCAATTTGACTTCAGAAAGTTATGTTGCGGAGATTGCTATAGCGCGACGATCAGGATGAGACGCGCGCGACAATCTGGATGAGATTCTTACGTCGCGGTCACGGGCAAATTA
>NZ_RZTV01000181.1:0-291 GCF_003997555.1 Mesorhizobium sp. M1A.T.Ca.IN.004.03.1.1 | reverse complement strand
CGATTCCGATTTAAGGAATTATGCAGTAGCTCAGGCGTCCCCGGTCACCACGCCGACGAAGGGCAGTTCGCGAAAGGCATAGGCGACATCCATGCCGTAGCCGACGACAAAATAGTCAGGGCATTCGAAGCCGACATAATCAGCCTCCAGCTTTTCCTTGCGCTTGACGCGCTTGTCGAGCAGCACGGCGATCGTGACGTTGCGCGCGCCACGTTCGAAGAGCAACTCCTTGGCAAAGAGCAGCGTCCGGCCGGATTCGAGGATATCGTCGATCAGCAGGACGTCGCGGCC
>NZ_RZTV01000180.1:0-293 GCF_003997555.1 Mesorhizobium sp. M1A.T.Ca.IN.004.03.1.1 | reverse complement strand
CCATGGCTATTGCCGAGGCCCGCTACGACCGCTACAGCATTTTCGGCGACATCATATACACCAAAATTTCCGGCTCAGCAGGTACGCCCAGAGGGTTCATTGCCTCCGACGTAGAAGTTTCGACGGAGACATTCGCAGGCTTGCTCGGCGTCGGCTACTCGGTCATCGATGACAACACCTCGCGACTTGATGTCGTCGGAGCGGCGAGGGTCTGGTCTGTCGACACCGATATTTCGTTCAGCGGTGGCGTTCTGGATGGGGTGACGCGAAGCGATGGCGAGACATGGGTGGAC
>NZ_RZTV01000179.1:0-293 GCF_003997555.1 Mesorhizobium sp. M1A.T.Ca.IN.004.03.1.1 | reverse complement strand
CGGGTCCCTGCTGGTCGTCCCCAAGCAGATGAGCAAGCGGTGTGAGCGACAAAGCCCGCGAATGCGCGGAGCGCCAGTAAAGCGAGAATAATGAGTACGAAAACCCAATCAGCACAAGCGCTTCGGCCCAGAACGGAACAAAATGCCCACTTCGGCATTCTTCTGTCACCGAAAGAGGAGAAAGTACCATGACGTACGACCCCAATAATGCCAACGACCCGAACCGCCCGCTGAACCCAAATCTGGATCTGCGCACCACGCCGAGCGCGCGCAGCAGTAATACGTGGGTTGTC
>NZ_RZTV01000178.1:0-293 GCF_003997555.1 Mesorhizobium sp. M1A.T.Ca.IN.004.03.1.1 | reverse complement strand
ATCGGAACCGTCAGGTTTGCGCGCCATCGAGCGCAGCCCTGTCGACAGCGAAACGCTGCCGAGGCCTTCGAGGAAACCTATTTCCTGAGGCGTGGCTTCCCGGTTATTGAGTTCGAAGCGGACGTCGCCGGCCAGCAGTTCCTGTCCCTGCGAGGCGATCGTGTCGGTGATCGACTGCGAAACGGAATTGACGGCGGCAATCGCGCCGGTGCCGAGCGCGATGCAGGCAAGGAAGATGTAGAAGCCGCGGACGCCGCCGCGCAGCTCGCGCAGCGCCAGGCGAAAAGCGAGCG
>NZ_RZTV01000177.1:0-294 GCF_003997555.1 Mesorhizobium sp. M1A.T.Ca.IN.004.03.1.1 | reverse complement strand
CGGCGCGATCCATGAGCGCTGGGGCAAGCTCGACATTTTGGTGGCCAACGCCGCCATCCTCGGCGTGATCTCGCCAATCGGCCATGTCGAGGCAAAGACCTTCGAGAAGGTGATGACCATCAACGTCACCGCGACCTGGCGCCTGATCCGTTCGGTCGACCCGCTGCTCAGGCTTTCCGACGCCGGCCGCGCCATCATCATGTCCGCCTCCTCCGCCCATTCGGCGCGCGCCTTCTGGGCTCCCTACGCGGCTTCAAAGGCCGCGGTCGAGACGATGATGCGCTCCTGGGCGCA
>NZ_RZTV01000176.1:0-294 GCF_003997555.1 Mesorhizobium sp. M1A.T.Ca.IN.004.03.1.1 | reverse complement strand
GCGCGCCGGTCGCCGTCTCGCTCGGGTCGCTGTTGTTGGCGCCGTTGCCGTCGGCGATCTCGCCCGAACCCGCGGGCTCGCCGCCGCGCGCCGGAAGGCCCGCTTCGTTGACGCTGGTGTCGGAGCCCGCGGCGATCCCGATCGTCGGCGTCGAGTCGTTCAGCAGGTTGATCGTCACCGTCGCCACCGACGGGTCGCCGTCGCCGTCGACGATCTGGTACTGGAACGTCACCGTGCCCTGCTCGCCGGCGGCCGGCGTATAGGTGAAGGTGCCGTCATTGTTGTAGGTCACCG
>NZ_RZTV01000175.1:0-295 GCF_003997555.1 Mesorhizobium sp. M1A.T.Ca.IN.004.03.1.1 | reverse complement strand
CGACGAATGGCAGAAGGGCGCCCAGGGCGTATGGGACGATTTCGCGCCTGTTGTCGGCGGCATCGACAGGATCAAATCCATCCAGGCCGCCTGAAGCAAGGGGCAAGGCAGTTGTGCCTGCCGCTTTTGACGGGACCGATGGAAAACCATCGGTCTCTTTGTCGCGCGCACATGCCGGAAAAATAATGCCGGAGCAGGCCGGAAATCGAAAGAGCATGCCTTCGGTAATCGTGGTATATGACTTACTGGAAATCCTGGGATGGGAAGTTTTTTACCTTCAGCCGGCGCGATCCTG
>NZ_RZTV01000174.1:0-296 GCF_003997555.1 Mesorhizobium sp. M1A.T.Ca.IN.004.03.1.1 | reverse complement strand
CCTATGTCGGCATCCGCACGGCCGAGCGCGCGCTGCATATCGGCGACCGCAGCCCCGAAGAAGGCATCGGCGAACTCGCGCTCTTCACTTGGCGTTATTTCCTCCAGCACCCGGAATTCCTGAGCCTGCTCGGCACCGAAAACCGGCACCGCGCCCGGTGGCTGCGCCAATCCGTCCGGCTCAAGGAGCTGCATTCGCATCTGATCGGCGAGCTGTCGCAGGTGCTCGAGCAGGGCAAGAAACAGGGTGTCTTCATCGAGACCGCCGATCCCCTGCACGTCTATCTGACGATCGCC
>NZ_RZTV01000017.1:0-64876 GCF_003997555.1 Mesorhizobium sp. M1A.T.Ca.IN.004.03.1.1 | reverse complement strand
CGCTGGTCGAGACCTGGGACGCGCTCGGCATCCCCTATGCCGCCTCCGGCCGCCCGGCCGTCGCCAAGAGCGACCGGGTTATTCCACTCCTGGTGCCGAAGTCAGGCGGCTGAAGCCGCCCGTCTCACACCGTCTTCATCCATTTCGCCAGGCGATTTGCCGCTTGCTCGAGCTGATCGAGGCGGCGGTGGAAGCACAGTCTGAGGAAGGCCTCTCCGCCGGGGCCGAAGGCCGTGCCGGGCGCCAGGCCGACATTGGCGTTGTCGACGATGTCGAAGGCGGCGGCGCGGGAATCGGTGATGCCGTCGACGGTGAAGAACAGGTAGAACGCACCTTGCGGCACGGTGAAGCGCGCCTTGCCGGTGGCACCCAGGATGTCGCAGACCAGATCGCGCGCCGCACGTGCCCGCTCCACCTGCTCGACGATAAAGCCGTCACCCTCGTCGAGGGCCGCAACCGCGCCGCGCTGCATGAACTGGGCGACGCCCGAGGTCGAATACTGGATCAGGTTCTCGAACACCTGCTGCAGCGCCGGATGGGTCTTGATCCAGCCGACTCGCCAGCCGGTCATCGCCCAGTTCTTGGAGAAGCTGTTGACGAACAGGATGCGGTCTTCCGCCGTTGCGATATCGAGGAAAGACGGCGCGCGGCCGTGGCCATAGTGGAACAGCGCATAGATCTCGTCGGCGATGATCCAAAGCTTCTTCGTGCGGGCCAGATCGAGGATCGCTTGAAGCGTTTCCTTGTCGGCTGTCCAGCCGGTCGGGTTCGAGGGGGTATTGATGAACAGCGCCTTGGTACGCGGCGTTATGGCGGCTGCGATCTTGTCGACATCGCAGGACCAGCCATTGCCGGACTGGTCGAGCGTGACCGGCACGGGAACAGCGCCGGCAACACCGGCGGCGGCAGCGAAATTCGGCCACGCCGGCGAGAGATAGACGACCTCGTCGCCGCTGCCGGCGATCGCGTCGATGGCCAGTTGAATGGCATGCATGCCCGAGCCGGTGACGATGAATTCTTCCTCGGCGAAGCGCTGGCCGAAATGCCTGGCATAGTAGCGGGCGAGCGCCTGCCTAAGCTCGGGAATGCCCTTCTGCCAGGTGTAGAAGGTCTCGCCATTGGCGAGGCCGCCTGCGGCGGCATCGCTGATGAAGAAAGGCGTCGGCAGGTCGCCCTCTCCGGCCCAGAGAGGAATCAGGCCTTCGCGCAAGCGGCCATGATTGACGACGGCGACAATGCCGCTTTCGGGGGCAGCACGGGCTTCTGCGCGCAAGGTCTCACTCAGGATCATGGACAAATCCGTGCTCGTTTTGCTGCGCTCTTACCAGATCACTGAACAGAAAACCCCAGCCGCAAGCGGCCGGGACTTTGGTCCAGCGAGAACGTTGGATGCGTTATTTCCTGGCGAGCAGGTCGCGGATTTCGGTCAGAAGCTGGACATCCGCCGGCGGCGGCGCCGCGGCAGTCGCAGGCTTCTCTCGCTCCAGCCGCCTGCGCAGATTGTTCACCGCCTTGACCATCAGGAAGATGATGAAGGCGAGGATCAGAAAATTCAGCACGACGGTGATGAAGCTGCCATAGGCGAAAACGGCTCCCTCTTTCTTGGCTTCGGCCAGCGTGGCCGAGTGCACATTGGAGGACAGCCCAAAGAAGTAATTGTTGAAGTCAAGCCCGCCGAAAATCGCGCCGATGATCGGCATGATGATGTCATTGACCAGCGAATCGACGATCTTGCCGAAGGCGGCGCCGATGATGACGGCGACGGCCAAGTCCATCACATTGCCCTTGGAGATGAATTCCTGGAATTCTTTCAGCATCCGACCCTCCTTGCCATAACGGGCCGCGCTGCCGCCCCGGCTCTCCGGCGCCGGCCCCGAAGCCACAATAACAAAAACCCCCAGTTGCAAAACCGGAAAAAGGTCGGAGCCGCCGGTTTGTGCCTAACCGGTTCGCGCTTCTGGGCGTCACCAAGCACCTATGCGCCGAAAGCCGCGGTGGACTTGGCGTCAAAGCTGTGGTTGCGTTTGATAACCGGACGAGCAGCCGGTCAGGAAGGAAGTTCGAACCGTGCAAGGCTGGTTCGTCGTCATCATCGCGATCGCCTATGTGACGCTGCTTTTTGCCATCGCCAGCGTCGGCGACCGGCGCTCCGTGGCAGCCGGACTCGGCCGCGCACGGCCCTCCATCTATGCGCTCAGCCTCGCCATCTACTGCACCTCCTGGACCTTCTTCGGCTCGGTCGGGCTCTCCTCCGAGCGGGGTCTCGAATTCCTCGGCATCTACACCGGCCCGGTGCTGGTCTTCGTGTTCGGCTTCCCGCTGCTCAACCGCATCGTCCGGCTGGCAAAGAGCGAAAAGATCACCTCGATTGCGGACTTTCTCGGCGCCCGCTACGGCAAGAGTTTTGCCGTCGCGGCGATCGCGACCCTGATCGCCACGGTCGGCGCCGTGCCCTATATCGCGCTGCAGCTCAAGGCGATCTCCGGCTCGGTCAGCCTGATGATCGAGCACTATACGGGATCGCCGCCTTCCTTTGATCCTTTTGTAAGCGACATCTCGCTGGTGGTGGCGATGCTGCTGGCGCTGTTTGCGGTCCTGTTCGGCACCCGCCACGCCGACGCCACCGAGCACCAGGACGGGCTGGTGCTGGCGGTCGCGGTCGAGACGGTGGTCAAGCTCGCCGCCTTCCTCGCCATAGGCCTTATGGTCACGTTTCTCATCTTCGGCGGCCCCGGCGACATGCTGGCGACGCTCGGGGCGAATGCCGAGGTGCGCCAGGCGATGGGCTACAACACGTCCTTGGTCACCTGGCTGGTGCTGACGACCTTGAGCGGCTTCGCCATCCTGATGCTGCCGCGCCAGTTCTACGTCACCATCGTCGAGAATCGCAGCGAGGCCGAGCTGCGCACCGCGACCTGGGTGTTTCCGCTCTATCTCGTGGCGATCAACCTCTTCGTCCTGCCGATCGCCTTTGCCGGGCTGTCGCTGGTCGGCGCAAGGACCAGCAGCGACCTCTACGTCCTGTCGCTGCCGCTATTCAGCGGCCACGACGTGCTGGCGATGATCGCCTTCATCGGCGGCCTGTCGGCGGCCACCGCCATGGTCATCGTCGAGAGCGTGGCGCTGTCGATCATGATTTCCAACGACCTCGTCATCCCGCTGTTCGTGCGTCGATTGCTCAAGACCACTTCTTCGGAGAACGAAGACTGGTCGACGCTGATCCTGAACGTTCGGCGAGCGTCGATTTTCATCATGCTGTTCATCGCCTTCCTCTATTACCGCGAGAGCACCAACAGCGCGCGGCTGTCCTCGATCGGGCTGATGTCCTTCGCAGCGATCGCGCAATTCGCGCCCGCCCTGGTCGGCGGGCTGATCTGGCGCCGCGCCAATGGCCGGGGCGCCGCGCTCGGCATGGTCGCCGGCATCGCGGTCTGGGGTTACACGCTGCTGCTCCCTTCCCTCGTCGGTCCCGGCTCCGACTTTGTCGTCCATGGACTGTTCGGCTTCGAGGCGCTGAGACCCCAGGCGCTGTTCGGCACCCTCGGCGAGCCGCTGAACCACGGCGTGCTGTGGAGCCTGTCAGTCAACACGCTGTTCTTCGTGATGGGTTCGCTGTCCCGCGCATCGGTGCCGCTGGAGCGCATCCAGGCGGCGATCTTCGTGCCGCGCGAGGCGGGGCCGATGCCAAGCCTGCGCCGCTTCCGCACCGCGGTCACGGTCAATGACCTCAAGGATACGATTTCCCGCTATCTCGGCGTCGAGCGCACCGAGCGCTCCTTCCAGTCCTTCGAGAAGAACGCGAACGTCTCCCTGCACGGCAAGGAACAGGCCAGCATGGACGTCATCCGTTTCTCGGAGCAGTTGCTGGCGAGCGCCGTCGGGTCGTCGTCGGCGCGGCTGATCCTGTCGCTGCTGTTCCGCCGCAACGACCGCGACTCCAAGGATGCCTTCCGGCTGCTCGACGACGCCACCGAGGCGCTGCAGCACAACCGCGACCTGCTGCAGATCGCGCTCGACCAGATGGAGCAGGGCATCACCGTCTTCGACCGGGATTTGCGGCTGATCTGCTGGAACCGGCAATACCGGGCGCTGTTCGATCTGCCTGACGAGATGGGCCAAGTGGGCGTGTCGCTCGACCAGATCCTGCGGCATCTGGCCGAGCGCGGCGATATCGCCGCCGACCAGCGGGTGACGATGCTCAACCGGCTGACCAGCTTCGTCGGTCCTTGGCAGATGGAGCTCAGGACCAGCGGCCGCATCCTGGAGCTGCGTTCCAACCCGATGCCCGACGGCGGCATCGTCGCCACCTATGCCGACATTTCCGGCCGCGTCGAGCAGGACCTGGCGCTGAAGCGGGCCAATGAATCGCTGGAGCAGCGGGTCAGGAGCCGCACCGCCGAGCTCACCCGCGTCAACGAGGAGCTGGCGCAGGCGCAGATGCTTGCCGAGGAGGCCAATCTCAGCAAGACGCGCTTCCTCGCCTCCGCGGGCCACGACATCCTGCAGCCGCTCAACGCCGCCAGGCTCTATTGCTCCTCGCTGATCGAAAAGGCCGGCAAGGGGCCCGCCGGCAGGGCCGCGACCAACATTGAATCCTCACTGGAATCGGTCGAGACCATCCTCGGCGCGGTGCTCGACATATCGCGGCTCGACGCCGGCGCATTGAAGCCCGAGGACACCGCCTTCAGCCTCGGCGGGCTGCTTGGCCAGATCGGCAACGATTTTCGCCCGCTCGCCGCCGAAAAGAAGCTCGGCCTGAAAATCATGCCGTCGTCGCTCGGCGTGATGACCGACCGCAATTTGCTTCGCCGGCTGATCCAGAACCTCGTTTCCAATGCGATCAAATACACGCGCGAAGGCCGCATATTGGTCGGCGTGAGAAGGCGCGGCGAGCTGGCCGAGATCCAGGTGATCGACACCGGCATCGGCATTGCCGCTGACAAGCTGAACACCGTCTTCCACGAATTCACCCGGTTGGACGAGGGCGCTCGCGAGGCCGAAGGCCTTGGCCTTGGCCTTTCCATCGTCGACCGCATCGCCAGGGTTCTCAGGCTCGAGATCCGCATCTTCTCCAGCCCCGGCAAGGGCACGCGTTTTTCCGTCATCCTGCCGGTCGCCGCGATCGCGGCGCCGCCGCGCGAGACGGGAAAGGCCTCCGCGCGCGCGCCATCCTCACTTGCCGGACTCAATGTGCTGTGCATCGACAATGACGCGCGCATCCTCGACGGCATGCGCCTGCTGCTCGAAGGCTGGGGCTGCAGCGTCGAGACCGCTTCGGGATCGCAGGACCTGATGCGCCCGGGTGCGGCAAGGCCGGATGTGGTGCTCGCCGACTATCATCTCGACGGGGGTACCGGGCTCGACGCCATCGCCAGGCTGCGCGCCACCTACGGCAAGGATCTGCCCTGCGTGCTGGTCACCGCAGACCGCTCCAGCGAGGTGCGCACTGCTGCTGGTCTGCTTGATGTGCCGGTGATCAACAAGCCGCTGAAGCCTGCCGTGCTGCGCTCGATGATGGCAAGGGTCAGGGCACTGGCGCCCGCGGCGGAATGATCAGCTCACCGGCTGCAGCGGGTCGCCGCCGATCTTGGAAAGCTGGATGACCGCCTGGGTGCGGCTGTCGACGCCGAGCTTCTGCAATATAGCCGAAACATGCGCCTTGATGGTGGCTTCGGAGACGCCGAGCTCATAGGCGATCTGCTTGTTGAGCAGGCCTTCGGCCAACATGCCGAGCACCCTCGTCTGCTGCGGCGTCAGCGCCTGCAGGCGCTTGATCAGATCGGAAATCTCCGGGTCGCGCTCGACGCCGAGCTCGATGCCGGCGGGTGCTGCGATATCGCCGGCAAGCACAGTCAGGACGGCGCTGCGTATCTCCTCCATGCTTGCCGATTTGGAGATGAAGCCGGACGCGCCGAGATCGAGCGCGCGGCGGATGGTGGCTGGATCGTCATGAGCCGACACCACCACCAGCGGCACCGAGGCATGGATGCCGCGCAGCGAGATCAGTCCGGACAGGCCGCTGGCGCCCGGCATCGACAGATCGAGCAGCACCATGTCGATGTCTTCATTGGCGACGACCAGCGCCTTGGCGCTTTCGAAATCGCCGGCCTCATGGATGGCGGCAACGTCGCCTATGCCGGCCAGCGCTTCCTTTAGCGCGCCGCGAAATAGCGGATGGTCGTCGGCAATGACGAAAGTGTGGCCCGACGGCAAATATTCCTCCCCGGATCCCATCGCCGGTTGTGTGCTTTCTTACGGGATCGGAACGATTATGCGGCGGCGCGGCGCGTTTTCAAGCGGCAAAGGCCGCGCGCGCAGGCTTTTTCCCGGGAGCTCAGGTCTTTTGCGGGCTGGGCTTCGTGGCACCGTCGCCTTCCTGCCTGTCGATGTCCTTGACGATATCCATGAAGCTGCGGAAGAAGCGCTCCATGTAGCTCATCGTCTTGTTGAAATCCTCCTCGCTCGGCAGTTGGGACTCCAGCCGGGCCGAGAGCGAGTTCTCGAGCTTCGCGACGCGCTCGTCGAGTGCCTTCACCGTGCTCTGCAGCCGGTCGATCTCGTCCTGGAAGGCGGAGCGCTCGTCGGCGGCCAACTTGCAGACGAGCTGGCCGGAGCGCTCCTCGCAGATCGACATGGCGCCGGTCTGGGTGTCCATTCGGACATAGCCGTTGGCGGACTTTTCGAGCCGATAGCGGTCCGTCTCCTCGGAATAGGCCGATGCGGCGACCAGCGAGCAAAGCGCCGCCGGGATTAGAATGTGCTGCAGACGCATGTTATCCTCCATGAGCCGTTGTGCGAACAATATCACAGGTTTGCGCCTGAAATGGGGAAGAGTTCGCAAGCACCCTTTCCCCCATGTATCGTTCGGACTATAGCGCGCCAATGTCTCAGTTTATCTACAAGATCGCGCCTGAAGCCATGTGGCGCGAAGCGGAACGGAACGGCCGCTTCACCGGAGCGCCGATCGACATCGCCGACGGCTTCATCCACTTTTCCACCGCAACTCAAGTGCGCGAGACGGCGGCCAAGCATTTCGCCGGCCAGGCGGACCTGCTTCTCATCGCTGTCGACGCGGCAAAGCTGGGCGACGCGCTGAAATACGAGGTGTCGCGCGGCGGCGCCCTGTTCCCGCATCTCTACGCCGCGCTCGCCCTCGACGCCGTGCTCTGGGTGAAGCCGTTGCCGCTCGGCGCCGACGGCCACGAATTCCCGCCGCTGGAGGACGAATGAGCGTGCTCGACCGGATCGGCCAAAAGCTGCTTTTCTCGTTCGACCCGGAAACGGCGCATGGCCTGTCGATCGCGGCTTTGCGCTGCGGCCTGCCGGCCGCCTCGCCTCCCCCGCGCGACGCGCGGCTCGAGGTCAGCGTCTGCGGGCTCGATTTTCCGAACCCGCTCGGCATGGCGGCCGGCTATGACAAGAACGCCGAAGTGCCGGACGCGCTGCTCAAACTCGGCTTCGGCTTCGCCGAGGTCGGCACCATCACGCCGCTGCCGCAACCCGGCAATCCGAGGCCGCGCATCTTCCGGCTGACCGCCGACGAAGCGGTGATCAACCGGCTCGGCTTCAACAATGAAGGGCATGCGGCCGCCGAAAGACGGCTTGCCGCGCGCAAAGGGCGGCCGGGTATTGTCGGCGTCAACATCGGCGCCAACAAGGACAGCGCCGACCGCATTGCCGACTATGAGCGCGGCGTCGCCCGCTTCGCGGCCCATGCCAGTTATCTGACGGTCAACATCTCCTCGCCCAACACGCCGGGCCTGCGCAACATGCAGGCGCGCGAGCAACTGGGCGAACTCCTGTCGCGCGTGGTGGCGGCGCGCGCGGCTGCGTCGGTTCAGCCGCCCATCTTCCTCAAGATCGCGCCGGACCTCGTTGAAGCGGAACTGGAAGACATCGCCGCCGAAGTCATCGAGAAAAAGATCGACGGGGTTGTCGTCTCCAACACGACGCTTGCCCGGGTCGGGTTGCGCAGCGCAAGTCTGGCCGGCGAAGTCGGCGGGCTGTCAGGCAAGCCGCTTTTCGAGCGCTCGACGGCGGTACTCGCCCGGATGCGCAAGCTGCTCGGCCCACAAGTGACGATCGTCGGGGTCGGCGGCGTCGACTCGGCGGAAACCGCGCTGGAGAAGATCCGCGCCGGCGCCGATCTCGTCCAGCTCTATACCGGCATGATCTATGCCGGCCCGGCGCTGCCCGGCCGCATCGTTGCCGGCATGGCGCGGTTTGTGGAGCGCGAGCGGCTTGGCTCGATCCAGGATTTGCGCGACTCGGCTTGCGAGCGCTGGGCTTCAAAGCCGATCAGCTGAATGCCGTGCGCATCCTGAGCCTCAGCACCGCAAGCAGGCTGAAACCCCGCACCAGCAAAAAGACGTGCAGCGCGGCCCATAGGCCGTTGTTGCCGAAGGCGGGTGCCAGCGTGATCAGTGCCGCGGCGAAGGCCAGGAAAGACAGGAGCATCATGTTGCGCATGTCGCGCGACCAGGTGGCGCCGATGAAGACGCCGTCCATCTGAAAGGCGAGCACGCCGCTCAGCGCGGTGAAGGCCGCCCAGGGCAGATAAGTGTCGGCGACCGCGCGGACCTCCGGAGCGGTTGTCACCATCGCCACCAGCTGTGCGCCGGCCGTCAGCAGGATAAGACTGGCGACCGCCGCCAGGCCAACGCCCCAGATCAGCGTCAGCCGGACGGCTTGCCGGAAAGGAGCGGCCGCATGCGCGCCGATGGCGCGGCCTGCCAATTGCTCGGCTGCGGTGGCAAAGCCGTCCAGGAAATAGCCGGCGACGAGGAAGAAGTTCATCAGCACGGCATTGGCGGCGAGCGTCACCGTGCCAAACTGCGCGCCCTGCCTGGTGAACAGCGCGAAGGCGGCAAGCAGCGAGAAGGAACGGATCATGATATCGCGGTTGAGCGACAGCATGCGCCGATAAGCCGGCAGGTCGAGGATGCGCCGGCGCGACGGCCGCTCCAGCTTGCGGAATCGCCTCAGCACGATGGCAAGGCCGAGCAGCATGGCCAGGAACTCGCCGGTGACGGTCGCCCAGGCAACGCCCGCCACGCCCCAGCCGAGCTCGAGGCCGAGCAGGAAGCAGAGCAGGATGTTGATGCCGTTGAGCACGGCCTGCAGCATCAGCCCTATCCCACCCTCGCCACGCCCCAGCACGTAGCCCAAGATGGCATAGTTGATGAGCGAGAAGGGCGCGGCAATGAGCCTGATGCGGATATAGACCGACATCGCCGCGCTGACACGCGGCTCGGCGCCCATGAACCACTGGCCGCCTACCGCAAACAGCGGCGCAAGTGCTGCAAGCACCACGCCGGCGACGACCGCGATCAGCACGGCCCGCCAGAGCACCGCCTGCTCCTCCAGCGGATCGCCGCGTCCGAAAGCCTGAGCGACGAGGCCGGTGGTGCCGGAGCGCAGGAAGTTGAAGGTGGTGAAGACGACGTCGAAGACCAGCGCGCCTGCCGCCAGTCCGCCGAGAAGAGCCGCATCGCCGAACTGCCCGATCACCGCGGTGTCGACGATGCCGAGCAGCGGCGTCGTCAGATAGGCAAGCGTCATCGGCACCGCGATCGCCAGCACCGACCGGTTGGTGACGATGAAGGTCCCGGCGTTGATGTGGGTCGCACCCTTGTCCAAGGATTGCTGCCTTGCTCATTGCGGCTTGCTAGAACGGCCGATGTGCCCCAGTTTGCCGCTGCCGCGCAATCGCCATCGGGTGACGGCCAACCGAATTCCAGCTCTGGCGCAGGCCGCCCCATCATGCCTTTGCAGATCGTCCACCATCCCGACTACGACGCCGGCTTTGCCGTCAATCACCGCTTTCCGATGAGCAAATATCCGTTGCTGATGGAGGCTTTGCACAGCCGCGGGCTGGCAGCAGCGGGAGCGCTTTCGATGCCGGAACGGGCGCCGGCGGCGTGGCTCAAGCTCGCGCACGAGGCCGGCTATGTCGACCAGGTGCTCACTTGCGAGGTGCCTGAAAAGATCGAGCGCGAGATCGGCTTCCCGGTCAGCCAGCGCGTGTCATTGAGAGCGCAGCTAGCAACGGCAGGCACGGTGCTGGCGGCGCGGCTGGCGCTGAAACACGGCATAGCCTGCAACGCCGCCGGCGGTAGCCACCATGCCAGGCGTGCCCAAGGCGCGGGCTTCTGCACCTTCAACGACGTGGCCGTGGCTTCCCTGGTCCTGCTTGCGGAGGGCGCCGTCGAAAACATCCTGGTCGTCGATCTCGACGTGCATCAGGGCGACGGCACGGCGGACATTTTGAAGGATGAGCCGCGCGCCTTCACCTTTTCCATGCATGGCGAACGCAATTATCCGGCGCGCAAGATCGCCTCCGATGTCGATATCGCGCTGCCGGACGGCACCGGCGACGCTGCCTATCTCGACCGGCTCGGCGCCATTCTTCCAGAGCTTTGCGCAAGGCGGCGCTGGGACATCGTGTTCTACAATGCCGGCGTGGATGTCCATGCCGAGGACCGGCTTGGCCGGCTGACATTGACCGACAACGGCCTGCGCAGCCGCGAGGAGCTGGTCATCAGCCATTTCCGCAAGGCCGACGTCCCGCTATGCGGCGTCATCGGCGGCGGCTATTCGAGCGACGTGCCGGCGCTTGCCGCGCGCCACGCCATTCTGTTCGAGGTCGCGGCCGCGTATGCCTGACGCTCGCCAGGCTACTTCCTGTAGCTCGCAATCCTGAGCAGGATAAAGGCGGGCACGACGATCGCGGCGCCGAGCAGGATATAGCCCAGGAAGCGGTCGAGAGTATGGAAGCCGAGATTCCACAGGTCGATGAAGAACTGGCGGATGCCGTAGAGCACGTCCATCGGCGACCAGCCGAAAGCGTGCATGACGAGGCCGACAAGGAAGGAAACCACCAGCAGCTTCACAAGCACCCTGAGTGGCGTATCGCCGAGAAAGCGTGTCAGTGCGGACAAGGCCGTTCTCCGGTTCGAGCTGCCCGATTCGGGGCGCGACCTCAGAAATACGCACTCGGATACCCGGCATCAAGCCGAAGGCCGCGCGCGAAGCTATTGTGCCGGCGGCCTTGATAGCCCGATCCGGCCGGCACACGTGGCTCGCTCGGTCAGATTCTCCACCGGAAGATGCGGGCCCAAAGCGGCCGGTCGCGGTAGACTTCCCTGGAGCGCCACAGCCTGTTGTAGCGGTTGCCGCCGCCGATACCGAGGTGCGATATCGGCTTGCCGCCCCGCTTACGCTTGATCGCGACCGGCTCGCCATCATGGCTGAGGCAATGGCCGAAATCCGCGGACGGCTGAAGAGGCGCGGCAGATGGCACAGACCTGAGGGCTTCGCCGACGATGAGGTCTTCCGGTTCGCAGGTCAGCGCGACGGCCTTGCCGAACAAGGTCGGGCCTGTGGGGCAGAGCGCAGTCGGCCCGTAATATTCCCGTTTCACATTGGCGCAGACAAGCTCGATCGCCTTGGCGAGCGCCTTGTGGCGAGGCGGCGCGGCAACAACCCCGATGCTGGTGTCCCACGGGGTCGAGCTGAGGAAATCGCGAAAGATCGACAATTTTCCATCGGCGCGAGGCACTCCGCGCAGGAAGAAATAGGAAAGATCGGCATAAAGGCCGCCTTGCTCATAAAGCAGACAATATTTGGCGAGGTCCGCCTTGTATGAATAAGGTCGCAGCGTCCTGAAAGCCGAAAGCACCTCTGCTCCGAAATGCGTCGAAATGAACTCCGCCAACTCCGCTTCCCGGAACAGGCGGTGCTCGTCGCCCGGATGAGCAGCCGTGAGCGAGTGGATGTTTTCGGCAACGAGCCCGGAAAGGTGCTCGGTGCCGTCGTCGGTGATCAGAATGCTGAAGAGAGGCATCCGGCTTCCGTCTCGATCAAGGTGCCTTGGTGAGCCTTCAACTTGCCCCAGTCGCGCCACTGGTGGGGACTGGCCTTCAGATAGGCCAGGTGCCGATCGGCGAAGTCTTGCGCGGCGCTCTGGATCAGTTCGGCCTTGTCCTGGCTGCGATCAAGATCGATCGGATTTTCCACAGTCACCCGTATCTTGCCTGTGCTGTCGTCACGAACGACGAAGACCGGCAGCAGGGGAGCGCCGGCGATCCTGGCCAACCGGGGCGCGCCGCCCGCAAATTCAATGACCGACTGGCCGATTCGCGCACGCACGAGCAACTCACCCTCCCAGGCGCCAGCGGTGATGGACGCAAACTTGCCCTGGCGAAGCACCCGCCTGGCCTCGTTCATGCTGGCGGCGGGATTCGCGCGGTCGATCACGATACGGCCCGCGGCATGTCTGAGCTCGACGCCGGTTCTAATCGGGTTGAGGAACCGGATGCCGAAGCGCGATTTCGAGAAACCGTGCTCGGGCCTGCTGACATGGAAGACATCGAAGCCGGCTTTGGCGAAAACCATCTTCGCCGCAAGCGCATTGAAGGCGAAATGCGCAATCCACAGGACGGCGCCACGGCCCTGTTCGCGCGCCGCATCGAGATGCTCGGCGCCGAGGAGTTCGATCTCGGGTCGCCAGCCGACGAGCCACTCGCGGACGATCTGGATGTTGTGTTCGCTGCGCATCGCGTCGACCCGGAGCCGGTCCTCGCGGCCGGCTATGCCAAAGGCGGCAAGATCCGGTTGGTCACCAACGTCGCGCCGAGACTCAGGCGCCCGTTTCAGCCGCTCCAGCCAAAGGCAGACACTGCGCCATCTCTTCTCAGGCACGAAAAGAGAGACGAATACAAAAACAGGAAGCCTCAGCAGGAATCCGAGATCTTCCACAGCAAAGGCTTTTCCGGAGCGAGAGGCTCGCTTCCTCTTCCGAACATTGATTTCCAAGCTGGGTCCCCACCCTTAACCCCTGAGCCATTACCATGTTGTGGCGCGGCGTCAAAGCGCCGGTGGATGGCTCTCGGCTTTCAATGTATCGCCGATTGCTAGATGCGGGGCCATCATGGTAACGAGGCTGTTGCGCGGGTATGATGTAATGGTAGCCTGTCAGCTTCCCAAGCTGAACGCGCGGGTTCGATTCCCGCTACCCGCTCCACCTTGCGCTGCAAGGGTTTGAGATGATTTCGCAAGTGACCAAAACAGGCGGTTTTACACCGAGTTTTACACGATCTGTTCAGGATCGGTTCCATCTGGATCCGTCCTGACGCCCGCTACACGACATCGCGGCGCTGCTCGTCCGGGCAATTTACCTGCCGGTGATCGTCATCTATCGGGGTTCTTCAGTGGCTCGTCTCAGTCGATTTTCAGAACCGTTCGTCCTGCTAACGCGGCCAAAAACCGTCCTCTGCGTCGCTGAAATTCAATTGCAAGGCCTCGACCTGCGGATGCGGCTTAGTAAACCGCATCTCATATGGAACCCCGCCTGCATCCAGCGCGGCGCGTACCGCCGGCATATTGATTGTGAGGGCTACCGGCTCTCGACAAAACAAGACAATCCCGCTTGGCGGCGGATTCGATATACCCATGGTAGCGCCGGTTTTCACTGACCAGCCTTGGTCCTTGAAGAATTTGACAACTTGGGCTTGGACCTTGATTGATTCGGCACTCCCAGCGTCTCTGGACACCATTAGCTGTCCAGCCGGGTAACCGCTTAGGGCTTTTGCCATTTTGGCTAGCTGATCGGGTTTCAGCAGCCTGGGATCATAAGCCGCTTCATCCAACCTTCTTTCGAGTTCGGCAATCCTTGCGCTGGCTTGCTCTGGAGTCGCACCTCCAGTCTTCTCCTTGTACGCCTCTATGCGCTCCTTCAAGGTTTCGATACGCTCGTTCGACATAAAACGCCCCAAAAGCCATCCGGCAAAAAAGATGGCCGCCGCCAGCGTGGCGAACTGCCAACCCGCCTGAGACACAAGCGGCCAGACCTTTTGAAGCTGTTCCAGAAACGCCCCCATGGACGTTATCTAGCAGAGGGGTCGCTAACTCGCCAACGTCACTCCCGGGTAGCAGCGTGTTTTCCCACTGACCCGCTAACCTGACTGCCCCGGTGGCGTGTCCGCGGTAAACTGAACGCTGCAGCGCAGGCGCCGCCTGTAACTCAGCCCCTGGTAAGGCTAACTACGAACGACCTGATGAGGTCTTCCGCACCTTTTATCGCCATCGGCGCTGTGCCCAAGAACAAGGGAGCCTCCGACGAAGCCCTTATCCTAACGCCAAACCCGTCAGAATTGGCGAGTTCGCTGGCCTCCTCGTCTGACAGCATGGCGAAAACATTTACGTATGCGCCTTGGATCTCGCGGCCGCATCTTTCTGAGAGATCGATAGCGCGGTCGCCACTCATACCTATTAGCAATTCTACTAGGGGAATTGCGTCAGGTGCTCTTCACGACCCTGCGCTTCAATCACGGCATGCAGATAGAAGGAAGGCTTGATAAAGCCAAGGCAGATCTTGTGATGCCCATAGAGAGAGTCCCTTTCTCCTCTCACATACAAGGCGTTGTTTCTTGATTGCACTGTCCACTGGACTGGCGTTTCGCCGTCAGTGACGACCGCCAGGTTACGAAGCTCCACATGATCGACCAGCCTGATTCCGTCACTTGTGGTGGAAGCTGATATCTCGAGGAATTCCGGCGGGATGCCCATGTCCGAAATGTAGCGAGCAATTTTAGACGACAGAATTTGCGACAACCCCAGAAGGCTTGGTTCCGGATCTCTGAAAGAGAACTGATGCACACCGAACTCAGAGCCCCCTGAAAGATAACGAAGCCTTCCGCCAAGATAGAAGAGAGTGGCGGCGCTCATGCACCTGCCATCGACGAAGCGCCTGGGAACCACGGGGCTGTCAGGACCGCCATTCGTATGGTCGAGAAGGTATTGACCGACATGAGTCGCCATCCAGCGCTCACGCAGGATGCGGCCCATGTTCATGGCTGCCTGAACGTGTCCACCGCCGGAGTTAATGTAAACGTCAGTCCTGGGCGGCACGCCGGAACTCTCAAGGAAATCCAGAAAGCGTTCGTCGTCCTGCAGTTGGATGGGACCCGATGCGTTCACGCAACGATGCCCGCCGAATGCTATCTCCATTGGAGTCTGGGGCGGGGTATACTCAAAGATCAAATAAGCCCCCTCAATGGCGCAATGTTCCCTTCCGTTATTTATGTATAGTGCGTTGTTGCCGCAATAGCGACCACCGGACCGAACCGGATCGCCCGCCACCGATGAAGGCTTACCTGGTAGCCTCGTTCAGCTTCCGGATCCGTTCCTTGATCGCCGCGCTGCGGCTTACATAGCGACGGATGATGCGGGAGACGGTTTCTTCCTCCCAAGCCATGATCTCGGCGATCTCGCGCTCCGTCAGGCCGGCGATGTAGAACTTCGTGCAGGCGGTGCCACGCAGGTCGTGGAAGTTGAGGTTTTCGCCTTCCGGCCAGGCGTCCTTCTTTGCCTTCACAAATGAGCTGCCCAGGCCGTCCTTGACCCACGGCCGGCCCTTGCTCGAGGTCAGGATCACCGGCGAGCGGCGCGGGATCTTCGCCAAGACGTCGCGCAGCGCGTCATAGAGCGGGATCACTGCCTCGCGGCGGTGCTTGCTCTTGCCAGTAGTTATAGTGATGGCGTCCTCTCCGACATGCGACCAGGACAGCCGGAGCAAGTCGCCGACCCTTAGACCGGTGTGCGCGGCCAAGTCGACAGCATGAGCTACTTCCGCGGAGCAGAACTTCCTTAGATGCTCGATGTCCGCTTCGGTCCAGATAATTTCTGACCGATCGTGATCAGTGCGGTTGTAGATCTGCTTTATGCCCTCGCATGGATTCGAAGAGATTTTTCCCAGAGGATCGACGGCGTACGCGAGGAGACGAGAGAGAACCTGCATTCCGTAATCGGCCGTCCTCGGCTTGTCTGCATACTTCGCCCGCCACTGCCGAATGATTGGCCTGATCTTCTCGGGCCGGTCGAATTGGGCTATGCGAAGCTCCCCGAAATGCCCGCCGATCCGGTCGAGCCACGGGCCCCAGTTTTTGCGGGTGGAATCCGCTAGCTTCTTATAGTCGGCGCTGGCCTTATAAAGCGTCACAAGCGAACGGACCCTGCTGCTATCGGTCGACTGTCGATTGGTAACCGCCTCGTTGTACGAGGCCAAAAACTCGGGTGACCCAGGCTTGCCAGCCAGCCGCGGACCGCCACGCCATGCATACCAGTAGACGCGACCCTTCGCCGTTACTCGGTGTAGGCCTTTCAGTTCAATTGTGACCATGCTTCGCCTCAGACGCAGCGAGTTCTCGATCAAGCTCGTCCATGGAGCCGGCTTCGCCGCCAACTTGCAAATTGGAGTGGGCGTCCAGGGCATGATCCAACGCTCGACGATCCCAAACCTTGCGGCCGAGAAGCTGCACAGGCCCCGGCATCTTGCCGATCCGGACGAGTTTGTCGAAATGCGTTGGGCTCACTCCGACATAGGATGCTGCCTCCCTTCGGTCATACCCCCGACGTGCTTCTGGCGATAAAGGATAGATTAGTTCTGCTGTGAATGTCATTGCGATCTCCTAACCGTAAGCGTTATAGCGGCCGGTCGGCGGGTCGTTGATTTAACGCCCGCCGGTCGCGATGCGCCTAGATCGTAAGCGATGGTTTGTGTTCGATGAGTTGAACAGGTTGCTGCTTTTCGATGGACGCTTTCTGCAGAGCGTCAAGATCGAGCTTCATAACCGCAGCGTAGAATTCTGCAGAGCAGAGAGCTTCTTTCAACTCATCTCTGAAAAAGGTGAACTTCTCCCGCCCAAAGCTGGCGGCGACGAGTGACGCGAGCAGAGGTTTCTCGCGCCCCCGCCCTTCACTTCTACCTGCGAAGGGCTTGGCGCGCGTCCTTGCCCTGTCCCTGTGGCGAACGGGATGCAGTTTCCAGGATTGGCCCACCCCGAATTGTAGGGCGCAAATCGATGGTCGATTTTGAGAACGGGTCGAGGAACCCGATGCACGCCATGTTGCCGCTATCCGCCAGGCCTTGGAGGATGCGGGAATTGTTTTTGACCCCGAAGGGCCGTTGCTACCTCGCTCCGAAATCCCGAATGATGACCCGCACACGGACAATAGGATGTGACGGCGGCGGCAGACGAAACGCGCGCCCTGAAACACCCTACGCTTTCTTGCGGTGAAGGTCTTTCGGGCGGGTGTCTGGCGAATATGTCAGCGTGATACGCTTGCCGCCGCAGACCGCGCATTTCATCTTCGGCCGCAGATCCCATTCCATGGCGGGCGCATCGGGGCCGAAGCGGTCGCGGAGCGCTGACAGATCGAGCCGCTGATGCCGGTGGCAGTCGAGGTAGCCGGCTGTGACGGACATGCGCGCGTCGATCAGCTCTTGCAGCGTCCAGCCGTTACCCACTGAGGCGATATAGGTTGCGAAGATAGCGACTGCTAAACGCAGGAACCGACCTCCCGCTGCGCTTCGGCCTAATGGCCCTTGATATACCGCGCCTCACGAAGAAGCGAGGCAACTTCGTAGCCGACCCGGTCAATCAGGTCATGCGCTTCCGCTTCGCTGATGCCCGTTTCTCTAACGAGAAAGCGCACCCGAAATTGACGCTCTGGGCTATCACAATCTACCCGTTCTTTTTTGCCATTTTCCATAGGTTCGGCGCTGTCGAAAGTCGGTGCCCGCCCGCGGCATAGAGATGCCAGCTGGACGGTAGGCGGGGCGACCCCAAGGCGCGCTCCTACCCAGGTGTGATAAACAAACGGCGGTGCCCGGCTTGCCTTGGGTGGCGGGAGTAGGTTCGGCTCCTTTTTTGGCAAGCCGGGCTGTACGCCGGTAGGTGGCTTAGGTGTGCTCCCGACGCGGTCGAAGAGTGTCCGATTTGCCGCCCGGCTCGCAACTGCGACTGAAGTCTTAAAGCCAACTGCATTCGTCCTAGTCGTGAAACATATAGCCGGGTTCCGCGGTGACGAACAGCGCTGGATCCGGGTCACGAATGAGGCAGACGGGGTTGTTAACAGGTACGCGTTCAAGTGACCTGTTGTAACCGGCTGTTGACCCTGGCGAGCCGCTCCGATTTGCAGTTTACGCAGGTCAAGTGAGGCGGCCCGGCCTGCGTGCGGGGAAAGTCGGGGGACGACTAGAGCGGGGCAGGCCGGGCCTCTACCCCGTTTTGCGAGCCGGGGCAGATGGACATTATGCGCCGCCTTTGCAGCGGCTGACATTAACATTTCCTAATGCAATGCACAGATCCACCGGAGCTCAGGCCGCCAAGCCGCCTTCTCGGTTCTGCATCGCCTCCAGGATCACTTCGAACACCGTGCCTACCTCCTCGCTGATCTCGTCGGGGCTAATGCCCGTCTCGCTCAGCAGCCTTTAGGGCCTCTTCGACGAGGTAAACGATGGCCATTGGTTCGTCCGTGATCGCATTCGGCAGATGATCCGCCATCCACCGGTCTAAGAAATTGATCCCGCGCGTGGTCATGGCGAGAGAAGCCGGAAGGCGGCTTTAGGTTCCTTCTTCGCTGATGCTCTGCACGGCACCATGCCGTAGCTTTGGCTGTTTCTAAGATGGCGGACCCAGACTGTTATGCTGCCCGGTTTCACCCATTCAACCGTCGGGTCGATAATGGCCGGGGGGCATCGGCGGGAGGCGCCACTCTGGTGTTCTGCACGAGCTGATGCAGGCGATCGCGGAGCTGCTTCCGAAGCGTGATGGGCGGTCCGCATACTTGCCGTCTCGGGCAACGATACCGCTGCGGGCTTGCACGCAGGCACACGGAGTCAGCAACAATGGAGACTAGCTCCACCCCCCGGAACGAAACCAAACAAGCAATCGCGCGTTGGACGCGATTAAGCCATTTCGTCTCGGGTTTGGGATGCGTGAGAGTGGTCAAGCCAACGTCGCGTAAGGCAATCCCTGGGTGGAGCGCTCCTCAAGCGAAGTCGCCTATTCGTGACCGGACCAAATTAGCGCTTCCCACTTTTCGGCCCGTCCAGCTGGCAACGCTCGTAGACACCGTCCCTGCCGGCGACCGCTGGATCCACGAAATGAAATATGACGGCTATCGCATTCTTGTTGCCGTCGGCGGCGGCGAAGCGCGGGCCTATACGCGATCTGGCCTGGACTGGTCTCACCGTTTTCCTTCCATTCTTTCGGAAGCCCGCAAGCTCCAGGTCCGCTCCGCCCTGATCGATGGCGAGGCCGTCGTTGTCGATGCCGACGGAAGATCAAACTTCCAGGCGCTTCAGAACGCATTAAAGGGTGCGCCAGCCACCATCGACTTTTATGTCTTTGACCTCCTTCAACTCGACGGTGAAGATCTCACCAGGCGTCCTCTCCTTGAACGCAAGGAGAAGCTCGAGGCAATTTTGCCCGCGAAGAACCCAGTCCTTCGTTACTCCGATCATATCCTCGGTCGCGGAGAAGAGCTGCTCGATCGCTTTTGCGCGGCCGGTCTCGAGGGAGTTGTTTCGAAGCTCGCCGATTCGACTTATGTGGGAGCCCGCGGCGGAAGCTGGCTCAAGATCAAGTGCATCAAGCGGCAGGAATTCGTAATTGTCGGCTGGACGCCGTCCGACAAGGTCCGCGCCTTCCGGTCATTGATTCTGGGGGTGCATGACGGTGGCAAGCTGCGTTATGCCGGGAAGGTCGGCACCGGCTTCGATACGGCTGAACTTTTCCGTCTCATGAGGATCATGGCACCGCTCGAGCAGAAGGCCGCGACCGTCGAGGCCCCGCGAGCCGAAGTTCGCGGAGCACACTGGCTTCGCCCCAAGCTGGTCGCGGAGATTGCTTTCACCGAGATGACCAACGAAGGAACGCTGAGACATCCGAGCTACCTCGGTCTGCGCGAAGACAAGAAGCCGGAGGCGGTCGTTCTGGAGACGGAACGTCGCACGACCAAGCTGACCACGTCGCCGGCAAACACCATCGCCATCAGCAACCGTGACCGTGTGATCTATCCGGAGTCCAATATCACCAAGGGCCAGCTCGCGGACCACTACGCGGCCATCGCGGAGATCATGCTTCCCTGGGTCGGCAGTCGGCCGATCAGTCTGGTCCGGTGCCCCCAGGGCCGGGCCAAGAAGTGCTTTTTCCAGAAGCATGATGCCGGGAGCTTTGGCGACAAAGTCCACCAAGTGGGTATCACCGAAAAGGACGGCCACGAGGAGCCATACCTTTATGTCGACGATGCCGCTGGGCTGATGACCTGCGTCCAGATGGGAACGATCGAGCTGCATGGGTGGGGAGCTCGGATCGAGGATGTCGAAAAGCCCGACCGCCTCGTCTTCGACCTCGACCCCGATGAGGGTCTCGATTTCGAAGCTGTCCGCGCGGCTGCCTTCCAGTTTCGTGATATTCTGAAATCGCTGGGACTCGCGACCTTCCCGATGTTGACGGGAGGCAAAGGGGTGCATGTAATCGCGCCCCTCACCCCTCAAGCCGAATGGCCGCAAGTAAAAAACTTCGCGTCTCGCCTCGCTCAAGCTGTCGCTCAGAGCGATCCGGCCCACTTCACGGCCGCACTGTCAAAGGCGCGCCGGAAAGGTCGCATCTTTGTGGACTATTTGCGCAACCAGCGCGGGGCGACCGCGATCATGCCCTACAGCGCAAGGTCTCGACCGGGCGCGCCCGTCGCGGCGCCGATCACCTGGGCGGAGATGAAGACGATTGATGCGCCCTCTCATTTCCACGTCGGCGATGCTCCTGAATTGAAGAAACGTGCAGCCTATAAAGCTCTGGCGGGATGGGGTCGCGCCGACCAATCGTTGCCGAATCTGTAGCGCCCCACTCCGGGAAAACGGCAGCAAGCATGGAGTTCTTCGCTGCCCTTGCCTGATTGGAACCTGCGGAGATCGGCCCCGTTTGCCTCGACAATGGCAAAACCCGATTCAAGGACCGTCGCCAGTCTCCTAAGGGAATACGCACATCGCTCGTCGCTGCGCGGGGGCAATCCCTATCGCACCAAGGCTTACCTGCGCGCGGCCGATAGTCTGGCTGCGTTGTCGCAGCCGCTTGACCGGATCATCGCCGCAGGCGCCCTCACTAGAATCCCGGGGATCGGTGACGCGATCGCAGACATTGTGCGCCAGCTCTATGAAACGGGCACGCACCCACGCCTTGAGAAGCTGCGCGAGGAGGTGCCGGCGGGTGTAATGGAGCTGTTTGCCGTACCGGGCCTTCGGCCCGACAAGATACTGAAGCTTCATCAGGCGCTCGGCGTGAACTCGTTGGCCGAGCTCGAAGCGGCAGCAAGGGCAGATCGCATCCGGCCGGTCAAAGGCCTCGGTGCTTCGTTTCAAGCAAAAATCCTGCAGAACCTGGCTATCGCTCGAAGCGGCGAAACACAGCTTCACCTGCACAAGGCCGCCGCCCTCCTTGAGCACGCGATCATTTCCGTGAAGCAAGCGCATCCCGAGTTTTCGCGCGTGGAAATCGCCGGTGATTTCCGACGTGGCTGCGAACTTGTTGCCGACCTCGCGTTGGTCGCGCAGGGGAAGAAGCGGACCGAAATCGAGCAGTCCACCCTCAGGCTTGTCGTAACGGACAAGAAGCACTTTGGCGCGAGCTTCCTCGAAGCAACCGGTTCCGCGGCCCATCTAGAGCAATTGAGGATGTGTGCGGCCGAGAGAGGGTTCGCCCTCAAACCCGATGGTCTCTACCGCGGGAGAAAGCTGATCGCATCAGTGACAGAGGAGGAAATCTACGACGCGCTGGGCCTGCAGTTCATCGAACCCGAACTGCGCGAAGGCAGGGACGAGGTTGAGCGGGCAGCGAGGCGGCAACTCCCTACCCTCGTCCGGGACGAAGATCTGCATGGCATCCTGCATTCTCACACGACCGCATCCGATGGCACCGAGACGCTCGAGGCAATGGCTGAAGCGACCCGTGAGCGCGGGTTCGAGTACTATGGCGTCGCCGACCATTCGCAGTCTGCGCACTACGCGGGCGGCCTCACATTGCAGGAGATTGCGGAACAGCACCGCGAAGCGGATCGGCTGAACAAGAGGTATGATGGAAAATTCCGTATCCTCAAGGGCGTCGAGGCAGACATCCTGGCCGACGGCTCGCTTGACTATCCGGACCACGTATTGGAGCAGTTCAATTTCGTTGTCGCGAGCGTGCACAGCCGCTTCAAGTTGCCGAAGAAAGAGCAGACGGACCGTATCATTGAGGCAATCGCGAACCCCTTCACGACAATCATCGGACACATGACCGGTCGCCAGTTGTTGCGGCGCCCCGGCTATGATCTCGACATCGACAAGGTCCTCAGAACGTGCGCGAGATATGGTGTCGCTGTCGAAATCAACGCGCATCCGTGGCGGCTCGATCTCGACTGGCGGTGGCATCAGAAGGCACTCGACTACGGCTGCATCTTCAGCATCAATCCGGACGCGCATTCGATCCGCGAACTCGATCACATGCATTGGGGTGTCGAGATGGCACGCAAGGGGGGCGTTCCTAGGACGCGGGTTCTCAACGCGATGGGTTTGGCGGCTCTGCTTGCGCACCTTTCAAAGCGCAAGCGCGATTCCAAGACCGGCGGCAACAGCCGCTCGCCTGCGCGGAAAGCTGACGCATAGAATCGAGGTCCTAGCTTTCAGCATAGATTAGCGCTTAGTGTGACCTCAGCAGCTTTGGCCAAGTTCGGCGATTAGGGGCCACTGTAAATGCCTGGAAGGGGGCCGGCAGCGGACTGTCCGATTTTTTTGAAAGCGTAGGCGAAAAAGCAGTCTTGCCTGGAACGTTAATGCTTCAGGATCTGGCTGAGGAACATCTTCGTCCGATCGTGACGCGGGTTGCCGAAGAACGCGTCGGGCGTCCCCTCCTCGACAATCTGTCCGGCGTCCATGAAAATGACGCGGTCGGCCACGGCACGGGCGAAGCCCATCTCATGCGTCACGCACACCATCGTCATGCCATCCCGCGCCAGTCCAGTCATCGTGTCCAGTACCTCGGAGACCATTTCCGGGTCGAGCGCGGAGGTCGGCTCGTCGAACAGCATGACATCGGGCTTCATGCACAGGCTGCGGGCGATCGCCACGCGCTGCTGCTGGCCGCCGGAAAGCTGGACGGGGAACTTGTTCGCCTGCTCGGGGATGCGGACTCGTTCCAGGAACTGGAGCGCGGTCTGGCGCGCCTCCGCGGCGGGCACACCTTTGACCCACATCGGTCCGGCCATGCAGTTCATCAGCACCGTCATATGCGGAAACAAATTGAAGTGCTGGAAGACCATGCCGACGTTGGAGCGCACGGCGGCGACGTTGCTCATCCTCCCATGCAGTGTGACACCGTTGACCACAATCTCGCCCTCCTGATGGGCTTCGAGGCGGTTGAAGCAGCGGATCAGCGTCGACTTGCCCGAACCGGACGGCCCGCAGATGACGATGCGTTCGCCCTTGTGGACCGTCAGGTTGATACCCTTCAGCGCATGGAACTGGCCGTACCATTTGGAAACGGCTTTGACCTCAATGATGGCTGGAGCGTTCATCGCACCTTGCTCCTGGCATAGTGCCGTTCGATGCGGGACTGGATCAGCTCGAGGCAGATCGACAGCATCCAATAGATGACGGCAGCCGAGATCAGCATTTCCATATGCTGGAAGGTCTTCTGGCCGAGCGTGCGCGCCAGGAACATCAGTTCCCACACGCCGATCACGGAGACCAGCGAGGAATCCTTCAGCATCGAGATAAACTGGTTGCCAGTTGGCGGAATGATGACCGGCAATGCCTGCGGCAGGATGATGCGGCGCATGGTCAGCGCAAAGCCGAACCCCATGGAGCGCGATGCCTCCCACTGGCCGCGGTCGATGCTCTGGATTCCGGAGCGGAAGATCTCGGTCATGTAGGCGCCGTAGCAGAGCGACAGCGCCAGGATGCCGGCGGGCACGGCATTGATGACGAAGCCGAGCTGCGGCAGTCCGAGATAGATCAGGTAGACCTGCATCAAGAGCGGCAGGCCCCGGAAGAACGAGGTGTAGAAGCTGGCGATGGCATAAGCGAAGCCATTGTTGGAGAGCTTGGCAACCGCGCCCGCCACCGCGATGACCGAAGCGATGACGATGGAGATAGCCGAGACATAGAGCGTGGTGACCACGCCCTGGCCGATCAGGAACGGCAGCTTCTCGCGGATGAAAGGCAGGCTGAGGTGAAAAGTCTCGAAGAAGGCGATGAACAGGAGCAGCAGTTCCAGCCATACGATGCCGATCTGCAGCTTGAGCGGTGCGAAGCCGATCAGGACCACGTTGAGTGTGAAGATCACCGCGACGGCGAAGCCCACGGCAAAACGCCCGTAGAGGCCGCTCGCCGACGGCTCGCCGATCACCGGGCGCATGAATTCGGCCAAGCCGGTGCCCGACAGGTTGAACGCCATGAAGACCAGGAGGACGACGCCGAACATCGTCGCCACGAACCAGGGCTTGTGAACGAGGACTTCGGCCTCGACGGTATCCGGGTAGAGCATCTTTGAGCACCGGCGGTTCAGCGGCCTGCCAAATGGCAGGCCGCCTTGGACACATTAGTTCGTCTTAGAGTAGTCCTGGCCGTACCATTTTTCCGAGAGCTTGCTCAGCGTGCCGTCGGCCTTCATCGCCTTCACGGCATCGGCGATCTTCGCCGACAATTCCGGATCGCCATGCTCGATGGCGATTGCCAGCGGCTCGTAGAACACCGGTTCGCCCAACTGCTTGATCGGATAACCTGCCTTTATGGCATCCAGGATCGACGGCAGCGACGACACCACCGCGTCCAGCCGCACCCCGTCACCGAGACGCAGATCGTCGAAGGCGGTGGTCGAGTTCTCGTAGGAGTGGACTTCCTTCGGGTTCAGCTTGTACTCGAATGGCGGTGCCCCGGCGGCGTCAAGCGTCAGATCCTTTTTGGCATAAGCCTCGAAGGTTGAGGTGCTGGTAGCGCCGACCACCTTGCCGTCGAGATCGGCGAGCGTCTTGGCCTTGCTGTCCTTGTGCACCGCGACCGCCGCGGGAGTGTAGTAGTACACCGCCGGGAAATCGAAGATCTCGGCGCGCTTCTTGGTCGGCGTCATCGAGCCGACGTGCATGTCCCAGCGGCCCGCCCAGTTGCCGGCCGTGATGATGTCCCAGCCGGGCGTGACGAAATCGACCTTGACCCCAAGATGCTCGCCGATCGCCTTGGCGACCTCGACGTCGAAGCCGTCAAGCTCGTTGTTGGCGTTCAGGAATGACTGCGGCGCCCAGTTGGCGTCGGTCGCCACCTTGAGCGTGCCAGCCGCCATCACGCGGTCGAGCACCGCGCCTGCATGGGCAGGATAAGCACCAAGCGCAACTGCGAGTGCGGCCATCGTCAGCTGTCGTCTGTTCCAGAATGTCATTTTCGTCTGTTCCCTTGTTGTTTGTTCAGTCCCATGCGGTCATGGCCATTCAGCCGGTCATGATCTCGCAATTCCTTGGCGACGAGGTCGGCGTCCTGCGAACGGCTCCCGCATTTAGCGATGCCCTGGCCGGTCCGGTCTTCCGTTGCTGCGCGGGATGTTTGCCGTCGTCATTCCCTCGCTCACGGGGAAAACCTCGGCTTGTTTTCGGCCAGGTGCCGCTTGGCAAGCCGGCCGCTCCCGCTCCGCGAAGACCGTTACCCATGCGCGCCGGCTCCTCTCCCGCAGCCGGCGCTGAGCAGGAAGCCGGCCATCGTTTCAGCAATGAGAGCCGGCGCCTCGATCAGGATCGAGTGACGAAGCCCCGGCAGGATTGCGAGCTCGGATCCCTGCACCTGTTCGTGCATCAGCCGCGCCATGCGCGGGCTGGATCCCTGGTCGTTCTCGCCGGTCACGATCAGCGTCGGACAGGTGATGCGGTCGAGGATGCCGCCGTAATCGGTTTCGGCGAGAACCCGGTAGGCGGCGGCGTAGCAGTCGGGGTCATTCTCGGCGTCACGCCCACGCAGTTCCGCGATGATGCCGGGGTTGCTGTCCTGAAAATCCTCCGTCAGCCAGCGCGACAGCGAGGCGGCATGATGCGTCGAGGCGTCGCTCGCCATCAGCGCCGCCAGCCGGCCGCGCACCGCTTGCCGCTCCTCGGGCGTGCGGCCGGCGACCGTCGACAGCAGCACCAGTTTCCGCAACCGCTCGGCATGCGTCAGCGCCAAGCGCTGGGCGATCAGACCGCCCAGGGAAAATCCAGCCAGATTGAACGTGGAAAACCCGAGATGGTCGGCCAGCGCCAGCGTTTCGCCGACGAAATCGTCGATCTCGTAACGGCCCTTGACCCGGCTGGAGCGGCCATGGCCGCGCAGGTCGAAGGTGAGGACCGCGAAGCAATCCTTCAGCCGCTCGGCCACGCCGTTCCAGGCTTCGAGGTAGGAGCCGACGCCATGGATGCAGACCAGAGGCACCCCCCCTTCGCCCTCGAGGCGCCAGTTGAGCAGCACGCCTTTGACATCGAGCTGGCCGGAGCGCGCCATGGTCACGCCCTCGCCGCCTGGCGCGCCTTGTCACGCTCGCGCGCGGCGAAGACCGGCATCACCTCGTCGACCCAAAGCTGGATCGTCTTTTTCTGCAGCTCGAACGGCAGATTGAACGTCAGGCCGAGGCAGTATTGGTCGACGCCCGCGGCCTCGTAGTCGAGCAGCTTTTCGATCACCTCGTCCGGCGTGCCGAACATGAGGTTGCGGCGGATATTCTCGGGATTGTAGTTATCCTTGCCCTTGACGCTCTCGTAGGGCACGGCTTCGGGAAAGCCGTTGCGCACGGTACCGATATTCTGGAACAGGTTCTCGAAGGCGCGGCCATAATTGATGGCGTGTCCGACCGCGACCTCCCAGTCCTGCTCTCTTTCGTAGACGCAGGTGCGGCGCTGCATCATCAGGCGCGGCCGTGGCACCTCCGGATGATCGGCGACGGCCTTGCGGAATTTCTCGCCAAGGACGGCCACTTCGGACGGCGGCGCCGACAAGGGTGTCGACAGGATCGAAGCGCCGATGCCGACCGCCCAATCGAATGTGCCCGGATCGCGTGCGGCCACCCAGATCGGCGGGTGCGGCTTCTGCAGCGGCTTCGGAACGCCGGCGGCCAAAGGGAACCTCCAGTAGTGCCCGTCATGGGCATAGTCCTCGGCCCACAGTCGCTTTACCGCTGGCACCAACTCCTTCAGATAGGCGACGCCTTCCTGTTGCGGCATGCCGCCGGCCATACGGTCGAACTCATACTGGTAGGAGCCGCGCGCGATGCCGAATTCCAGCCGCCCGCCGGTCAGGTGGTCGCAAAGCGCCGCCTCCCCTGCCAGGCGGATCGGGCTCCAGTAGGGCGCGACCAGCGTCGAGGTGCCGAGCCTTATCTGCTCGGTGTGCTGCGCTAGCCAGGTCAGCGTCATCAGCGGATTGGGCGAGATCGTGCATTCGATCGTGTGGTGCTCCGCCGTCCATAGCGTCTCGAAGCCGCCCTCGTCGGCCATCCGCGCCAGTTCCAGCAGGTTGCGCTTCACCCTTTCCATCGGAATGTCGGGCGAGAAGCGCTCCATAGTTAGCGATACGGCGAATTTCATGTCGGTCTCCCGGTCGTTGCGTCGGGTTTTTTGATCAGCGAAGGCGGATGACGAACGGATCCTGCATGGCGCCCGAATAGTCGATGACGACGTTCTTCAGCCGCGAGAACTCCTCCATCGCGTCGAAGCCGCCGCGCCGCCCGTAGCCGCTTTCCTTGAAACCGCCATTGGCGGACATGAAGGAAGAGGCGCGATAGGTATTGATCCAGACCGTGCCGGCCTCGACATTCCTGGCGAAGCGCAGCGCGCGGTTGATGTCGCGTGTCCAGATGCCAGAGGCGAGACCATAGCGGGTGTCGTTGGCGAGCCGGATCATCTCGTCCTCCGACGAGAACGGGATGACGCCGACGACGGGGCCGAACAGCTCCTCCTGCATGAACTCCATGCCGTTGTCGGCGTCGGTCATCACGGTCGGTTCGAAATACCAGCCGCCGGCAAGCTCGTCCGACTGCGGCCGCTTGCCGCCGGCCGCGATCCGGGCGCCCTGGCGCACACCGGAAGCGACATAGGTTTCCACCTTGGCGAGTTGAGCCAACAGCGCCAGCGGGCCGATATCGGTGTCCTCCAGCATCGGCGGTCCAACCCGCACCCGCCTTGTGCGCTCGACCAGCGCCTCGACGAAAGGCTCATATGCGCTTGCCTCGACGAAGCAACGCGAGCCGGCGACGCATGTCTGGCCTGCGGCCGCGAAGACACCGGACACGACGCCGTTCACGGCATGCTCGATATCGACGTCGCCGAAGACGACATGTGGCGACTTGCCGCCAAGTTCCATCGAGCAGGGAATGAGGTTTTGCGCCGCATTGGCGGCGATCCGCCGCCCGGTCCCGGTCGAGCCGGTGAAGACGAATTTGGCGATGCCCGGATGCCGGGTCAGCGCGTCTCCCGCGACTGCTCCTGTGCCGGTCACCACGTTGACGACGCCGGCGGGGAAGCCTGCCTCCATGATCAGCTCGGCCAAAGCGAGTGTCGAGGCCGAAGCATGCTCCGACGGCTTCACAACCACCGTGTTGCCGAGCGCCAGGCACGGCGCTAGCGTGCCGGTGAGCAGCATCAGCGGCGAGTTCCACGGCGTGATCATGCCGACCACGCCGATCGGCTCGCGAAGGTTGAAGTTGAGCATGTCGAGCTTGTTGACCGGAATGGTGTCGCCAAGCAGCTTGTCGGCCATGCCGGCGAAGTAGGTGTAGCTGTCAGGCATGGCGCGCATCTGCGCCCGCATTTCCTTGAGCAGCTTGCCGTTGTCGCGGGTCTCGATCAGCGCCAGTTCGTCGGCACGCTCCAGCACCAGTTCCGCAAGCCGGCGCACCAGCCTGCCGCGGTCGGTCTGGGTCATACGCCGCCAGGTCGGATCGGCAAATGCAGCGCGCGCCGCCGCAACAGCCGCGCCAACATCCTCCTCGCTGGCTTCGGCGAACTGGTACCAGGGCTTGCCGGTGGTCGGGTCGTAACTGTCGATATATTGCCCGTTCTTCGGCGCCACGAACGCGCCGTTGATGAACAGGTCCTGGCGCGACCCTTCGAGCGATGCGACCGTCGTTTTCATGCTGTCTGTCCCGCGTGGATCGTCATTCGGATGCAGCCTGCGTCCACGATTGCGACTGGCCGTCGATCATCGCGACGCGGCCGCCGTCGCCGCTGTCCATGTAGATGCCGAAGCGCTTGTCCTGCCGTTCGCGCGCATAGCGGCGCAGCATGGCGCGCAGTTCGTGCGTGGCGATCTGGTCATAGGGCAGCGCGTCGACGGGAAAGAAGGCATGGCTGTCCGGCAGCGTGGCTTGTGTGCCGTCGCGGCTAAGTTCGGCGCGATAGATCAGGTAACCTGGGTCGCTGTCGGCGACATCGAACACCGAATAGAGGAAGGTGTTTTCCGGTACGAGGCTCAGCGCCTCGCCGCCGTCCAGCAGCAGTCTGCTGTCCGCCTTGCGGCGCCGCCCCGTCGGCAGCACGAAGCCGCCCTTGCCGTCGCTTCGTAGAAGGATGCGGTTCCCCGCTTCGACCAGATAGCCGATGATCATGTCCTGAGAGGCGAGCCAACCGGCCGGCAGAGGATCCTTCACGCTGGCGTAGCGGCCGCGGCAAAAGCCGAGCGGCGCCGACGGACTGGTCCCGAAGGCTTGCACCTGACCGATCAGGATGATGTGGTCGCCGGCCTCGACGCGGTTGTGAACGGTGCAGTCGAACCAGGTCAGGCTATCGGTGAGGACCGGTGCGCCGGTGTGGGCGCGGTCATGGTTCACCGACTGGAACTTGTCCGCCGTCTTCGAAGCGAACACCGACGAGACATCGACCTGCCCCTCATGAAGGAAATTGACTGCGAAGGACTGCGCCTCGTTGAAGGCCGGAAAGCTCGCCGCCGACTTGCCGACGCAGACCAGCAGCAGCGGCGGATCGAGCGAGACGGAGGTGAAGGAATTGGCGGTCATGCCGCGCGGATTGCCGTCGCCGTCGCGCGTAGTGATGACGGTGACCCCGGTGACGAAGGTGCCGAAGGCACGACGCAAGGCGATCGGGTCGATCGTCCTTTGTGTCATCGCATCTGCCATCGTCTTCCTCCACATCGTTGGACGGAAGCTAGTCAGGAGCCGGCGATCGTTCTTCCTCCGATCTATAGGAAAGAGTTCACGACGCGCTGCTGCCGACCCGAGCAAGCGGAAGCGCGGCGTGCCCGTGCCTGCACGGGGCCTGAAATGGCGGCAGGGGTGGAACGGTTCTAGCGGACGGCCGGCACGCGGCTGTCGATAATGCCGCTGAGGCGGATCGCTAGCTCGACCGCAAAGCGCTGTTCGGGTGTGTCCAGCTTGATGCCGAACAATTCCTTCATGCGCGACAGGCGGTAGCGCAAGGTGGTGACGTGCAGCCCGAGGGCGTCGGCACAAGCCTGGCTGCGACAGCCGTCGCGCAGATAGGCAAACAGCGTGTCCAGATAGGGCGTGCCGTGCTCGCGATCATGCGCGATCAGCGCGCCGACGCTTTTGTCGACGAAGTTGCGCACGTCGGGCACGTCGGCTGCGGCGACCAGCATCGGCAGCGGACCAAAATCCTGGCCGGCAAAAACGCCGGTGCGCCCGAAGGACCGACCGATACGGATCATGCGGCGGCAGCGCTCCCACGCGGTCGGATAGTCGGCTAGCGCAGAACAAACCTCGGAAGCCAAGACCGCCGGCTCACGCTCGAAATAGCGGCCAAGCTCCCCGGCGATTTTGTTCGGCAGCTTCCCCAGACGCGTATCCCGCCCGGTATCCTCCTCAACGAGACAGACCAGGCCGCCCTCGACGGCGATGACAGTGCCCCCCAGGCCTGCCTGTTCCAGCAGCCGGACCAATGCGTGGTGGGGATCGGCAAGACCGCCGCTGCCATCCTTGGCCTCATCGGCATAGTCGACGACGATCAATCTTTGCGGCGTTGTCAGATTGACCCCCAATCGACGGGCGCGATTGACGATATCGGCCTCGTCGCGCCAGCGGCGCTCAACGACCTCCAGGAAAAGTTCGGTCAGCGATCTGGTCTCGAAGCGGAAGCGCACGAAGCTGCGCATCATCTGCACGCTCAGCGCGAATTTGGCGCTGTCGAGCAGCATCTGGTCGAGCTGGCCCGACTGCTGCGGCGTCGGAAAAATCATCAGCGCCCCAACCACTTCGTCGTCGATGGTCAGCGGCTCGAGGCGCACCGAAAGCTTGAGCCGGTGCTTGCCGTCATCGACGAACAGCGTCTCGTTCTGGCGCGCTTCCGAGGCGCCGCGCGCGACCTTGAATATCTGTCGGTTGAGCACGCCGCCGACCGCCTGCTGCCAGGACGCGGCGTCGAAATGCGCTTCGCTCGGCGAGCGGCCGGCCACGACCAGGTTGGCATGGAAATCGATTACCACAACCGGATTGGGCAGCAGCTCGCCGACCTTGTCGGCGAGCGCGGCCACCGATCCTTCCGACAGGGCCTGCTGCAGAAGGGAGGTGTGTGCAGCCAGGGCGCGCTGCAGGCGCTCGCCGGCCTGCTTTTCCTGGCGCAGGCGGTGCTGCTTCTCCACCGCGATCTCGCCCAGATGCACGATCATGCCGATGAAAGCGATATCCTCAGCGCTCACTTCGGTGATCTCGCGCGAGACGACCGTCAGCACCATCGGCCGGCCGTCCTCATCGACGCAGTTCATCGGCATGACGAGCACGCTGCGGTAGTCGCGCTCGAACGCCTCGCGGCGGTAGCCCGGAAACTCCTCGGACATCCGCGCGTCCCTGATGTAGACAGGCTCGTTGCGGTTGAGCGCGACGATGGAAGGACTGGTGGCCAGTTCCCAACGGTCAGGCAAAGTGCGCTGAATGAGCGTCGGGTCATGGCGCACGATGACATAGGCGTGGCCATGCGGCGCATCAATGCTCATGATCGAGCCAAGCGTCCATTTGGCATGGCGGCAAGCTGCCAGCACGAGGTCGCGCAGCACCGACTGGAGATCGCCACCCGAATTGATGAGGCTGGCGGCGTCCCGCAAAGAGAGAATTTGCGACTCGTGGTCCACGCCCGGTCTTCCGCCTCGCGAAGGGTCAATTTAAGCCCTCGCGGATATACCAACGCTACACAGCTTCCAAGCGTGGCGCACGCCGATTCTTCCTACGAACCGGAGGAATACCTGTCCCCTGGGGCTTACTAGGCTAGGCTTCCACCAACGGGACTCGAAATCATGGAATTGCGAAAAGTCTGCACCTTCATCGAGGAAGTGCACATCGAAGGCGGCAAGGCGGGCGCCAGGCCGGTCACGTCGATCGTCGTCGCCGGCGTCTTGCGCAATCCCTGGGCCGGGCGAGGGTTTGTCGAGAATCTGCGACCGGAGATCGTGGCCATCACACCCCGGCTGGGCCATGAGCTGACACGCCGCCTGCTCGAGCTCATGCCCGCGGAGCGCATCGAGAGCTACGGCAAGGCCGCGGCCGTCGGGGTCTCCGGCGAGATCGAGCACGCCTCGGCCATGATCCACACACTGCGCTTCGGCAATGTGTTCCGCGAGGCCGTCGGCGGCACGACCTATCTCGAATTCTGCAACACGCGCAACGCGCCGGGAGCGCTGCTGTCGCTGCCGATGATGCACAAGAGCGAGCACGGTCGCCGCTCGCATTTCATCACCGCCAATTTCCAGATTGCCGATGGCCCGGCCGCCGACGAGATCGTCGTTGCCATCGGCGCGGCGGATGGCGGCCGGCTCCACCCGCGGATCGCGGACCGCTTTCAGGACATGAAGGAGATGGAGCAGGAAGCCGCGACGTAGTGCCTTGTGCGACGTCCTTTGCGTTGTCGTCGATGACGTCCGCTTTCGAGATACTCACAGCTGACCTCAACGGCCGACACGGGGCGCAAAGCAGCCGAATGGTTCATTTTCGCCGTGGCTCAGATTTGCGACTTGCTCTTGATCGCTTCCGACCTGAACTCGGTGCTAAAAGCGTTGCGGGAAAGCGGAATAGAGGTCACGTCCATGCACAACCAGCCCGACGACGAACCCGGGCTGTTCTCCATTGATTTCTGGGCGAATGACGACTGTCGGGAAGTTGGCCAAAGGACTAAACCTGGCCCTCGATCAAGTACACCTCATGACGGGTAGCTGATCTTTGACAGAGTCCCTTCGAAATTCCGAAGGCAACTGCGTTGGCCCTGGCGAGGTCAAGCACCTTAGGAAAGGCGGCCGCGCTGCGGACATATACGCGGCGCGGGCCTGTCGAGACTTTGGCGATGGCTTTGCCGCAGTGCTCTTGCCGGTATACCTGGCTTCAATCGGGCTTGGACCGCTCGGGATCGGCGTTGTCGCCACCGCCGCACTCCTTGGTTCGGCGCTGCTGACGCTCGGCATTGGATTCCTGGCCGTACGGGCGGACCGGCGCACTCTGCTTTTGGCTGCGTCCGGGCTGATGATCGCAACCGGGGTGGCCTACACGCAGTCAAGCACCTATGCAGCTGTTCTGCTCGTGGCTTTCCTGGGCACGATCAATTTGTTTTGCGAGTAGCGGCCGCTGCCTGCGCCGGCGCCTCCTGGATGTTGGCGGCGCCGCCCATGTCACCGTTCTTGGTGCGGCCCGCCCCCGGTCCTGCTCCAAGATCGGCGCCGGTCATCGGATCGGAAGCCGGGTCCGAGAGTGTCCGCTCCGCCAGATTGGCCGCGACCTTCTTGTCCTTGGCATTTAGCTTGACAGTCGCCATCCCGTCGCCCCCGTCGGCGGGCATCACCTCTTCGAGATTGTCGATGCGGTCCCATTCGCCTCCCGAGTTCCAGGGTCCCGTGGCGTCTCCTTCGCCCTGCGAGGTGTTGACGTACATGCTGGCATATTTCTCGATGCCCGGGAGTTTGCCCGTCGGGAAGTTGTTCTCTATCGCGTACAGCGCTTTCTCGAAGGACTTCTGGTGGGCGACTTCGCGCGTCATCAGAAAACCGAGGGCATCCTTGACGCCGGGATCATCGGTGATGTTGATCAGTCGCTCGTACACGATCTTGGCACGAGCTTCGGCCGCGATGTTGGAGCGCAGGTCCACCGTTGGTTCGCCGCGAGAATCGATATAGGCGGCGGTCCAAGGCACTCCGGCCGAGTCGCACAATGCGGGTCCGCCGCCAAACAGGATTGACTCCTTGGCCGTTGTGCCGCTGGCGCCAACCATCAAATACAGCTCAGCTTCCTTCATCTGTCCCTCGGCAAGGTGTGCCTTGAGTCCCTTGTTCAGCATTGTGACAATTGACCCGACCACCTCGAGGTGGCTTAGTTCTTCGGTTGCGATGTCGAGCAACATGTCTTTTCGACCGACATCATCCTCGCCCAGCCCTTGGACGAAATAGCGCATAGCGGCGGCCAACTCGCCATCGGCTCCGCCGAACTGCTCCATTATCATGCATGCCAGTTTCGGATTCGGCTCCGACACACGGACGGTGTATTGCAGTCGCTTATTGTGCATGAACATGAGGTTTCTCCAGGGTTGGGGTTCCCCGAACATCCTTGGATCAGAAATGTTCCTTGGCGCTGGTCGTTCTGTTTGGCTATCAAGTTCGTGCATGGCGATGAATTATCCGCGAGCCCGACCGGGGATCAGGAACGGCTCGCTAGGGGCCCGGTACTCTCCCGGGCCAACACCAACCCCGTCGTGTTGGATGCTGATTGAGGGCCACGAGAGCCAGGGCATTGGCTGCAGGGACCGTCACGCATGGGCGCCGAAATCGCCGACCCGGGCTATTTAATGATCGGGAGCCTGTCCCATTGATGGAACGGCGGTGGCGAAGGCAACATCCACTCCAGGGACGTGGCTCCCGGACCCCAAGGATTATCGCCGGCCTCCCTTCGTCTGTAGAAGGCGTCGACCACTCCGGCCAGGAAGAACAGTACGCTCGCGGCAGATATGTAGGCCCCATAGGAAGAGACCATATTCCAGCCTGCAAATGCATCGGGATAGTCTATGTAGCGGCGCGGCATGCCCGCCAAACCTAGAAAGTGATGCGGGAAGAAGACCAGATTGACGCCGACAAAAGTCGTCCAGAAATGCACTCCCGCCAGTAGAGTGTTATACATATACCCGGTCATCTTCGGGAACCAGTAATACCAGCCCGCGAAGATCCCAAAGAGAGCTCCCAGTGAGAGTATGTAGTGGAAATGCGCGACGACGAAGTAAGTGTCGTGCAATTCACGGTCGAGCGCAGCATTGGCCAGCTGAACGCCTGTTACCCCACCGATTGTGAACAGAAAAATGAATCCCAACGCCCAGAGCATGGGCGTTTGCAGGCGAATCGATCCGCCCCACATCGTGGCGATCCAGGAGAAGACCTTAATACCTGTCGGCACCGCAATCACCATTGTCGCGAAGGTAAAATAGCGCTGCGTGTCCAGGCCAATGCCGCTGGTGTACATGTGGTGCGCCCAGACGACAAACCCTATCGCGCCGATCGCCACGATCGCATAGACCATGCCGAGATAGCCGAAGATCGGTTTGCGCGAAAAGGTCGATATTACCTGGCTCACAATGCCGAATGCCGGGAGGATCATGATGTAGACTTCCGGATGACCGAAGAACCAGAAAAGATGCTGGTAGAGGAGCAAATCGCCGCCCTGGTCCGGGAGGAAGAAGGCAGTGCCGAAGTTCCGGTCAGTCAGCAACATCGTGATCGCGCCTGCCAGAACGGGGAGCGCGAGGAGAAGAAGGAATGCTGTAATCAGAACCGACCACGCGAAGAGAGGCATCTTGTGGAGCGTCATGCCGGGCGCACGCATGTTGAAGATCGTGGTGATGAAATTGATCGCCCCGAGGATGGATGAGGCCCCGGCAATGTGCAGCGACAGAATGACCAGGTCAACGGCAGGCCCAGGATGGCCCGACGTCGACAGCGTTGGGTAGAGGAACCATCCCGTTCCTGCACCATAGCCTCCTGGTACGCTGGGCATGAACAGCGACATCAAGAGCAAAATGAAGGCAGGCGGCAGCAGCCAGAAAGAAATGTTGTTCATCCGCGGGAAAGCCATATCAGGAGCCCCGATCATGAGCGGTATCATCCAGTTGGCAAAGCCGCCGATCAGACCGGGCATGACCGCGAAGAAGATCATGATAAGGGCGTGTGCTGTCGTGAATACGTTGTAGAGCTGCTTGCCTGCATCAATGGCCGTGGCACCCTCGAAGCCGTATACAAACGAGGCCAAGCCAGGAAAGATCTGTATACCCGGTTCCTGAAGTTCGATGCGCATAGCGACTGACAGGAGCATGCCAATGATGCCCGCAAGGATCGCGAAAATCAGATAAAGTGTCCCGATGTCCTTGTGATTAGTTGAGAACACCCATCGGGTGACTCCTGCCGGCTTGTGCGCCGGAGCCGGAGTATCGGCTTTCGCCGATGAGGCTGGCATAGTGATCTCCTTTGAGCAGGCAAGCGCGTCCCAACCTCGCATTGACGGTATTGTTCCTGATGATCAGCCGTAATCTCCAAGCCAAGGGAACAACTCCAACCCCGGGATGTTCGGGCAAACGGGCTGAACAGGGAGCGACGTCTGATGCTCGAAACTATTGCGGCAGTGCTAGTACTCCTGGCTGTGGTCGGAGGCCTAATCTGTGCGTTCTGGATTGAGGCGAGCTATGGCGTCCACGGGCTCACCGAAGACATTCCGGCTGCGCCAGTCGACGACCTCAGACCGAGGTTGCCGGTCACCCCTCGTCCGGCCACTTTGAGGTAGGGCGCCAGTCATGCGCTTGAACTGGCCAGCAATCAATCGGAAGGCCGTTGTCGGGTGGCTGCTCGTTGGCTTTGCGCTGGCCGGCTTTTTCGACGGCATCGTTCTGCATCAGATCCTGCAGTGGCACCACCTCCTGTCCGGCCTTCGCGAACCGGCAGGATCAGACTTGCGCTTCCAAATTCTGGCGGACGGCCTCTTTCACCTGCTCATGTATCTGTTGTGCATTTTGGGCACGGTGTTGCTCGTGGCGGCTCGTGCATCTGGCGCGCGCCCCGGCACGACGAGCGAAATTCTACGGCTCGCCTTGGCCGGGTTCGGCATCTGGCACATCGTTGACGCGGTCATCATTCATTGGCTGCTCGGCCTTCACCGGATCAGGATGGCGAGCGAAGTGCCCCTGGCATGGGACATCGGATGGCTGGTTATTTTTGGCATCTTGCCTTTGGTGCTCGTTCTCCTGATGCCCAATCGGGGAGGACCAGCACGGGGCGCGGCGGCTGCTTTGATGAGCGTTGCCATGCTAGCTGGGCTGACTGCGGGCGCAGGCCAGCGCTTCGAGGGTGCAACCCACACGATCGTCGTCTTCCGGGAAGGTCTAAGCCCGGCCCAAATGGTGCGGGCCGTACTCGAGGCGCGGACGAACCTAAAATCGACAGATAAAGGTGGGACAATCTGGGTGGTCGACGAGGTCTCTTGGGCCGGCCTCATAACGCTTCACGCGGAAGGAGCCGTTCTCGTCAGCACAACGCCGGTCGCCGCGGGCTGCCTGGCCTGGTCTGCCGTCAAGGTCTGATGCGGGGCGCAGCTCGGCGAGTAGAAAAGGATGAGGCGCCAATCATTTCGTGGCGGTCGAGAAAGAGGCGGTAAGCATGCGCCCGCCCCCGTAAAAAACAAGGATTCCATCGCATACTCGAACTAAGGCGCCATTCGCAATCGCATGACGAAGAAGCTATTTGCCGCCGCCGCTGCCTAGACTACATGCTGGGAATGCGACTCGAACCGCTGGGCGTCAAGCGAGAGCCCGGGAAGCCCGGTGCAGCAATCATGGCGCGGATAGCCGGCACGACGTTCCCAACGCTGCCCGGCGGCCTGTGCCGAGCGTCTTCGCGATGATGTGTGCTGCCTGAGACATTACCGGCCAGGTGAAGTTGGCGAGCACACGCTACGCCATGCGACCTCAAACGGGGGCGGTCCTGCCCGAGAAACCGGATCACAAAGAAAATGTTCCGACGCCGAGGAACACCTCGCATTCGGGTAAGTTTGGGGCCCGGCGGCGCTATGCCCTCCGCTGTTTGCCGTGCGCTGCCGCGCGGAGCCCCTATCCTCCGCAGGCCCGCTCCTGCATGGCATCAGGGGTGGGCCGTTCTTTTGGTTGCCTTCGACATGATCGCTGCGCTCGATCAGGGGAATCGAGCAGGAGAAAGGCGTCAAGCGTTCCGTTAGCGGGGGATCGCTGATGGCGAACGCCTACTTGCCGGTTCCCAACGCGCTTGATGGCGAGAGCGTTGGTCGAAGGGACTCGCCGTCCGTCATCACCCCATGCTCGGTGATGTAGGCAGCGAACATCCCGACGGCCAGAAATTGGAAGAGCCCGCTCTCGAGGGAAGGTCGAGCGGGCTCCGGAGTTTATCGCACAACCAGCAGAAGACGCCCCCCGTCACGGACCAGCTCCAAGGCCAGTATTGCGCGCTGGCCAGCGATCGCACTGCGCAAATCGGACACGGAAGAGACCGGCTTGCGGTTGACCGCCACGATCATGTCGCCGGTCCGCAACCCCGCTCTCGCCGCCGGGCTAGCGGGTTCGATGCTCTCGATGACGACCCCGTCCGCGCCTGCCCGCTGGGCTTCCTCGGCCGAAGCGTCACTCATCTTGGCGCCCTGCAGGAGGGTGCCTGCCAGCGTCTCCGACGCGCTTTCCTGTGCAGCGATCGTCACGTCGATCGTGACTTCGCCATTAGCGCGTTTGACGGCAAATTTGACGGTGCTTCCGGCAGGGGTGAGGCCGATGCGGTTTCTGAGGTCGGTCGTGCCTTGCACGGGATGTCCGTCGATTGCGGTGACGACATCGCCGACCTGCAATCCAGCCTTCTCTGCCGACGAGCCGGGTTCGACATTGGCGATCACCGCGCCGCGGAGGTCTCCGAGCTGCAGCGCCTTTGCGAGGTCCGGCGTCAAATCCTGGATGCCGATCCCCACCTTTCCGCGCCGCACCTCGCCGTGGGCGATCAACTGCTTCATCACGGAAACAACCATGTTACTCGGCACGGCGAAGCCGATGCCGACATTGCCGCCGGCTGGACTGAGGATAGCCGTGTTGATGCCGATCAGCTTGCCGTCCAGAGTAACCAGGGCGCCGCCGGAATTGCCCGGATTGATCGAGGCGTCGGTCTGGATGAAATCCTCGTAACCTTCGATGTTGAGTCCACTGCGGCCAAGCGCGCTGACGATGCCGGAGGTCACGGTCTGGCCAAGACCGAAGGGATTGCCAATCGCCACGACATAGTCGCCGACCTTCAGGGCGTCTGAATCGCCTGTCTCTATCGCCGTGAGGTTTTTAGCGTCGATCTGAAGCAGTGCGATATCGGTGTCCTTGTCGCTGCCGATCAGCTTCGCCGGGAATTGCCGGCCGTCCTTGAGGGTGACCGAGATTTCGCTGCCCTCCCCAGCGACGTGATTGTTGGTCAGGACATAGCCCTTCGCCGGATCGACGATGACGCCAGAGCCGGCGCTCATCCTGGCCTGCGGCAGCTGCTCCGGCCCGAAGAAGCGCCGGTAATTGGGGTCGCTGTAAAGCGGATTGTCTTCCTTGGGGGCTTTGGAAACGACCGCGATATTGACGACGGCCGGTGTGACGCGCTCCAGCATGGGCGCAAGCGTCGGCAGGCTGGATGCTTCAGCCGGTGCCGCCGTTTGCGCAGCAACGGGAGCGAGGCTGAAGAAAATGGCCCCCATCGCAACGGCGACGACGCGGAGGTTCGGTGTGAGAGCGAGCATTGTTTGCCTCCCTGACCTGGTGTTGTCACTCCTGTCTGCGGGGCTACGCCCGCGGGGTTGAAAAAGCGGGCCCGGAACTTGCTCCAGACCCGCTCGTAGGCACACCTCATGCCGCCTTGCGCATGCCTGAATTGGCTTGGTCAGCCGCAACCTCCCGTTCGAGCGCGAGCAGCGCCTGCTGGACCTCGTCGAGGCGCGAGGGGCGGTCGTTTTCAGGCATGCCCTCATTGGTCGCCAGATCGATCAGATACTCCGTCCAAGCCCAGTTCATCAGGATCGAGCGCTTGGCCTCCAGCGTCAGCTTCGGATCGCGGGCCACGCCCATCGGCGACGTCCAGCTTTCCGGACCGGATGGATCGTTGCGGTTTGCAGCGCCGTCGAGGGCGCACCCGTAGCTCTCCTGAAGCGCGCCAAGTCCGAGCCGGTCGAGTGTCATGTTGGAAAAGCCGTAGGTCGACCTTCCGGGCTTGGCAGGCCTGGTCGCCCCATCATCAGCCTGCTCCGTCGCATTCTGAACGACATAGGACAATCCCTGTCGCTCTGCGTAGCGAACGGCCGACTCCAGCGTCGGGAAGTTCAACTCGACCTGGGTCAGCGTGTCGCGGCTCCCGGTGTAGCCCATTAGCGGCTCTATAAAGGGCGCGGTGCGCCGCTCGAAAACGAGACGCCAACCGCGCGCGCGGGCCCTGCCGGAAGTCGTCGCCGCGCGGGACGGCTTATAGATCCGTGCGACGGCGTCGCCCGGGAAGGTCGAGCGTCCCGTCGAAAGGGGCTTCTGCCGGTTGTCGTTCGACGACCGCCCCTGCGGGATTGGTGTTCTGTTTGGTCTGTCAACCTGTCTCTCCATCGTTCATCCTCCCTGTGTGGCAAGGATGCTGCCGGCGGCGGCCGGCAGCATCCAGCCGGCGCCTGCCACGCGTCAGCTCTTGATGGCGATGCGCTTTCCCTGCGACTGCGCCTTCTCGCTCTTGGGCAAGGTCACGGTCAGCACACCATTGCTGAAGCGGGCATCGACCTTGTCTTCCTTGACCTCGTAGCCGAGCGGGATACGGCGCTCGAAGCGGCCATAGAAGCGCTCGGAGAACTGCCTGTCCCTGTCCTCCGTTTCGGAACGCTTCTCGCCCTTCAGCGTCAGCACGCCGTCGTCGAGCAGGACTTCGATGTCCTTCTCCTCAAGACCGGGCACCTCGGCCGTCACCTTGACCTCCGTCTCGCCGTCGGAAATCTCGACGCTTGGCCAACTGCCGCCGAAGGCGGAAGCGCCACTGAAGGCAGGTAGGGTCGAACCGAAGCTGCGGAAGACATCATCGAACAGCCGGTTCACCTCACGATGCAGCGCCAGCAACGGATCACGGTCGCCAGCGCGGAATAAGGTCGCCTGATTGCCGTTGTCGCGGCCCCAAGGGATCAGATCTCGAACGCTCATTTTTCTTCTCCTTTCGTTCGTTGTGACAATGCACCATTCGGCGCCGGGCTCATGACCCGGCGCCCGCGCGCGAGTGCGCTCGCGGAATGCCTTAGGCGGCCGGCTTCTCAGCCTCGATCTGGTTCGGCGAGGAGTTCGGCGTCGCCTTGCCGCTCGTCGCGATTTCGATCTGGCGCGGCTTCATCTCTTCAGGAACTTCGCGCTTGAGATCGATCGTCAGCAAACCGCTGACCAGGCTGGCGTTCACCACCTTCACGTGGTCGGCCAGCTCGAAACGGCGCTGGAACGCGCGACTGGCAATGCCTCGATGAAGATACTGGCCATTCTCCTCGCCCGCCTTGTGACCGGACGCCATGAGCGTGTTCTGCTCCTGGGTTAGGGTCAGATCGTCCTGGCTGAAGCCAGCTACCGCCATGGTGATGCGGTAATCGTCCTCGCCGAGCTTGGCGATGTCATATGGAGGCCAGCTGTCGATGGTTTCGCCGCGGCTCGCGGCCTCAAGCGCGTTCAGCATTCGGTCGAAGCCGATGCCCGACCGGAAAAGTGGGGTGAAATCGAGAGTGGTTCTCATAGCCACATCCTCCTCTGAGCAACATGGGTACAAGACTGACGTCGGCGGATGCTGTTGCATCCGCCCGACACGCCGGCCCCCAAGATGGGCCTCCGGCGGAGTACGATTTAGTTCGGCGGTGTCCGTGTTCAAGTGGCCTGGCAGAAGGTGCCAATCCGGAGGGGTGCCGACATCAATAGGAGACGCGCCTTTCCGGTTTGGCTTTCCGCGTATGGTGAGTTCGTAGCCTGCGCGGCTCGGTCGCTTTGGGGCCACCGTTTGCTCCCATCCAGGGAGCCGAATAGCCTTTTGCCCGCTTCCTATGAAACCAGCGCACAAGCTTGAGCTCTGCGAGAATCAGGCTGCAAGCAGGCCGCCGATAGCGCTGCAACGCGGCGCTGCTTTTCTCCTCGATCATGCTGTTGGCCAGTTGTCGCGGCGGCAACGGCCTCGGGGCGAGCCGCGGGCGGCGCGGAACCGGTCGGCGCTGACACTTCGGTCCGGCTCAGGCTCGCCGGCGGAAGCGCCTTGTGGGCTTTGACCAACGCCTCCAGGCGGCAACGGCAAGCGGCACCGGGGCGCGACCGTTGAGCCAGTGCGCCACATCGGCCGGGGCAAGACTGAGTTCCTCAGCCAGGTCGGCTGCATCCCACCACCTTCATGCATTCTCGCAATCGCCCCGCAATCACACGACCCTCATCTGCATCGGCTGCTCGTCGATGCAGCGCGGGATCTGAAATGATTTCGCCTGCTTGGCGAGCTTTCGGTTCAGCCCTTGGCCGGCGTAGCCGCTGCCGATACCTGCTGCGCCGCCAGGAACATCAGTGTTGAGGCGGCGGTGCGGCGTCTCCAGCCGGCGGTTTCGGCCGCGTCGAGCAGTCCAGCAAGCAGCGGCTGCAGCGCTTCTCGGCACTCCGCCTCATATGCGAGGAACTCGCTCGGCACATGTGTCGGCGTCGGGACTGGACCGGTGCCGCTCATCACATCCATGATGGCCTCCCAATCTTTCCTGAGACCCACTCCCGGAGCGGGGCTCGCGATCTTGCGCATCTCGAGCTAATTTTGCCTTCTTCCAATTTCAAGAGGGTGCCGCAAATTTTGGCGCTCTCGATCGTAGAGTGCTAGTGCGCTGAAAACATGCGGTAATTCGATCGCGAGGGCCTTGAATTCGCGATTGAGCTTAACAAAATTAACGGCTGTCGGCGCCGCCGGGACAGTTGAGAAATTGGCACCCGAAACAAGGAGTTTTTGATACGGAGGACAGAAATGGACCGACAGACACTTTCGCCGATCATTCCTTCCCTTGCTCCCGAAATATCAGACCTTTCGCTCGACCGGTTGCTGTCGCCGGCCAGGCATTTTCAGCACCCGCAGGATGTGCTGGAGGACGGCTCACTAGATATATGGGAAAAGCGGGCGATCCTGTCGTCGTGGGCATCCGACGCTTGCGCCGTGGAATCCATGCCGGCGCTGCGCCAGCCGCCGGGCACCGAGCGGCCGGTCTCCTTCGACGACATCATGGATGCGCTGCGCCGGCTCGACGCGGCTGCCCCGCTGCCTGACGGCTCCGGCGATGAGGACCACCGGCAGCTGGTCGACCGGCTGAGCGCGTGAGGCGATCGCGTGCTGCCGTCAGCGGGAACCCGCTATAGGCAAGAAGGGCTCCGAGTCGGGCGACCGCACCGTATCCGGCTCGGACTGCCCCGCTCGCGTTCGTCCTCATCTTTAAGAGCATTGCAACAATTGTGAGCGACGAGGGCATGGGAGCGGATATAAGGCTTCTGTTGTCGCCCGCAGTATCGACCGGACACGGGCGCTGAAGTCAATTCAACTCCACAGGGAGAGAGCCGTGACCAGGCGCTCTGCTAATTTCATTTCCGCTTTTGAATTTGAGATCATCCGAGAAGTCTTCCGGCGTTCGGTCGTAGAGGATTGTCTTCCGAGACAAGACTGGGAAAGCCGTGCAAATGGGCTTGTCCGCAGCTTCATAGGCGTTCAACCTCCGGCCGAGGTCATCGCCGCATTGCTCAATTCCATGGGTCGACAAGATGCCCGCCGACCGGAGCCGGCGGGCTACTCAAGCTGGCTCAATTCCCCGCAGCCCTGAGCTACAAACTGCCCAGCTCCGTCTCGTTGCCCGCTCGTCAGCCGACCTGCCCTCGCCGACGGCGTAGGCGTCTGAGGTCATTTGTTGAGTTTTTTTCGGGCTGGGGCCGGGCGAATAGGTCAGCGTGATCCGCTTGCCGCCGCAGACCGCGCATTTCATTTTCGGCCTCAAGTCCCACGTCATTGCGGGAGCGTCAGGGCCGAAGCGGTCGCGCAGCGCCGGCGGATCGAGCCTCTGATGGCGATGGCAATCGAGGCAGCCACCGGTAACAGCCATGCCCACGTCGATGCGTCCTTGCAGCGTCCGGCCGTCATGTTGGTGGTTCAAGGCAGGTTCGACCTTTCGGCTGAATTTCCATGTATTAGCAGATGCGCATATATTCGCGCGCCGGCCATCTATGTCTCCTGCCGGCCAAGGCCCGGTGGCCGCACCCAAACGCCGCACCCAAAGGCTACCGGGCCGCAACTCGTCTGATCGACGTTGGAAGGTTCCAGCCTTGCACGGCACAGCTACGGCGGCGGAGCCCACGGCGGTTCGAGGGCTGGTGATCCTAAATAGTGCTGGCGAGGAACAACCTGTCTTCTTTCGCCGTGGCGATAGCTCTGGCGATAGCCGCGCGATGCGCCTACGCGCTCACTTGGTCTCCAGGCGCCAATGAGTTGCTGGTGCGCGCCCCGTGGGGCTTAGAGGTTTAGCTCCGCCGTGTAAGACCAACGTCCAACCTTCCAACTCAAAGGTCGCATCGACGAAACATATTGCCAGCTATGCCATTGGAGTCGGGACTGGCGAGTAACATGTCCCTTCATCGTCAGTCAGTTGTTGTGATCAACCACCCGCCGCGACCTGCGAAGCGGCGGGTGTTTCATTGGGAGAAACCGCTGTGCAACTGGGCGAGATGATTGCCAACCTCTGCGCCGCCATCCTCCTGATGTGCCTTGTCGCCACTGTGTTCCTGCTGGCAGGCAAGCCTCTCTGGCCTGATGAAGGGGCGAAGATGGTAATCCTCCTGCCGCCGGACGCCATGACGACCGCGTCAGTCGCGAGGCCAACGCACGCGCGTCTACCTGATCACGTCGATGCCGGTCTGGTAGAGCCAAGGCCCGATTAGCGCCCCTGGGCGAGCGCAGTCTCGGGAGAAGCCCGCGCCGCCGCGCCCGCTTGCCGCGACCCGGAAGGCGAGACGCTACACTTCCCGCTGAAGCACCGCGGCATGGATCTATTCGGCGGCTATTCTGAGACCGGATTTGGTGGCTAGCAGAACCGCGGTTTCATCAACCGCCTGCGCCGCTCGCTTCAGGATCAGTTCGGACCGAAGCACACCATCGGTGAAGTCTTTGTCGGTCGCGTACACGGCTGTGGGCAGCGCGAAGGCCTCGAAGAAGCCAAATAGCGGCCTGAGTTGATGCTCAACGACAAGGGCATGGCGCTCGCCGCCCCCGGTGGCTGTGAGAAGCACGGGCTTACCTCTCAAGGCCGTTGGATCGAGCAAGTCGAAAAAATGCTTGAACAGCCCGGTATAGCTACCCTTGTATGTCGGAGAGCCGACGACGAGCACGTCCGCGGCGACAACATCTGCAACTACGGTTTGGGCTTGCGCGTCGAGGTCGCGCTGCGATTTGGCGGCCCCCAGCGAGGGACCGACATCCTCGACATCATAGGTTCGATGGGAAAGGTGGTGGCGGCCTGCGATGTTCTGAACGACGAGGTCGACGAAAGCGCGGGTCTTCGAGGGTCGGCTGAAGTTCCCCGAAAAACCGACGATTGATGGATTTGACATAAGCCGAACTCCGATGGTCAAACTCAGATGTAAGCGGGCCTGGCACGGCACCAGCGATGCTGCGCGCACCACTTCTCTCCTCGACCTGCCTAAGACGCCGCTACTCGGACGCCCGCGCCCCGGCCGCGCCCAAACTCCAGATCCCAGCCGCGCTCCTTAAGGGGCAATTCACCCTGCAGTCCGAGCCGTGGAAACAGCAGCTCGGCAACATTGAAAGCTTCCTCCAGATGCGGATAGGCCGAGGCAATAACCGTCTCCACCCCTATCTCTTGATATTCGCGAATGCGGGCAGCAACGCTTTCCGCACTCCCGACAAGCGCGGTGCCGGCACCCCCTCGGACGAGACCCAATCCGGCCCATAGATTGGGAGCTATAACCAGCTTGTCGCGGCGTCCCTGGTGCAGAGCGGAGATGCGCTTTTGCCCGACCGACTCCGAAACCTTGGTGAATTGATGCTGGGCTTCAGCGATCACGTCGTCGGTGACGCGGCTGATCAGTCGATCCGCCGCCGCCCAGGCCTCCTCCTCCGTTTCACGCACGATCAGGTTTATGCGCAATCCGAAGCGGATTTTGCGACCTTGAGCCGCCGCTCGTGCCCTGACTCTATCGAACTTCTCCTTCACCTGCTCGACGGGTTCACCCCAACTCAGATAGACGTCCGTGTGTTTGGCGGCGACCTCGATGCCCGCCTCCGAAGACCCGCCGAACCAAAGTGGCGGATAGGGTTGCTGGACCGGCGGGAAAGATATGTCGATGCCGTGAGCAGATAGATACTTGCCCTCGAAGTCCGCCGGCTCTCCGGACAGGATACGGCGCCAGATCGTGAGGAATTCATCAGTCTGGGCATAGCGCTCGTCATGACCGAGCTTGTTGCCGTCGCCGGCAAGGTCGGCAGGATCCGCCCCGGTGACGACGTTGAGCAGCACCCGGCCGCCGGAGATGCGGTCCAGCGTGGCCGCATGGCGCGCGAACAGGGCCGGCGTCCCGCTGCCCGGCCGCAGCGCCACCAGGAACTTCAGCCGTTCGGTCAGCGGGATCAGCCCGGCGGCCACGATCCAGGCGTCCTCACACCGTGTACCCGTGGGCAGGAGCACGCCCTGGAAGCCAAGCCGATCGGCGGCTTGCGCAATTTCCTTAAGATAGCCGAAGGTTGCCGGCCGGTGCCGCTCGTCGGTGCCGAGATAGGGGCCGTCGCCATGGGTCGGCAGGTACCAGTAGATATCGAGCGGGCGGGTGCTGTTGCCGGACATCGGATTGTCTCCTTCAATGATTGCGGAATCTATGGGAGCAAGCCTCAGAGCTTGCCCTTCCAGGGGATGAGGCGATGTTCCAGCCAGCGCATGCCGCTGGTGAAGGCGAAGGCGAGCACGGCGATGACGATGAGGCCAACGAACACGACGTCAGTCGCCAGGAAATTGGCCGCCGACATGATCATGTAGCCGAGCCCGGACTGGGCTGCGATCAGCTCGGCCGCGACCAGCGTCGACAGTCCGGCGCCGATGGCGATCTTCAGGCCGGTCAGGATTTCCGGCAGAGCGGACGGCAGGATGATGCTGGTGAAGAGTTGCAGCCGGCTGGCGCCGAGCGACAGCGCGGCGTTGATGCGTTCGACGGGCACCGACCGCACACCCGCCTGTGCCGCGAAGCAGATCGGCGCGAAGGTCGACAGCGAGAGCAGAACGATCTTGGAGGTTTCGCCGATACCGAGCCATATGATCAGCAGCGGCAGGTAGGCCAGCGGCGGCAAGCCCCAGTAGAGATCAATCGGCACGCTGAAGATGCCCTTTACCCAACGATTGAGCCCCATGAGTAGGCCAAGCGGAATGCCGACGAAAATGCCGATGCCGAGGGCCGCGGCAATGCGGCCAAGGCTTGCCAGCGTGTGGTCGAGCAGCGTGCCATTGGCATAGCCATCGGCCGCGACGGCGTTGAACTGGGTCAATACGTCGGCCGGCGATGGCAGGAAGAGCGACGATGCCCAGCCGAGTTGCGCTGCGAGTGCCCACAATGCGATCAGCCCCGCCACCGTCACCAGGCTGATGCCGAACGTGCTTGCCGATGCTGAGCTGCGCGGCCGGGGAGACGGCCTCAGCTGAGCCGTGGCGGGAGGGAACGGGGTTCGGGAATTGGCGGCGAGCGTCATTGCAAGGTTCCTCTGCGGGCGCCTTCCGGCTGGTGGATGAGCGAGCGGATTTCCTGCCGCAGCTCGATGAAGCGCGGGCGGGACAGGATCGGCCCGATATCGCCGCTTTCGGCGAAATCGCGCACGAAATCGGCATCGAAGCGCGCGATGATGCGGCCCGGCCGGGGTGACATCACGACGATGGTCGTGCCGAGTGTGAGGGCTTCCTCGATCGAATGGGTGATGAACAGGATCTGCTTGCCGGTCTTGGCCCAGACGGAAGCCAGAAGCTGCTGCATCGTCTCGCGGGTCAGGCTGTCGAGGGCGCCGAATGGCTCGTCCATCAAAAGGATTTTCGGATCGGTGGCCAGCGCCCGGGCGATGCCGACGCGCTGGCGCATGCCGCCCGACAGTTCGTAGGGCGGCTTTTCGGCGAAATCGGCGAGCCCGACCAGTTCAAGAAGGTGCCTCGACCGCTCATGGCGTTCGCCGCGCGAGACGCTCCGGTACTTCAGGCCGAGCGCGACGTTGTCCAGCACATTGGCCCAGGGCAGCAGGGTGTCTTTCTGGAACACGACGCCGCGATCGCCGCCCGGCGCCGCGATTTCGCGTCCGTCCAACGTGATCGTGCCTTCGGTAAGCGGCAGGAAGCCGGCGATCGCGTTCAGCAATGTCGACTTGCCGCACCCGGAAGCGCCGACCGCGACAACAATGGAAGCGGGAGCGATATCGAGCGACACGTGATCGAGCGCGTGTACGTGCTGGCCGTCGGAACCCGGAAAGGTGACGCTGGCATCGCGGATTCGAAGCATGGTGGCCTCCAGGCGATCTGGCTGGCGTGCCAGCCAGATCGGCGTTTCCTTCAGGGATTGCTAGTTCGAGGCCTTGGCCACTGCCGCATATTGCGGATCGGCGAAGGCCGCGTAGCTGTCCTTGATCGAGGTGATCTTGTGCTGGTCCTTCAGGAAGCCCGCGGTGTCCTTGAGGATTTTCGCCACCGCGCTCTTCTCGCCGCCGCCCAGCCATTTGTCTGAGACCTGTTCGTCGAGCGGCGGGACGACCGTCGTCTTCAACTGCTCCGAATTCTCGGCCGCTGTGCCGCCCTGCAATTTCGCGATCAGCTTGGCGCTCTCGGAGTCTGGCCCCCAGGCGGCCGGGTTGCTCAGATAGGCCTGGTTGTAGCCGTCGATCAGCCTGACATACTGGCCGAGGAACTCCGGATTGGCCTTGGCGAATGCGCCGGTGACGACCAGCGCGCTGAAGGTGGGCGCGCCGCGATCAGCAACTTGGCCGGCCGTGAGCAGGACCTTGCCGTTCTTCTTGAGTTCGGACAGCGCTGGATCCCAGACGAAGCCGCCGTCGATGTCGCCGCGCTTCCAGGCCGCGACGATCTCGGGCTGCGGAATAGCGATAACCTGGGTTTCCTTCTCGGAGATGCCTTCCTGCTTGAGCACCGCGAGAAGCTGGTAATGGTCGGTCGAGACCGGCGCCGCAGCAAGCTTCTTGCCGCGCAGGTCCGCCGGCGACTTGATTTCTGGGCGCACCACCAGCGCCTCGCCGTCGCGAGAGACGGACGAGATGTAGAACGCCTTCACATCGAGGCCCTTACTGACGGCAGCCGAGAACGGGCTCGATCCGACATCGCCGATCTGGACGTCGCCGGAAGCGATAGCTGCGAAAATGTCGGCGCCTGAATTGAAGCGGCGGAATTCGATGTTCCATCCGGTTTTCTTGGCAAGGTCGCCGTTGGCGATGCCAAGATTATAGGGATTAGCCCCGGTTTGGTAAGCGATGACGACCTTCTTCTCGTCGGCATGAGCCATTCCAGGACTGGCCGCCGCTGCGAGCGCAACCAGGGCGGCGGAAATCAGTTTTCGCATGAGATCGATCCTTTGAGCGGAGGGTTCACCCCTCGATTGCCCGCTCCATCTGAGCGTCGGCTCACAATCTACTTAGTTTATAGAATTAGACAGGAACGATTTTCCGAATGACAAGGGGAGAGCGGAAAATTGGCTCTCATCTGGGTCGTCAGCCGGTCCGACGCGTGATCGTGCGGAGAAATGGAAAATCGCCGAGAACGGCGACAGCGCGTCCTAAAAGGCGCGGCGATCATCAACGGAATCACGAACTCCGAAATCAGTTGCACGATCCGAAACCAGAACAATGGCGGCGCTGAACTTAAGGTGGCCGTCGAAGCGCGTGTGCCTGAACGTTTCGTCTTATATGTGCCGACCGACGGCGTCGCCTACCAGTCCGTTTTGCGGTGGCGCAGGAACGACCGGGTTGGTGTCCAATTCACCGGGACATTGCCAAAACCCCGTCTTCACTATGGCTGAAGCAAGCATCGTCAGAACTCACAGCTAGCTCAAGCCCGGTGAGCCAAATTGCTGACGGCTTCCTCAGCGGAATTCTACTAAAATCCTAACTGGCGGCATTAACGCCGGGCTGGGAGCTTCGGTCGGATCGAGCGGTGGCAGCGCAGGTCTCGGGGCCACGGTAGGCGACCCGACTGTGATCGACTCCGGCGCTGGCGCGACGGTAGGCAAGACCAAGATTTTGAAGGCCAGGATTGGTGCAAAGGTAGGCGGTCCTAATACCTTGAGGGCCGGAGCTGCCGCAACTGCCGGAGGCTCAGATGGGATCGCGACCGGTCTGGGTGCCACGGTGGGCGGTCCTAATACCTTGAGGGCCGGAGCTGGCGCAACTGTCGGAGGTTCAGATGGGATCACGACCGGTCTGGGTGCCACGGTGGGCGGTCCTAATACCTTGAGGCCCGGAGCTGCCGCAACTGTCGGAGGTTCAGATGGGATCACGACCGGACTGGGTGCCACGGTGGACGGTCCTAAAACCCTGAGGGCCGGAGCTGATGCAATGCTGGGTGGTACAAAGGGCGTAACACAAGGGCTCGCGGCGACGACCGGTGACGCGAACGTGTTTGGCTCTGCAGCCGATGTCGGAATAAGCGGTGTCACAGCAGGTGCCGGGACCGCAAGGCGTCTGAGCAGCCTGTCCAATCCCACCAATCCCCCTGATCCGAGCAACGCGAGAATGGTCAGTGTCGTCGGCGACATGTCCGGCGCACAACTGGTCCGGATGAAAAAACGCTGCGTGGACGTGCTCAGCAGTCAGGATACTTATGACCGCGACTTACGACAGCTCTGTCAGCTGATCGCGCATCGCTAAGGCATACGCCGAAACGGAAGTGAACTAGCCGCTAGGCGGTATAACACTCTCCCGCCCGGCAGGTCAGAAGGCCCGTTGCCAAGCGACGGGCCTTTTGCTTGTTCCCACAGGCTTCGGACCCCTCCTGGGCCAATAAGCATTCGTTCAACGCTTGTTCTTAAGCGGCGATGCACGAGCCTCCTGAACCCCATGCTCGAAACCGGCACAGATGAGGACGCCGCCGCCTATGCAGGCGCGCTGGAAAAGATCGCTGGATCCGACACGGCGACGATCACTGCTGCCGCTACCCAGTCGGCGACCGACAACGGCCTCGGCAATGGTACTATCACCGTCCACGCGCCGCCGACCTCGGGGCCGAACACGGCCAAGAAGGCGGTGGAGGTCATCCTCAACCAGAACCTTGATCGCATCTTCACTTCGATCTTCTCCGAGAGCAAAGTGCCGGAGCGCGCCAGAGCGGTAGCGCTCATCACCGACGCCTCCAAGGCCTGTGTGCTGGCGCTCAATCCGTCGGCCTACCAGGCGGCGCTCTTCTCGGGCAACACCAGCGTCAAGCTGACTGGGTGCTCGGTCATGTCGAATTCGGCTCAGTCCGATGCCGTCAAGGTGCAGGGTTCGGCGGCGCTTCAGGCCGACTGCCTGATCGCGGTCGGCGGCGTTTCGCTCAGCAACCCGGTGACCACCGTCTGCAAGTCTCCGATCACCCAGGCCCTGCCGGCGTCGGACCCCTTCTCCAGCCTGCCGGCACCGGCGGCTGGCAACCCGTGCAAGACCGTCAACGGCAGCAAGTCGTCGCAAACACTCCAGCCCGGAACTTACTGCAGCGGCATGGACCTCAAGGGCAATGTCACGCTGCAGCCCGGCACCTATGTCGTCCAGGGTAGCCTGAAAGTGAACGCCGGCGCGGTCGTATCCGGAACCGGTGTGACAATGTTCATGTCCGGCAGCAACACCGTCAGCATGAACGGCAACGCCACGGTGACGCTGAGCGCGCCGACCTCGGGCACCTATTCGGGCGTGCTGTTCTATGGCGACAGGACTGGCACCAGCACATCAACACCTTCAACGGCACCGCGAGCTCGCTTCTGACCGGTGCCATCTATTTCCCCAAGCAGCAGGTCAACTACCTGGGCAACTTCTCGGGGAGCGGCGGCTGCACCCAGGTCGTTGCCGACAAGATCCAGTGGTCCGGCAGCACGACCATCAAACAGAACTGCTCGAGCCTGGGGATGAAGGACATCCCGTCGGCCCAGTCGGTTGCAATCGTCGAGTAAGGCTGTGGTGGCGGCAGGTTCCAGCCGAGGCCATAGCCCTGGCTATGTAAGTTGCCTGCCATTCAGCGGCCAGAACGGAAAGAGTACGAGAGCGTGGTGACGCTCCATAAGCCGTCGACGAGAAGGCGCCTCTGGCGACCAGCCGAGTTGAGGGCTCTCGACGTTGATCTGAAACCTTATCGACGGTCCCGCGTTGGCTCCTCACGATTTCGGGACCAGGAAATAAAATGCAAGGTTTGAAGCGGTCGTGCTGGACGGGAGCCGACATAGACGAGTTTGCGGCAAAGCACGGCCTGACAACCAGGCAGGCCGAAATTGTGATCCAGAGCAACGGTCCGTCCAAGCGCAAATGCGACCTGGCAGCCGAGGCGTTTATGGCCGCGCTCAGACAGTGCAGTTGTTCGCGCGAAAAAGGCGCGAGAAGATCCCCTCTAAGGTCGGGAAGCAATGATAGCCGTAGGGTTTGAACTATGTCCGGTGAAGCCGCGACCTCTCACAAGGTCGCGAGCGAGGACAGACCGGAGGCCGCAGCTACCAAGATGACTGGCCGGGCCGTTGGAGACCGGCGCCCGAAAGTCCATGGGTTGGGTGACTGACGAGGCCACGTAGCTCGCCTTCAAGTGGAGCTGGGGCGACCCGGCCTGGGCGGGGAAGTCAGCGGGACTTGGGCGTATCAGGCCGGGCCTCTTACCCCGTTCAGCGAGAGGGCAGGTGCGCACTTTGCGCCGCCTTTGTAGCGAAAATTTCTAAGACTTTGCCCCGGCAAACGGCTCGTCCCAGGGTGCCCGGATCGTTTCGCTGATACAGCTTAGCCGTGCTTACGCCCGTTCGTTCGCTTCTTCGCCGTCGGCGTGGATATATTTGTTGCCTCACTGGCACGCCTCGCCAGCCTTAACCGCTCGGTCTTCTGTTCTCGGGCGGCGGCTTCACCGTTGACAATTTGGCGGGCTGCCCTGGTTGTGGCGTCCTGCTTCGTTTCGATCGCGGTCGGTTTGGGTTTGAATATTCCTTGCGGTATTTCAGGGTGTCGCACGATGCGGTCTCCAACCAGGAAAAGAAAAAAGGTCGGGCTTGCCCGACCTCTCTCATCTGCGCTCTGTGGCCAATGCCAGTACATCCGTGGTCAACGGCCCGCGCAACAATTTATGCGGCTTGCAGGTTCTCGGCCGCGAGTTTGCCGTTGCGGTTGTCCTTCACGAGATCGAAGCTGAGTTTCTGGCCCTCGACAAGTGAGCGCATACCCGCCCGCTCGACAGCGGAGATGTGGACGAAGACGTCCGGCTGGCCGCCACCCTGCTCGATGAAGCCGAAGCCTTTGGTCGCGTTGAAGAACTTAACGGTTCCCGTATTCATGGCGATTTCCTTTCAATCATCCATAGAAAATTGCCTGCCGTGCAAGACACACGGCAAACAGTTCAGATCGATTTTGAGAGGAGAAGATCGCCGAAGACGCGTATCGCGTCAGAAACAAAGTTCGACAGACAAGATCGATATTTGCAACATAGGCCCACTCTGTCTTCTAAGCAAGGCGCGGCCGGAAATAATTCTTCACTGACGGACGAGCTTCCAACTGGCGAGGCGGTTCTGGAATGACACTCGGCAGCTGATTGCGTAATCCACCATCCGACCTGGATGGCGGGACGATCACCGCGAGTGGCGGATAGACGCCAGGCGTTGAACAGAACCAATCGTTGCGTCCGCTCGTTCTCCATGCCAATTCCCCCGCGGAGGACCACCTTAAGGAAAGGAAGGGTCACCTCAGGAAAATCGAACAGGTGTTCAAGTCGACCGGCAAGAAGACTTGGAAATGCACTTCATCGAAGGGCCTCGCTTGGAAGTCGCCGGCCTCATGCTCTCAAGTCCGGCTTGCTGGCGGCCTGCCAGGCGGTTGAGCACCCATGACATTGCCCGGCCGGCTCTTTGGGGAATGGGCGCAGGAGCTCGAGCACGATAAGACGCATAAGCTGCTCAGCAGATCCTCGACCAGGAGAAACACCTCGCGTCAAGAAAACGGCTTGACGGCGAACTGGGAGGTCCCGCGCGAATTGGGGCGGAACGTGGAATTGCCTCGCTATCCAGGCGTCGATGCCCTAAGGACAGCGATGCAAAATCCCAAATTCACTCAGCCGGTGACTGTTCGGGCCAGTGCTCAAGGCGCCGAGACGATCATCACTGACGTTTACGAATGCTCGTCATTTCTGCTTCGGAAGTGGCCGGGCAAGCGTGGACCGTCACATCGCGCCGCGCTCCAGGCTTGCCACGATGCCAGCGCGGACAAAAAGCCCATATCGAGCGTTCGGCGGGCGTTCGCTTTGGCTGCGCGCGAGGCTGGTATCCTGGTGGGGCAATAACGGAGCGGGCTTGCCGAGGGACACGCGGGATATATCTATCCGCACGCCGAGGGTAGTTACCTGGCCAACCGACATGAACAGACGACCAGCGTGATGCCGTTTGCAGACAGGTCAAAGGAGGTCCGCCATGTCAAACCCGTCACGGGCATTCTACACAAGTTCCAACGGCGACCGCTGGCTGGTCGTTAAGGTCGGCGAGCGCGATGAGATTTTCGTGAGGCATGAGCCAAACCGGGCCTCGGGCGGTCAACCCTCCGAGGTTGACATCGAGACGTTCATGGCCCGCGGGCCTGGCTCGCCCGAAGGCGAAGCCTTGATCGATCTGCTCGACCAGCTGCGCACCGAACAGGACCGGGCGAGCATGGAAAAGCCAGACGGTCGATAAATAGCCAACCTGCAAGGACTCGGATAGCTGCGCCGTACCGGTCACGTCTTCCGCCCTCCCCTCCGCGCTGCCTGCGGTTTGATTCTGATGCGCAACGTTCCGCCCTCCGGGCGGTCGATTTCGAACGCGTTCGTCTTGCGGACGAGATCGCTCAGCTTGCGAAAACCAAAGGTGCGGGGATCGAAGTCGGAGGCCAGATTGGCAAGCTGCGTGCCGACCGCACCGAGCGGAACCCAGCCATCCTCGCTTTCCATCTGCGCGATGATCTTCCGAATGATCGGCACGGCCGCTGAGGGCGGTTGCAATGGCTTCACGCTCGATACCGCCTCAGGTTCGTTGCCCGGCGCAGACGGAAGCAGATTCTCGGTATAGACAAATCGCCTGCATGCCTGTCGGAAACTCTCGGGCGTTTTCTGTTCGCCGAAGCCGAAGACGTCGATGCCCTGCTCGCGGATGCGGGCGGCCAGCCGGGTAAAATCACTGTCGGAGGAAACCAGGCAGAAACCGTCAAACCGACCGCTATGGAGGAGGTCCATCGCGTCGATGACGAGCGTGATGTCCGAGGCGTTCTTGCCTGTGGTGTAGGCGAACTGCTGCTGGGGTATGATTGCGTGCTTCGAAAGAACGTCGGCCCACGCTTTCGAGCGCGAGCTTGAAAAATCGCCGTAGATGCGACGCACGCTGGCCTCGCCAATCTTGGCGATCTCCTCGAACAGCCCATCGGCGATCTTGGCCGACGCATTGTCGGCATCGATCAGGACGGCAAGGCGCGGCGACCGCAGCTCGGACGGTATCATAGAGCTTCCCTAGCGCTGTTCATGCGACCTGAAGTTTTTGCTCTCAATGTCAATGATGTCGCCGCAGTTGGAGCATTCCATCTGGGTGTGAGTACGAATCCAGCCGACGAGGGTCTTTGCCTGATAATGGCAACGGGGACACTCCACGTCGATTTCGAAGGTATCCGTCTCGCGCTTTGTCGTCGCCATGCCTCAGCTTTCGTCAGCAGCGGGCTCTCGCGCTTCTTTCTGCTCTTTGGATGAAGGTTTCTCCTTCGCAGCTTTACCCGCAAGCTTAGCTTCTTTCTTGGCCGCCTTTGCCTTGTCTCGTTGACTCCGCTCGTATTGATAGTTTGGCTTCATCGCCATTCGAACTCTCCGTATGCAGGTATGGTAGTCTCCCTAGGCAAAAATGGCCCGCAGCCTCAAGCGCGGTGAGAAATGCGACAATCGCGTCCTCGGCAGCAGCATCTCCGGCGCAGCACTTCATCGCGTCCCTCCAAGCTAGGCTGTCGTTTCCAGGCCAATGGTCAAACAGGAAATCGGATGCCTGTGCGACAGGCTCAATGAGAGTGAAGCCGATCGGACCGGCCATAGACAACCACGGAACCGGAATCTTGGCTGCCATCGTGCACCCTACGCCCGATTGCATGCAAAGACGAGCGTGGCAGGGGCGTATTGTTTACCCGCTTTGATCGCACCGGACGCTGCTACCGGAAATCCGCGGCGGTCAAAGTATAGGAATCGCGGCGGTTGCGGGCATAAACTTTCCCGGCGAGGTCCTGGATGGAGGGCCGCAACGCGTCAAATGCCGAAAGACAGGCCTTCTCGGCGCTTCCGTTTCCGCCCAGGGCAACGCCGGATTTGGCCAGCGCCTCGGCCTCGATGAAGAAACGGACTTGAAACATGCCGTCATAGCCGATGAAGCAGACGGCATTGCGTGCTTCATCGAAGCTTCGGCTCGGGTTCGGGAAGGCGAGCGTCATGACTGGCCTGCCGGTGTTTCGGGAGCGCCGGCGGTGAATGACCGCGCGGCGGTCCTCGCCTTGCGGCGCTCGCTGTTGCGAAGGTTGAGGGACAGCATGCTTTTGGTCGCTTCCGAACGGCTGAGCCCGATCATGAAGGCGCCGTCCACATATGCCGGGATGCCAGTGAAGACGTGATAAACCGTCCAGGAACGATCGGGTTCGACCCGGCGGCCATATTGGCGGTCCCTAAAGGCGCATGCCTGCGCGCCGGCTGCATTTTCCTCGCCTGGACGAGCCGAGGGTTCGCGAGCGGCATCGGTGCGCTGGTTACTCGCCTTCATGGTGGCGGCCCTTTGTCTGTCCCCGCCTGCGCGGGAATGACGCCGGAGTAGATCGTCGTCCCGTCGGCGTCGGCAATTGCGACCGCATCTGGCCACTGCGGCATGTTCAGCGTCCTTGCCAGAAGCAGCGCGATCTCAATCGCCGCGTCGAGGTCGGCCGCCTCTACGGTCTCACGGCCGACGACGGCGTGCGCGTCGTCGGCAACGCGCGTGCGATAGAATTCCATCACGACCTTCATCCGAGCCCGTCGCGCGCAAACATCCTGCCGTCAGCCCTTGCTATTGCTTTGGGTGTGGATGCCGCTCGCGCCTTTGATTTGGCCGAACGCGCTCTCAGGCTTCAGCGGAAGCTTTTCCTGCTTCGGCTTCCTGATCTCTCTGTTCGAGCGTTTCTGTCCCTTGGCCATGTCGAATGTCCTTTCGATGAGCCTTATGCCGCCGTGCGATACCTCGGCGACCGGTTCCAGCCTGTCCTCCGTGACCACCCGCTCGTGCGGTTCGGCGTCGCTGCGGATGCGATATTGCGGCGAGTTTCCCCTCGGAGGCAGGGTACGAGTGACATGGTAGATTTCGCCGGTCTTTGGACCGACGCCGAGACCGCCCTTCAACCGGACCGCCTGTCCGATGTCAAAAAGGCGCGCCGGGGCTCCGTGCTGGATGGGTCGTGCGTTGCGTTGCATGAGGGTGGTCATGGTTGTCTCCGGTCCTTGTCGAGCGCCGCCTCGAGTAAGGCCGGCTCAATCTGCACCAATTTTCCTTGGACCCCCGCGCGGAGATGGCTGGTGAACGCGGCCACGCGGCGCCATGCCGTGCGCGAAGCGCCTTCGAGAGACTCCTCAGCGAGGCGTATGAAGGTCGGCGTGGTGCGAGTGGTCACTTGCGGCTTTCTGCGGAAACGCGCACATGCGCCTTCCGCTTCAAATTCAGCCCAACCGCGAAACAATGTTCGAACGAAGCGACATGCCGCGCCGGGAGCGACGCAATGCATTCACTATCGACAATTCGGAGGCACGTGGCGAGGATTGAATGCCACTTCGACCAAATCAACGAATTTTATATATGCGCCCCCATTGCGCCGTTAACAAGGTGGTCGCTGCGTTTTATTTCTCGTGGCCAAATAACAAAGCGAAATACAGGGTCAAGAAAATCGGCCGGAATTCACGTCATCCGGCGCGATATTTTCCGAGTCTCGCAATTATTCCGGCCGATAATTTAGCGGGCCCGACAAATAATTTCGGTGATCCTATCTATCGCGAGGCAATCTGTTTATAGAGGGGTATGCGCACCCGTTCCGCGACAAGAAAGAAGTGCCCTTGGAGGATGATCGCCCGACAGCCGCGCCAACCGAGGAGCCTGGCATTTTGAGCACCGCCAGGGTCTTGTCCATGCGTGAACCGCCTCGCAGGTTTGGCAAGCTTGGCATCAAGGGGTCGTTACCTGTCCCGACGGGGCGGGCTAGTGCGAATGGCATGGAGACTGCGGCGAAACGCATGGGTGTGGCGCTCTCTTCATTCGGTCCACTCGCCTTGAGGCGTGTGTCGCGCTCTGGATTGTCGCTGTGCTGGCCTCGGTTTTTATTATCTTAAAGCCTGAACTGGTCGGCATCTGGCGAGAGGCGAAAACGAGAAGGATGCGAGCATGGCAAACCGCTACGCGCTCAGGATGGACGAGCCGAACAGCTGGACCGTTTTCGATATCTTCACCGGCCAACCTGCCGAGTTCGAGAAGAAGATGATGGTCGGCATCAAGACGCGCCGGGCGGAAAAGATTGTTGGTGAACTGAATATTCAGGACGTCAAGCGGCGGGAAGAAGCCGGCCGGGCAAGCCCATAATGCGGTTCAGGGCTCCTGGCCCGGCCATGCTGATAATCGCCGAATGTCGACTGCCCCTGCAGTCATTTCACTTGAAAGGATAAGACCCATGAGAACCATGAAAACACCGGATGCACCGCCGCTCGTGATCGTCGCGGTCGCCACGTCACCCAAGATCATCTCAGCTCGGCTGACGATTAGAACCGCCGAAGCAGCAAGGCGCAGGATCGCTGACACTGACGGCACTCTGAGGCGGGCACGCGAACTCGCGGAACGCAATCGCCTGATTTGAACGAGCCCCTCGTTGGCCCAAGATGTCTACCGCAACAGCCGCCCTGGTGATTAGCGCCTCAAACTGCAATCCCGGCGAGGCAAGGTTGGGGTTTGGGGGATTGGGTAACCGGTGGGATAGTGACAATGGCAACTCTCGAATTGATAACCGTTGAGGAGCGGCCCGGTGGCCAGCTTCTATTTAATGTTCGCGTGACCTCCACCGGCGGCAAAATAGAACTGCCGATCGCCATTGAGGGCCAAGGATCTGTCGCTTCGAATGAAACGACGGTTCTTCAGTTCGCACTTGGTTTTGCCAAAGACCTAGAGGCTTCGGTCCGGCTTCGCCTTGGAGTGGAAAAATAGCGGTCTCTAGCAGCGACGAGTCACTGTGCCAATGCATCATCGGCGAGACCGTGGCCGTCCAGTAACGCCGCCTGTGGCTTTCTGTCCCCAGCAGCGGCTTCCACGACTAACGCCGACCGAAGCGACCTTGCTTTAATTCCCACGCCAAGGCGTGGCTGAATACCTAGCCGCGGAGTCCTTCGCTGCGCCCTTAACTTCGTCTCTGTGCATCGTTCTCGCCTTTTGAGCAGCGAAGTCTGCTTACGGCCGCCGGGCAAGCTAGCTCCAATGGCCGGATGGGGGCGCATTGCAGCAACAGATTGGGGCCGGAAGCGGAAAGACCCGTTTAAGATCCCACTCGGTGTTATCCAATCTGGACAGCAGAACGTCGCCGCATGATGAGCCAGCCTAGGAGCAGCGCTAGCAAAAGGTTCGCCAGAGCGAGACTTGCTAGCGCAGCCAACATGCCTTGGGCACCCGGATGTTCCAACAACAAAGCGGCGACCGAAGGAGCCGCCGCCTGCGCTATGAGACTTGGCATGGCAAGACGGCCTATGAGCTTCGCGTAACCTGATGGCCGGAACAGCGCTAACGGGAGAGTTCCTCGCGCCATCGACTCCAACCCGATGCCGGCGCCGTAGAATGCGAGCGCAACCGGGATGTATGGCAGGCCAGCCCACAGCGCCGAGACGCCGATCGCCACGAAAGTCACAGATGCATATTTGGTCCAGATCGGATGATGGTAACGAGCAACCAGCATTTCGATCGCTCGAGCCCCTACCTGCGCAGGACCGACGAGAGCTCCGAGGGCGACCGCGTTGCCACCGGCTTTCGCTTCGGCGTGGGCAACGCAACAGGCATCGGCTTCTATCGGGGCTGGGCCGCCACAACAGCCTTTCGAGGCGGCCGAGATCGAAGTGATCGATCTCGTGGTTGTGCAGACCCCGGTCTCCGGAAGGGCCAGATGCACCGCGTCAGCGGACACCAGGTCCCCGGCAATTGCCGCCGCCACCGAGCGCACCTGTTCATAGCCGGTCAACAGCAGGAAGGTCGGAGCCCTGCCATAGCTCTTGATGCCGACGGTGTAGAAGCCGGGCTCGGGATGGCTGAGCTCGCGGTGGCCGTGCGGCGGAACATCTCCACAGGAGTGCTCGTTGGGATCAATGAGCGGCCCTAGTGCCTTGACGCCTTCGAGCCACGGATCAAGGTCAAGCCGAAGTTCTCGGGTAATCGACAGGTCCGGACGTTGACCGGTCGCGGCGACGATCCTGTCGACAGGACCAACTGTTCGCATACCATCCGCCGACAGCCCTTCCACCACCAGACCACCGTCGACTTCGCGAATAGCCGTTGTTGCAAAGCCTGTGATCAGCTGAACGCGGCTGCTCACAACGAGATCTCTGGCATCCGATCCGAGCTCGCGGCGAGCTGGCAAACCGGCTAAGAGACTTGCGAAACTTGTTGCCACTGGCGGAGATACTTTATGCCGGAAGAGATTGAGAACAGCCGAAGCCAAATGATCGAGCTCACCGCCGACATCGTGTCCGCCTATGTGAGCAATAACCCCGTGCCGGTTGCCTCGCTCCCGGATCTTATCGCGAGCGTGAATTTGTCCCTGGCCGCGATCGGGCAGACGGCAACACCTGAGGCGCCGGCCCAGGCGCCCGCGGTCAATCCGAAGCGATCGGTGTTCCCCGACTACATCATCTGCCTCGAGGACGGGAAGAAGTTCAAATCGCTGAAGCGGCATCTTGCATTGCACGGCCTGACGCCCGACGAGTACCGCGAGAAATGGGGTTTGGCGCGTGATTATCCGATGGTGGCGCCGAGCTATGCGGCTCAGCGCTCAACGCTGGCAAAGGCGACCGGGCTTGGTCGCAAGCCCACGGCTAAACCCGTGAAACGGGCGGCCAAGCGGAAATAGAGCGCTACAGCTCCTCTGTTCCACCCCGCCGCTCGGCCTGTTGTGCGTGAAATTCGCGATCGATCGAACCTTCTTGCGCCTTGTGAAAATACTGAGAGCAGACGAGCCAACCCTTGAGCGGCCGAAGCAGCAAGACGCACGCGCCAACTGTGAGCGGCAGAGTGGTCACCACATGAACCCAATAAGGGGGGTTGAAGCCGAGTTGGAGCCACAAAGCGAAAGCCAGGGCGGGGAACGCAACAATCGACATCGAAAAGAACGCGGGCCCGTCGGCCGGATCCGCAAACGAGTAGTCGAGGCCACAGGCTTCGCATTCCGGCGCAAGCGTCAGGAACCCGGAAAACAGATGCCCTTGCTGACAGCGGGGGCATAGACCGCGCGCACCAGTAAGCGTGGGATTCGTTGTTTCGTTGTAGGTGACCATCTGCCCCCAACAGCGCCCGGTGCACGTTTGTTCCGGCGAGTGGCCGCGCCCTAGTGCTGATCTTGTCCGACCGGTGACAAGAGCTTCGAGATTGCTCAATCAGCCGAGCGCTTTCGGCGATGATCTGCGCGGTTTCGCAGATCAGTTCGAGTTGCGCCGCTCTTGTCGGCGGATCTCGCTCAGCAAGCGCCTAGTATCGCTTCGTTCCATGGCGCCGAACCTACCGCGGAAGAATCTGTTCCAATCAGGCTAAGGACAAAAGCGGCCAACCGGTCGGGTGGTCACTGCCTAGCCGGCTAGCTTTTGCGGTGAAGGTCTTTCGGACAGGTGCCCGCCCCCCGTTGCCTGGGTGACGGGCATCTGTGTGAGTACCGCGTAGACATGGCCAAGGCCCCAGTGCTGATCACCGCTCAGTGCGGGGTCCTTCATTCTGTTCGCTGATGACCGGCGCGCCTGATTCAACCTTGATCTTCATGACCGGACGCCCGGCTATGTCGCGGATCGTGCAGAGCAGATCGCGCTCTCGTCCTTGGGGTGCCACGAAGATCCTGACCGCCCAGATGCAGGATGTCGAAAGCGCCGAAGGCGAGTTGTTCGGCATTCCACACCATGCCGGAGTGCATTTGGTGGAAGTTCGGCCGGCCGTCGGGATCGGTCGCGATCATCTCAACATCGAGGATAAAGGACTCGGCCGGCAACTTCTCGGCCGCAGCGACGATCGGCCAATACCTTTTCGACCGGTCGTGGCAATTGCGGGAGAACGGCAAATGGTCAGGGGACGCGAGGGGCGCGGACCACCCCTCCTAGCAATTTGACGGACCTCTCAGGGCTTTTCCGCTTTGGGCTCAATGCTGGCATAGGCCTGGTCGAGCAGGTCAGAGTATTTGTCAGCGACCCGTTGGCTTTCCCTGTCCAGCTCGTCTTCTTGCTGCTTCAACCTGGTTCGGGCCTCCTGCTCGAGCCTTTCCCTCTGCTCCGGCGGCCAGGTCTCTCGCTGGATGACGAACGCGTCCCAATCCCGGTCCAGTGCTTTCGAACGATGGCGCACCGCAAGTCGTTCCGCCGCAACAGCTGCTCGAGCCGGTGCAGCGATTGCCGCCCATTCGTCATGGCTTTCATCCGATCGCTCATGGAGCTCAAAGAATTTGCGAATCTCAGCATCACGTTCCGGCTTAAGCTTGGCTCGGGCACGTCGCTTCTCCGCGAGCTCTTCCCGCGACGGGCGATTCGGGTCAGGTGGATCAAATCCGAGCCCAACATGGTCATTTGTATCGTCGCCGGCGTAGAATTCGTTCCGAATGGCGACGGCCGTTTCGGCCATATCGGGATCCTTCTCGGCCAACATGGTCAGCAACTCCCTGGCCGACACCGCCAAATCCCCGACATTGAATTCGAAACGTGCATCCATCGGCAGATGGAGTGTAACGAACCTGTCGTAGTCAACATTCGGGTGCGCTTCTATATAGTCGTCCTGAGCCTTTTGCATTCTCGCGACGAACGCCTCAAATTCATCATGGCTCATATCGCTTATTTTCTTGCCAGTTTGCACAAATTTCCTCTTATCTCTTCATGCACTTACGTGATACATATTGCATGTATCGATTTACTTTCGCTGTTATAGCGAAAATTCGGACGGTAGTTCGAAGGGTTTCGATTATTTTCTGTCTTTTTGCAGACAATCGATTCCGAACAGCCTTAGACCTGGTCGCGTAGCGGCCCACGCCACCGGAGATGCACCGGCGTTTCTGGTGCCACGGTGGACAGCGTCAGGTAGCCACATGGATTCAGCCCGAGCTGCTCACCTCATACTCGGCCCTGGCAATCCGAAGCATGCCGCGGGAGATGACAGAGGTCTTCTCGGTGCCGAGAGCCTTGGCGGTCCTCCGATGGCTTTTAAGCAGGTAGCTATGCCATCCATCGGCGTCGCTGATATCTTTGAAGACGCACTGCTTGGAGCCAGCCCTGCCATGGATCTTTCCTGCTGCCGAGACCAAGACCGCTTTCAGCTGCCCAACGTCTGCACCCGCTGGCGCCGAAGCGATCAACACACCATGGGCATGCAGACGCCCCTCTGGGGAGACCTCGAGGCGCAGTGAATACGGGACCGCCACGCCCGCCGCCTTCAGCCCCCTGTTTAGGTAGTGGGTAAGAAGCCTGGTGGGATCCGTACTAGCCATCAAGGCTCGCTCCCTCGCTTCTGAGAACGCCAGAGTGACTGCAAGGCCCTTCTGGCGGGCTGCAGCCTCGATCGTAGCAAGGAACCGCTTGTTGGGGGGCAAGCGGTTCCAGCGTAGAGCCTGACGATTGTATGCGCGTGACTGTCCGTTCGCCTTATCAACCTGACTGGATGCAGAAGGGTGGGTGGTTATTAAAGAGGGACTTGGTGGCGCAACTGCACAAGGCGAACCATCACGACCGGCAACGCCTTGGCTCAACGGGACTGCGGGCTCTTTGGCGCTGACCTCGGCTGTCGCAACATCGCACTCTGGAGTTGTCGCAATATACACGCAGGGTTTCCTGGCGAGTGTCGCAATTGTGTCCTCTGCTTCGATGTCGCTCAGCAGGTCAGAAAGCTGCTCCATGAGCGCCAGATCACCCCTATCGAGCCGGTTCTCCGACGTAGCGAAGAGCCACGTCGCCTCGGCAGTCGGCAAGAAGCCGATCGACCGGCTCACATTCAGCCTATGCGAGGTGAGCTCAAGCTGTTCTGCAAGCGAGCGGTCACGCAACGGCCTCGTGTCTGGGCAGCCGGAAAGGCCATCGCCGTCACCCGTCCCTGCATCTAGGTCAGCCGAAGCCTCGGTGCCCGAGGAGGGCAGGCCCTCCTCGTCGTAGGCGCCGACAAGGGCCTGCGCGTCACTGTGGCTTGGGATGGTTTCAGACATGCGTTCTCCTTCGGGCGAATGCCCGCTGAGGAATACCTGCAATAGTGAAAGGCTGGCTCGCCCTAAGCTACGACAGAGCCAGCTCGATGTCGCGCCCGACTTAGTGGGGGCTGGATGTTGACTTGGAGTTGCCGGCCTCAGGCTTACCCAGTCCTCCAGACTCGGCTCGCGCACTCGCCTTCTGGATCAATTTAGACTCTTCGTCTGTGATCCTTTCGCTCTCGTCCAGCCAGTCCTCTTCTAGGCTGAATCGACATTCAGCGCATCCATAACATAGCTGCGGCGAGATGGATGCCCGCCGGTGAGGATGAAGCGCAGTGGCCGGCCAAGGGCATCGGCGAGCATGTGGATCTTGGTGGTCAGTCCTCC
>NZ_RZTV01000173.1:0-296 GCF_003997555.1 Mesorhizobium sp. M1A.T.Ca.IN.004.03.1.1 | reverse complement strand
CTGAACAGTTGCACGGGGCTGTTCGAAGCAGACCCCGCACCACAGGAAGAGGCGTGGACATGATAGCCCAGAACTATGTCGGCTGCGACATCTCCAAGCAGTGGCTCGACTTTTTTGATGAAACAAGCGGCCGTCTTCGGCGCATCGACAACCAGGCCGATGCGATCGCTGCCTATGTGGCGGGCCTTGATCCCGATCGCGACTTCGTCGTCATGGAGGCGACAGGCGTCCATGACCGGCTTCTGCGCCATGCGCTGGCCAAGGCCGGCGTGCCGTTCTCGCGGCACAACCCGGCG
>NZ_RZTV01000172.1:0-296 GCF_003997555.1 Mesorhizobium sp. M1A.T.Ca.IN.004.03.1.1 | reverse complement strand
CGGGTTGGTGGAATGGGTCAGCATCGCAATGTGCAAGGTTCGGTGCGACGGAAGGTTCATGCGGCGGCGTCCTGTCGGCCGAGCTGCAGCAGCGGTGCCTCGGCATGATTGCGCACCACTGCGCGGCTCTCGCCGTCGACCAGTGCGACCTCGGCACCAGCCACGACCGCGCCGATGACCGCGGCGCTGATGCCGCGCGCGGTGAAGCGGGTGACGACATCGGCCACATGTTCCGGCACGACCGCGAGCAGGTAGCCGAAGCTCGGAAAGGTGACGAGCCAGCGATCGAGAGCGAC
>NZ_RZTV01000171.1:0-297 GCF_003997555.1 Mesorhizobium sp. M1A.T.Ca.IN.004.03.1.1 | reverse complement strand
CCGGCCTGGGCGAAGCCATAGGCGATCGCCATCGAGCCGATGGCGGTCACAAGCCAGGAAAGCAGCGAGATCGCCCCGACCTGCGCCATATTGGCAGGCAGCATGATGATCCCCGACCCCATCATGTTGACGGCGACGATGAAGGTGAGCTGCACCAGGTTCATCTTTTTCTTGGTCGTGGCCTCGGCCGCAAGATGCATCGTGTTGTCGGTCATGACGTAATCCTCCCTAAAGCGCGTCGCGATCCTGCAGCTTCGCTTGGCTCACACTTTAACTCTCTGTTTTCACACATGTCGT
>NZ_RZTV01000170.1:0-297 GCF_003997555.1 Mesorhizobium sp. M1A.T.Ca.IN.004.03.1.1 | reverse complement strand
CATCGCCCGCGCGCTCGCCATGCAGCCTGCAGCCCTTCTCTGTGACGAAATCACTTCCGCGCTCGATCCGGAACTGGTCGCCGAAGTTCTGGCCGTCGTGCGCGAACTTGCCGCCGAGGGAATGACGCTGCTGATGGTCACGCACGAGATGCGGTTCGCCCGCGACGTCTGCAGCCGCGTCGTCTTCATGCATCAGGGCCGTGTCCATGAAGCCGGTCGGCCGGAGGATGTCTTCGCCGATCCGCAAACTGCCGAGCTCAGGCACTTTCTCGGTGTCAGCTAGTCAGTGGCTCAGCA
>NZ_RZTV01000169.1:0-297 GCF_003997555.1 Mesorhizobium sp. M1A.T.Ca.IN.004.03.1.1 | reverse complement strand
GCAAGTGCGAGTTCGAGTATAACGGTTCCAGACGCCGCCATGGCTGCATCGGCCTCGGCAAAGGCTTTCCATTTTGCTTGCGCGCCGACGACGATCTGCGGCTTTACCGCCCATCCCGCCGTCATTTCGCGGACGAGCGCTTGCCTGTGCATTACGGTCGGCAGAATGAAGCGTGTCGGCCCATTACGGGCGACGATTTCATTCGTGGCGACCTCGAAATAAGGCAGAAGCTTCTGGATCTCGGAGGAGCGCGAGCCGGGAAGAAGCAGGATCGGGCCGTTGCCTGGCTGCCTTCCC
>NZ_RZTV01000168.1:0-298 GCF_003997555.1 Mesorhizobium sp. M1A.T.Ca.IN.004.03.1.1 | reverse complement strand
GCTGCCTTGGTCAGGTAGAACATCGAATGGATATTGACCTTGAAGGTCAGTTCCCACTCTTCATCGCTGATCTCGTCGATGCTTTTGAAACTCGCCTGGTGCGCGGCGTTGTTGACGAGAATGTCGATACCACCAAGCTCCTTGACCGCTGTCTCGACGATCTGTCTGCAGTGGGCGGGATCCTGGATGTCGCCGCTGACGAGCACAGCCTTGCGCCCGGCCTGCTCGACGAGCCGTTTCGTCTCGTCGGCATCCTCATCCTCGTCGAGATAGGAGATCAGCAGATCGACGCCTTCAC
>NZ_RZTV01000167.1:0-298 GCF_003997555.1 Mesorhizobium sp. M1A.T.Ca.IN.004.03.1.1 | reverse complement strand
CGTGAGCATGGCTCTTTGTTCCCCAAGTTTATTGCGCCTCAAGACCCTCGGCCGCCGATGGAGTCTGGTCCGTTGACGCCTTTGTGTCGGCTTCCCAGCCCGAAAAGACGACCGCCCAACGGGCCGGGGGTGTGGGTCGATGGTCGTCGGATCGCGAGGGACGATAGAGTCAGCAAACTGCGTTGCGATAGGCCCTTACACATGTGTCAATGGTTCGGGCTCCGAAGAAAATAGTGCATGTTCTGTGGCCCCCAACGTGGCCCAACGCCATGGCCGAGTCCGACCTCTTGGAATGATT
>NZ_RZTV01000166.1:0-299 GCF_003997555.1 Mesorhizobium sp. M1A.T.Ca.IN.004.03.1.1 | reverse complement strand
TGAAAGCAGGATTTGGCTATTGACAGGCCCGCCGCTCTTCTGCCATCAAGTAACTGTTTAGTTACCGGCTCGGGAGGACCGGACGAGGATGCCCGCTCCCGCCGCAAAAATTTGCTGGGAGGAAAAAATGGCACGCTTGGGGATCATCTTGCACGGCGTTACCGGCCGCATGGGTTACAATCAGCACCTGGTGCGTTCTATTCTCGCCCTCCGCGATCAGGGGGGCATCACGCTGAAATCGGGTGAGAAACTCGAGATCGACCCCATCATCGTCGGCCGCAACGGCGCCAAGATGGAAG
>NZ_RZTV01000165.1:0-300 GCF_003997555.1 Mesorhizobium sp. M1A.T.Ca.IN.004.03.1.1 | reverse complement strand
GTACTGCTTGCGGATCGTCACCAGGTTGACGTCACTGCATTCGAGCCCGTAGCCACCACCAGTTGCACCGATCAGCCTGTCCTTGCCGACATACAGCGCCGCGCCGCCGGAAACGCCCGCCAGAAGCGCGACTCCGCCGATGATGATTGCCAATTTCCGGGAAGGCCGGAATATGCGCAGTAAGGCCTTCACGCCAACTGCTCCGCCATCTCAAACTCCAACGCAGGACAGGTGCTGAGAATGCTAGGGAAATGACGTTTCGGAAAGTTTAAGTGGGCGCCCCGTGCTCGCTCCATTTCA
>NZ_RZTV01000164.1:0-301 GCF_003997555.1 Mesorhizobium sp. M1A.T.Ca.IN.004.03.1.1 | reverse complement strand
GCTGTGAAAACCGAGGCCATGCTGACCGAGGCGGGTCCGACCAGGGACATCATGAGCTGGGGCCATGACGGCATGCCGCCGGCTCTGCGGATGACCAAGGGGCGGCCCTACGCGGCAAGGCTGAAAAACCGGCTCGACGAGCCGACGACGATCCATTGGCACGGGCTTCGCATCGACAACCGCATGGATGGCGTGCCCTTCGTGACGCAGCCCTATATCTATACCGGCGACAGCTTCGATTACGCCTTCACGCCGCCGGATGCCGGTACCTACTGGTATCATCCGCATTGCAACACGCTGA
>NZ_RZTV01000016.1:0-69927 GCF_003997555.1 Mesorhizobium sp. M1A.T.Ca.IN.004.03.1.1 | reverse complement strand
AATCCTGCAATTCCAAAGCCGCTATCCGCCTCAATCAACAGGCCAGATCAATGGCTTGCGGATAGTTCACGGCCGACGAATTGGTGGCCACGCCTCGCGCCAAAGCATTCCAGGAAAAGCGTTACCCGGTTTCTGTTCGGAGTTGCGCGAGAACAAGTAGTTGGAACGCTACACCAGTTCCACTTCGACGACACCCGGCACCGCGCGCATGGCCGACGCGACCTGCGGCGAGATGCGATAGCGGTTGGGCAGTTCGATCTCCACCTCGCCCTGGCCGGCTTCCTTGATCAGCACGAAGCTCACCTGCCCCTCGCCCTTCACGGCAAGCTGGTTGGCAAGGATGTTGATGGGCTGAGCATCACGCACGAAGATGCGTAGCGCCTTTTGGATGCGGCTTGCTTCGTCCTCCAGCGACTGCACCGTCTGGATGCGCAGATTGATCCCCTCCGGCCGGTCTTCGGCCGAGACGGTGATCACCACCGAACGGCCAGGCTCCAGCATGTCGCGATACTGCGCCAGGCCTTCGGAGAACAGCACCGCCTCGTACTGGCCGGTGGTGTCGGAAAACTGCACGACGCCCATCTTGTTGCCGGTGCGGGTCTTGCGCTCCTGCTTCGTGGTGACGGTGCCGGCGAGCCGGCCGGCCGCAGCGCCGCGTTTGACCGCGGCGGAGAATTCCGCCCAGTTCTGCACCCGCATCTTCTGCAGCGCCGCCTTGTATTCGTCGAGCGGATGCGCAGAGAGATAGAAGCCGACCACCTGGAACTCGCGGTGCAGCCGGTCGGCGGCAAGCCATGGCTCGGCCGCCGGCAGGTTGAGCGCCTGCGATTGCGCGCCGAGCGAGGCGCCGAAAATATCCGTCTGGCCCGAGATGGCATTCTGCTGCGCCAGCGACGCGAGCCCCATCATCCGCTCCACGCCGGCCATCATCACGGCGCGGTCATGCCCGAAGCAGTCCAGGGCCCCCGCCATGATCAGGCTTTCGAAGACGCGCTTGCCGACGATCTTCGGATCCACGCGCTCGCAGAAGTCGGCTAGGCTCTTGAACGGCCTCTCACCGCGCTTCTCGACGATGTGCTCGACCGCGGCGTCGCCGACGCCTTTGAGCGCCGCCAGCGAGTAGAAGATCTTGTTCTCGCCGACCTCGAACGGTCGGAAGCTGGTCATCACCGACGGCGCCACCACCTCGATGCCGAGGCGTAGCGCGTCCTGGCGGAAATCCGCCAGTTTGTCGGTGTTGCTCATGTCGAGCGTCATCGACGCCGCCAGGAACTCGACCGGATAGTGCGCCTTGAGGTAGGCGGTCTGGTAGGAAACGACCGCATAAGCCGCGGCGTGCGACTTGTTGAAGCCGTAGTCGGCGAATTTCGCCAGCAGATCGAAGATGAAATCGGCCTGCGCCTTGCCGACGCCGCGCTCGACGGCGCCGGTGACGAAGCGCTCGCGCTGCTTGTCCATCTCGGCGCGGATCTTCTTGCCCATGGCGCGGCGTAGAAGATCGGCTTCTCCGAGCGAATAGCCGGCAAGCTCCTGCGCGATCTGCATCACCTGTTCCTGGTAAACGATGACACCTTGAGTTTCCTTCACAAGGTGGTCGATCTTGGGGTGGATCGAGGCCATCTCCTCCTCGCCATGCTTTCTGGCATTGTAGGTCGGGATGTTCTCCATCGGGCCTGGGCGATAGAGCGCGACCAGCGCGATGATGTCCTCGATGCAGTCCGGCCGCATGCCGATCAGCGCCTTGCGCATGCCCGCGCTTTCAACCTGGAACACGCCGACCACCTCGCCGCGCGACAGCATGGCGTAAGTCTCGGGGTCGTCGAGCGGGATGCGGGCAAGATCGATATCCACACCGCGCCGCCGGATCAGCTTCACCGCCGTTTCCAGCACCGTCAGCGTCTTCAGGCCGAGGAAGTCGAATTTCACCAGCCCGGCCTGCTCGACATATTTCATGTTGAACTGGGTGACCGGCATGTCCGAGCGCGGATCGCGGTACATCGGCACCAATTCCGACAACGGCCGGTCGCCGATGACGATGCCGGCGGCATGCGTCGAGGCATGGCGGTAGAGGCCCTCGAGCTTCTGCGCGGTGTCGAGCAGCGTCTGCACGATCGGCTCCTTTTCCGCCTCCTCGGCGAAGCGCGGCTCGTTGGCGATAGCGTCGGCCAGCTTGACCGGGTTGGCCGGGTTCTGCGGCACCATCTTGGAGAGCTTGTCGACCTGGCCATAGGGCATCTGCAGGACGCGGCCGACGTCGCGCAGCACGGCGCGCGCCTGCAGCGTTCCGAAGGTGATGATCTGCCCGACCTGGTCGCGGCCGTATTTCTGCTGGACGTAGCGGATGACCTCCTCGCGCCGGTCCTGGCAGAAGTCGATGTCGAAGTCCGGCATCGAGACGCGGTCCGGGTTGAGGAAGCGCTCGAACAGCAGCGAGAAGCGCAGTGGGTCGATGTCGGTGATGGTGGTCGAATAGGCGACAAGCGAGCCGGCGCCCGAACCGCGCCCCGGTCCGACCGGGATGCCTTGCGCCTTCGCCCATTTGATGAAGTCGGCAACGATCAGGAAGTAGCCGGGAAACTTCATCTTCTCGATGATGCCGAGCTCGAATTCGAGCCGCTCTCGATATTGCTCGACCGTGTAGCCGGGCGTCGGTCCGTGCGCGGCAAGTCGCGCCTCCAGGCCCTCGCGCGCCTGGCGCGCGAGCTCGGCGGCTTCCGCCTTCTCGGCGGCGTCCTTGTCGGCGGAGTCGGCGCCGGTGAAACGCGGCAGGATCGGGCTGCGGTTCTTCGGATAATAGGAGCAGCGCATGGCGATCTCGACCGTGTTGTCGATCGCTTCCGGCAGGTCGGAGAACAGCCGCGCCACCTCGGCCTGGCCGCGCAGAAAATTGTCAGGCGAAAGCCGCCGGCGATTGTCTGCGGCCACCACCGAGCCTTCGGCGATCGCAATCAGCGCGTCATGCGCCTCATAGTCTTCACGCTTGGAGAAGAAGGCCTCGTTGGTGGCGACCAGCGGCAGTTCGTGGGTATAGGCAAGGTCGAGCGTCGACTTTTCGACCATGCGGTCATAGCCGGCGACCCGTTCCAGCTCGACATAGAGACGGTCGCCGAAAAGCTCTTTGAGGACCAGCAGCCGCTGTTCGGCCAGGTCGCGGCGGTCCGCCTTCAGCGCGCTGCCGATCGGGCCGCGCGGGCCGCCGGTCAGGCATAGCAGGCCATCGCGATGGCTCTCCAGCATGGCCCTGGTCATGTGCACCGGCTCGCCGGGCGGCGTTTCCAGATAAACCTTGCTGATCAGCCGGACCAGATTGGCATAGCCGGCCTCGCTGGCGGCGATCAGCACGATCGGCGACATCTCGGGACCGTGCCGGCGGCGGTCGCGTTGGGCGTCGCTCGTTTCGCCGGAAAAGACCAGATCGACCTGGCAGCCGATGATCGGCTGGATACCGTCCTTGACCGCTTTCTGGGCGAATTCGAGCGCGCCGAACAGATTGTTGGTGTCGGTCACTGCGATCGCCGGCGCTTCATCCTTGACCGCGTGGCCGACGATGGCGCCGAGCTGCAGGGCGCCCTCGAGCAGCGAATAGGCTGAATGCACGCGCAGATGGATGAACCTCCGCGCAGGCGTCTCCGGCTGCGTAGCCTTCACGACAGCTTCGCGCTGCAAAGGGTCGCGTGGAAGTCGTTCATCCGCCATGTTTTTTCGCGCTACCTCAAGGACTCATCCGTGCAGATGTATTGTTCCGGACGCCGCGATGCCAGTCCAGTACAATCGACGCGAACCACAAGCTTGCGGCCTATGTCGCCCTGGGTCAGGCGAACTCCATGATCACAGCGTCGACCGCCAGGCTGTCGCCCGGTTTGGCGTTTAGCTTCGCCACGGTGAGGTCGCGCTCCGCGCGCAGCACGTTCTCCATCTTCATCGCCTCGACCACGGCCAGCGTCTCGCCGGCCTTGACGTCTTGGCCCTCGGCGACGGCGATCGACACCACCAGTCCTGGCATCGGGCAAAGCAGCATTTTCGAGGTATCCGGCGGCAGCTTTTCCGGCATCAGCCTTTCCAGCTCCGCCGTCCGCGGCAGCATGGCTTGAGCCGTCACCGACATGCCCTTCCAGGCGATACAAAGGCCGTTCAGCACTGGCCGGACCTGCGCCGCGATCCGGTTGCCGCCGACCGTGCCGCGCCAGATCGCGTCGCCCGGCCGCCAGTCGGAGGCGACCGTCAGCGGCTCGCTGCCATTGATCGACAGATCGATCTCCATCGGAATCGAGACCATGCCGTCCAGGATGCCGGCGGAAAGATAGTCCGCGCCGATCTTCACCACCCAGTCGCGCTTGAGATGGCCCGAATGCGGTGCCAACCGGCCGCTGAGCCGGTCGAGCCGGTCCCGTCGCAGCAGTTCGATCGCGGTGGCGATCGCGGCAAACACCGCCATCTCCTCACCGTCCGGTTCGACCGGCGCGAAACCGTCCGGATACTCCTCGGCGATGAAGCCGGTGGAAAGCCGCCCCTCGCGCCAGCGCGGATGCTGCATCAGCGCAGCGAGGAACGGAATGTTGTGCTCTATGCCGTCGACGACAAAACCGTCCAGTGCTTCGGACATGGCATCGATAGCCTCGAGCCGCGTCGGCGCCGAGATGCAGAGCTTTGCCACCATCGGGTCGTAGAACATCGATATCTCGGCGCCTTCGGCAACGCCGGTGTCGTTGCGGATCACCACATCGCCGAACGTGCCCTCTTGCGGCGGCCGGTAGCGCGTCAGCCGGCCGATCGAGGGCAGGAAATTGCGGAACGGGTCCTCGGCATAGAGACGGCTTTCCACCGCCCAGCCGTTCAGCTTCACCTCGTTTTGCCTGATGCCGAGCTTTTCGCCGGCGGCGATGCGGATCATCTGCTCGACCAGATCGATGCCGGTGACGAGCTCCGTCACCGGATGCTCGACCTGTAATCGCGTGTTCATTTCAAGGAAATAGAAGTTCCTGTCCTTGTCGACGATGAACTCGACCGTGCCGGCGCTCTGGTAATCGACGGCTTTCGCCAACGCCACAGCCTGCTCGCCCATGGCCTTGCGCGTCTTGGCGTCGAGGAACGGCGACGGCGCTTCCTCGACCACCTTTTGGTTGCGGCGCTGGATCGAGCATTCGCGCTCACCCAGATAGAGCGCATTGCCATGCGCGTCGGCCAGCACCTGGATCTCGATATGGCGCGGGTCAACGACGAATTTCTCGATGAAGACGCGGTCATCGCCGAAGGAGCTTTTCGCTTCCGAACGCGCGCGCTCGAAGCCGTCGCGCACTTCCGCGCTGCTCCAGGCGATGCGCATGCCCTTGCCGCCGCCGCCGGCCGAGGCCTTGATCATCACCGGATAGCCGATCTCGCCGGCAATCCTTTCGGCGTGGTCGGCATTTTCGATGACGCCCAGCCAGCCGGGCACGGTCGAAACCTTGGCCTGGCTCGCGAACTTCTTCGATTCGATCTTGTCGCCCATTGCGCGGATCGCCTTGGGCTTCGGTCCGATGAAGATGATGCCTTCCTTTTCCAGCGCTTCGCAGAAAGAGGCGCGTTCCGACAGGAAGCCATAACCCGGGTGCACCGCTTTGGCGCCGGTTTCCTTGCAGGCGGCGATGATCTTCTCAGGCACTAGATAGCTCTGCGCCGCCGGCGACGGGCCGATATGCACGGCCTCGTCGGCCATTTCGACATGCACGGCGTCGCGGTCGGCATCCGAATAAACCGCGACCGTGGCGATCCCCATCTTGCGCGCCGTCTTGATCACGCGGCAGGCGATCTCGCCGCGATTGGCGATCAGGATCTTCTTGAACATTCGGATGTCGTTCCTCCGGCGAAGCCGTCCAGTTCTATGGACAATCCCGACGCGCCTCAAGTGTCTGCAGCCCCTGCCCTTCGGCGCTCGATGCTTTTGCAGAAGCGGCGTCGAAAAACGTCGCAACAGACGTTGGCCGCCACCTTCGAACCCGGTAAGGTGGTGGCGAGCGCAAGAAAATGGCAGGCGGTATTCGCCTCGCCGGGCAGGCTCGACGGCCTGCCATAAAGCTGAGACTTTTAAGATTGCCTTGGGAGGAATGCCTCATGAAAACGCGTGCCGCAGTTGCCGTTGGTGCCGGAAAGCCGCTGGAGATCATGGAGGTGGATCTTGAGGGGCCGCGCGAGGGCGAGGTGCTGGTCGAGGTCAAGGCGACCGGCATCTGCCACACCGACGAGTTCACGCTCTCGGGCGCCGATCCGGAAGGCATCTTTCCGGCGATCCTCGGCCATGAAGGCGCCGGCATCGTCGTCGATGTCGGCAAGGGCGTCACCTCGGTCAGGAAGGGCGACCATGTCATCCCGCTCTACACGCCCGAATGCCGGCAGTGCCCGTCCTGTCTCTCGCGCAAGACCAATCTGTGCACCGCCATCCGCGCCACGCAGGGCCAAGGCCTGATGCCCGACGGCACCTCGCGCTTTTCGGTCGGCGGCGAGAAGCTGTTCCACTATATGGGCTGCTCGACCTTCTCCAACTTCACCGTGCTGCCGGAGATCGCGGTGGCCAAGGTCAATCCCGACGCCCCCTTCGACAAGATCTGCTATATCGGCTGCGGCGTGACCACCGGCATCGGCGCCGTCATCAACACGGCCAAGGTCGAGCAGGGCGCCACCGCGGTCGTCTTCGGCCTCGGCGGCATTGGCCTCAACGTCATCCAGGGCCTTCGCCTGGCCGGCGCCGACATGATCATCGGCGTCGACTTGAACAACGACAAGAAGGCCTGGGGCGAGAAGTTCGGCATGACGCATTTCGTCAATCCGCAGGAGATCGACGGCGACATCGTGCCTTACCTGGTCAACCTGACCAAGCGCGGCGCCGACCAGATCGGCGGCGCCGACTACACCTTCGACTGCACCGGCAACACCAAGGTGATGCGCCAGGCGCTCGAGGCCTCGCATCGCGGCTGGGGCAAGTCGGTCATCATTGGCGTTGCCGGCGCCGGCCAGGAGATTGCGACGCGGCCCTTCCAACTGGTCACCGGCCGGACCTGGATGGGCACCGCCTTTGGCGGCGCGCGCGGCCGCACCGACGTGCCGAAGATCGTCGACTGGTACATGGAAGGCAAGATCCAGATCGACCCGATGATCACTCATACGCTGACGCTCGACGACATCAACAAGGGCTTTGATCTCATGCATGAGGGCAAGTCGATCCGAAGCGTCGTGGTTTATTGAAGCAAAGCCGCATCGGTCGCGGGCGGGAGCGCGCACCGATGCGGCTCAACATGGGAGGAAGGACGAATGGCGGAAAAACTGCATCCGAAGATCGACAACGGGCTGCCGAAGGAAAGTGCTGCCTTTTCCGGCGGCACGCTGGTCTGTCTCTGCACCAGCAATCCGGTGAAGGTGAAGGTCAAGGGCCAGATCGCCCACAACCATGCCTGCGGCTGCACCAAATGCTGGAAGCCGGAGGGCGCGGTGTTCTCGGTCGTGGCCGTTGCCGGCACCGGCGACGTCACTGTGGCCGAGAATGGCGACAAGCTGAAGGTGGTCGACCCGGCAGCGCTGATCCAGCGCCATGCCTGCACCAGCTGCGGCGTGCACATGTACGGCCCGGTCGAGCGCGACCATCCCTTCAAGGGTCTGTCCTTTATCCATCCCGAGCGTTTCGAGGAGGACGGCTGGTCGCCGCCCGGCTTTGCCGCCTTTGTCTCCTCCATCATCGAAGCCGGCGTCGACCCGAGCCGCATGGACGGCATCCGCGGCCAGCTGAAATCGATCGGGCTCGAACCCTATGACTGCCTCAACCCCGCCCTGATGGACTACATCGCCACCTGGACGGCGAAGAAGTCGGGAGCCTTGGCGGCCTGACGATTGCGGGATTTCTGGTAAAGGGCCGGCCAACGCCGGCCCTTTGCACATTTGGAGAGACGATGCCAGCACCTATCATCTATGTCGATGCCGATGCCTGTCCGGTGAAGGCCGAGGTCGAGAAGGTGGCGGAGCGGCACGGCGTCATGGTTACCTATGTCTCCAATGGCGGCCTGCGCCCGTCGCGCGATCCGATGGTCCGCAATGTCGTAGTCTCCAAGGGCGCGGATGCCGCGGACGACTGGATCGTCGAGAACGCCAAACTCAACGATGTCGTGGTGACGGCCGATATCCCGCTTGCCGCGCGCACGGTGGCGCTCGGCGCGCATGTGCTGGGACCCACGGGCCGTCCCCTCACGCCCGAGACCATCGGCATGGCGGTGGCGATGCGGGATTTGAAGCAGCATCTGCGCGAGACCGGCGAAAGCCGCGGCTTCAACGCCGCCTTCACGGCGAAGGACAGGTCAAACTTTCTCGGCGAGCTCGACCGCATCTTGCGGCGGGCGCTCAAATCCGCCACACCCGGCTGACCCGAAGCCCTTTGAGAACCGGCCATGGGCGACGACATATCCCTCAACACGCCGATCCACCGGCACGTGCAGTTCGCTTTGGCTGCGGCCATCGGCATTGTCGCGCTGCTTCTCGCCCTGATGCTGGGGGCGCCGCTGCCCTACTCCATCGGCGCCAACCTCTTCTTCGCCGCTTACACTCTTCTGGTGCTGGTCGCGATGCCGAGGCTCACCGTCCGTTACCTGAGCAAGAACGCGCGTGCCACGGACCTGCCGGTGCTGCTGATTTTTGCGGTCACGCTCCTGGTCGTCGGCCTCGCCATCGGCTCGCTGTTTCAACTCATCAACCAAAAGGCTGCCGCGCATCCGCTGGAGGTTCTGTTCGCGATGCTGTCGATCCCGCTTGGCTGGTTCACAATCCATGCGATGGCGGCGCTGCATTATGCGCATGTCTACTGGATGGACGGCGACGAGATCGACGAGAAAACCAGGAAGAAGAATCCGGTCGGCGGCCTCGATTTTCCCGGCGGCAAACGCCCGGAAGGCTGGGATTTCCTGTATTTCGCGACCGTCATCGGCATGACTGCGCAAACCGCCGACACTGGGATAACGACCTCGCGCATGCGCCAGGTCGTGCTCGTCCATTCGATCCTGAGCTTTTTCTTCAACACGGTGATCGTCGCCGCCGCGGTCAATCTCGCGGTCAGCCTGGGCAGTCCATAATAAATCCGTGATCGGATGAAACAACGCTTGGGCCGGAGACGTATTGGGAGGAGAACAAGGCTCTGAGAGGCCGCAGAAGATGCAGCCGGGAGGACACCTAGATATGGAGACCGTCGCCAGAAGCGAACCCTCCACCGAGGTAGAAGCATCCACGCCGAAGGACCCGACGCTGATTTACCGGCAATCGGCCTGGACGCGCCTGACCCATTGGCTCTGGGCGTTCTCGCTGTTCTTCATGCTGCTTTCGGGCCTGCAGATATTCAACGCGCGCCCGCAACTCTACATCGGCAAGGAATCGGGCTTCCAATACAACAATACGATCCTCGAGATCGGCGCCGAAAACACAGACGGCGGACCGCGCGGCTTTACCAAAATCTTCGGGCATCGCTTCGACACCACCGGCGTGCTCGGCTGGTCCGGCCGTCCCGGACAGGAAACGCCGCGCGCCTTTCCGTCCTGGGCGACGATCCCGTCCTACTACGACCTCGGCACGGCCCGCGTCGTGCATTTCTTCTTCGCCTGGGTGCTGAGCGCAACCCTGCTCATTTGGCTGATCGCGAGCCTGATCAACGGCCATATCCGCCGCGATCTTGCCCCTCGCCTGGATGACTTGCGCAAGCTGCCGCGCGACATTCTCGACCATGCGAGGCTGAAATTCCACCACGCGCGCGAATACAACACGCTGCAGAAAATGGCCTATGGCGGCGTGCTCTTCGTGCTGTTGCCGCTGATGATCATCACCGGGCTTGCGATGTCGCCGAGCATGAACTCGGTGCTTCCCTGGCTCAATGAAATCCTGGGCGGTCGGCAGACGGCTCGCACCATCCACTTCATTGTCATGGTGTTGCTCGTGCTCTTCTTCGTCGTCCATATGCTGATGATCGTGGCTGCCGGTCCGATCAACGAGCTGCGCTCGATCATCACCGGCTGGTATCGCACCGACCCGCCCGCAAAACACGACCAGGCAACCGAGAGGAGCGCCTGACATGGCAAAATTCCAGATTAGCCGCCGGAAGTTCTTGACCTCCGCCAGCCTCGGTCTGTCAGGCATCGCGCTGTCCGGCTGCGATGCCTTCGACAGCGGTCTGGGCGTCGGCAGCGGGCTGCGCAGCTTCCTCGAAAACGCCAACGGGCTGACATACCGCGCGCAGCGCCTGCTTGCCGGCCGGGACGCGCTGGCACCGGAATTCAGCGAGGCCGACATCCGCCAGCCGCAGCGGCCGAACGGCGTCACCGCGCCTGACGACGACACCTATAAGGGTCTTCTCGCCAACAATTTCGCCGACTGGCGCCTGGAGGTGACCGGCCTCGTCGAAAAACCGCTGTCGCTCACCCGCGAGCAGTTGCAGAACATGCCGAGCCGCACCCAGATCACCCGCCACGACTGCGTTGAAGGCTGGAGCTGCATCGCCAAATGGACCGGCACGCCGCTCTCGCTGGTGCTCGATCAGGCCATCGTCAAGCCGCAGGCGCGCTACGTCATGTTCCATTGCCTCGACACGATCGACCAAAGCCTGTCTGGCGACATCAAATATTACGGCAGCATCGACCTGATCGATGCCCGCCATCCGCAAACGATCCTGGCCTACGGCTTGAACGGCAAGCCGCTGCCGGTCGAGAACGGCGCGCCGCTGCGGGTGCGGGTCGAGCGCCAGCTCGGCTACAAGATGCCGAAATATCTCTACAAGATCGAGCTGGTCGACGGCTTCGCCAATGTCGGCGGCGGTCGCGGCGGCTATTGGGAAGACAATGGCTACGACTGGTATGCTGGTATTTGATGGCGCTTCGCCTGCAGGCCGAGCACGATCTTGCGTCAGCCGAGTTCAACGCGATTGAGAAAAGCCTCACGGCGACAATCGGCCATTCCAACATCATCCTTTGCAAGACGATGGCCTCGGGCGACTAGGCCGCCTTGCTGGGCCGCCGTTCAGACCAGATCGGGTGTTGTCATCGGCGTCGGCTGCCGAGAGATATGTCGCTGGGAGGTGACAAGGTATCGCCGACGGGCTATGGATGGCGCGTCGAGGGCTCAGGTGACTGAGTCCTACCTGTTTGCGGGAGAGAACAGCGCAAGCTGTCGCCGAAGGGGAAATCGCCCGAAATCTCTCAGGCAAAAGAACCGTGGACGGGAAAGACAACTCTGGAAAGTCGGGAATCTTCCCGCGCCGAAGGTGTAAGCGCTGCCGACAGAGTTACGGGGCGCGAGTCTCTCAGGCTTCAGACAGAGGGGCACGGACTAGACCGCTAATGGCGGTCGATTGCGTGCGACTCTGGAGAAGACATGACCGGCGAAGACACCAAACATCTACCCCTCGAGGATTTGCATAGCGCCGCGGGCGCGCGTTTCGGCGCTTTTGCCGGCTGGTCGATGCCGCTGACCTATCCGGCCGGCGTGATGAAGGAGCACCTCCACACGCGCGAGCATGCCGGCCTGTTCGACATCTCGCATATGAAGCTGTTCGAGGTCGGCGGCCCGGGCGCCGCCGCCCTACTCAACCGCGCCTGCCCGCTCGACGCCGGCGCGCTGGAAATTGCCCAATCCAAATATACCTTCTTCCTCAACGAGGCCGCCGGCGTCATCGACGACTTGATCGTCACGCGTCTTGACGATGGCCGATTCATGGTGGTGGCCAACGCCGGCAATGCGGCCGAGGATGAAAGGCATCTGCGTGCGTTGGCCGCGGATTTCGATGCCAAGGTCGAGCCCCTCGACCGCGTCTTCCTGGCGATCCAGGGTCCGGATGCCTGGGCGGCCCTTTCGCGAGCCGGTATCGAAACGGGCTCGCTGCTGTTCATGCATGGTGTCGAGCCCCGGCAAAACTGGTTCATGAGCCGCTCCGGCTACACCGGCGAGGATGGATTCGAGATCGGGCTGCCGGAAGCGGATGCCCGCGATCTCGTCGGCAAGCTGCTGCAGGATGAGCGCGTGCAATGGATCGGCCTTGCCGCCCGCGATAGCCTGCGGCTCGAGGCCGGGCTCTGCCTGCATGGCCAGGATCTGACACCCGAGATCGATCCGGCGAGCGGCGGTTTGATGTGGGCGATCCCTAAGGAGCTCCGCGCTTCCGGTCACTTCATCGGCGCCGACGCGCTGCGCTCGATCCTCGAGCGCGGGCCGTCTCAGAAGCGGGTTGGCCTGAAGCCCGATGGTCGTCAGCCGGTGCGCGCCGGCGCCGCGCTTGTCGATGCCGACGGCAATGCGGCCGGCCACGTGACCTCGGGCGGCTTCGGCCCGTCGACGGGCCACCCGGTCGCCATGGGCTATGTCGACAATGCGCTGGCCAAGCCCGGCATCAGACTGTTCGCCGACGTCCGCGGGACCAGGATCCCGATCGATGTCACTTCGCTGCCCTTCACGCCACATCGCTACCGCAAAGGATGATATTCCGATGGCAAATACCTATTTTACTGAGGATCATGAATGGCTGCGCGTCGAAGGCGGCGTCGCCACCGTCGGCATCACCGACTATGCGCAGGAGCAGCTCGGCGATCTCGTCTTCGTCGAACTGCCGGAAATCGGCCGCAAGCTCGCGAAGGGCGACACTGCAGTAGTCGTCGAATCCGTCAAGGCGGCCTCTGACGTCTACGCGCCGGTCGACGGCGAGATCACCGAAGCCAACACAGCACTGTCGTCGGACCCTTCATTGGTCAATTCGGCGGCGACCGGCGATGGCTGGCTCTGGAAGATGAAGCTTTCCAACGCAAGCCAACTCGACAGCCTCATGGACGAGGCCGCCTACAAAGCCCATATCGGCTGATACCAGGATCTTGGAAATGACCGCAGCACCCATTCCTTTCTCGGCCCGTCACATCGGCCCCAGCGTCAACGATGTCAGGGCCATGCTTGCCACCATCGGCGTTCCGTCCGTCGAAACGCTGATCAGCCAGGCCGTGCCGAGATCGATCCGCCTCGACCTGCCGCTCAACCTGCCCACTCCGGCCAGCGAGGCCGAAGCACTGGCCGAATTGTCGGCGATGATGGCGAAGAACACGGTGCTGAAGAGCTTCATCGGCGCCGGTTATCACGGCGTCCATGTGCCGCCGGTCATCCAGCGCAACATGTTCGAGAACCCGGCCTGGTACACGGCCTACACGCCTTACCAAGCCGAGATCAGTCAGGGCCGGCTGGAGATGCTGTTCAATTTCCAGACCCTGGTTGCCGAGCTGACCGGCCTGGCGGTGGCGTCGGCATCGCTGCTCGACGAGGCCACCGCCGTTGCCGAAGCGGTCGGCATCGCACTGCGCCATCATCGCGACAAGCGCACCAAGGTGGCGCTTGCCGGCACGCCGCATCCGCAGACGCTCGATGTCGTGCGCACCCGCGCCGAACCGCTCGGCACCGAAGTCGACGGCGAGACTATCGACGACAACACCGCCGCCCTGCTCGTCTCATGGCCGGACACTTTCGGCGTCTATGGCGACCACAAGGCGGCGATCGAGAAAGCCCGCGCCGCTGGCGCTCTGGTCGTCTTCATCGCCGACCCGCTCGCGCTTACGTTGACGGATGCGCCGGCCAAGCTCGGTGCCGACATCGCCGTCGGTCCGATGCAGCGCTTCGGCGTGCCGATGGGCTTTGGCGGCCCGCACGCGGCCTATTGCGCCGTCTCCGACAAGCTCACCCGTCTGATGCCCGGCCGCCTCGTCGGCCAGTCGACCGACAGCAAGGGCCGCCCAGGCTATCGCCTGGCGCTGCAGACGCGCGAGCAGCACATCCGCCGCGACAAGGCGACCTCCAATATCTGCACCGCGCAGGCGCTGCTCGCCAACATGGCGACGGCCTATGCGATCTGGCACGGTCCCGCCGGTTTGCAAGCGATCGCGGAGCGCGTCCACACTCTCGCCAACCGCCTTGCGGCGGGACTGAAGACAGCGGGCGTGGCCGTTCTCGGAGCACATCGCTTCGACACTGTGACGGCGGAAGTGAAGGGCAAGGCAGCGGCAATAGCCGCCGCCGCCGAGAAGACCGGCCGGCTGCTGCGCGTCATCGATGCCGACCACGTCGGCATCGCCTTCGACGAGACCTCGACCGAAGCCGACCTCGAAGCGATCGCGGCGCTATTCGGCGCCAAGCCCGGCACGGTGGCAGCCGGCTCGATGCCCGGTAAGCGGCGCGGCAAGGAGTTCCTCACCCAGCCGGTTTTCCACGAGAACCACTCCGAGACCGAGATGATGCGCTTCCTGCGGCGGCTGGCCGACAAGGACCTCGCGCTGGACCGCGCCATGATCCCGCTCGGATCCTGCACCATGAAGCTCAACGCCGCCGCCGAGATGATGCCCGTGAGTTGGGTGAATGTCGCCAACCTGCATCCCTTCGCGCCGGCCAGCCATTCGGCCGGCTATCGGGCCATGGTCGGCGACCTGGAGGCCTGGCTGTCGGAGATCACCGGTTTCGACGCGGTCAGCCTGCAGCCCAATGCCGGCAGCCAGGGCGAATATGCCGGCCTGCTCGCCATCCGCGCCTATCACCGCGCGCGCGGCGAAGGCCACCGCACCGTGTGCCTTATCCCGTCCTCCGCGCATGGCACCAATCCGGCGAGCGCGGCGATGGCGGGAATGAGCGTCGTCGTCGTGCGCTGCGCAGAGGACGGCAGCATCGACATGGATGACATGCGGGCCAAGGCCAACGAGCATTCCAAGAACCTCGCGGCGCTGATGTTCACCTATCCCTCGACGCATGGCGTCTACGAGGAAGGCGCGCGCCATCTCTGCGCCCTCATCCACGAGCATGGCGGCCAGGTCTATTTCGACGGCGCCAACCTCAACGCCCTAGTCGGTCTCGCCCGCCCCGGCGATATCGGCGCCGACGTCTGCCACATGAACCTGCACAAGACCTTCTGCATCCCGCATGGCGGCGGTGGCCCGGGCGTCGGCCCGATCGGCGTCAGGGCGCATCTGAAACCCTATCTGCCGGGCCATGTCACGGAAGGTTCGGCGCATGCCGTCGCCGCCGCGCCCTTCGGCAGCGCTTCGATCCTGCCGATCACCTGGATGTATATCCGCATGATGGGCGGCTCCGGGCTGAAGCAGGCCACCGAGACGGCGATCGTTTCGGCCAACTATGTGGCGACGCGGCTCGCGCCGCATTTCCCCCTCCTCTACAAGGGCAGGAGCGATCGCATCGCCCATGAGTGCATTCTCGACACGCGCGTGCTCAAGGAGAGCGCCGGCATCAGCGTCGACGACATCGCCAAGCGCCTCATTGACTACGGCTTCCACGCCCCGACCATGTCGTTTCCGGTTGCCGGCACGCTGATGGTCGAGCCGACGGAATCCGAACCCAAGCGCGAACTCGACCGATTCTGCGAGGCGATGATTGCGATCGCCGGCGAGGCGGCGAAGGTGGCGAAGGGCGAATGGCCGCTCGACGACAACCCGCTGGTCAACGCCCCGCACACTGCCGCCGAGGCATTGGCAGGCGCATGGCCGCATCCATACTCGCGGATGGAAGCAGCCTACCCAGCGGGTGACGTCGATCTGGCAGCAAAATACTGGCCGCCGGTTTCGCGCATCGACAATGTCGCCGGCGACCGCAACCTGGTCTGCTCCTGCCCGCCGCTGTCGGAATATCTCGGCGCCGCAGAGTAGACGATAGGGCAAGTTAGGCCGAGCGCAGGGCTGGCCCACTATCGGGCTGGTCCTCCTGGCGTTGGGCGATCACGCGGTTTCGCCCGGCGCGCTTTGCGGCGTAGAGCGCGGCGTCCGCCTCAGCCAGCACCTCGTCCAGGGTCCGGCCATCGGGGGCGCCAAATCCCATGCCGCCGCTGACGCTGCTGCGCAACGGACCACGTTGAGTCGGAACGATTTCGGTGCCGAAAGCGACCCCGATCCTGCTTGCCATATCGTGCGCCTTTTCCGGCGTCATGCGCGATAGGACGAGCGCGAACTCCTCACCGCCTAGCCGGAAGGCATCGACCCCGGCCCTGCCATATTTCTTGATCACCGCCGCGAAGCGGCAAAGCACCTGATCGCCGACGGGATGGCCGAAGACATCGTTTGTGGTCTTGAAATGGTCGAGGTCGAACATCGCGATCGCCATGAACGGACCGAAGCTGCGACCGCCGTAAAGCCCGTTGAGCGCCCTGCGGTTCATCAGGCCGGTCAGCGGATCGGTCATCGTCGCGGCCTTGAGCTCGATCTGCGCCTGCAGATGGTGCAGCGAAAGCGTCAGCGCGCCGAAGCCGGTCATGCAGGCGACCGCGACGACGGAGTTCAACCGCTCCGCCCAGTTGTCGGGCGCGGCGCCTAGGACCCATTGCCCTTGCACCAGCAGCACCAGGCCGCACAGCGCGAAGGATATCCCGCAGGCGCCGCTGAGAAACGAAACGACGAGCAGTATCCGGCGGTCGTGATCGCCCTTCATCCAGAACATCGTTCCGATCGCGCCGAGCAGCGCCGTCACCGTCGAATAGGTGATCAGAAAGCCGACGCCATCGAAGCCGAAATAGGTGACGAGGGCGCAAGCCGCCATCGCTGCCAGCGCCGGCACGATGGCGCGGCGATAACTGCGGATGCCGAGATACTGCATCGCCGACAAACAGATGACGAGGAACCCCAGGCTGAGCAGGGCAAGCACCATCTGGCAGAGCCACGGGTTGGCGTCCTTGGTATAGCGCCAGAACAGGACGACATGGGCAACGAGCACGAGTATGCCGCAGGCGACCGTAAGCACGAAACGCGCCTGCGGCGCGGTGAGCCAGATCGCGAGCATCGTGACGCTGAGGCATGTGCCCGACAGCGCCGCCGCGAGCAGGAGCGAGCTGAAATCCAACATCTCTGAAGATCTGCCGTTGGGGAGACTCGTTGCTTCCTCAATGTAGGTTGTAGAGGCGTGGCGCAAACCCTTTTCGGCCGGTGTCCGCTGCTCGCTCGACAAAGGGTTTACAAAGCGTCGACATGTCCGCTGAAACTACGGCCCGGTTCCGCGGCGGGACGAGCCGGAAGCGGATCAGCTCTTGTCGAGCAGCGCTAGGTTGGCGTTGACCACGGTCTGGTCGGCGAGACCGGCCTTGGCTTCGAGCAGCAGCGCCCTTGCCTTCTTCTTGTTGCCGCGCAGGAGCTGCGAATAGCCCATATTGTTGACGATCTGCGGCTTGCGCCCGGCGACCCTCAGCAATTGCGCATAGGCGCGGTCGGCGAAGTCGAAGCGGCCGAGCTCGTCATAGGAGGCGGCAAGCCCCATCCAGGCTTCGGCATTGTCTGCCTTGAGCTCCACCGCTTTGCGGAAATGCTGTTCTGCGAGACCGAAATTCGCCTCCCGGAATTGCGCCTTGCCCTCCGTCAGGTCGGCGGCGCTGATATCCTTGGCCGTCGCCTGGATTGCGGTGGTCTTGGTCGTGTCGACGCTGCTGTTCGTAGTACAGCCGGTGATCATCAAGACGGCCGCCAATACCGCCGCTGCCGTGGAAAGTCTGTGACGCATGCCCTGCCCCGTCGCCCGATTTGCCGGGTCGTTCTTCAGCAAGGACCATACAGGAGAGCGATTAAGCTTCGGTGCCGAAATGCGCCTAAATTTCAGTTGCTTGCAAAGGATGCGTTAACCAGCACCGCCGGCCTCAGTGCGACGTCAGCCTTACCACGATCGGGATGATGGCGACCATCAGCACCACCGGCAGGATGCACACCGTCACCGGGACCGACATCTTGGCCGGCAAGGCATGCGCCTTCTCCTCGGCAAGCGACATGCGCTTGTGGCGCATTTCGTCGGAAAAGACACGCAGCGCTCCCGACAGGCTGGTGCCGAGCTCCTTGGACTGCTGCAGGAGCGTCGCGAAGGAGCGCACTTCGTCGAGGCTGAGGCGATCGGCGAGCGCCTTTAGTGCATCGTCGAGGCTGCGGCCGGCCCTCAACTCCAGCGACACCAGCTGCAGGTTTTGGCTGAGCGACGGATAGGTCCTGGCGAGTTCCTTCGAGACCCGCTCGATGCCGGCCTCCATGCTCATGCCCGCGTCGGAGCAGACGATCATCAAATCCATGAAATCGGGAAAGCCATTGCGGTATTCGCGCATCTTTTCCCGCACCTTCTGCGTCAGCACCAGGCCGGGCAGGAAATAGCCGGCCGCTCCCGACAGGATGATGAAGGTCCAGCGGCTGGTCACGGTCGATTCGGCGCTGGCCGCCCAATGGTTGACCAGGAACGCCCCAAGCGCCATTCCGACCAGCGCGGCAAAACGGATCAGGAAGAACGTACCGACGGCGCGCGGCTCCATGTAACCGGCCTGGATGAGCTTCATGCGCAGTCGCGCGACATTCTCCGGATCGCTCTTGGCATAGAATTCCTGCGCCCGCCTCACCGCCTTCTCGCGCACGGCGTTCGCGTTTTTCCTGGGTGCCGGCTCGGGCTGCTCGATCGGCTGCGCCGCCTCGACCTTCAGCCGGCGCTTGACCTCGTTGCGGTCGCCCTGCGCGACGACCAGCGGCCATGCCACCGCGCCGCCGCCCATCACCAGCAGCAGCGCCGCCACCGGCATCAGCGATGTCGGCGCTAGCGAGGCAAGGAAGCGGATGACCTCTTCCATTTCAGAACCTGAAATTCGACATCTTGAACATGATGGCATTGCCGAGCAGGAGCCACAGGATCGAGCCGCCCAGCATGTACCAGGTCTTCGGTATCCCCCACACTTCGCGATAGAATTGCGGCATCAGCACCATGATGGCGGTGAACAGAAGTACCGGCACGGCGGTCAGGATATAGGCCGACATGCGGCCTTCGGTCGAAATGGCGCGCACCTTGCGCCGCAGCTTGCCGCGCTCGCGGATGGTCGACGACAGGCCGTCGAGGATCTCGCGCAGATTGCCGCCGGAGCTGCTCTGGATCGAGACTGCGGTGACGAACAGCGGCAGGTCCTCATGGCCGACGCGATCGAACAGGTTGTTGAGCGCTGAAACCAGGTCCGAGCCATAAGTCACTTCGTCGGCCACGACGCCGAACTCGGTGCCGATCGGATCGGCCATCTCGCGCGCCACCATCGCGATCGCCACCGGCACCGGGTGGCCGGCCTTGAGGCCGCGCGTGATCAGCTCCAGCGCTTCCGGCAATTGCATGCCGAAGCGCTTAAGCCGGCGCTTGCGCAGAAAACGCATCGCCATAACCGGCAAGACCGGCACCAGCACAGGAAGCAGGACCAGCCCGAACAGCAAAGGCAGGCCGTACCAGACGGCGAAAAGCGCCAGAGTGAACGCTGTCCCCGACGTGATCGTGAGGAATTTGGGCATCGGCATGATCATGCCGGACTGCGTGCGCAAGGCGCGAAAGCGATCGAAAGAAGGGAGGGGCGTGCCCTCTTCCATGCCGCGCTCCTTGCGCAGCTGGATCAGCACCTGCTCCTGGCTGATCTTGTTCTCCGCCAGCTTCATGCGGCGATTGATCGCCGTGCGCTTGTCGCTGCGGCCGGCATAGAGCAGGTAGCAGCCTTCGGCGATCATGATGCCGGTGAGCGCCGCCGCCGCGTAGACGGCATAGATCGGGCTGAATCCCTCGAGCACCGGCTACTCCTGCGGCCGGCCGGGTTCGAAATACTTGCCCGGAAATTCGATGCCCATGTTGCGCAGGTCCTCGAGGAAGCGCGGTCGGATGCCCGTTGCCTCGAAATGGCCGACGATCTTGCCGTCCGCCTCCATGCCGGTGCGCACGAAGCGGAAGATCTCCTGCATCTGGATGACGTCGCCTTCCATGCCCGTCACCTCGGCGACGCTGGTCACCTTGCGCTTGCCGTCGGACAGGCGTGTCAGCTGCACGATGATGTCGATGGCGCTCGCAATCTGGCTGCGGATAGACTGCACCGTCATCGGCATGCCGGTCATGCCGAGCATTTGTTCGAGGCGCGATATTGCGTCGCGCGGCGTGTTGGCGTGGATGGTCGCCATCGACCCTTCATGGCCGGTGTTCATAGCCTGCAGCATGTCGAAGGCTTCCTCGCCACGGCACTCGCCAAGGATGACGCGGTCGGGCCGCATGCGCAGCGCGTTCTTGACCAGATCGCGCTGCTTCAGCTCGCCATGACCCTCGATGTTTGCCGGGCGCGTTTCCATGCGCGCGACATGCGGCTGCTGCAGCTGCAATTCGGCGGCGTCCTCGATGGTGATCAGGCGCTCGTCCTCGGGAATGAAGGCCGACAAAGCATTGAGCATCGTCGTCTTGCCGGTGCCGGTGCCGCCGGAGATGATCGTCGTCTTGCGCGCATGCACGGCCGCCGCCAGCACCTCGGCCATGTTCTGGGTGATGGCGCCGAACTCTACCAGTTTGTGCAGGCCGAGCTTGTTCTTGGAGAATTTGCGGATCGATACCAGCGGCCCGTCGACGCCGACCGGCCTGATCGCGGCGTTGAAACGCGATCCGTCGAGCATGCGGGCGTCGACCATCGGCTGCGATTCATCGACGCGGCGGCCGACGGCCGCGACGATTTTATTAATGATCCGAAGCAGATGCGCCTCGTCCTTGAACGGGATATGGACCTGCTGCAGCTTGCCTCGCTTTTCGACGAAGCAGTTCTGATGGCCGTTGATCAGGATATCGTTGATCTCCGGATCCTTGAGCAGCGGCTCCAGCGGGCCGAGGCCCACCATCTCGTCGACGATGTCGTCCACCAGCGCGTCGAGCTCGGCGGTATTGATCGCCATTCGCTCCTGACGCGTCTTTTCCGAGACGAACTCATGCACCTGGCGGCGCATTTCGTCCTTGGGCAGCCGCTCCAGCGCGACGAGGTTGATTTCTTCGAGCAGCATACGGTGGATGCGCACGCGCGCGTCGAGCACCTTGTTGGCGCTCTTTGCGGGTGCTGCTTCCGGCTTCGGCGGCGCCGGCTTGCGGGTTGTCGGAATGACCACGGCGTGATGCGCAACGGGCGCGGGTTCGGGCGCCCGCAGCGGACGGACATCGCGATTCTGCAGATTGGAGAAGCGGCTGCTCATCCTGCTTTCCTCTTCAAGAGGCCCTTGCCGAGGCCGAACAGCGACTTCGACTTTGCCGTCGTCGCCACCGCCTCCTCGGGCAGGATGATTTTCTTCAGGTCATTGACGACATTGGCGTTCGGATCGATGTCGTGCAGCGGCACGCCGCGGTCGACGGCCTCGCGCACCAGCCGGTAGTTGTTGGAGATACCGCCGACGAAGTGCTCGCCGAGGATATCCTGGACGTCGGCCTGCTTGATGCCGCTGTCGAACATCTTCTGCTCGAAACGGTTGACGATGACGTTCGGCTTCACTTCCTTGCCGGCCGTCTCGTAGATGGCCTGGATGAGACGCTGCGTGTGGCGCAGGCAAGGCACCGTCATCTCGGCCACGATATAGAGCTTGTTGGAGCCGAGCAGCACCGTCTCGGTCCACGGGAACCAGGTGCGCGGCATGTCGATGACGACATTGTCGAAATAGGCCGAGACGAGGTCGAGCATGCGCACCACGACATCGGTCTTGAACGAGCGCATTTCCGAAGGGCGCGTCGGCGCCGCCAGCACGCAGAGCCCGCTTGCATGCTTGGACAGCATGACGTCCAGCAGCTGCCGGTCGAGACGTTCGGGCTGGTTCTCGATTTCGGTGATGTCGAAGCGCGGCTCGAGGTCGAGATATTCGGCGCAGGCGCCTTGCTGGAAATTGAGGTCGACCACGCAGGTCGAGGCGCCGCGCGTCACCGAATGGTGCAGCTGGAAGGCGGTCTGCAGGGCAAGCGTGGTGGTGCCGACACCGCCGGCGGCCGGCATGAAGGTGTAGATTTGCGATTCAGTGTTTTCCTCCCGCCCCGGCCCTTGAAGCGCGCGAATGACGGAACGCACCAGATCGGCGGTGGTGATCGGCTTCACCAGGAAGTCGGCGACCTTGAGCTGCACCAGGATGCGCACCGCCGCCGCATTGAATTCCTGCGTGACGACGACCACCGGGACGCGGCCTTCGATTCGGCGCATGATGCGCTGCAGCGACTCGATCTCTTCGAGCTTGGCCGCGTCCATGTCGACGATGACGGCGCCGAAATCGGTCTCCTGGACCTCGCCGCGCAGTTCGTTGACGCTTTTCTCGACCGTCAAAAGCTCGATGACCTCGGATGCAGCGAAAGCCGTCCGCGTGTCCTGCGAAAACGCCCGATCGGTCGAAACGAGCAGGATCTTCTTGGTCTTGGTGCCCGATGCCATGGTCGTCAGCCCATCAGTCTGCTGTCGTTGATACCGATGTCGTTGAAGCCGGCGCCGCGCCGGCCTTCGCGCCCGCGGCATTGGCCGTGGAGCTCGTGCTCGGAGCCGGCACTAGGAGCCTGGTGTTCTGGACGCCGTACTGCCAGGGGTCGACCATCTGCATGGCTGTGTTGGACGCCTGGGCGTTGCCGGCGGCCGGAGACACGCCTTCGGTGCGCACATAGTCGTCGCTGGTGCAGCCGGAGAGCGCGCTGGCGAGCAGCAGAGCGATGCAAGGAGCCAGACGCATGGCTTCAGTCCTTCGGCAGATCGAGGAAATGGCCCGACGTGGTCGCCGTCACCGGACGGGCCCCGCTGCCGTCGGCCAGTGCCAAGGGGCGCTTGGGAGCGGAAGCGTCGACTTCCTCGGTGTTGTTCAGGAAGTAGTCGGCATTGCTTGGCGGCCGCGTTCCGTCGGTGGGCTCGACCATCTTCTTCGACGGGTCAACCGGTTTGACCAGGTAGGGCGTGACGATGATCACCAGATCGGTCTCGCGCCGCTGATAGGATTTCGAGGAGAACAGCGGACCGAGAACCGGCAGCTTGCCGAGCCCCGGCAGGCGCGAGGTGGTGATGTCGTTCTGCGACTGCAGAAGGCCCGCGATCATGAAGCTCTGGCCGTTTTTCAAGTCGACCGACGTCTTGGCGCGACGCACGATGAAGGCAGGAATGGAAATGCCGCTGCTGACTTCGATCGACGCGGAGGGATCGATCGACGAAACTTCGGGCGCGATATCGAGGCTGACCAGTCCACCCTTGAGCACGGTCGGCGTGAAATCAAGACCGACGCCGTATTTCTTATAGCTGACGCTGATCTTGCCGTTGTCCTCGGACACCGGGATCGGGAACTCGCCGCCGGCAAGGAAGCTCGCGGTCTGGCCCGAGCGGGCGATCAGGTTGGGCTCGGCCAGCCGCCGGGCGAGACCGCGCTCTTCCAGCGCCTTGATGGCGATGTCGATCGAAACCCCGTTGGAAAGCAACCGGCCGATGATCTCGCCGGTCCCGGCGGTCGGTACCGTGCCCGGGTCGATGATGACGTCGCGACCGCCGACGCCGAAGGCAAAGTTGGCCCCGTATTTGGCGCCGAGATCCTGTCCCGCCTGCCGGTTGATCTCGACGAAACGGACATTGAGCTGAACCTGCTGCGAGGACGAGATGTTGACCGAGTTGATCACTTCCTCATTGCCGGAGAAGCGCGACGCGATCTTGCTCGCCTTGTCGGCCGCGACCGCGTCTTCCGCCTCGCCCGAAAGCACCACGCGGCCGTTGGCCGAACCGACCTTGATCTTGGCATCCGGCACGCTGGCGCGGATGGTGTTGGCCAGTTGGTCGGTGTCGAGCGTCACCTCGATGTCGATGGTGCCGACGAGCTGCTTGTTCTGATCGAACAGCGCGATGCCGGTGGTGCCGAGATTGTTGCCCAGCACATAGAAGGACTTGTCGGTCAGCGGATTGACGTTGGCGATCTCCGGATCGCCGATGACGATCTGATAGAAGGCCGCGTTCGTCATGATCGTCTTGGGCTTGCCCTTGGCGACTTTGATCGAGGCGTTCTTGGTCGCCGAGACGTATACGACGTCGTTGTTTGCCTGGGCCGGCGCTCCAAAGGCCAGCATTCCGGCGGCTGCCAGAAAGGCGCCCGCCACCATAGCACGCAGAAGGCGCCGCCCTCTCGTCGTCCGTTCTTTGTTCAACACAGGCATTGTCCCGTTCCCGGCCGGTCCCCACCGGCTATTGTTCTTGTTCCTTGGAAGGAACGACGTCTCCGTCGGCGGGCTTGGATGGAACCTTGTATTCCTCCACCTTCGTGCCACGGGACACGATCACCGTCTTGAATTTTGGCTCCTCCGGCTCCTTCGCCACCGCCTTGACCAGCGAGGCGGCGCTTGCCTCGGCGCTCGCGGCAACCGAACCGCCGAAGGAAGAGATGGTGGTAAGCCCGTTGCCGCTGGCGCTGGCATCGGCGGCGGACCGCAAAGACAGCGACAAGGAGCCGACGGTGCGGGCGAGCGCTACCTTCTGCGCCCCTTCGTTGGTGACCTCGAGGGTCACGGAATTGGCGACCTGCGGCTCGGTCTTGCGCTCGTCCGCGCCCTGCCCGACCGAAAGCACCTTGGCGTCGGACACGACGATTTCGGACGTGACCGTCGAGCCGGCTGCCCCTTGCGCGTTCTTGGACACTTCCTGGATTTCACCGGCATCGCGCGTCAGCACGACGTCGACCCGGTCGCCCGGCGTGATGAAGCCGCCGACGCCGGCGATCTCGTCGGTGCGGATGGTGACGGCCCGCATGCCCGGCGACAGCATGTTGGAAAGTGTGGCGCGGCCATTCGGTCCCGACAGCTTGGCGAGCAGCACCGGCTCGTTGACCTCGATCGGCGACAGCACGACGCGGCTGCCTTCGGCCAGCAGCTTGTCGACGGTCGGGAAGGCGCCTTGCGGCAGAGAATCCTGCGGCCACGGAATTTCGGTGAGTTGCGACCGGTCGAGCTGCATGCCGTAGCGCAGCGGCGCATTCGCCACGACGATGGTCTTGAACTCGACTTTGGCCTCGTGCGGCACCACGATCGATGCCGTCTTCTGCTCGGACTGGGCCCTCGCCTGGCTTTTGACCCAGAAGTCCGCGGCAAAGATCGAGATCGCGCCGAAAACGGCTGCGATGCCGATCATGGTTATGGCCCTGCCCTTCACAACGAAACCCCTGACGCCCCGTGGTCTTTTGTCGTTGAGGCTCACGCTAGGCGTTAATGTTAAAGAATCAGGAATCCGAAGGGGTGGAGCCCGCCCTATTTCCAGCGGCTTGGTTATCGAATGGTTTTGGAATAAGAGACAGTTTGATCCCTGAACGGAACAGGAACTCGTTCGCCCGCCAAAAGCGTGGCAGTATCGAGGAGTGATTCGCAGTACCGGACTTAATGGCTAGCATGGACGACACCAGCGATCTTTTCGGCAACCCGGAAAAGCAGCCCCAGCAAGTACGCGCGTCCTCGCGGCCGGCCGATCCGCTGGTGCAGGCCGCAAAGCGCTCGGCCGCCGCCCGCGACGGCAGCGAGAGCTACAGCGCCGCCGACATCGAGGTGCTTGAGGGGCTGGAGCCGGTGCGCCGCCGCCCAGGCATGTATATCGGCGGCACCGACGACAAGGCGATGCATCACCTCTTCGCCGAGGTCATCGACAATTCGATGGACGAGGCGGTGGCCGGCCACGCCACCTTCATCGACGTCGAGCTTTCGGCGGACGGATTTCTTACCGTCACCGACAATGGCCGCGGCATTCCGATCGATCCGCATCCGAAGTTCAAGAAGCCGGCGCTCGAAGTCATCATGACGACGCTGCATTCGGGCGGCAAGTTCGACTCCAAGGTCTACGAGACCTCCGGCGGTCTGCACGGCGTCGGCGTATCCGTCGTCAACGCGCTGTCCGACCACCTCGAGGTCGAGGTCGCGCGCGGGCGCCAGCTCTATCGCCAGCGCTTCTCGCGCGGCGTTCCGGTGAGCGGGCTGGAGCACCTCGGCGAGGTGCACAACCGCCGCGGCACCAGGACCCGCTTCCATCCCGACGAGCAGATCTTCGGCAAGGGCGCCGCCTTCGAGCCGGCCCGGCTCTACCGCATGACGCGCTCGAAGGCCTATCTGTTCGGCGGCGTCGAGATCCGCTGGACCTGCGATCCCTCGCTGATCAAGGAAAAGGATCAAACTCCGGCCAAAGCCGAGTTCCATTTCCCGGGCGGCCTCAAAGACTACCTCAAGGCCACCCTCGGCGACGAATTCCAGGTCACGCGCGAAGTCTTCGCGGGCAAAAGCGACAAGCAGGGCGGCCACGGCTCGCTGGAATGGGCGGTGACCTGGTTCGGCGGCGACGGCTTCCTCAACTCCTACTGCAATACGATTCCCACTCCCGAGGGCGGCACGCATGAGGCGGGCTTCCGCAACGTGCTGACGCGCGGGCTTCGCGCTTATGCCGACCTCATCGGCAACAAGCGCGCCTCGATCATCACGACCGAGGACGTCATGATCTCGGCCGCCGGCATGCTGTCGGTATTCATCCGAGAGCCGGAATTCGTCGGCCAGACCAAGGACAGGCTGGCCACCATCGAGGCGATGCGCATCGTCGAAACCGCCATCCGCGACCCGTTCGACCACTGGCTGGCCGACAACCCGCAGGAAGCCTCGAAGCTTCTCGAATGGGTGATCGCGCGCGCCGACGAGCGTGTGCGCCGGCGCCAGGAAAAGGAAGTGTCGCGCAAGAGCGCGGTACGCAAGCTGCGCCTGCCGGGCAAGCTCGCCGACTGCACGCAGAACGCCGCGGCCGGCGCCGAGATCTTCATCGTGGAGGGCGACTCGGCCGGAGGCTCGGCCAAGCAGGCGCGCGACCGCGCCAGCCAGGCGGTGCTGCCGCTGCGCGGCAAGATCCTCAACGTCGCCAGCGCCGGCAACGACAAGCTTGCCGCCAACCAGCAGATTTCCGACCTGATCCAGGCGCTCGGCTGCGGCACCCGCTCGAAATATCGCGACGAGGACCTGCGCTACGACCGCGTGATCATCATGACCGACGCCGACGTTGACGGCGCGCATATCGCTTCGCTTTTGATCACCTTCTTCTACCAGGAGATGCCGAACCTGATCCGCGGTGGCCACCTCTATATGGCTGTGCCGCCGCTCTATTCGATCCGTCAGGGCGGTAAGGTGGCCTATGCGCGTGACGACGCGCACAAGGACGAATTGCTGCGCACCGAATTCACCGGGCGCGGCAAGGTCGAGATCGGCCGCTTCAAGGGCCTTGGCGAGATGATGGCCTCGCAGCTCAAGGAAACCACGATGGACCCGAGGAAGCGCACGCTTCTCAGGGTCGACGTGATCGATGCCGAGCAGGCGACCAAGGACGCCGTCGACGCGCTGATGGGCACCAAGCCCGAGGCCCGCTTCCGCTTCATCCAGGAACGTGCCGAATTCGCCGAGGCCGACGTGCTGGATATCTGAACGCGGACTGGTCCATAACAGGCTCCGGGACGGAGACTTGCATGTGACCTGGACGCGGCTGAAGGATCTAGCCGGGACACCGTTAAGTGAGCTGACCCAGCCGACGCGCTCGGACTGGATCTTCGCCCTGCGAACGGTTTCTGCCGGGCTGATCGCGCTGCTTGCCGCTTACGCCTTGAAGCTCGATCATCCGCAGTGGGCGATGATGACCGTGTTCATCGTCGCGCAGCCGGTCGCCGGCATGGTGCTGGCGAAAGGCTTCTACCGCCTGCTCGGTACGCTGGCCGGCGGCCTGGCGGCGATCGGCATCACATCGCTGTTCGGCACCAATCCCTGGCTCTTGGTGACGGTGCTGGCACTATGGATCGGCGTCAGCACCCTCGTTTCCTCGCTGCTGCGCAATCCGGAAGCCTATGGCGCCGCCCTTGCCGGCTATACAGCGATGATCATCAGCCTGCCGGCATTCGGGCAGGCGCATCTCGTCGTCGATCTCGCTGTCGCGCGCTGCGCCGAAATTGTGCTCGGCATCGTCTGCGCCGGCGTCACCAGCCGGCTGATCCTGCCGAAGCTCGCGGCGGACGCCATCATCTCCAGGCTGAAACGCAGCATTCTCGATCTCGCCGACTACGCCTCAGGCGCCTTTTCCGACGGCGATCCGGCCGGTCTTGCCGCTCTCCAGCGCAAGCTGATCACCGATGCCCAGACACTTGCCGAAATGCGCACCTATGCGCGCCTCGAAGCGCCGAGCTTCGCGACCCGCGCCCATCCGGTCCGGCGCACGATCGGACAGCTCCTGTGGGCGCTCTCGGCGGCCCGCGCGCTGCATACCCATGCCGCGCCGGAGAATGCGACGCTCATCCCTGTTCGCAGCGAGTTGAAGGCAATCGTCGGGGAACTCGCTACGACGCGCGACGCGTTGGACGACACCGGCCCATGGGTGGCCCGGCTCGAGGCAATCGCGATCAGGGCAAGAGAAACGGCGCCGGTGGCCACCGATCCCGGTGAAGACAAGGTCGGCACCATCACCCGCCTCACCATTGCCGCCGATTTCGCGGAGGCGCTGAAGCAGGTGATGCGCGGCTTGGATGCGCTTCGCTCGCCGGTTTCCCGAACGTCTCGTGAGCGGCAGCAACCGGCCCTGGTCGTGCACCGCGACTATCATGCGGCCTGGCGCAATGCGGTGCGCGCCGCGCTCGCCACGCTTCTGGTGGCCGCCTTCTGGCTGACCACCAAATGGTCGGAGGCGGCGGGCACCGTCATTCTCGTCGCCGTCGTCTCCAGCCTGTTCGCGGCGCGTCCCGATCCGGTTCAGTCGGCCTGGGGCTTCTTCACCGGAACGCTCCTCGCTTTGCCTTTCGCTTTCCTCGTCGGCCAGATCGCAATGCCGGCGCTGCCCGGCTTCGGCTGGTTCACCCTCTTTGTCGTGCCGATCCTGGTGCCGGCAGCGCTCGGCATGGCCAATCCGCGGCATGTCGGCGTGGCCACCGCCTTCGCCATCAATTTCTTGGCTTTTCTCAGCCCGCACCAGATGATGACCTATGATCCCGGCCCGTTCTTCGCCGGATCGACATCGATCCTGGTCGGCATCCTGATCGCCATCGGCGTCTTCATCGTCGTTCTGCCGGCCAATCCCTCGGCCAGTGTTGAGCGCATCTCGCAGGCGATGCGCGAGGACCTGGCGCGCCTTTGCCTGCATGAGCGCGTCCCCAGGCGTTCGGCCTTCGAAAGCCTGGCCTATGACCGGATCAACCAGTTGATGCCGCAACTGCAGCAGACCGGGAGGAAAGGCGACCCTATTCTTGGCGGCAGCATTGCCGCCGTGACCGTCGGCCTCGAAGTGCTCCGGCTGCGCCAGGCGCAACTGAACTCCATCGTGCCACGCGAGACGGTCGAGTCGATCGGCAGCTTCCTGCGCGGCCTGGCGCGGGAATTGCTGTTCAGGAGGCATGGCGAGCCGCAGACCTCGACCATCGCCGTGGCGCGGGAATATGCGGCGAGCATCGCCGGTCGCAGCGACCGGCCGGAAATGCTTCAGGTCGCGGCCTCACTGCGCATCATCGCTGCCGCGATGCAGGATTATCCGGATTTTTTCGCGAAGGGGGCACCCTTAGACGGGCCGGGCCGGGATACGTGAGCATCGAGCAGGAAGCCGCCAGGCCGGCCACACCTGGCACCGACGTGCGCTAGGCGGCGGCAATTGCCAGCGCATGCCCGCGCGCGTTCTCGCGCAGCGCGTCGAGATGGATCGACTTCACCAGTCCGGCGAGATCGCCCTCGGCCGATTGCCCGCCGAGTTCCTTCAGCATCAGCCAGCTCACCTCCTGCACGCCGGCGACACGCTTGCCGTTGGCGACCTCGCGCCAGATCTTCAGCGCGCGAAGGATGATGCCGTGCGTGGCGGCGGCGAGGCCTGCGCTGCGGAACAGCGCCTGCAACGCAACGTCGTGCCCGCCGGCCAGCAACGCCCTCACCCGCTGCTCGGATTGCTGGGCAAGCGCCACCAGCGCCGAGCCGAAGAAGTCGACCTTGCCATGCGCGACGGTGCGGATGATGAAGCTCGCGGTGAGGTCTCCGCGCAGTCTGAGATGCTCGATCAGCGCCGCGTGCTCCTCGGCGCGCGTGCCCTCGATCAGGGTCACCGAGGCCTTCACGCAGGCGTCGCGCATCACGCGGTCCGCTCGTGCCGCCCCCATCAGCGCCAGCACCAGCGGCGATCCCTTCAGCGTCTCGCCGAGCTTGACCAGAAGCATGTGCCGGCAGTCGGCGGGAAGCCGCGCGTCGGCGATCAGCGCCTCACGGACCAGCGGCAGGTGGCCGTGCCGTTCGGCCATGCGGCGGAAGCTCAGCGATGCAATATCGGCGCCGCTGTTGGCGATCAGCGTGGCGCAGGCTTCCGGCTCGCCGATCTCGGCGATGGCTGCCGCCAGCGACATCGAGACGACGGGACGGTTGGCTATCAGCTTTTGGGTGGCCTTCTGGCCGCAGGCGACGCGGTCGATGAGATCGGCATCGGTAAGCAAAGGCGAACGCGCCAGCACCAGCGCCGCCACTTCCGGCTGGTCGGAAGCGAGTGCTGCGATCACCTGCGGCGGGGCGTGATGGCTCATCGACAGCGCTTCGGCGAGCGCCTGCCGGACCTTGGCGGAAACGTCGTCGAGCAGCAGCGTGAGCGCCGCCTCGGCGGCGCAGCGATCCTCGAACGGCAGGTCGGAATTGATGTAGGCGCGGGCCAGCGCGCTCGCGGCGGCGGCGCGCTCGGAAACCCTTGCCTTATCGATCCACTTTAGAAAATGCGAAACAACCATGCCGATCAGCTACGCCCTTGCCGAAACGTTTCGGCCCCGTTGGGAACGGTAAGCTGGAAATGGTTTACGAACGGTTCACCATGTTTCTTAACCGGCTTGATGGCTTTGCAACCAACACCTATCAAACAGGAATAGCGAGGAGATCGACCATGGCCGGGCTTTATCTGGAGGAGTTCGTCGTCGGCCGCGTCTTCCGGCACACGCTGCGCAAGACCGTCACCGAAAGCGACAACATGCTGTTCTCGGTGATGACGCTGAACCCGCAGCCGCTCCACATCGACTTCGACTTCGCCGCGAAGAGCGAATGGGGCAAGCCCTTGGTCAATTCGCTGTTCACGCTCGGCCTGATGATCGGCATCTCGGTGAACGATATCACCGTCGGCACCACTGTCGCCAATCTCGGCATGAAGGAGACCGTCTTCCCGCACCCGGTTTTCCACGGCGACACCATTCGTGTTGAGACCACGGTCGTTTCGGTGCGCGAGTCCAGGTCGAAGCCCGATCGCGGCATCGTCGAATTCGAGCACCGCGCCTATAATCAGAACGATGTTCTGGTCGCCAAATGCACGAGGCAGGCGATGATGATGAAGAAGGCGTCCTGATGCGCTCGCTGCTCTTCGTGCCGGGCGATTCCGAGCGCAAGCTGGAAAAGGGCTTTGGCGCCGGCGCCGACGTGGTCATCGTCGACCTTGAGGATTCGGTCGCTGCCGGCAACAAGGCGGCCGCCCGCAAAGTCGCGGCGAACTTCATCGCCGGCCACCGACAGCAGACCAGCTCCGACATCTACGTACGCGTCAACGATCTGTCGACCGGCCTGACCGACGATGATCTTGCGGCGCTCGTCCCGGTGAAACCCGACGGCATCATGCTGCCGAAGTCGAACAGCGGACAGGATGTCCAGCAGCTCGCGGCCAAGCTTCGGGTGCACGAGGCCGAAAGCGGCTTGCCGGATGGCGGCATAAAGATCCTGCCGATCATCACCGAAACCGCATCCGGCCTGCTGGCTGCCGCGAGCTACGCCGGAGCAAGCAGCCGGCTTGCCGGACTTACCTGGGGCGCAGAAGATCTGTCGGCCGCAATCGGCGCGCGTTCGGCGCGCGACGAGAGCGGCCGCTACACCGACGTCTTCCGCCTGGCGCGCGCGACGACCATCCTGGCGGCCGGAGCGGCGGAAATCGCCGCGATCGATACCGTCTTTCCGGATTTCCGCGACATGGCCGGTTTCGAAGCCGAATGCAGAGAAGCCGAGCGCGACGGCTTTACCGGCAAGATGGCGATCCATCCAGCGCAGGTGCCGGTCATCAACACCGCCTTCACGCCGTCGCCGGAAGCGGTCGAACGATCGCGGGCGATCGTCGACGCCTTCGCGGCGGCGGGAAATCCGGGCGTCGTCGGCATCGACGGCAAGATGTATGATCGGCCGCACCTGCGGCTTGCGGAGCGGCTGCTGGCGCGCGCGAGGGCGGCGGGACTTTCAGCCTGAACCGCCAATCACCAGACCATGGGGATCAGCTTGCAGCGGACGTGAGCCGTGTACCCCTCCCAGTTAATCCTTGCTCCAGCGCGGCCGCCGCATCGAGAAAATCTCGTTCACGCTGGCATAGTCCATATAGCCGAGCCTGGCGACATTGCCGGCCCTGACGATGTCGAACAGGCCGTCCCTGAGATAAGCATCGTCGATGTGGACCCCGACGACCTCGCCGGCGACGACGATGGCGCTGGTCTCGGCGCCGTCCAGCGCCCGCGGCCGAAATATCTCGGTCACCTTGCATTCGAGGGCGGCGGGCGCTTCCGCCACGCGCGGCGGCGCGACGAGGCGCGACGGCGCGATGGCGAGATCGGCATAGGCGAACTCGCTGACGCCGCGCGGTGCATCGACGGCGGTGCGGTTCATTTTCTCGGCAAGCTCGCGGCTGACGAGATTGGCGACGAATTCGCCGGTTTCTTCAGCGAAGGTGGCGCTGTCCTTCGCGCCTTCGGATGAGAACCAGACGATGAAAGGACGCGTCGAAACGGCATTGAAGAAGGAATAGGGCGCCAGGTTGATCTCACCGGCCTTGTTCAATGTCGAGATCCATCCGATCGGGCGGGGTGCAACGATCGCCTTCGACGGATCGTGCGGCAGGCCGTGCCCCTTGGATGGCTCGTAGAACATCTCAGCCGGCCCACGGCCCGGCATAATCGGCATAGAGCTTCGCCGGATCGGGTCGGGGCCGCTCCGGCGCCGGTCCCTGGTACGAGCCGATATGGACGAAGCCGATGACGCGCTCCTGCGGCGACAGCCCGAGGATCGCCCTGCCTTCCGCAACGTCGGAATACCAGTTGCTGATCATGTTGGTGCCATAGCCCAGCGCGTTGGCCGCGATCATCAGATTCATAGCCGCCATTCCGCCCGACAGGAACATCTCCCATTGCGGGATCTTTGGGTTCTCCCGCGGCACGGAGACGACGCCGATCACCAGCGGGGCGCGCGAGAAGCGCGCCAGTTCCTGGTTGCGGCGCCCCTCCGGCAACGGTCCTTCGCGCTGCTCGGCAAGCGCCGCGAGCTTCTTGCCAATCTCGACCCGCGCCTCGCCGCGGTAGACGATAAACCGCCACGGCTCGAGGCGGCCATGGTCTGGCACCCGCGACGCCGCGGCGATCATCGTGGCGATTTCCGCATCGCTCGGCGCCGGCTCCTTGAGGTCGGGAATCGGCGCTGAATTGCGGGTCAGCAGGAAGTCGATGATCGGCGACGCCATGGGCGCAAGTCTCCTAGCATTTCAATTTTGAGCTGAAGCGCGCCATCGGGAGGTCGGGCGGCTCGGGCAATGGCGCAATTATACGCCGGATAAAGAGCCCTGGCGGAGGGCGGCAGGCTCTTGAGCCTTGAAATTGCCACCGCCTTGGGCTTCAACGCAAGGCATGTTTGAGGAGACTCTGCGCCTTTTCGTGATCGGGCTCGTCGCCGCGTTGTTTGCGGTGCCGGTTTCGTTCGCGCTGGCCCAGAACGCCAACGATGTCGGCAATATCAAGGTGCCGGGCATTTCGAGCTATGCGACGCCGAAGAGCGAGCGGTCGCTGGCGCTTGGCAGCGGCGGAGCGATCACCCTTTCTGCGCAACTGACCGACAAGGGCGCCGACATCATCCGCGGCATCGTCTGGCGCGTCTTCAAGCCGGAACCGGCCAGCGACGGCAAGCTGCCGATGGTGGCGTCCGCGCATGGCGGCACGGCGGTGTTCCAGCTCGACCCCGGCAGCTACCTGGTCCACGCCTCTTACGGACGGGCCGGCGCCACCAAGCGCATCACCGTCGGCAAGGACGCAAAGCGAGAGAGCCTCGTTCTCGATGCCGGCGGCTTGAAGCTCGATGCGGTGACGTCCGGCGGCGCGCACATCGCGCCAAAGAAGCTCCGCTTCGCGATCTATGAGGGCCAGGCCGAGACCAATGGCGACCGCGCGCTGATCGCCCCCGATGTGGAGCCGAACACGGTGGTGCGGCTGAATGCAGGCACCTACCATGTCGTCTCCACCTATGGCGCGGTCAACGCCGTGATCCGCTCCGATATCCGCGTCGAGGCCGGCAAGCTGACCGAGGCCACCGTCGAGCACCGCGCAGCCGAGATGACGATGAAGCTGGTGCGCGAACCCGGTGGCGAAGCCATTGCCGACACCTCTTGGTCGCTGCTCAATGAATCGGGCGATCCGATCAAGGAAGCCGTCGGCGCCTTCGCCTCGATGGTGCTGGCCGAAGGCCAATACACCATCATCGCCAAGAACCGCGACCGTATCTACCAGAAGGATTTCACCGTCGTCGCCGGCCAGAACCAGGAAATCGAGGTCGTGGCCAACGAATCGTCCGCAATCGATCCCGAGGAGGGCGCGGACTAGCTGCTCAGGCGGCTTTGCGCATCCGCTTGCTTAGAAACGGTACGCGTCCGCGCCGCGCAGCCGCCGGAGCGAGATCGAAAACCGCTTGGTAGAGCTGGTCGAGCAACGCCTTGCGGTCGCGCAACGGTTCGAGCTCGCTCCACTTCAGCACATCGCCGATGCGCACCTCGATCGCCTTGCCGGACAGCCGGGCGAATTCGCGGATGAGCAGGGAGGTGCGCAGCGTCAGCGACGCCTTGCCGACGAATTTCGCCACGCGGTTGTCGCGCTCGGCCATGTTCATCGGCCCACCGACGAGGTGGAACAGACGGCCGTTCTGGCCGGAGAAATGCAAAGGGATGACCGAGGCCTTGGCCTCCTGGATGAGCTTGGCCGGAAACATCTTCCACGGCAGGTCGATCGCCCGGCCGAACCCCTTCGGCGCCGTGGCGACGCCGCCGGCCGGAAAAACGACGATGGTGACGCCTGCCTTCAACAGCCGCACCGCCTCGTGGCGCACGGCCATGTTGTTCTTCAGCGCTTCCTTGGTCTCGGAAAAATCGATCGGCAGCGAATAGGCTTCCATCTCGCGGATCCTGAGCAGGTCCTTGTGGATCATGACCCGGAACGGACGGCCGAGCTGCTCGGCGAGCGACAGCACTGCAATGCCGTCGCCGATGCCGAAGGGATGGTTGGCGACGATCACCAGCGGACTAGCCGGCACATTTGCCGGCGGCCAACGGCCGGCGTGGTGCACCCTGACGTCGATCAAGTCCAGCATGCGGCTGAACACACGTTCGCCCGTTGGAGCGACCTGGCGCCGCCACAAGTCGTAGAGCACGGCAAAGCGGTCGCGGCCCGACAGGCCTTCGACGGAATGGATGAACCACCGCGTCAGCGCCGGCTGATGCCGGTTGGCGTAGGAGAGCTCGGGAAACGGCCTTCCCCGCGGTTTCAGCTTGAGCATGGCGGCTCGGCTACAAGGTTGGCGTGACAGGCGTGTGAAGATGGCGGTGGACTATGTGCCACCGCCATTCGAGAAGCGATTGGAGATTAACGATTTTAGGCCGCGCGGCGCTTGCGGTCCGGAGAGACGGCCTCGTCCGCCAGCAATTTCACGGCGTCGTCGAGCTTCAGCGATTCCTGGTCGCGGGAGCCGAGACGGCGGACATTGACGGTTTCCTCTTCCGCCTCCCGCTTGCCGCAAACGAGAATGACCGGAACCTTGGCCAGGCTGTGCTCGCGCACCTTGTAGTTGATCTTCTCGTTGCGCAGATCGGTTTCGGCGAGCAGCCCCGCAGCCTTCAGCCGCTCGACCACTTTCGTGGCATACTCATCCGCGTCGGAGGTGATCGTCGCCACCACCACCTGCAGCGGCGCGAACCACAGCGGGAAATGGCCGGAATAGTTCTCGATCAGGATGCCGAGGAAGCGTTCCATCGAGCCGCACACCGCGCGATGCACCATGACCGGCTGCTTCTTCTCCGAATCCGAGCCGATATAGAAGGCGCCGAAGCGTTCCGGCAGGTTGAAGTCGACCTGGGTGGTGCCGCACTGCCATTCGCGGCCGATGGCGTCCTTCAGCACATATTCGAACTTCGGCCCGTAGAAGGCACCCTCGCCCGGATTGACCGAGGTCTTGATGCGATTGCCGGAGCGCGTGCGGATCGTCTCCAGCACATTGCTCATGATCGCCTCGGCATGATCCCAGGCCTCGTCTGTGCCGACGCGCTTGTCGGGCCGCGTCGACAGCTTCACCGCGACCTCGTCGAAGCCGAAATCGGCATAGGTCGACAAGATTAGATCGTTGATGCGCAGGCATTCCGCGGCGAGTTGCTCCTCGGTGCAGAAGATATGCGCATCGTCCTGAGTGAAGCCGCGCACACGCATCAGCCCATGCAGCGCGCCCGACGGTTCGTAGCGGTGCACATTGCCGAACTCCGCAAGCTTTACGGGCAGTTCACGGTAAGACTTCAACCCATGCTTGAAGATCTGCACATGGCCGGGGCAGTTCATCGGCTTCAGCGCGAAGACGCGGTCGTCGTCGGTGTCGTCACCGGCAACCGTCACCTTGAACATCGCGTCGCGATACCAGCCCCAGTGGCCGGACGTCTCCCACAGGCTCTTGTCCAGCACCTGCGGCGCGTTGACTTCCTGGTAGCCGTGCTCGTCGAGGCGGCGGCGCATGTAGTTGACCAGGTTCTGGAACATCTTCCAGCCCTTGGCGTGCCAGAAGACGACGCCCGGTCCCTCCTCCTGAAAATGGAACAAATCCATCTCGCGGCCGAGCTTGCGATGATCGCGCTTCTCGGCTTCCTCCAGCAGCTTCTGGTATGCCTCGAGCTGCGCCTGGTCGGCAAAGGCGGTACCGTAGATGCGCGTCAGCATCGGGTTGTTGGAATCGCCGCGCCAATAGGCGCCCGCCACCTTCATCAACTTGAAGGCGTTGCCGATCTGCCCGGTCGAAGCCATGTGCGGACCGCGGCAGAGATCGAACCAGTCGCCCTGCGCGTAGATCTTGATATCCTGATCCTCGGGGATAGCGTCGATCAGCTCGACCTTGTAGCGCTCGCCCTTGTCGGCAAAGACCTTCTTCGCCTTCTCGCGCGACCACACTTCCTTGGTGAACGGCCTGTTGCGGGCGATGATCTCGCGCATCTTCTTCTCGATCACCGGGAAATCGTCCGGGGTGAACGGCTCGTTGCGCGCGAAGTCGTAATAGAACCCGTTCTCGATCACCGGCCCGATGGTCACCTGCGTTCCCGGCCAAAGCTCCTGCACGGCCTCGGCCAGCACGTGCGCCGCGTCGTGGCGGATGAGTTCCAGCGCGCGCGGATCCTCGCGGGTGATGATCTCGACCTTGCCGGACCTGCCGAGCGGATCGGAAAGATCGCGGACGGTGCCGTCGAGGCTATAGGCAACAGCCTTTTTCGCCAGCGATTTGGAGATCGATTCGGCAAGGGCGGCGCCGGTCATGGCCGCGTCGTACTCGCGGACGGAACCATCGGGAAATGTCAGGGACACGGAATTCAGCATCAGAGTTGTCCTATCCAGTCCCGCAAACGAGCGCGGGTGGTGAATGCATGTCGCAGGAAGTGTGCTGGAGCATGCAGGGTTGGCCGGAGGCGCCAATCACTTGGACGCTGGCGGGCGGCAGTCTTTTATGAGGAGTTTCCGCCGCCGTAAAGCCGCAAGCCGTTCTATTTGATGAGCCCGGGAAGATCGTTCAGGAAGCCGCCCGCGTCGCGAGCCCCTTCGGCAAGATCGAAGCCGGGCTGACGCGCTCGTCGCGGAAGCCATCCTGGCAAAGCGTCGAGCCGCTCGCCGAGTCCTCGATCAAAGTGCAGTGGATGTCTTTGAGCGGCGCCGATTGCGCCCGCATCGGCAGGCCGAGCATCCAGGCCAGCAGGAACAGAATGATGGCAATGAAGAACGGATAGCGGTCCATCTGGCGCATCGAAGCTCACTCCGGAAAATGGATTACGCGGAGCGGCTTAGCGAGGCGTCTTGTCTCGATTTTGTCTCAAATTGGCAGTGTTTGTGCAGGCTGACGTTAACCCTACTGAATCGTAAACACGGGCTGCGAAACGCTGCCGCAGTCAGCCATCTGCGTCATCGCGCTTCCTGCCGATTTGCCAATAGCGCCACGGCATGAACCAGACATAGCGCGGCGCAAGCGTCTCCGGCACGCGGTCGATGCCATGCGTCCCGAACGGCCCGCAACGCGAGACCCGGAACAGCGCCAGCCAGCCCCCGGTCCACAATCCATGGCGGGCGATTGCCTCATGCGCGTATTCGGAACAGGTCGGCAGATGCCGGCAGCTATTGCCGACGAAGCCGGAAAGCGTCAACTGGTAGAGGCGCACGAGCGACGTGCCGAGGACGCGGCCCGGCGTCTTGCGCCAGGGTCCCTGCCAGTTTCGCCCATGCCGGACCGGCCGGACACCATGGATATGTCCTGGATGGTCTCCCATCCGCACTTCTCCGCAGCCAGCTTCCTTGTGCGTTAGATGTGGGTTTCGAGCCGGGAACGCAACGACCTTTTATCGGTCATCGCCGGGAAGGCCGGACGGGACGCCGGTCGGTCCACTCGACATGGCGCCGGGATACCAAGCGAGTTCGCCATAACAGGCAAGCAGCTCAGGAGATCGCCCTCAAGCAGCCTCTCCGGCGCGCTTCTTCTCGATCTGGCCGATCGCGTCGACCACCGCATCGAAGGTCAGCATGGTCGAGGCGTGACGTGCCTTGTAGTCGCGCACCGGCTCCAGATATTTCAGATCGGCGAACCGGCCTTCCGGCGGCGCGCCGTTTTCCTTGAGCATCTTCAGCATGGTCTCGCGCACTGCGCGCAGCTCATCGGCGTTCGCGCCGATGACATGCTGGGCCATGATCGAGGAGGATGCCTGACCAAGCGCGCAGGCCTTCACGTCATGAGCGAAATCGGTCACCACGTCGCCATCCATTTTGAGGTCGACTGTGACGGTCGAGCCGCACAGTTTGGAGTGCGCTCTGGCGGTCGCATCGGGGTGGTCGAGCCGGCCGATCTTGGCGATGTTTCCGGCGAAGCTCAGGATTTTCGCATTGTAGACGTCGTCGATCATATTTTTCCAATCCGTCGCCGCCAAGCGAACAGGCTTTGCCGCTGTTGCGTCTTCCTTTCGCTGTGCACGACCATATATAATGATGGCAGCCGGGCATCGACAAGGCAAACTCAAGCCATTGTCATTGCTCATCTGTTCACGCCGCTTACGGGCTGGAAACCGGGCGAGTTTCACCCGAAAGGTCGTGGTCCGTTCAACTCGTCCCACCTTTGAGTGGGACTACGGGAGACGCCTTTATGGATGCCGTCATCAAGAAACTCATGCCCCCTTCCTCCTACATGGAGAAGCCTGTCACCGATCGCCCAAGCGAGGCCGAGGTCGAAGCCGCCGTGCGCACGCTTTTGCGCTGGACCGGCGACAACCCTGATCGCGAGGGCCTTGTCGACACGCCGAAGCGCGTCACCAAGGCTTTTCGCGAGATGTTCAACGGCTATGACATGTGCCCGGCCGAGGAGCTTGGCCGCACTTTCGAGGAAGTGGCCGGCTATGACGATCTCGTCATCGTCAGGGACATCAAGTTCCACTCCCATTGCGAGCACCACATGGTGCCGATCATCGGCAAGGCGCATGTCGGCTACCTGCCGGACGGCAAGGTCGTGGGTCTGTCCAAGATCGCGCGCGTCGTCGACATCTTCGCCCATCGCCTGCAGACGCAGGAAGCAATGACGGCGCAGATCGCAGGCGTCATCCAGGACGTGCTCAACCCGCGCGGCGTCGCCGTCATGATCGAGGCCGAGCATATGTGCATGGCCATGCGCGGCATCCGCAAGCAGGATTCGACCACGCTCACCTCGACCTTCACCGGCGTCTTCAAGGACACGCCCGAGGAACAGGTGCGCTTCGTCACCATGGTGCGTGCCTGATCGCCGCCTGCTGCCGGCCTTCAGACCATGGTCCCGAAAAGCGGGACCCGGTTTTCGGATAAGATCATGGTCCAACAAAAAGACGAACCGGCAATGTCGGCACTGCAATTTCCCAAAGCCCCGGCAGACAAGAAGGCGCTGGAGGAAGGCACCGTCCTTTCTCCGCGCTTCGATGCTGCCGGCCTCGTGACCGTCGTCGTCACCGACGCCGGCGACGGCATGCTTTTGATGGTCGCGCATATGAATGCCGAGGCGCTGGCGCTGACGCTCGAAACCGGCATCTCCCACTACTGGTCGCGTTCCCGCAACGCGCTGTGGAAAAAGGGCGAGACGTCGGGCAACGTCCAGCGCGTCGTCGAGATGCGCACGGATTGTGACCAGGACGCGATTTGGTTGAGCGTCAAAGTATTGGGCCAGGACGCAACTTGTCACACCGGTAGGCGTTCCTGCTTTTATCGGACGGTGGGGCTCAGCGACGGCAAGGCGGTGCTTGCCGACGATGGCAGCAAGCCGCTGTTCGATGCGCAAGAAACGTATCGGAAGCCGGTGTGAACCATTCGATATTCACAAACCACTCATATTCACTATTCTCAAACATCCTTGTGATAGAAGGGACACGGGACAAGGGAGATCATGATGCTCGAATGGGCGTCATTGCGCAGCAGACCTGACGTTCAGGAGGCCAACGGCCTTGCATCGTCCGGCGGCGTGCTCGATCCGAAATCGGCGAAGAAGATGGGCATCTCGCTGGCGCTCGGCGGCGGCTGTGCGCGTGGCTGGGCCCATATCGGCGTGCTGCGCGCGCTGGACGAAGCCGGCATCGAAGTTTCGATGATCGCAGGCACGTCGATCGGCGCGCTGGTCGGCGGCTGCTATCTTGCCGGGAAATTGGACGAACTGGAAGAGTTCGCCAGAAGCCTGACCAAGCGGCGCCTCTTCGGACTGCTCGATCTCAATCTGCGCGGCAGCGGCCTGTTCGGCGGCATGAAGCTCGATGCGCGGCTGCGCGAACATGTCGACGGTATCCGTTTTGAGGAACTGTCGAAGCCCTTCGTCGCCGTCGCTTCCGAAATCCGCACCGGCCACGAAATCTGGCTGTCGAAAGGTTCGCTCATCACCGCCATGCGCGCGTCCTACGCGTTGCCCGGCGTCTTCGAGCCCGTAAACTGCAACGGGCGCGTGCTGGTCGACGGCGCGCTGGTCAATCCGGTGCCGGTCTCGGTCTGCCGTGCTTACGAACAGCCGCTGGTCGTTGCCGTCAACCTCCACTACGATCTGTTTGGGCGTGCCGCGGTGATCAAGCACAGCGCGGGCGAACTCGTCATCGAGAACGACGCGCCGCGTCCCGGTCAGGTCAATCCCCAGCACCCGCCGCACCAGACCCGCCTCGGCATCACCGGCGTCATGGTCGAGGCCTTCAACATCATCCAGGACCGGATTTCGCGCGCCAGGCTCGCCGGCGATCCGCCCGACATGTCGCTGCAGCCGAAGCTCAGCCATATCGGACTGACCGAGTTCCACCGCGCCGACGAGGCGATCCGCATCGGCTATCAGGCGACCATGTCCCAGATCAGCGAATTGCGGCGGCTGCAGACGGTGCTCGCCTGATCCGAAGCGTCAGTCAAGCAATCGCGGCATCTGTGATGCGGAATTGCACTGAGCGGTTGCCGTTCCAGTAATTGCCCGACAGCGAACCGGCTATGTGCACGGTCTTGCCCCTGTTCTTGAACAGGAATTCGCCGAGCGCGGTGTCGACGGCGCGGAACGCGATCGCCTGGAGGTTGCCGCCGCTTTGCGACTGCAGGTCGGCGCGGATGTGGTTGGTGCCGATCGGCCGCGCATCGATAAGTCTGTGGCGCGGCAGCACAAACACCGGCGCGATGTGTCCGGCGCCGAACGGGCCGGCTTTCTCCAGCGCGTCGAGAAGCGCCAGCGTCGCGCCCTCGGCGGCTAACGCGCCGTCAATCGCGAGGCTTTCCTCGCTCTGCAGCCGGAACACATCCGCCGCAGCGCGCTCCTCGAAGAAAGCCCGAAGCGCGCCGAGCTTGGCACGTTCCACGGTGATGCCTGCCGCCATGCCGTGACCGCCGCCCTTGGCGATCAGGCCGGCCTGCGCCGCCTCGCGCACCAGCCGGCCGAGATCGAAACCGGAGACCGAGCGCCCCGAGCCGGTGCCGATCCCATTGGCATTGAAGGCGATGGCGAAAGCGGGACGGCGCGCATGTTCCTTGAGCCGCGAGGCCAGCAGCCCGACGATGCCGGGATGCCAGCTGTTGCTGGCGGTCACGACGATGCCAGGGCCGGTGCCGCCGGCAAGCTCCGCGTCGGCCTCGGCGCGCGCCTGCGCCAGCATCTCCAGTTCCATCTGCTGCCGTTCCTGGTTCAGCCGGTCGAGCGTCTCGGCAATGCTTGTGGCTTCAACGGGATCCTCGGTGGCAAGCAGCCTGCTGCCGAGCGCGGCATCGCCGATGCGCCCGCCGGCATTGATGCGCGGCCCGATCAGATAGGCGAGATGGAAGGTATTTATCGGCTCGCCGATGCGCGAGACCCGCGCAAGCGCCGCCAGCCCCTCATTCTTCTGCTGGCGCGCCACCTGCAGCCCCTTGACTACGAAAGCGCGGTTGACGCCGGTGAGCGGCACCACGTCGCAAACGGTCGCCAGCGCGGCGAGGTCGAGCAGCGAAAGCAGATCGACCGGCGCGGCGTTCGGCAAGCGTTCACGAAGCACCTTCGCCGTCTGCACTAGGCACAGGAAGACCACACCGGCGGCGCAGAGATGCCCCTGCCCCGAAAGGTCGTCCTCCCGGTTCGGATTGACCACCGCATCCGCCGCCGGCAGCGGTCCGCCGACCTGGTGATGGTCGAGCACCACGACGTCGGCGCCGGCATCTTTCGCCGCCTCGATCGACACGGCGCTGTTGGTGCCGCAGTCGACGGTGACGATCAGCTTCGCGCCGCGCGAGATCAGCTCGCGCATAGCTTCCGGATTCGGGCCGTAGCCTTCGAAGATGCGGTCGGGGATATAGATCTCGGACGGCACCGAAAAATGCGCCAGAAAGCGCTTCAGCAGCGCCGACGACGCGGCGCCGTCGACATCGTAGTCGCCGAAGATCGCCACCCTCTCGCCGGCCACGACCGCATCCGCGATGCGCGCCGCCGCCTTCTCCATGTCGGTCAGCAAGGCCGGGTTCGGCAAAAGCTCGCGAATGGTCGGATCGAGGAAGCGCTCGGTCTGCTCGACCGTCACGCCGCGCCCAGCCAGCACCCTTGCGACGATGTCCGGCACGCCATGGCCCTGCGCGATGGCCAAAGCGGCCATGTCCTGCCGCTCGGTCAGCCGGTGCTCCCAGGAAACACCGGTCGCCGACTGCCTGACATCGAGGAAGAAGCGTCTCTCGCCCATCATGAGACGCGCCGTCTGCACACCATCTTTCGGCAGATATCAAGATGCGACAGCCCTAGCAATTCCGGGAAAGCGAACCACCCCGGAAAACTGTGGAAGGGCGCTCCGACCGTAATTGCGCGAAAGTGTCTACAAGGACGAAATCAGAACTTTTCCAGATCCTGGTGGCGCGCCTTGATCTCGCGCACTGTGCGCGAGGACGAGCGCAGCACGATGGTGTGAGTGGTGATGAAGGTGCGCCCGAACTTCACCCCGCCGAGCAGATTGCCGTCGGTGACGCCGGTCGCCGCGAACAGCACGTCGCCGCGCGCCATGTCCTGCGCGCGATAGACCCGCTTCGGATCCGAAATGCCCATCTTTTCGGCCCGTGCAATCTTCTCCGGCGTGTCGAGGATCAGCCGGCCCTGCATCTGTCCGCCCGTGCAGCGAAGCGCCGCCGCGGCCAGCACCCCTTCCGGCGCGCCGCCGGTGCCGAGATAGATGTCGATGCCGGTCTCTTCCGAATCGGTGGTGTGGATGACGCCGGCGACGTCGCCGTCGCCGATCAGCCGGATGGCGGCGCCCGTGGCCCGCACCGCGTCGATCAGCTTGGCATGGCGCGGCCGGTCGAGGATGCAGGCGGTGATGTCGGGCACCGCCACGCCCTTGGCCTTGGCGAGATTGGCGATGTTCTCGGCCGGCGGCGCGTCGATGTCGATCAGGCTGTCCGGGTATCCCGGCCCGATGGCGATCTTGTCCATGTAGACGTCGGGCGCGAACAGCAGGCTGCCCTTTTCCGCGATGGCGATGACGGCAAGCGCGTTGGGAAGGTTCTTGGCACAGATCGTCGTGCCTTCGAGCGGATCGAGCGCGATGTCGACCGCCGGGCCTTTGCCGGTGCCGACCTCTTCGCCGATATAGAGCATCGGCGCCTCGTCGCGCTCGCCCTCGCCGATGACCACGGTACCCTTGATGGCCAACCGGTTGAGTTCCTGGCGCATCGCATCGACCGCGACCTGGTCGGCCGCCTTCTCATCGCCGCGACCGCGCAGCCTGGCAGCGGCGACCGCGGCCCTTTCGGTCACACGCACCACTTCCATGGTTAGGATACGATCGAGGCCGCTGCGATGTTTTGGGCCATGTTCATGGATGGGCATTCCTCGTTGAAACTGCGCTTTGCCTCCCGCCAGAAGCGCGCTTCTTCTGGCAAAGCTCCATGACAACGGCAAGACTTGCCATTTCAATTTTTGAAATGGCAGCAATATCAATCGATTAAAGGTGAAGTATCACTCGAACTATTCCGCCCGCTCGATACGGATCACCTGCGGCTTGTCGGTGAGATGGCCGTCCTTGGTGACGCCTTCGACCGCCTTGCGCACCGCCGCTTCCGTTGTCTCGTGGGTGACGAGGATGACGGTCTTCTGCGCTTCGGTAGCCGGCCCGGCGGCCTGCTGGACGATCGATTCCAGTGAAATATCGTTGTCGGCCATGCGCTTGGCGATCGCCGCGAAGACGCCGATGCGGTCGTGCACGGTGAGCCGGATGAAATAGCCGCCGGCATGGCTGCGCATCTGCGCTTTCCTGTAGGGCTTCAATTCCTTCGCCGGCCAGCCGAAGACCGGCCCGTGCTGGAAGCCCGGCCGGCTCTTGGCGATATCGGCAATGTCGCCGACCACCGCCGAGGCGGTGGCATTGCCGCCGGCGCCGGGGCCGGAGAGCAAAAGCTCGCCCAGGATGTCGGTCTCGATCGCCACGGCATTGGTGACGCCATGCACCTGCGCGATGACCGAGGCCGTCGGCACCATGGTCGGATGCACGCGCTGCTCGATGCCGCTGTCGGTGCGCTGCGCGACGCCGAGCAGCTTGATGCGGTAGCCGAGCTCGGCTGCGGCGCGAATGTCGGCCTGGGTGATGTTGGAGATGCCCTCCATGTAGATGTCGTTGGCGGCAATCTTCGTGCCGAACGCAAGGCTGGTCAGGATCGACAGCTTGTGCGCCGTGTCATGGCCTTCGATGTCGAAGGTCGGGTCGGCTTCGGCATAGCCGAGGCGCTGCGCGTCCTTGAGGCAGGCATCGAAAGAGATGCCTTCGGCCTCCATGCGGGTCAGAATGTAGTTGCAGGTGCCGTTGAGGATGCCGAAGACGCGGCTGACTTGGTTGCCGGCCATCGCCTCGCGCATCGTCTTGATGACCGGGATGCCGCCGGCCACCGCAGCCTCGTAGTTGAGCAGCACGCCCTTCTTCTCGGCGATCTCGGCGAGTTGCACGCCGTGCTTGGCCAACAGCGCCTTGTTGGCCGTCACGACATGGCGGCCGGCCTCGAGCGCCGCCTTCACCGATGCACGCGCTGGCCCTTCGTCGCCGCCGATCAGCTCGACGAAGACATCAATGTCGGCCTTCTCGGCCATCTTCGCGGCATCGTCGAACCATTTGGTGTCGCCCAGATCGACACCGCGGTCCCGCTTCGGATCGCGCGCCGAAACCGCTGTGACGACAATGTCGCGACCGCACTGGCGGGTGAGCTCGGCGGCCTTGTCGTTGAGCACGCGCGCCACCGAGGCGCCCACCGTGCCAAGGCCGGCAATTCCAACACGCAACGCTTCAGCCATGTCCGGCGACGCCCCTCAAAGATTGGTCGGTGTGATGTGCGGTGAATTCAGCGGCGCGCGGTGAGCGGCACAACATTGTTGGGCTGCTTGGCGGTCGAGGCCAGGAAGCGCTTGATGTTGCGCGCCGCCTGGCGGATCCGGTGCTCGTTCTCGACCAGCGCCACACGAACGAAATCGTCGCCGTGCTCACCGAAGCCGATGCCCGGCGCCACCGCCACGTCGGCGTGCTCGATGAGCAGCTTGGAGAATTCGAGCGAGCCGAGCTGGCGGAACTGTTCCGGGATCGGCGCCCAGGCGAACATCGAGGCCGCCGGCGCCGGAATGGTCCAGCCGGCACGGCCGAAGGAATCGACCATCACATCGCGCCGCTTGTGATAGACCTCGCGCACCTCGGCGATGTCGGCACCGTCGCCGTTGAGCGCATGCGCCGCCGCCACCTGGATCGGCGTGAAGGCGCCGTAGTCGAGATAGGATTTGACGCGCGTCAGCGCCGCGATCAGCCGCTCGTTGCCGACCGCGAAGCCCATGCGCCAGCCGGGCATGGAAAAAGTCTTCGACATCGAGGTGAACTCGACGCAGACATCCATCGCCCCTGGAACCTGGAGCACCGAAGGCGGCGGATTGCCGTCGAAATAGATCTCGGAATAGGCAAGGTCCGACAGGATGATGATGTCGTTCTTCTTCGCGAAGGCGACCACGTCCTTGTAGAAATCGAGCGAGGCGACAAGCGCCGTCGGGTTCGACGGATAGTTGAGGATCAGCGCCAGCGGCCTCGGAATCGAGTGGCGGATGCCGCGCTCGACCGCCGGGATGAAGCCGTCATCCGGTTCCACCTGCAGCGACCGGATGACGCCGCCCGACATGATGAAGCCGAAGGCGTGGATCGGATAGGTCGGATTGGGGCACAGGATGACGTCGCCGGGCGCGGTGATCGCCTGCGCCATGTTGGCAAAGCCCTCCTTCGAGCCGAGCGTCGCCACCACTTGCGTGTCGGGATTGAGCTTCACGCCGAAGCGGCGGGCATAGTAGTTCGCCTGGGCCCGGCGCAGGCCCGGAATGCCGCGCGAGGACGAATAGCGATGCGTGCGCGGATCGCGCACCACTTCGCATAATTTGTCGACGATGGCCTTCGGCGTCGGCAGGTCCGGATTGCCCATGCCAAGGTCGATGATGTCGGCACCGCGCGAGCGGGCGCTGGCCTTCAGCCGATTGACCTGCTCGAACACGTAAGGCGGAAGCCGGCGGACCTTGTGAAATTCTTCCATTGGAGTTCCAGACGATCAAAGGGGGCGCTTTTCGGCGCGCGATATAGACCTAATTGCAGTTAGGGTCGAGGGCGGGATCGCATTTGCCTTCGATCTGCTTCAGCGCGTCGTCGCCATGCGTCCTGGCGAGCGTGTTCAGCGCCGCCGTATTGGCGGCTGGCTTCGCGCGGCCGCCCTTGGCAAGCTGCGCCTGCTGCTCGGCCTTGAGCTGGGCAAGCTTGGCGGCAGTCTCTTCCTTCGTCAGCTGCTTGGCGGCTACCGGCGGCGGAATGTTGAGGTTCGGATAGGAGCCGGTGTCCTTCGGCCCCTCGGTCACCGCGGTCGGCCTCGCATTGTTGGTGTTTCTGCTGGTCTCGCAGCCGCCCGCAAGCAACGGCGTGCATAGCACCGCGGCTGCGGCGGCGATGCGGCAAATCGAACCGGCGCCGAGAAAATAAGTCCCGCCAACATTAATCGTCATATTGTTTTCCTGGCAGCCGGGTTAGAGCGTGTTGGACCCGGTCAGATGTCCCATGGTAATATGTCAAGAAAACGCTCCGGGAGGAACCCCGCGAACCATGTCCAAAGCGCCCGATTCGGACAAAGCGGAAAATGGCGGACCTTCGACCGTCGAGCAATATCTGGTGAAAGATCCCGAACGCTTCGCGTTGAACATGGCGCGCATGATCGAGCAGGCCGGCAAGGCGGCCTCCGCCTGGGCCGAGCCGCGCGAAAAGGGTGAGGTGCGCGACCACGTCGCCGAACCCGTGGTCGACATGGTCAAGACCTTCTCCAAGCTCTCGGAGTACTGGCTGGCCGACCCGCAGCGCGCGCTTGAAGCGCAGACGCGGCTGTTCGCCGGCTACATGACGGTCTGGGCGAACGCCATCCAGAAGGTCAGCCCCAGCCCCAACGCCGAAGCCCCCGAGGACGCGGTCAAGCCCGAGCGCGGCGACAAGCGCTTCCAGGATCCGGAATGGGGCCGCAATGCCTTCTTCGACTTCCTGAAACAGGCCTATCTCGTGACCTCGCGCTGGGCCTCCGATCTCGTCGATCATGCCGAGGGCCTCGACGAGCACACCCGCCACAAGGCGAGCTTCTACGTCAAGCAGGTGTCCAACGCCATCGCGCCGTCGAATTTCATTCTGACCAATCCCGAGCTGTTCCGCGAGACCGTCGCCTCCAACGGCGAGAATTTGGTGCGCGGCATGAAGATGCTGGCCGAGGACATCGCCGCCGGCAGGGGCGACCTGAAGCTGCGCCAGGCGGACTACGCGCCGTTCGAGATCGGCAAGAACATCGCCACGACACCCGGCAAGGTCATCGGCCGCAGCGATGTCGCCGAGATCATCCAATACGATCCGACGACGGAGACGGTGCTGAAGCGCCCCCTGCTCATTTGCCCGCCGTGGATCAATAAATACTATATCCTCGACCTCAACCCGCAGAAATCCTTCATCCGCTGGGCCATCGAGCAGGGCCACACGGTCTTCGTCATCTCCTGGATCAACCCGGACGAGCGCCACGGCGCCAAAGGCTGGGAGGCCTATATCCGCGAGGGCCTGCAATATGGCCTCGACATGGTCGAGAAGGCGACCGGCGAGAAGGAGGTCAACGCCATCGGCTATTGCGTCGGCGGCACGCTATTGGCCGCGGCGCTCGCGCTGCTGGCGCAGGAAGGCGACCACCGCATCAGGTCGGCGACCTTCTTCACCACTCAGGTCGACTTCACCTATGCCGGCGATCTCAAGGTCTTCGTCGACGAGGACCAGGTTGCCGCGGTCGAGCGCTCGATGAGCGAAAAGGGCTATCTCGACGGCACCAAGATGGCGACCGCCTTCAACATGCTGCGCTCGGGCGACCTGATCTGGCCTTATGTCATCAACAACTATATGCGCGGCAAGGACCCGCTGCCCTTCGACCTGCTCTACTGGAATGCCGATTCGACCCGCATGGCGGCGGCCAACCATTCCTTCTATCTGCGCAATTGCTATCTCGAGAACAATCTCTCCCGCGGCACGATGGAGCTTGCCGGCCGCACCGTCTCGCTGGCCGACATCACGATCCCTGTCTACAACCTCGCCACGAAGGAAGACCACATCGCGCCGGCGCTTTCGGTGTTCCTCGGCTCGCGCTATTTCGGTGGCGACGTCGAATATGTCATGGCGGGCTCCGGCCACATCGCCGGCGTCGTGAATCCGCCGGCGGCGCACAAGTACCAGTACTGGACCGGCGGCAAGCCGGTGGGGGATTTCAGCACCTGGTTCGCCGGCGCGCACGAGCATGCCGGCTCATGGTGGACGCACTGGCAGCACTGGATCGAAAGCCAGGACAACATCCATGTGCCCGCCCGCAAACCGGGCAAGCGTATGAAAACCTTGGGGGACGCGCCGGGCACCTATGTCAAGGTGCGTGTGTAACCGGCTGTAATGTCTGGTGAGTTGACGGGCCGCCCAAACAGGGCGAAATGGTGATGTTAATCGTTTTCGTAGCCTCAGTCCGCCTGCAGACAAACAATAAATCCGAGGCTTTGCAGATCGATACAGATCCCGTTTCCGGTTCGGGAACAGGAGGTCGCCGCCAGAGGCACTGGAGCGCCGCGGCGACGACATACGGACCGGATGCCGAGGGGGAATTTTATTTTGAAATCAGCAGGTTGGCGCCTCGCACGAAGGGAAAGCCGCAGCATCGTGGCAGCGCTTTTATCCGTGCTTCTGGCCTCCTGCACCTCGACCGGCGACCCGACGATGTCGGTCGTCACGCCCGCCTACAATTCAACCGCCACAGAGATGAGCGCGGCTTCCAGCGCCCAGTCCGCGGCGTCGGCCGATTCGACCTCGCAGGCGGCGTCGACCTCCCCGGCATCCCCAGAGGCGGCATCGACCGTGATGGGCGAAGACGACAAACCGTTGCCTGAAAAAGTTGCCTATGTGCCGGAAACCCGGCCCGGAGCAGCCTTCCCCGCGGTAGCGGTTCCTGCTGACGCCGGCTCGATCGCCGGCAACACGCCGCAACCGCTGGTACATCCGCCGCAGACGGCAGAGGAGACGAAAGCGGCCACCGACAAAGTCGCTGCCGGCGATGCCGCCGCGGTCGCATCGCAAGCGCAGGCGACCGTGCAGGCGATGAGCAAAGGCGTCTACGTGACAGCGGGCGAGCCCCAGCAGCAGCCGATCGCCGCGCCGAAGAAGGGGCTGTTTGCTTCTCTGTTCAGCACCACGCCGGCCTCGGCCGCGCCTGCCCCGCTGATCAACACGCGCTCCAGCGACCAGCCCGCCGCCCAGGCCAAGACCACGTCGCCGGCGACAAAGCCGATCGTCACCCTCGCCTCCGCGACCCCGGGCGACAAGCCGGTGCAACTGGCTTCCCTCGGTGACGACAGCAGCAACCACATCACCGGCGCCGATGCCTTGCCCGGCGTGCGCCAGACGGCGCTGTTCGAGATCAAGCGCAAGTCCGGCATCGACGACGAGAGCGACGTCGATCTCAACGAGGACGAAGGCGGCGGCTCCTACCAGGTGGCGTCGGCCGCCGGTATGGCAAGGCTCGCGCCCAACGGCCTCTTGAGACAGAACGAAAGTGTCGACGTCGCCTGCCTGAAGCCTTCGCTGGTGCGCGTGCTGAAGACGATCGAGGGTCATTTCGGCCGCAAGATGATCGTCACCTCCGGCTATCGCGACCCTGCCCGCAACCGCCGCGCCAACGGCGCCAAGAACTCGCTGCACATGTATTGCGCTGCCGCCGACATCCAGGTTCCCGGCGTCTCCAAGTGGGAGCTGGCGAGCTATGTGCGTTCGATGCCGGGCCGCGGCGGCGTCGGAACCTACTGCCACACCGAATCCGTCCATGTCGACGTCGGCCCCGAGCGCGACTGGAACTGGCGCTGCCGCCGGCGCAGCGGCGGTGGCGACAACTAAGCGGCTTACCTGCTTCGGTCGAACTGTTTTCCGGTTGCCAAACATGCGTTTTGCAGGCTCGCGAAAAAAGTTGTCGCATGTGGCGGCAGATGGGTTGCCGGTTGCGAACAACGCAATTATAAGCCGCTTCGTCTGAGCGCGCCCATCGTCTAGCGGTTAGGACACCGCCCTTTCACGGCGGTAACAGGGGTTCGATTCCCCTTGGGCGTACCAGCAGATGTGAGCGACTTAGCACCCTCTCCCGGCAAATCATCCAATAGCGTCAAATAGCGACTGCGTATTGCGGCCGACGGGTGACCGCGAAATGGCCCGCTCTGAGAATCCGTGGCGGCTCCTGTCATCCGGTGGCGCTTTTCATAACGTGAACGCCTTCCAGCGCTCCGTCGAGCCGGACATTATGGCTCAAGCAGTGCGAAACCATATAGCGCCCACAACTGCTCACATTCTCTCGCCCTGAGGCTCGGTGTTCCTGCTTTTCCGTAAAACACCATCGCTCCGCGAACTCCGTATCCAAGCACGGATGCATTCGCAACGAACTGGATAGCTTGCCCCAGGCGCATGGTGCCGATCTTGGCATCAGTCTTGTTGGCGAGGTCGACGACTCCGAGGATCTCAGCGTCAGTGTTCCTGGCTTCGAGAATAGCATCCGAAGTCGCACTGGTGACGCTAAAAGGCATCGTATTAGCCTCTGCTAATAATAACAGCGAACTAACGCGTCTTGTTCCCGAGGATCGACAGGCCCGGCCCGAGGTCGCCGGGAATTGCCTCGTATTTTAGCGACATCTGAAACAAAGGGATTTCGCGAGCGTTTAAAGCTCCACAAAGGAGCTTCGACGATGGACCCGGCTACGGCAGCGGTGATGGTTTTGCTTTTGTGCAGCCCAGGCGAGGCTTCGATCTGCAAACCGCTTAATACGGCGCCTCGGGTTTTCGCCTCCCTCAACGAATGCCGTGCCTCATTGGCAGATGAACTCGCCGGCGCTCCTAGCGGAAGAATGGTCGGCCGATGCCAGGTCGTCGATCCGACCGTCACGGGCTCGCTGCCAGCCGGCTATACGACAGTTACGGTTTCGCGCGGCGAGAGCGTTGTCAGGTATATTGTTCCGCACAAGGAATAGCCGGGCCACCTAAGCAGCCGAGCCTGGTCCGAAGAGTATCGATCAGCAGCCCGTCTATTTCCGCCGCCAAACATTCTCCTCCCGAGCCAAGACGAAGCAGTGGAGTGGTCGATATCAATCCGGTAGGGATCGCCGTGCAGGGTTTCTATCGGGTGGGCTAGGAATCGCGCAGCAAGATCGACTTGGGCCAGCTTCGCCTTGACCTCTGCGGCTCGGTCGGCGATGGCATCGGCACGCTGCGGATTTGTCGTTCCTGCCCAACAGGCGGCTTGAGCCGCCTCTACGCTGAAATTTCGTCAGATACCGTCCCAAGTGTTGGAAGAAAGATACTTGGTGGTCGGCATAACTGCCCAGCCAAAATCCATTTGCATTTCGCGTGGCGGGCCGTTCAGCATCCGCGTCGTTTTTTGGGCATCATGCGCATATTTCAGGGCCGCTCCCATGCGGTTGAGCGTTTTTAAGATCGGCATGGCTCATCATCCTTCCATGTGCCGAAGCCGTCCCGCGAACGATCTTCGGCTGCTTTCGATCGGTACTAGATGGTCGATGATTGTTTCCGACGCGTCGCACGCAAGCTCACCGGCTGTAACCAAACAGTTGCCCCTGAAACGCTCGCACACAACCAAGCTGGTCAGAAGGTTTTGAGGTGATCGGAGTTGTCCCAGGCATCCCACGCACAGGGAGCGTGTGCCGTTGCCTCCTCGAAACAAAGCCGAAATTGCACACCATCAGATCGAAACATGATCGCTGCAAAAACGGCCTCGACCGGCACTGCCGGAAATCAGAGCAAAGGGAAACTCAAATGACCAACATCATTCGTAATGCAATTCTGGCTACTGTCGCGGTTTTCAGCTTGGCCGGTGCGGCTTATGCTCAGCAGCAGATTATCACTTCTTGCAGCAATCACGATGGCTACTGGAACCAGTGCCTGGGTGCCGCAAACAACGGCCACCAGAGCGGCGGCCGCGGACACGATCGCCACTGATTGACGATCGGGTTCCAACAAATGCCTCGCTGGCAAGTTGCCGGCGTGGCTTTGTGCGTTCTGGCAATTTTTTTGACACAGCCCGTCGCGGCCCAATCGCCCCCAGTGTCCTGAGTTGCACGACAGCGCATGCAGCCGACCAGCCGCAGGCGGTTGAGACGGCACGATCGACAGCACGACGCCCGAAGTCATCGAGGCGTCACGACTGGTCCCGCAGATGACATCCAAGACGCAGTGATACAAAACCGAACCTCTGCCTGACGCCTCGGAACAAATCTCCGTGACCCATAGCTGAAAGCAATCGTGCACTATATTATAACATGGTCGAGGCGATGCGATGTCGAACGTCTACGATCTTGGAACCGATCTGGTGCGTCGTATCTATGAAAAACGCATAGATGCACCGGCGATTCTTGATGCCTCCACGCATTTTCCCAACGCGACGAAGTTCGCAGCCGTCTGGCAGAGTATTCGCGATGAAGCGCTGTCGGTGCAGTTGAACCGGGTTCCGCGTTTTCACGACATCATGCCGGAACAGGCCGAGATTTCGGCCAATGACGGCCTCGATTGGCGCATGTTCGTGCTCAAGGCCTACGACATGACGATCCCGGAAAACCTTGGGAAGATGCCTACCCTCAGCCGGTTGCTGTCGGAATGCCCCGAGGTCAAATCGGCGGCTGTTTCATTCCTGGCGCCGCGCAAGCACATCCCGCCCCACCGCGGCCCCTTTCGCGGCATCATGAGGTTTCATCTCGGCCTTGTCATTCCGAAACTGGCGGACGGCCGCCCGGCAACGATCATGATGATCAACCATCAGGAAAAGCGGATCGCCGACGGCGAATGCCTGCTGTGGGACGACACTTTCGAGCACGAGGTCATGAACAGCGCCGATCAGGCGCGTATCGCCTTGTTGCTTGATGTGTGGCGCCCGGATATGCCGCTGGACATGGAGATCCTGTCCAGGTTGATCGTTCGCGGCGTGCAGGTGGGAATGCACTACAGAGGGGTATCTTTCGCCGGTTAAAGCGTCACGCTCTCGCTTCGCGAAACCCTCTTGCGCTGCCGCCGCGCTTCAGCGGCAACATCATGTCCCTTGCGAGCAAACCGCTGACGCGGCAGAAGGCCATGAAGGCCCGGCACGCTTCCTCGGCGCTTGCCACATCGACTGTCGCGCCGAAGCAGGCGTTAAACGCGGCGTCATAAACCTTGCCCTGCCGGCGCTTCGGCCAGTTCTGCAGGAAATCGAGCGCCTGCTCGACGCTGTAGATTTCCTCGACCGGCAGGCCGGGCGCGGGCGTGATGCGCACCGGCACCTCGAATTGCAGTCTGTCCATTCCCTGTCTCCCGAACTGGCGAAGTCGGAGCAACGCCGTTCGTTCTGAAAAGTTCTTTGACCGGTTTTTGACGCAGGAATGTGACCTCAGTGCGGTGCGGGCCCGGCGACTGCCGCGGCAGATCGGCGCCCTGGCCACATCGTTCGACCGGGCGATGCAACCGGCATCGCCCTGTCGAGGTTGCGTCTACTGGTTCGCCGGCTCCCTCTCCGCCTCGTAGGCCATGCGCGAGACCGCCATCAGCAGATAGGCGGACGGCACTGCGAAGACGACGCAGAGCACGAGGGCCTGCGCCTTGCCGGCGATCCTCAGCCAGGCAAGCGTTTCGCCCTGCCGCATCGCGCTGATGCCGGCGCCGCCCGGGGCAGACGCTGTCGAGGCGGAGACCTCGGCCTGGGCGAAGCTCACCAGCGCAAGCGCAAGCAGCGCCATCAGGGCCGAGCACGCGGTCCTGCTTGGCAGCAGCGTCGATCTTGCGCGTTCCGGTGCCGTCAACGGGCGTAAATCTCCTGAATCCTGACCCGGCTACCTCAAGGGATGGTGCAAGGAAAGCTTCGCGACACCCAGATGCGCCCGCCCAGCGATTATTCCCTCGGCAAACCGGTTGCAGGCACTTCGTCCTTGAACCTTGCGGCTTCCAGTGCCAAATCTGAAGAAAATTTCCGCACCGGCTCGCGTCAGGAGCCAACCCGCGAACGGACAAGAATGGTTACCTATCTCGACGCCGCAACGGCCCCCTTGAGAAACACCGGCCAGATCCGCCTCTATGGCGAGGAAGGGTTCGCGGGCATGCGCAAGGCCTGCGATCTCACCGCGCGCTGTCTCGACGAGCTTGTGTCGATGGTGAAGCCCGGCGTCACCACCGAGACCATCGACCGTTTCGTCTTCGAGTTCGGCATGGATCACGGCGCGTTGCCGGCCACGCTCAACTATCGCGGCTACACCAAATCGTCCTGCACTTCGATCAATCACGTGGTCTGCCACGGCATTCCCGACAACAAGCCGCTCAAGGACGGCGACATCGTCAACATCGACGTCACCTACATCCTCGACGGCTGGCACGGCGATTCCTCGCGCATGTATCCGGTCGGCACGATCAAGCGCGCCGCCGAGCGCCTGCTCGAGGTGACTTACGAATGCCTGATGCGCGGCATCGCCGCAATCAGGCCGGGCGCTCGCACCGGCGCGATCGGCGCCGCTATCCAAACCTATGCCGAGGCCGAGCGCTGCTCGGTGGTGCGCGACTTCTGTGGCCACGGCGTCGGCCAGCTTTTCCATGACGCGCCGAACATCCTGCATTACGGCACCGCCGGCGAAGGCGTCGAGATGCGGCCCGGCATGATCTTCACCGTCGAACCTATGATCAATCTCGGCCGCCCGCATGTGAAGGTGCTCTCTGACGGCTGGACGGCGGTGACGCGCGACCGTTCACTGTCGGCACAGTACGAGCATACGATCGGCGTCACCGATAGCGGCTGCGAGATCTTCACGCTGTCGCCAAAGAAGCTCGACCGCCCCGGCTTGCCGGATTAGTCTGCCGCAGGCACGGCATCGGCAGGATTCCCTATTTGGCAAGGCCACCTAGGCTATCGAAGCCCGGCAACATCACCAAGCCCGGCTCCGGTCAGAAGTGCGGACCTGAGGCACATGGCTGCCGGCAACAAGGGTTTGTCGAGCCGTCGGGCAAGATAGATCCAGCTCTTCGTCGTCCCATTTTCACCAAGCGCAGCGGCTGAAAGCTGCACGAGCCGCTCTTCGACAAGATCCTGCTCGATCAACCAAAGTGGAAGCCGCCCCCAACCGATGCCTGCTCTGATCAACGCCAGTTTCGCCTCTTGGCTACCCACCCGCCACTTGCGCTGGGAGAGCACGCCATAGTCGCGGCCATGGGAGCGAGGAGAAGGGTCCATCAGGACGATCTGGATGTGATCGGCCAGCTCTGGCGTACTCACCCGGCCTTTCTTCGCTATCAAGGCCAGAGCGTGCCCAGCACCGACGACCGCCGCCATCGACAGCGGCGCGAGGGAATCGAATTCCAGGCGCGGATCGCGCAGGTCTTCGCCCACCGTTATTGCGAGGTCGACCGTGCCTTGCAGGAGGCAATCGATCGGTTCCCCAAGGGTACCTATCTGCAACCGGACGCCAACCGTCGGATAGGTGGCGTGGAGGGCTTCAAGAGCCCTGCCGACGGCCGGCAATGGAACAAGCGTGTCCACCATCAGCGCAAGCTCGATTTCAATGCCGCTGCCCATACCCTGCGCCTTCGCGCGCAGCAGATCGGCGCGTAGAACCAGCGAGCGACAGTCGTCCAGCAGGGCCCGTCCGTCCGAGGTCAAGGTCGGCCGACGAGTCGACCGGTCGAACAGGACCGTCTTGAGTTCGGTCTCCAGATTGGCAATCGCGTGGCTTACCGCCGACTGCGCGCGACCGAGCCGCATGGAGGCCAGGCGAAAGCTACCCGCGTCCGCCACGGCCAGGAACATCCGCATCTGATCGAGAGTAAGCGCGTCGAGCATGATCGATCAATTAGATCAGAAAGCGCCAACTTTTAGCAATCCCATCGATCGCCCCGGTGTGTCATCACTTCCTGACCTGAGACAGGAGAGCGAAGTGACTGAACGGCTCAAGCTCGCAGCGCTGATCGGCAGCACGCGGGAACGACGCTATGGCGACAAGGTCGGAAACTGGTTTGCCCAGGAGGCGCAGAGACTGGACGATTTCGAGCTTTCCCTCATCGATGTTGCAGACATTGATCTGCCCAGCCGGCACTTGGCGGAGCCGACACCGGCGATGAAGGCATTCACGAGTAAGCTCGCCAAGGCAGACGCCTTCGTTGTCGTCACCCCCGAATACAATCACAGCATGCCCGGTCATCTTAAGCACGCTATCGACCAGGCTACGGCAGGTATTTGCCGAGCTCCACGCCGTCACCGTCCGGGACGCAGTAAGCTTTCACGGGGTGTGGGAGCATTTTGCCGATGGTGCGGGCCCGCTCGATCCGAAGCGCAGCTCCGGCGCTGTCAAAACCATGCTCCACCAACTCAAGTGGTGGGCTCTTGCGCTGAAGGAGGCGCGTTCGCGCGCCCCCTATACCGTAGGCTAACACATGGATTCGCAACGCATCATTGCAGGCGCCCTCATGACCATAGCCATGACGCTGGTCGGATCCGGCGTGGTGGCCTCGAAAATCATTGCCGGCGGCATGCACCCTTTCCTCGCCGTTCCCCTGCGTTTCCTGATTTCGACGCCGATCCTCTGGGGACTCGTCTTCCTGACAAGCACGCCGCGGTCGCGGCTCTTGGCAAAGGAATATATGATAGTGATGATTCAGGCGGCCGCGGGCAGCGCCGGCTATAGCATTCTAATGATCCTCGCCTTGACCTTGACGACGAGTGCCAATGCCAGTGTCATCCACGGCCTTTTGCCTGTATTGGCTGCCCTCGTTGCAACGCTGGCCTTGAAGGAGAGGCTTGGCGCCAAGCTATGGATCGCCATCGGCGCTGTCACGGCAGGCGCACTTCTTGTCAATGTCGCCTCTGCCAAGGGCTTTGGCCTCGATCTGAAGCTGCTGGCGGGTAACCTGCTGGTGGTCCTCGCTGTTTCCGGCGAAGCACTGTTTGCTATCCTGAACAAGAGAATCAGCAAGCCGCTGGCGCCGCTCTATCTCGCGGCGCTGATGAGCAGCATTTCACTGGTGCTGACCTTGCCGCTCGCCGCTGCCCTTGTCGCGTTTAGCACCGTTGCAGCAGCACCTGCCGCCCTATTGGCGACAGTCTATATCAGCATTTTTCCCACCGTGATCGGCTTCTGGCTCTGGTATTCAGGAGCCGCGCGCGCCAGCGGCGGAGAGGCTGGCGTGTTCATGGCAGTGCTGCCGGTCGCGGCACTCGCGCTCTCGTTTCTTCTTCTCGGTGAGACCATCACGACGATCCACATTCTCGGAACCGCCCTTGTCGTCCTCGGCATCGCTGTTTCGGTCAGCGGGGCAAGAACAGTGAAGAAGCAGGCTGCCGAGGGTGCTCATGTTTAACGTTCGCCAATAGGCGATGCAGCCCTCATCGTCACGGCGTCTTGATATGTCCCAGCAACGCTCCCGGCTACTTTCTTGAAATGATCGAGAACCGTTTCGCGTTTCAGAATCATGCTTTAGTCTCTGGCAAAGGTCTTCTTTCGATCAGCGATGTGGGCGGGCGATGGGAAAAGTCGAGGACGAGCGGGCGTTTTTCTCTGAAGCCTGGGTAGAGCCGCCGAAGAAAGAGGTGGCGCCTGTTGAGAAGCCGCACTACCACGGCCATCGTGATCGTCTGCGCGAACGCTTCTTGGCCGGCGGTCCGGACGCCCTGCCCGACTATGAACTGCTTGAGCTGCTTCTCTTCCGGCTGATCCCGCGCGTCGACACCAAGCCGATCGCCAAGGCGCTGATCGCGCGCTTTGGTTCGCTTGCCGAAGTGCTCGGCGCGCCGGCGGCCCTGCTCGAGGAAGTGAAGGGCATCGGGCCGACGGTGGCGACCGATCTCAAGGTCATCGCCGCCACGGCGCAGCGCATGGCGCGCGGCGAAGTGCGCGGCCGCGAGGTTCTGTCGAACTGGACGCAGCTTCTCGATTATTGCCGCTCGGCCATGGCCTTCGAGGCCCGCGAGCAGTTCCGCATTCTCTTCCTCGACAAGAAGAACGGGCTGATCGCCGACGAGGTGCAGCAGACCGGCACGGTCGACCATACGCCTGTCTATCCGCGCGAGGTGGTCAAGCGCGCGCTCGAACTTTCCGCCAGCGCGATCATTCTGGTGCATAACCATCCGTCCGGCGACCCGACGCCCTCGCGCGCCGACATCGACATGACCAAGCAGATCATCGACACGGCCAAGCCGCTCGGCATCGCCGTTCACGACCACATCATCATCGGCCGCAAGGGCAATGCCTCGATGAAGGGCCTGCTGCTGATCTGACAGTCCCGAATATCAGCTGGAAATCATCCGACGGCGGGCACCTCGCGGGCAATGGCTCGATCGAGACGCGTTGACGTTAGTTCATCAAAAGCACCAGAGCGGGATGCAGCTTCTTCAGGTTCGGCAGTGATTTCGATTGCCAGGGTATGTCGGGCGTTCCGCGCACGACAAGTCGAACATCGGGATGCTTGCGCACCTCGATGGTAAATTTCGCCAGCAGGTTGATGCCGGAAGAGTTGAGAAAGTGAAGGTCCTTCAAATTGAGTGTGATGGAAGCGGGATTTGAGGCAAGAACACTGGTCGCCAAAGCCGTGATCGGCGCACCCGCCTCGGAACTGGCAAGCCGCATTGCACCGTCGAAAAAGATATCGCTTCCCTCAGTCCACACGCGGTAGTCGTCTGTCTTGATTTCCATATCTGGCTTCGTTTCATCTAGTTGTGAGTTTGCGAGATCGGAATGGAGGCATATGTTTCCAGGCAAATACGGTCGTTTTCATCGGCCGGGCTGAATATCCAGGCCAGACGTGCGCCATAGTCGCTCATCAACGTCAGCAATCCAAGCCCGGAGCTCCCCACGTCGGGGTTCGCGGCATTCGCCTCAATCCGCTGTATCAGCAGGTCCTTTGGGTCGCCAACCGTGATGTCCGCCAGCAGGCTTTGGAACTCGGACGCGATTTCACCATCGACGTCATTCGACACCTTGAGCTTGAAGCACTCGGAATCCATCGACGCCTCAACCACGATTTCGCCTGGTGCGCGGAACTTGACGGCGTTTTCGATGAGTTCGTTGACCAGATATCCGATGCTATGCCGCACCTCCATGTAGTCATTGCGCGACGACTGAAAGCGCAACGCGAAAAGATCGGCAATGAAGTCCGAGGTCGTGGCGCAATGACGCCAACTCAAGTCGAGAGGTCCGTCGAACAGCCGCACGCGACTGACGCTCCCCTTCATCCCTATTGCAATGTCAGGCGTACCGAACAGCGCTGTCATCCTACGTATGCCTTATGATCACGAGTGTGATGTCGTCGTGGATCTTCTGGATTCCGATATGAGCCATCAAATCCTCGATGATCCCGGTCTTGATGTCCTCGGCGCTCCTGCCATGGCGCTTTTGCACGCTCTTGCAGAGGCGATCGAACCCGAACAGTCTTCTGTCTTCATCTTCCGCCTCGGTCACACCGTCGGTGTGCAACACGATTACGTCGCCGCTCCCGAACACGATGTCTCGCGTGTCAACAAACTGCGAGATGTCGTTCTCCAGGCCAACGGGCAGACCCAGATCAAGCGTGTCGATACGTTCGACGTCCCCATCCGCACGCACGACGAGAATGTCCTCGTGCTGGCCGGATAGCGTTACCCGCCCGTCCTCAAAGTCAAGAAAGGCCAGCGAGAGATGCTTGTCGGTGTTCGTCCGCTCGATGTTCTTGTAGATGGCCCTGTTCAGACGAACCAGAAACTGATGCGGATCGCCTTCGTTGGCCTCCTGCAGCGCGCGTGCAACGGATTGGACCATCAGCATCAGCACGCCGCTCTCGAGACCATGACCGGTCACGTCGCCGATGCCTATCTTGACCCGTGATCCGTTCTGGAGGACGTCGTAGTAGTCCCCGCCCACCTCGTCGGCCGGCCGCATGTAGGCCGCGATCTCCAGCCCCGGAATCGCTTCGAGTTCGAACGGTTTCGGCAGGACCATCATCTGGATTTGCCTGGCGACCGCGAGTTCGGCGCCGAGACGGACGTTCTCGTCCCGCAGCTTTTCGTTGAGCGCGGAAATCTCCTGATTTGCGTCGCCGAGTTCCCTGGTGCGTTCGTCGACGAGTTGCTCGAGGTTTTCCGTGTGAAAGCTGATCTGCTCGGCCATGCGGTTGAAGGCGACCCCGACCGCTCCAACCTCGTCGCGCGTTGGAACGCGAACACGGACCGAATAGTCTTTGGACTGTAGCCTCTGGGCGGCGCTGGCAAGCGCCCTGAGGCCGGCCGTGATCCGCTTCGAGATGCCGAGCACTGCCGCAAATACAATCAGAAGCGAAACGACGATGGCGGCGACCTGAAAGAGCAGAATACGATTGGTCGCGCGAGAAATACTCTTTTGCGCGGCGACCAGGGACGCATAGATTTCGCGTTCTGGAACGACGATTCCGACCGACATCGTTTCAGACTTGATCGGTCCCGAGCTCCACAGATTGGTCGGCTTCAATCTTTTGAGGACAACTATGTAGGGTACGTGTTCGCCCTTGTTGTCGAGCATGATATGCTGAATGACACCGTCATTGTTCTGGTCGAGCGGCAGCGACGCGATGGCCGGCTGCGTGCTTCCCCGCAGGGACCTCTCCAGGCCGGTGACGCCCTGCGTGCCCGCATCGTTGGATGAAGTCAGGCCGATGATCGCCTCGCCCGATGGATTGATCGCCACTACATTGCCGGTCGACATGGTGAGGAAGCCGAACCCGGTTTCGGCGATCTTGACGCGCTCGACGACTTCCGCGAGTTGATCGAGAGTGATGTCTGCACCCGCTACACCGGCGATACCGGTACGGTCGCGCGTCCACAGCGGGTGGAAAAAACTGACGATCAGCTTTCCCGTGATCGCATCGGTGTAGGGCGCTGTCTGAGTGATATCGTCGGGGACTGGACGTGAGGCTGGATCCTTTGCCCATTGCTGCCATGACCCATAGATCCCCGGAAAGAAGAACTCCCAGAACTCCGCCTTGTTGTGGCCTGGATAGAGCCGGTCGAAGGTCTGTGCCTGGTCCGTATACGGTACCGTCCTGAAGATCGGCCGTTCCTTCGGACCAATATAGTACATCTGCAGTTTTGGCGATCCGCTGGCCATAAGGGTCGGCGCGACGAGATCCAGAACGGTACTGTCTTCGATTTCCTGCTCAACGCTCGGCAACGGCGTGTGGTCGGCGCCCAGCAGGTAGCCCCAGACGCTAATCACGGAAGGCGCGCCCGGCAGGTTCTGCGCCCAATCGCCCTTCGCGTCATAGACGACCTTCACCGAGCCGGGTGCCTCCTGCGAAAGGGTTGCTCCGACCTGTCGCTGCCGGCTCGGATGGTCGGTCTGGGCCTGCAGAACGCCGGCCAGCGCCTTCACGTCCCCATGAACTCGATCGAGCAGGAGGTCGACGCTTAACGCTGTCGAGTCGGCATAGGAGCGAATGTATTCCTGGTTTGCGGTGGTCAGGCCCTCACCGACTTCCGACGTGGCGTCGCGCGACAGCTTTTGAACGTTCCAGAGCGCAAGGCCACCGCTCAGCAAGAGGTCGAACAACACGGCGCCGCCGACGACCAAGACGAATTTCGCCCGGAAGGAGCGCAGGCCGAAGCGCGGTGTAGGCTGATCGTCGGCTTTCATTGCGGCCTTCGCCCCGATGCGACCCAGATCGGCCAACCCGCATAACCCTTGGGGTGTAGCGCAGCGAATATGTGATCCTGGAAACCCTGCCGGAACCGTGCAACGAACTCCGGCCCGTCGCCGCGTTTGATGGCCATCTCGCCGGCATAGACATCGGCCCAGGCGACAATGACATCGGCGAAGTCCTGCGGATCTCCGTCCAAGTTGGTGACGGTGAAGGTCTCGACACGTATGTCGTCGAATCCGGCTTCGATCAGATATCGCCGACTCTTGGGCCCGAGCTCGACGTCCATTTCGAAATGCGCGAACAGCTTCGCCACTTCATTGTATGTCCAACGGATGCTTTCGGCGCGCGGCTCGCCGAGGCAATGCGAATTCTTCTCGTTGGTGATGTAGACCCGCCCGCCTGGCTTGCATATGCGGTAGAGTTCCTTGAGGATGAGTTCCGGTCGATTGAAGATTTGAAGCGAATGTCGGCAGGTGACCAAGTCGAACTGCTCCTCGTCGAGCAGCATTTCCGAGGCATCGCCATAAGTATATTCGATGCCCCGGATATCGAACTCCCGCATCACGCGTCGGGCGTAGTCCAGGCTTGATATGGAGTGGTCGAGGGCGACAATCCGCGACGGCTGGAACTCTTTCTGCACGAGCACGGCGAAATCGCCGATCCCGCAACAGATGTCGGCCATAACGATCCCGGGTCTCATGCCATGTCGCGGCAGGATTGCACGCTCGTGGCGCCAGGTCATCTTTGTCTGCGTGCGCAGGATTGGAACGAACCCGCCTTCCTCGAGGAAGCCCTGCCCTGGATAGAATTCGCTGTCATACTCCTCGACCGTGATGTTCGGTTCGATTCCGCTCAGCCGACCGAATTTTCGCGAGGTCCATCCGACGACGCTCGACGTGATGACAACAAATTTGAGATCGGGTCGAGCGCGACAGGCATCGATGATGATTCTCGAAAAGGCGTAAAATGCAGCGTTGTTCATCTGCGCCAAGCGCCTGACATTGACGTAGAGAACGCCGCGCACTCGGCCGATCGCATCGCGAAGCAATGCCAGGCTAGGCCCAAGCTCATCGATCGCCTGAGGCCGGACCACCCCAGATATTGAGAACTCCTGGTTGTTCGCATCGTACTGCGCCTTGAAGCGCGCGTGCAGGTTGTAAGGGCTCAATGTTGCAGGCCCTCAAGCGGAAGATCCACGACGAGCGTGATCGCATCGCCGTCGGCTTCCTCGACCCTGAGTGCCGCGTTGTAGTCGACAGCCAGTTCCAGGAGTACCACCTCCCGGCTGGGCGCCAGATCCCCAGACACAGAATTGAGATATCGCTCCTTGGCCTCAAATCCCGCGACTTGCGAAACGGCTTCTTCGTAGAATTGGCGCTCCTCCGGCATGCAGGGAAATGTCAGTTCGATCCTGTCCGTCGCGCCATAGCGAGACACCCTGCATGCCAGTTCGCCGTCGGCGTGGCGGGTACGAAAGGCGACTTCCAGTAATTCGTTGAAGGCAGAGGAAAAGAGATTCGAATGCCGCACCGAGTCTGATCTGTTTTGACTGATCATCCGGGCGATGTACGTCGAGACATAATCGCAGTGTTTCCAAGCGGAGACAAAAGTCTTGATTTCCATGTCGATCTGGATCATCGGCTCAAAAGTCGGTTCGCCAACCGGGTCATGATGAACAGATCCCATCCGCATCCTCTCCTATTCCATCCGTATTTGAGCCCAGGTGACGCGATGAACTCCGTGATGAGCCAGTCCCGCATTGCGCGGCATCTAGCTCGATCGTTTTTACAGCCCTCCGATTTACAAACGGTGCAAGTGGCTAGCGCGCCCGATTTGATTCCTCCATCGCTACCAGCCCGTTCGGCGGCGACCGCCTGATGAAATCGCCGGTTGCCTCGGATCCGAGCGGCCGTCCCATGAAATTGCCTTGCAGGTAATCGCAATTTTCCTTGATCAGCCACCGTGCCTGCGCCGACGTCTCGACCCCCTCGGCGGTGACGCTTATTCCCAGGCCGTGCGCCAGACTTATGATCGATCGCACAATCGTTTGACTCTTCAGATCCGTCTCCAGGTCCGCGATGAAGTATTGATCTATCTTCAAGGTATCAAACGGAAAATTCTTAAGGTAGCTCAAGGACGAATAGTATGTTCCAAAATCGTCGAGCGAGATTCGTATTCCCAGGACGTTCAACGTATTCAATGTATCTATATTGTCGATAGTCTTCTCAAGAAGAACCGTTTCGGTTATCTCGAGTTCAAGCCTTTCAGCCCGGATTCCAACTGCGTCGATGATCTGAGCGACCGTGTCCGTCAGCGAACCGCTTAGGAACTGAGCCGGCGACAAGTTGACTGCGACTGTCAGCGCGGAAGGCCACGCCAATGCCTGGCGACAGGCTTGCTCGAGCACCCATCGTCCAATTTCGTCCATCAGACCGTCGGCTTCGGCGATCGGAATGAACACGCCGGGCGGAATGATTCCTATCTCGGGGTGCCGCCACCGCAGCAGCGCTTCGAAACCAATCACCGACGAAGGAGGCCTGATGAGCGGCTGATAGTCCAGGTAAAGCTCGCCCCGCTCCAGCGCGGTTCGAAGGCTGCGCCTCAGATTTTCGCGTTGCTCGAGCAACAACAGCATCGAGCGATTGAACGTTCGAGCGCAGCCGCGACCATCCGTCTTGGCTGCGTAAAGAGCAATATCTGCGGCTTTCATCAGCTGCTCGCCATCGGTCCCGTGCTCCGGCCCGAAAGCGATTCCGATACTTGAACCGACGAAGACGGGAATGCCGTTGATGACGAAAGGGTCCTTGAACGAGTTGACCAGCGATGTTGCGAGGCGCTCGGCTTCCGCGGGCTGCTCCTTGCCCAATTGGATGACGGCGAACTCGTCGCCGGCATACCGGTACGCAGATTCGCCGTCCTCCAGCGCGTCGCGGATTCGACCTGCCGCGAGTTGCAGAAGCGTGTCGCCTGCCCCATGGCCGAGCGTGTCGTTGACCGCTTTGAAATCGTCAAGATCGATTTGCAGCAGGGCGGCTTTTGGCTGAGATCCGCCGATGGCCGCCAGCGCTTGCTGCAGCCGCTCGCCGAATCGCCGCCGATTCTGCAGTCCGGTCAGCACGTCGTGCGTCGCTTGATGGAGCAGAATCATATGCTCCTGCTCCTGCGCCGCGCTGCGCTCCCCCTGCTCCCGGGATTCGATGATTCCCACACCATCTGCAGTGCCGAAGACGAAAACGGAGCGGGGCGCTTCGCCCGATGATCGCGGCAGGTCAATGCTTGCCGCAGAGCCGCCCTGGAACACCCGAAGAAATTCGTCGCGGCACCTCGTATCGAGGAAGCTTGGATAGATCCCCCAAATGGCTGCGCCTGGCACAACCGCACCTCCGTACAGACGTTTAAGCCTGGCGGCGTAGTGAGTTAGGCGGAAGTCGCTATCATAGAACGATAGAAGTTCGGTCGTATTCGCCAACAGGTTAGCGAGAAGCGCTTCGCCGGCACGTGAACCATCGCTTGAGGACGACTCCTCATTCTGCGTGCCGACGCCTGATGCCTCTGAACGCAAAAGCCACCTCCGTAGGCGGTGAAAATTAGCGTCCCCCAGTTTAGAAATAGCATAAGTAACAAGCTTGGCAAACTTTCAACTCGCTATTTCAACAAGCGGTGCATGCGCTGTAATTGCAATGGATCCTCCGCTGTGATTGGCGGGCAGGTTATTCCACGATGGACGTTCATTCATTGTTAATAAATCGCGAATCGACAGATAATCGGCGTCGCGCCCGGCGTGATTCGAAATATTGCGATCCACAGGACAGAGCGGAATTCGCGGCCTGGGCTCGATCACAGACCTAGTGTTTCGAGATCGGCTTTCTCAAAAATTTGGTTTTCAGCCACGTTTTCGACGGTCCGCTCTGGTAGGGGCTATCGGCGCGTTTCGAGATGACGCCGTCGAGCTCGGTTTTCTCGGTGGCGCGAAAGATCGCGAGCGCGTCGCCCTCAAAATGCTCGCTGTATTGGATCTTGCCGAGGCCAGGCTCAACCAGTCGCCACAGCGCTTGCTTGCGTTGCAGCAGGGGTAAGGGAATAAGATTGCGACCGTCGAGATGGAGGATGTCGAAAGCGACGAACACCAGCCGGCTCGGCTCGTTCCAGATCGCGGCTTCCAGCTCAGGAGAACCGGGCGAGCCACGCCCGCCTGAGACAATCACCTCGCCGTCGAGAATGGCAGCCCGGCATGGCAGGTCGACAGCTAGCGCGATGGGCCAGTATTTAGTCGTCCAGTCGCGCCCGTTCTTGTTGTAAAGACGCGCGCCGTTCTTATCAATGATGATTTGCGTGCGGTAGCCGTCGAATTTGGCCTCGTGGACCCACCCTTCATCTTCGGGCGGCCGCTCGACAAGAGTTGGTATCTGCGGCGGAATGAACTCCAGCCGTTCGTCGTCGACCTTGTCACGATGACTCAACTACGCCACCATCTTTGCCGGATAGCGGTGGCGCGAGCGGCACCGGCGATCTGGTATCCATTTGGACACCTGCCGCCTGTGCCTTGCCCCCACTAAGCCATTCTGCGACGGAATGAACACCGGCCAGCCGCCCCCCGGCCATTGGCACGCTTACTCAATTACGCCACACCTTCGACGGATAGCGGTAGCGCGAGCGGCACAGGCGATCCGATGTCCCCCAACTTGGACATCTGCCGCCCTGTGCCGAGCCCCCACTAAGCCATCGAGCCCCCACTAAGCCATTCTGCGGCGGAATGAACACCAACCGGCCGCCTCGGCCTTGGCACGCTAACTCACTTACGCCTTTGACGGTTTGCGGCGGCGCGGTCGGCACAGGCGGTGCGATATACCCCCCAACTTGGAAACCTGCCGCCTGTGCCGAGCCCCCGCTAAGTCACAGCGAACATCTACGAATATGGCCGCGCTGTCGTTAGCTGCGCATCCAGATACTTATCCGGGCGTACATATCTCGATCGGCACGGCATCTCTCGCCAGGGATTTTGCCAATGGGGTACCGCCAGCCAAGGATCGCTTGCCCGGCAAGGATTGTCGCCGGATCCAGTATCACTCCGGGCATACTGATGAAACGTCCGCCGCGGATGCTATGATCAGCTTCCAAGTGCCTTGAGCCATCCTTCAAACGAGGAGGTCTTCTCGTGCTCGCCAAGCGAAACAGAGTGGGCGGGGCGCGGCAACACCGTCGTCCTGCGCCCTTCGCGGGGGCTGTAACCGAACTCCTTGCTGAACGCCCGGCTGAAATTTGCCGCTGAACTGAACCCGAAGGCCTCCGCAATTTGAACGATGCGCCGGCTGTCCGCCGGATCGCTGAGCGCAACATGGGCCGCTAGAAGTCGGCGACTTTGAATGTAATGGAGCACCCCACCGCTCGGTTCGAACAGCTGGTAGAGACGAGATCGCGAAACACCGAGCGCCCGGCACATTGAATCCGGCGTCAGATGAGCCGCTTCCAGGTTGTTTTGGACGTATCGACGGGCCCGCTCCATCAGCGCGACACTCGCCAGTTGTTCGGCCGCAGCCGCATGTTCGGCCGGCGGCGCTAGGCACGCAATGATCATGCTGCGGGTTGCGTGTACGATGCGAGGCAGGTCGTCAGCGGTGAGGCTGCGCAGTCTTGTTACCATGCCGTCGACATAGTCGATCAAAAGGTTTGCAAAATTGCCGGAAAGAATTGAGTTGTTGTTTGCGTCGAGGGTTGCCGCCGCGTCGGCGAACAAATCACGCGGCAAATATAGAACGAGACTTTCGGATTCGGTCATCCTCCCGCGAAACGGGTAGCCTAGCGACCTGATCTCAAGTTTGCCCGGCTGGCCCTCCGCGACGCGGCGATTGACCTCCGTCCACGACCGGCCGGTATGTGGCAAGACGACATACCAATGATCGATCGAGCTGGACCGAAGCTTTGCGGCGGAACGGATGTAACTGTGCGCCGGCGTCCGCTGTTCGACGATCAGCATGCCGCCGAGATTCCAAGCCTTGTGCGCTGCGGGGAAGCCGTCGTCCAGCGATTTGTCATCCGGCAGCCTGACCTCGACAAGCGGTGCCACATGCGCTTGCCAAGCGGGGAATTGATCCTCTGCTGCCAGTTCGAGCGTTGAAAAGGACAGCGGTTCCAGTGCCGGCGCGATTGGCCGAGCCGCCTCATTGTCGGGTTGAACGTCGCGAGGCCAACGCCGTCGCTCGCGCTCCGGTACAGGCCCGGTATGCGCCTCGTCTTGCTCCTTAGCGTCCATCGCGCGTGGTGCCATATCCGATTCCGGTATGCCCATGCCCCCGCAATCATGTGGTGTATCCCGGGATCTGGCAAGCCTGTGGACCGCATCGTCGATCACGCTGGGTTACAATAAGAAATGCATCCCGAGATAAGTTTCTGGATACGAGGCTAACGACACACTTCAGACCGGCGCCTATAGATTCCGACATCGTGAAAGCGACGTTGAGGAGACCAGGTAATGAATGAAAAAGTCAAAGGAGAAGCTCGCCGCAAGATAATTCTTGATGGATATGTCAACAACGAGCCATTAAAAGACATTGCGGCAAAGCTCGGATGCTCACTGGCGAGTTTGAAAGTCAGCGCCAGCAAACTTGGCTGCACTCGCGCCCCGAAAGAGGCGGCTGACTTTCGACGCGGCTTCCGTATACCCGACAACAAACGGCAAGACTATTACCAGCTCATGCGGGCCGGCCAATATAGATCTCGGGACTGCGCACAGATTTTGGGATTATTGACAACACAATCGCCGAGCATGGAGTAACGTTACTAGAAGCTGGGGACAACATCTTTTCAAGCCTCGGTGACAAGGCCCCGCCGCAAAGCACGGGCGGCGGGCGCTGAAAGGTTCGCTCAAATGCTGCGTCGGCGTTTCAATCGCACCTGCCTTAGCCCTCTCGATCTGGCCGTTTGCGAACGCGTGTTCAATCAGGTCTGCGCAGATGAACAGCTCGATCCTTTGGACCCGGACGCCGAAATTCTAGCGGTATTGGTTGTGGCCATCTTTCGAAATGCTCACACCAGCGAACGCGAACTGCTGGAGGCGGTCAAATCTCGCCGGCAAAAGGCCAGGGCAGCCGTCCGCACGCCTAAAATTAACTAGGCTGAATCGACATTCAGCGCATCCATAACATAGCTGCGGCGAGATGGATGAAGGCGAGGAAGTGGCCGGCGCG
>NZ_RZTV01000163.1:0-302 GCF_003997555.1 Mesorhizobium sp. M1A.T.Ca.IN.004.03.1.1 | reverse complement strand
TTCGCAGAGGCGGATTTCTCTGCAGTTGACGGAGATCGGTCTATGTCTCGCTTTGCCCCATCAATTTTTGCGGCTGCTATATGAAGTCCAAACCGTGCCTCAAGAAGCCCTGCATCCATAGCAGGCTACTTCTCAATGGGTCGGGATGGCCTTGAGTTTCCCACCGATACGACGGCCACGCCCGTGCTCAAAATGAGAGCTACATAACGCACATACGGGCGCGGCGACAGGCGGCCGGAAGATGGGCTCATCCACGGCCGCCAGAGGGCATTTACAGCGAGGTGGCAGCCTCCGTGTTCAAC
>NZ_RZTV01000162.1:0-303 GCF_003997555.1 Mesorhizobium sp. M1A.T.Ca.IN.004.03.1.1 | reverse complement strand
CTTTTCGCACCGACCCGCTCGCAGGCCGCCTCCAGTATCGACAGCAGTCCGGCATCGCCTGGCGTCGGCAGATTGTCGGAAACCCGGTTCGGCGTCTTGATCGTCACGCCGTAGGCTCCTGCCAGCTTTTCGACATGGCCGTCGAGCCAGCGGCAGAAAGCCTCCATGTCGGCGCGGATCTCCGCGCGCCCATCGATCAGCAGCGTGACCTTCGACGGCACGACATTGGCGGCATTCGGCTCGATCCTGAATTCGCCGACGGTGGCGGCGAAGTGCCCCGGCGTTCTGGCAAGCTCGGCGGCG
>NZ_RZTV01000161.1:0-303 GCF_003997555.1 Mesorhizobium sp. M1A.T.Ca.IN.004.03.1.1 | reverse complement strand
GGACGAGCGCCGAGGAGACGAGCATCCAGGTATTGTCACCCTTGTCCATGGTGAAGGCAGGAGCAGCGGCGGCAGCGGCTGGCGCGGCAGTCTCCTGCGCAAAAGCGACGGCCGGCGCAAGAAGCGCGGCCGATGCTGCGCCGACCCGCGCAAAGGTGGAAGAAAACTTCGAGATTGACATTGGAAAAAGCTCCTTGATCTGCCGTTTACAGCGCTTCTGAATCGGTTTCGCCCGTACGGATGCGCACGGCATGGTCGATCGAATAGACGAAGATCTTGCCGTCACCGATCTGACCGGTCTTG
>NZ_RZTV01000160.1:0-303 GCF_003997555.1 Mesorhizobium sp. M1A.T.Ca.IN.004.03.1.1 | reverse complement strand
TTCATGATGTGCCAGCCGGAATAGTTGGAGCAACCGACGTAACGCACCTTGCCCTGTTTGATCAGGGTATCGAGGGCTTCCATCGTCTCTTCGAGCGCCGTCTGGCCGTCCCATTCATGCACTTGGTACAGGTCGATGACATCGGTCTTCAGGCGCTTGAGGCTCGCCTCGCATTCGCGGATCAGGTGGTAGCGCGACAGACCCTGGTCGTTCGGGCCGTCGCCCATGCTGAAGCGGGCCTTGGTGGCGAGCAACACGCCTTGCGGCCGCTTACCGGAGAGCACGTCACCGATGATGTTTTCG
>NZ_RZTV01000159.1:0-303 GCF_003997555.1 Mesorhizobium sp. M1A.T.Ca.IN.004.03.1.1 | reverse complement strand
ACGAGCAGCAGCACGGAGGCGAAGACGGCGCTGATGAGATAGAATTTCGCCGCCGTGATCGTCAAGCCGGCCTGCAACAGCCGCGATTTCATCGACACGGTCTTCTTGGTCTTTTCGTTCTGGCGCTTTTCCAGATCCTTCAGATTGTCCTGCACCGATTTGCGCCGCTTCGACATCTCCTGCACCCGGTCGCGGGCAGCCTTGACCTTGGCGCGGTCGACCTCGGCCGATTTGACACGGTTGATGCGGCTTGCCGATTTCTTGTCGGCCTCGATCCGGGAAAACAGCAGGGCATAGGCGACC
>NZ_RZTV01000158.1:0-303 GCF_003997555.1 Mesorhizobium sp. M1A.T.Ca.IN.004.03.1.1 | reverse complement strand
ATGTTCAGCACGGTCCCCGGCGGCTTCGTGCCGTCTCAGGACAAGCAGTATCTGATCGGCTTCGCCCAGTTGCCGGATGCTGCAAGCCTCGACCGCACGGAAGACGTCATCAAGCGCATGACCGATATCGCGCTGGCGCAGCCGGGCGTTGCCAATGCGATCGCCTTCCCGGGGCTGTCGATCAACGGCTTCACCAACTCCTCGAATGCCGGCATCGTCTTCGTGACGCTGAAGGACTTCGAAGAGCGCAAGACGCCGGATCTCTCGGGCGGCGCAATCGCTATGGCGCTGAACCAGAAATTC
>NZ_RZTV01000157.1:0-304 GCF_003997555.1 Mesorhizobium sp. M1A.T.Ca.IN.004.03.1.1 | reverse complement strand
CTCGTGTTCCTAGTGCTGTCAGACTTCTTGAGCTATTGGCAGCATCGGTTGATGCACCGGCTGCCCGTACTATGGCGGCTGCACGAATTTCACCACGCAGCCGAAGAGTTCAACGCGCTGACTTCGTCGCGGGAGCATCCGCTGGAGAAGGCGATAAATATGGCCATCATGGTCGTTCCGGCGCTGCTTGTCGGCCTGCCAACGGCCGAATTCGCAGTCGTGACCATCACCTTTGGCGCTATTGGTCTGGTCAAGCACAGTGCCATTCCCTGGCATGGCTGGTTTGGCAAATACGTGATCCAGT
>NZ_RZTV01000156.1:0-304 GCF_003997555.1 Mesorhizobium sp. M1A.T.Ca.IN.004.03.1.1 | reverse complement strand
GTTCGACCTTTGCATTGCCCGAGATCAAGCTTGGCGTGTTTCCGGGAAGCGGTGGGACCATCCGGGTGGCGCGGCGCATCGGCAAGTCCCGTGCGAAAGAAATGATGTTATTGGGAGATCCGATCGACGCCCGGACAGCCTTGCAATGGGGACTGATTAACAGGGTCGCTGACACCGGCAGCGCGCTCCAGTGCGCTCTGGATCTTGCGGAACGGCTGGCGATTGGGCCAGCCCTCGCGCTTAAGGAGTGCAAGGACATCATCGAGCACTCATGGGAGTTGCCGATCCGTGAGGCGCTCCAACG
>NZ_RZTV01000155.1:0-304 GCF_003997555.1 Mesorhizobium sp. M1A.T.Ca.IN.004.03.1.1 | reverse complement strand
GGCACCCCATTCGCCCTCTCTCAATCGAACTGCTTTTTCAAAAGTCATTCTGCCTATTCGTTGACCAAAAAATGGTAAGTCTGCGTCAAATATCCTTTGAGCATTGCATGGGTCGCATAGGTGATCTGAAAACTTGTCTGTTTTAGTCTTTCGCGTCGCAACATATATTCCGGTCATCAAATAGAGGTCAGCGCCGATCGGTGGCTGCTGGCGGATGAAACCCTCGGAAAGGGGCTTAACATGAACTTCTCTCGCTCTTTCAATAACTGGCGCAAGTATCGTCAGACCGTCACGGAACTCGGCC
>NZ_RZTV01000154.1:0-304 GCF_003997555.1 Mesorhizobium sp. M1A.T.Ca.IN.004.03.1.1 | reverse complement strand
GCACGCTCATATGCGGATAAAGAGCATAGGACTGGAAGACCATGGCAAGGCCGCGGTCGGCCGCACCGATCGCGGTGACGTCCTTGCCGTCGATGGCGATACTGCCGCCTGTGGGCTTGTCGAGTCCGGCGATCAGGCGCAGCAACGTCGATTTTCCACACCCGGACGGGCCGACGAAAGCGACGAACTCGCCGTCATTGACCTCAAGCGAGACATCGCGGATGACCTCGACGGCTCCGAAATTCTTGACGATGTTCCTGAGCTCGAGTCCGCTCATGCACTCTCCTGTTTCATATTATTTCAG
>NZ_RZTV01000015.1:0-77502 GCF_003997555.1 Mesorhizobium sp. M1A.T.Ca.IN.004.03.1.1 | reverse complement strand
AGAGTTCACGGCCCACGCGATCACCTTCGGACGCATAGATCAGGTTGACCACGCCATCGGGAAAGCCGGCCTGATGGGCGAGGGCGAACATTGCGCCAGCCACGAGCGGCGTCTGTTCAGCGGGCTTGAGCACGATTGTGCAGCCTGCAGCCAAGGCCGGCGAGATTTTGCGCGCCACCATGGAGGCCGGGAAATTCCATGGCGTGATCGTGCCAACAACGCCGATGGGCTGCTTGATCACTAGCATTCGGCGGTCTGTCGAGGGTGCCGAGATCGTCTCGCCATAGACGCGATTGGCCTCCTCGGCATACCATTGCAGATACGCCGCCGCATGCGATACCTCTGAAATGGCTTCGGCAAGCGGCTTGCCCATTTCCGCAGTCAGAATCGCGGCGAGATCGCCTGCATGGTCGATGATCAGCTGATGCCATCGCCAAAGAACGTCGCTACGTTCTCGGGCCGTCAACGCGGCCCATCCCGACTGCGCAACATAGGCCTTGTCTACCGCAGCACGTGTCTCCTCCACGCCCATATCGGGAAGCTCTGCCAAAACTTCGCCGGTCGACGGATTGACGACCTCGAACGTCTTATTGCCAACTGGTCTGCCGAGTGCCGGCAGGCGGTCGATGGCTCCAAACAGGTGCGGGGATTTCAGACGGCGGATCATCGGCAGGCACAGGGGCAATACCGGATTCCTCCTCAACGCAGCGAACATCCAGGTCGACAGGCCGTCAGTGTGTATTCTGCACCAGTGGGTTCGTCGTAGGGCCTCGGCAAAGCAGCTGGTAGACCACGCTAGCCCGATGAAAAGACAGCAGTTTCGTTAGTTTGAGTGCCCGCGGTTCATCAATTGATGGATTAAGCAGTCGGATGTTTGCTTCATCCACCATGCCTGCTGGTGGCATGCGACGGAATTCTGCAAAAAGGCGGCATACATGCTGAGGAGCGCCATTTCGGCGAGAGGCCGCCGGACCGCCAATGCCGCGCAAGGTCGGCGAAAACGACTCCGCGCGTCTGCATGATCTGCTTGGCCCACGGGCCTCCACATTCGCTCTTCCCACGAGAAGCCCCGATGAAGAAGGAAGGTGAGATGAGTTTCTTTACTCATCCTTGCCGCCCAGCGGCGGGCCGACCACCAAAATGGCGGGCTCGGCCGAAAGCAGCTTTTTGGCCGCCGCCTTGACCTGTTTGAGCGTCACCCGACCGATGCTGCGGGCGCGACGCTGGTTGTAGTCGACGTCGGCCTTGTGAATCTGCAAATCCAGGAGCCGGTCTGCGATCGAGCGGGTCGAGCCCAGTTGGTCGATGGCATAGGCGCCGATCAGGTGCTTCTTCGCCGCCTTGAGCTCGGCCCCGGTCGGTCCTTGCTGCGCCATCTGCTTTACCACATCTCGCACGATGCTCAGTGTTTGGGCAGCGCAGTCCGAGCGTGTCTCTGTCGTAACCAGAAGCGAGTCAAGGGTTAGTTCAGAGCTGACGTGATAGGCAAGGCCGCGTTTTTGACGTACCTCCTCGTAAAGGCGGGAAGTCAAGTATGAGCCGCCAAGGATGTCGTTCAGCAGCACGGCCGCGTAGAAATCCGGCGCGCTAGGCTTCACGCCAGGCCAGGCCAACGTCAGCGAAGTCTGCGGCAGGTCGTAGTTCTCCTCCACCAGTTGACCGAGTTTCGGCGCGACATCGTAGACGGGGACGAGGGTTTGTTGCTCAGGCAAATCACCAAACAGCTGGTCAAGCCTTTCCCTCAACGTGTTCGCGTCAATGTCACCCACCACGGCAATATGGAGCCCGTCGCGAGCGAAAATGGCCTGGTGGAAGGCGCGGAGGTCGGACGGCGTGATGCCGGGCAGGCTCTCTTTTGTGCCTTCTCCCAGCCTTGAACAAGGATGCGCGCCATAGATCGCGCGCAGCCATTTGCGCTGAGCGATGGCGTTAGGGTCTCGCTCGCTGCCGACGATGCGGGAGACAATCTCGGCGCGGACGCGATCGATCGGCCCCTGGTCGAAGCGCGGCGCGTTCAGCGCGAGCCGAAGCAGGCCGAACGCCGCGTCCTGCTTTTTGGAAAGCATGCACACCGATCCGTAGATGTCGTCGCTTTGCGCGTCCAAACTCATTTCGGCGCCGGCATGGTCGAGCTTCACCTGGAAGGCATCGCTGTCGTAATGGCCAGCGCCTTCGATGAACAGGCCGGCCATCAGTTTGGCCATCCCCTCCTTCCCGACCGGGTCCTGCTTGGTGCCGCCCTTGAAGGCAAAGCCGATGTTGACGATTTCCACTGTGTGGTCCTCCACCAGCCAGGCGATGATGCCCTTTTCGGACTTCACCTCCTGGATGTTCATCGCAGCATGGGGCCGAGCGCCGAGCGTCATCTCTTGATTCTGCGTCTTGGGCAAGAGATAGCCCGTGGTCGAACGGTCGAACGCGAGATAGCGGGCGGCAACTGCTTTGATTTGCTCGGGGGTAACCTTGCGGATGCGATTCGGCCGTTCCTCGACATCCTTCACGGTACCGCCGGTGGCCAGCGTCGAGCCGTAGATGCTGGGGAGCCAGTCCAGGTTGTCTTCCGCAAAGATCATATTGCGCAAATAGTGGTCCTTGGCCTTGCCTAGTTCCTCGTTGCTGACACCATCCTCGGCAATGCGGGCGACTTCGGCAGCGGCCGCCGCTTCGAGATCAGCCAGCTTGGCATCGCCGCGCGGTGCGCCATAGATGGCGAACTTGGTGTCGTCGAGCATAGTGCCCTGGAAATAGACGCGGGCGCTGGAAGCGATACCTTGCTGGACAGCGAGCGCCTGGTAGAGCCGGCCGCGGTTACCGCCGCCGAGAATTTCGGCCAGCAGGTCGAGCGCTTCGGCCTCGCCCGGCTTGGCGGTGTGGTAGGACGGCACCACCCACTGCGTCGAAAAACTGGGCACGCTGACGCGGGCGTCTGAGAGCGTGACGGTGCGCCTGGTGTTCTGCTCGGGCTCAACCGGCCGGATGCGCGGCGGCAGGTCAGGTCCACGCGCCACCTTGCCATAGGTCTTTTCGGCCAGCGCCCGCACCGTGTCCGGTTCGACATCGCCGGCCACGATCAGCACGGAGTTGTTGGGCCAATAGTACTTTTCATAGAAGGCGGTGGCGTCGACGCGGTTCAGCTGCTCGATCTCCTGCATCCAGCCGATGATCGGGATGCGATAGGGCTGGTTCTGCCACAGCGTCGCGTCGATCTCCTCATGGAGCACGTCCTGCGGGTTGGTGTCGGTGCTTGAGCGGCGCTCCTCGATGACCACGTCGCGCTCGGTCTTGACGACATCGTCGGTCAGGATGAGGTTTCGCATTCGTCGGCCTCGAAGCTCATCATCAGCTCGAGCGCCGACGGCGCCACTGTCTGATAGAAGGCGGTGTAGTCGGAGGAGGTGAAGGCATTTTGCGAGCCGCCGATCTCGAACACTGCGCGGTCGAATTCGCCGGCCGCATGGTTGGTCGTCGCCTTGAACATCAGATGCTCGAAAAAATGGGCAATGCCGGATTTGCCCGGCGGCTCGTCGGCGCTGCCGATCTTGTACCACACCATGTGGGTGACGATCGGCGCCCGGTGGTTGGGAATGACGACCACCTCCATGCCGTTGTCGAGCACGAAATCCCTCGCCTTGCCGTCCTCCCATGCGACGGGGATCGGAGCCGTCCCCGCGCCGACCAACTCGGACGCAACGGACGTCCTGCGAAGCCCATGAGTGCGGGGCTTGCTTGGTAGTTCTGATAGGGAGAGTGGGGTTATGGGCTGCGTTCCTGGCAAAGTGATCTGTTCCTCATTTTGAAGGATCTATGTCTCCCGAACGCCTATTGGGAGAAAGTGGATCGGCACGCGACGCCGAGCCACATGAGCCGTCAGCGTGTTGCTGGGCCTGACGCGAGCCTCATCTTTGGATGCGTCCGGGAAACTTTCGGCATGGTGAGGCCATGGGAAGTCTGCTCGTTATCCATTGGGTGTTTGCGGATACCTGAGCATGCCCCGTGCCAAGTAAGAAAGCCCCGATTCGCAAGGTTTGATCCAACCTTGATACTTGCGATATCCGACATTGTCGGGCATCCGACAGAAAGCGCCTTTCGCCGGCGCGCCGGCTATGACGCTCGCCTCCTCCGGCGTGACGACGATCCTTTGGCGGGCGCCGCGCACACCGATCTGCCCGCCTATCAGCACCGCGACATCGAAGGACAGCGCGATCGTGACTGGATGGGTCTTACGCAAACATGCAGCAGTGCCGCCGCGATCAGGACTTCATCCGCCCCACAAAGACCCGAGCGCGAGGGACGACGTGTAAGGCAACATGTCATCCTCGATAATGATGCCGCGCATAAAGAGGTAAGGTCCCTCGTCGTACCGGCGAGCCCCTTCGCTGGGTCTCGCGAGGGTCTGGTTTGCGAACGTCGACCGACAGCATCACGGCATGGGCGGCCCCATCGGTAGGCAAGCATTGACCGTGCCATCAGCGTTGAGGCAGCGCAGAGCCCAATTTCCCGGTGCCAGCCGGTACGTTGGAGCTTCAACTGTGGCCAGCCAAGCGGGCCGAGGCCGTGAAACTCCTGATACCCTGGACCGTCCGGATTGCAACGCACGACGCCTTGGTCTCGCGCCAACGTCCATTGACGCTCAGCGAAGCATCATGCGGACGAGCTGGGAAAGCTTGGCCGGGCCGGCGCCTTCCCAGGCGCACGGGACGCGCGACGACCCATGTGGACCTTGGATTTCACTACGCACTTACGCTGCTTTGGCCTTGTCAGCAGCCTGAGCATAAAGCGTGCTCAGCTTTCAGGGCGAGCCTCTTTCATGTTGATAGCATCTGTCGTCATTCAGGATCGCCCCATTTTCGCATGCCGCTTGCAGCTTTCAGACTGTTGTCAGCCAGGGCCGCCATAAAGGGTCTCGTTTAACGCATTCGGGAGGCTTCATCACTCGACCACATTAATTTCGGGCGGTTCGCCGGCGCTCCGAATGGCACTTAACACCAGATCCTCTCCAAACCCGTGATGATCCAAGAGGAAAACGAAAAATCCCTAAATCATAAAAAAGCACCGATACGGTCGGCTCCAGGCTGATGAAATTGCGGTCTCACTGGCCACGCACGATACTTGCGATGGCGATGGCCATTGCAAAGGCCGGTCAAGCACCCAAGACGCTGACAAGCACGCCTCCGACCAAAGCTCGATCGTTGGCAGCCTTTCTAGCCGTATACTTGGGGCATTTTGGGACGGCGATCCGGACGCCGATTAAAACCTGCCGGTCGTCTAAATGGAATGGTTGGTCCGGGTCCTTACTGGACCTGCGCCAACCCGATCGGGCCGGCGCACAGGGGCACCCAGACAATTGGACACGTCGCCTTTTCGCGGCGGCTTGCACTTTCTCGGATGGCCTTTTTTCTCCCCGGGCGAAATCGAGCGAGCGGTGAGGCGGAGCCTTCGATTTTGCCGATCATGTCGTGTCGCTTCGATCGAACTGCTCAGACGATGATAGCGGCATTGATTGCCGCGGCCGAAATGCGTTGTGTGAAGTACGATTTCTACGCCGTATACATACTGCCGTACAGTTCGCCATGTCAGCAGCCTTGCCAGCAATCCGCCCTGTGTCCAACTGTCGTCGAATTCACCGGTGTCATTGAGGAATTCGTATGATCGCCTCGAAACCATCATTGCGACCGCGGGCGGGCGACGCAAGCTCTAGACTGCCACCGATCCGCTGGATAACCATGTTAGCGATATGTAGACCAAGGCCTGAGCCCGCAGCAGGAGTAGCACCACGACTAAATCGCTTTGTAAGCCCTTCGAGGTCGGGGAGGGGCACCACCGGTCCGGCGTTTGCAATAGCGATGGTTCCATCAGTTTGGACGGAAACTGTTGTCGGAACAGTGGGCAGTCCATGTATCAGCGCATTCTCGATCAGGTTACGAAGGAGGATCCCAAACGCATCGACATCCACTTTGCGCATCAAAGTGGGGCAGCCGTCGACGTTAAGATGCAGGCGTCCGGCATATTGCGGCTTTTTCCTCAGGTCGTCGATTTCCAGCCGAACCGATCGGACAAGATCGATCGCGTGATCCGCCATGCCAACCCCCGATTCGGCTTGAGCGAGCTGAAGCACTTTTTCGACAAGGCGGCCAAGGCTCGACAGCGCTTGCTCGATGCCGCGCGCACGCATTTTGGCCGACCCATTGGGAAGCTCGGCCACTAATCTCTGCATCTGAGCGATTGAACCTGCGATCGGCGTGCGCAGTTCATGCGCACTGTTTGCGGCGAACTCGCGTTCGGCCTCGAGAGCCGCCCGCAGACGATCGAGAAGCCGATTGACGGATGCCGCGATTGGAGCCAACTCTGCCGGGAAATCGCCCAAGTCCATTGGTGACAGATTGCCGCCGTCGCGCGATCCGATCTGCTGTCGCAGTACCTCGATTGGCCGCAGCGAGCGCCGGATCACGATCCACCAAACAGCTAAGCTAAAGGGCAGGAGCACGAGTGTCGGAAGGAAGACAAAAAGTGCGCCCTTCGCGATTGTGGTACGGCGGCCATCAAGCGGTTCGGCCAACTGATGATACACGCCGTCTTGGATCTCCTCTGTGTAGACGCGGTAATCAGCGTTTCGCCAAAAGCCGTTACTCAGGGGAGCATCAGGGAAGGGCTGCTGACCCTCTTCCGGTTCAGAAATAAGCACTACCCCGTACTTATTAATAACCTGCTCACGATAGGTCCAGTACTTTTCATAAGTTGGCAAGTGGTTATTGTATTGATCAACGTGTTTTCCATTCAAGACCTTGATCAGCTCTGGTTCTCTGTACTCTGCGCTCGCCTGGAGCAAGTCATCCGAACTTTCGTTTACATTATTGCAAAAAATGAACGCAGCAATGGTTGGGGCGGCGATCCAAACCAGGAGCGTTGCCCCGCCTAACCACGATATCAGCTTTCTCGTCATGCTGTTCGAGTTCGTCATGTGACCACGAGCCTGTATCCGGAGCCACGCACGGTTGCTATTCTATCCCCGCCGATCTTCTTGCGGAGCCGGCTGACATAAACCTCCACTGTGTTGCTCTCGAACTCCGAATTGAATGAATAAAGCGCGTGCTCGATCCTCCCCTTTGAAACGACCGAACCGGGCCGGCGTAGAAGGCAGTCGAGCACCGCCCATTCGCGTCCAGACAGGTGGACCTCCTGCCCGTCGCGGAAGAGGCGTCGCTCGGCTGCCTGTATGGAAAGCGTCCCAACCGAAAATTGCGGCTCCGGAAAATGCCCTTGGCGACGTGCCACTGCACGGATGCGTGCCGAGAGTTCCCCCAGATCGAACGGCTTGACCAAATAGTCGTCGGCGCCAGCGTTGAGCCCCTCGATGCGATGCGAAATCCGATCGCGGGCTGTCAGAATGATGACCGGCGTTGTATTAAGCCCCTTGATCAGCTCCCGCAGATAGTCGATGCCATTGCCGTCCGGCAGGTGAACGTCGAGCAAAATAAGGTCGTAGCCGGCCACAGCTGCATGACCGCGCGCTTCGGACAGGTTCTTGGCCCAGTCGACCGCGTGGCCACCAGCCACCAAATGATCGTGCACAGCACTTCCAAGGTCCTTATCGTCTTCAGTGAGCAGTATTCGCATCATGCTGCCGAGCTCCGGTATGAGGGCAAGGCTCCCATCTTATTGGTCGAAGCTGACAGTAGGCTGAACCGGCGCCAGCGAATATCTGGGGGCTTTCAGGCTGCTGTCAGCTACAATTGCAAGAAAGGGGTCGTTAACAAAGCCAAACGAAGAGGCCTTATGAAACCCCTCCTGATCTCGGCACTTTTGCTCAATGTGACCACCGGCGGCTGTACACTGGTTGGCGGGCAATTCGACGTGGCGGTCAACGAATGGCAGCCGCGCCACGCGTCAATGTCCAGGCTTGAAACTGACAGGTGTCTTAAATACGAGGGCACCGTAGCGGGTGCCTCCAGTTATCGAACAGTGCCTAGCAGGTCAGAAGTGCACTTTGACCATAGGGGTCGTCCGTATTTTCGGCGCTCGCGAACAGAGTCGACGGTCAATCGATGCGCCACTGCCAGAGTCTGGAACGGTCAAGTGTTTGTTATCCCCCGTCCGGGCCATATTCTCTGCCGAGGACCAAGAAGGCCCTATTTTCGGTGCCCACGAACAGAGCCAACGGTCAATCGATGCGCCACTGCCAGGGTCTGGAACGGTCAAGTGTTTGTGATCCCCTGTCCCGGCCGTGTTCTCTGCCGAACTCGCCCTTGTAGTCGGCACACCAAAGATCGTTAGGGCGACAGCCGTTTGAAAGTGGTGTCCCCGTCGCCCTGTTGCGCCTGCGCTTGCGGCGCTCGACCATGCCGTGGCGGTCGAGCACGGCATGCACGGTCGAGATCGCGGGCCGGTGCACATCCGGATACAGCCGGGCCAGCCGCTCGCGTATCTTCGGCGCACCCCATGTCGGCTTGTCTTGCTTGAGGCGCACAATCAGCTTCTCGATTTGAAACGGAAGCTGATTGGCGTGGCGATAGGGCCGCCGCGATCGGTCCGTCAGCCCCTCCAGGCCGCTGTCGTTGTAGCGCGTGAGGATCTTGTAGCCGGTCTTGCGCGAGATATCGAACTCCCGGCAAAGCACCGCCATCTTCTCGCGTCCAGCAGCCGGGCGACGAACTTCAGCCGCTCTTCCATGACGTTGCACTCCTTCCAAGGCACCTTGCTCTCCTTGCAAAGGGCCGAAAGTGTAACCCATCTATCCGGAATGAACTGTCACCCATCTCTCGGGAAGGGCAGTCATGGCCAAGGCAACTGGAAGCCGAATTTTCTTTTAGAGTATGAATCAGCGCCGTCTGCCGAAAAGCGCGTCCACGATCTTCCCTTTTGAAACGACCGTGCAGGGCTGGGGCAGACGGTAGTCGAGCACCGCCCATCCGCGTCAAGTCAGGTAGACCTCCTGCCCGTCGCGGAAGAGGCGTCGCTCGGCTGCCTGTATGGAAAGCGTCCCAACCGAAAATTGCGGCTCCGGAAAATGCCCATGGCGACGTGCCACTGCATGGATACGCGCTGAGAGTTCCCCCAGATCGAACGGCTTGACCAAATAGTCGTCGGCTCCAGCGTTGAAGCCCTCGATGCGATGCGAAATCCGATCGCAGGCTGTCAGAATGATGACCGGTGCCGATTCAAGTTCCTTGATCAGCTCCCGCAGATAGTCGATCCCATTGCCGTCCGGCAGGTGAACGTCGAGCAAAATAAGGTCGTAGCCGACCACAGCTGCATAATCGCGCGCTTCGGACAGGTTCTTGGCCCAGTCGACCGCGTGGCCACCAGCCACCAAATGATCGTGCATAGCACTTCCAAGGTCCTTATCGTCTTCAGTGAGCAGTATTCGCATCATGCTGCCGAGCTCCGGTATGAGGGCAAGGCTCCCATCTTATTGGTCGAAGCTGACAATAGGCTGAACCGGCGGCAGCGAATTATTTGGGGAGCTTTCAGGCTGCTGTCAGCTACAACTTGCAAGAAAGGGGTCGTTAACAAAGCCAAACGAAGAGCCCCTATGAAACCCGTCCTGACCTCGGCACTTTTGCTCAATGTGACCCCCGGCGGCTGCATCAGCAAATTGATTTGGGAAACAGGCGCGCCGGTTCTAATGACCGACGCAGGCCGAGGTCTGGAACAGCTGGACCAGCGAACGGCGTCTTCGGTTTTTCAGGCAACAGCCACATGGAAGAATATGATTGGCTCGACCATGCGCCGAGCTTTGTCGAACGGATTGGTCGCGGGCGCACTACCACAGATTATGGCAGGTTTACGCCCTGGCCTTGACACCCGGGGTGATCGTCACCGGCGGAGCCGCGGCGTACTGATCGGATATCTAACGTCGCTGAGTCTCTCGTCGGTGCAGTGGATCTCTCGGCTTAGCCATCATGCAAAAAACGACGGTTCCGCGACACCACTTTTCAGGTCCGTGACACAGGCTTTGTGAGCCGATCTGTTGTTCTTACCCCAGGCTAATGGCTGAACAGCTCTGTCGCCGGCTCGATGCGCCAGATGGCGCGATGTTTTGAACCCTTTCACGAGGCGACGGCAGCAGCCGACCGGCTCTCCTATCGCGGCTCCCGCGATCCACACACCCAACAAGGGAATCTACCATGGTAATGAAGGCACCGGTTGCCGACGCTAGGAATGGGTCGGTAGTAGATCGGCTGGTCGGCATCGACCTCGCTCGGGGCCTGGCTGTCTTCGGGATGTATGCCGCCCATCTCGGTCCCGACCCCGGCGAAGGAGGACTAGTCGGGTTTCTGATGGAACTAACCCATGGGCGGCCGTCGGCCCTGTTTGCCGTATTGGCCGGTTTTTCAATCCTCCTGATTACAGGTCGCAAGGCGCCGAAGTCGGGGATAGCCGGTAGACAGGCCATCGCCAGAGTCGCAATTCGTGCCCTTGTTTTGCTCGCGCTTGGCTCAATCCTGGGCTGCCTCGGTACCCAGGTCGAAGTCATCCTAGAATACTACGGAATTTGCTTCTTGTTGGTATTGCCGCTCCATCGGCTCAGCGCATATCAGCTGGGCTTGATCGCTGCCGCTACGGCATTAGTTCTCCCGCAAGTCCGTTCCTCCCTTCTGTCGGTTGCCCCCAACCTCCTCGACCCGGTCTTCAACCTCATGGTCAACGGCTACTATCCCGCGGTGACCTGGGTTCCTTTCCTCATCGCTGGCATGGCCATCGCGCGCCTTAATCTTAATACGCTAGCAGCGCATTGGCGCCTTGGTCTGGCGGGGGTCGCGCTGGCCGTGTTGGGCCATGGGGGATCCTTGCTCGCGCTGAGTTCCCGCGCTTTGACTGAAACCTCCTTGTGGTGGTCTGACGTTGACGGCGCTTTTGAGCCTTCCAAGTCGTCATTTATAGTCAAGTCGTCATGGATAGCCGCACCTCATAGCGAAACGACGCTTTCGATCGTGGGCAGCACCGGTTGCGCAATGATCATCTTGGCGGCTTGCATGCTCGCTGTGGATGCGCTCCCGCGTCTGCGAAAGCTGGTCTGGCCAATAATCGCAGTCGGCTCGATGTCTTTGACGGCCTATGTGCTGCACATTGCGGGAATAGCCTATCTTATGAAGATAAACATTTTCAAAGACGAGAGCCTGTCCACGCTCTTTGGCTTCGTTGTGGTTATCAGCACTTTTGCGGTGCTTTGGCTGCGCGTCTTCCAGCGAGGACCGATGGAAGTGCTGATGGGTAGGGTCGCAGATCTCGCGCGTCACATCCGCTGAGCACCGCCGCGCCCCGGCCTCCCGATCACATTACGGACAAGGTGGGGCTTTGTCCAAAGCTTGTTCGCGGCAGGGGAGGGTACTTCCTCCCACCCTGCCGCCTTGTTGATGGAAGCTAAAACGGTCGCGCAGGCGCTAGAGTTGCATCGGCATAATCAGCTTAAACTCGCGAAGTTAAACCCGCGGTTGGTCTATCTCGGCCCGCCTCACCTGAAAGGCTAAGGTATCCGTTTCGGTCAAGGGTTTTAGGGGCCATTTTCGCTGCGCCTTGAGGAGAGCGTTTGCTAGGATGAGGAGCTTTCGCAACAAGATGATGACCTTTGCGGGTTTGCCTGCCGCCTTTAGCGCCTGGTATTTTGCCTTGAGGTCGGGGTTGAAGCGCAGGGCGAAGGGCCGGGCATGTAGAGGGCCTGGCGAACATTGGCCCGGCCGCCCCGGATGAAGGCGCGGCCGCTCCATTTTGCCGAGGCCGGCGAGGCTTGCGGCCTTTGGTTCCGAGTTCCGGCATGTCGATGGTGAGTGTGCAGGCGGTGGCATCCGATGCGCCATATGCTGGTCAGGATTTCGCGGCGCTGGACAGCGTCGGGATCGGCTTTCATGAGGGTAAGCATCGTCTGATCGATATCGCTGAGTTCACGTGGATCTGCTTCCAGCCACTCGTTGTTGTGGCGCCTGAGCAAGGCAAGCGGTCAAGATCTGGCTCTGGTGCTGGCTGCGGTGCGATCCCCGCACGGGCCAGGTGCCGATCGTGTCGACGATCCACCTCGCCGCGACCAGAGAGCTGCTACTCTCTTCCGCTGTTCATTCTGGCCTCTTCGCAATGAATGTCATAAAATCACCTGTCGCAATTAATGGTTTTTGATTTGGCTCCAACAGCTGGCAGATATCGCCGAGAGTTCCGCAGAGAGCGTCGAAAGTTTTGGCCGCCTTCTTCCGCAGCCGCGCCTTGAGTTTTGAGCAGACCTGTCTTGATCGGGTTGAGATCGGGCGAGCATGGCGGCAGGATCAGGAGCCAGTGCCCCTTTGGCCAACCAGTGGGCGGCGCGTACCTTGCCGACAATCTGGGGTTCCGAACCCGACAGTTGGTTTTCAACCCGACAGTGGCCCGCCTCAGAGCAGGCTACCGCCCTTCGGAGCAGGCAGAAGCTAATCGAGGTTCGCGGGTTCCGGTTTGAATGTGCAGGTCGCTGCGCGCCTGATCTTTCGGTCTGGCGGCACATGACAAAAACCCTCATTTTGGCCGACGATACCCGGTCAGGAGCGGGTATCGCAGTCGAGAAGCGACCCGAGCACGTCCACAAGATGTGCCGAGTTTGCAAGGTGTGTCATTGTTTCTGTCAACGTTCGAGCGACAGCGCACGACGAAACGTCTGGCATACGCCTCGTCTGGCACGCGCCTCGCATATGTTGCAGTTGCTGCTGGAGATCAGGCGATCGAGTGGGCCTTGCAATTTTCCGATTTTGATGCGCCTAAAGTCTCGTGTACAAATCAGGCTGGCGTGAATGGCCTGCCTAAGTTGCGACTTATTACAAAGGAATGGATATGGCGACTGGAACGGTGAAGTGGTTCAACAGCACGAAGGGTTTTGGTTTTATTCAGCCTGACAACGGCGGTCAGGATGTCTTTGTCCACATTTCCGCTGTTGAACGAGCGGGCCTGTCGACCCTTAATGAGGGCCAGAAGATCAACTACGAGGTGGAACAGGATCGCCGCACGGGAAAGTCCTCTGCAGGCAGCCTCAGCAAGGCTGGCTAACGGTCCGGGAAAGCCTTGGCAAGGTTCGTCATCGCCGGAACGCATTGACGGCTCGAAACCCGGGCCGGAGCATGCAAGTTAATGCCGCGGCAGGGATTGCTGGAGCCATCATGAATTACTCTGGAAATGAGGCTCTTGGACGGGAAAGGCGGGGCTCATCCCCGCCCTTTGATTCCGCGCAGATTGGGCCAACGGCTGCTGCGCGTCCGAACGACTGTTGATACGGATTTAGGCTGCGACCTTCTTGCGGGTCCGTTTCGCCGGCGCCGTGGCTGGGGCTTCCGGCTCTTTCGGTTTGCGGCCGAGTCCCATGGTCTTGGCCAAGGCGGAGCGCGCAGCGGCGTAATTCGGCGCCACCATGGGATAATCCGACGGCAGACCCCATTTGGCGCGATATTCGTCTGGGGTCAGACCATAGTGCGTCGCCAGATGGCGCTTTAGCGATTTGAATTTCTTGCCGTCTTCAAGGCTAATGATGTAGTCCGGTTCGATCGACTTTTTGATCGGGACAGCAGGTTTTTTTACAGGCACAGGCTCTTCTGCCGGTATGAGTCCAGCCGTGCCGTTTAGAGCCCCGTGCACTTGGGCGATCAGGGCAGGAAGCTCCCCCGCCGGGACGGGGTTGTTGGAGACGTAGGCTGATACAACATCGGCAGTGAGCTCGATGAGGATGTCGGTCTTGTGGGGTTCTTCTGTCATAAACTTCTCCGGGCAGCTTGAAACACAGTTGGGCGAAGTGTCGCTTCATAGTGGCGGTTGCCGCTGAAAGCAAATGGATCGACGGGTGCGCTGCTCCTCCACCATTGAAGTCTCGGCGACGCATCCCGTCATCGTCCATCGCTAAAGGCAGCGTATTGAATTATGGGAGCGTTCGCGCCCGCCCCACCATAGCGATACAGCAAGACAATCAAAAAAGCCGGTCTTTGCTTGGCCCCAAATCTTTTCTCCTTTCGTGAACGCTGAGCTGCCAAGCTGCTACAGTTCACCTCGCGGGGCAACCGTGCACAACACAGGAGTCGCCCGAGCGATACATTCTTCACTTGCCGCTTATCAGCGCTGGTGATTGCACTTTGCAGCCTGCCTCCGGACCCGCAGCGCTCACGCTGTTGGTTTTGCACCTGCAGGCGTCGGAAGTCGGATCGCCGCAGCTAATTTCCTCAGGCGGACGAATTCAACAAATCGATTGTTTGGATCGAAGGCATCCACACCATCGATGCCTCTAGAATATGATCCAGCTACAATCACCGTGCTGTAATGGCAGGGACGGCCAGCACAAGCGCGACACGATCCGGCGGGTCCATCGCTGCGTTACGTATTCATGGCTACTGCATCGGGCGCTCGGTCGACCGCCTTAAGCCAGGTCGCCGCATTGCGAGACGGTGACCGGCGAGGGAGAGGGCGCTCTGGCAACGAAGCGAGGCGGGTGGCCTTGCGGGTGGCCGCGTGATGTCATCCGGCTCTCCTGCCGATCTCTGCCGGCCAGATCTGGAGCAACTGTTTTGCATAGATATGGCTCTCTTCAGGGGGCCATCTATGATGGGAGCCGAGCGCGTGTTCGAGCCGGGGAACAGGCTGCGCATGCACTGTGCCCACCTATTGCGATCGTGCTAACCTTGGTTGTTTGGACTTGCCGTTAAAGGCAAGCGACAGATTGAAGTTATGCTGCACCATCTGATTGCCTGGCTCGTTTTCGAGAGCTCGCCGATACAGGGCCTGTGCCGCGTCATGCCGCCCCTCAATGTCCAAAATCACGCCCTTCGCATTCAATGCACGTACGTTTCCTGGGGCTGCAACCAAGACGCTGTCGAGCACCTCAACCGCTTCGTGCGGGCGCTTCTGGCCCACCAAGGCATTTGTAAGTCGTATCGCCGCATCAACATTGTCCGGGTGCTGCTTCACCTCATCCCGCAAAGCCCGCTCTTGAACATCCTGACCAACTTCGCGCAAAATGCGTTCGCGCATAGCCGGATCGATTTGATCGGCGCTGAGCAACTCGGGGGAAGATGTCTCCTGCACGGAAAGAGCCGGCTTTTGCCAGCTGGCGCAACCGCCCAAAGGCAGAATGGCGAGTACGGCAAAAAGAAGTGAGTTCCGGCGCAGAAACATAGGCGATGGAGAAACTGTATTACTATTCATGTTATCTCTCAGTTATCGGGGAGGCGCGTGGCGTTCAGTTAGGAAAGGTGGGACTACTCTAACAATCCGCTGTTCGATCCGTGCGGGAGTGTGACGGATCCTGCGGGGCGAATTGTAAAGTCGGAGGCGAGGTCTTGATAAGACAGCACGGCGAGATCAACCCCGTTTCGCGTCAGAAAGCCGCGGACGAAACGTCGGACATCCATCGACGTCAACAGAATAGGGCGGGTTTGACCCGGTTCTGCGTTCGAAAGGACCTGACGTATCTGTGATAGCATGGCTTCGCTTTGCCGATCCTCCAGTGCGAGATAGGGGCCTGCATCCGAATCTCGAACCGCGCCACGCATCACATCCTCGCTCTCGCGCTCGACGACCAGGGCGGACACGATGCCCTCCGTGTTGGCATGGCGGTGGCAGATCTGTCGCTTCAAACCAGAACGGACATATTCCGTCAGCAGGGCAACGTTTTGCTCACGCTCGCTCCATTCGGCCAATGCCTCCAACACGAGACGGGTGTGGCGGATTGGGATACCTTCCTCCAGGAGGCGGCGCAGAACATCGGCAATCCGAGGAATCGGCGTCGTGCGTAGCACCTCTTTCACAAGCTCAGAATATTCCTGCTCCATTCGGCCCAGGAAATGTCGGGTCTCTTGGATGCCCACCAATCGCGGTGCGTAGCGGGTCAACGCTGCATGGACGCGCAAGGCGAGGAGTTCGCCGGGAGCCCTATGCTCCGTGCCGGCGCCCGTAAGGGCCTTTGCAGGGGTATGTTCAACCGGGAGTCTGTCCGTTTTCGGCTCACGTCTAAGGGGGACACCGCTCGAGTCGACGTGCGCTACATCGGCTCGGAGCGCCATCTGGTTTGGATCTAAGGCGTCCTGTTCGACTGGCACGCCCTCGACATCAATTCGGAATTGCGATTCAGGCAGCTGCTCGTCAACCAAGACAGGGATGCGAGGAACGATAATGCCCAGATCGGCTGTGACCAGGAGCGAAACGCGCCCAATATGTTTTTGCAATTCGGCTTGATCGACCGCCTGCATAAGATCTGGCGCTAGAAAAAATGCGATCGGGAATTCCTTCGCAGGCGCGGCTTGCTTAGGCTCCGCTGCAGTTCCACCTTTCGCATCGGCAGTGCCGGCGCCCAGCACATCAGCCTTGACAATGCTTACCGCAGCGAACACTGCGGCCAGCATCAGAAAGACGGGGAGGGGAAACCCAGGAACGAACCCCATTACAACCAGGACGCCGGCCGCCAGTCGCAAGGCTCGAGTGCTGGCCGTGAGCTGACTGACCATTTCTGTACCGAGGTTGATCCTCGCCGTCCCAGTCACACGGGTGACGATGGTCGCCGCAGTAATGGAGAGCAGAAGGGCCGGAATCTGCGATATCAATGCATCGCCTATCGTCAGCAGAGTGTAGTGATGCAGTACCTCGCCGAAGGACATGCCCTTGGAGAGCAGGCCGATCGAAATTCCACCCAGCATGTTGATGCAGATAACCACCAGCCCGGCGATGGAATCGCCCTTCACAAATTTCATCGCGCCGTCCATCGCGCCATAGAGTTGGCTTTCCTTCTCCAATTCGGCGCGCCGCCGGCGGGATTCGTTGGCATCGATGTGGCCGTTGCGTAGCTCTGCGTCGACCGCCATTTGCTTGCCCGGCAGAGCATCCAGCGTGAAACGCGCCGCCACTTCTGCCACCCGTTCGGCACCCTTCGCGAGGACCATGAATTGCACCATGGTGACGACCAGAAATATGACGAAACCCACCACGATATTGCCTGAAATGACGAAATCGCCAAAAGTATGAATAATGCTGCCGGCCTCCCCCTCGGCCAGGATCAGTCGCGTCGTTGCGACCGTGAGCGCGAGACGGAAGACAGTGGAAATCAAAATAACGCCGGGCAAAGAGGAAAAATCAAGTGGAGTACTGACATACAGGGCAACCATCATCAGCAGTATGGCCAACCCCATATTGAATCCTATCAGGGCGTCGACCACCACGACCGGGATAGGCATGACCATCATCGCGACAGCCAGAAGCAGCATCAACGCAACCATTAAATCCGGGCTGGCCGGCGCACGCTTGATGAAGTCACGCAGGACGTTGGCCATCGAGATACCTTTGCAATCGGTTGAGACTTACTCTGCTGTTACGCCATGAAACGTGGCTTTCGAACTCCGAAGGCGCCTCAGCCTTGGCCAGCGCGTGACCCTGCATGAGAGCCACAAGCAGGCGCGAAATGGCTGGGCAGCAAATGTTTCCAACGCAGCCAGCTTGTCAGCACCGAGCGCGGCAGGATGTTTGGCTGGCCATAGAGTGCTGCTTGATGGGGCCTGCGAGCTTTCAATATTGGAGAGCAGCAATGCGGCCATTCCTGCTCAGCAGCACACGGCTGTCCTCAATACGTTCGACCACCCATCCATCAGCCAAAATGGCGCCGACAAAATACTTCTCGCTGTCGATGACAATATATGGTTGGACCCCATGCCACACAGCTTCGACCGCGATTGCGGATGGCGCCTTCTCCTCTTTGATGAGCACTCCGTTCACCAGTGTTAGAGTACCCTTGGTGCGACGATCGAACGATTGCTGAAGCTTCTGCCAGCTGATGACCGATTCAGACGTGACGGTGCCTTCGGCGGTCACAACACCCTTTGCCGACCCAATCTTGACGTCGAGAAGACCCGCTCGATCGACTTCCTCCTGCAGCTCTTGGGCCGCTGCCTCCGTAAGTTCATTGTCAGCGCGGTGACTGATCGTTCTGGACGCGACTTCAGCCCGAAGTGAATTGGGGCTCGATCCACTTGCATTGCCAAGATAGGAGATCGTGCCTGAAAGCGCGCCGATCCCGAGTGAGCTGATTATGACCATGGCGAGCACACCGATCGGTAGGCGCGGTATGCCGGTCGAACCAGGCGGCTCTGCATCCTGCACGGACAAAGCAATGGACATCTCGCCTACGAGCAGGACGACAGGAAGGGGCACAACAACGGACTGGCCTGCGGCGATATTCCGGTTGCCCTCGATACTGATTCCGGGTGCAAGCGCCTCCAGTTCGATCGACTTGCCAAGAAGAGTTACACGAAGGTGATGCGGTGCCAGTCCCTGCTCGACAAAGACCAAATCGGCATCGAAGCCGCTGCCGATTAAACACTTTTGAAGATCCGTCTTGCCGGTCAGACCGCAATAGTGCCCCGAACGCACTTCGAAACGGAGGGAAACGGCGTCATCCACAGAGCATCTCTCAAACAGGATAGAAGCCGCATGGCAATTGCCATGCGGCTCATTTCGGGACTACGTCGCGTCAATAAGGAGACGCGCTAGGGGGCAGTCTAAAACCCGCCTCCGACATTACGAAACGCGTTCGTCGGCGGCCTTCTTGATGGTCTGGAGATTGGTCGTTAGAGTGCGCAACTGGACACTCCTTTTCGTCGCCTCCAAGCTAACATTGGTTAGTTCCTGCACTTGCGCCTGAAAAGCAGTAGCATCAGCTCCGCTTGTATTGCCGGGAGTGCCACTGTTAGTTTTATCGGTATTGCCGGCGCTACTGGTATTGGTATTGCCTGATTTTTTATTATTATCAACTGCAGCCATGATCATTCCTTTTTCTGTTGGAGTTGTGCCGTCAATAACGGCCTGTATGACCTCACGCCGGATTTTCCCGCGTCAGGCATCTTCTGTGTCATCCAAAGCTTCATCGGCCTCAGCCATCGCATCGTTCGCGAATTGGAACGCGAACGATCGCAGGATACTTTGGAAGGCTTCACTTTGTGCTGCAGACTGTGAGTTGTCTTGAAGTTGATCATTTGAAACGGTCCGGTTATCCGCCCGATCGTTCCCGCCAGCTGCCTTGCCATCATTCCCACCAGCTGGCTTGCCATCATTGCCATCAGCCGGCTTGCCATCACCAGAATGCTCGGATTTCGAATCCCCATGGCCCTTTCGGATCAAGGAAGTCCCGAGGTTGCCAACTCCACTCCCAATTGCTGCTATCATCAGGTACTCCGGCATTTGCCATTGGCGGCGACGTGTTAAAGGTTAACCTCGATCAAGCTAAGGGCGGGAGCTTTCGAGAACCTGACGGCTTTTGACAAAAACCGGCCAGCGCAAAAACCGTATGCTCTGCAGGATGTTGCTCTCGCATCGAACAGTCGACCACGATCTCGGCTGTTCGGCCAATCCCGCCGTCCACGCATGCCGCGACCGAATGGCAGCCGCAGCAGCTCGTTTGCATCTCGACGCTGTGGTGTCGAACAGGAGACACGGTCCACGTGCTGCATGACCGCAATGACCATATTCTTGCTGGCTCCACGGGCGCACGCAACGAGCAGGAACTCGGTCTTTGCATCACCATTCTCTCGCCTGCACATCACGGCCCGGCGCGGTGAGCTCATTGGCCTCGAGAAGGTCGGCGACCGTACGAACATGGGATGGTCTGCCGGCTTTGGGAGGCCGGTGCGGATCCTCTTCTCACCATATCGAAAGCTTGAAGCGGTCGGATTTTCTTGCCCTGTTCGTGAGAACTCCCATCGTCAGCTAATCGTCAGCCAAGCGGTCTATCTAGGCCGGCCGTGCCTGACCTTCGGATCCAAAGGTCCCGTCTCGACACTTTTTGTAACTATAGATCGAAATGGTTTCCCGCGCGATACGCAACGCACACGCTTCTCTGAAGCAAATGTGTGACTTTGTCGGTGGCGAACGAGAGGAGTGACGCATCAATAAAATCGTCAGGCACGTGTCTAGGAAGGGGAGCTGGCCGAGTTGGTCTGATTTCATTCGCTGTTCCTGGAAATCGGCGGACTGAAGCGCTGATAATCTCAGGACATCGATGGCAACGTTGCGAAAGTCCTGTGAGCTCGGGCCAATCTTGGCCTGCTACTGAGAAGCACTTTGGCGGGAACATTACGCCGTCGCGGGTCTGGCTGACCGTGACGTTAACCGAAAGATGCCGCTGGTCTCGTCAGCCGCCAGCACAATAGCAGCACATTCTCGCCTACTACGGAGACGCAATATGAAGGGCATTGGCCGACCACGGAAATCGCAGGCTGAAACTGGAGCCAGCCGCGCGGGGCGGGCGAGCAGTTCCCTTTCGCAATCAAGTCTTGCTGCGGGAGAAGGTGGACAGTCATTCGATTCCGTTGTGGAGCAGATGCGCTCTGGGGACGCCGATAGGAGGCCCTCCTCCCTTCCAGTTGCGCGCGGTCCAGGCGATGCCCGCGAAAGTCTGCCAGGCGCCTCGATTGGCGAAGATCAAATCCTGAACACACCGCCACGTGGAGCCGCTGCGCCACCACGCGGAACCGTAGCGCCACGTGGCGCAGCCGCAAGGCGGCGCGGTTCTCCCTCCATGTCTGAGGGCGAAGCCATGGCGCCGGTCGGTAGCCAACTATCAACCGCGCAGGTGGAAGGCACCAGCTCATCGTCAAATGAAGATATCAGTCCGACACAGCTCAGAATGAACAGTCTTGTTCAACAACTGACTGATTGCGAGGCTGCGGCCAGGAAAACCGACGTCCCCGAGGAGGCGGTGGAGCTGATCAGTCGGGTCGTCGGTGCAGCCTCAGCAATTCTGGAGTACCGCGCTAGCCTGCCTGCGGCTGAGGCGCAGACAATTATGCCAGACGACAAGGTGCGTAGATGTTGCCAGATCGTGTGCGACGCCGCGAATGAAGTAGACCAACTTGGCCTGTCGACGATCACGAAATTGGACGAAAAGACCAAGATAGCGGCAGGTATGGTCGATAGACTCTACTCCTACTCCCAGGCGGACCGGCAGGAGCTGTTGATTTTAAATGTGGAGAACCACCATACGGCGGCAATTAAGTGGTGGGAAAAAAAGGCATGGCGCTCCGAACGACAGCGATCCGCCTGCGCTGCCACCGCTAGCCTATCCAGTGGTACGCCCGTGATGCGGGAAGCCGAGCGGTGCGCACTGCGGCTGCGTGCCGGCTCGGTACTGAGTGTCAGGATCTGGCTGGTCCGTGAGCGGATCGGTCTTGCGCGGGCCAAGATTGAACTGCGGGCGAGCAGGTTCGAGCCAGATTTGAAGGAACTCCTCGTCGGTCGAAATGGAGTGGTGCAGCTGATGGCAAGCGCCGCTCAAGAAGCTCTTCGCGCCCTCTCTTTGGCGAAGGGCATAATGGATGGCAAAACACTCAACGCTCATGATTGCGCGGTTGTAGAAAAAATCATGGAGCGGCTTTCGGATTTTGGATTGGCGTTGCACGAGGTGCATACCAAGCTAAGCCATACCTACCCAGATGCCGGCCTCCCATTGAAACTGTTCGAACGGATCGTGGACGATGCATGGATCACTGCGCACGATGCCATGCACTTGTTGAACCTGCAGTCTCCGCCGTCAGCCATCATGGCGCCACAGGCCCAGGCGGGCGCTGCGATGCCGGCCAGGGCAGGCGCTGCGATACCGGCTGACACTGCTGGTACGGCTGCAGTGTCAGAAGGCACTACAGCGCGAAGGAAAGGGAAGTCAAAGCATAAGTCGGCAGCTCGCGCCGGGACTTCTGCCGCCGGGCAGCCATCAACACCAGTCGCTGCGAACGCCGGCACAGTGCCAGCAGCCAAGGTTCTCGCGCGCTCGGATCAAGTTGCGAGTACACAGGTGAGAGCGCAAGAGGTGGCTGCGAGTTCGTCGGGGGCAGGCTCGACAATCGGGGGCGCCGCGTTGTCAATGGAGGTATTGACGGAGCGGCTCAAACGATTGGACGAACTTTTGCAGTTCGATCTGGCCGGTCAGCAAAGCGTCGTCTCCCAAGTGCGCCAGATGAAGCCTGAGGAGGCCGGTAAGGTCGTGGACGATGTGGCCCAGTACCTGCGAGCCCAGGCCATTGAGATGCAAACCTGTCTCGCCGGGTTGCAGGGGCGTAATGTACGCCTGCTACTCACCTCCACCCAGCTACCCAAAGTGCACGAACGCACAGACCAGCTCAAAGGGTTGCTGAACATGGTGCTGGGACAGGCCAACGCATTGAATGAAGGAAAAGCCGGCATTACGACTGATTGCATGAAGACCTACGCATTTCCGGCGCAAAAATACCTGGAACATTTGTGCAATGCCGACGAATTGATGCCGCCGGAAGCACCGGTCGCGCTGCGTGGCGAGCCAGGAAAGCTGTTTGAGATGAAGCTGCAGCCCAAGATGCTGGTCAATGGTGCGATGCCGAGCCCGATGTGGGTGCACATCCACACGAGTCGCCCCGTCATGGCCAGAAACTTGGAAGGGCTGGCTGATTCCGAATTCACCGCTTGCCACGTTAAATCCAACGAACAGCGCGGCTACAATCGAGAGCGAGAGGAAGCCGATGCTAGGTCCGGTCGCGAGAAGGTCATAATTCATCGCGGCAAACTCACCCCCGCTTTCTGTAAGTCTTTGTTGACCTCGGGGCTTGGCCGCCAACCACGCAATTCGCGTGCCGAGCTCCCGTCGGCGCAGGCTGCATGACAGGGCACGTACTTTGGAGTCTAGGGCAGAATGCGGCCGGCCACGCTGTGAGTCAGCGAGCATTTCTCCTGGCCAAACCGCGAATGCCGCTGCGCGAGTTGCGGTCCGGCGATTGGAGTCGATCGGCTACCGTCAGGGCCGATTTGCGATGTCGCGTTACCTGCTGTTGACGTGGCGGCGTATCTTGCCTCCCATCCAACTTATCGCCGAGATCGCGCCGCCAAGATCGAGGCGGAAGGTCTTCCTGCGAGCGCGGAGCAGGCATAGCCGATCCGATCGGGATCGGCGCATCGCAACGACCCAACGGTGTGGTGGAGAAAATTGGATTCGGGAGAGCTCGTATCCAAGAGGCGGAGTTCCGGCCCGAATACAATCCGCTCGCAAGCACCCACGATGCGCATCCGCAGTTTATTGTCTGGGAGATGGGCTGGATTGCTCGGCGGCGCTGGCGCTAAGGCGGGGCTGTCGCCGGACAATTAGCATTCACTGCCAACAGCCTTGCAACCGTCACCAGTTGCAAGGCTCGGCGGCGGGTCGACAAATCACATGAAATCGTCGTCGGACCCGCTATCGCTGCTGTCGCTGTCCTCGGTTTTGTGGAGATAGAGTGGAGGTTTGCCTGCACGCTGCCACTCACCGGCACTGTTCTTCGTCCATTTGTCGGGATGCTGCGTAGGGTCAAGCACCAGGTCGCCATGATCCACTTCAACAAACCCCATCGTCTGCGCGCGCGCTTGTGCTTCCGGATTAGCCGCACGCCAATTCAGCAACGGTCGGTCGCCGTCTATCCGAAGTTGATGCTCCAGCAGAATATCGCCCGCATTTTCGACGAGCGGATGGGCGACTTGAAGATCCACTATGGAAGTGACCTCAGTTCGACCAGGAAATTGTTCCCGCCAACTTTCCGATTCGAACTCGTTCATGCTGAATCCGCCTTCCATTCTCAGCAGTCCGGCACTCCGGTCTCCCAATTGGTAACTGAAATATCGCGCGTGCTCCGTATCTCGACGGATGCCATATTGCTGAGCAACGTCCGCGGTGCGCCTGGCTCGTGACGATACGAACTCCGAATACTCTTGAGGATTGTCGGCGATGTGCGTGATTTCATCACCATGAAATTGCCTCACCTGTCTCCTGAAGGAAGTCCTGTTGATCTCCACCACAGGAGGTCGGGAATTGAGGGAGTATGCTTGGGGAGCCGCCGATGATGAGGCGCCGCTACCTTCCGATCCGGATAAGTGCATTCGGGCAAATGTGTCCGCGAACCCTTCGCTTCCTGCATCCGATTGCTCGCCGGCATTATGCGCGCGGTAACTATCGGATGAGCCACCAATTCGACCATACATGACGATTCGTACTCCTATGTTTCGCAACCGAGCTCAAGTTAGCACGGCTGTTCAACATAGGGCGCTTAGTTGACGACTAGCTGACGAGGGCATTCCAACGGCTGCACCAATCAAATCCGCACTGCCGGCCTCAAAACCTCGGACTGCGCCACGCACCGGCCAGCAGAGGCTGCAAGGTCATGCACGGAGGACTTGCCGTAGTTGCTGGGTGGCAGATCCGAGGGGAGTGATTGCCCCAGGCCCGCGGTTGCGCGGTTGGCCTGACAGAGACACTGGGGCACGGATGGCCAGCCGACATTTGCCACTAGCATGGAGCCAGGTCAGTTTTGAACTGGCAGTCGTGGACTTCCAATGACTAGGCCAAGCCTGCGGCAAAGAATGCTTTCGCGACAGGCTGGAAATATTGCATAGGAACCGCGTGGCCGAGTTTTGTAGTGCCTATCAGCTGACGCGCTAAGACATGGTCATGGACGATCGTCAGGCGTAGTGCCCGCGCCTCGCTCAACACATGTGAAACGCGCTCACCTTCGGCACGGCAAACTAAGAACGGCACCCCGGTTTCACCGCGAACGTAACGCAGACCGATCAGGACCGCCCTTCCTGTTAAGACCAGCGTGGCGCGATGCACGCCAAGCGCAGGCTCGTCGGCCGCCTCCTCGCGGATGCGACGCTGTTCACCTTTCAACTCTGGCGCTCCTTGCTGATCCTTCGACTCGCGCGTCACTTCGGTATTGGTCATGCGCATTTCGCGCAGATACAACGCGCGCTGGAGCAGGAGATCGATCAGTCCGCCGACCAGCAGTGCGCCGGCGCCAATTCCCATCAGCAATTTTGTCTCCATAAAGATGAGGCCAACACAGCCCATGCCGCAGATCGGCAGAGGGACCATTGTCTTCCACATCCCGAGAAGGACAATGGAAAAGGTTGCGCTGAGAACCAATACCTTGAACATGGTCTTGCAGACTTCGACCATGGAACGAGCAGACCCCAAGCGCTTCAGCCCTTCAAAGGGGTCAATTTTCTTAAAGCTGAGCTTCATCGGCTCCAGAGAGAAGACAAATCCACCATTGGCTAGCAGGCTGGCCAAAATCACCGCAGCGACGAGGGTTCCAAGCAGCGGGCCAACAGCCGCGACGGTGAGTTGGACGAGCACAACCAATGCCTGCGGCACCGCGGTATCGAAAGGTAGGCTCTGCAACTTGGTGGCTAATAGGAGCGCTTCCCGGCATTTGTCCTCGATCACGCTGCCTCTTAGCCAAAGGTAGCCGAGCCCAGCGCAAGTCCCGACCGCGCGGACGAAATCGGAGCTACGTGGCAGCTGTCCTTTTTTGCGCGCTTCACTTAACTTCTTCGGGCTGGCGGCGTGTGTCTTCTCTTCACTTGTGTCGCTCATGGCAGCAATTTGTCAAACCACTCCAGCACGCCGTTGGCACGTGTGACCTCCAGTTTCATGCTCTCCACCAGATAGGCAGCGTAGGTGACCATGAGAACTGGAAAGACAATGTTCTTGATTGCCGGAGACAGTTGGCTCGCCTTAAATTGCGGGGCAAAGCGACGCAGCAGCATCATCGATATATCAATCAGTATCAGGAAGAACACGACAGGCCCCGATACCAATAATGCCGTGCGCATTATGCTGTCGAGAAGCCCCAACAACTCCATTGCTCCTGGCCCGCTCAGTGTCGGGTGAAACTGATACACCGGCCAGATCAAGTAGCTGCGGTACAGGACACTGATCAAAGTTTCCAGGCCTCCTGATCCGACGAATATGGCAATCGCAGTGATCCCCAGAAAAACGCCCATCGCGGAAGCCTGACTGTTCGTCGCGGGATCGGCCGAAGCGGTCGGGCTGCTGATGCCGCGTTGGTTGTCGATAAGCTCCCCGGCAGCCTGAAGGCCCCAAAGCGGAATGCCAAGAAAAGTGCCAAGGAGTACACCGACAAAAACTTCCTTGAATCCGAGCAGGGTTAGCTGGATCAGGCGCGTATCAGGATCCAGCGCCGGCAATCCGCCGCTGACATGTGCCAGGCATGGTAGTGCGAAGCCAACAGCCAAACAGCCCCGGATCAGCCCACTGATCTGCGAGCGTGTGAATACGGGAAAGATCAGCATGATGCCCATCGCGCGGGCTGCCCCAAGACCTGCCGCAACGACGAGTTCGAGAGCCGTCTGGATCAGAATTTGAATATCGGCCGATGGCGCGTCCATGGGGCGGACTAGTAGCTAAGTGTCATTGCGGGAAACTCGGTGAAGATCTGATCGGCTAGCTCTATGAGCGGGGCGCTTAGCACAGGAGCAAACAGCCCAATCACCGCGACAACGACCAGAAGCTTCACGGTGAGCGGCAAGCTTTCATCCTGGATCTGCGTCGCCGCCTGGAGGATGCCGATGACGAGGCCGACAACCACTGATGCAATGAGCGGCGGTAGAATCCAGATCATGAAAACCACCAGTGATTGGCTCATAAGAGTAATGATGCTGGATTCAGTGATGATCAGCCTCCCGGTAACGTATAACTCAGCACAAGCCCATGCATCAATTTTGACCAACCATCAATGGCAACAAACAAGAAGATCTTGAACGGGACAGATATAACAGTTGGTGAGACCATCGACATGCCCATCGCCATCAAGATAGTTGTAACTATCAGATCTATAACAATAAAAGGCAGATAAAGTAGAAACCCTATCTCAAATCCACGCTTCAATTCCGATAGCAAGAAAGATGGTACAAGTATTGCAAAGTCATCAGGCGTGGCTGCAGCGTGCATTTCCTCTGGCCAGACCTTTTCTGTCGAAGATAGGAAAAATCGCCGCTGCTCTTCATTTGTGAATTTCTTGAGATGCTCGCGCAAGGGCTCACTTCCGGCTTTAGCGGCGCTTACCCAGTCGTCGAATGTCTGATAGTGGAGCTTGGGATCCGACATGCGGTCATAGGTCTGCTCAGCAACGGGCGCACTAACGAACATAGTGAGGATCATCGCCGCGGCGTACAGCACCACATTGGGTGGTATGGTCTGGGTCCCGAGCGCATTGCGGACGAGGAAAAGAACAATTGATACCTTTACAAAGGCCGTTGTCGTGGCAACTGCTAAAACCAGCAGACCGAGTCCGGCGGTAACCGCAAGAAGCGCCAGGATTGTCGGCTGAGCTTCACTCATTGCATGCAAACCCGCCACGCAGCCTGATGCCCAGCTCTTCTCCGATGCGGACAATGTCGCCACGCCCGATACGCTGACCATTGGCCACTATGTCGACCGGGCCGTCGATCGGCCATCCAAGTTCAAAAATATGCCCTTCGCCGGCACTTCTTAATTCCCCAAGAGAAATAGGCCAGCGGCCGCATTCAAAGACAAGCATGATCTCGACATCGTCGAGATCCTTAGTAAGCTCCAGTTGCGATCCGGGTTGTGTCATATGCGCACTCTCCAAAGGACACGGTCGCGGGCGGAAAGGCCCCCGCAAGATTAATTCATCGCCGTCAAGATCCGCCTCGGCGCACAACTGGCCGACAGCTAGGGTGATCTGGCCGCGGCCGAACGGCGCAATATCGGGCAACAATGCATCACCGACACATGCGCTTCGAAGAAGCGCCGCAGGAAGGCGAAGCGTGCCGACCTCTCCTGCAACAATGAGCGGGAGCTCTGGAGGCAGCCCGCCCAGCTGCCGCGGCAACTGGGCAAGCAGTTCGCCTAGCGCGCGAAACGCAGGCGGTACTAAGCCGTCAAGTGGCGTGAACAGGAATAGACGGCCCTTGCCCTTGACCGCGCCGAAAATGATGTCGAGTTCAAGATGAGGAGCCAGCATCGTGGCTTCGCATACCCGCACGAGTTGCACGTTCAGACGCGTCGTCTCCTCCAGTCGAGTGACAAGCGGCTCCAGAGCGAGTTCGAGAATTAGCGAAGCAGTTGGCTCGGAAGGGAAGGCCAAGCCGTTCTGCACTGTCGTGATGAACTCCTCTACGAGCGGGCGCGACAGTGACAAGATGACCGTTTCGGCTCCCACTCTCCAGACGCAGTCAAGCATCGGAATGGCAGCAGGTTCCTGCTGCCAGACAAGCCCTGCCGTTCGCACCGATAGCGGCACCTCGTTGATCCGGCTTTGAAACGGCGTGCGCGGCGCTGCTGTATCATTGAGCCACGAGACAACCGTGTGGGACAGTTTCAGAACTGGTTCGAACATGGCGGGTGTGACCGCAGCGCCTATCAAAGACTGCACGGTCGTGTCATTCGGACGACCTCTTGCGACCGTCGGATCCGGTTGCGCGGCATTTAGGCAAGCGACCCCCTCGCATATTTCAGCAGTATCTCATCGTCGGCCTCGATCTCGGCTGCGGCCTCCGAATGAGTCTCGACGGCGCGCCGCACGTCGTCCTCGATTTGTTGCCATTTGTCCCTTGCCGCCGAACATATGACCCATAGCTCCCTCGTCCTGGACGCCGCCATCTCAGCCTCCTCTTGAGCGATTTGGGTATCATCAAGCATCTGCCGTCTGGAATTGATCTCAGCGGCAAGTTGTTCAGTGTGAAGGCGGTGACGGTCGAGCGCTGCGCTAGACAAGTTGTCGAGTGACATCAGATGCTGATAGAGCGCTGCTTCTTTTCTTGAACAATGTTGCTGTATCATTGCAAGCTCCCTAGAGGCATTTTGTACGGCTGAGGCGGCCACATCGCGCTGGGCTTCCTTCTTGGACAGCTCGCCAAGGGCACGACGCTCTTGCATTTCCTTCAGAAGCCGTAACCTCGAAGATTGAATCCAGTTTACGCGGTCAGACGCGACATCCATGCGACCGTCTCCTCGAAATCTGACGCGTCATCTTCGCTCTGGCGCAGAAACTCCCTCAGTTCGTCGATTGACGCGACAGCCCGGTCAGTCAGGGGATCTCCACCTGGCTTGTATTCGCCAACATTGATCAAGAACTCGGTCTCGGCATAGCGCGACAGGAGCTCGCGGAAAATGGATGCTGCCTTGCGATGTGTCCCCGAAACGACTGCATCCATGACGCGGCTGCGACTCTGCAGCACATCAATAGCGGGGAAATGCGATCGCGCCGCAATAGCGCGTGAGAGGATGACATGGCCATCGAGAATACCACGCGATTCCTCGGCGATTGGATCACCCGTGCCATCACCCTCTACAAGCACCGTATAGAAGGCCGTGATTGAGCCCCGCTCACCCATGCCGGCGCGCTCGAGCAGGCCTGGCAGCATGCCAAAAACGGAAGGAGGAAAGCCCCGTCGCGTCGGCGGCTCACCCGCAGCAAGGCCTATTTCGCGCATAGCGCGGCAGAAGCGCGTCAGCGAATCCAGCATGAGAGCAACGCGTAGGCCTTGATCTCGGAAATATTCCGCGAGCGCAGTCGCCATTGGAGCGCATTGCGCACGCTCTACCGCCGAGCGGTCGGATGTTTCAACCACGACGACTGTACGGAGAAGGCCCTCTTCACCAAGATTCCTTTCGATGAATTCACGAACTTCCCGTCCACGTTCGCCTATGAGCGCCACTATGACGACGTCAGCGGCGGCACCCTTTACGATCTGTGACAACAGCGTCGACTTGCCACCACCTGGCTCGCCATAAATCCCGATCCGCTGGCCCTCGCCGCACGTCAGCAGACCATCGAGGACACGGACCCCAAGCGGGAATGGCCGCTCAATCATGCGCCTCGTCATCGGATTGGGGGCTCTGCCATGCAGGGGCCGAGTTTCGACGGTCTTGATTTCGCCTTTGCCGTCCAATGGGCGGCAACGACTGTCGATCACGCGACCGAGCAAATCGCCGCCGACGGGCACCTCACGCATTCGGCCAGTGGCCACGACCTCTGCGCGGCTGGATAGGCCCACCAAGTCCCCGATCGGTGTCAGCAATACACCATCACCCGACAGGCCGATCACCTCGGCCTCGAGCGACAGCCCGGTTCGCGGGTCCTCTAGGAGGCAAAGTTCCCCAATACGAGTGTCTGGCAAGACGGCATGAACCAGTGTGCCGATAGCCCGCGTGATCCGACCGCGCACCGCACGCGTGTCAATTCGCTTGGCCGCAGCCCTCAAAGACGAGATTGCTGGAACGAGAGCTCGAGTGTCGGCGTCAGCGTTATGTTCTGGGACGGGCTTTCTCATAGCTCGCCTTTCTCACAGAGCGTCCCGAAACCAAGGCGCAGCGCGCGCATCTGGGCGTCAAGTCCAAGGTCAACATTGCCGTACTCGCTCCACAGCACGCAGCGTTGCGGCGACAATGTCGGGTCGGGCTCGATCCGCACCCTTGGTCGACCATCCTGGCCGTCGCATCGAGCAAACTCTCGTGCAAGCATGTCGACTTGCATGGGAGAAACATGAAGGCAAACGTCGGCGCCGCTGTATTGACACTCTATGGCGTGACGAACAGCCCTCACCAATAGCTCGCCCGGATCGAAAGCGCCGATAAGATCGCTCAATATTTCCATCACGAGCTGCGGCAATTCCTGCTCCAGAGCCGCCTTTCGTCGCGCGATTTCGGAGATTGTCTCCGCAATCAACCCTGCCATCTCCTCGGTGCCTGCATTCGAGCCCTCCATGTGGCCGCGCGCCCACGCCCGCTGGTAAACCGCGCGTGCCCAGTTTCGAACGCGCTGCCGATGCCGTTCTGCCGCGGCAAGGGCTTGCGCGGCGCTGTGCCAGGTTTCGAGCTCGCTCGCGGGTATCAGTGGTCCGACTGGACGCATCTGCGGCGCTATTGGCCCCTCGGAAAGTTCGACTGTCATTTCACCGGGGTCTCTGTCTCAAAATGAGCTACTACAAGTGAAAGCAATTGGCCGGCGTCGGTCCAATGCTCAGGTGCTGGAGTCTCCGCGGCAGTCCCCTCGGGCAATCGAAGAAGCACGCGGTTACGCTCGGTAGCTGAACTGTCCTGGAGCCAAGCCCCAAGACATGCGTGTCCATCGTATTCGATTTGCTGAGCGAGTTTTTCTGGGTCCGAGATCAGTCTTTTGTCAACAGCATGCAGCAGGTGTCGGATTCCGAATGCGTGTGCCTCCACGCCGATGCGTTTAACAAGGATGGCAAGCTCAGGCTGAGAGACAAACGCGACCAGCGAACGGGCATGCCAGATACTACCAGCAAGAAGGGCCGCTCGATATGGATCATGCCCGCGTAGAAGGTCCGGCCTGCAGCCGATGTGGTTCAGATCCACGTCATCGTTGCCCAGCAATTCTGCCAGCCTTGGATGCAGTCTGGAACACTTCTGCAACTTCACTAACGTTTCGGCCGATAACGCTGGATCAAGACGCGCCGCAAGACGGGTTGGATGGGCCGAAGCCGCAAGCTCGCTCGCGCCCGGAAAGTGCGGACCATCAGGTCGGGCGGTCTGTATAGGCATTGGCAATGAGATGTCACCCACGTCCAATTGCAGGCATTCTTTTGCGAATGGCCTCGACAGCAGAAGCATCCCGGCGCCCCTCGACCTTGGAAACGCCGGTTGATTGCTTGCGCCGACGCGTAACAACGCCGATCAAGAGATAACAGGCCACGCCGAATACGGCTGCGGCAAAACCTGTTACGGTCGCCAGAAGTGGCGCAGGAAGAGGTAGTGATGCTTGTGGCAAAACAGCAGTCGGATCGGGCCGTTGCTCGTGTGCGGACCGTTCTACCGGCACCAAAACCACTTCCACCTTATCGTAGGACAGGCCTTCGATGCTGTCGGCTACAAGCATCTTTATCTTTGGCAGCAGAGCCGCGACATTTGTTTTTGCGTCGTGCCTGATAAACACCGAGGCCGAGGATGGCGTGGCACCGGCTCGCACAAGGTCGTTATGCGGCAGCACGACGTGAACACGTACAGAAAAAACGCCATCGATATCGCTGATCGTCCGCGACAACTCTTCGCTCAGGGCATACACGTAACGGGCACGCTCTTCGGTCGGCGAGGCAATCAGGCCTGATCCTTGGAATATCTCACCGAGGTTCTTGAAGGATTGGCGCGGCAGCCCCTTGGCGTTCAGAAGGTTGATTGAGAAGGCGAGCAGCTTTTCGTCAACCTGGATCGTGCTGGTTCCATCCTTGGCGACCACCCGGATCGCGGCGACCCCGTTGTCTTCAAGAAGTGCGAGCATTTCATTTGCCTCACGCTCTTGCAATTGCGTGTAGAGGTCGGCTTTGCAAGCAGTGAGGGCGACGAGAACTGGCAGCATGACAAGTCTAACCGACCGCCACCCTGACAGGCCACGCATGATTTCGCCCTCGGCCAAGCCAATCATGCGCGCGGTTCAGCCTTCCTTCAAAAGTTTATTCACGGATGATGTGACGCCGCTGACGCCTTTGGAGATAAGCGCCACCTGGGTGACGCCGTTGTAAACATCCCGAAGACCAGCCATCATCGTTTCGAAGTCTTGCCCTTGTTGGGGAATGCCCGAGATTCCGGTTCCCGCCTCACCTGGAACGGGAAGCTTCTGCGCCGGTCCCGGTAGAGCGCCCTTCGAAAGGGCTATGTCATGGTCGAGCGCGGGGAAGGAAACAGTGTTGTGTGGATATAGGGAGGAAATCGTCTGCAACACGCGATCGCCCATGCCGCTCGTCGGCGCAGCCGCGCGCTGAACATCCATCGCCGCAGCAACTGGCGCCGCACTCGCTGGCCCCGCGGCGGCATCGTTTTTCAGCGAGTCGGCTGCATGCCCTAAGGCGCGCTCAAACTGGGCCTGCTCGACAATCGACGGTGATCCGACCCTGGGGAGGCCAGCCGTTAGAGTGGCAGAGATCGACGTGACAGGCATCATCATGTAAGGACTCGGTTGCTCTCTCTGACCGGGCGAGCCCCGCCCATTCATCACCCGGTGTCGGCGCAACACTCCTAGGGGGGCAAGCTGACAACAAGCTGACTAACGGCGGCGTCATTTCGACAATCTAAAATCTCTTCGGCAATTTAGTCACTTGTGATGATTTCAGCGTTTGGTTTATCAGTGCGACATGCCGAGAACGCTTATCCAACCCGTCACCCTGCATGTTTTGAGACTTCTTTGTGCCGGGTTTTTTCTGTCCACCGGGATTCACCCGGCGCATGCAGTCCCGCTGTCCCTTCCGGCGACACCCTATAGATACACGGTTCTGGATCAGGAGCTCGCTGCAGCGTTGCAGGAATTCGGCAACAACCTGAATATCAGGGTCAACATCAGTCCTGCGGTGAAGGGGCGAATTCGCGGACGTATGCCTGATTTGCCACCGCGCGCGTTCCTCGACCGCTTGACGAACCTTTACGGTCTACAATGGTACTATGACGGCCTTGTGCTCTATGTGTCTGCTGCACAAGAATCGCAAACTCGAATGCTTTTGATGACGTCGATTCGCTTCGATGCGTTCAAGGGGGCTCTCGACAAGCTTGATATCTCCGACGAGCGCTATGTGGTCAAACCCGTGCCAGGCAATGGCCTCGTCTTCGTTTCCGGTCCACCGCGCTTCGTCGCACTCGTGGAGCAGACCTTTAACGGCTTGGTGGCGCAGGCGCAGGCGCAGACTCACATAGCGGCAACGCCAAAGGAATCAGTGCTGATCTTGTTTCGCGGCTCCTCCACTACGGTCGTTCGCGACGGACGACCGGATGCTTCTTATTCTTCTGACATCCCACAACAGGATAGCGTTGGCGGGAAGCCTGAGCTGGGCAAGAAATGAACATTGAGGATTTCCCGCAGCTCTGAAGAACATGACTGCGGCTACCCCTTTGTGAACTCTTCGCAAACTCGTCAGTTTCTCGAAAGCTAATCCGCTCATGATGAGTCCCGGCAGCTCTCGCGGTGACTCCGGCCATTGTGTTGGACCGAACCTTGGAGCCGGCCCGGAACACAGCAATTGAAGGCAGGGCAGGCGCATTCGTGACCTGCCGACGCTTGGAATTGTCGAATTTTGTGAAACGCAAGGGATCTTCTGTCGGGGTCTCTTGTGGGGATTTCAACGTCACGTCTGAGGATGCATAATGTCGGCCAGTAATCTTTCAACTTTCTACCGCTCAAATTCGCTACAGTCCGCAAGGGGTTGGCCGGGCCTGAAAGTTTCCCATTTTGCGACCCAGCATCAGCAAAGTGCATCGTGCTTCGAAGCGATGCTGTCCACTTGTGTGCTGGCAGACAAGCCCGGCTCTTTCGCGCAAGGGGATCTGCCAGCGTCGAATCTTGATTCGACAATGGATAAATTGCGGCAGGACCCTTTGGGCCATCTGGCACCGGATGTCTTGACATTGAATGGCTTGGAGCAACACCCACTGGATCTGCTGCCGCCAAATATGAGGGCGGCTCTCAAGGAGGACCAATCGCAACGCTCCAAGGCGACTGAAGCCCAACATCTGCTCGGCGTCACTCCGAAGATCGAGCCGGCTCCCAGGCCGAGCCCCGGAATCACGTGGAACGGTGGGTCGCTGACCACGGCTGAGTTGCAGATTGTTGCGGTACTCAACCGTCACAAGGACCAATGCCCGCTTACTTGGAAGTCGTTGACCGACAAAGCCAATGATCCCTCTACGCCACCGGATCTGAAAGCGGCGATCCAGGGACTGCAGCAGGATTCGGGACTTTTTTATGCGATTGGCTCGCAGGGCGACGGCCGCTGTGGAGGCAAGATCAACGCCAAGGACTTGGCCGGATTTTCAAACCACCACCCACAAGTTGCTGCATTTCAGGAAGCCCAAGCGCGAAGCTACGAGCAGAACTACATACCATCCGACGGCAGCGGAGGTTTGCAGCCTTCGGTCATGACCTTGAGCGATGCCTTGCGGGAGTTTTACCGGTACTCCGAAAATCTGTCCAAGGACCTGAGTCTGGATGAGTTCAAGAAAATGGTCGGCGGCGAATCGAAAAACGGCAAATTTCCGCCCCAGGTCATTGCGGCGGCGCAATATTTCCTCGATCACCCCGATGCTTGGAACCAGTTGTGCGGTGGCTCGAAAGGGAAGATGCACAAAGAGGATTTCCTGCAAGTCGCCTCATCGTCGATGAGCCTCACGCAAACTGAGCTGAATACGGTCGAGATGATCAAGGACCATCAGGACACGTTCTTTGGAAGCGGTGTTCTGACTCGCGACAAACTGGCGAAAATGAAAGACGACAAGAGCCTTGATCCGAAAGTGCGGGAAGCAGCCTCTCAGCTCCTTTCAGATCCGCTTTTGTTTGGCCTCCTGAACAATTCGATCACGGGCTATAAGACCCATCATAAATTCTTCGACTTTGGCGGCGGGCATACGGTTGATTCCGGCAATATCAGCAAAAAAGACTTTGCCCATTTTTGCACAAACATGTCGTCTGCGAACCGCAACGTTCAGCAGCCAATCACCCACGGCGCCCAAACCGCAGAAGAGCAGAATGCCGTCGCGGACATGAAGATGGGCCTGATGGACCAGCCTGACATTAAGTCAGCCAAAAAGAACGGCGGGGCCGTCATGCACGTCGTCGACTCCGTGCTCAAAATCGAGACGAAAGTGCTCGACTTGGCGGCAACGGCGGTGGGACTGCTCAGCTTCATTCCGGGCCTCGGACAAGTAGCCGATCTTGCCTCGATGGTTCTCGAGGCTGAGTCGCAAGCAGCCAATCTCCTGCGTACGGCCATTAACGGAGGCGATATGAAGCGAGCGCTGGAGGAAGCTGGCCTCAATATGGCCGCGCAGGCGATCGGCCTTATCGCAGGCCCCGAGGTCAAGCTGGCCATTCGAAATGGGCTCGTAAAGCACCTGATGGAAGAGGCCTTGGCGGCAGGCATTGATCTTTCGGTCTCGACGGCGCAGGACTACGCAGAAGGCTATGTGAATAACCTCAAAGCGCGCCTTGCAGGCGGCCCTGAGCAAAGCCTAGGCCTTCCGAGCATGCCATCATTCCAGAGTGTGGCAAGCAATGTGCCCTTCGTCGGCATTGCCTTATCCTAGCCGTCGCCTTGCGCGGAAGCTTTGGCTCGCGCGCTGACATAAGGGTCATTGTGGCACAAGCAGGGGTTCATCCGCATCAACGCAAGCGGTGTTCCTGACGCCATCTGGATCGGACTGTGAGGGGGATGTCCGAAGTCTGTGAAGGCTTCGGTATATGACGACTTCAGAGTTACGCTGAGCCCAGCCATCTCGAGCCGGTGCGCCGGGTCGAGGTTTTCACGGGCGCCGGCCGGCAGCGGGAATGGTCTCCGGAAGGCACGGCGCGGATGGTGGCGGAGCGGCGCAGCCGAAGGAACGGCTGTCGCGCGCCCAGGGCGGCCTCCCGAACAGCCAGACGATGATCTCCTGCCTTGGGCCTATATCCTTGTGCCCACGCTCAAGGCAGTCGGCTGAAAACAGCGCTGATTTAAAACAGCATTATCCTGCACTGCACCCTCGATCCTTGCGCTCACCGATCGCTCGTCGACACGCACGCGGTCAAGTCGTTATCGGCGCTATGCCGATGGGCTTCGAGAGCAAGGTGGACGCTGAGCGGTGCGTCAGCCTAGGGCGGGGCTGGCCAGCTTTGGGTCTCACGCTCTATGACGGCAACACCCGGCTGATCCACTTGGCCTGTTCGCGGGCTCCCGGCAGCGGCGCGGAAGCCACGGTCCGCCTTTCTCGGCTTCAGGCCAAAGACACCGCAGCATGCTCCAGAGCTATGTCTGCCGCCTTCGCCCCATCGTCGCTGGTCATGTGGAAAGGACAAGCAGGCTACGCACCCCATAATCCCGTCGGGCAGGATTCGACAGTCGACGGCGAGACATTCGCCAAACCTCACCCTTGATTCTCAGCAACGTTAAAAAAAATTCACATAATGTTCGTGAGTGTAGTCTCCTGTCAGGTGGTACATTAGCCCCAATATCTGGCGTCTTAGTCGTAGAAAGGACTGTGATCCATCTTCCATTAGCATCCATACCAGCGGATTTACAGCAAATGACGAGAGAGGTCTCATGCGGATTGATGGGGATAGAAGGGCTAGCGGCTTGCTGCATCCCGTCCGGGTTGATGCCAACCAATGTTGACACTGGTAAATCGCCTAAGGACGGCAGCGCATCTTGATCGCCTTCGCATCCTGGGCCTTTGCGCGCATGCGGATCTAACCGTCGGCGAGCTGGCCGATATTACCAGTCTGCCTCGCGAGCAGGTTCGACGCCACGTTCGGCGGCTGGTCAGAGCCAACTTTCTTTGCTGCAACGAACAACGTCCGCAGTCTTCGTACCATATGCAAGCAGGAGGCAAGGATGGCGGGCTGGCTCAATTGGTGGTCGATCTCCTGCCCCACGATGATGGCCATCATAAAAGAGACCTACAACGCCTGGAAGCAATACAAGACGCGCGGTTGAAGGGACCGCCTGCTTGATCGTGAAATAGATCAGTCCAAATGGAGCGCGACTACCATGGATAACTCCGCCGGCGGCGCCATCGCGCAGCCCGATACTTACGGGCGGCCTCACTTAGCCGCCGTCGACTCCCGCGTTCACGAACTGCTTCTAAGACAGGAGCGTCAGGAGCGGACAACTCTCAAACTGATCGCCTCCGAGAACTTTGCCTCCTCGGCGGTGTTGGAAGCGACCGGGTCGATTTTCACCAACAAGTATGCCGAGGGATACCCCGGTGCGCGCTACTACGCCGGAAACGAGATCGTCGATGAGCTTGAGACCCTCGCGATCGAGCGCCTGAAAGCGCTATTTGGCAGTGAACACGCCAACGTCCAGCCTTATTCAGGCTCGCCAGCCAACCAGGCTGTCTATCGCGCGCTTTTGAGCCCCCGTGACAAAGTCATGGGCTTGCCTTTACCCGAAGGCGGCCATCTGACCCACGGTTGGTCCGTCAATTTTTCCGGCAGCGATTATCAGCGCGTCCCGTACAGGCTGCACGAAAAGACACAGCAAATTGACTATGACCACTTGCGCGAGACCGCCAAGCGGGAACGCCCGAAGCTAATTTGGGTCGGCGGAACTGCTTATCCGCGTATTTTTGACTACGCGGCAATGGCCGAAATTGCTTCGGAGGTGAACTCGTATCTGGTGGCTGACATCGCCCACATCTGCGGCCTGGTTGTCGCAGGAGTGCATCCGAACCCCGTGTCCCATTGCGATGTGGTCACCAGCACCTCTCACAAGTCGATCCGCGGTCCCCGGGGTGGCTTCATTTTATCAAGGAATGAAGACCGTTATCAGCCCCTCCATCATCCGAAGAGCAAACACAATCTGGCCAAACGTATAGACCGCGCCGTGTTCCCTCTTCTGCAAGGCGGACCGCATATGAATACTATCGCCGCGCTTGCCGTCGCTTTGCAGGAAGCAGCGAACTCGTCCTTTCGTGTCTACGGTCAGCAGATCGTCCACAGAGCCAAGGCTCTGGCCCAGGCACTTCTGGAGCGAGGTTATGAACTCGTCACCGGGGGCACTGACAATCACATGCTGATCCTTGATCTTCGGGACCGGTCGCTGTCAGGCAAAGCCTATGCGGAGCGCTTATCGCGTGCAGGCATCATTGCGAATTTCAATATGGTCCCGGGCGACCGGCGGCATCCGGCGCTGACAAGCGGCATCCGCTTAGGGACACCAGCGGTGACGTCCATGGGCATGCGCGAAACGGAGATGGTGCAGATCGCCGCTTTCATCGACTCGGTCTGCCGCCAGCCCGATGACCAGGAAGTTCATGCGAGCGTACGAAGAGACGTTGCCGACTTCTGCACTGCGTTCGATGTTCCCGGCATCCCCGACCGATAAGCCACCCCAATCCAGAAACTCCTCACTAACTCCAGCACTTGAAGCGAGGGCATTTTTATGACCAGGCAGTTCGTGTTCTCTTCCGAATCCGTCGGCGCGGGACACCCCGATAAGATGGCAGACAACATCTCCGATGCCATTCTCGATGCGGTCCTGCGCACCGATCCGAAGGCGCGCGTCGCCTGTGAAGTGTTGGTGAAGACGGGGATGGTCGTTGTGGCTGGCGAGATCACCAGCCATGCCCACATCGATTACAGCCAAGTCGCCCGCGATACGATACTCGATATTGGCTACGACGATGATGCGATTGGCTTTGATGGTCGACGTTGCGCCGTCGTTCTGGCCCTCACCGAGCAGTCGCCCGACATAAGCCAGGGCGTTGATGAAGGACGAGGGCAGGATCTCGGGCAAGGGGCAGGGGATCAGGGCATCATGTTTGGATTCGCATGCAACGAGACGGATACATTGATGCCCCTGCCGATCCAACTCGCTCACCATTTGACGAAAAGACAGGCCGAGGTCCGGAAAGCGGGACAGCTTGGCTGGCTGCGTCCGGACGTGAAATCTCAAGTGTCGGTACGCTACGAAGGGCTCCGCCCGGTGGCGCTGGATACCATAGTCCTGTCAACGCAGCATGACGAAGCGGTCTCACAAGCCACGGTCCGCGAAGGCGTCATTGAGGAGATCATAAAACCGGTCCTGCCGGCCCACCTGGATACTTCGGGGATCAGATTTCTGGTCAACCCAACAGGGCGGTTCGTGGTCGGTGGGCCTGCCGGCGACTGCGGCCTCACAGGACGGAAGATCATCGTCGATTCCTACGGTGGGACCGGGCGTCACGGCGGCGGTGCCTTTTCGGGCAAGGACCCATCCAAGGTTGACCGCTCGGCGGCCTATGCCGCCCGGTATGTCGCGAAGAACATCGTTGCCAGCGGCCTTGCGGAGGTCTGCGAGGTTCAGCTTGCCTACGCGATCGGCGTGGCCAGTCCGGTTTCTGTCATGGTCAATACCTTCGGAACCGCAAGGATCGAGGAAAAAAGGATCGAGCGCCTTGTTCTCGAGGTTTTCAATCTCCGACCGAAAGGCATCATCAAGATGCTTGATCTCTTACGGCCGATATACCGCAAGACGGCGACATACGGACACTTCGGGCGTGAAGAGCCTGAGTTCACTTGGGAGAAGACGGACAAAGCTGACGATTTGCTGCGTGAAGCCGGACCGGCAGCTGCGTGAGGGCGGCTGGATCAAGCGCATGCGGCAACCCATTTCAACTCGCGAGACCACGCCCGGCCGGCGTGGCAAGAAGCCGGCTCGGGTTTTGGCGGAGATTTTGATGCCGGATTATGACGTGCTTTGCATCGGCAATGCCATTGTCGACATCATCGCCCAGTGCGACGAGGAATTCCTCGAGACCAACGGCATCATCAAGGGCGCGATGAACCTCATCGACACACAACGCGCCGAACTGCTCTACAGCCGCATGGGTCCGGCGATCGAAGCGTCCGGCGGCAGCGCCGGCAACACGGCGGCCGGCGTCGCCAGCTTTGGCGGCCGCGCGGCCTTCTTCGGCAAGGTCTCCAACGATGCGCTGGGCGAAATCTACGCCCACGACATCCATGCGCAGGGCGTCGCCTTCGGCACCACGCCGCTCAAGGGTGAGCCGCCGACGGCGCGCTCGATGATCTTCGTCACGCCCGACGGCGAGCGCTCGATGAACACCTATCTCGGCGCCTGCGTCGAGCTTGGCCCTGAGGATGTCGAAGCCGACAAGGCGTCCGGCGCCAAGGTCACCTATTTCGAAGGCTATCTGTGGGACCCGCCGCGCGCCAAGGAGGCAATCCGCCAGACGGCGAAGCTGGCGCACGCGGCAGGCCGAGAAGTGTCGATGACGCTGTCGGATTCGTTCTGCGTCGACCGCTACCGCGACGAATTCCTCGACCTGATGCGCTCGGGCACGGTCGACATCGTCTTTGCCAACAGCCACGAGATCAAGTCGCTCTACCAGACATCGTCGTTCGACGAGGCGCTGGCCCAGATCCGCAAGGATTGCCGGATCGCCGCCGTCACCCGCTCGGAAAAAGGCTCGGTGATCGTGCGCGGCGACGAGACCGTGGTGATCAAGGCGACCGCCATCAAGGAACTGGTCGACACGACGGGCGCCGGCGATCTCTATGCCGCCGGCTTCCTGCATGGCTACACGCAAGGCCGCGACCTGCAGACTTGCGGCGACCTTGGCTCACTGGCAGCCGGATTGGTGATCCAGCAGATCGGCCCCAGGCCCCGTCAGAATTTGCGCCGCGAGGCCGAGCAGGCGGGGCTGACCATTCCGGACGTTCAAACGAGTTAGTGGCCTACCTTCCCGTTGTGCAGGCTATCTCGCCAGAAGCGCAATCACGGAATAGGGAAATCCTGATGTCGAACATGATGAAGGCGCTTGTGAAGGCCAAGGCCGAACCGGGCATCTGGATGGAAGAGGTGCCGGTGCCGGAAATCGGCCCCAACGACGTGCTGATCAAGATCAAGAAGACGGCGATCTGCGGCACCGACGTGCACATCTACAATTGGGATCAGTGGGCGCAGAAGACGGTGCCGGTGCCGATGGTGACGGGCCATGAATTCGTCGGCACCGTTGCCGATTTCGGCGCAGCGGTCACCGAATACAAGGTCGGCCAGCGTGTATCGGGCGAAGGCCACATCGTCTGCGGCCATTGCCGCAACTGTCGCGCCGGGCGAGGGCATCTGTGCCGCAACACACTCGGCGTCGGCGTCAACCGTCCAGGCGCCTTCGGCGAGTATCTGGCGATCCCGCAGCACAATGTCGTGCCGATCCCCGACGATGTGCCCGATGAGATTGCCGCGATCTTCGATCCCTTGGGCAATGCCGTCCACACCGCATTGTCCTTCGATCTGGTCGGCGAGGATGTGCTGGTGACCGGCGCCGGGCCGATCGGCATCATGGGCGCGCTCGTCGCCCAATGCGTCGGCGCGCGCAAAGTGGTCATCACCGACATCAACCCGGTGCGGCTGGCGCTAGCCAAGAAACTCGGCGTCCAGCATGTCGTCGACGCCTCGAAGGAGAAGCTGCGCGACGTCATGCCGGTGCTCGGCATGACCGAGGGGTTTGACGTCGGGCTCGAAATGTCAGGCGCCGCCCCCGCTTTCCGCGACATGATCGACACCATGAACAATGGCGGCAAGATCGCCATTCTGGGCATCGCGCCGACCGGCTTCGAGATCGACTGGAACAAGGTCATCTTCAAGATGCTGCATCTCAAAGGCATCTACGGCCGCGAGATGTTCGAAACCTGGTACAAGATGATCGCGCTTGTGCAGGGTCCGCTGGATGTCTCCGGCCTGATCACCCACCGCATCGGCATCGACGATTTTCAGATCGGTTTCGATGCGATGAAGAGCGGCAGTTCCGGCAAGGTGGTGATGGACTGGTAGGGATTGCCTTGGCCGCTATTCAGGAAAAGCTGACGACAGCACCTCTGGTCCGCCGGACATTTTCCAACTAGGGGAACATGGCTGGGTGGAGAGCTATGGCTCCGCTACGTGCGCTCGCTAATCATATACGGCGACGTATCGCGGCCCACCCGGTGACGGTCGATGGGGCAATTCGCTTCAGTCGATGACGGAAACCCGGTGAACCGATGCTGAGGCCCCGACGCGATCGTCTATTTCCTATGATCTGCGATTGAGGTCGAGGTGTTGCCGCTTTCAGCGGGTAAGATGCGATAGACGACTTCCGGTACCCTTCCGGTCAGCGAAAAGGAAGGCAACGAGCCGCATTGCCTCAAGCAAAATGTTACCAATAGTGTCCTGTTCCAAAGGGGATGGACAGGTCGTGCCATTCCGGTTCGGGGGAAGGATGGCGCGGCTAAGCATGGCGACACGGTGAAGCGGCGATCGTGGAGCTTTATTGCGGCGTTGACAAGCGGCGCATTCTGGATGAGTTCGAGGCGGTAACCGGCTATTATTCGCAAGCGCGCGATCCGTCTTATGAACCGTCGTGAGCAGAGGCCGTCTGCGGGCAAGAGCCGCAGCCGCTGTTACGGCAGCGATGTCCGCGACGGGCTCATCGTGTTGTGGGAGGATTCGGAGCGGCTGGGTCCGCATCGACGCTCGCGGCGGCCAGCGCCGCCGGGCAGGAATGAGTTCGCAGTTCGCCGCTCGGTGCCAGCCCGCACCTTCGGCGATTGGAAAGATCCGCCGCCCGGCTTTGTTGAGCGCATTCGGGCACGTCTTCGTCAGGGAGCTTCGTGCAGACGATAGTGCTGACCGGATTGCCGCCGGCTGGACCGATTGCATTCCGCTCCGCACGCGCGACAGCGGCAATGTGATCATGGCGATCAAGCAGGCCCGCTCCCGGTTTCGCTGACCCTGTGCTGCTGTTTGCCGGCATCCGCCCGCACAGGAAGAGCTTGTAAAAGCGGTCGGTGCGGAAATCGAGGAGCCGTTGGTCGTCGATCTTCAGCCTGAACGCGGTCGTTTGCTGGTGCTGCAAATCGGCTGTTGCATGTACATCCCTGTCAGACGTCAGTTTTCCTCGCCTATTTTGGTGTCGAGCGCGAAGTGCTCCAACCAGATTGCAAGGCTTTTTGGAAATGAGAGCGGCTTTGCGCAGGGCGCTCCGTTGTTGAGCATTCAAGCTACCAAGCCAATGACGCGCAGGTTCCACCAGGCTCGCCAGCCTTGAAGGACAGCGAAAAAAGCAGAGCACGACAGACACAACAGTGCATCAGGACGCCGCAGTCGTTGAAGATGGTGCGCTGCATCCATACCGTGGATGGATTCGATCCAAATAATCGATTTGTTCAATCAGTTTCTCGAAAGCTAACCCTACCCTCTGTGGGAATCGGGCTCTGAGCCGCGACGCTGCCTTGCGAGCGCAGGGGCTGCACGTAGGAGAGATGATGCAACGAGAAATCGCACGCGGGTTGCTGGCCTCGTGGGTTCGCCGACCGGCGTATTTGAGCCCGTCAGTTGGTCCTCACCCGCGCCTATTGCCACCGAGCGACTTGCATGTCCCTCCGACTCGGACCAGTTCCGAGAGCTGCGACGAGTTGCGCGCCGTGTGCTCCGATCAGATGGCCGCCGGTGACGCGTTCGATGGGCCGTCCCTCTTCGAGAGGAGATGAAATGCGAACGCTGCTCGTGGATCATCATGCGGATCTTGCGCGCGCCATGCGACTTGCGCTCGGGGATGGCGGCTTCGTCGTTGATGTCGTTGGTACTCTGGAACTGGCTTCGAGTGCATTTTCTTGCGCCAGCTATGAAATTCTCCTGCTGGAATTGGCTCTGCCAGATGGCGATGGCTTGGGTTGGCTGAGGCAGTTGAGGACCCACGGGCATTCAGTTCCTGCCGTCATTATGAGCAGCCTTAACGATCTCGATAAGCGAATTGCGATCTTCAACGGTGGTGCGGACGACTTTCTGCTCAAACCCATCTCTACCGATGAGCTTATTGCCAGAATGAGAGCCATTCTGCGCCGGGCGACACAGATGACCGACCTGAGGCTCGTATTTGGCAATCTCGACTTTGATCCGGTCGCCCGCCAGGTTTTCGTTGATGGGCACCCAATGATGATCGCACGTCGCGAACTCTGTATTCTAGAGCACCTGCTTAACCGGGCAGGCCGCATCGTGCCCCGTGCGCAATTGGAAGATCACCTCTATTCATTCAACGACGACGTGTCTGCCAACGCGCTTGAAGTCGGAATTTATCGTTTACGGGGACATCTGACCAGATCAGGTGCAACGCCACGGATCAAGACCATCCGAGGCATTGGTTACATCCTAGAATTGACTGACGCCTCGTCCGCATAGTTTGTCGAATCGAAAGAAGATCTATTTTGCTGATCCTTCAACATCCTTGCCCTGCGCTCAATTGGCGGGCGATCGCCAACAAGGTTACAAGACCTGCAGTGCCCCGTTACCTGGGCCATCTCCTCTGCGCGCTTATTGTGACTTTCCCACTTGGTGTCGCGGCGCAAAACAAGCAGGACAAAGGCCCGCCGCATGCGGCTTCGAATAGCATCAACGCCACGCTGACCCTTTCCTCTTCGCTCGGGGAGACCGTTCATCTGCCCGCGCCAGCCACGACCATCTTTGTTGCTGACCCCACGATCGCGGATTTTCAGGCGCCATCGAGCAAAACAATCTTCGTCTTTGGCAAGAAATCGGGGCGGACCAGCCTATTCGCCTTGGATGGCAATGGCGAGCCTCTCGCCGAATTGCGTATCGTTGTCACGCAACCGATCGGGGATTTACGCGCCATGTTGCGGGAGCAGGTCGGCGACTATCCCATCCGCGTCAACTATACGCCGCGCGGCGCAATCCTTAGCGGGACGGCGCCCGACGCAGAGGTCGCCGACACCGCAAAAAGAGTCACTGAGCAATATCTGGGCGACGGAGCGCAAGTCGTCAACAACATCAAGGTCGCTGGATCCCTGCAAGTTAACCTCAGCGTGCGCGTAGCCGAAGTCTCACGCAGCGCCATGAAGTCACTCGGCGTCAACTTGTCCGCCTTCGGTCAAATCGGCAATTTCAAAGTGGGCGTTCTAAGCGGAAGCGCTGCAAGCGCTGGGTCTGGTTCAACCCAGGGTGGCGGTACAGCAGAAATCGGATTCGACAACGGTGCCGTCAACGTCAGCGCGGTTCTCGACGCGCTCGCCAAGGAGCACATAGCTTCCGTCCTGGCTGAGCCGAACCTCACCGCTATGTCGGGTGAAAAGGCCAGCTTTCTCGCGGGCGGCGAATTTCCCATTCCTGTCCTGCAGGAAAACAGGCAGGTATCGGTTGAATTCCGTCACTTCGGCGTCAGTCTGGAATTTGTGCCGACAGTTCTCAGCAACAATCAAATCAACATTCACGTAACGCCCGAAGTCAGTGAACTGTCGACGCAAGGTGCCGTGCAAATCAACGGAATTTCCGTGCCGGCAGTTTCCACGCGCCGAGCCGATACGGTCGTCGAACTCGCCAGCGGCCAGAGCTTCGCAATCGGCGGTCTAATCAGGCGGAACGTCAACAATGATGTCAGGGCCTTTCCCTGGCTCGGAGAACTGCCGATCCTGGGACCGCTTTTTCGCTCGACCTCGTTTCAAAAAGAGGAGTCAGAACTGGTCATTCTAGTTACGCCTTACATTGTAAGACCAGGCTCCAACCCAAACCAGATGAGCGCACCGACCGAGCGGGCGGCACCGGCTTTGAACGGAGGGGGCGCTCCGACGAATTCCGTGACAAGTCCCCCGCGAGACCGCGCTGCTATCCGTGCGGGCGCGCCAAGCGCCCAGGGCGGTCTCGGCTTCATCATCGAATAGTGTCATCCAAAGATGTTGCGTTTTATAATCCTCTTTGTCGCTCTGGCACCAAGCGTAAGTGGCTGCACAAGCACTACGCCAGTTGATGTCGAACCATCGGCACCAATGCTTGTCCGAGAGGAGACCACCGTCCTGACGTTGCAAAGCCTGCGCGCTTCCGAACGGCAGCGTTTGCGTGTTTTCCTAGACAAGGCCAGTCGCGGCCGGTTCGATGCCATCCACCTCCTCATCAGCGGTTCGCCCCAGCTCAGCACAGGGGTAGCCCATCAGGCCAGGCAGTTGGCAATCGAAGAAGACAACATTCAATTGCGCGATCAACACGACGCCGGCTCAGTGCGAATTGAGGCGATTGTCTATCACGCCCGTCCGCCGGTCTGTCCCTCATATGGTGCCTTACCCAATGAAGAATCCTTCAAACAGCCGCTTGGTTGTTCGACAGGACATAACCTGGCCGTGATGGTCAACGATCCGCGCGATCTGCTCGACAATCAGGCCGTCAAGGCCGGCGATGGCGATCGTGCTTCTGTACCAGTTGCAACTTACAGAGCATTCGGGACGGATAAAGGTGGCTGATACCGCCCTTATCTCGGCAGCACTCCTACCGGAGATTGAAAGCTTCCAATCGCGTCCTGATTAAAATAAAAGGAACCGCTGGATGCAATATAGGCGCTATATCGAGGGCCTTAGGGCCGTTGCTGTACTTCCGGTCGTACTCTTTCATTTCGGAATTTCGGCGATCCCGGGTGGCTTTAGCGGGGTCGATATCTTCTTCGTCATCTCCGGCTACCTAACCAGCGGAAGCCTCCTGGATGACCTTGAACGCGGCCAATTTTCCATCGTCAACTTCTACTGGCGCCGTGCCCGGCGCATTCTGCCGGCGCTCGTCTTTGTGATGCTTCTCACCTGCATTGCGGCATTGTTCATTCTTCTGCCACCGGATCTGCGCGGATTCAGTCTTAGCATCATAGCTACCTCGACCTTCTGGTCGAACGTTTTCTTCTGGAAAACGTCAAGTTACTTCTCTATCGATGCCGCGCTTCTACCACTGTTGCACACTTGGCCGCTTTCCGTGGCGGAGCAGTACTACATCTTCGCACCAATCCTGATGTTCCTAATCTATCGCTACATCGGGAAGCGCTGGCTGACGACACTTCTTCCGATAATTCTCTGCAGCTTCGTAGTGGCGGTGATGGCGACATCGCTGGCACCCACCGCCGGATTCTATCTGCTGCCGACCCGAATCTGGGAACTCATGTTGGGCGCCCTGCTCATGCTCAAATGCCCCTCGCCGCTGGGCAACCGATTCCTGATGGAGTCGGTGGGGGTGGCCGGATTTGGCCTTCTCGCCATCGGGTTCTTCGCGATTTCGGCGAGTGATCCGTTCCCAGGCTACAACGCCTTGTATCCATGCATCGGAACGGCCCTTCTGATCTATGTTGGCCAAAATACCCCCTCGACGGTCGCCACCCGCATGCTCGAAGTCCGGCCGCTGGTCTGGATTGGGCTCATCTCGTATTCGTTGTATCTTGTTCACTGGCCTCTCAATGCGTTCGCGCACTATCTTTCGTTCCAAAAACTCGATCCGTTGATGACCGGTGCGATGTTGGTGGCAAGCCTCGCATTGGCTGCATTCTCCTGGAAGTTTGTAGAGCAGCCGTTTCGACAGAAGAGGGCCTTCACCTCCCCGGGGCCTATCTTCGCCTTTTCAGCGCTCGCGATCGTTGTCCTTTGTGCCGGCGGAGCGGCGGGGGCGCTCGGCAACGGCTTTCCGCAACGGTTTCCGGACTATGTCCAGCGGCGCATTTCCGTCGGGGACTGGAGGAATGGCATCTGTTTCAACGAGGGCACCAGCCGGATCGAAAGCTGAAATATGGAGGATTGCACGCGCACCAGCGGTTTTCCAACAACGGTTTTTTTGTGGGGCGACTCCTTCGCCGCGCACTATGTTTCCGGCTTGGGTGCTAACATAAATCGATTGCAGGCGAACATCGTTGAATATACGTACGCCAGCTGCGCGCCGATACTCTATTACTACCCTTACGATCGTCTTGATTGTGTCCGGTTCAATCGCAAGGCCTTGGACGTCATCTTGGAAGCGGACATCAAGACGGTTATCCTCAGCGGTAGATGGAGTGACTATGAGGTCAGAGGTTTCGACGGTCTTCAGCAAACAATCGCTACGCTTCGTGCCCTGGGCGTGCGCGTGTTTGTCATCGGCCAGTCTCCGCAGTTCCCAACTGACGTCCGGAAAATTGCGTTCTTCGCCAAGCGCCAAAATCTGGACGATACGTCCTGGCCGATCGCGATGGACCCCGACATCAACGAACGTGTGCGCTCATTTACCAAAGGCGCCACATTCATCGATCCGCTGAAATTCCTGTGCAGCGCAGGACGCTGCGCCTATTCCGATAGAGGAGAGTTTTTATATTTCGACTATGGTCATTTCTCTTCAGCCGGCGCCACACTGGCAATCTCGAAATACTGGCCGGCTTTTGGCAAGGACAATGCTCTTCCTAAGACGAAGTAGCGGCTCAGCGGCTGACAAGCACCAGTACGGGTCCCAGTGATAGCTCCTGCTTCCGCAGCAGCCGCGACGATGGAGCTGTTCAGGTTTAAGGCCCCCCGATAGTGACCTAGGATGGGTGCTGCCACGCGGCTCGGACTCAGCGTGCATTATCACGTAAATGTTGAGAGAATGAATGGCGCCGCGAAGGGCAATTCCAGCCGTCCAAAGCGACAGGCGTGTCGCGGCCTCGACATTGCAGTGGCGCTTACCTAACACGGCCTCACACTGCCCTCTAAGCGGCCCCGAATTTGAACTGACGGCCCCTGGCCGGTTCATCGGGCAGGTCAAGGGCTAGGTGTAGTACACAGGGCTCATAACTTTCAGTTTCTAGTTGGTACGATGGGCCGTGGACGTCGATGCAGACTTCAAGATGGCGAACGAAGCTCTCCATGCGTGCGTTGTCGAGGCAAGTGCCTTTGCCATGCTCGCGACTGGAGAGATTTCAAAATGAGCCTTGTAAGCGGAGAATGCCGCCGACGCTGTTCGGCTTGCTCGTGCCCTTGACGGCGGTAGGCTCGGCAGGGCCGAGGCCAGAGTTGCCGTAGTGGTCGTAATCGACCTCGGCTGTGACCGTGAAGCCGGGAACGACCATGTAGGCGACGTTTGCAGCCACACCAGCATCCTTGAGCTGATCACCCGAGACCTGAAGGTTGAACGAAGTTTTCTCGTCAAACTCGTAGGTGGCGCCCGCCCAGAAAGCCCACTGGCCGTTCCAGATTTTGTACGAGCCGCGCCCATGATTGGCAATTGCGCCGTTTGAGTCCTCGTTGAGACTGGCATTGGAACCGTAGCCGAAGAGTCCAAACAGCGACAGCTGGTTTGTGACAGCGACGTCGACGCGGATCTTGCCGGCAAAAGCTTCGTAATTGCTGTCATAAGCCGCGACGCCGGTGATCGAGCCCCAGCCTTGCGTGTATTTCAAGCCGGCGACAACGTGCGGAATATAGCTGTCGATAGTACCGGCTGAGCCCGATCCTTGTTCGAGCGAAATCACAGTCGAAATGCCGTTGCCGGCGTCGAAGTGGTACTGAGCCACGTTGGTGTCGAAGCCGGCCGACGGAACGAGCATACTATCGAGAACGTTGCCAGCGTAGCTTGCAAACGTATCGAAGGCCGACCCCTCCTTGCCAACTCGCAGGCCTCCCAGCTCGACCCAGGCAGAAGCCAGTGCGAGGCCGCTGTTGAAATCATAGTTCTGAGGACTGTCATGCGAGTTAGCGCTGTTGCCAAAATTCACCTGGGTTTCGGTATAGGTCGTCAACGCGCCGAGCTCGGTCTGCTGGCCGGTCCAAGTTTTGAACGTGAAGCGTGTGCTGTTTCGCCAAGTGCCTTGGTCCTCGCCAGTTCTCATGTCCGAGGTTCTTGCGCTGTCATACGATCGGACGTCACCCAGGCCGATATCGTAACGGACATAGCCGCCGATGCGCAGGCAGGTCTCGGTGTTGGGAATATAGGAATATCCCGAGCCGAGGACGTCGCAGATCTTGATGTACTCGGCCGGTTCCCGCTCGGCGCCAGCTGCTCGACCGACGGAAATGGTCATCAGAGCAGTTAAGCCGAGAAGAGGACTCTTGATGTACATGTCTAGATCTCCATGAAGGAATAAAAAGGATAGAGGCGAAAGAGCAAGCTTTTCCTCTAAATTTTGTGCGTATTGTCTCCAATATGTGGACGCCAAAGCGCTTGACACGAGAGGTGAGCCAGCGTAAAAGCCGCATGTACTTATAATAGTGTTTTCTGCTAGGAGATTCATTATCGTTTACATGTGAAACACTCCGGTCGGACCGCTGCAGCTCTCCGAATAGAGCAGCAAGCGACATGCCAACCTGAAGCGTAGATGCGGCCGACACCAAAATCGGGCCGACGCGCCTTCGTCTCGCTGGAATCACTTTTTTTGAGGGTCACTGCGAAAAGAAATGTGCGACACGGTTCGCCATGTTCGATATGTGACAGTCTCGTTTAACAGCGACGGCTTCCCGTCTGACCGCAACGCAGGCCGCGCCATGCGCTACCGAGAAGGATCACTGCGCGTACGCTCCGCAAGGGCTGCGCCAGGAACAGAGGGCGTGCACGTCCGAGGCGTCGCATGGTGGCCGCAGCACCTTTTCGCCGCTGTAAGTTCGCCGTGCAGGTACATTGCGCGGCCGGAAGCGAGAGGGAGCGCACCCTGAAACGGCTGCCTACGGCTCGCCTCGAGTAATTGGCGATGAACAGCATTCTCGAGAACTTAGTCTCGACGGAAAGAGCAACGAAAGGAAGCCGCTTGGACGAGCACGATCCGAAGGAAGAACCGATCGAGACCATTTTCCGCAACGGCACAATCACTGCCGTGGGTATCCTGCTTGCCTTTTCGCTCGGCTTCCTCACTCATTGGGCCGCGAACCCCTTGCCATGGCAACTCTACGATCTGTTCGCTGTAGTGCCGATCCTGCTCGGCATCGCACTGCAGATGAGAGCGCTGTCCATGCTGCTCGACATGAGTTCCTTGCGGCGCCCCATCTACGAACGCGCCAATCGCATTTTCATGGTCGGCCTCATCCAGACCGCGTGTGGCGTCGGCATGGCCATCTTGGTCGATCTTTTCGGGATATCGGTAGGGGGCACGCTGCCCGGCGCTTGACGACAAGCCACACCGCCGCTCTTCGCTCGAAGCGACGTCAAGCCGGGGAACCTTGTGCACCCCCTAGCGGCGTCCTCCTTTCATCAAATGAGCCGACGTCAGCTTTAGAGCGTCTCGGTGGCTAAAGCCGGTATGGTTTTTCGGCCGGCAGGGAAGGCCGCTGGCTGGACCTGGATGGCGTCTGAACGAGGCTTGACAGGTCCGTTGCGTCGGACATGAATTTCGCATTGCAAAGTTCTTCCGCAGACGCCTCAAGCACACTGCACTGGCGTCACGTACTCAGACGTTGAATGCGGCACCGCACCATCACCTCAGGCGCAACCATGGCACGCGCGCTCCCCGGCGTGGTTGACCCCATCCTGTCCAAACGAGACTGCGACATAAGCGGGACGCACTGACTTAGGTCAGAGACCAGGACGAGCGCGCAACGAAAGAATGATGGATCAGCGACGTGGGATGACAGCTCCTTGCACACCTCAATCCTGACAAAGTACCGGGACCCCCGGCCGCCTTGGTATACCATCTATCCGACTGTGCCAGACTTCTCTGCGGCAGTTGGTGCTGACGATTATGAGGAATGGCTGGGGGGCCTCCCGGCCGACGAATCGGTGTCGCTCTATTTCCACATTCCGTTTTGCCGATCCATGTGCTGGTATTGCGGCTTCCCTACCGCGGTCATCCGTCGCAACGGCCCGATCCTTAATTATTTAGCGGTGCTGCGTCAGGAGATCAGTTTGGTGTCGGAGCAAGTGCGGCAAGGGCTGCCGGTGAGCGATGTGCATTTCGGCGCGGAACGCCTCACCTTATCGGGCCAGCCGAGCACTTGGCGCTGATGGAATTTCTACGCCGCCACTTCGCTTTCAGCAAAACTGCTGCGATCGCCGTGGAGATCGATCCCCGAACGTTCACACCGGAAATGGCCGAAGCCCTGGCAGCTAACGGTGTCAACCGCGCGAGCATCGGCGTGCAGAGCTTTGATCCCGATGTGCAAAGGCGATCAATCGGATCCAGAGTAAGGTGCAGACGGCCGCTGCAGTCGAAAATCTCCGCCGGCATGGCGTTGGCCATATCAACTCCGACCTCATCTTCGGTCTATCGAAACAGACTGTGCAGTCCTGCATCCAGACCGCGATGGCTGCGGTCGCCATGCGCCCCAACCGGCTTGCGGTGTTCGGATACGCGCATATTCCTTCCGTGATAAAGAATCAGCGCCTAATCGAGCAGGCAGGTCTACCGGACGGTGATCTTCGCGCCGAACAGGCTGCAGCTGTCGCCGAGACACTGGTTGGCGCTGGCTACCGGGAGATCGGGCTCGATCATTTCGCTCCGCCGGACGACGAACTTGCGCTAGCGCAGAAGACCGGGCGCCTACGGCGTAATTCGCTGGGATACTCGGCCGATACTTGCAAAACCGTGATCGGCTTCGGCGCGTCGGCTATTGGCCGAGTCCGCGAGGGGTATGTTCAGAACGAAGTAACACGGGATTCTTACGCTCGGCACATCGCAAGTGGACGTCTGGCGACATCAAAGGGCCACCGTCTGACCGACGATGACCGGGTGCGCGCAGCGATCATCGAGCGACTGATGTGCGATTTGGAGGCCGACGTGCCGACCATCTGTGCCGCCCACGAAATCGAACCAGCTCGTTTTCTCGATTCAGTTGAGAGTTTGGTGACGCTGGCTGAGGAGGGGATCCTGGACGTCGAAAACGGCTTCATCCGCGTGCGGCCGGAGCACCGCTTTGTTGTTCGCGCCGTTGCTGCTGCATTCGATGCTTTTCTCGCGAATCGATGAGTTGAGGCCACGACGCCGAAAGGCATCAGACCTTGTTTGGCGCTCGTCGGCATGGGCTCTCGCAGAAGACTCCGCAAGCGTATGCAGGGGACTTCCACTTGACGCCGCGTTCACCATCATCTCGCCTGGGTGCGCGCGAAAGCGCACAACCCGGAGCACGCTGCTCTCGGTGTGAGGCTGTGCTCTGCAAAGCACCGGTGATCCACCCTGTCCCTGGACAGCAGCTTGATGGCGTCATCTTGGAGGACGAGAAAAGATTGTCGAGGTACGGGTACGAATTGCCTCGGTCGTCCGTTCAATCGAAAGCACTGTCTGCGGAGGCACCTCTCCTTCATGCAGTGACAGGAGATGCTGGGCGACTTCCTTATCTGCTGCGGTGAGTCGATGATTTAGGCGGAGAAAGTCCATCCAGGTGGGGGTGCGGAATGTCTCCGTCCAAAGTGACGGTGTTTGCAGATTTCGCTGGAGCGTCCAGTTTCGTGCACCGGCACGGCTCTGGACGTGTCGCCGCGTGCGCATGGAGCCCAGAAAGGCCTCGATATTTTCCTCCGATATCAAATACTCGACCTTGGCCACGATAGGGCCACTTCTGGGTTTCAGATCGAGAGCCACGTCCGGCGGATGAAAAACTGAACTTTCTTGGTCGGTTTCTTCCCAGGGACGGACCGGCAACACGATCCCCGCTGCTGCAACCAGCAACAGAGCGCCTGCGGCGCCCTCCAATGCTGAGGTCAAGGAATAGTTTTGCGCGACAGAACCCCAGATCCAGCTGCCAGCAGCCATACCGCCTGCGCTCAAGGCGTAGTAAATGGAGAGCGTGCGGCCTACAACCCACCTTGGGCTTGCCAACTGCACCGACACGTCAATGCCCGTCCAGGTGATAAGCCAACCCGCTCCGCCGAGCGCCAGCGAAATGGCCGCCACAGGAACCGACGATGTAAGGGCAAGGGAGAGGCAACAGACTGCACAAGCCACAGAGGCGAAGGCCACCAGCCTGTTTTGAGACGTGACCTTCCTCAAGAAGCCGTTGCCCATGCCCGCGATGAAAGCACCCATGCCGAAGCCGGCCAATAAGATACCGTAGACAATTGGCCCACTCTTCAACTGATCCCGGACCACGAGGGGGAGCAACGCCAGAATGGAGATGCTTGCCAATCCGAAAAGAGCGGCTCGGGCGGTCGCTGCCCTGATCTCCAAAGACATCGCCGTAAAGCGCACTCCGTCATGAATTGCCGTCGTCATTCTCTCACGAGGGAGAGGCGAAGAGCGGACCTCCCATTTGGTGCGCCATATCGCGCTTATGGGCGCCAGATCACTCACCGCAGCCAAGGCGAAAGCGGCCAGCGGCCCAAAGACGGCCAGGATCACGCCCCCCAAGGCCGGACCAACGCTGCGCACAATGTTGTATCCGACGGACATAAGCGTCACTGCGGCCGGAATGTCGCGTTTGTGAAGGATATCGCCGACCGAAGCGTGCCAAGCCGGATCATTCAAGGCAAAGCCGCAGCCGGCCAGGAAACCTAACCCGAGAATCAGCCAAGGACTGACAAATCCCAGACCCACAGAAATCATCAGCGTCGTCGACGCCGATGCTATCAGGCAGTGTCCCGCAAACATCACCCACCGGCGGCTGAAGTTGTCGGCAATGGCTCCGGCGAAAACTGAGAGGAAGAACACCGGCAATGTGGATGCGGCCTGGACGAGTGCCACCATGAGGTCGGACGCTGAAATCGTTGCCATAAGCCAACTGATGGCGACCGTTTGCACTAGCCAACCGAGGCTCGAAATCTGGGTGGCCGCCCAAATTGAGCGAAACACCTTGTTTCGAAATGGGGCGAGCGTCTTTGAAACGGGCGGTTGAGGATTTTCGCTCTGCATGAGGTATTGCTGGCCTTCGATGAGCGCTGCGATTTGAGCAAGCGGGTCGATACTTAGACATCGCGGAGCACCGCACGGAACCCAGCTCTATGGAGCTTGCCGGCGACTATTTACGTATTGAGCCATTCTCATAGTCTCATTCATGAGCAGTCCTGTGCGCAAGCATTGCTTTGCTAAATTCCCACCACAAGCGCGCCGCCGCTGAGACCCGCACCCGCTGCCGCCAAGAGGACTTTCTCGCCAGGCCGAAACGGCTGCGCCCGATGGGCCAGCGACAATGAGAGCGGGATCGTCGCGGCGGAAGAGTTGCCATATTCGGCGATCGTCTTGACGATCGAGTGATCAGCGATGCCGAGGTTCCTGCCGACCGCGTCGAAAATGCGCGCATTGGCCTGATGCGGCACGAAACGATTGAGGTCTTGCGGCCTCAGTCGGGCAGCAGTGAGCGCATCTCTCGAGCAGGCGGTCATCATCTCCACGGCCTTGCTGAATACTTCACGGCCGTCAGTGATCGTCATCCGTGTCTGCGCGAGGTCGAGGTCGGCATGGAACGGAGTGTTGCTTCCCCCGGCGGGAATCTGGATTAGCCCGTAGCGCGAGCCGTCGGAATCCACCGAAGCGCCGAGAATGCCTCGATCCGGGTCATCGCAAGGACTGATCACCATGGCGCCGGCGGCATCGGCAAACAGCACGGCGCTGGCGCGCTCGGCCAAATTGATGCGGTGGCTGAGGATGTTGGCGGCGATGACAAGGCTCGCTTTGCCGTGCAGGCGGGTGAACCCGTCGGCGAACATCAGCGCATAGATGAAGCCGGCGCAGGCGCCGGTCAGGTCGATCGCTCCGGCGCGGCCTAGCCCCAGCCGATGTGCGACCAGCGGCGCGCTTGGCGGCAGAAGGTGATCGGGCGTCGACGTGGCGAGCAAGAGTAGACCGACGTCGCCGCGGTCGATACCGGCATTGGTCAGCGCCATGTCGCCGGCAGAGGCGGCAAGGCCCGACAGCGTGTCTTCGTCTGTTGCCCAGAAGCGCGAGCGAATTCCGGTGCGCCGCTCGATCCAGCCGGGCTCAAGCCCGAGCCGGTCTTCGATTTCCGGGTTCTCGACCTTGCGCGCCGGCGCATGATGGCCGAAGCCGAGAACGCGCGACGATAGGTTCATGGCCGCGAGCCGAAGCGTTCGCCGGCCTCCTCTATCGCGTCATAGAGCCCGTCCAATTCGTCGCTGGTGATGCAATAGGGCGGCAGAAGATAGAGGACATTGCCGAGCGGGCGCACCAACAGGCCGCGCTCAAGGAAAAAAGCGCGCAGTTTTGGCCCGATCTCGGCCAGATAACCGGCTGAGCCGGTGCGTAGGTCGAGTGCCGCGATGGTGCCGGTTGTCCGGCAGTCGGTGAAATATGGATTGTCCCGGAAGCGTTGCAGCCCCGCGGCCTGCCTCGCGCTCAAGACCGCGATCCGCTCGGCCACCGGCTCGTCACGCCAGATCTCGACATTGGCAAGTGCTGCCGCGCAGGCGATCGGATTGGCGGTGTAGGAGCTCGAATGGAAAAACGTCTTCTTGCGATCCTCCGAAAAGTGAGCGTGGAAGATGGCATCGGTGGCGATCGTGGCGGCCAGCGGGATGGTACCACCGGTCAGACCTTTCGACGTGCACAAGATGTCCGGCGAGACGGACGCCTGTTCGCAGGCAAACATGGTTCCGGTGCGCCCCCAGCCGGTCATCACTTCATCGGCGATCAGCAGCGTGCCGGAGGCTTCGGCGATCCTCTTCAATTCGGCAAGAACCCAGGCCGGATACATCAGCATGCCGCCGGCGCCAAGCACCAGCGGCTCGACGATCAGCGCGGCTGCGCGCCGGTCGCTGCTAACGGCCTCGAACCGATCCAGCGTTTCCTGCTCGCGCCCGGCGGCCGGGAAGGGGATGGCGTCGACCTCGAACAGCAAAGGATCATAGGCGGCGTTGAAGACGCCGCGGGCGCCGACGCTCATCGCCCCGATCGTGTCGCCATGATAGCTGTGCTCCATGACGGCGATGCGCGAACGCGGCGCGCCGATGTTGCGGAAATAGCCGAGCGCCATCTTCAGCGCGACTTCGACTGAGGTCGAGCCACTGTCGGAATAGAACACCCGGTCGAGGCCGGCGGGTGCGATGCCGACAAGCGCCTCGGCCAGCCGTTCGGCCGGCTCGTGGGTGAAGCCCGCGAAGATGATCTGGTCGAGGCTCGACGCGGTCGTCTCGATGGCCTTCATGATGCGGGGGTGGCGATGGCCATGGGTGACGACCCACCAGGAAGAAATCGCATCGAGGATGCGGAAGCCGTCGGCCTTGTGGAGATAGGCGCCTTCAGTCAGCACGATTTCAGGGACCGAGGGCTCTAGCGCGTGCTGCGTGAACGGATGCCAGACTCGAGACTCCGCCATCAGTCGCCTCCGGCAATCATGGCCAGGTCGAAGCCGGAAATCATTGCATCTCTCAACGTTTCACCCGTCAGCGGACCGAGGTGCGGCAGCCTACCCAGCTGCGGCACGCCGCCGAATTCCACGATTGTCCTTTGTGTATCGGCCACCTCTTCGCCAATGAAGGCAATGCCGATGAGCGGGATGGAGCGGGCTCTCAGGGCCTCGATCGACAACAGCGTATGATTGATGGTGCCAAGCGCGGTGCGGGCGCACAGTATGACCGGCAGCCGCCATTGTTCAAATATGTCAATGAACCTTGTCTGTCGATTGAGCGGCACCATCAGCCCGCCGGCGCCTTCGATGACGAGCGGTGTCGGCAGGACCGGAAATGAAAGATCGTCGGCCTCGATCGCGACGCCGTCGATTTCGGCTGATCGATGCGGCGACAGCGGCATCGTCAGTCGATAGACTTCGGGCAGCACGCGTCCGTCGGGCAAGCCGGAAAGCCGGGCGACGACCTCGCTGTCGGTCTCCTCGTTGAGGCCCGATTGCACCGGCTTCCAGTAGAAGCCGTCGAGCAGCCCGGCAAGTCCGGCCGAAAACACTGTCTTGCCAATTCCAGTGTCTGTTCCGGTGACGACGATGCGTTTGGTCATGCTGTGGCCAACACTCCGACGAGAGCCTCGACCATGGCGGAAATGTCGGCTTCGTCGACGTTGAGAGTCAGCGAAATGCGCAGGCGCGACGTACCCTCAGGCACTGTCGGCGGGCGAATGCCGCGTATGTCGAAGCCGCGTGCCTGCAGTCCTGCCGCCACCGCCATGGTGCGGCTGTTATCGCCGATCACAAGCGGCTGGATCTGCGAGCCGCTGGGCATCACGCCGCAGCGTTCGGCCAATTGCCGGCTCGCGAAAGCGACACGCTCGTGCAACTGAGCACGACGCATAGGCTCGTCAGACAGAATAGTCAGCGCCTCACGTGCCGCGACTGCCATCAGCGGCGATGGTGCGGTCGCATAGATGAATGGCCGGCACCGGTTGATAAGATAGTCGCACAGTGTTCGCGGTCCGGTAACGAGCGCGCCGGATGCGCCAAGCGCCTTGCCGCATGTGTGGAGCGTGACGATGTTGTCGCGGCCTTCATACGCGGCGGCCAGTCCCCGGCCGTCCGGTCCCCAGACGCCGGTGGCATGCGCTTCATCGACGACGATGAATGCCTGGTACCGATCAGCCAGCGCGACCAGGCTCTCCATCGGCGCACGGTCGCCATCCATGCTGTAAAGGCTTTCGAAGGCGATCCACACCCGCCCCATGCCGCCTTCGGCGCGCCAGCGGGTGATTGCGTCCTCGACAGCGTCGACGTCGTTGTGCGCGGCCAGCTTGAACTCAGCGCGCCCGGCCTGGGCACCCTCATGCATGCTGGCATGAGCGAGCTCGTCGAGGACCAGCAGGTCGCCTTTCTGCGGCAGGGCCGTCAGCAGAGCGAAGTTGGCGATATAGCCGCTGCCGAAGAACAGTGCACGCTCGGCTCCGAAAAATGCCGCTGCGTCCGCCTCCAGTTGCTCATGTTCCGGTGCATTGCCGCGCAACAGCCGCGATCCGGTGGCGCCCACTGGCGTGCCCCGCGCAATCGCCGTCGAAACCGCATCGCCCAGTCTTTTGGAGGCGGCAAGTCCGATATAGTCGTTCGACGAGAAGTCGAGCCCGGCGCGCGGTGCGAGCGTCCGCAACCGGTCCTTGCGCCCCAGTCCCCGCAAGGTTGCGTCATAGCGGGCAAGAATTGCCTCCTTCATTGCGTGGCGAGTTCCATAGGCTCAATGCCGAGGCGCCGGAACAGAAGGGTATCCTTGTCCTCGCCGGGATTTCCCGCCGTCAGCAGCGTGTCGCCGACAAAGATCGAATTGGCGCCGGCAAAGAAGCACAGCGCCTGCGTTTCGTCGCTCATCGCCGTCCTGCCGGCGGACAGCCTTACATAGGATTTCGGCATCATCACCCGCGCGAGCGCAACGATGCGGACGAAATCGATCGGATCGATGGCGTCGGCCGCGGCAAGCGGCGTGCCTTCGATGGGAATAAGCATGTTGATCGGCACGCTTTCCGGCGGCTCGGGCAGGTTCGCGAGCGTGACCAGCATGTCGATGCGATCGGTCTTTTCTTCTCCCATCCCGACAATGCCGCCGCAGCAGACTTTCATCCCAACCGCGCGCACGTGCCCAAGCGTTTTCAGCCGGTCGGCAAAAGTCCTGGTTGAAATAACCTCGCCATAGTAGCGCTCAGAGGTATCGATGTTGTGGTTATAGTAGTCGAGACCGGCCTGCTTCAGGCGAGCAGCTTGCTCAAGATCGAGCATGCCGAGCGTCATGCAGGTCTCCATGCCGAGGGCCTTGACGCCCTCAATCATGGCGACCACAACGTCCATGTCGCGCTCCTTGGGACTTCGCCACGCCGCGCCCATGCAATAGCGCGTTGCGCCGCCATCACGCGCCTTGGCCGCTTCGTCGATGACATGCTTGACGTCCACCAGCTTCGACGCCTTCACACCGGTTTCGTAATGCGCAGACTGGCTGCAATAGCCGCAATCTTCGGGGCACCCGCCGGTCTTGATGCTAAGGAGCCGCGACAGCTGCACTCGGTTTCGATCGAAGTTCTGGCGGTGGATCGTCTGAGCCAGGAACAGCAGATCGTTGAATGGCATGCCGTAGATGGCCTCGGCCTCTTTGCGGTTCCATCGCGGAGGCGTTCCGTCGACCGATTGCATGGTCTGGTTCACGTCGAACTCCGAGTTCATTCCAATCGTCATCGTCAAACCTTTGTTTGCTAGTCCGGTACGCCTTCTTGGCTTTGGGGCGCACTCGCTAAAGGCGAGCTGCGGCACGTCTTTCCAGCACCTCCTACGCCTGCCGAGCTGATGTTGCTCCTCACGCCGTAATCCTCAGTTCAAGTGCTTGCAGATGTTCTGGTGGTCCGGCATGTCCAGGCCGATGTCGAGGATCGGGGCGCTGTGCGTCAGCCAACCCATGGAGATGAGATCGACACCGGTCGCCGCAATCGCCGCCGCCGTTTTCGGCATCACCCGACCGGACGCCTCGGTGATCGTACGGCCATCCACTATAGAAACCGCGCGGGCAAGATCCTCGACCGACATATTGTCGAGCAGCACCGCGTCAACACCAATCGCGAGCGCTGCATCGAGCTGCTTCAGCGTGTCGACCTCGACCTCGACCTTCACCATATGCCCTGCTGCGGCGCGCGCCCGCTCTATTGCTGTGCGCATATCGCCGGCGATCGCGATGTGGTTGTCCTTTATGAGCACGCCGTCATCGAGGCCGAACCGGTGATTGGCACCGCCGCCGACGCGCACGGCGTATTTCTCCAATGCCCGCAGCCCGGGCGTCGTCTTTCGCGTCGATACAATCCTCGCCTTGTGACCGCGCACGGCCTCAACCATGGCCGCTGTGGCAGTGGCAATGCCGCTCAGCCGGCATAAGAAATTGAGGGCCGTGCGTTCGGCCGTGAGCAGGCCTCGTGCGGGTCCGGACAATCTTGCAATGGTTTCCCCGGCCCCAACCTCGCTGCCATCAGGGCGCCAGATCTGGATGTTGATCGCCGGTTCCACGAGAAGGAAGGCATACGAGACCAGATCGAGCCCGGCAACGACGCCCGCCTGCCTCGCTTTGAGCACCAACGTGGCAGTGCAATCATACGGGATAACCGCATCGGTGGTCAGGTCGCCGGATCTGCCCAGGTCTTCGAGGAGCGCAACGCGCACAATCGGTTCGATCAGGGTCGCGGGGAGGGGGGAGAATGAAGTCATATCAAGTGCTCCGTATGGTAGCCCGGCAATCGAGTGCGGCCGCGGCCCGCATTGCGCTGTGCAGTGTCAGCCGTGATGGGCGCACGTTGGCATCGTGGAGCGGGAAATCGGACCGACAGTGCGCGCCTCGACTCTCTTCCCGCCTCAGGGCCGCCGCGGCGATCATCAGTGAGACCAAAGCCGGACCAGAGGCAGCGACACTATTGGCTGCGATCGGCAGCAGGGTCGCCACCGCTTCGCGCATTGCCTCGCCGTCGCGGATGATACCCAGGGCGGCGGAGACAATCGGGCGGACCACGGAAGCGTCTGGTCGTGGAGGGACGAATGTGGAGCATCTGCGCGGTCGCCGGGTATACGACGTGCCGGCAACGCTTTCGGCAACCCAGCTCGCGGTGACCGCCGCTTCGGTGAGCGAGTTGCTGGCCAGGCGGTTGGCGCCGTGCAGGCCGGTACAGGCCACCTCACCGCAGGCCCACAATCCCTCGATGGAGCTGCGGCCGGCGCTGTCTACGGCGACGCCGCCCATGTGATAATGTGCCGCCGGGCGCACCGGGATCAGGTCGGTCGCTGGGTCGATTCCTGCGCTCCGGCACAATTCGGCGATGCCTGGAAAACGCTTGCCAAATCTCGGGCCGAGACTTTGCCGTGCGTCCAGGAATACGCGGCGTCCAACGGCAAGCTGGTGCCAAATGGCGCGCGCTACGACGTCGCGAGGCGCAAGTTCACCGCCAGGTGTGTCGGCGAGGAAGCGCTCTCCTCGCTCATCGATGAGCACCGCGCCTTCGCCACGCACGGCTTCGCTCACCAGCGGCATCGGCCGGCGCGGACCGTCGAGCGCAGTTGGATGGAACTGTATGAATTCCAAGTCGGCGAGTTCCGCCCCCGCCCATGCGGCGAGCGCCAGCCCGTGACCCCATGAGCCAGCGGGGTTTGTCGTGTCGCAAAACAGCCCGCCGACGCCGCCGGTCGCCAGCACCGCGCGACGCGTGGGCAGAGCGAGCGCGCCGGCTCGTCCTGCTGCGACCACGGCGATGACCGACCCGTCCTGCACGACCAGCCGGCGGACCTCCACATTTTCGATAATGGTGATCGAGGCTGTACGCCGAACCGCGGCGACGAGCGCGCGCACCAACTCGCGACCGGTGGCGTCGCCGGCTGCATGCACAATCCGCCGTCGCGAGTGTGCCGCCTCGAGCCCAAGTCGCAACGCGCGGTCAGGGTGCTGGTCGAAGTCGACGCCGAACCTTTGGATCGTCCTAATCGCTTCGGGTGCAGCTCGTACCACTCGCCGCACCGTGGCCTCATCGCAGAGTCCGTCGCCGGCAGCTATCGTGTCGCAAAGGTGAAAATCTGGGCCGTCGTCGCCCCCGAGACTTGCCGCAAGACCGCCCTGGGCAAGTTCACTGCAGGCTCCGGTTCCAAGCGGCGCGTTGGTCAAAAGCACGACCGGTTCCGGCGCCAGATGAAGCGCCGTCATCAGGCCGGCAATGCCGCCGCCGATGACGACCGGCGCCCCCGCGATTTCGCGAACCTCCAGACTCATAGGGAAAGCATGCGCTCGACCGCGCGGCGGGCGGGGCCGGCAATTTCGGGATCAATCCGGACCTCATGCCGGTTCTGCTCGAGTGCGGCGCGAATGTTGGCCAGGTTGATGCGCTTCATGTGCGGGCACAGATTGCATGGGCGAACGAACTCGACGTCGGGATGCGCGACCGCGACGTTGTCGCTCATCGAACATTCGGTCAGAAGGACGACACGCTTCGGTTTCTCACGCTCGACATAATCCGACATCGCCGCGGTCGAGCCGGAGAACTCCGCCTCCGCGACAACGTCTGGTGGGCATTCTGGATGGGCCAGCACGATGACGCCTGGATGGGCATCGCGCAGTTCCCGGATGTCTGCTGCGGTGAAGCGCTCATGCACCTCGCAATGGCCTTTCCAGGCGATGATCTCGACGTCTGTATCGGCTGCCACGTTCCTCGCCAGATATTCGTCCGGGAGCATCAGCACACGCGCCACGCCAAGCGATTCCACCACCGCCTTGGCGTTGCCGGACGTGCAGCAGATGTCGGACTCCGCTTTTACGGCGGCGGAAGTGTTGACGTAAGTAACAACGGGGACCCCCGGATACCGCAGCCGCATTAGCCGCACGTCGTTTGCCGTGATCGATTCGGCCAGCGAGCAGCCGGCGCGGAGATCCGGGATGAGCACGGTCTTGTTCGGATTGAGCAGTTTTGCCGTCTCGGCCATGAAATGAACGCCGGCAACCACGATGATGTCGGCGTCGACCGTCACCGCCTTGTGGGCCAACGCCAGGCTGTCGCCGACGATGTCTGCCACGCAATGAAAAATTTCGGGCGTCTGGTAATTGTGCGCCAGCACCACCGCATTGCGCTCACGCTTCAGCGCTAAGATGGCTTCAATATCGCCGGCGAACGCGGGCCATTCAACGGGTGGGATCACCCGCCGGACACGCTCATACAAGGACGCAGCCATAGGTAACGCCCCAGTCATTGGCGCCTCGATTATATTCGGTTTGACAATAAGGGAATATATCTACCTTGACTATAAGTATGTCAAGCCCGCGCCAGCGGTAATTTTGTCCCGGCGATAGCCCTGTCGTCGAGGACGGCATGCCGGAAGCGATAAAGCTTCGCCGGTCGGCCGCCCGTGTCGAGGGAGGTCTCCCCGGTCTCCTCAACAAGTTCCTGCTGCTCGACCAATCTCCGGAAGTTCGGCTTGTTGATCAGCCTGCCAGCCAAAGCTTCCACGGTTCGCTGCAGTTGCAGCAGCGTGAAGGAAGGCCGCATAAGCTCGAACACGACCGGCCGGTATTTGATCTTCGAACGCAGCCGCGCGATCCCGGTTGCCAGAATACGACGGTGGTCAGCGACCATTGGTTTGCCAGCCGCGGCCGCAATCGCGTCCCTGCCGCCACCGGCCTCCTCAATCAGAGCAGCTTCATAGAGCAACTCGTAGCGTTGGAGCGTGAGTTCCTCGTTCCAATGGCGGTCGTCGAAGCCGAAGGCTATCGCAGCGCGCTGCCGGCGCTCGCGTTGAGTGGTCGGCTCGCTGGCGCCGCCGGCCCACTCAATCAGGCGGGGCCGCAATCTATCGAGCAGCACAGGCGGCGTGCCGAAGCGGTGGTCCTCCCAGGGAAAATATTCGTACCAACTTTGCCAGCCGCACGCGGCCGAGTTCGTTGCCTGTTCCTTCCTGGTCAATGCGAGATAGCTGATTGAGATGACGCGCTGGTGGCGCTCAGTGCCGATGCGATCGCGATCGGCGAAGGTGTAGAGTTGCTCGATGTATCCAAGTGCATGGCCGGTCTGCTGCTCCACCCACCCCCTCAAACCCGACTGCAGTGATCGATGCTCAAGGGCAAAAGGTCCAGAAGGGAGGGTGTCCGCATGACCGACTGTGAGGACACAGGGCTCACTGTCGTTTACGGCGACCACGACGGCAGTCAGGTCCACTTTGGCTTCGTCAGCTTTGACGGCGGCTTTGCCTTTCTTGGTTCTTCTTGTCTGAGGATCCATGTTTGCGAAAGCGGGTTGGCCCAACGGAGCGCCTTAATCGATTGAATGTAACCTTGGAAGCCAGCACGTCAACACCGGAGTACTCAAGCGCTGTTTTTAGCTCTTCGCAGTCGCACAAAAATATGCCAAACGCGACACCCGCTGTTGGTAACGTAAGGGAAGGGGCCTCGGTTGAGCGCGGCTGGTGAGATAAAAGGGATGACTCCTCCAGATATTCGATCGCGAAAAGGCCAGACGCCACTTGTATGCTTGACGGCCTACACCACGCCGGTCGCGAGGCTGCTCGATCGCCACTGCGACATCGTTCTTGTCGGCGACAGCGTCGGCATGGTGCTGCACGGCCTGTCGTCGACGCTGGGGGTCACGCTCGACATGATGATCATGCACGGACAGGCCGTTCGCCGCGGCCTTGAACACGCGCTGATGGTCGTCGACCTGCCCTTCGGTTCCTACGAGGAAAGCCCAGAGCACGCTTTCGGCAACGCTGCGCGCGTGATGGGTGAGACCGGTTGTTCAGCGGTAAAGATCGAGGGCGGCGAGACCATCGCGGAAACCATCCGCTTCCTTACCGCGCGCGGCGTACCTGTCATGGCCCATGTGGGCCTGACGCCGCAGGCGGTAAACACGTTTGGAGGCTATCGTGTGCAGGGCCGGGGAGCCGATGCAGAGCGGATCAGGCGCGACGCCAGGGCGGTAACTGAAGCTGGCGCCTTCTCCTTGGTGCTGGAAAAGATACCGGAGCAGCTTGCACGGCAGATAACCGCCGATATCGACATACCCACCATCGGCATCGGTGCCTCGCCAGCTTGCGACGGCCAGATTCTGGTGAGCCACGATATGCTCGGGCTCTTCACCTCATTTCGGCCGAAGTTCGTCAAACGCTATGCCGAGCTCGGTGAGCAGGCTGAGGCGGCAATCGCCGCTTACGCCACCGATATGCGGAACCGGCACTTTCCGGCGGTCGAACATCTCTATGTCAACGCCTTGAAGGCCGGTGACTTCACATGAGCGTGCCGATCGCTCGAACCGTGAGCGAGCTGCGCGGCGTCGTTGCGCAATGGCGTCGCTCGGGTGCCACGATCGGTATTGTGCCGACCATGGGAGCCTTGCACGACGGGCATCTGAGCCTCGTGCGGAAGGCGCTCGAAAGGGCCGAGCGGGTGATCGTGACGCTGTTCGTAAACCCCAAGCAGTTCAACAGCCCCGCCGACCTGATTGCCTACCCTCGGACGGAAAGCGACGATGCTGCCAAGCTCGCTCTGCTGGGCACGCATCTGCTCTATGTGCCGGACACAGAGGAAATGTACCAGGTGGGCTTCGCCACGGCCGTTTCAGTGTCCGGCATCAGCGAATGCCTTTGCGGCGCATTCCGGCTCGGCCATTTCAATGGCGTGGCGACGGTCGTGGCCAAGCTCTTCCTGCAGGCCGGCGCTGACTTCGCCTTTTTTGGCGAAAAGGATTTTCAGCAACTTCAGCTTGTCAGGCGCTTGGTCCGGGATCTCGACATTCCGATCACTATTGTGCCCTGTCCGACAGTCCGCGAAGCCGATGGTCTTGCGCTATCGTCGCGTAACGTGCGGCTCTCCCCAGCCCAACGCGCCATTGCCCCAAAACTAGCATCGGTCCTGCTCGATACGGCCGAGCGGCTTGCACGCGGCTCCCCCATCCTGCCTACGCTTGATGAAGCGCGTGCAGCAATTCTGGCTGCCGGCTATCGCGAGCTCGAATACCTGGAGCTTCGCGGAGAAACAGACCTGCAATCGTTAGCAAGCCTTGACCGACCGGCACGCTTGCTTGCTGCGGCTTGGCTTGGCGACACGCGGCTCATCGATAACGTCGCAATATCACCCATCGGTAGTTGGTCAGGTGGGCGGAGCTCTCTCCAATCGGAAGCAGCACAGCAATTGCGGTGATGACGGCGGCGCGTCGTATGCCCTGCAGGGACAGGCCATCATTTAGAACCACGTCTCCGTCGGCTTCCAGCAACCTCCGCGAGGTACGCTAAGCGCAGATGCATCGCGTATTTGAAACCTTGGTCGAGCAACTCTCTGCAAGCGTCGATGCCGTCGATCTCCATGAGGCAATGGCGTCCGCCGCAGCCGGGTTCGACTTTCCGCTCTTCGCTTATTTCACCTACCCATCCGCTTCCGGCGACAGGCCGCGATTGATCTCGAATTATCCATCATCATGGACATCACATTACCTGCAACAGCGCTACCACAGCGTGGATCCCGTGATCCTGCGGGGACTGCGGGGCTGGGATACCTTCGACTGGGGTGTGGACCGCGATCACCGTTATTTGCCGACCTCTCAGCAGGAAGTCCTGGAAAAAGCAGCTGAGTTCGGCATTCGCGGCGGACTGACCATGTCGATGCATGATCATCGCGGCCGGTTCGCCGCACTGACCTTCGCCTCCAACGAGGCGCATCCGCCATTTCTGAGGTCGCTGACGCGCTACGAAAAAGCAATGCAACTGGTTGCGATCAACGTTCATATCCATGCCCGGCGCAGGCTCGCCGAAGATTGCGTGGTAGATGGCATAATGCTCACCCGGCGGGAGTTCGAGTGCCTGAAATGGGCGGCGTGCGGCAAGTCGGCCTGGGATATCAGCCAGATTCTCGGTGTCTCGAAACGCACCGTGACCTTCCATCAGGAAAACGCCAAGGCGAAGCTTGGCGTGCGAACCATCAACCAGGCCGTAGTGCGGATGGCTGCTCGGGCGAGATCCTGATCCTCTCCAAGTCTAGCTGTAAAGGTCTACAGGCTGCATTCATGACGGCTTTGCCCTTCGATTGCGTGGACACATCCCGCACGGAGACGACAATGATGCAGCTGATAACACCCGACTGCTACGCCGAGTTTGCGAGCGAACTCAAGGAAATGCACGGACTTAGGTATCGGGTTTTCAAGAAGCGGCTCGATTGGGAAGTGCAGACCGAAGGCGAAATGGAAACGGACTCGTTTGACAGCCTGAACCCCGTCTACCTGCTTCTCAAGGGGTCCGATTGGCGAACTTGCGGCTGCGTCCGCCTTTTGCCGACCACCGGACCGACAATGTTGCGCGATACGTTTCCGACGCTGCTGGATGAGATGGTGGTCCCTGCGAGTGCCGATATCTGGGAGAGTAGTCGTTTCGCGCTCGATCTCCCTGCGACAGCGCCGAAGGCAGCTGGCGGCCTGGCCCAAGCAACCTACGAGCTCTTCGCGGGGATCATCGAATTCGGCTTGGCCAACAATCTCTCCGGGATCGTAACGGTGACAGATACGCGCATCGAAAGGATCCTTCGTCTCGCGACCTGGCCGTTGTCACGTATCGGACAGCCCAAGCAGGTCGGCAACACCGAGGCAGTCGCCGGCTTCCTCGATATTTCCTACGCCAGTCTCTTGCGCATCCGCTGGAGGGGACGCCTCAACGGGCCGGTGTTGTGGCAACCAGTTCTCATCCAATCGGCATAGCGCCTGCGGATGCTCAGCCGTGACTTGAGTTAAGTCTGCTCACGGCCGCCACCGCCGCCGTGAGGGTGAGCGGACCCGCCCCACGAGCTTTCGACTGTTCCGGTCGATTGGCTCGCGCGGCCGGACTTTGGATTTCCGTAGGCGCAACCCGCAGTCCAGCGTGAGCACGCCAAAATGGCGCCCCTCCGCTTCGTCCAAAGAAGCCAACGTGGCTTCTGAGGTCGTCTTAGAATATTGGACCGGCCGCCGTGAGCGATCGCAACCTCAAAGCTTTGCCGGTATGCCGGTTTGGCCGGACCGTCGGCCAGTCGGAGCAGTCCCCCGATAAGGACCCGAGCTGACGCGCGGTCCAACAGCGCCCGAGCCTATGCTTTGTGCATTACCGTTCGGTTGGCCATGTCGTCCAAGACCGCATGAAGAAGGCTTCCAACCTCCTGCGCAGCGAGCTCTGGCGCAATTCCTACATCGGACAATTGAATGAGCATTTTCTTGGCGGCACAGCGCCAGAACGCGCTCGCCGCCTCGCCGTTCTTGGTCTCGAGGGCCTGGGCGATACTTTCGACCAATATACGTCGCCGATGCAGCGGAAATACGCAAATGTTTGATTCATGCATCAATCACCTCACAGATTCAGTTCCACAAAGAAAAACACCGGCGTCTTCAAAAGAGCCCCGCTAGCGCGGTGACGGTTCGCGGCGACATGACGAGTTCCACTTCCCCATCGACAAGCCATTGGGAGATGAGCCGCCGGACCGCATATCCGGGACCGCACATAAGGTGAACCACCATTGCTCATCCGGCTGCATTTTCCTGGGCCGTTCGACGAGGCGTTCCAGCCGAATTGACGTCCAATGACTTGATCTCTGAAAGGGCAGGGCGGTACGAATCACCCGACTGTTCCGCTGCTTACATTCCTGCGAGCTTGTGTATGAACGATTAAAGCGTGCCCGAGCCGTTCTTGGTGGCCGCCGCAGAAGGGAATCATGTCATCCGCTGCCTATCGTAGGCGGCGCGACTTCTAGCATGACTGCACTGCCCCGACAGGGCTTTGCAATCGCGCGTTTCGAAGCCTATGCTTTGGCATCGGCCGGCATTTACTTCGGTGCAGCCGACAGTAAGACGTACGCGCTCTTGCCCCGTTGGAAGAGAGCCTTGCCCGATCCCTCTTTCGCGACCAGGTGCTGAAGCCCTCACCCCGCAGGACTTCGCGCTTTTGCGACCATCGCTGCATCACGTCGAACCGGGCATCAAGGACAAGTTGGAGGTCGCGCATCAGCCGATCAAGAACGTATATTTTCCCGAGAGGGGCATCGCGTCGGTGGTCGCCACCATGACCGGCGGGCGGCAAGGTGAAGTCGGCATTGTCGGCTATGACGGGATGAAAGGAATTGCCGTCATTCTCGGAAAGGAAAGCACTACCTGGCGCCTGCCGGTTGAAAACCTTCGCCCTGCGATTAGCCCGTCGCTTCGCACCTCAGTGCTGGACTATGCCCACGCGTTCCTCGTCCAATCATGCCGGACGGCACTGGTCAATGGCCACTCCAAGGTCGAAGAACGGCTGGCCCGCTGGCAGCTGATGGTCCACGACCGTGCGGAAGGAGATAAGATCCTCCCGACGCATGAATTTCTGGCGACCATGCTCGCGCCCACCGCCCGGGGTCACCACGGCCCTGCAAATGCTTGAGTATCGAGGACTGGTGCACGCCAAGCGCGGCGAGATCACGATCATCGACCGTGCCGGATTGATAAAGCTCACACATGGCGCTTATGACAAGGAGGAGCAGCGTTATTTCGGCCTGGCCGCTGCCTGAAGCATGTCGGTTGAAACGGGTTCAGCCGACGTCTCCTTGCCCCTCACCAGGTCGCCCAAAAGCATCAGCGGTTTTGAACGAATCGCAGCGATTGTCCGCAATCGGACATAGGCTTGAAGGCGGTCGAATTCGTGCCATAAGTCGGGTTGGTCAGGGTTCAGGGAGGAATTCGTCATGACCAATTCGTTTCACACCGTCACCGTCGAAAAAGCCGCAGAAGCCTATGTCCTTTCCAGGGGAAGGGTCCGCTTTCTCTCCATGGCGCAGGCGATCCGCGCCATCCGAACACTAATGCCGGCATGCAAGGCCACCGACCGCGAGTTGGAGGAACTGTTGGCGGCCGCTTCCTTCGTTCATGGCGTGCCCGTCGCCTTCGACACAAAAACAGCCGATGGTGTAGAACCACGGCTGCATTCCTAAGAGGGCATGCCGCGCCATGCAGACTGTCAGAGGGCATTCGTCAGATGGTAGTCCGCTAACTTAACTGCAGAGTCTAAAGGACGTGTTCCAGCATTGCGAACTCACCGATCGCTTTGTTGCCAAAGCTGCCAGCAAGCGATCGCCTCATCCAGCCGTTTGCACCATCTCATCACAGACATCATCGCGATGCTACCTGTCCAGCATATGTCCAGCATTTCGCAAGGCGGCCAGAAGGAGCCTCGCATAGCCTGTGACATCGATCTGGGCCTGCATCGAAAGGGGCATGCTGGTCCAGTTCTCCAACGGTGCAATGAAAGGTGAGAAGGTGCCATTGACAAGGCAACAACAGCTAACAAGGCCCTCTCGGTCCAATGCCACCACACCGATCTTGTCGCCTGGATATCCAATGGCTGCGACTCGCTGGACCTCCAGGTCACCGTCCACCCGCACGTCAAAAAGAAGGCTACCACGGCTCCTCGTGGCTATCTCAGCCGCCTTCTCATCAAAGCTTGAAGAGAGCAAGCGGACGCTTTCCACCGCCATCTGGAAAATCACCAAATCCAGTTCATTCACGGCCATATGGGCATTTCCGCGCAACGGGTGGTGATTGCAATGACACATACTGCTTGTTCACAGATGTCGGTCACGAACGATCATTCGTCGGGTTCCGGTTCCGACCAACGGTGTCGCCACCTGATCGTGCTGCGGTTCGAACCTTCCGAACGCGAGCCGAGCGCGCTATGAGGTTGGAGTCTAGGTCTCGGACCCTGCCTCGCGGCCTGCTCATCTTTGGCAGACCCGTTGCAACGCCGCCGCGATGGCGCAAACGCCAGATGACGCTGATCCATCGCTTGATCGTGAACTGAGCTTCTGAACACCATTGGGACAGCAGGGTGGAAGGGCTTGACCAACGCTGCCCCCGTTTTCCAAGAGGACCCGTCCTCGATTGAATCTTTCGAGCCCCGTGCAGCGCGCAGCCAAATGATGACCATCTGGACCCAGCTCGCAGACCGCAAGGCAAAGAGGGAACCTTCCAGGCAGCCAAGCTGCGTCGACGCAAAGAGCGGCCTTTGGAGTTCCCAGAATCGACCCTTCCATAGTTGCGACAGGCAACCACTGCACGAGTGTGGGAGAGCGAATCGCAAGCATTGCGTGAGGTCCTGCGCGTTTTCCCCTCTTGCTATTTGGCACATCGTTTGCGCCGAAGTGGGCGCAGCGTTCGACCGGAGCACTGCATGGGAGAGGGAGGAGCCCCACCCCGATCCGGTCAAGGAGAGAGACGGTGTTGGTTCCAAGAGTTCCCCGCGCGATCTTAGCGCCCCGCAAGCGCCATTTTGCCCGGACCTACGTGCAGGTACTTGCCGCCATAATCCTGGGTGCCGCAATCGGCTATTTCCATTTGGAGACCGGCCACAGCCTGAAGCCGCTCTGCGATGCCTTCGTCGATGTCGTCAAGATAATCACCGTACCTGTCATCTTCCTGACAATGGCGACCGGCATTGCCGGCATGAGCGATCTGCAGAAGGTCGGCCGAGTTGCCGCCAAGGCGATGGTTTATTTCCTTACCTTCTCGACGCTAGCACTCCTTGTCGGGCTGATTGTCGCGAATATCGTTCAGCCTGGCGCCGGCCTCAACATCGATCCGGCCTCGCTCGATGTCGAAGCCGTTAAGGGCTATGTGGCCACGGCTCACGAGCAGTCCGTGACCAGCTTCCTGATGAACATCATCCCGTCAACGATTGCCAGTGCCTTCGCGGAAGGCGACATCCTGCAAGTCTTGTTCCTCTCGGTCCTGTTCCTCTCGATCCTGTTCGGCGCGGTCTGCCGCTACAACGGCCGCTCGCTCTTCTCTCTCGTCCGATACATCAAGGACGAGCTGCTGCTCGCAATGTCCTCCTCAGAGGCCGCGCTGGCCTCGCTCATGGAGAAGATGGAAAAGGCCGGCGCCACGCATTCGGTCGTGGGTCTCATTCCATTCAATCTGGACGGCACGAATATGATGCTCGCCGCCCTTTTCATCGCCCAAGCGACGAAAACTGATCTCCCGATCGGCTGCCGGATCCTCATGCTGTTTGTCGCATTGTTCCCTTCGAACGGAACAACCCGCATTACCGGTGCAGGCCTCGTCACAATGGCTGCAACGCTCTTTCTTGTTCCGGCCGCACCGGTCACCTCCGTGGGGCTTATTCTTGGCGTCGATCAGCTTATGTCCGAATGCCACGCGCTGACGGTTTTTCTCCGCAGCGTAGCGGCAACGCTGGCTGTCACCCGGTCCGGGGCGAGCGGGATAAACGACGATTCGGGGAGCGCCTCACTAGCGGACCGTTCAGCGCTCTGGCGGTGGACGGTCAAGTCGCCCGGCGTGGTGAACACAATTCCCCGTGCGAACGACGCTCAGCTATTGGGGTGGACCCGATGGCGCAAAGCCGTATTTGAGAAACCGCCAGATCGCACCGGCACCTGTGCGCCTGTAGCAACTGCGGGGCACGATCAAAACTGACCCATTTTACACCAAAAAGGCGGCCGTTGCTGCCACGCCGTCCATGGATTGGAGACTCATGTCTAAGCCGACTGCCATCACTGTCGCAGCTCTTCTTTTACTCCTCGCCTTGCTGGCGAGCCAATATAGCGCGAACCTGCACCGGCAGGCGTGGTCGACCGACAGGCAAAAGTGGAGCGGCGCATTCGACAACGATCTCCTTCGCCAATCGCCGGCAACCCGCAAGGCGATGCCGTTCTGGTCATATTCAATGACTACCACAACTGTCCGCATTGCAGACTGGCTGATATCAACTACCAAAAAGCCTTCAAGCATGAGCCCAATCTGAAGCTTGTGATCAAACAGTTCCCGGTCCTGGGACCGGATTCCCAATTCCCAGCCTTCGCCGCACTCGCCTCGAGAAAACAGGGAAAGTTCGACGAATTCCACCGCGCCCTTATGATTTCCCCCAGTTGAAGGGTCACTCTCAAGATCGCAGCGCGTGTAGGCCTTGACGTTGAGCAGCTCAAGCGGGAATGCAAGATCCGGCCATCGCAGATGAAATGCGCGCGTCCGCGCACTCGCGAAAGGTCTGCACTTAGACGGTACGCCCGCGTTGGTGGTCGGCGATATAGTGGTCGCCGACCTTGTGGACATGGCCAGCTTGCAACGCTTGCATCGCCGATGCGCGCTCAAAGCGTGCTGGCTCTCGTGCGGGGCAGCATCTGTAGACCGGCCACGCTGTTGTTGCCGGAGCGTGCCGTTTGTGGCAGCTGGCTTTGCTGTCGCTCCTCGTAATCTTGTTGCGGTCATCCAGCTGCCGTGGGCGCCAACAACAATCCTGAGCGCCCGCGCCTGAAGTCGCTGGCCGGGTGCTCGTGAACCGAGCCCGCTTTTCTTCGGCAAGCTCAGGCGGTCTTGGCCCTGCGGCATCGCCCCCTGGCGCGGGGCAGCCTTCGGCTGCTGACGGTCGCCGGCCTGTCGGCCGGCGTCTTTCTATTGTGGCCTTCCCCCTGGCGCAGGGTGGGCAGCACTCCCTTCTAGGCCCGCCGCGGCGTCCCGCAACCCTTCGCTTGTCGCTTTCGGGTCCTCCACTCCGTTCCGGTCCTGCTGATGCAGTCCGCCTCCGACGGCGGGCCTTTCCGGTCGCTTTTGCCGCCCACCCCGCTCACATGGGGACTTTGTCGTCAAGGCTGTCTTCGCATATCAACCTCAATGCGTTTTGATCCAAGGTCTGAGCCTGTCGTCTTGGCGCGGTGACAACACCGGTCCAAACTCACATACGGTCGCTGCGCTGTGGCAGCTGCACCAACATCCCGCTTTCGTCGGTAAGGCTCAGGGGAACGCGACCAGTCTTCCGGACGGCATTTATGCCAAGTGGGGTGGGAGGTTCGTTCGCCCTAGATCAGCCGGGAGCGATCAATCCCGGCGGATGGAGAAGAGTACGTTGATCATGCTGGCTTCATGACCGCGCCCTCAATGACAGCACCATGATGAACATACTTCCACAGCGCGATCAGAAGTTTTCTCGCGAGTGCAATGATGGCCGGCTTGCGGCGCCTGCCACCGTCGAGCGCGACCCGCTCCTGGAACCATTGGGCCAAAGCCGATCGAGGTTGATGCAAAAGCCAGAACCACGACAACTGCACCATTACGGTCCTCAGCCTCGGATTACCTGCCTTCGATACGCCTTGTTCCCGGCTGATTGATCCGCTTTGCCACGGTGTCGGTGTCAGACCGGCATAGGAGGCAAGCTGCCTTCGATTCGCAAATTCGCGATACAGACCCTCGGACCAAAGCACCTCGGCAAAGTCGGCTCCCACGCCGCGAAGTTGCTTGAGCATCGACATTCCACTGGCGACTTTTGATAGGTCGCATTCGTTGCGAGCCACTTCGTCACGTGCTGCCTCCACCTCCTTGATTTGCCGAAGCACGAGCTCGATCCGGTCCAGTGCACGGACAATTTCCGCTTTGAGATGCGACGGCAGTTCACGACCGTCTCCAGTCCTGACTTCTTCCAGTCGAATGCGCCGGTCCCGCTTCAGCGGCTCAAATCCCACGACGCCCTGCGAGAACAAGAGCCCTTTGACGCGGTTCACGATCTTGATCCGCTCAGCGATGAGAGCGCGTCGCTCACGGCTGTTGCGCTTTCGGTCCTCTTCGTCGGGCGATGGCGGAACGACCATGGCGCATACCCGCGGCTCGCCGCGCTTGTAGGCAAGTAGGGCGCGAAGGAGGGTCTCGCCGTCCAGCTTGTCTGTTTTCGCCCGGCGTTTCCTGCGTGACGTGGCGATGGATGCTGCATCAACCACATGGCTTTCAATGTCTTCAAGCTCAAGGATCCGATGTATCCAGAAGCCGTCCAGGCCAGCCTCCTGGATTGCGATCACCGGCACGTCACGGCCTGTTCTGCGGCGAACCGTCGCCTTCAACTGGCGGACAAGGTCCAACAGTCCGGCCGTATCGCCGGCCTTGACGGCGCGCTTTGACATCTTCGCTCCGTTGCACGGCAACAAGCTCGTCACCAACCAGGTCGAGCGACTGAGTTCCAGGGACAGGAAGATAGCGCCGAGCGTCGTATGGACCGCACCGGTTTCATTCTCAGTCGCGTTTTCAGTCTTCATGTGTCCTTTCCCTCCAAGTTCTTCATGAGCAATATGCCGGTCAAGGCGAGCTGATCGCAGCTGCGGTCATCGCTTCGCGATGTGGTTTTGATTGTTGCCCGCCTCCGCTCGCGGGGTGGGCGACGCTCCTTTCTAGGCCCGCTGCGGCAGGCCGCAACGTTCGCTCCGCTCACGTCCTCCACTTCGTTTCGGCCCTGCGGGTGCGGCCTGCCTCGTTCAGCGGGCCAAGCCAGTCGCTTTCTGCCGCCCACCCCACTCACGGGGGCAGGCACGCGAGATTGGGATCGAGCGCTGCCTTCACCGCCCCATGGGATCTTCCGGGGAGGGCGCGCGATTGTAGAGCGGAGGACATCACGATGCGTGCAAACAACAAACGTTGCGGCAGCCGACAGGCTGGCGCAGACAGTGGCGGGCGCACCGGCGCCAGCCTTTATCAGGAAATCACCGACCGCATCATTGCCGAACTGGAGCGCGGCACCGTGCCATGGGTCAAGCCGTGGGGCAGGGCAAGGACAGGCCTCGGCCTGCCGCGGAATGCGGCCACCCAGCGCCGATATTCCGGCATCAATATCCTGATCCTGTGGGGCGCGGTCATCGAGCGCGGTTTCCCCAGCCAGAACTGGCTCACCTTCCGGCAGGCGCTTTCGCTTGGCGGCAATGTCAGGAAGGGCGAGCACGGCACCACCATCGTTCACGCTGACCGCTTTGTTCCCAAGAACGAAAAGCAACGCGCCGACACCGATGGCGACGAACCGCAGGCGGTGCCCTTCCTGAAGCGCTTCACCGTCTTCAATGTCGCGCAGTGCGATAATCTGCCCGAACATCTTTACGCCGCCGGCGAGCCTCTGCCTGAGCGCGAGATGGTCCCGCAGGCCGAGGCGCTCATTCATGCAACCGGCGCTGATTTTCGCGTCGGCGGCGAGCGCGCCTTCTACATGCCCGGCAGCGACACCATACAGGTGCCGCCGCAGCCGGCTTTCTTCCACCAGATCGACTATTACCGGACCTGCTTTCACGAGCTTGGCCACTGGACCGGCCACCCGAGGCGACTCGCGCGCGACCTGTCCGGCTCCTTCGGGTCCAACACCTATGCGCGCGAGGAACTGGTCGCCGAAATCGCATCAGCCTTCATCTGCAGCAGTCTCGGCATCGAGCCGACCGTGCGCCATGCCGACTACATCGGCTCATGGCTGACGGTTTTGCGCGAGGACAACCGCGCCATCTTCCGCGCCGCAAGCCATGCCTCGAAAGCCGCCGATTTCCTGCTTGGCCGCAATGTCGATGTCGAAGGCGAGGCACATGCCGAAACCGCCTATGGGAGCGCGCAATCCTCACACGCGACCGCCTTGCGCCTCTGATGACGCAAAGCCGCGCGCAACCAACTCGACAGTTCTTTTGAGGTTGCCCTAACGCCGATGGCCGGCGTTGGCGTCGATCGTTCATCGGACCGAGGTTCGCAAAAAAAGAGGGCGGCATTGATGCCGCCCTCTCGTTGCGAAAGCTGCCAGAGCTGGATTAGAAATCCATGCCGCCCATGCCGCCCATGCCGCCGCCGCCCATGCCGCCAGGCATGCCGCCGCCAGCCGACTCCTTCTTCGGAGCCTCCGCGATCATGGCTTCGGTGGTGACCAGCAGGCCGGCGACCGAGGCCGCGTCCTGAAGAGCCGTACGGACAACCTTGACCGGATCGACGATACCCATGGCGATCATGTCGCCATACTCGCCGGTCTGGGCGTTGTAGCCGAAGGTCGCGCCCTTGTTCTCAAGGATCTTGCCGGCAACGATCGATGCTTCCGCACCGGCGTTGGCCGCGATCTGGCGGGCCGGAGCCTGCAGCGCACGACGCACGATGTTGATGCCGGCGGCCTGGTCGGCATTGACGCCGGTGGCCTTGATGTTGGCCGAAGCGCGCAGCAGCGCGACGCCACCACCAGCAACGATGCCTTCTTCGACGGCCGCGCGGGTCGCGTTGAGGGCGTCATCGACGCGGTCCTTCTTTTCCTTGACTTCGACTTCCGTCGCACCGCCGACGCGGATCACCGCAACGCCGCCGGCGAGCTTCGCCAGACGTTCCTGCAGCTTCTCCTTGTCGTAGTCCGAAGTGGTCTCTTCGATCTGCTGCTTGATCTGGGCAACGCGGCCCTGGATCTCGGCCTTCTTGCCGGCGCCGTCGACGATGGTGGTGTT
>NZ_RZTV01000153.1:0-305 GCF_003997555.1 Mesorhizobium sp. M1A.T.Ca.IN.004.03.1.1 | reverse complement strand
AATCGAAGGCGCCCGACAAGGCGTAGCACTCCATGATCTCCGGCCGCTCCAGCACCACTGAAGCGAAAGAAGCCACCGCCTCCTCATGGTGATCCTCCAGCGTGACGTGGGCAATCACGCAGAGCTTGAGATCGAGTTTGCCGGGATCGAGCAACGTCACGCGCTTACGGATGACGCCGTCGGCTTCGAGTTCCTGGATCTTCCGCCAGGCCGAACTCTGCGACATGCCGGCCTTTTCGGCCAGGTCTGCCAGCGAAAGGCTGCCGTCGGCCTGAACGAGTTGCAGAAGCTTGCGGTGAAAATTC
>NZ_RZTV01000152.1:0-305 GCF_003997555.1 Mesorhizobium sp. M1A.T.Ca.IN.004.03.1.1 | reverse complement strand
GATACCGAGTTCGTGCTGAGCGGCGGCAACTTCATGGTGATGCTTTTCGACGACGACGCCCATCTCGGACAGCACCGTCAGCATTTCCGATCGCATGTCCTGGGCGCTGTCGACCGGGGGAACCGGGAAATAGCCGCCCTTGACGCGCGGGCGATGGCCGAGGTTGCCGGTTTCGTAATCGGTGTCGTCGTTCGACGGCAGTTCCGTCGAATCGAGCTTGAAGCCGGTATTGTAAGGATCGGCCTTGTACTTGACGTCGTCGAAGACGAAGAACTCGGCTTCCGGGCCGACGAAGATCGTGTCGC
>NZ_RZTV01000151.1:0-305 GCF_003997555.1 Mesorhizobium sp. M1A.T.Ca.IN.004.03.1.1 | reverse complement strand
GGCCGCGGCTCGGGCGGGGCCTTTGCGGGCCGGGGAGCATGGGAAGCGGCATAAGGATCGCGCTCGGCCGTTGCCGCGCGCGGCCGCTGCTCGCGCCCGCTGCCCATCAGCCCTTCGATGCGCGCCTCCAGCCCTTCGATCGTGCGGTTCAGCGCATCGAGCGAGGTCCTATCGGACTGTCGGGAAGGATTTGATCGCGATCCGTTCATCTTCTTGCTCGCTTCGACTGCTCGACCCCTCGTCAGAGCTCGATCGTTGGCTTTTCGTCTGCTGCCCGCTTTACGCGGGCCTGAGCGCACCATTCA
>NZ_RZTV01000150.1:0-306 GCF_003997555.1 Mesorhizobium sp. M1A.T.Ca.IN.004.03.1.1 | reverse complement strand
ATGGTCGAGAACGGCAATGTCAGCCAGAGCGACGGCGCGGAAGCCAAGAAGCAGCCGCTCGGCGTCACCGCCCGCAGCAACGGTCCCTCGCTCTTCGCGTCCGATTACTTCGCCGAAGCCGTGCGCCGCCAGCTGATCGACCAATATGGCGAGAAGGTTCTCTACGAGGGCGGCCTTTCCGTGCGCACATCGCTCGATCCGCAGATGCAGCTCGCCGCGCGCAAGGCGCTGCAGGATGGCCTCGTGACCTATGACGAGCGCCGCGGTTTCCATGGGGCCGTCAAGCAGATCGACGCAAGCGGCGAC
>NZ_RZTV01000149.1:0-307 GCF_003997555.1 Mesorhizobium sp. M1A.T.Ca.IN.004.03.1.1 | reverse complement strand
AAACGCCTCAGCCGTGAAGCCGGGCATCGCCGCAAGTTCCTGGCGATCATCGACGACACACCGGAATGCGAGCGCGACGTCGCCTACGCCTCGAAGCGGGCGCAAAGCACCAGCGGCGTGCTGGTGCTGCTCTATGTGATCGAGCCGGACGATTTCCAGCACTGGCTGGGGGTCGAAAAGATCATGCGCGAGGAGGCGAACGCGACCGCTCGCGCGGCGCTCGACAGCTACGCCAACAAGGTGCGCCAGAAGGTCGGTATCGAGCCCGAGCTGGTGGTGCGCGAGGGCAAGCCGACCGAAGAGATCC
>NZ_RZTV01000148.1:0-309 GCF_003997555.1 Mesorhizobium sp. M1A.T.Ca.IN.004.03.1.1 | reverse complement strand
GTCGCGATCGGCGGCGTGGGCGGGTCGGGCAAGTATTCCGTCGGCGAGGCGATCGCCGGCCTCCGAGGACTCGCGTCCGGTGAGGTCGTGGTCGCCGGCTCCGCGATCCGCACCGGCGACGTCAAGGCCAGCCAGCGCGCCGGCATCGGCTTCGTCCCCGCGGACCGCCACCGCGACGGATACGTCCCGCAGCTCAGCGTCGCCGAGAACATGACCATGGGCATCATGGACCAGCTCGCCCCGGCGGGTGTGTTCTCGCCGCGGAAGCAGACGGCCCTGTCGCGCGACCTGATCGCCGACGTCGCGCTC
>NZ_RZTV01000147.1:0-310 GCF_003997555.1 Mesorhizobium sp. M1A.T.Ca.IN.004.03.1.1 | reverse complement strand
GGCGTGCGAAACGAATGGGTTGTAGGCAAGCGTGGCGCAAGTCTTCGAGGCCCCGGAAAGCCTGGACCAGCTCTCCGGGGAAATCGCGGTGAAGGAGCGTTCTACGCGAATGGACAGTTCATCAGTCATGGAGCAAATGCGAAGCCTGTGGGAGGATGGTTTCGGCTCTGCCTTACAGCGCCGCGCGTCTTTCAGACGCGCAAAGGACGCTGTAGCACTTTGAATTGCTGCATGATTTTAGCCTGATCGACTCCGATCAGGCTAAAATCATGCAGTAGAAATAGTGGAGACGAAAGCCTTCGCCAAACAA
>NZ_RZTV01000146.1:0-310 GCF_003997555.1 Mesorhizobium sp. M1A.T.Ca.IN.004.03.1.1 | reverse complement strand
GCTCTCTCCCTCCGACGGCGGCAAGCAGCTTGTCACTGAAATTACGCAGATTCTCGCACGAGGCTGATCCCGTATGAGCAATGCGATGCGCACGCCCGCAGGGGCCATATCAGTGGAAAGATATCAGGGGGCCGTGGCCGAAGGACGCTTCAGGCGTCTTTGGAATGCCAATGCGCCCGGCTATCTCTTCCTCCTTCCGTGGCTCATCGGCTTTTTCGGGCTGACGCTCGGGCCGGCCCTGATTTCGCTCTACCTCTCCTTCACCGACTTCGACATGCTGCAGTCGCCGCGGTGGGTGGGAATGGCGAAT
>NZ_RZTV01000145.1:0-310 GCF_003997555.1 Mesorhizobium sp. M1A.T.Ca.IN.004.03.1.1 | reverse complement strand
CTTTGGAGTATCGTGTTCGAACTCGTGCAGCTCGAGATTGCCGGGAATGAGATCGAGCCCCGGAAAATACGTCTGGCGAACGATGTCGGCTACGTCGCGGCGCGTTTCGTCATATTTGATGGCACCGTAAAGGGTCTCGTTTTCGCCGACGTCGAATTCGGGCTGATATCCGAGCATCGCCGACATCGATGCCTGTGGATCGAGATCGACGGCGAGCACGCGGTAGCCGCGAAGAGCCAGGAACTGCGCCAGGTGGATGGATGTCGTCGTCTTGCCGGAGCCACCTTTGAAATTGGTGACAGCGATCACC
>NZ_RZTV01000144.1:0-310 GCF_003997555.1 Mesorhizobium sp. M1A.T.Ca.IN.004.03.1.1 | reverse complement strand
AGGCCATAAACGATGTGCAAGTCCGGCGAACCTTGACGGGCCGCGCCGAAATCGATGGAGTGATCGGTGAACTTGCCATAGCGGGTGAGGTCGAGGCGGCGCAGACGCATCAGCTGTCTCCCCGATCCACCGCCTTCATCCGGGCGGCGATGTCCTCGGCGCCATCGGCGAGAAGGTTGTCGATGAAGCGTTCAAAACCCGCCTCGTTCTGGCCGGCAAATGCCCGGCTCTCGGGCGGCAGGTCGGCAAGCAGGTCCCGGACCATCTCCCTGACCTCGTCGCGAAATCCGCTGCGGGTGATGACCTCGTC
>NZ_RZTV01000014.1:57781-91958 GCF_003997555.1 Mesorhizobium sp. M1A.T.Ca.IN.004.03.1.1 | reverse complement strand
CTGCTTGATCAGCCATTCGATGTGATTTGACCACATCTGCAACACCTCGCGCTTCTCCTTGACGTTGCTATAGAGATCGTAGATTTCGCCAATGTCTCCGGTGCGGGCTCACAGCCCGTCCATATAGCCGCCAGTCTGCTGCCTTCGAGTGGCCCATGTTGGCCGCGGCCAGGAAGTGGCGACGATTGAAAGGACAAAATCAGTTGCCGAAACTCATCGCAGGTGACGGTCTGGTGGCAATTTGGGCACATCTTGTGTCTCGTCGCCAGTAAACACGGATGCCCGGCAGGAGCTGAGCTCGCTGCCGGCGGAAATCGTAGAGCGCCAGCGACGCATTCTGATCTTTCGTCAGGCAGTCGACCGCCTTGGCATACGCCTCGGCCTCCATCTCGATCGACCTGAACCAGTATCTTGTGCGCCATCCGGACGATCTGGGAAAGCTTGGCCGGGCCGGCGCCTTCCCAGGCGCACGGGAAGCGCGACGACCCATGTGGACCTTGGATTTCACTCCGCACTTACGCTGCTTTGGCCTTGTCAGCAGCCTGAGCATAAAGCGTGCTCAGCTTTCAGGCCGAGCACTCATCCATTGTTGACAGCACCTGTCGTCATTCAGGATCGCCCCATTCTCGCAGGCCGCTTGCAGCTTTCAGGCTGTTGTCAGCCAGGGCCGCCATAAAGGGTCTCGTTAAACAATTCAGGAGGCCGTTCCAATGAACAATCAGTTTGCGAGACTTTTTCGAGGACCAGGTATGCAGGCTTGTTTCAGGACAAAGAACTTTCTGGCGGCAACCACCGCGATGACGACGGTATTCCTGCCGGCTGTGTCTCTCGGGGTGGGTCTGGTAGCATTTCCAACTGGAGAAGCGTTGGCCGACGACCCGATTTCGATCCCGCTGGAGTATGTCGGGGAAGGCCATGACCGCCTGGGCATCTGGGCCAAGATCAACAATGGCAACGCGCAGCGATACGTATTCGACACGGGCTCGGACCAGCTCAACACGCAGATCGGGTCAGAGGTGACCGGGGTCCGCCCGATTGCCGACACGCCTTACGTATATACGTACGGGGACGGAACGTATGGTAATAAGCTTCAGAACGTGGAAATTGATAAATTTACATATGTCGATCCAGATCAAAAGATAACAATCGACGGGCCGTCTGTAAGCGATAAGAAATACCGGGCTGCTCGCATTCTCGATTTTGTCTATACCCATGCGTATTGCAAGGACAACAATCTTAAGTGCACGCCGGGATCCGTGACGGATGGACTTAAAGATATGTATGGTCAGGATCTCCAAGAACCTTATCACGCCGATAAGGAGCAGCGGGCGAAAATGACCGCTGGCAAGATGGCAGACGAAGGCGGCGATTTCGCAGGTACATTCGGGGCCGGCGATTTTCTTGGCAAGACAAGTGTCTGGGGCATGATGGGCAGTGTCACCAGGTCTGGCTACGTGGTCTCCGCCAATGTGAATCCGGATTCCGAGAGCGACCAAACGCCTGGCTGTTCCCCCTGCACGATTGTCAACCTCAATCCAAGCCTCCGGGCCCAATATACTAATGCCATGCCATGGGGAGAACCCGAGGAAAAAGATCAGGATTCTTATCAGAATTTTCCTGGCTCTGGCGCCAATGCCTCGACCGAATACGAAGGCAGCTACAATCTGCAGTACACGGTTAAGGATGGAGCCCCACCAATCACCGACCCCAACAAGACCGCGGTATTGCTCGACACCGGCACACCGGGCGGTGGCAGTCTGGAGATCAGTGATGCGATGCTGAAGCAATTTCAGGATGCGGGCGTCAAACTTAAAAATGTTCGGAGAAATGAGCAACGCGAGATCGTAAGCGCATCGGGCAACATCCCGAGCGTTACAATCGCAGGAACGGATGGCGATCCGGTAAGGCTGGACAATATCGACTTCACCTACACCAGCGGCACGACGGAACAACCCAATGACCAGACCAGTTTTGTTGCCGGTCTTGACTTCTTCAAAAACAGATCGGTCATTTTCGATCTGGAGAAGAAGTATACCGCTTATACGTCACATTTCGTCACTGCCAGCAACTTCTCTACCGATTCATCCGCACCCGAAGGGACCGGTCTGAGCAGGATCACGACGAGCATGGGGAATGAGGGCGGGTTCGGCATAGCGGGTGTCGTCTCCGGCTCCGGATCGCTGACGCTTGATACAAAGACGGTGGTCCGGATGACGAATGTCAACACCTACACCGGCGAGACGAATATTGCTCAGGATGCCTATCTCTCGCTTGCGGGGCTCGGCAACATCCAACGGTCAGCGAAAGTCGTTGCAGACGGCACGTTCGATATCTCCGAACATGGAAATGGCAGCGACTATTGGGGAATCTCCGACGCCTACAACGATGCCCGTATTCGTAGCCTGAGTGGCAGCGGAACGGTCGAACTGGGCAAGCGTACCCTGGTGCTAACGGATTCGAACGACACGTTCGCCGGCAGCATCAACGACCTCGACGTTGATAACAATAATATGGGCGGCAAACTATTCGTTGCCGGTGGCGTGCAAACGCTGAGCGGAAAGAACAATTTTTCCGGCATGACGACGGTCGGTTCCGGCGCGGGATTGCTGCTTGCCGATACAGGTGTGCTTTCCCATGATGCGACCACGTCCGGCTTTCTCGGGAATGACGGGCAGATCGGGGGCACGGCTATCGCAAACAGCGGCGGTGTCGTCGCAGGCGGCGGCACCTACGGTGCGGTCACCATTTCCGAGGGCGGCACGGTCGCTCCTGGCAGTGCGACCGATCCGAGCAGGATCGTCACCACACTGACTGTCACGGGCGATTTCGCGCAGCAGTCCGGATCGATCTATCAGGTCGACCTCGCAAGGTCGTCCGATCTCATCGATGTTGGCGGAGCAGCGGCGATCGACAGCGGCGCGCAGATCGAGCTGCTGCGGCAGGGAACGCTATCGGTCGATGCCCGATATACTCTGCTCTCCGCAGCAGGCGGCGTAAGCGGCACCTATGGCGGGCTGACGGGGGCTCTGGCGACAGACGCGACGCCCTTCGTCGATTTCCAGCTCGTCTACGATGCCAACAATGTCTATCTCGATATCAGCCGCACATCGACGGCGTTTGCCGATGTAGCCAGCACCTTCAATCAACGCTCGGTCGCCGCAGCGGCTCAGGCGCTTGGAAGCGGTAATCCGATCCAGGACAACATCCTGTTCCTGACGGCGCCGGAAGCCCGCAACGCTTTCGATATGCTATCAGGCGAGGTTCATGCTTCCATTCATAGCGGCCTCATCGAGGACAGTCATTCTGTACGCGATGCCGCGAGCGAACGGATCCGTGCGGCGTTCGACGGCGTCGGTGCCTCCAGCGTTCCGGTGATGACTTATGGGCTGGGTGGTCTGGAACTGGCCCCGGCAACGAGTGAGAATTTCGCCGTATGGGGCCGTGGCTTCGGCGCCTGGGGTCATCTCGACAGCGACGGCAATGCCGCCGGTCTCGATCACTCGACAGGAGGCTTTCTGGCTGGCGGTGACGCGGCTGTCGGCGAAAGCTGGCGGCTCGGCCTCATCAGCGGCTACAGCCATACCTCCTTGGAGGCGGACGATCGCGCGTCGTCGGGCTCGAGCGAGAATTACCATCTCGGTCTTTTTGCCGGCACGCAGAACGGCAATCTCGGTTTTCGTTCCGGCCTTGCCTATACCTGGCACAGCATCGAGACCGGCAGGTCCGTGGTCTTTCCAGGCTTCGCCGACAGCCTTTCGGCCGATTACGACGCCGGCACGTTCCAGGCCTTTGGCGAGCTCGGCTACCGTATCAATACGGCTTCGGCTTCCTTCGAGCCCTACGCTAATCTCGCTTATGTGAATTTTGACGCCGATGGCTTCACCGAGAATGGCGGCGCAGCCGCCTTGTCGAGCGGGGATCGCTCGAGCGACACGGCGTTTACCACGCTAGGTCTGCGTGCGTCGACGGTACTGACCCTCGGCACCGTGACTGCTACCGCGCGCGGCGGTCTTGGCTGGCGCCACGCCTTCGGCGACGTCAGGCCGGATACCGCTCTTGCCTTTGCTGGCGGTTCCTCCTTCGCCATCAAGGGCGTGCCGATCGCAAAGAACGCAGCTCTGCTCGAAGCTGGGCTTGACGTAAACATCACCGAGAACGCGACGTTCGGCATCGCCTATCAGGGACAGATCGCCTCGGATGCCCAGACACACGGGTTCAGCGCCAAGCTCGGCGTCCGTTTCTAAATCACCCGCAAAAGAGATTGGTTATGAAGTCAGTGAGTGCATTTTCTTTTACCGTCGTTCTCGGCTCAGCGACGGTGATGTCTGTGTCCGCCGCGCGAACGGACGATGCCTGCTACAACAAGGCACAAAGCCTATGATGACGCAATGTTCAATCGACGACCTGAAGCCAGTCGATGGCGAGCTTGACAAGCTCTACAAGGAGATGGAGACCCGGCTCAAAGAGTCCCGGCGCATGTCCAGGAACTGGTCGAGACCGCGAGGGGCTACAACGCCACCTCGGAGAACACGCGCGACGCCTACCCCAAGGATTGGCGGCATTTTTCCTCCTGGTGCCGGCGCGCTGGCTTCGATCCCCTGCCTCCGGGCTCGAAGGTGATCAGGCTCAATATCAGCGCCTGTGCCTCGGGCACCGCCGCCGGCGATCCGAAGCGTGGCGCCCCTGCCCTTTAGTTTGCGACCATCGAGCGGCGGCTTTCCGGCCTCGCCTGGAACTTTACCCAGCGCGGCCGGCCGTTGGACCGCGCGGAGCGGCATATCTATAAGGTTCTTGCCGGCATTCGCCGCAAGCACGCAAAGCCACCGCGGCAGAAAGAGGCGGTCCTGGCGACGATCTGCTGGCGATGATCGCCACGCTCGGCCACGACCTCAGGGCCTGCGCGACCGCGCTATTTTGCTCCTGGGCTGTGGCGGCGGCCTGCGGCGCTCCGAGATCGTCGGTCTCGACGTCATGCGCGACGACAACAGCGATGGCGCCAGCTGGATCGAGATTTTTGACGGCAAGGGCTGCTGGTCACCCTGCGCGGCAAGACCGGCTGGCGCGAGGTCGAGGTCGGCCGCGGCTCCAGCGACCACACCTACCCCGTAGTCGCGCTCGAGAGCTGGATCCGCTTTGGCCGCATCGCACGTGGACCCCTGTTCCGCCGCATCTTGTCGATCAGGTCGATATAATACGAAAAAGCCGCCGCCATTCGGGACGGGCGTCGGCTATCATGTCCAGCCATTATGCGGCGAGCGGATAGCTTTCGCCGGACCAGGCAGAGAACTTGGCGGCAAAAGCCTTCATCTCGTCGACCGCGAATGTGGTGCGCGGTTGCGAACTCGACTTGCTGGGCGAGAGGGACCTCGCCGAGAAAGGCGCTGACATGAGCGGGATGCTGCTTGGCCAAATCGAGATCCGCAAAGCAATCGGCCAGCGCCGCGTCGTCCAGCTGTACGCTGCAGGGCGCGTTCACGTCGTCAAGACGGATGCCAAATGCTTGCTCATAATGGCCGCAAGGTAATCGTTTCGGGTCGGAGACACAAGTTGCCGCCTCCTTCGCCGTAGAGTGGCCCGATACAATCACGATCGATATTGCCACCTCTTATCGATAGTGATCGCATAGTTCCCTGATTCGACTCTCAACCGCTCATATCAAGCGATTACTTCCATGTATCTGCTGCGCTAGCCCGTCCTGGCCTTGGAGTGTCGCTCCTCACCTCCTCCACCACTCACCAGCCCGATGGGAGTATCGCCCGCCAGCAGCTTCTCCTTGCTGAGCAGCGCGGCAACCTCAATCGCCTCGAAATCGGGCAAATCCCGCAGTGTGTCGAGGCCGAAGTGCAACAGGAAGGTCTTGGTCGTGACGTAGGTGTAAGGCGTGCCAAATTCAGCGGGCAGGCAGACGTTGACCCACAACAATCAAGGGGACGGTGCAGGCCAAGATTGCGGCAGGGCTTGGGCCCCCCACCCTTCTCCTCAGAACTCCGCTGCTTCCAGCTGGCGGCTGAAACTCACAGGCGCAGCCAGCTTGGTCTCTAACAGCATCGATCGCATCATGGTGTCTGCCATGAATCCGTGTGCGTGAAGCGCTCCAGAGCGAAGATGTTGGGCGTCAACCAGGTTCACTCCAATGAGCTTCACTTCTCGAGTTCTGCACAGTGTCCACGACTGGCGCCGGAGGTTGATCCGGTGATTAGGAGGAGCACTCGTTGTCGGATTCTCGACGATGTCGGACATGTGACACAACGCTTCCAGAGCGATCGCATTGTTCCGAAACGATTTTCCCAGTTGGCACGAAGGTTGCGGCCCTATGCGCAAAAGCACTGCGATGCCGCACCGACTGGAAGAACTCATCAATGATCACGCTTTTCGAACATGTGGGCGCCGCTACCGACACTGAGCGTTCCCGAGCCGACGGAAGCCTCTATCCCTTCTTTCTGAAGGCTGTCCGGACATGAACGCATTTGATGTCCGTCCAACGCTTGATGCTCCCGACGACGATCCCTATGTCTGGCTTGAAGATGTAGAGGGCGAGCGGGCACTTGCCTGGGCCGCCGGCCAATCGGCAAGGACTCTGAAGCACTTCGGTGGAACGCAGTTCGAGCGCGACCGCGCGGCTCTGACAGCCATTTTCGACAATCGCGACAATCTTCCCCTGATCGCGCGCCGTAGTCAGTACCTCTACAATTACTGGCGAGATGACGGTAATCCACGCGGACTGTGGCGCCGGACCACCCTTGCCGCCTACATGAAGGCGGATCCCCAATGGGAGCTACTGCTCGATCTGGATGCTCTCGCGGCTAGCGACGGAGAGGACTGGATCTGGGACGGCGCGTCCATCGAGCCGGAGAGACGGGAAAGAGCCGTTCTGCGCCTGTCGCGCGGCGGCAGCGACGCGGTCGTGCATCGCGAATTCGACCTGATTTCTCTGAGCTTTGTCGCCGACGGCTTCAACCTCCCCGAGGCCAAAGGCTACGTTAATTGGCTGGACCCTGACACGCTTCTGCTTTCCAGTGCGCTTGGTAATGGCATGGCCACCCGCTCCGGCTATGCGCGCACAGTTCGACTGTGGAAGCGTGACGCGGATCCCCTCACCACGCCGGCAATCTTCGAGGCCGGGTTCGAAAGCTTCCAAGTGTCTGGTCATTCGGACCGCACCGGCCGCAGCGAGCGCCTTTGGTTCATCGAGCAGCCGGCCTTCTTCGAGAAGATCAGCTGGATCGGCGATAGGAGCGGGCCGAGGAGGCAGATCGATCTTCCTCGCGACGCGTCGTGGCGGGTCTTCGGCGACTGGCTGGCGGTAAGGCCGCGCAAGCCCTGGACGGTGGGAGGCACCACCCATCCCGCCGACGCGCTGATCGTCATCTCGCTTTCCACTTTCCTCGCCGGCGGACGCCGTTTTGAGACCCTGTTTCAACCAGGGGAAAGGCGCTCCATGCAGTCATTCTTCTGGAATGACGGGAAGCTCATTATCTCTTACCTCGTCAATCTCGCACCGCGTTTCGAGATGTTCACTCCCGGCCACCAGGAATGGACGCGCCGAGTCCTGAACACCCTGCCCGCCGAAGGTACTGTCGACGTCTGGTCATTCGATGCGGCAGTTCACGAGACCAATGGAGAGGTCCTGATCTGTGCTCAGGATCCGATCACGCCGCCGCAGCTCTTGCTGTTCGATCTGAATGCCGCGCCGTCTCTCAGCGCTTCAGCAATCCTGAAGCGCAGCCCGGAGAATTTCGATGCATCCGGACTGGTGGTCACGCGCCACGAGGCAGTCTCTATCGATCATGAGCTGATCCCCTATACGCAGGTTGGTCCGGCGAACGGGAACGGAGATGCTCCGATTCACCTTTCCGCTTATGGCGGGTTCGGCGTATCATTCCTGCCCTACTACAACTCCCCGCTGGGCAAGCTGTGGCTCGAGCGCGGCGGCACGTGTGTCGAGGCGAACATCCGCGGCGGCGGCGAGTTCGGCACCCGCTGGCACGAAGCCGGGCGCAGGGAGGGCAAGCGTCTCGCCCACGACGATTTCGCCGCCGTTGCCTCCGACCTCGTGCGAAGGGGCATCACCCTGCCGAGGCGGATTGCCGCCGAGGGTGGCTCAAATGGCGGCCTGCTGATCGCAAACATGCTGACCCGCTATCCTGAGCATTTCGGGGCTCTGTTCTGCACAGCACCGCTTATCGACATGCGTCGCTACACCAAGCTCTTGGCGGGCGCGAGCTGGATCGACGAATATGGCGATCCGGACAAGGTTCACGATTGGGCTTTCCTGAAGGAAATCTCCGCCTATCACGCCGCAGCGCCGGGACAGCCCTATCCGCCTATCCTGATCGCCACCACGAAACGCGACGACCGCGTCCATCCGGGCCATGCGCGCAAGATGGCCGCAAAACTGCAGGCTCTTGGCTATCCCGCTTACTTCTACGAGGCCAGCGCAGGCGGGCACGGCTGCGGCGAGGACAATCGGGAGCAAGCCGCATTCATCAGTCTAGGCACCAATTTTCTCCGCAGCGCAATCGGCTTCAACGATCACCCTCCGGAGACGGCGGAACGCGTTGCAACGCAAGAGGGGCATTTGAGGTCCATCAACAATTCATTCGAGCAGGAGACGAAATAGTGCAGTGCATCCTTTCTGAACATCAAGGAGTGAATCTCATGGCGAGAACGCGAATGGGCGTAGCGCGGGCAACAGCAGCGGCGGTGGCCCTGATCATGGTGGGACAGCAGGCCGTCGCCGCGGAGCCTGCGCAAGCAGAGACCGTCCTGGCGGAGACGGGAGCCTCGGTCACCGAAGCGCCAATCCCTTGGCAGGTCCGCCTGCGGGCGTTGGGCGTCGTTACGAAAGATCTGGGCTACGTTGATACGCTTCCCGGCTCCGGTCTTTCGTATTCGGACACGGTGACGCCGGAACTCGATATCTCGTATTTCTTCACCGACAACATCGCCGCCGAACTCATACTCGGTACCACTTATGCCAACATCGCGGGCCAAGGGACGATCGGAGGGTTGGGCAACATCGGCAAAGTTTGGCTGCTGCCGCCGACACTCACGTTGCAGTACCATTTTACCGATCTCGGCGCGTTCAAGCCTTATGTCGGCGCCGGCGTGAACTACACGATCTTCTACAACCAGGACACTGGCAGCGCTGATGCTCTCAAGGTGAAGAACACGTTCGGCACGGCGCTGCAGGTCGGATTCGACTACATGGTGGACCAGCACTGGGGCCTCAACTTCGACGTGAAGAAGCTTTTCCTGAAGCCGGACTTCGACGTCACGGTGACCGGCGCGAAGCTGACGGGGAAGGCGGAGCTCGATCCCTGGCTGATAGGCGCAGGTGTCACCTACCGCTTTTGAATATCAGAGTGAAGTCTGCTTCCCGACTGCCGGTTTAAATGAAGGGCGCCTCGCGCGCCCTTTTTTACGGTCGACACTGCAGCGCAAGACCTCATGAAGCTATTGTCGGGCGGGGTTCTCTTCCGGCGGACCAAGAAGATGCACTGGCCAACCGGCCTTGCGCCTGAGGTGGAGTGCTTAGAAGCGCTTTGGATCGGGACGGGCTTTGGTATTGTGGGTGGAATGCTTCAGCCAGACCATTTGCCAGCATCGTCTCCCGGACGTCATGTGTGAGCTTCTTTGTCAGCGCAAGGCGAACACGGATCTCCTAGCAGGCCGTTGAAGAAGTGTCCCGTTTGGCCTTGAGGATTGCCTCGTCGCCGTTGTGATAGAAGGTGATGTCGATGGAGCCGTCGTCGAGCAGTTCAGCATGGCCGTCGCCTGTGACCTCGTCCATTTCGTCGAATCCGACCCATGTGAAGAAGACCGTCGACGGGCCGTAGCCGAGTTCGAGGGTTAGATGAGCCAAACGCCAGTGGGGCGTCCTGGGGACGACGCGCGCGAGATTCTGGTCGTGGTGGCCAGCCCAATACGATGTGAGAAGTTGCTGCCGGTGCGGGTACCGGAGGTCGCCGATAGTGACAGCCGATGTTCGACAGCGGCAAGGACATGCTCAGCCGTCAACGCGCCGAGGGCTTGGCCGGGAATGGTGGTGATGGAACCAATCCAGAAAGCGGCGGCTGCCCAGGAGAACGCCTTCGCGGGACTTTGACTCCAGTCCGCACACCCTGCTCAGATAGTCCGAAAAAGAGGTCAGAAGCGGAGCATCCGGATTATTATCTACACTGGGAACAGAAGCATGGAAGCGTTCTGGAGCCACTCGCCGCGCGTTTACCAGTGCCGACACTGCTCCAAGCTGACTATCTGCCATGACCACCTGCCGAACGTAGTCCGTTGATGCCACCGGTACCCTTCGCGGTCTGCTCCAGCGGGAAGATCGGGTCTGATCGACCCTGCTGACCTGTGCGGCGGCCTCTCTCGCTAGGGCGTCCCCCTTCCTGTCGTCCTCCTCCGCCGCTTTCGGCTGCTTTCGGCCCGCCGCCCTCGCCAAGGCGTCGTAGTCGGTAAGCGCGTCCTCCGTCTCCTTTAGGGGCTTCATCGCGTGACTAGAGTTTAGCGCGTGTTTGTAGGCGGCGGACCGAATGGTCGTCGAAATGCCACTCAGCGCCACCGCAAGATGCCCTAGGGCTTCCGCCTCATGATCTGACAGCGGCACGTCACGATTAGAGCCGATTGCCCTGCCTTCTTCCAGTTTCACAATGTTTGTAGTCATTTCCTGCTCCATCGCGTTGACTGAGATACGATGGAGACGGAAGTGGAGAACAAATTTTTACAAGCAACTAAGATGATATTCTCGTCAACGGGACAATAGTGGACGTTGAGGGCGGCGAACAGGGTGGTGGTGCCGTTGCGCTTGTAGTCGTGCCTCATCGTACCGAGCCGCCCCTTCTTCATCGGCAGGCCGGGTGGGTGCGGTCGAGCGCCGGATCTGGCTCTTTTCATCGACCGACAGAACGATGGCATGGGCCGGCGCATCGAGATAGAGGCCGACGACGGCGCGCAACTTGTCGACGAACTTCGGATCATTGGAGAGCTTGAACCTGGCGCCAGCGGTGGGGTGCGAGACCATGCGCCTTCCAGATGCGCCTGACGGCGCTGGCGCTGATTGCGGCGGCTTGCGCCATCATGTCGGCGGTCCAGTGGGTCCTCTCGCCCGGCGGATCGGCAAGCGTCAGTGCCACGACGCGCTCGCCGACATCGGGACCGAGCGGCGGAATGCGCCACTGTCGCGTCTTGTCGCGCAGCAGCCCGTCACAGCCTTCCGCGGCAAAGCGCTCCTGCCAGCGCCAGACGTCGGTCTTCGACTTGCCGATGCGGCGCATGACCTCGCCGGTGCCGACGCCGTCGGCGGGCAAAAGCACTATCTCGGCGCGCCAGACATGCTTTTGCGGGGCGTTGCGATCCCTGATCAGCGCCGTCAGACGGACGCGATCGGCCGACGAAACGGTGAACGATCTTCCTGTGCGCATGCGCCAGACTCGCACGCGCAGGCCAGAAAGGGAATCTCTGATTGGACTCCTATGTCAGGCGGGAACCACTAGACGCCGAGACCGCCGATGCAGACATGTTTGGTGTCGAGATAATCCACGATGCCCTGGAGGCCGCCTTCCTTGCCGAGGCCCGATTCCTTGACGCCGCGGAACGGCACCTCCGGCGTGGTGATCAGGCCTTCATTGACGCCGGTACTTCAGTCCTTCCATCACGCGGAAGGCGCGACCGAGATCGCCGGTGTAGAAGTAGGCCGCGAGGCCGAACTCGGTGTCGTTGGCGAGCGGCGTGCCCGACCTGAGACATGGGTGACGTTTTGTACCGGACACGGATGAAGTGCACCCCTCGGGTGAGCGTTTGCTCGATAATATCCACTGAAGTGAAGCAGTCGGTCTTAATGCTGGAACTCATGCCACCCGACCGACCCGGGAATTCGCAGCAGCGGCGCCGTCGAGTGCAGAACGAATGCCGTCAACCAAGGGGTCGATCTCGCTTTCGGTGATTATATAGGGCGGACAGATTCCAAGCACGTCTCCCATATTGCGGATCATGACGCCGTGCTCGCGGCACCGCCGCTCGACATCGCCGATCCTCAGCTCGGGCGCGAAGACGCGACGGGCGCACGATCCTCGACGATCTGAACCCCCGCGATGAAGCCGCGGCCGCGGGCTTCACCGACAAGCGGATGGTCGCCGAGCGCGTCCGCGAGGGCTCCATGCAAGTGATCGCCGAGACGACGCGCCTGGGTCACGAAATCGATCTCGCTGTAGATCCTGATCGCCTCGGCGGCGACGGCCGCTATCACCGGATGACCGGAGTAGGTGAAACCGTGACCGAACACGCCGACCTTGTGGGCCTCGTCAGCGGCGCATTGATAAATCTTGTCGAGATAATGACGCCGCCAATGGGCAGGTGACCGGATGAAAGCCCCCCGGCGATCGAGAGCATGTCCGGTTCCATCCCAAATGTCTGGCTACCAAACCAGTTCCCGGTGCCTCCGAAGCCGCAGACCACCTCGTCGGACAGCATGAGGATAATTTCTCACTTTCTTGCGAAGATCGGGGGTGTCCACGGTCATTCGTATTACGCGAGATCCGCGAGGCCAAAAACCATCATACCAGAGAGGCGAAACTGCTATCTAGGTGTTTAGATGCAAGAAATTAATCCTGCATTGTTCCCGCACCAGGAACACCCGAGAGGATACCAAGCAGTATTGAACCTTGTTGAAAATGCTCTCGGCGCGCTGGGCGTTATAATTTCTCGAAGGCGATCACAAGAACGTCGCGATAAGCGTACGGCATTTTCAGGTTTTCGGCCACAATCGACGATACATCGTGAAAGGTTTCGCGGTCGTTGCAGATCACAAAATCATTCGGGGAGTTCATTTCGACCTCGCCGAGGAACTCCTTTGAGGCGTCGGTGATCATGCTCATGCCGCCGGTGACGTTGACCCGCCCAATCATATAGCAAGCAATGAAGTCCACCCCGTCCTGGTGAAGGCCCTCGGGTGCCGGTTTGCCGTTTACACCATCGCGCGCGACAATCCGGTAGGGATGGATCTTGATATTCCAACGATCATGTCGGGCGGCTTCACATAGAATTCTGCAGAAACCTGTCAGAATCTTTTCTAAGACGGGATGGTCTATAAAGGAGTTTTCAAGGGGCTCGAAGTGGCGCTTGAAGCCGCCATTCAGATGATTGACACTTTTTGATTGTTCGTAGGGGGCGTGGGGTAGGAGCCTAAAGATTCCGTCAGTTGCGTCATATTCAAAAGCGCTATAGCGCCGGTAACGATATGTTCCGCCGTCACGCATGTATTCATCGAGAAGAAGTCGATTCCAATGGTCAGCAAAGTTCTTCCAGGCTGCATCAATTTCGATGCCAAAGCAGGCTTCGGGGCGCTCGCCTTTTGAAAACCACCATCCATTTGTCACCAGACCGTCAGTGCATTGTTGACTGAGGTTGGCCGGCGCCTGGGGTGCGTTGTTTTCCACGGGTGTCTCCCTTTTGGCGACTTGGCGAGGACGGAACGCTTTGGACGACGCTATGTGGGTTGCGGCTTGGTATTCCCAAAGGTGGCGGTCCCTAATGTATCTCGGCGTCCTGGCTCGGATCGACCGAGGTAAAAAGCGTGTGTGATCGACTATGTAGCTGACGCTCCCGCTAACGCCCTCGAGGGCGGATGCAATGGCCCGTTCGCACATCTGGTGAATAGTACTGCCCCATGCACCTGAAACCGCCTCTTGGGACCAGGCTTGCTCAAGCCCTTGCTTCAAAACGATTGATGCCACGTCAAGAGAAGCGGTTTCGAGGTGACGCAGCGCGTCGAAGATAATGGCCGCCGCAGGGGCCTCGCGGACTTCGAGAACCTTTTGGCCGGTTGTGATGTGTTCAAGCCCGACAAAGCGGCCGTGCCCGAATTTGCCGACCGTGTTATTCAGGAACGGGATTGCGTCGACCAATGCAACATCACGGTCATCAATTGACACGAGACTTCCGTCTGCAAACCCGAGTTTGATCTCTACCGGCTGCTCTGCGGGAATGTTGCGCGTCCAAGCAAATGCCTCCTCGGGGATGGAAAAGTTCTCGGGATCTTCCAAAGGCCCCGACTCGAATTCCCGACACCAGAGGTTTTCGTCCGCGCTCCACGTACGGTCCGCCACAAAAGTCGCTCCACACTTGGACAGGTCGGAGGTCTTCTGTTGTCGGGATATCACAGAGCATTCATACGGACTGCCGAAGTTGCCGGAAAATCCTGAGCGCTTAATGCTATTGTTAAGGCGCGGAAGACTGTTTTGAGAAAGGTTTGCTGTATGAAGAACCAGCCGTGAGCCGATTGACCTTGCATGATTAACAACCAAAGATGCGATTATGGGACGGCTCAACGAACTGCTCAACGGATAGATGCCAAGGTACTTGGCGTGGGCTCGAATGGCTGATTTTACGCCTTGTTCGACAAAGGCATCCCGCCCTTCGAGGCAGACAAAGCGCGCGCCGAACATGGCTGCCGTCCGTTCCAACAAAGGCTGATCGATGCGCGTTCCGACATCCGCTGCGACAGCTTCAATGTTCGCAAAGCCAAGGCTTTGCAGCTTGTAGAGAAGATAGGTGCTGTCGAGACCGCCGCTGAACATGGTTGCAACTGGTGCGGTTCGGTCCGGAAAAGCCTCCAGATCTTCAAAACTCGAAATGCCGCCGATGGCGGGTTTGGTGGAAGCCAAGATGGGGTTCATTTGGATGTCCTGCTCTCAAACCAGATGCCAGCAAACGTCCCAGCGAGGACGAGGCCTGCGCCTATCAAGCTCGGTACTGTCAAAGGCTCATTCAGAAGAAGGTGCGCTAGAACGAAACCAAAAAAAGGTTCTGTTCCCATCAAGAAGCCAACCCGTGTCGGTGTGGATTTTCTCACTGCGGCATTTTGAATGTAGAATGCAGCGAGGGTGCAGAAGAGTGCAAGGAAGGCAACAGCGCCCCAAAACTGAAGGGTGGCCCTCACAACAAGGCCTGAAATTCCGAACTGAGCGACGGCCAAAACGAAAGTAAGTGTTGCCACCGTCGATCCCTGGATGGCCGTCAGGGCTGCAGATGAAATCTGCCGGCCGGCCAGAAGGCGTTTGGTGGAAACGACCATAACCGCTCGCAGAATCGCGGCCCCCAAGACAAGCGCGTCACCCGGGCTGAACCTGCTGATCCCGCCAGTGAGAATGCCGACACCGATGCACGCTATGGCAGCACTTGCCAAAATGCCCGTAGGTGGAAGTCGCCGTGATAGCCCATAGTCGATGATCGGCGTGAAAATCACACAAAGCGATATGATCAAGGCCGTGTTCATTGCGCTTGTCGATGCAACGCCGTAAGTTTCAGCAATAAAGATGCAAAAAAGTATTGTTCCCAATGCGAAGCCGCGGATGAAATCGCCCCAGGAGACCAATGCGATCTCATGTCTTGCAGCCACTGCCATAATGATCGTAGTAATCAGGAAGCGATAAAGAACAAGTATCGAAACCGGCGCGTAGAACAGTGCGCCTTTCCCGACCGGATAGCTCGCCCCCCAAACGAATGCGACTCCCAGCAAGGCTAGATCCACCGAGAAAGATGGCGTCCGTGTTTTCCTGACAGGTATTGGAGAACTTTCGAAAACGTCCACCTTCAAAGTTTCCTTTGTGTTAGCCATCCACCCTGCTGCGAGGGTCAAACAGATCAGGTCGTTCAGCCTCTTGGGCGATCCGTGCCGCGGCGTACTTGTTTTTGGTAACGCAAGTGCCGTGCCGATTCGGAAAACCATTGCTAGACAACAACCTGGTCGCCTTAGTTCGGCGGTTCATGTCCATCGTTGTCAGAATGCCGACAATGACTTCAACTGCAGGGATCCTACCGGCAGGGCCTCAAGGCGAACACGCGGCTCCTAGATGCCGACAAGATGGCTGGTTCAGCCATGCTGCGACAGTTGCCTGTTTTTTTCAGTTCCTTTGCTGTTCGTGCGCTAACCGCAACGCTCCATACTAGTCTCGCGTGCCTGTCCCCGTGGGGTGGGCGGCAGAAAGCGATTAGGCCCGCTGAAAGAGGCGAACCGCATCCGAAGGACCGTAACCAAGAGAAGGACCTGAAGCGAGAGCGAAGGTTGCGGGAGGCCGCGGCGGGCCTAAAAGGCAATGCCGACCGCCCCAGGAAAGGCTGACAAAAACCGCAGCGGTCGACTGTCCAATAGGGTGCGCCGCGCCAGGGCGAGCCAAATGGCAGGGGCTGCCGGGGGGCCCTAAGAAAAGCGTGGGTTCACGAGCACCCGGCGCGCGCCATCAGGCCGCCAGCTACTTGGAGGGCGGGTGTATCAGGCCTGTTTGTCGGGCCGAACCAGATCCATGTGGCTGACGCCGAGGGCCAATGCCAGTTCATAGATCGTGATAATTGTCGGATTTCTTCGGCCTTTCTCCAAGCCGCTGATGTACTGCTGACTGAACCCGGAAATCTCCGCAAGCTGCTCCTGCGTCAGACGCTTCCTTTGCCTGATCCTCTGCACATTCCGTCCGACCAACTTGCGCATATCCATGCACGCAAGCCAGCGGATCAGGCGGCTTGAGTTTATCAACTATAATATGTAATCCACATTTAGCAGCCAGAGGGCTTCGCCGGTCCATTCTCCGGAGATAGAATTAGCGATGTTACAGCCCAAATCGAACACGCCGTTTGCCGACGAGGTCCCCTGGTCGGACCGCATTACAGCCTACGACAAGGACCACTTTACAACCTATATGAGGCTCCTGGACGCCTCAGCCGACAACGCCACTGAAGAGGAAATGGCCCATGTGATCCTCGGCATTGATCCGGCACGCGAACCGGAGCGCGCACGGAACGTCCTTCGCAGTCATCTCGACCGTGCAAACTGGGTGGTGACGAGCGGCTACAAGGATTTGTTCGCCAGTTGACGAAATGGGCGGTGCGGTCGCTTCGCTTGAAGCAACGAAGTCGCGTAACCACCATGCATCGACGCATCACCACAGCGCGAAAGCGCTCGAAGATGATCGCGAGGACTTCCAGTCGGCGCGGATGGCCCAGCGCTTCGCAGTCTCATCGTTTTGTCCTCCGCTCGCCAATGGCTGCTTCCCAGGAAGCGGTGCGGCGGCGAGTCATGACAGGAACGGGCCCGCCGTCTGAGCCGCACCGCATCCGAAGGACCGGATGGACAACCTACTGAAAGCTCACAGCTAGCTAAGGGTTGCGGGACGCCGCGGCGGGCCTAGAAGGATGCGGCGCCACCTGCTGGGAAAGGCACAACAGAAAGAATTACGAGAGTCTAACGACGCACTAGGAGGCGCAGCGGAATGGTCGAGACGCCCTGAGCCAAGAAAAGCGGGGATCGACCCACCGGCACCCGGCACGCGCGGTGATGGGCGCGGGCGCCCACTACGTCCGCAGGCTCAACAGAATCTCACACGGATCAGCGTCGAGGGCCGCAGTTACGTCGAGAAACTCAATGATATCGAGACGCCGCTCTCCACCCTCATATTTCGCCACGAAAGATTGCGGACGACCAAGCTTCTCAGCCACCTGCGCCTGCGTCAGTCCTTTGACCTTGCGCAGTGAGATCAACTGGGCCAGAAACCGCTGGTGGCGGGGAGATCGAAGAGATTTGGGCATTTAGGTGAACCGGTCAGGTAAAGACCGGCTCAGCGACTAATCCCCGTTTCGGATTATCCCATTTTGGGATATTCTGCCTTGGATCCAGCGATCAACATGCGAGGTTCGCGGCAGACATGAATCGATCAACGGCAACAGGTAAGACTCAAAGCTCAACACTGCTCGACGAAGTCCCTTGGTCTGACCGTCTTACCGCCTACGACAGGGCGCACTTTACCACCTATATGAGGCTCCTGGACGCCTCAGCCGATGAGGCGCCCCAAGAGGAAATGGCCCATCTGATCCTCGGCATTGATCCGGCACTTGAACCGGAGCGCGCCAGGAAGGCGCTTCGTAGTCATCTCGACCGTGCGAACTGGATGGTGACGAGCGGCTACAAGGAATTGTTCGCCAGCTGACAAATGCGCAGTGCTCGGTCATACAAGTAGGCAGTTCCTGTGGCAGCCAGTGGTCAGGCTGATCGGGACCTGCACCACAGACGCGCCGGCAAAATGGACTCGGTGGCGAGCACAATTCAGTTCCCAGGAAATCGGGGTTTTGGCAATTGTCCGAGCGTCTGACGTGATAGAAGGTTCCGCTCTGTCTGGATGGGTAATAGCCCGGAGCAGCACTCCATATCGTGCCGGCGCTCGACGCAGAATGGTCCACCTCTTCGCTTTAAAGCCGGATAACCGAAAGCCATCGCCCTAAGTCAACGGTTAGAGATTACCGGCAGGCAGGTATGCAAGCGGGCCATTCTCGGAAACTATAAACCGCACGACTAGCTCGTCAGCGACGAAACACCCGCTTGAGCACCGGTAGACTAAGATCACCGGCGCGGACTGGAGGGATACGGCTGCATCGCCCTGACCGAGCCGGCGGAACAGAAGATCTCGGCATCCAGTCAACGCTCGATACAAAGCGCGCGATCGAATGGACCAAGCACAACCGGAGCAAAAAGCTTCTCAGAGAATTGAGGACCCTTCGGACCCCAAAAGGGCTATAGCCTGATTTTGGGTTCGCACGCCTAGCTTCTTCTTGGCATTGTCCAAATGAAAAGCGATCGTGCGTGGCTTGATGCCCAAGATGCGGCCGGTCACCCAGGCTGAATTACCCCGCGCTGCCCACCGCAGGCACTCATATTCGCGGGATGTCAGCGAAATCCCATCCACTGTTCGATCGCTCGGCAGTTTGCGGCGAACGCAACGATGAAAGCAGGCCGCCATCAGCTGAAGAGCTTGTTCGTACCGCTCAGCGACCCGAAGAAATACTGGACGAGGCTCATCGGCGGCAAAAGTAACCGCAGCGATGCGGCCGCGGAGATCGACAATTGGGATCGTCAAACCGCAGCAGATGCTGAATTGAGCCGCCTCATCGAATAGCTGCTGTTGAGCCGGCGACATTTTATCGCCTCCCAAATTCGATCCCCAGTGAAACGGGCAGCCGCCATTTCGAGCACGCAAGACCACAGGATCGAGTTTCTCATACTGATTTTCCAGATACTGTCTGGTCCAGCGGGGTGGATAGTTCGAAATTAGCCTCGGTTTGCCGGAAGGCCGTGCTGGCAAGGAGAGGTAGGCAAAGGAGATTAGGTCAAGTCGTCCGGCCGCCTCAGCCATGGCATCCCGGAAATCTGCCTCATCGATACTCTGTGACAGTCTTTCAAGGAATGTCTCGAAAACAAGTGGCAGGTCCCTCGTCATCGTCGCGCTCGATTCTTCCTCTTTCTGCACGCCTTCCGGCTGCGTCGTGTATGTCCCGACAAACGCGATTGACTTCGCGGGCGTCGCTGCGCTGACCAGGCTCCAGAATGCTGCCACACTTTCGATCTTCGCCGGTCATCCCAATCATGCTGGGCTCGCCCGTTGGGCGTCTGGCAGACGCCTCTTGATCTTTCAACAGCTCAATCAGAGAATCTCCATGCATTAAATCATGACCGCCCCTGCACCGTCCAAATCAGGAGAAATCATCCTGCGCTGACCAAAAGCCATCATTGACCCAGCTTTTGCAGGAATTTGGGTCGGCACGAGCATAACAATTCGGATAGCCGCTCATCCCCCACCCGGGGCGCCGTGATCCGGAACGAAGTGTTGCGATGCTTTCTTTTCTTTGATAGGCAAATCGTCTCAACAATATTAAAATGCCTTTTCCTTGTGAACGGGATGGGCGTGTGAGTATCGTCCTTTTATATACCTGACGTGATAAAATTCACCGCAATGATTATTCTGCTCTTTGTGATGTGAAGGAAGATATCTTCGGCGTTGCCGCACTTTGGAACCGGCGACCGTGGCCCGCTGCAATGATGTAAAGGGCGCGTCTAATCTCAATCTGCATCGGAACGTGCAGATGACCTTTACCAGACCCTCGATTCCGGACGGGCCATAATGATTCTGATTACGTGGGTCAAAAAGGGCGCCCTGCCGGCGGGGAGGTACACCCGCAGGGCGCGCCGCACAGAGGTCCTGGTCGTTGGGCAACAGGACAGCGGCGGCAGAACTGATTCGGTTCGTGACTGAAATAGTCCGGAGCATGCTCAAGATCAGATGTCTGGAATTCAACAGTTTTGGGTCTGCTCGGCGCAGTAGCGCGCAGGGACATGCCTGCCTCCGGACTCACTCCTTCGCGATCGCAAAATCATACGGCACCCTCGGCCTTCAGGGCGCGATAGGTGGTATCGACCGACTTTACCGTCGCGTCGACAATGATATCGATCTCTTTTCGGGTAATGATCAGGGGGGGTGCATAACCGAGGATGTCGCCATGTGGCATGGCCCGTCCGATGACACCATTCTCAAACAGAGCAGCTGCAGTGCGCACCCCGACCTGAAGGTCGGGTTCGAATGGTATCCTTTGTTTTGGGTCCCGCATCATCTCTACGGCCGACAGGATACCCACTCCGCGAACTTCACCAACGATGGGATGTCCCGCCAGCTCGGCCTTCATCCGGTCTTGCCAATACGGTCCAACATCGCGGACATGCTCCAAAATATTTTTTTCGTTAAGCAGTCGAATATTGGCGAGCGCGGCTGCGGCACAAAGCGTGTGCCCCGAATATGTCCAGCCGTGGCCGAGTGCGCCGTGCTTCTCAGTTCCTTGTTCCAAAACCGACCAGACACGGTCGCCAATGATTGACCCGGAGATGGGGAGGTAGGCGGAACTCAAACCCTTTGCGATGGTCACGAAATCCGGACGCATGTTATACAGGTGGGAACCGAACTTCTCGCCGGTTCGCGCGAAGCCGCACACCACTTCATCGGCGATTAAAAGGATATCGTATTTGTCGAGCACCGCTTGAATGGACGTCCAGTACCCTGCGGGGGGCGGCACAATACCTCCTGTCCCAAGTACCGGCTCTCCGATAAAAGCTGCAACCGTTTCCGGTCCTTCGGCCAGGATCAAGGCTTCAAGCTCATCGGCACAGCGCCGGGAGAACGCTTCCTCGCTCTCCTCGATACGCGCCTGGCGGTAATAGTGCGGCGTGGTTGTATGGCGCACCAAATCCAGAGGCAGGTCGAAGAAATTGTGAAAGAAGGGAAGGCCAGTTAGGCTACCCGTGACCAATCCAGACCCGTGATAGCCGCGATTTCGCGAGATGATCTTTTTCTTTTCGGGCCGGCCAAGAATGTTATTATAGTACCAGACCAGCTTGATGTTGGTTTCGTTAGCATCGGAACCGGAGAGGCCGAAATAGACCCTTCGCATGTTCTGACCGAAATACTCGACCACGGCCTCTGCCAACAGGGCGACCGGCTCCGTACCTTGGCTGGCATAGACGTGCGCGAACGGCAATTCGCGTGCTTGCCTGGCAATGGCCTCGGCGATCTCCGTGCACCCATATCCCATGTTGACGCAGTAGAGCCCTCCGAAACCGTCGAGGCTCCGTCGGCCTTCGGTGTCCCAGATATAGACGCCGTCCGCTCCGGCCATGATCCGGTTTGGCGTCTCGCCGCGACTGTGCTTGGCCAAATGTGTAGACGGATGAAAGACGAAGCTTCGATCCTTCTCCTGGAGTTGCTCGGTTCCCAGATTGCTCGAGCGCATCGTCCCTCTCCTCGCGATAAATTGGCGGAGGGCACTCGGCCAGCCACCTGTTTAGCAAATAGCATACCGGAAACGTCTCTCGAGTTTCTCGGGAATGCAGGTCATTCGCCGCGGAATTCGCGGGATCGGCCCGAATTGCCGTGAAAACTAAGGCGCCACCTTCGCCTGGCCGAGGGAGCGTTGAATTGGATCTCACTGATTTTGCGACGTCAGGGCGCGTACTGCAAACACGAACAGCTTACGACGCGCATGCGCCCAGCATGCCCGATTAGCGGGTGACCTTGCTCCCAGTTTCTAAACAGTTTTTGTTCGTTTCCGGCGTGGGTTGTGCTCTGCTGGGCGGGTGAAGCGACGGGCGCTGGCGCGGAGCTTTGGCATAGCGCAGCGCGAGCGACCGTCGCGGATTGAAGGTGCTGGCGAACTCGGCCGGTGTCTGCCAGGCGAGTTGGGAGTGCGGCCGCGCAGTGTTGTAGTCGGCGCGCCACAGGGCGATGGCTACGCGCGCCTGAGCCAGCGAGGTGAACAGCGTCTCGTCCCACAAGATCCTTCAACGCGGCATTGTCGAGCATGGCGTCGGCCAGAAGCCGCTTCAGCCGGGTGTCCTCGTCCTCCAGAGCCTTCAGTCGCCGAGCCTCGGAGACATCCATCCCGCCGAAGCGGGCCTTCCAGTTGTAAATCGAGGCGTCGCCGACCCCGTGTGTGCGGCACAGATCGGCAACCGATACCCCGGCCTCAAATTCCTTCAAATTCCGATGATCTGCTCTTCAGAGAAGCGGCTACCTTTCGGTCCTGGTCCTCTCGATGGGCCAGAACGAACTTCAAACCGGATTAGATCTGAGGGGCAAGGTCACGGGCAATATTGAAGGATGAATAGCGCTCGGGATGCTGTTCCCGCCGGCCGCACGAGGCACGATAGAGCGCCGCCGGCCATGTTCCGCCGAACTGCCGGTCATCCCTTTACATTCTGATGGTCCGGATCGGTCTTGCCCTTCCCCAGGGTGGTAACGCAGGTGATCAGGGGGAAAATCACATTCGCCTCGATCAGCAGGCAGCGGGTTCCGTGCCGCGGCACAGGCTCCAACCTGGTTGGCCAGCGCTGATAGGCTGAGGTCGTGCCCTCGCGCATAGCGATCGCTTTGTCGGTGCAGCGGCTGGTGCTCGGCAGACTTCTCAAAGGAACATAGCCAGCAGGTTCGGCCGGCAAAGACGCGCGGCGAGAGCGCCTCGCCATCGACATCTTGATTCGCAGCCGACCAGCGCCGCCAAGTTCTGTCGTCAGTGTGTTGCCCTTCTTGCGATCGCAAATTCTTGGTTGCTGCGCAGGGCGAGCCGAGCTGCGGCTCGCGGGACGCGGGCGAACCGACGAACTCTTTGCGCCGCCTGAAAAGCTGCCTCGATCAATGCCGGCCGATCGTGCAGTCTTGAAACGCTGGCTCAAGCCTCAAACGTCGAGCAGCCGCTCCTTTTCCTCTCGATACCAGCGCCCCCTCGACCGACGTGATCACTCGATCTGATGCTTCGAGCAGGGCTCCTCCCAATGGTTGCGCTCATGACCTGCACCCTTCAGCCAAACTCAGCAAATCGGACGTCTCTTTTTATCATCGGCTCGGCAAGCTCGGAACACGCTGGCGGACGCTCCTAAGGCTAGTCGCCGCCAGCGGATGGCGAGGATGTTTTGACGGCTAAGTACTTTTAAGTGGGCGATTATAAGCCGAGATCCCGATAGGTGCTTTCGCCATAGCTCCTGGCGCCATCGCCACGCTGAGCGTTTGAAAGCCGATGAAATTCGCTCGGCCAATTGGCAAGCGCGTGCTTGATAGCCTTCATCTTGAACGGCACGTGCACAACACATTTGTCCCTGATGATGGGCGGACAGCTCGCATCTTGTTGTCGCGAGCCGTTAAGGTTTGCTGCGATTATCGGCAGACCTAGATCAAGGGCCAATTCCATTTCCCAGCGCACGAAGCGAAAAAGGTTTTTCGTTTTCTCACCGATCAGGACAAGTACCTGGCTCGATCCATTCATTCTGTTGCGAAGATTGCGTTTAACATAATCTTCGTCCTGTGCTCGGCTCGTCATATTGTCCAGATCGTGAGCGTTCGCGAATTCAAAACTCACATTCTCGCTGGCATTCCACCCTTTCATAAAGCGGTATGCCCAAGCGTCTTCATCGCCGTCAAATATTACATAGGTCGGATCGCTGTATGCCATTGTTGTCTCTTAGTTGTTTTGACGAGCAACCCACTGGGTGTGCTCCCTTGAGAAAGCCAGTTCGGCTTCGTTCACCGCCGCGGAGAATGCCTCATCAGAGTTGGCGTCCGTAATAAGGTCGGCAGTCAATCCGATCTCGTGAGCTGTCAACGTGTAAGCCGATGCCAATTCGTTGAATTTCTTGATTTGGGTCCACCCGATAAGCGAGGCGGCAATAACGATTAACGGCTCTGTCGGCCAGCCTGGTATCGCTGGGTCAGCGATGCGTACTACGATGAACGAGAACCCCAGAGCGTAAGCAATGACACCAAGGCCCATCCAAATTTTTGCGGATCTCTTGTTCGAGCGCGCTTTCTTCTCGTACCACTTACGTTGCTCGCAAATTCGTTTCTGCAGATATAGCTCTTTTCGTTCTTTTAACGGAGAGTCCCTTATTGACATCATTTCGTCGGTTGTTTGAGGGGATGCTGAATCGGTGCCGCTCAACGCGCTGCCAAGGTGACGATTGCTATCAAGGATACCTTCCATGAGCTTGCGAAAATCAGCTCTAGCGTCGGCCGCACGCGTGTCATCGAACGGCTGTGCTCGCATCGCAAAGCGCCAGGTCAATGTCTTTACTGACTCTGCCAAAGCTCTAGCTTGGTACCAGACCTGCTCGGGCTTTGTGACCGACCGGAAAATGAGGATTCCCATTGAGCAAAGAAACACCGCAGCATACACACCGAAATAGGCCTTTGATGGCCACAAATCCAAAGAGAGAACAGACGCCGAAAAAAGAAGAACGTACTCTGCCCGGATCAGGCGAAGAAATGTCGCCTGCTGCTCGTTAGACGCCATGTCGGCGCTATTATAAAGTCCAGGATATTTCACTTCAGAGCACCATTCTATTTTGTGCCAGCAAATTCTTTAAGCCATGATTTGGCAAACGTAACGTTTGCAGTCGGGCTTACAGAGCCTAGTCTTGAGCTAGACGCGGTCCCTCTGTTGATAAACAGAACTGCAGGTCCGGTCCCATCGATGTACGGGTATAGACCCAAAAATTCTTGCCCGGAAAATGTTTCCGAAGAATTCTTTGCCACGGGGAGAACTGCTACCGCGGTCCGAAAGCCATCGAAAAAGCCAAGCTCCCAAGGCATCCATCCGGATCCTGGAGAATTGTTTGAATGCACATAGATTAGCGTCTTTGACTGCCTCATACGGGTCCGCAGCAACTCGGCAGTGGCCGAAGAGACCTTTGTGCGGTCCAGTTGTGAATCTTCGATCCAATCTACGTAAGCAGTGAACCCAAGCTCCTCAAAAATTCGCTTCACACCGAGAACGATCTCTGCGTCCTTGAAAGAATGTGACAGAAAAACGTCGAATGACGATCTGGCTGTAGCTGCGGCCATCTCTTCCTTTAGAACGATCGATGCGGCTCTATGTCCTCGACTGGCATTCGCAACTTTTTTCAGCTCTGCCTCGGTCAGTAGCACTATTCAAATCCCCCATGATCTGTTCGCAACCTATGACTAGACGCCCATTCGATTAAGCGACCCCTTGTCTTGTGAAAACTGCCACCACGCTCTCCAGCCGGTAGCGCAACCTCCACGTTCTCGAAGACCACGTCGGCTGGCAGGAGTGACCGGCCTTTTCACCCACCTACGCGACCGCGGCACAGCGATGCTCCTCGCTCAGAAGGCTGCGGAGACCAGCAATGTCAAACACGACAGACGATCTCCTAATCTCGATCAGCAACGAACTTACGACGTAAAAAGGCGATGGAGCGATCTCCGAATATCCGCAGGCGTCGAGGGCCGGTTTGGTCGCCAAGGCCGAGCGGGCCAGCTTGCACTCCCGCTACCCCGTCGGCTTGCCAATTCCTCGCTGTAGATTTCGCCCCCTACACGGATGCGCTGACCGCGACTAAGCTCAATCGCCACTGATCGCCAATCCAGGGCGAAGCCCCCCCCCCCCCTTGAGGTAGCTGTAGAGGCACTTTTCGACACTTCGCATCTTAGATATGGACCCTCCTCCACCAGGCACGATCCGGTTTGGCTTCTCGCCGCAACCTTGCTGGCCAAGTGCGTCCGATGGCTGCTTCGATCCGTCTCCTGGAATTGATCGGTTCCAGATTGCTCAAGCGCATCGTCCTTCCTCGCCATCAACTGGCGGATAGCGCTCGGCCACCTCTTTCCAGCAATTAGTATACCGCAAATGTCCCTTGAGTTTCGTCGGAATGGGTGCTTTTTGCCGACGAATCTACGGGATCCGGGCCAAACGCCGTGGAAACTTAAGCTTTTCGGTTTTACCGTTGCCTCAGGGCGGACAAGGGTATCGGTGAATTGGACTTCACTGGTTTCGTGACGACAAGGCTATAGTATTGATCAATCCCCAAGCCTGCCTGCAGCAGTCCCTCCATGAAATCCTGATAGGCGGCCATAGAACGAGATGCGACCCGCATCAGATAATCGACGCGCCCCCCAATTGCCCAGCAGTCCAGGATTTCCGGAATCTCTTCGATTGCAGTTTCGAAGTGTCGTTGGTCCTCAAGACGATGACGATCCAGCACGACCTCCACCATCACAAAGATCATGCCGCCGATGAGGGCAGGACTCAGTCGCGCATAGAATCCCTCAATAATCCCTGCGGCCTTGAGTGCTCGGAGCCGCTCCGAACAGGCCGACGCCGAAAGATGAACTCGTTTTGCAAGCTCACTTTTTGAAATCCGACCGTCTGCCTGAATTTCGGAGAGAATCCGGAGGTCCCAACTGTCGAGTTGCACGGGATCGGGTTTCGACTTCATAACCTGTTGCTCTCAAGCAGCGATCGACAGCGCGTCGTGTGCCGATCAATTCTAACATCAATTGAAACGACCGAATGTAGTAGTGGAAGGCATCCGTTCCAGGCCCGAGATGTGCTAGAATGGGTACGAAAATCAACTGAGGGAGAGTGATCCGCTGAGAAAAGCTGCAGAAGTAATTTGGCTATCGCCCCGACGCCTAACGGGGCAATGATGCAGCTGGAGAGGATAGTCCGCGGCGGCGGAGACCTCCTGATAAATAGATAACCCATTTTCTTGAATCTCCGCTACCCGTACTTGATAGATGCGCGACTGCAATCGAGCCTCGATCGGGTGGACGGCATACTCAATGCAGTATTCACTGGCACATTCAGCTATTGGGGTGAATTGAAGGCCTTGCTCGTCCGGCTCGCCGAGGCGCAGGGCACCGCAAATGCCACTCGTCTTACGGCTTCCCCGACAATTTGGCGCTGGGGTCTGGCCGAAATCGCCCAACCGGAAAGACTCAAACACCGATGTTGCGTGCGATGCTGTCGGCCGCCATACGCTTACGCCACTCAAGAGGCCCGGAATTGTGAATGGAGTTTCCCTCAACATCGACAGCCATGATGACGGGCATGTCCTGCACATCGAATTCATAGATGGCTTCCATGCCCAGGTCTTCAAAGGCGACAATCCGCGCCGCCTTAATCGACTTTGAAATCAGGTACGCAGCGCCACCCACTGCAGCAAGGTATGGCGTTTTGTGTCTTACAATCGATGCGATGGCCGCCGGTCCCCTCTCCGCTTTGCCCACCATCGCGAAAAGGCCGGTTTCGGCGAGCACCTTGTCCGTAAAATCGTCCAAGCGGCTGGAGGTTGTTGGACCGGCGGGTCCAACGACCTCATTCCTCACTGCCCTGACGGGACCGACGTAGTAGATCACGCGTCCCCGCAGATCGACTGGAAGCGGCTTGCCGGCATCGATCAGTTCGACCATTCGTTTGTGGGCAGCGTCACGGGCCGTCAGCATCTTTCCAGACAGCAGGAGCGTTTCACCGCAGCGCCACGATGCCGTCTCTTCCTTCGTCAGCGTATCTAAATTGACCCGCCGGACGCCGGCTGGGTTCAATTCGTCGGCTCCGATGTCGGGCCATTCGCGCAAATCGGGCGGCTGGAGGCTGATGGGTCCAGAGCCGTCCAAAGTAAACTTCAGGTGCCGGTTGGCGGCGCATTGCGGGATGAGCGCCACAGGCTTGGACGCCGCATGAGTAGGATAGGTCGCAACCTTGACGTCAACGACTGTCGTCAGACCACCAAGCCCTTGGGCGCCGATGCCAAGCGCGTTGATCCGCTCATAAAGCTCAATCCGCAGTCCCTCTTCTGGGCTTGACGCCCCCCTTGCGATCAGTTCCGCCATATCGATGGGCTCGTTCATGGCTTCCTTGGCCAGCAGCATCGCCTTTTCAGCGCTACCACCGATACCAACAGAGATCAGCCCAGGCGGACACCATCCGCTGCCCAGGGTCGAAACGGTATTGACCACCCAGTCGGAAACGGAGGCGCTGGGATTGAGGGTGGTAAAACGTGCCTTGTTCTCGGACCCGCCGCCTTTTGCGGCGATAGTGATCTCAATCTGGTCACCTTGCACCAAGTCGACATGGACAACTGCCGGCGTGTTGTCGCGGGTGTTGACCCGTCTAGCGAGGGGATCCGCAACGATCGATGCCCGAAGGGGATTGTCCGGATCGAGATAGGCTTGACGTACGCCCTCATTCACAAGATCAGCGAAACTGGCTGTTGACTTAATGCGGGCATCCATGCCGACCTTTGCGAAGACAACCACAAGTCCGGTGTCCTGACAAATCGGGCGCCGCCCAAAGGCCGCCATGCGGGAGTTCAGCAGAATCTGACCTATGGCATTCTTCGCCGACGGGCTCTGTTCTCGCGTGTATGCGTGAGAAAGAGACCGGATATAATCTGGAGGATGATAGTACGAGATGTACTGAAGGGCGTCGGCGACGCTCCTTGTGATGTCGCGACCTGCGATGGTCCGTGTTCTGTTTCCCACCGGATTTTATCCAAACGAACCGAGGCCATTGACCATTTTCAGAATCTGGAAGCTTCGCACCCCCTGCTCGCCGCCTTCATATCCATAGCCGCTTTGCTTGACGCCCCCATAAGGCGCATCCGCGGAAACCCCTTTCAGGTAATTCACACTAACTGCGCCCGCAGAGAGACCATTGATAAGCTTCTGTTGCGTATCGGCCGCGCCAGTAAACAAGTAGGCGGCCAGACCGTACTCGGTGGCGTTGGCTTCCTCGATCGCCTCTTCGATCGTATCGAAAGGCGCCACGGTGAGAATCGGTCCGAACGGCTCTTCATGAAGCACTCTCGCTTGCTTCGGTACGCCCGTCAGGATGGTTGGCGGCCAGTAAAACCCCGGTCGGTCAAGGGGGATGCCACCGGTCTCGATGCGGGCGCCGCCTTCTACCGCATCCTTGGTCAGGCGCTGCATGGCCTCTATTCGCCGCGCGTTTGCCATTGGCCCCATTTGCGTTGCAGGGTCATCCGGTGGTCCGATCCTGATTCTTCGGACCGCCTCCGTCATCCGGAACAGGAATTCCTCATAGCGGGATCGGGCGACAAGAATCCTGCTGGGCGCATTACAGCTCTGGCCCGCGCACTCGAATTTGTATTCTGAAATAGCGGGTATCGCCTTTACCAGATCCGCATCTTCGCACACGATAACCGGGGAATGTCCACCGAGCTCAAGGATGCAGCGCTGCAGATTATTCGCGGCCAGTGTGGCCAGCTGTTTCCCAACAGCGGTCGACCCCGTGAACGTCAAGACTTTCACAATTGGCGAACTGAGCAGATGCCGTGATATATGCACAGGAACACCGAACACCAGGTTGACCACGCCTTCCGGTATCCCTGCTTGACGCAAAGATTCCACGATATGGACAGCCACGCTTGGCGTCTCCTCGGCCCCTTTGAGGATCACCGGGCAGCCTGCCGCCAGCGCGGGGGCGAGCTTGCGGGCGATGAGAACGGCTGGATAGTTCCACGGCGTAAAGGCAGCGACGACACCGAGGGCCTCCGGGACGATCATCCTGTTCGGACCCAACGGAATCGGGGTCGACAACTCATCGGCATGCCGGCCATTCCATTCCAGCGTTTCGACTGCGCGCGCATATTCTCCTGTCGCTTCGGCAATCGTCTTTCCCTGTTCGGACGACAGGTCCCTGGCTGCGGCGCCAGCTTTCTCTGCCAGAATGCTGGCGGCAGAGACGAGTATCTCGCCACGCTCTTTGGCGGGTCGTGAGGACCACGCCTTGCGGCTGCGTTCTGCCGAAGCAAGAGCTTCATCCAAGTCTGAAACCGCAGCCGAGGCCACTGAGGCAAATACCTTCTCCGTCGCCGGGTTGATCACCGGCAAAGTGGCTCGGCTACCACCGGCTCGCCATTTGCCATTAATGAAGAGCTCGTAGCTCTTGGCGTCGGACATCGCGGGCTCCACTTGACTGAATTCTTGCATACGAGCGCAGTTTCGATATCGAAACTGCTGAACTCGCTTGAGCCAGTTTCATCGCGATGGTCGCGGCGGGTCAAATATCGAATATTGCCGAAATCCATCTGGAATCCAGATCGGGCTGGTCCTAATGGCCGCAAAAGATCATGCCCAGCTTTACAGGTTAGTTTGTCAGGTCGCCTCAGGCGCCACCGCCGCCCAGTCCCGGATTTCAATCAATTTTCTGGCGACCTTCGGAATGAGCTTGCGGACCGCAGAAACGGCCGCAGAACGCTCATCTTTGGGATTTACAGCGAGCACCACGGACCGGGTAATCACCGGATCGACGATCTTGACAGTCCGGACCAGCCCTTGGGAGGCTTCTTTCTGAACCGCAGACGGGGCGAGAATAGAATGCGCTTTTCCCTCTGCGACCATGTTGATGATCGTTGAAAGCGAGTCCACTTCAAACTTGACGTCCAGCGCGCAACCATGTTGTGCGACGACGTCAGCCACCGAACGCCTGACATTGTTGTTGCGCATGGGAACAGCCAGCGGGAATGCATGCAGGTCTGCCAGAGATATTGCATCTTCGAAGGGTGGCTCACCGGACGGGACCACCAGACAAAGGTTTTCGCGCGCCAGCACCGTCATTCGACCTACACTGTCCGCGGTGCGGTAGAGAACCGCCAGATTGAAGCGTCCAGCAGCCATCCACTCCTCCAGCGGTCCAGTCATACCCTCGACCATCTTGAGGGACACCTTTGGCAGTTCGTTGCTCACTGACTCAAGCAGCGGGCCGCTCAGGACGCGTGCAGCTCCAGACGGAATGCCAATAGTCACCTCGCCCGAAGGGGAAGCGGCTGAGTTGGTCAATTCCACCTCAGTAAGTCGAATTTCCTTGAGAATCGTTCGCGCCCGCTCGAGAAGTTTGGCGCCTGACGCCGTCACGCTGACGCCGGTTCTGTCGCGTATCAGCAACTGAGTGCCGAAGCCTTCCTCCAATTGACGCACATGCAGGCTCAGCGCACTCTGGGCGACATTAAGGAAGCAAGCGGCCTTCGTAAAACTGCCTGCTTCGACCACGCCGACGAAATATCTTAACTGCCTGATTTCCACGGGTACTTTTCCGAGGCAAACTCCAATCGATGTAATCTATCTCGAAACCTGATGGCGCGATAGCAATAATTGTGCCATGCTGTAACAAATCACGGTCGAGCAAGTGGGCCTCGGTGTCGTGTCGTCCAGTCTGATCTCTGAAACAGCCGCCGAGGACTCACCCCCGCCCGGCTTCCGGACCCATGGCTATGATTTCTCGGGCCCGTCGGATAACCGGTGGATCGACCATCTTTCCGTCAAAGGCGAAAGCGCCTCTGCCATGCGCTGCCGCAACTTTTTCCGCCGCGACGACATCACGGGCCCACTCGACTTCCTGTGCACTTGGCGAGAAAGCCTCATTGAATATGGCCACTTGTGCCGGATGGATCGCCAAAGCTCCGGCAAAGCCAAGCCGCCGCGCATGCGCCGCGGCTTTACGAAGTTTATCGGTGTCCGAGAACTCGCCGATGCTTCCTATGAAGCCAAGCGGGAGCAAGCCCGCGGCACGGGCGGCAAATAGAACGAAAAGGTTCGGCGTCAAGAGAAGGTCGAATTCCGGGGCGCTGCCGACAGCGGCACTGAAGTCTTCAGGCCCCAGAGCCATTGCGACCATCCTTGGATGCGCCGACGCAATGGCCGCGACCCTTTGCAAGGCCCCCGGGGTCTCGATCTGGGCAAGGAAGCGGATGCGCCCCAGCGGAAGATTTCTTTCTCGTTCAAGTTCCGATACCGCATTCGCGATCTCTGATACCCACTCTGCCGAATCCGTCTTCGGAAGAACAAGTGCGTCAACACCCGCCACCACGGCTGCATCGAGATCGGCCGCCAAGGCGCACAAACCACGATTCACGCGGACCAAGACAGATGCGCCCTTGCGGCCCACCTTTGCCACGGATGCAGAAAGCTGCCGTCTTGACTCACCCTTGTGATCCTGGGGAACGGAGTCCTCAAGGTCGAGTATGACGCCATCTGCACCGCGCTCATGGGCCGTCTCCAAAAAGCGCGGAACGTGAGCGGGAACGAAGAGCAGGGATCTCCAGCGGGGTGCGGACATCGCGCTTTCAGCGCCCAGAACGGTGTCTTTGATCATGGAGTCGCCTTTGCGGTCTATTTTAGCGAGGGCGGTGGCGGTGAGCTTGCTGGGCGGCCGTTGCACTGAGGGCGCGGAGCACGCACCCGAGCCCGCCCACCTTACCGAGAAGATCCGCGCTCACGCTGACGCGGCTCTTTCGCGCAAAAGCCCCAGAACCTCTTCGCGGACCGCTTCCGTATGAGCGCCAAGAGCCGGAACTGGGCGCAGAGAGGGGTGCTCAGAGTTGAAAATCGCCGCCGGCGCGATCGTCTCGACGGTTCCTTCGGGTGTTCCAATCTCGACCCTGCGAATGTGTGGATGCCTTGAAACATCCGCCACTTCGTTTAGTCGACCATATGCCAGGCCGGCGGCCTCAAGCTCCCGCATCGCTTCTTGGCAGGATAATTCGGAAAAGCGCCGTTCAATGATCTCATCGAGTTGCGCACGATGACCGAGGCGCTCCATATTATCGGCAAAACCAGCTGCGCGTGTGAGCGCCGGCTGGTTCAGGAATTTCTCGCAGAAATTCACCCATTCACGGTCATTCTGAACCGAAAAGATGACCTCTTTGCCATCGGCACAACGATAGGCGCCATACGGCGCCAGCGACGGGTGTTTCACGCCGGCGCGTACCGTGTGGTAGCTGCTGTAGTCGTGCTGCAGAACCGGTACGTTCATCCAGTCCGCGACGGCATCGAACAGTGACACTTGGATGCTAGCCCCCTCGCCGGTGACCTCGCGGTGATACAGCGCCTGAAGAATGGCGCTATGTGCTGTCATGCCTGCCGAGATGTCGCAGACCGACACCCCTACACGCGCTGCCCCCTGTTGGGTGCCGGTGATCGCGCATAGACCTGTTTCAGCCTGGACGATGAGATCATAAGCCTTCAAATGGGAATACGGCCCTTTCTCCCCGAAACCAGATATGTCGCAGGTAATAAGCCGCGGAAAACGTCGACGGAGATCAGCAGACGCGAAACCGAGTTTTTCGATACTGCCCGGCTTCAGATTTTGGATAAACACGTCAGCACTGGCAATGAGCGTGTCCAAGACGGCGCGATCCGCCTCCGACCTTAGGTCCAGACAGACCGACTCCTTGCCCCGGTTGAGCCAGACGAAGTAAGCGCTCTGTCCACGCACCAACTTGTCGTAGTTCCTGGCAAAGTCCCCTTCGGGCCTTTCGACCTTGATCACACGGGCGCCAGCGTCCGCAAGGCGAGAAGATGCATAAGGCGCAGCCACGGCCTGCTCCACGGCTACGACAGTGATCCCCTCAAGAGAGTTCTGCATGCGACACCGTGCTTTTCATCCAACGTTTTCGTTTTGAGTCCGACGACGGTTCAGCATCGCCAGCAACCGGCTTTGTTCGTTCCCAACAATTGAGAATGCCTCGTCGACACCCATTCCGGGCTTTGCAAGCATCATGTCGGCCTGGGTTGCCACCGATACGTGGACAGAAGCCTGGGAGGAGAGATCCGTCTCGGTACAGCTTCCTCCGACGTAGGCTCCGACCTTGTTTTCCTTGCAGATGAGAACGGCCCGCGCTGTGTCGGCGATTGAGCCTACATCCGGGGTCTTGATTTGAACGAGATGCGTGGCCTTGGCTTGGGCAAAGAGCCGGATATCTTCGAGCGTATTGCATCTCTCATCCACCACAATGCGTGCGCTGGATCCCCGGCGATCTAAGATCGATACGATCCGCGCATAATTCTCAATTTGAGCTTGTGTAGAACCAAAATCCGCCGGCGACTCAATGTTAAGTGCGAAACCCGGGACACTGTCGGCAACCCTGCAGATAAAGTCGGCGATCCGTTGCGGCTCCATGCCGATCTCCTGGCCGATCCAACCATACACATCGAAATGCAGCACCGGATGATATCCGGGGCGGCCGATTTGGCGCGTGCGCGCTGCAACCCACGTCACG
>NZ_RZTV01000014.1:0-57683 GCF_003997555.1 Mesorhizobium sp. M1A.T.Ca.IN.004.03.1.1 | reverse complement strand
ACCATACACATCGAAATGCAGCACCGGATGATATCCGGGGCGGCCGATTTGGCGCGTGCGCGCTGCAACCCACGTCACGAACTCCATAAAGGTCTGGCCTTCGACGCCGAATTTCTGCCTTGAGTTGATCAGGCCGTGCGGAAGCACATCCACGGACTTCAGGATCATTTTGTCGACGTTGATTTCGCGAGCGTCACCGCCCTGACAGTAGATGGGGACCCTCCGTGTCGGCAGCGGTAGGTTAAATTCATTGCATACGATCTCAGCCATCGAGGTACGGTGAAGATGAGCGGCTGCGCGAAGAAGCGCCTGGCTGACGCCATACTCAATCGCGAGCGGCAGCCGCTCATCTTCGTGAGGCTCGAAAACATTCGCGCAGGCAGCAAGGTAGCGAGACGCATCGACATCGCGAAGTCGTGGCGAGACGACCCGCGACGTCAAATCCGAGATTTGAGCAGCTTCAAAGAAGGGATCGCGTCCGCCGGCACCAGAGTACTGGACGCCCATCATGTCCCCCCAGACGACGATGCCGTCAGCCAGGACAAGCCCGACGCTGAGCGAAGATGCCGGAACGCGAACGGACGTGAACCCAGAGGTTATCGGTTCGCCAAGATAGATGAAGCCGTCCTGGATTGCGCCAGCCCTGATCGCAGCCTGATCGTCATAGAAAAATCCGCCACTGCCAGGCGCGAGAAGGACGTCTTTGATCTGCACTTTCACTTCGCTCGATCTCCGTTGGAGTGCGCTGGCGGGCGATGTAGTAATTTGGTCGATGTCTATCCAACTATGAGCCACTTGGTATCGAGTTCGCCAATATAAAGTCCGGACGGTGCCATCGCGTTTTCAGATGGCTGGCGCCCGCCCCCCCCCGCTCCGCCAATTCCGCGTCTTCACCCAAAGCCAGAAACGCCGCCCGCCCCCCATCAAGCGCCAGCTCCGGCGCGAGCCGCGATCGGAGCCGGCCAACGGACATCTGAAGACCGAGCATCGCATGGGCCCGCAAATACTTGCCCACAGATACGTCAGCGCCGTGTCGGCGGCCTGCCCGGCCATTATTCCGTTTTCTGCTCAACTAGCAGTGGCTCGTAGCGAGGTTGTGAGCGTCGTTCAGTGTCCCCGGGGCAATGGGCGCCGGTTCGGCGCGATCACCTTGCGGCGATCCGGGCGATCGTGATCGCAGCGCTGGTCACGTTGGAGCGGGAAATGTATGGCGCGTATTCGCCGGTGAGCGACCGTCTATCCCAAGAAGCGCCCTGAAGGGCTTCAATGCCGTATTCCCCAAACGGTCGTGCAGATCTGCGTCGTGCACCTGATCCGCCATTCATTGGAGTTCGTGTCATGGAAGGACCGCAAGTCTGTCGTGCCAGCGCTACGGGCGATACCGGGCCAAGGTGGCGGCGCGACTGGCTCACCGTCGTGGCCGATTTGCCGAAAGCGTGCGCCGCATCAGCTACACGACGGATGACATCGACAAGCCTGATTCGGCTTTTCCGATTCCTGTTGCGTCGCATGGCCGCCTAAGATCCAAAACACCATCAGCCGCCTCAGGCTGACAATCGACGACCTTTTGAGGCTCTACAGCTAACAAATTGTCGCGGCAAGGAAGTTCGGGGGCAGGCACGGACTACAGGCTGGCTCGGCGGTAAACCGAAACATGGCGTTTGGACATATCGGTGAACGCACCTCTCGCCCAATCTCCCCAACGCTCCGCTAGCTCAAGCCCTACATGTTCGGCCATTGTATCCAGCTCCTGGTGATAAACGTAACGAATACGTTGCGGATAACGTCTGACCGATGTACCAGAAAACCAGAGGAGAGTTGACATCAAGTTCTGTTGTAGTGGTTCGTGGACTTCCGCTTTGATGAATGTATTCTCGTGATCCACGAGCGTAGTACTAGTTCTCTGGCGGCTGACGAAACCATCCAAGGCTGGCACTCGCAATTCTATCACCAAAGCCCCCTGCTCATGTAGCGCCCCCGCTGCAGATCGGAGGCAAGCTATTTGCTCTTCGCGCCTGAAGAGCAGCGTGAGCGTGCCATACACGCAATAAACAAGATCATAGCGTTGCTCTGAGCTGAAGTCGGCAATGTCCCCTTTCCAGGCCTTGATCCGATTGTTACGGTTGGCGAGAAGTTTTAACATGCTGTCGGAATTGTCGATGCCTTCCACCTTGACGCCGCGCTCGCTCAACGGAACCGCAACGCGTCCGTTGCCAATACCAAGCTCAAGAGCACTCCTTCCGCTGGAATATCGCTCAAGAAACGCGGCAGTGTCGTCTGCCTCAGCGGCTTTACCTGCCATTCTGGTAAGCTTTTCATACACCGAAGCCAAATCCTGGCCGTAGATAAAATCACTTGACATATTTAATTCTCCGGTAGTGGTGTTTAGACGCGCTTGCCTTACTTCCCTGCAGCCAGCCCGCGAAAGCTTCTTTGAGTGGTTCAATTGTTCAGGCGAAATCGCCGGTACGGATTTTGGGCAGCCCCGCTCTTGGGTATTCCCACAGTTCGAAGTGCAAGCCTGATGCCAAGTTCAAAGCGATTTAAGTTCAATACATTGGCTACTCGCGTCCGATCTTTCTGTTTTGCACGGCACAAATTTTGTGCGGCTTCCGACAGTCGACAATCGTACTAGGGGGCGACCTGACCTGCCTCCGTCGGACCATTCTGAGCTGGAATTTTCCACTTATGATCCCGACATCGGATGACCTTGCCCCTCTGATCTAATCCGGTTTGAAGTTCGTTCTGGCCCATCGAGAGGACCAGGACATGAAACGTAGCCGCTGCTCTGAAGAGCAGATCATCGGAATTTTGAAGGAACACGAGGCCGGGGTATCGGTTGCCGATCTGTGCCGCAAGCACGGGGTCAGCGACGCCTCGATCTACAACTGGAAGGCCCGCTTCGGCGGGATGGATTGTCCGAGGCTCGGCGACTGAAGGCTCTGGAGGACGAGAACACGCGGCTGAAGCGGCTTCTGGCCGACGCCATGCTCGACAATGCCGCGTTGAAGGATCTTGTGGGAAAGAAATGGTGATGCCCGCGGCCAAGCGGAAGCTGTCGCTCGCCTGAAGGAAGACGGCGGGCGTGTAAAGCCATCGGCTGCTGCTGCGGGCGGGCGAGTTGAAGGGAATCTGGGTTCCCGACGCGGTGCATGAGGCGATGCGCGATATGGTGCGGGTACGGGCCACGGCGAGCGAGGATCTGCGCAAGAAGCGCCAGCAGCTCCTGTCCTTCCTGCTGCGCCATGGTCGCGTGTTTACCGGCCACAAAAATTGGAGCCGCGCGCATGCCCGCTGGCTGGCGGCGCAAAAGTTCGACCATCCGGCCAAGCAGATCGTGTTCCAGGACCAGGTCGACGTGATCACCGATGCGCAGAACCGGCTGGAGCGGCTGGATGCGCAGTTGGCCGAGCTTGCGCTCAGCTGGTCGATGGCGCCGGTGGTGGCGGCCTACCAGGCGCTTCGCGGCGTCTCCTCTGTCGTCGCCGTCACCTTCGTCAGCGAAGTCGACGATGTCCGCCGCTTCGACAGTCCGCGGCAGTTGATGGCCTTTCTTGGCTTGGTGCCCTCGGAGCGGTCAACCGGCGACACGGTGAAGCGTGGCGGTCTAACGCTTGCCAGCAACCGCCGGCGCGCGACGCGTCCTGGTGGAAGGTGCCTGGAGCTATCGCCATCCGGCCAGGGGACGGAGGCCGTTCGCGTCCGCCTCGAGGGCCTGCCGAAGGCGGTGCGCGAGATTGCCTGGAAGGCGCAGACCCGGCTGTGCGCCCGCTACCGGCGCCTGATGGTCGCTGGCAAGAAAAAACCCATCGTCGTTGCGGCGATCGCGCGCGAGATGGCGGCGTTCCTATGGGCCATCGGCCATCAGGTCGAACCGGTGCGTTGAGATGCAGTGCGCTTCTTCATCGAAGATCAGGATCCCGACAAGCGCGCCCCCGGCGCGGGCGCCGCATTGAAGGCAGGCCCGCGCCGGGTCTCCCGGCGGTCTATGCACCCCTGGGTCCAGACGTCAAGGCGCTCGTCCCACTCGCCGGACGCTACGGCAACACAGCGCTGGGCCTTGAGGTTGAGATCGAAAGTGACACACAACGCGGCATGTTCCGGCTGCGCTCCGATCTCGGGGCGACGAATGCGCCCATCGTCGCCGCGGATAGCGATCTTTGGTTCTTGCTCCAGCCCGACGTCAACTGGCCTTGGATGGCGACGCTGAGCGTTACAGAAGACGGCTTCGAGATGAACGCGGACCGCGTCAAGAAATTGAATTTCACGCGAGCCTGAGCAACCTAAATCGCCGACGTCCAATTGTGCCCGCGCTTAGTGTCGAGCTTCGCCAGCAACGTCAATCCAGGCAGCAAGCGTTCGAACCAGAACGGCTTCAGCATACGTTTAGACAATCACCGACTGTATGTTTTAGCAGGCTGTTGGAAGAAGTGGTTTGGAGCGTGGGTTCACTGTTTCCGGACCATTTGGGCTTTGTGGATGCGCGCATTGGACGAACGGACCGATTCGCTGTTTTCCGATGAGCGCCGATGAAAACAGCGCGCCTTCGCTCGCAGATCGGATGGATGAGTTCGGAACCTCGATCGCTCCGCGCCAGCAATCGTCGCTTCCGCCACTGAGGGCAAGTCCAAGGCCGGAAACGAAAAGGCGCGGATTAATTCGCGGCACTTTGGTCGGAACTCTTGATGGTCCAGCAGCGGTTGCTGAAAAAATTCGGCCATTTCATTCAATCGCGGCTTATCGCACTCCATGAAAAGTCTCGCATCTGCTGTTCCATATCGCTCGCCCCGGCGAATTGCTCGACGCCACAATCTCCGGCAGTGCACGCAGGGCGCTGCCATTCTAGATGCATCGATCGAGAAGAAGCGCTATTCATGGAAGGCTTGGGCATTAGGTCCTCCATTACTATCCATCATGAAAGAGGCGGCTGTCGCCAGAAACGAAGATAAGCATCATCCTGGACCTGTCTCACTGTGCTCTCAATTGCACCAATGTTCGGCGACGATCACTTCTTACCTGGCGCCAACTTGCTGGTGCGGGAGGTAAGGGCCGCAGATTGGCCTTATTCGCGAGCGGTCGGAAATCGAGTGATCGACCAGCTGATTAAGTCGAAGCCACGCTGAACTATCGCTCTACTCTGAGCGAGGCTGGGTGAGACGGCGATCACATATCCGATGCAGTCTTGGTAATCGCCTCTCCTGACGATTGGCGAGTTGGGTTTGACGTGCAATTTCACCTCGGCGACACCTGGTACGGCAGCTGCCCGGCTGCCTCCATCGATCCAATCGAGGATGCCATCGCGATCAGGAACTAAGGATCGGTAGACCACAGTCTGCGAATGCCTTGTACGCAAATCCCATCCCTCGCCGATGACAAGCTTGATGTGCTCAGTAATGAGATCGACACCGTAACCCAACTGGATCAGTTTAGGATCTCCACCCGCCATACGCGGATTGACTTCAATGACCACTGGGCCAAGCTTCGTCCACCGCATTTCAATGTTTGTGGGCCCCCAGCCGAGGCCGAGAGCTTGCAAACTTCTCAGCGAAACATCGGCGATGCGTCTGTACTCGTCATCGGTTAGCGGAGCCGGGAAGATGCATTCACGAGTGACGAAATGCGGTGGCGGGCCGAACTCGTAGGCGACAATTCCAATGACGTCATTTCCCATCAAATTAGCGACATAAAGGGGCCCTTGCACGAAGTCTTCCACCAGTATCCTTGGCGAAGACCGCCATATGTGGCTTCCGCCCAACAGGTAGTTCGTATGTTCGGCCAACTCCTCGACGTCGCGGCACAATCGGACTCCTGTACTGCCTACGCCCACTGCCGGCTTAAGAATCACCGGTAGGCCGATCTCGGCGGCAAAGCTTTCTACGTCCGCCGCATTCGCTGCCAAGCGATAAGCAGGTATTGGAACGCCGCCCTCCGCCAGGAGCTGACGTTGAGCGAATTTGTCGCAGCATCGTTCAATTGATGCGGGGTTCGGTCCCGGTAGAGAGAAATGCCGGCAGAGTTTCCCAACTGTTGCATAAACCGCCTCCCAGGGGGACGTAATGCCAGCAATGTCATAAGTCTCACGCAGCCGGGAACATTCGGAGATCAGCGCATCGAGATCGTCTGTATCGACCCGGACCGCCTCAAGCCTTTCCGCCGCAATATAGTCGTACTGAACTGGATCCGCCGACAGAGTAATCGGATGAAGGCCAAGACGCTGGGCTGCTTGGACGTATGGCAGACCATTACTCCCTCTATGACCTTCAACCAGGATGAGCGCTCTTCTTGCCATTGGCGTGACCTCTACGTTCTTGCTGCACTATAGTATGGGGGTAAAACAAGACATCAGATTTTCATCCGTGCCTAACTGGATTTGCAGAGATATACCATCGTCAGCGATTTGCGGTTGCAAAGATTGTGTGACGTTATTTGAAGCGTCTGTTGCAACGTCTTGATTTCCGGCCTGCCCTGAATGTCCGTTTCGCCCGATTGGTAACGTGCCGGGGTCAGACCCAGATGCGCGCCGACATCCCTCGAGCGACGAAAGCGGTCCGGCCGATCGATCGTGGCACGAAAGGCGAGCGCGGTGATGGGTCCCACACCTGGAACGCTCATGAGTCGCCGGCAGACTTGCTCCTGGCGGGTGATAATGACGACCTGCTTTGTCAGTCGCCTGAACTCGCGCAGCATGGTGGCCAGGATCACCAGAAGCGGTTCGACAAGCCGCATGATGACCGTATCTGCGCCAATCAGTTCGCGCACGCGATCAGCGAAGGCCGCACGGCTTGGAGTGCCAAGCTTGATGCCGACCTCCCGCAAAATCGCCCTCACGACATTTTCGATCGTCCTGCATTTCATTGAGGACCGTGCGTCGCGACGAGGAGGGACCGCCAGAACCGACACTGCCGGCTCTTCACATGCACCTGCCGATACCAGCCCGTGCGCATGATCTGCGCAAGCGCGCGGGCGTCGTTGCGATCGGTTTTGTTCGGCATCGTTTTCATCGCCGCGTTGGCCTGCCGGGTCTCGATGCAGATCGCCGGCAATCCTTCGGCGCGAATACCGTCACAAAGCCAGGCTGTCAGCGAGCAGGCTTCGAGCCCGATGCGCTCCAGCGGCAGATTAATTTTCCGCAGGGCCTCATAAAGCGCCTCGGCTCACTCGCCGCCCGCCCTTCCTTCACGATCCGGCCGCTCTCGTCGACGACACAGATCGGCAAAATACTTCATGGCTGCTCCTCCTGATGTTTGTGGCGATCTACATCGACCACGGTCTCACATCTCGACAGGAGCAGCCGCCCTCAATCTGGCTCGGGCGAGACCCCAATCACCCCATCTGTTGAAGAAGTCTGTCGTATTGCCTTGAGGATGGCTTCGTCGCCGTTGTGGTAGGCGAATGTGATCTCGATCGAGCCGTCGTCGAGCAATTCGGCGGAACCATCGCCGGTGACTTCATCCATCTCGTCGAAGCCGGCCCATGTGAAGAAGATCGTCGAGGGGCTGTAACTGAGATCGAGGCCGGCTTGCAGGGCGCCAAAGGCGATCTCGCCATGGTTGTCGGGTCCGACGGTGATGGTTGCGGGTCTACCGAGGTTCAGGTAGCCGCGATCCCACAGATCGGCTTCGATGATTCGCCAGTGGCCGATCAGTTGGCAGCCCGCGGGCGCGGTCATGCCGGCACCGCCAGCAGCTTCGGCAATCGCACCAGATTGTAGGCGGCGGCCGCGAAGGTGAAGGCCCACCCGACGCGGTCGCGGCCGCCGCAACTTGGTCTTCCCCTGCCCGGCGACCGTCTTGATCCAGCCGAACGCCTCCTCGATGCGCTTACGGATGCGTTGGCTGACGGCATAGCCGCTATGCCGGGTCGTGCGCCCGTCGATCGCGGAACGGCGGCCGTTCGTGTTCTGCGCTACATGCGGCGTCACCTTCATTGAGCGCAACTCGTTGATGAAGTCCTCCGCGTCATAGGCCTTGTCGGCGCCGAGCGTGATCGCCTGTGTCGATGCCGGCTCAATACTCCCCAGAAGTGCCGTTTGAATCTTTCCCAGTTTAGCGCTGTCGCGGGTCTTCCGGAGCGCGCTCCGGGAGACCGGCGGCGCGTGATCGTTGATGTTCTCCTGATGGTCGGGAGAGGGATTTCGGTGATCAAGATCGGCGAGATGATGATGATACTGGATTTGCATCGGCAGGGCCTGTCTGTGTCGGCGATCGCCAGGGAGAGCGGGATCGACCGCAAGACGGTGCGCAAATACATTGCGCGCGGGCTCGAGGCTTCTGCCTATGGACCGCGCAAGCCGCGTCAGGCGGTGATCGATCCCTTCACAGCCTATCTTCGCGAACGCGTCACGCGATATCCCGGGCTCACCGGCAGCCGGCTTTTCCGCGAACTGAAGGACCTCGGCTATGGCGGCGGCTACACGGCCGTTACCGACTTCCTGCGCGACGTCCGTCCTGCCGCGGCGGAGCGTGGATACGAGGTTCGCTTCGAGACCCCGCCCGGCGAGCAGGCGCAGGTCGACTTCGCCCAGTTCAATGTCGTCTTTGCCGATGAGCCGACCACGCCGAGAATCGGCCGTCGATCCCGCCGGAGAAGCTGCTGCGGGCAACGCGACCGGATGCGTCCCGGCGGAAGATTTCTTTCCCGTTCGAGTTCCGAAACTGCATTCGCCATCTCTAATACCCACTCTGCCGAATCCGTCTTCGGAAGAACCAGTGCGTCAACACCCACCATCATAGCTGCATCGAGATCGGCCGCCAAGGCGCGCAAACCACGATTCACGCGGACCAAAATAGATGCGCCCCGGCGGGCCACTTTGCCACGATTCAGGAAGCCGCTCCCGTGCCTCGCCCTTCTGATCCAGGGAACGGAATCCTCTAGGTCGAGAATGACGCCGTCTGCACCCCGCTCATGGGCCATCTCCACAAAACGCGGAACGTGAGCGGGAACGAAGAGCAGGGATCTCCAGCGGGGTACATACATCTCGCTTTCAACGGCCGGAACGGTGTCCTTGATCACGGAGTCGCCTTTGCGATCAATCTTAGCGAGCGTGGCGGCAGTGGGCTTGCTAGGGTCCGATGCGCTGAGATGACCCGAGGTATGCACGCTCTCCGTAAATCGCGACCGCACTCACCTTATCGAGACGCGCGCTCACGCTGACGCGGCTCTTTCGCGCAATGAGCCCGACCACGGTTCAGCATTGCCAGCAACCGGTTTTGTTCGTTCCCATGCATAATTCTCAATTTGAGCTTGTGTGGAACCAAAATCCGCCGGGAACTCCATGTTGATCGCCGACTTTATCTGCAAGGTAGCCGATACCGTTCCGGGTTTTACCGATGCGTTGCGGGTCCAGATCTGGCCGACCCAGCCATACACATCGAAATGCAGCACCGGATGATATCCGGGGCGGCCGATTTGGCGCGTGCGCGCTGCAACCCACGTCACGACTCCATAAAGGTCTGGCCTTCGACGCCGAATTTCTGCCTTGAGTTGTTCAGGCCCTGGGGAGCACATCCACCGCCTTCAGGATCATTTTGTCGACGTTGATTTCCCGAGCATCGCCACTTTGACAGTAATCGGGACCCTCCGCGTCGGCAGCGGTAGGTTAAATTCATTGCATACGATCTCAGGCATCGAGGTACGATGAAGATGAGCCGCTGCCCGAAGGAGCACTTGGCTGACGCCATACTCAATCGCGAGAGGTAGCTGCTGATGTTCGAAGGGCTCGAAAACTTTCCCGGGCATCAAGATACTGCGACGCATTGACATCGAGAAGCCGCGGCGTGACAACGCGCGACGTCAAATTTGAGATCTGGCTGCTGTCGAACAGAGGATCACGCCCGCCGGCACCAGAGTACTGGACGCCCATCATGTCCCCCCAGACGACGATGTGGTCAGCCAGGACAAGCCCGACGCTGAGCGAAGATGCCGGAATGCGAATCGACTTGAACCCAGGCGTTGTCGGTGCGCCGACATAGATGAAACCGTTCTGGATTGCGCCAGACTTAATGGCTTCCTGATCGTCATAGAAAAATGCACCGTTGCCAGGCGCCCACAAGACATCTTTGATCTGCACTTCGTTTCGCTCGATTTGTTCCAAATGCAATTGTCGCCTGGCCAACTATGCGTCACCTGCCAACGAGTTCGCCAAAAAAGTCGGAGGCGGCGCCATCTCGTTTCCAGATGGAGGCACTTGCCCACGCTCAACAGTCTCTCGGAGATCATGCTGAGTCCTGAATTCCAGTTCCGCCGGTGAGCAGAATGGACCTTGAGGTTTGCGAGATCTGGCCAGCTTCAAGGCGTTGCATAAGCCATTTGGTTGCGGTCCAGATGTTTCCTCGCCACCCAAGATCGCTTCAGCGGCAGCAGTTAGCACACCGGGCTCCCGTCTTCCGATTACCCACATCGTCGGCCTATTGCGCCGTATGAATCTGCCGTGATTCTGTCCGTGACGCCGAATCACGGAGGCGTCACGGATGCGACACAAGACCAGCAGCAGCGAAGCCGCTTGGCAGGAGGGAGAGCTTTCTGCGGCGGCCCTTCCCGACAAGCGTCTGGCCCGTCGGCTGCAACGGTTGCTGGATCAGATGTCAGCTGCGCCGGGCAAGCCAATCCCCGCGGCCTGCGGGGACTGGGCGGCGGCGAAGGCGGCCTACCGCTTCTTTGACAACCCGCGTGTGACCGAACATAGCGTTCTCGCTGGCCATTTCGCTGCGACCGCGGCGCGCGTTGCGGCGAGCGAAGGTCCGATCCTTATCCTGCAGGACTACCGAATTTATCTACAGCCGCGCGCAGCCAGGCAAAATCGGCTTTACCAAAACCATCAACGCCGGGCGCTACAAGGCCGGGCAGCCCAACGTGCTGACCTTGTGCGGGGTGCTGATGCATTCGAGCCTGGCCGTCACCCTCACCGGCACACCCCTCGGTCTGACGGCGGCGAAGTTCTGGACACGAACGAAGTTCAAGGGAACGCTCGCGCTCAAGCGGCACATCAATCCCACGCGCGTGCCGATCGAGACGAAGGAGAGCTACCGCTGGCTGGAGAACCTGCGCCAGTCCATCGTGCTCGTTGGCGCGCCCGAGCGCTGCGTGCATGTGGGTGACCGGGAGAGCGACATCTACGAGCTCTATTGCACCGCGCAGGACCTTGGTACCGGCTTCCTCGTGCGGGTGCAGACGAACAGGCTGGCAGAGCGGCCTACCGATGCTGCCCCACACGATCCTGCTCATCGCGTCTTTGCCCAACTTGCGGCGGCGCCTTGGGCGGGACGTCATCGCATTACGGTCGATCAGAACGAGACGACCCGGCTGCAGGTGAAGTTCGCCGCCATCAACACCTTGCCGCCCGTGGGCAAGCAAAAGCGCTACAGTCCGCAGGTTCTGACTTACATCCACGCCCTCGAAGAAGATCCGCCGCCCGGTCGCGAGCCGATCGACTGGAAGCTGGTGACCAACTTGCCGGTCGAAGATCTCTCCGCGGCGGCCGAAAAGCTCGGCTGGTACGGCCTGCGCTGGAAGGCAGAGGTGTTCCACAAGGTCATGAAGTCCGGCTGCCGTGCGGAGGAGGCAAGGCTCGAAACCGCCGAGAGGCTGGCGAAGTTCCTCGCGCTCATCGCGGTGGTCAGCTGGCGCATATTCTTCGTCACTATGTCGGCGCGCGCCAAGCCAGACGCCGCGCCCGACAGCGTTCTCACCTTCGCCGAGATCACTGCGCTCGACCGGATCGATGCGTCCCGAACGCGACCGCGCCTCCAACGGCCCACGCTCGCCGCTTACCTGCTGCAAATCGCCATGCTTGGCGGCTATCTCGCCCGCAACCATGATCCGCCTCCCGGCAACATGGTCGTCTGGCGCGGCATGACCCGCTTGCACGACATCGCGTTCGGCATCTCCATTGGATCAAGCCGACGATGTGGGTAATCGGAAGGGCTCCCGTAGGGGTACATGCGCGACGAATATCTCTGTCAGGCGATCGAAGAAGCGGTCGAGATGGCCCATAATCAGCTTTTTCGGTTGTGCGCACTTTTACTGCCCGCTGCCATGTTGGCCGGCCTGTTGCTCGGGCTACTTCGTGGGTTCAATGCGTCATTGTGATCATCGCCGCGAACGGGGCCGCAATCTGATCACTCCAACGTCGTTCTCGATGTCGATCTCGGTCCCAAATGGTTTCGAGAGTGTCTGTAGACGCTCAAGAATAGTTTTTGCTTGTTGGGCAGGTGCGAGCCTTGGAACTCCGCGGTTTGCAAATCTGTTGGAATGACCGAGTTCGACCGGGTATAGCCGCAACTCCGCAAGCTGGTTTTGCTCGAATCGGCAGACCGTGACAACGCTTTCAAAGAAGAGCGGGTCTGTGAATCCTCTTGCCATCTCGGCGACTTTCACTTCGGCATCCGTGTCGACCCGCGGGTCCTTATCGTATTCGTCAAACATGTCAGCGCCGCATGGGGTCCCGAGGTCATCCTCGAAGAAATTCGCAAGGCCATAAAAGATCGGCCGGCCTTTGTAGATTTCAATGCCCCGTAGCTGGTGTGATCCATGCCCGATATATGCATCAGCGCCGGCATCGATGATACGATGTGCAAACGATGGTTCGTAATCGGGGACAACCTGGCGGCAATTATCAGGTTCGTGCCCGTGGTTCGTTAAGATGCAGAAATCGGAGAACTGCTTGCCCCGACGAACGTCTCGCACGATGTGGGCGATATCCTGGTGGTTTGGTTCATAGCTGACACCTGCCGTGTCTCCTGCTTTGTATGTCGTTCCGTCGATCACGACCACGTTGGGATCTTCACCGCTAGGCCAGTGGCAGGGCAACGCAGCCCGTATCTGCCTCAAACTCTCGAGCATCTGGGGAAGAACCACGATCGTTTTCGCCAGACGAAGGGCGTTAAGACCTGGTCTGCCTGGCGCTTCACCAGCGGGATCGCCGGCACGAGCCATGGGCATGAAGGTTGTAGCACACGAAACCAGGGCCACGCGACCGCGTGCGGTCTCTAAGAACCGAGCGGCGCCGGCTTGTGCACGATTTTCGCCCACGCCGGCGTGGATGATTCCACTCTGATCGAGCACCCGACTCGTTTCGCGCATGCCTTCCATGCCCCAATCAAGCGAATGGTTGTTAGCGCGACCGACGATGTTGAACCCCATTGCCTTCAAATCAGGACCGACCTCCGGCAGGCTAAGGTGATACGCACCGCCGTATTCAGCTTGCGGGTATCCATTGAACGATCGGATATCGACGATGTTAACTTCCAGGTTGCCAAACGTAACATCAGCATCTTGAAGAATCTGGACGACGGCGCCGAAGCCAGAACCTTGCGATTTGGTCACCGCTCGCGACACGATGAGGTCGCCAACTGCTACCATCGTGAAACCGTCCGCCACGTTCGTTGCAATCGAACCAACCGCATCAAAGCCTGCACTTGGCTGGCCTGGACGACTACCGTTCTCGTTTTCCATAGACTTTCCTTCATCTCTGTTCAGTGTTTCTACAAACAGGGCGCTGCGATTTTGATCAATGTGAAAAAGCCCGTTGCCAAGCGCCCGTGAAAAGACCTAGCCCCGCAAGCGGCCGCAACCTTTCGAAGAGCTCCCTATAAACGTCTGGCACGAACGTCGGCCGAGGCGCCCACACTTCGAGGGGTTCGCCCGGCGGTGAGCCGGCATACAGCAACGAAAAGGGCCTACAAAATCTCGGGGATAGTCGCCCACGCGCGATCCCGAAAACACTGTGTCACTCCGACCGATCGAGCGACTCAAGCTGGGCTAGTTCCGTCATGTGCAAGCCGGATCGCCGGCCTACCGTTTATCACCTGCCAAACCAAATATGCGCTCGACAATTTCGGGTCGGGCGGGTGGGTTGCCGCCGAGGTTCGCCAGCAGCACGACGCCACGACCATCGGTTGGGCGAAATCCCATATACGTCGAAACTCCTGGATCGCTGCCGCTGTGCCCCCACACACCATGCATAGACCTCCGAGCCGTACCCGCATAAGGCTTGATACCGTCGTTCTGGTACCACGTAAGGCCCTGAATCTGTTTCGAGCAAGGCATACTTTGAACGTACTGATCGCTTAAGACTTTCTTGATGGTTTCCGCCCGCAATATTCGCTTTCCTTCCATCACACCGTCTTGCATGTAAACCATGAGAAAGCGCGCAAGCTCCGAGGCGGTGGTACGCGCAAGCCCGTCCGACAAGGTGACGTAGCTATAAAGGCAGTGCGGCACGTGCATCTTCTTTTGGCCGGCAGGCGCGGACCACTCAGGATCGATCATTTGCACTTTTGTGACATCGCCATCGTCAACGTAATCGTAGAGCGTAGCGTGCTTCTCTCGCGGCATGCCTTCTAGCAGGAAGCGAGCGTCAGTCATACCAAGCGGTGCGAAAATATGTTCCCTACAGTAATCTGGGTAGGACATGTCGCTCAATCGCTCCACGATCAGCCCAAGCAATCCATAGGTCACGTTGCAGTATTGGTACATGCTGCCCGGCGCCCACGCATTGAAATTTCGTTTGGGGTCAAAGAACGAACCACCGGTCGTAAAATACTGCTGTAGCCAGTCGCGAAGCGTCGCCTGCGGATCGCCGCAACCATAATTCGACCAGAACAATGGACTATCCGCAATGGAGGATGTATGGGTCAGTAGCTGCCGCGTGGTAATGGGCCGGTCCGAAAAAGCCGGATTGCGAACCGTGAACGGCAGGTACTGGTCGATCGGCACATCGAGCTCAAGCTTTTCCTGCTCGTACATCTGCATCACTGCAGTACAGGTGATGGTTTTGGTGATCGAACCAATATTCAGGAGCGTCTGCGGCGTCATGGCACGGCCGAGTGCGATGTCCGCAAGTCCGAACCCAGCGGTATAGACAAGACTGCCTTGATCGATGATCGCCAGGCTTAGTCCTGGTATATGTGACGCTTGCATCTGCGCCCGGATAAACTCAGAAAACTCATGGCTCTGCAGCCACTCTATGAGGCTGCGTGGGCTGGTCGGTCTATTCGCGCCTGACGCCTGATCATTGTTTTCGTATGAATGTTTATCCATCGGTTTACCTTGTCACTTCTTGCCGTACTTGGCGATGTTGGGTGTCCTAGTCAGTCGTGCACTCGAGACCTTCGATCGGGTGAAGGGTCTGTGGCTATGCCACAGGAGTGAGCGAAAAACTGCCCACATCCGACTGTCCCGGACTGCCCGTAGCCGGAGCGCGCACATGACAGGCCACGACGCGCCCGTCTGGCATTGGCACCAAAGGCGGCACTTCGATGCGGCAACGCTCGACCGCGAGCGGGCAGCGCGGGTGGAACGCGCACCCGCTAGGCGGGTTGATCGGGCTCGGCACCTCGCCCTCGACAGGCGCCTCCAGCCGAATCCGCGTCGGATCCGGCACCGGGGCTGCCGCGATCAGCGCCTCCGTGTAGGGGTGGACCGGCTTGGCGAATACTGCCTGGCACGGCGCGAGTTCCACGATCCGCCCCAAATACATGACGGCAACGCGATGCGCGATATGTTCCACCACGCCAAGGTCATGCGAGATGAAGACGAAGGCGATGCCCATCTGCTGCTGCAGATCCAGAAGCAGATTCAAGATTTGTGCCTGCACGGACACGTCGAGGGCTGACACCGCTTCGTCGGCGATGATGAGAGAGGGGTTGAGCGACAGGGCGCGTGCAATGCCGAGCCGCTGGCGCTGACCGCCCGACAGCTCGGACGGAAGCCTGTGCATCATCTCGGGCGACATTCCGACCTTCTGGAGAAGGTCCGCAGCAAGCGCGTTGCGCTGCTTGCGGCTAAGGCGCTCGAAATTCTCGACGGGTTCGGTGATGATCTGTCCGGCGGTGAGACGCGGGTTCAGCGATGAGTAAGGGTCCTGAAACACCATCTGCATCCGACGGCGCCACTCTCGAAGCGCATGCTTCTTGAGACCCGCAATGTCGGTTCCATCGATCAGCACGCGCCCACCCGTCGGCTCCACGAGTCGCATCAGGAGCCGCGCCACAGTCGACTTCCCGCAGCCGGACTCACCGACGATGCAAAGCGTCTCCCCCGCCTCAACGGAAAAGGATACATCCTCCACCGCCCGGATCACCGGAATGCCTTTCTTAAAGATTCCTGAGCCAAGCGGGTAGTGCTTGGTCAGGTTCTCGACTTTCAGCAAAGGACCACTCATGCGCCCATCACCTCTTCGGCGCGCCAGCAAGCCGCAGCGTGGCTGGGCCTGACATCACGCAGGCTAGGCGTCTTCTCGCGGCAAATATCGATCGCGAACGCGCAGCGAGGCGCAAAGCTGCAGCCCACAATAGGTTCGCGCAGGCTTGGCACGATGCCAGGGATTTCCGGAAGGCGGCGCTGTCGGCCGCGCCGCCGGTCAGGCACCGATCGCATGAGGCCCTGGGTGTAGGGATGCGCCGGACGCGCAAACAAATCTATGACGTTCGCTTGTTCCACGATTCGGCCAGCATACATGACAATGACGCGCTGGCATGTCTCGGCTACTACGCCCAGGTCATGCGTGATGAACATCACGGCCGTTCCCGTGCGCTCTTTCAGATCGACGATGAGCCGCAGGATCTGCGCCTGGATCGTGACGTCGAGCGCGGTCGTCGGCTCGTCGGCAATCAACAGTTCCGGCGAGCAGGCGAGAGCCATTGCGATCATTGCGCGCTGCCGCATGCCCCCAGACATTTCATGCGGATAGTTGCTGACGCGCCGTTCGGGATCCGCGATGCGGACGAGACGGAGCATCTCCTCGGCCTTTGCCATCGCAACGGATCGTGAGGCCTTGGTGTGGATCTGCACCGCCTCGGCGATCTGGCGGCCGACCGTATAGACCGGGTTCAGGCTCGTCATCGGCTCCTGGAAGATCATGGCGATCTGGTCGCCGCGGATTTTTCGCATCTCCCGATCGGACAGCTCAAGCAGGTCGCGTCCGTGAAAGCGGACCTCGCCGCCGACGGTCCTGGCGCTCACCTTTGGCAGGAGCCGGAGGATCGAAAGGGCGGTGACGCTCTTCCCGCATCCGGATTCGCCGACGACGCCGAGCGTCTCGCCTTTCTTGACCTGGAAGCTGATGCCGCCCAAGGCGCGGGTGACGCTCTCTTCGCCGTAAAAGTGCGTCTCAAGATCTCGAACGTCGAGAAGCACGTCGCTCCCTGCGGTTTGATTCATCTGCATGTTAGCGCCTCCGCTTGGCGCGGGGGTCGAAGAGGTCGCGCAAGCCATCCCCAAGCAGGTTGACGGCCAGGACCGTGACGGCAAGGCAGATGCCGGGAGCGAAAATCGTCAAGGGCGCGACGGCGAGATAGAGGCGGGAACTCGCGATCATGTTGCCCCAGCTGGGGATTTCGGGCGGCACGCCCACCCCGAGAAAGCTCAATCCCGACTCCGTCAAGATCGCGCTGGCGCAGACGGTAGCGCTCTGTACCATAAGCGCCGGAATGGTGCTCGGCAGGATATGCCGCCACAGCACCTTAGGCAGGCGCGCACCGCCGCAGAGTGCGGCCTCGACATAGGGACGCTCGCGGACACCCAGAACTACCGAGCGAACCAGCCGTGCGATGGCTGGCGTCTCAGGAATCGAGATGGCGACGATAAGGATGCCGACGCCTGGTCCTGTCAGGGAAATGAGCGCAATCGCCAGCAGCATCGTCGGGATCGACATAAGGCCGTCCATGACCCGCATAACGACGTTGTCGAAGGTGCGGCTGTAGCCGGCGATGACACCGATCAGCAGCCCGGCAAGAGCCGCGCACGCCGCCGACATCAGCCCGACCACGAGAGAGATGCGGGCGCCAAAGATCGTTCGCGCAAACACATCCCGGCCCAGATTGTCGCTCCCAAACCACATCTCAGCGGAAGGCGGCTGGAGGCGCTTGAATGGATCCATGTTCACCGGATCGCCGGCGTAAAGCGGGGCGGCCAGCGCCAGGATGAGCAGCAGCACCAGAAGGCCGCCGCCTATCAGGACCAGCGGGTGCCGCCTTGCCAGACGAGGAAGATCAGATAGTCGCAGCCGACCCATCGGCATGGCTTCAACTGGTGCGGAGAGGAGGGTCATATCAGTACCGGATGCGGGGATCGATCAGCGTATAAGCCAAATCGACAATGAGATTGATAAGGACGTACAGACCCGAAGTCAGGATGACCACGCCTTGAATGATGGGATAGTCGCGGTTGTTGATTGCACCCACGACCAGACGACCGATACCGGGTATGTTGAACACTGTTTCCGTGAGGACAACTCCGCCGATCAGATAGGCGAAGCTTAGGCCTATGACGGTCAGGATGGGGACGCCGGCATTCTTCAAGGCATGGTGAAAAAGCATGGCATAGGACGAAGCGCCCTTGGCAGCGGCGGTTCGCATATAGCCTTCGGACAGGACCTCCAGCATGCTCGCCCGCGTCACCCGGGCGATGAATGCAATGAAGGCAAGACTAAGAGCCACGGTGGGTAGGGTCAGGTGCTCAAGCCAAGGCCCGAGGCCAGCATCGATCGATACATATCCCTGTACCGGTAGCCAGTGTGTCCTGATGGCGAAGAAGTATACTAAAAAGTAGCCGATGACAAAGACCGGGACGGAATAACCAAGTGCCGAAAAGGCTGCGAGGAGGCGATCGACGAGACCGCCAGATCGCCACGCGGCGAGGATGCCGAAGGAGACCCCGACCGTCACCGAAAGGATCATCGTCAGGATCGACAGGGAAAGGGTCGGTTCAAGCCGCTGCGAGATGAGTTCGAGAACCGGCCGTCCGGCAAAGATCGAGGTGCCGAAATCGCCGCTGATCATGTCCCTCCCCCAACGCATGAACTGAATTGGCATAGGATCGTTCAGGCCCAGTTTTTCGCGGATACCCGCAATCATCTCCGCCGTGGCCGCCTTGCCGGCGATCATGGATGCCGGGTCGCCGGGCGCCAGCCTGAGAAGCAGGAAAATGAAGATCCCGACCATCGCCATGACGGCGATGGCCGAAATCGACCTGCGAAGGATGTAGGTCGCCACTAGTTGGAGGCCTTCTGCATATTCCAAAGCGGCGTACAATCTGGAAACGGGATGAGGCCGGTGAGCGCTTTGCGACTCGCTGTTGGTGAGACGGCTTCACCCAGAAAAACGGTGCCGACGAAATCCCACTGCAATTGTTGCATCTTGCTGGCCAGTGCTTTGCGCTCTGCCCTGTCGACATCCGCCCATTTGGCCCGAAGAGCCTCATACTCGTCGTTCTTCGGCCAGCCAGTCCAACCGTTCTCACCATTTGCGCTCAGCGTGGGGTTTCCGACCGGATCGGTGCGGGAAAAATCGGACTCGCTCGTAATAAAAATGCTCCAACCGCCGTTCTCAACGGAGCCTCTGTTCGCCGCGCGAGCCCTGGAGGCGCTTCCGTCTCCCGGGGCAAGCTCGGCATTCACGCCAATTTTGCGTAGCGTGGCCGCTAAGAGCTGCGCCATATTGCCGGCCGCAGCCCAGTCCGTACGCTGCAGGATAACCACCTTCTCGCCCGCATATCCGGCTTCCTTGAAGAGCTGCTTGGCTTTTTCCGGATCGCCGCCTTTCTTGAACCATCCCGTATTTTCATCGTTCGAATAGAATGTATTGTTTCCAAAAAAGGAAGTGATGGTTCGGGTGTATTCTGGAGGAAACGAGGTGCGCATGAATGCTTCCTGATCGACCAGGTAAAGCATTGCTTGGCGGGCCTTGACATTCTCGAATGGCTTCTGCAGACAGTTCATGCGCATGAAGTATACTTCATTCGACTTCGGGGGGGTGAGTTCGAGGTCAGGATCGCTCGCAATTGCCGAGTAAAGATCCGGAGATGGTACTTGGATGTAATCAATTTCACCTGACTGTAGTGCGGCGAAAGCTGTCTGCTCGTCGGTGATGATATCCCAGATGACACGGTCGACCTTGACGACCTTCCCCCCGGCCAAGCCATCGGAGATTTCCTCACGCGGCACATATTTCTCATTGCGGTCGTAAGTGAAGCTTGCGCCTGGCTTGGCAAGTTCCTGATTGAACTTGAACGGTCCCGACCCGATATTCGCGGTCACCTGCTCGGTTGCGGGCCGATCTGCGTCTTTCTCGCGCATCATGAACGGGGCCGGTCCAATCTGTGACGCCAGCAGATCGAGCAGAAGCCCCACTGGCTCCTTCAACTCGATCGTGAAGGTCTTTCCGTCCTTCTTCGAGATGTTCTTGGTCCGCGAAATGACCATTTGTCCGCCGGGATTCACTTGGCCCCACCGACGAATAGACGCGACACAGTCTGCTGCAGTGACGTCGCTGCCGTCGTGCCAGCCCAAGCCATCCCGGAGCTCGAACGTATAGATCTTTTTGTCGTCGGAAACGCTCCACTTCCCCACCATTTGCGGCTGAGCCAAATACTTGGAATCATACGCAAACAGCGTGTCGTAAATCGCCAGGCCATGGGTGACTGTGTCGACAGCCGTCGTCAACATCGGATCGAACACGCTGAGGTTACCCAGCATCATCCGGACCGTCCGCGCGTCGGCTGCTGCTGTTTGTGCCCTCAGGACTGATGGGATCGATATAGCGGCTCCAGCGGCCAAACCCGCCTTGATCATTTCACGTCGAGAGATTCTCATGATTTTTCCCCTGCTTTCCGGTCGCGCCGTTTCTTGTCGGTCAGATGAGCACCAAGAGGAGCATTCAACCTATCTATGCTTCCTATCTATGCTCCGTCGCGCGGCGACCTGCGTCAAATTCAGTTTGCGTATCGCTGCCATCTGGTTTTGAGATCACAGAGGCCCAAGACATCGCGGGGCGCATGATGCGACGGAGTTCGAGGTGCATGCCCCGTACGAGTTTGGCGCCAAGGTCTCGCTCCCCAACTCGCCAGTTCGCCTTGCGCGCGAAGGCACCGCCGGGCAATCCCTACAACGGGCACACGCTGGCTTACCGTGATCCCGAGGAGATCATCGGCAATCAGATCAGCCGCATTCTCGCCTAAGGTGGATGTAAAACCACAATGCACCCCCGCCACAATTCAGGCCAGATGTGGGCGCGAACTGAGGGGCTGTCGATTATTTGGGTGTCGCCATGATGGGCGACGGTGAAGCCGTCCATTAGCCGTTCCCCCACACTCGCCTCCCGCCATCCCATGCCTGGAGCGAAGTCGTCGAGACGACCACGCACGATCCAACTGCGGGCGGTTGTGGACGCGTCCTTTGTTTCCCCGGTCACCCTGCCAGTGGCGGGCATTGTCGAACCGGCTTCCACGGCTCAATGCAATTCATATGCCGTGCGAGACAGCGGCCTGCGGAAGACTGTCAACTTCCCCCTGGGGCTTCGGCAGCTTGGCGCCTGGTCGCGAGGCGAGCCCGAGCGCCGGCATTATCGACAGCCAACCGGCAGAGACCACGGACGTTTCCGGTTTTGTGTGCCTACCACGCCGGCAAGAAGATCAAGGGCCGCAAGCGCCATATCAGTACCGCTACCGAGGTGCACCTTGTCGGCTGAGGGTGCACGCGGCCGACATCCAGGATAGGGATGGGGCAGTTGGTGTCACGCCCGCGTGCGATCCTCGCAAGCCAGGAAGACAGCTGTCCGTCCGAGTATGCCGGTCATCTGTAGTCACGTAAGGCCCCTGCTGATGAAACTCAGCGCTAATCCGGCGGCGACCTGGAATTCCAACGCGGATCTCGCGACTGCCTCGACGCTCGAGATGCCGTCGGCTGCTTTCTTCAGGCGGTCGTAGTGGATGGAGCGCGAGTTACCGTTAATCGGCATCCTCATGCTCATATTTGCGCACCTAGATGGGGTCAGGTTACACGAGACATTGCGCTACACCGTACAGCGCCGCATCGGGATCAACTCCTGCGATTTGGCGCTAGGACTCGATGCTTTGACTACGGTGCTTTGCCATGGGTCTCTCTCCGAAAAACCCGGAAGGCTGTTACAATGCACATCGCGATCTGTCCCCCTGATCGGCCTTCGCACCGGAATCCGCGGTCTGCTGGATTGGTCGCCCTGTGACTTTCGACAGCCATGTTCTCGCAAGTGCGGTAGCCGGAGAGGGACGGCCATCACATCAGGGCGTAAGTGCAGCCTTCATCTCGTTTTTAGATGACGACAATACATAAACTGTCTTTGACGGAACCTAGGGAGCGATTGATCTTCGATCCATTGGAGGCATTGGGTGCCCCTAAAAGACCTTTGCCCTGAAGGACGCCACCAGCGTCGACACCGAGGACTGAGATCATGACTGGGTCACACGCCGATTTTGACAAGCGCGTCGATGCATTGTTCAGCGAGTTCAGCGGGCCGGATATGCCTGGCGCTGTCGTCGCGGTGACGGAGAGCGGTCGCGAGATTTTCGCTAATACCTATGGTTTGGCGAATATCAATGACGATATCCCGATTGGCCGTAAAACCATCATCCGCATTGGTTCGCAGAGTAAGCAGTTCACCGTGCTGCTGATTCTGATGCTGGAGGCAGAAGGCAAGCTAAGCCTCGAGGACGATGTGCAAAAGCATCTGCCTTATGTGCCTCGGCTCGAGCACCCGGTCACTCTCAGGCAACTTGCCTCCAACACAAGCGGGTACCGCGACTATACAGAGGCCATGATCGTCAGCGGCCTGTCGATGTTCGCGCCGTCAGACCACCAGACCGTCCGTGATATCATCGCCAGGCAGGATGCGCTCAACTTCAAGCCCGGCAGTGCCATGCTGTATTCAAACTCCGGGTTCTTCATGTTGTACGACATCATTGAGCGAATCGAGGGCGCGACTTTCGATGACGTATTGCGCAAGCGGATCACCGGCCCGCTTGGCATGTACGACACCTCGCTCATGTTGCGCGACAGCACGGTGATGAAACGGCTGGCCGCGCACTATACGAAGCTTGCCGATGGCTGGGCCCATTTGGGCTTAGGGATGGAAGAAGACGGCGGAGGCGGCATAATTTCGACGCTCGATGACATGGTGATCTGGCAGCAGAACCTGATCGACCCCAAAGTTGGCACGCAGGAGATGTATCGGCGCATGGCCACGCCTTGCGTCTTCGATAATGGTGCGAACGGCTTTTACGGCCTCGGACTAGTGACGGATGTCTATCGTGGCCGCCGCGCGGTCGGCCACGGCGGTTGGGTCGCCGGCGGCAAGTCGCAATCTATGCGCTTCATCGACGACGGGCTCGGCATTGTCATCATCGCCAACAACGATCAGGTCGCCCCGTTCGCGCTCGCCCGCCGTATAGCGGATATTTATTTTGGCACCGCCGAGCCGGCGCAGATCGAACTGACGCCGTTCAAGCTGGCGCCCGGACGCTACCGACAGGAAAACGGCCCCGACGTCTTCGAAATCCTTGTCAAGGACGGCGTGCCAAGCTTCCTTAGTTTCGGTCGTGTGAGCGGGTTCGACTTCGGCCATCAGGGCGGCGCCAAGCCTGAGAGCGGCATCACCGACCTGGTCCTCAGTCCGAGGCCGGACGGCAAGATCGACGGCACGTTCTGCGGCACGCCGAGGGTCTACACACCCTTGACCGCTGACGCCAAGGCGACCGCCCCTTTCACCGGACGCTACGCCAACAAGGCGCAAAGCCTTGAGGTCGAGATCGATTGCGACGCGCAGCGTGGCATGTTCCGCCTGCGCTCCAATCTCGGCGCGATGAACGCGCCCATCGTCGCTGCGGATAGCCATCTTTGGTTTCTGAACGCCGACATAGGTCCCGACCTGTCTTGGAATGCGACGCTCAGCGTCACCGCCGATGGTTTCGAGATGAACTCGGACCGCATCAAAAAACTGCGTTTCACGCGAGCGTGACCAACCTAATCGCCGACGTCCAATTATGCCCACGCTTAATGTCGAGCTTCGCCAGCAATGTCGATCCAGGCACAAGCGTTCGAACCAGAGCGGCGCCAGCATACGTTTAGACAATCACCGAGCGGATGATGCGTAGGCTTGATGGCTTAGTCTTACCCCGTCACAAGTTTGTCGATTTAGCGGGCATTGTCCTGGTGCAGCAGGGACATCGCTGAAGGCTGCGACTGAGTGCGACGGTCAAGTGCCTTTGGACGGTGGCGATCGAATTTGGCGCGTGTCCGCGGCCTGACCACTTTTCATAGGAGATTGACCTTTCCATAGTTACTCTTCGCACAATTAAAATACAGCCATATGAAAAAATGTATATATTTTCGTATCCTTGGGTCAACTCGCAGAATCGAAATCTGTTACTTGATCAACGAGATCATCATCCGGCACAGACTTGTGATATCGTAAACGGGCAGGTTCGTGAGCCGGCGGATTGCCGGCGCGACCACTGGGAACCCAGCACACTCGAAAAGGACGACTGCAATCTCCGGATGCGCGGCTCTCAGCCTTGTGATGCAAGCGCCGACATCCGCTTCCATCGCCGCGAACGTCGGTCGGCGGCGCGGGAATCTTCAACTCATCATGCCAGTACTTGCTGCCTTCAATGCCGCCCACCACAACTCTAGACCGCTCTGTCGGATCGTTGAGCTCGAGCATATCGTCGTCAAAAGCATTAGAGTCATAAGTCAGAACGGCAATCTTGGCGGCTGGCGGTACTTGACGGATTAGCGTCGGCAAAAGGAGCATGCTCGACATTGCCACGGGTACCTCTACAGACGCGGCTACAACCGCCTGGTATCGGATCAAGAAGCCGCAGTTTGAACTGATCGCTACGGCTCCTCGCTGGACCAGCCGCTGCGCCGCTTCAACATAGCCGCGCTCAAGAACCGGATCGCCCCCCGGCGTTCGTCTACCCAGTGTTCCTTTTGCGATTTCTGTTATGACAGGAAATTCGAGGGTCGCAGGATTTTCGATAGCGCCCTGTTCCGTACCCCTCTCGGAGTTGGGCAACTGCCCTTGGTCGGAAGTTAGTATCCCGAGACATGCTTGCGGTCGTGACGTCATGAATGTATGTTCTCAACAATTGGAAGTGGCCACTGATGCGTGCAGCCCACTAGTTGGTTCACTCTCGGCGTATCTTTGTTTTCACCCATTGAATTGGCGAAAAGAAGATCTTAAATCCACGATTGTTTCGTCGGCTTAAATTACGGTCCGAAGAGTCGCTGCAATTCCTCTTGCGACTCGAAGATGCAGGTCCTATCGCGCTCACTCCGCGTCGCTCAGTTTGCTTGCGTAACGGACGCAACGCTGCTTCACAACGCTCACGGGTACGCTAGGCGAAGACATTGTGATCTCCATCGAATCTCCCGGAATGACAAACCCTCTAAGACAAGGCAACCGCTTACGCGGCGACACTTGGCGGCGGACATTCCGCATCTGTTAATGTCGCCCTTATAGCGATCGGGGCGAGCGGATTTCAACGGTCCAGGGGTCGCGCAAGGAGCGCTAGCCATTCGTCGGCCTCGACATAGCCCCCCGATCGAATGGCGCAGACGATGGAAGTACTGGGCGACCAGATCTCAGTGGAATCGGCCGACGAAGAATCCATCGGATGCAGAATGCCGATGACATCTCCCTTCTTCACTTCATCCAACAGCGGGCAGCGAGGTTCGAAGATACCCCGGGCAGGCGATTTCAGTTCATCGGCTGGGCGCCGTGTTTCAAGTGTCTGGCTGGACTTCCGGTGATGGAACGTCGGGTAATCGGCTTTTCCCTCGACGAGTCCGAGCGCAATTAGCGCGTTGCGTACACCAGCTTCGTAGATCGCGAGAGCTTCGGCACCAATGGTGCCCCCGCCGAGTTCAGCACACACGAATACCTTGCCTTGGTTATGGGCCGAGATATCGAACATTCCAGGGGTATCTGGATGATCCCACACCAACGTCATGGGTAATTTGAACGCCTTTGCCATTTTGATCGTCTTGGTCATGAGGTCGGGATCAGCAATGGGATGCGTGGTGGTCGCCGGGGGAAAATCCCAAGTTGGTCCGAAGCTATGCAGATCAAATACCGTGTCGGCCATCGGCAACAACAGGCGGAAAACCGCATCCGCGATTCGTTCGGTCACCGACCCGTCGGCTCGGCCCGGAAATACGCGATTGAGATTCAATCCGTCGGTCGGCGTATTGCGGCTGAATGCCTGCACGGCCGGTGGGTTGAGCACGGGGACGACAATGACCTTTCCACAGGTTTGCGCTTCAGGGAGCCAATCGATAAGCCGTCGCGCGACAATTGGCCCTTCCAATTCATTGCCATGACATCCGCCGGTGATAAGGAGCCGCGGCCCCTCGCCCTTGTTGAAGCTGAAGACCGGGAGCGAAAGAACCTCACAATCAGCACCTTTTGGGACAACAAGATGCCCTTTGCTTACGCCGGACTTGCCGACGTCAAACGTTAGATGTGGTGCTTCGCTCATTGTTCAGCCTATTGTGAGTATTCAGGCGACCTTGCCTCGGGTTTGCATTTCTCCGCTCTGCAAGTATGCGCCAATCTGTCTTTAATTTGCCAATATAATGTCCCGGGCGGTGCCATCGCGTTTTCAGATGGCCACCACCTGCTCTGTTGAACGCCACTGCTCCCCAGCGAAGAACTGGGACCGCGGCGAATAGTCGATTGATTTCAACGTTGGAACCCGCGCTTTGAGCGGCGGCGAAATGTCATCGGGGCTGGTTTTTCAGATGAATGGCTTGCGGGTTCTCTGCATTGTATTCGCAAATGAAGCGGTTGATGGCTAGCCTGAAGATCGGCAACGAAATGAGAAGACACCGTGCTGAGCCTGCGCCGCGTAAGTTTGGCGAAGAAGCCCTCGGCGTCGAGCCGGAGCAGGATGTTGCGGTGAGGGAAGGTCCAGCCGACATCCGAGGCTTGAGGGCCACCTTCGCGCGATGGGCCGACTGGCTGGTGCTGCCGACGGGACCTGAGCGCGATGAGGGTCTTGGCCATGTCGCGCAGTAAGGCCAGCCAGCTCTGGGCCATCTCGGCTCTGGATGGCCAGAATATGGATCCTGTATTTGACGCAAGTCAGTAGATGATCAATTTTGAAATAGCAAATAATAGAACGTGGCTGTCTGCGCCTGCATTCTTCTGCGCAGGTGGGGGTGTACGAACCCTAAAACGGGAGGCGACGCTCCCCACATATGAGCAAGACCGTGCGCGCAGGCGCAGATCCAATTTCGCCAGCGACATTTGCGCCGCTCAGGAACCCGACCTTTCGTTCGATCTGGCTCGCCACACAGGTCTCGAGCCTCGGCTGGCTGATGTAGACTGTCGCCGTCAGTTGGCTGATGGCGACGATCTCGACTTCCGACCTGATGGTTGCGCTGGTCCAGGCTTCATCGAACCTGCCGGCGTTCATTTTGTCTGTGTTCGCCGGGGCTCTAGCCGACAATTTCAGCCGTCGCCGGGTCATGTTCGCCGGCAGATGCCTTATGGTGATAGCCTCTGCGATGCTAACCGTTTTTGTGGCGCTGGGCTTTGTCAGTCCGTGGATGATCCTCGGCTTCAGCTTCCTGATCGCGTGCGGTGGCGCTCTCAACGATCCCGCCTGGCAGGCCTCGGTCGGCGATATCGTGGACCTGACCTGCCACGGGTAATTTCCTCCATCTGAGATTAGAGTCCGGCCTCGATTGAAGGACGGACTGATGAAGAGAAAGCGGTTTACGGAAGAGATGGGGTATTCGGTTCAGCTCGCTGAACGCCTGGCCCCTTTTCGGATCATGACGTTTGTCTGATGCTCAGAGCCGACCTGGCAAGAGGAGATCGGCATGAGCGTTTATGCAGGACTGGATACTTCACTCGACGCTGTAGCTATTTGCGTTATCGCCGAGACCGGCGAGATGCTGTGGCAGGGAAAGGTGCTCGGTGACCCGGATGCTGTGACGGCTGCACTTCAGCGATGGCGGGACGATCTAGTTCGCGTTGGCTTGGAAGCCGGTGCGACATCGGAGTGGATCGGCGGACACCTGGTGGACGAGGGCTTCCCTGTCGTGTGTCTCGAGAGTCGACATGTCAAAGCGGCTCTGGGCGCGATGACGGTGAAGACGGACCGGAATGACGCGCAGGGGATTGCACAGATTGTGCGCACAGGTTGGTTCAAGGCAGTTCATCTGAAGTCCGCTGCCGGCCAGAGGCTGCGCACGCTCACCGCCGCGCGCAAGGCCGCAGTCAGGGCGGTCACTGCCAACGAGCAGGTCATCCGAGGCTTGTTGCGTCCCCTGGGGCTAAAGATTGGCGCCGTCACGCGCGTTCGTTTCGAGGCAAGGGTTCGACAGCTGATCGGAGCGGATCGGCTGTTGCTGGGTATCTTTGAAAATGGCTACGTCGAATCCTTCAACGGCCGAATGCGCGACGAGCTGTTGAACGAGAGCCTGTTCTTCGGCCTCGACCACGCCCGCAGTGCCATTGCCGAATGGAGGCAGGACTTCAACACCGCGAAGCCGCATTCCTCGCTCGGCTACCAGACCCCAGCGGCCTTCGCCGAAACCCTCGCCGCAACCGGCTCCGACGCTGCGCTCAATGAAGGCTTCGCGTCTCCGCCGGTTGCTCAAACCGCGCCATACGGCGTAACAGAAACGGCCGAGGCTCTAATCGCCACTGGATGAAAGTTCCGTGGCAGGTCAGACCGACGCGATGTTCCGGCTGCTGTGACCCTGCTCTCCGTCGGTTTCAACACCGTCCGAACCGTCGGCCCGGCGCTCGGCGGCATCGTGGTAGCCTGGTTAGGACTTTTGGCAGCCTTTACCGTGACCACCCTCACCTATCTGGTCCCTCTTGCCACCATATGGCGCTGCAAATGGAAGGTTCGCTCCTCCCCTCTTCCACGCGAGTCGATGAGGACGGCAATCTATGACGAACTGCGCTTCACGGCGATGTCATCCGAAATCAAGGCGGCGATCGCTCGCGGAACCCTCTTTGGCCTAGCAAGCATCGCCATTCTCGCGCTGCTGCCGCTGGTTGTTCGTGATCAGCTGGGGGGAGGACCACTCGGCTATGGCACTCTGATGGCCGGCTTCGGGACAGGCGCCGTCCTCGCCGGCATCTCCAACAGCACATTCAGACGGAGCTTGTCGCAAGAACGGCTGATGAGGCTCTCCTGCATCGCCTGCGCCGCATGCTCTCTTCCCTTGCACTCACCTCTTCGATTGCCGTAGCCGCTATTGCGCTTGCCTTGGGCGGCGCGGGCTGGGTCACCGCCTGGTCCGGGGTTGGCGTGAGTGTGCAGCTGGCGAGCCCGCGCTGGGTCGTGGGACGCACGATTTCGATCTATTATGCCTTGATAGACGGCGGCATCGCGGCCGGTAGTTGGGTGTGGGGCACTCTAGCCGAGAACCATTCATTGACCTGGGCGCTTGGGGGTTCTGCCGGTGCGGTATTGCTCGTCGCTGTAGCTGGCGTTCTGTTTCCCCTGCGCGAACGGCACGATTCCGAACCCGATCCCTTGGATGCATTCGACGCTCCTGCTGTCGCTCTCAATTTGCAGCCGAGAAGCGGCCCGATCGTGGTCAAGGTCGAATATCTGATAGCCGAGAAAAACGTTGAGGCCTTCCTCGACCTCATGCGGCAGCGCAGGCACGTCCACAGCCGCGTGGGGGCTCGGAACTGGACGCTTCAGCGTAACCTCCAGAAGCCTACGCAATGGACAGAGACATTCCGCACGCCGACCTGGACAGACTACCTTCGCCTCAATCATCGTCTCACGGAAGCAGACAAAGAACTGAATGAAAGGGCCCTCCTCCTGCACAAAGGAGAGCTTGCACCTCAAATGACGCTTTTGATCGAGCGGCCAACGACCCTCGCTCGGAAACCAGAGCAGTCGGCCCCTTATTTTCCCCACCGTTGACTTCTTCACGACTGGACTCCCCGCGATAGCGCTTGCACCAGATCACGATGGATCACGAGATGCTTTGCAGAGAGCGTGATCGCGGCGCCCAAGGAGCCGAGCAAGGCAACAGCTGGTAGCTCCCGTAGGCTGCAGGTAGGTGCATCTTGAGAACATCGACAGCGGCGACAGGATTGCCGCTCAGGTTCTGATCTGCGAGAGCGTGCTCGATGTTACGGGCTGACTGGGATGGAAGCGAAGAGCAAGCGGCGCGACACTTCTCAGCGCCGTCATGACCTTTCCGGCATCCAATCCATCTCGCTTCCAGATGATAGTGATAGAGAGACTGAATTTGACTTCGGGCGGCCGGCGATTGATGTTCGTCTAAAGCCCTGTCAAAATCCTTGGACGTACTTGCCGAGATGTCCCGCGTCTTGCTATAAACTGGCCGATCCTACTTGAACAAAATGGAATGTACATAAACATACTCTGGCTTCAGACCCGACGATTGCAGAAACAGTTGCAGCCGCTGTGCCATCTGTTCCCTGAATTACAACAAAGTCATCTGCGACTCCAAAATCACTTGGCACGGCTGGCGTCAAAATTACCGCCCACGGAAGTCGGCGGATCACTTCACCGACCGGGGTGCGCACAGTTTGGGTCGGACGCCGCCAGGCGCGCCGTGTCTCGCCGCCGGCAAGCTGACCTTGACCTCGAATAGGTGAAATTGGATGAAGATCCTTGTGCCCGTGAAGCGGGTTGTGGATGCGAATGTGAAGGTTCGCGTCAAGGCTGACGGTTCGGCGGTGGAACTCGCCAACGTCAAGATGGCGATGAACCCGTTCGATGAGATCGCGGTCGAAGAGGCGATCCGGCTGAAGGAGGCCGGCAAGGCGGAAGAGATCATCGTTGTCTCGATCGGGCCGCAGCAGGCGCAGGAGACCTTGCGCACCGCGCTCGCGATGGGCGCCGACCGCGCCATCCTGGTCAAGACCGACGAGCAGACGGAGCCGCTGGGTGTCGCCAAGGTGCTGAAGGGTGTGGTCGAGGCGGAAAAGCCCGGTCTCGTCATTCTCGGCAAGCAGGCGATCGACGACGATTCGAACCAGACCGGCCAGATGCTGGCCGCACTTCTGGGCTGGGCGCAAGGCACTTTTGCTTCCAAGGTCGTCATCGATGGCGACAAGGCCAAGGTGACGCGCGAGGTCGACGGCGGCCTGCAGACGGTGGAGCTGAAAATGCCGGCGATTGTCACCGCGGATCTTCGCCTCAACCAGCCGCGCTACGCTTCGCTGCCCAACATTATGAAGGCCAAGAAGAAGCCGCTCGACGAGAAGAGCCCGGCCGACTACGGCGCCGACGTCAAGCCGCGGCTGAAGGTGATCAAGACCGAGGAGCCGGGCGGCCGCAAGGCGGGCGTCAAGGTCAAGAGCGTCGCCGAATTGATCGACAAGCTCAAGAACGAAGCCGGCGTGCTGTAAGGCTGCGAAGGGACAAAAAAATGACAATTCTTCTGATTGCCGAACACGACAATGCGACGCTTTCCGACCAGACCGCCAAGGCGCTTTCGGCCGCCCTGCAGATCGGTTCGGACGTGCATGTGCTGGTGGCCGGCAAGGGCGCCAAAGGGGCGGCCGACGCCGCCGCCAAGCTGAAGGGCGTCGGCAAGGTGCTGCTCGCAGAAGCCGACGAGCTCGCCGAACGTCTTGCCGAGCCGATGGCGGCGCTTGTGGTGTCGCTGGCCGGCTCCTATGACGCCATCGTCGCCCCGGCCACCTCGTCGGGCAAGAATATCGCGCCGCGCGTGGCCGCCCTGCTCGATGTCGCGCAGGTGTCCGAAATCATCGAAGTTGTCTCGCCCGACACCTTCAAGCGGCCGATCTATGCCGGCAACGCCATCCAGACCGTGCAGTCGACCGACGCCAAGAAGGTCATCACCGTGCGCACCGCCTCCTTTCCAGTCGCCTCCCAAGGCAATGCGGCTGCCGTCGAGATTGTCTCGGCGGCAGCCGACCCCGGCCGGTCCTCCTTCGTCGAGAACAAGATGTCGGAAACCGACCGTCCGGAATTGACGTCGGCCAAGATCATCATCTCGGGCGGCCGTGCGCTCGGCTCGTCGGAAAAATTCCAGGAAGTCATCCTGCCCGTCGCCGACAAGCTCGGCGCCGCGGTCGGCGCGTCCCGCGCCGCTGTCGATGCCGGCTATGCCCCGAATGACTGGCAGGTCGGCCAGACCGGCAAGGTCGTCGCTCCCGATCTCTACATCGCGGTCGGCATTTCCGGCGCCATCCAGCACCTTGCCGGCATGAAGGATTCGAAGGTCATCGTTGCCATCAACAAGGACGAGGAGGCCCCGATCTTCCAGGTTGCCGACTATGGTCTTGTCGGCGATCTATTCCAGATCCTGCCCGAACTCCAGAACCAACTATGAGCATCCATGGCTCAGCTCCACATTCTGAACTTAGCGTGTTACGACTGCCTTGGAGTACCGGCCGCTGTGACTAGGAAATTGGCTAGCTTGAACACAAAAATCACGGAAAGTGGTCAGTTTTGCGATCGAATTTAGAAACCAATTCTTCAGGCCGCGGTCTATGGGAATTGCATCTTTTATTTATCTTTCTGGCTGCCTTAAGCGGCGCAGACTTTCTGCAGGCTTGAAGCGAGCAAAAGAGACTGAGGCCCCTGGCTGGCCGGCCAACGCTCCAAACGGCGAGAAAGCCTGGCGGGAAGGCTCCGGTGGCGTACAAAGCCGCAGCTTCGGCGTGTCGCGGGCTCCCGGCGCCGACCTGGCCGAGTTCGGGAAGATAGGCCAGACAGGCGGCTGGCGGTGGCCGGTCCGATGCCTTTGGCGGGCGTAGGCACTTGCGCTACGAGGGGACAGGCTTGCGTGGGTTGGATCCCGCGCCTAGCCCTTGCTATCAGCGCTACGATCACCTCGGATCATGGCTCTTCTGGCGCGAAGGCTGGCAGCCAACCTAAAAGAGGATGCTGCTACGGCCCATAGCCCAAAGGCGAGTTCTGTCTCTGCGGCTTCGCGGGGGTACAGCGAAAAATAACGGATGCGAACCACCATGGAGGAACCCACCAAAGTCATCATCCCCACCGACCCGCACACCATGTGACAAAGGCCAGCTTATCCGAACATTCCCTACCGTATTAGAGATCATTTCGCTTCATCTGGAAACCAGATCAGCCCAATTCACAAACTGAATTTGACACAAGGCCTCGTAGCGAATGAACGTCAACCAAGAGACTGAATGTTTGAGCATCCCTGCACCGGTACGTTCACCTGCCCTGCTTTGAGGGATTCCGAAGTAACCGAGTGGGCGCCCGCGTGTCTCCGATGCAACTTGAACGGTGCGAACGAGCGCCTCGTCCCGTCAGGCGAATGATCAACTGTAATATGGCGGACCTATGAAGATCGATAAAAAATCCGTTGCAGGCAAAGAGCTTATCGTACAGGAACGGACCCAGCTCTTGATAATTGGCGCGGGTCCTGCCGGTCTATCCGCCGCCATTGAGGCGGCTCGGCGGGGCCTTTCGGTTGTTGTCATTGATGAGAACCCGGTTCCCTTCAGGACGATGGGCGACGAGGTGCCACTGCACTATGGACAGGGGATGGCCGGCGTCGCGCGAAACCGCAATGCTATGATTGAGGCCTTCGTCACTTCCGAGCCACTGATCCAGGTAGCATTCGACGCTGGCGTGGACGTGCGGCTCGGCACCGCCTGTTGGGGGCTTTATGCAAACGGTCCCGGTGTCCGCTGGCTACCCGGCATGGTTGCCGGCTTGGCCGATGAGGAACGCGGCTGGCTAATCGGCGCCGAACACGTCGTCGTCGCGGCCGGTCGGCGCGACATGGGGCTGGGCTTCCCCGGCTGGGAGAAGGCGGGCGTGATGGGCGCCACGGCGGCGGTTGCACTCGCAACGCGGTTCCAAGCCTTGAGTCCTCGGCGTGTGACGGTCCTCGGCACCTCGGCGGAGGCGTTGGGTGCTGCCGCAGCACTTAGGGACGCCGGGATTGAGATCGCGGCCATTGTGGAACAGGCGGCGGAGCCCGTTGGTCCTGCCCATCTTGTGACCGAATTGCGCGCCGGCGGCTGCGAATTTCTGACCCATCATGTCATACGCGAGGCGCTGGGACAGGGATCGGTCGAGGGAGTGCTCATTGCCGCCGTTGACAAAGCGGGTCGATCCGTTGGCGAAGAGCGCCAAATCGACTGTGAGGGCGTCGTGCTTGCGGTCGGCGCGACTCCGGTCGTCGATCTCCTCGCCGCTCTCGGCTGCCATATCGCTTTTCAGCCGAAACGTGGCGGGTATGCGCCGGTGGTGGATGCGGCTCAGCGTACCAGCGTCCGCAACGTCTTCGCGGTCGGCGACTGCGCCGGCATCTGGCCTGCGAAATCGCTCGACCGCAGAATCGCCGAAGGCGAAGGCCTGCGCGCGGTCGACACCATTCTTGGGAATGGGAAAAACTCTGAGACGGCGAAGAATTTAGAGCCCGATCTGCCCGCCTACGATTTGTCAGCTTATCGCATGGCTTGGGCACGGGCCAGCGTCATAGAGGCCCGCGGCGAGTTTCACGTATGTCAATGTGAGGAAGTCACCGCTCGCGAGATCCTCGAAGTGCGTCCGCCGCGATATCTCGGCTGGCAAGCCGACCACCGCAACGATCGTTCGCTCTCTTCCCTGCTGGACGACGATGCTCCCCCAAACCCGGACCAGGTCAAACGCCTCACGCGTGCGGGAATGGGCCCGTGCCAAGGACGGCGCTGCCGCGAGCAGATAGCGGCCTTGCTCGCACTGCAGGCCACCGTGCCGCTCGCGGCCATTCCTCTCGCAGGCTACCGCGCGCCGGTGCGCCCGCTGCCGCTGTCAATCGCCAGCCAGCTACATGAATCGGCTGATCAGACCCAACATTGGGAGCTTTGGTTCGGAATCCCCTCGCAATGGCAGCCCCCATGGGAGCTTCCCGAATTTTACACCGCAGCGGCGAACGAAGCGACCGTCGGGGGCGCGGATCGTGAGCGAGGCAGCCATGAATAAGATCATAGGTGCATCAGTCGTCATCGTCGGCGGCGGTGTAACAGGGCTAAGCACCGCCTGGTGGCTGGCAAGATCCGGGGTCGATGTTCTAGTTATCGAGAAAGGCATCGTAGGTTGGGAAGCGTCTGGCCGAAATGGTGGCGGCTGCGGGAACTTCACTTCGCCTCTGTACCCCGAGATGCTGCGGCTGTGGCCGATCATGGATGAACTGCTCGGTTATCCGACAGAGTTCTCGGCGAACCGGATCCATGTTTCCGTGACCGAGGAGCAATTGGCGGTCCAAAACTTGGGCGCTGCTGCAGTGGAGCGTCAGGGATATCGGTGCGAGCTTCTTGACATGAAGCAACGTCGTGAACTCATTCCCCTCGTCGGCGACCACGTTGCCGGCGCGCATTTTTATCACTTTGGCGGGCACGCTAATCCACACCGCACGGTCCAGGCCTATGCGTGGGCGATGCAAGACCACGGCGGCCGGTTGATGCAACACTGCACGGTTACGGGTTTCCGCACCGAAGGTGAAAGGGTGATTGGCGTCGAGACGGAGCGCGGCCTGTATGGCTGCGATCAACTCGTGATCGCGGCAGGGCCCCACACTGGTCGCTTGTCCGCGGTGCTGGGACAGGAGGTTCCTATGCAAAGCGCCCGCGCCGAGATGATCGTTACTGAGCCACTTCCCCTAATGGCTTATGGCGGTGTGGACGGGAATGGCCTCCACGGCCGGCAGACGCTGCGCGGCAATCTCGCCTTTGGAGGCGGCCCGCACGAATGGCTGGACCTGCCTGAGGGAGGCGTATTTGCCAACCCCTCGACCCCGCTTATGGGCCATATCGGCCGGCGTTTGATTGAGATGATGCCGAAGGCGGCGCACGCCCGCATCATCCGATCATGGGCCGGTGTGATCGAAAACACGCCTGACGGGCGTCCGGTGATCGACCGGCTCTCGACGTTTCCTAATGTGGTTGTTGCGACTATGTCCAGCGTGGGCTTTGGTCTCTCGCCGTCCAGCGGGCGAGCGATCCGCGACGTCGTTGTCGACGGCACGTGTAGCTTCGCGGACATCTCCTCATTTAGGCTGGCACGGTTCGCGAGACTCGAGCCCGACTGGCGTGAATTGCAGGGATGGGTCGCACCCGCGAAGGAGGAAGCCGCATAGAGCGCTGTCCGACGGGCATGTTCGTCGTTTCTTTACGATACAGCCTTGACCATGGGGTTGAGCGTCATCGCGACGCGCTGCCGTGGTGCGCCTCTCTTATTCCAGTTTCTTCTAAGCTGACTCCCGAATGCAGAGCGGCTTTATCCGCAGATCGCCAGGAAGGGCGCAAGACAGTCCAATCAGTCGCGCAAAGCGGTATCTGTTCGGAACGATCTGTCGAGCACGCGGCAAAGATGCAGGCGCAGGGGCCTGCTCAAAGGCCAACAGCGTTTTTTTTGAACCGCAGCCCTTCGCGCCGCAGGAACTGCCACACCGTGTCGTGCAACACCTTCATCCCGCGGGCCGCCAGTTCCGCCTTCAGCCTTTGCACCGGCAGATGCGGCGTTTTTTTGATCCGCTCCTCGATGAACGCACGGTGCGGCTCCAGCACACTGTTGCGGTGGCCGCCCATCTTGCAGGAGCTACAGATCCGCTCGTCCGATAGCGCTTCGACCACTTCACCGCCGACGACACCGCTATGTCGAAACACGCCGCGACCGATCGGCAGCTCTCGCCGGCCTTGATCGCTGCCAGAACACGCTCACGCAGTTCGTTCGACAGGGTCGCGCCATCCGATGCTGGCCTCCTCTCCCGCCAGCATCCTGAATCACAACCAAGACTCAAGTCCTCAAGGGAATCCCTTCCGATTCGGTCAAATGCGGACTGCCTTAATAAAACGACTGTCCGCGACGTAGCGGATTCCCCGTCCGGCATTTTGCCAAATTCGCATTCATACTCGGAAGTCAATATTCGGCGCTACCCGGGAAGCTCCGCTGCTTCGAAATGTTGATCCGGGTGGACGCCGCTCCACTGACAGCTCAAGCCCGCACCCGTTCGCTGCTCGGGTCATACATCGGCTTAAGCGAGACGTCCGCAGCAAAGCGCTCACCTGCGATCTCGATTTCGTAAGTGGAGGAAAGCAGCTCTTCTTCGCTTTGATTCTTGCAGGGTACATAGCCAAGGCCTATGGCTCCACCGAGCGTATGCCCGTAGTCAGCGGATGTGATTGTTCCTGCGACCCGACCGTCTCGGATGATCACCTCGTTGTGATACATCAATGGAGTGGGATCTTTGAGCCGAAACTGAACCAGCCGTTGCTCAAGGCCTTTCTCACGTTTTCTCACCACTGCATCCCGCCCGATAAATCCAGGCTTTGCCGTCTTTACGGCGAAGCCCAATCCCGCTTCAAGCACATGATCATCGGTGCCAATATCTTCCCCGATCCCCCGATATGCCTTCTCTATGCGGCAGGAGAGAATGGCATGCAGCCCACACAGCTTAAGTCCGACATCAGCGCCGGCCACCTCAATTGCTTCGAAGACATGCGCGGCTTGGTCAGTTGGGACGTAAATCTCCCAGCCCAATTCGCCAACATAAGTAATTCTATGCGCCCGCGCCAAGCCCATACCGATCTCAATTTCCTGGAAGGTCCCGAACGGATTGTTGTTATTGGAAAAATCATTCGGGCTTACTCTGCGAAGCAGCTCGCGCGAACTCGGCCCCATCACAGCCAGAACGCTTTCTGACGCCGACATATCGGTTATAACGACAAACTCGTCGCCTAAATGCCGCCGGAGCCAAGACAAATCGCGATGCAATGAGGAGGTCGGAACGACGAGCAGGAAAGCAGTCTCCGTGAGGCGACTGACGGTGAGGTCGCTCTCGATCCCGCCGCGCTCGTTCAGCATTTGCGTATAGACGATCCGGCTGACCGGCACGTCTACGTCGTTGGAGCAAACTTTCTGGAGGAAGCTGCAGGCGTCTCGTCCCTCCACGCGGATCTTTCCGAATGAGGTCAAGTCGAAAATCCCGACCCGTTCGCGCACCGCCACGTGCTCGTCGCGCTGGTTATCGAACCAGTTCTGGCGGTACCAGGAGTATCGGTACTCGCGCTCCTGGCCCGCCCTGGCAAACCAGTTGGCCCGCTCCCAGCCCGCCGACTCGCCGAACACTGCGCCCCGCACTTTGAGATGCTCGTAAATTGGCGAACGTCGAACACCACGCGAAGTTGTCTTCTGACGAGCGGGGAACTGGTCAGCGTAGGTTAGCCCCACTACCTCCGATACGCGCTCCTTCAAGTAGGAACGGTTCTTCTGAAAGGGCTGCATTCGGCGGATGTCCACACCCCACAGATCAAATGGCGGCTCGCCGTCATTCATCCACTGCGCCAGCGCTAAGCCCGCACCACCCGACGAGGCTATCCCTCCGGTGTTGTACCCACACGCTACCCAATAGCCCTTAAGTTCGGGAGCTTCTCCCAGATGGTACCTGTCGTCCGGTGTGAAGCTTTCTGGCCCATTGAAGAAGGTGCGGATACCGGCCGTGGCCAAGACCGGCACGCGCTTCAGAGCCTTCTCCATTATTGGTTCGAAATGCGCAAAGTCCTCAGGCAACTGATCAAAGCAGAAGGTTTCCGGGATGCCGTCCATTCCCCACGGCTTCGCCTTCAGTTCCACCGACCCAAAAAGAATCTTCCCTGCATCTTCTTTGTAATACGTCTGCTCGTCGCGAACACGAAGTACCGGCAGTCGGGTTAACCCTTCGATCGGTTCGGTGATCATGTAGAAATGTTCGCAGGCATGCAGTGGAACGGCAACGTTGTTTCTTGAGCCTAATTCCCGCGCCCACATCCCAGCGGAGTTTACGACGTTTTCTGTTTCAATTACCCCTCGCTCGCCGCCCCTTTCCCATGTCACGCTCGACACCCGTCCGTTCCTCGTCTGAACGCCAGTGACTTGCACGCCTTCAAATATGGCAGCGCCGCGCATACGTGCGCCTTTGGCGAGCGCCATCGTTACATTAGTTGGATCACACTGCCCATCATTAGGAAAATGGAGCGCGGCAGTAATGTCAGATACATCTACATAGGGGTGTAGTTCCTTGAGTTCGTCTATAGAGAGCTTTCGCGCCTCGGCGCCGACTGCGCCCGCGAGGGACAACTGCCTGTACAGCTCGTGCTTGCGCTGGTCGGTGAGTGCGATAGACAACGAGCCGACTCGGCGAAGGCCGGTTGCAATACCTGTTTCACCTTCCAGGCTTGAGTAAAGTTGCATCGAGTACTTGTACAGATTATTCCTAGAAGCGACAGGCGGCTCGCTTACCAAACCGGCTGCGTGCCAGGTTGTGCCACAAGTAAGTTTCTTGCGCTCTAGCAGAATGACGTCGGTCCATCCGAGCTTTGCTAAGTGATATGCGACAGAGCATCCCGACACCCCGCCCCCGATTACGACAGCTCGTGCTTTGGTGGGCGGCGACTTCTTTTCTGACAAATCAACGAACTCGCTAAGTTCTGGCGAAACGCTCATGAAGATTTAAGCTCCTGTTCTGTGTGTTTTCCCAACTTCCTGCCCCAGCGGCGGAAAGGGGCGCCCATCAGGAACAACCGCTTCTCAGCGAAACCGACGAGGGGAAACGATCAGGAGCGGCGCAAGGAGAATAGATAGCGGCTTGATGTTGGCGGCGCGCCGCCAACCGTTTTACAGATTGCGGTCCGGGCATTACGGCCTTCATTTGTCGTTCCAAAAAAGGGCTCATAAAGTCGCACTTTGCACCTCTATTTTCGTCAGACTTCAATCGTTGGGCCTCTTCCGTCAAACACCGTTTTTGTATTGCCGACATCTAGAAACGAGATGGCAGCAAGGATCTGGCCAATAGTTGGAACCTAGTCCGTTCAAGATCGGATGCAGGGTAACTAGGTCCGAAGGCTTTGTAGAAGCCCTGCTTTCCCAAAGAAAGGTTCCTGAGGGCCGTTGAAGCCCACCAAGGCTGCAAGAGCCAACTCTAGTCCCGCGTGGGCACCGCAATCCCTGGTGCAGCGACACGGTGTGCGCGATCTCTTCATACATCTGTACTTCCCGCGACGTGAACGTAAACGATTGGTATCCATTCCGGATTTTGCCTTGGTCGAGCAGCAGCAGCTTGGAACCGACAGCGGTCGTGGCCCAGACAGCACCGTATTGGCACGGCCGGTTTTAGAGAATGGCTTGTCACGCTACGTGCAAGACGCATATGCAGATCCATAGCCGTCGCGACGGCGACCGACAATTCGCTTCCGGTGACAGCGGGATCGCGTCGGCGAGTGCGAGCGCGGGGCGCGCGTTGTACGCGCTTGCGTGGCAGTCTAATGCAAAGCTCGTAGGTATTCTCAAAGTCGCCCTATCTGCCAGCCCACCGCGACCGCCGCCGGCCTTCGGCTTAAGGCAACCCTGCGTCCGACGGCAGGAGCGCGCAGAAATGCAGCTTTTTAAACCTGCAGATCATCGGAAATCGGACAACGTTTGACAGTAGCTTACTGTGGTAGTTAACCCGCCTTCCCGGCGCCTTCGCGACAAGGCTAGAATAGCGCTTCCCATGGCCAGCAAATTGCCTTCCCATGCCGAGTACGTCATCATCGGAGGTGGCATTATCGGCCTCTCGATAGCCTATCACCTGACACGTCTCGGCCACCGCGACGTTCTGCTTCTGGAACGCGATCAGTTGACATGCGGCACAACCTGGCATGCGGCGGGCCTCGTGACCCAACTCCGCGCCAATGAAACCATGGCGAGGCTCGCTCAATATTCCGCGGAGTTGTTCAGGGATCTTGAAAATCTGACCGGTCAAGCCACGGGTTTTCGTCAAACTGGCTCCATCACCGTCGCCGCGACCCGGGACCGGCTTGAAGAGTTGAAGCGCGGGTCCTCGATGGGCCGCTCGTTTGGCCTAGACGTGGAAATGATCAGCGCTGCGGAAGCGCAGCGCCGCGTTCCCTTGCTCGATGTCAGTGATGTCCTTGGAGCGGCGTGGATCGCTTCCGATGGGATGACCAACCCGATCGATACGGCCCGTGCTTTCGCAGCCGGGGCTCGACAGGGAGGAGCAACGATCCTTGAGCGGACCCCAGTGACACGCATCCTCGTCGAGAAAGGCCGCTTCGCCGGCGTGGAAACCAGTCAGGGAGCGGTCCGTGGCGAAAAGGCGGTCATCAGCACCGGTTTGTGGACGCGGAATGTGGCTGCGGACCTCAACTGGTCGGTACCGTTGCAGGCGGCCGAGCATTTCTATGTCGTGACGGAGGCCATTCCCGACCTGCCCCACGACCTGCCGACGATCCGCGATATGGACGCGCGTGTTTATGCAAAGGCCGACGCCGGCAAGCTGCTCGTCGGCTTCTTCGAGCCCAATGGCAAACCCTGGGGCATGAATGGCATACCCCACGATTTCAGTTTCGATTCGCTGCCCGAGGATTTCGACCACATCGAACCTTATCTCTCAGCGGCCATCGAGCGCATGCCGGTCCTGGCAAATGTCGGTCTGCAACTAAATTTCAACGGCCCTGAGAGCTTCACGCCGGACAACCGGTTCCACCTTGGGCCATCACCCGAAATTCAGGGTCTGTATGTCGCCTCTGGGTTCAATTCCTGCGGGATCGAGTCCTCGGGTGGCGCGGGCAAGGTCATGGCAGAATGGATGTCGACAGGTTCGCCAGCGGGCGACTGCTGGGAAATGGACGTCCGGCGCTCAATGCCCTTCCAGCGGAACAAGCGGTATCTGTACGACCGCACGGTGGAAGCGGTCGGTAACCTCTGGACGCTTCATTTGCCGCACAAGTCACCAAAGACGGCGCGCAATGTCCGCGTATCCCCCTTGCACGACCGCCTGTCCGCAGCCGGCGCTAATTTCGGTGAAAGTGCCGGTTGGGAACGCGTTCAATGGTTTGGTGCGCCCGGGTCGCCGAATGAAAACCATGCGACGTTCGGCCGGGACGAATGGTTCGAGCGAAGTGGCGCCGAGCACACGGCCACCCGCTCCGGCGTCACGCTGTTCGACCAAACGTCCTTCGCGCACCTTCTGGTGCAGGGGTCGGATGCCCTTGCGCTGCTCCAGTGCTTGTCCACGAACGACGTGAACGTAGCCGTTGGCCGTGTTGTCTATACGCCGTGGCTGAACGAGCGAGGCGGTATGGAGTCCGACGTCACGATCGCGCGCATCAATGACGAGGAATTTATTATCGTGACAGCGGCCGTCCAACGCACCCGCGATCTCGCCTGGCTGCGCTTGCACGCCAAGGGAGCCGGCCACGTCTCGGTTACCGACGTTTCATCCGGATATACGACCCTCTCCGTGATGGGTCCGCGATCGCGTGAGTTACTGGAGCGCGTCAGTCCTGCGGATTTTTCTAACGAGGCATTTCCCTTCGCAACGGCTCGTGAAATCGAGGTCGGGTATAGCCTGGCGCTCGCATTCCGGATGACCTTTGTCGGCGAGTTGGGCTGGGAACTTCACATCCCGACCGAACAAACACTAGGGGTCTACGACGCCCTGGTGGCCGCCGGTGCAGATCTCGGACTAGCCCACGCCGGATATGTCGCCCTCAACACGTTGCGCCTGGAAGCGGGCTACCGAGACTGGGGTTCGGATGTCGGCGACGAGGACACCCCGTTGGAATCGGGACTGGGGTTTACGGTTGCCTGGGATAAGCGCGAGGAATTCATCGGACGCGCGGCCCTGGAGGCTCAGCGCGGCAAGCCCTTACGCCGACGGCTGGTCCAGCTCGCTGCGCCCGATGCCAAGTCTTTGATGTTCGGCACCGAGCCTGTTTGGCGCAATGGAATACTCGTCGGCTACCTCCGCTCGGCCGGATTTGGCCACACCGTCGGCTGCGGAATCGGCATGGGGTATCTCAACTCGGACACTGGAGTGACGGCGGACTGGCTGTCAGCAGGGATGTTCGAGATCGAGATCGCCGGAGAGCGCTATCCTGCCATAGCTTCTCTGCGGCCATTCTTTGATGCCGGACGCAGCCGCGTGAAGGGCGAGTGGCACGACGCGCAGAAGTTGATCGCGCCGGAGCTCCTCAATGCCGGTGCACACCCCTAGCCGTCGCAATAAATCACTTGGAATTTCGGCAATGTCATCAGATCCGTCTATGGTTCTTTCGCTATCATGCGCGGACCAACCGGGCATCGTGTCCGCAGTTGCTGGCCTGCTTTACGCGGCAGGATGCAACATTCTGGAGGCGCAGCAATACAGCGACCCGGAATCGGGGCTGTTTTTCATGCGGGTAGTCTTCGCACGTCTCGGCGATGCAACCGTCGGCAAGGAACCGGCCGGTAAGATTGCGGAACTCGCCGAGCGTCTCGGGATGGCCTACACCCTGCGGCCATTGTCGCTACCCAAGCGAGTGATGTTGCTGGTCTCAAAGTTCGATCATTGCCTTGCCGACCTTCTCAATCGTTGGCGTATTGGTGAGTTGCCGATGGAACCGGTTGCGGTGGTCTCCAATCACGGCCAAGAACACCTTGCTTCCACTGTTCTGAAGGATTTGCCCTTCTTTCACCTTCCCGTCAGTCGGGACAACAAGGCGCAGCAGGAAGCGACACTTGTTCAGCTCATCGAGCACACCGACCCCGATCTCATTGTTCTCGCCCGTTACATGCAGATCCTGTCAGACGGTTTCGCGGCCAGGTTGGCTGGGCGGTGCATCAATATCCACCACTCATTCCTACCCGGCTTTAAGGGCGCCAAGCCCTATCATCAAGCGCATCTGCGAGGAGTAAAACTTATTGGCGCGACGGCCCACTACGTGACCTCGGACCTCGATGAAGGCCCGATTATCGAACAGGACGTAGAGCGTATATCCCACCAAGACACGCCAGGCGACCTCATCCGCAAGGGACGCGACATTGAACGACAGGTCTTAGCCCGCGCTGTTCGGCTTCACCTTGAGGACCGCGTTATCCTGAATGGGAACAAAACCGTCGTTTTCGCAGGCTGAAAAGGCGGAGGCTCTTAGCTCATTGTCCTGTGTTGCATGCCGCGCCCCCGAGATCCCCCGGACTAGTCTATTCAGCTTTGAGTCATTTTCCGGCGTTGGATTTGCCCTCATGGGCGGCGGAAGCGACGGTCGCTGGCGCGGGGCGTTTCGCATTGAGCAGGGCGCGACCGTACCGCATTAAAAGTTTGTCCGAACTCGTTCGGCGCTGCCATTCGCTCTGCGAGCGAGGCCGCGCGCTGTTCTGGTCGGCGCTCTCTATAGGGCCATCGACGCGCGGTCTGTGCGACCAAGATGAACACCGGGTCGTTCAGCAGTTCATCGCACGCGGCAGTGTCCCGGGCGGACGCTTGCCGGGCTTGCTGGCGCCTATGCATATTCGAGCGCCGCAAACGGCACGCAGACTGAGCAGGGATTGGAGAGCGCCTTCCTTCAGTTCGGCGGAATGCGGAAGTACTGCTAGACAATGCCTGGGCGCTTTTTAAGCACCATTAGGTGGCACCTGCGAGATACCGTTCAGCCCGCATTCGCGCCGCCTGTGCTGCCATTCTTCAAAAGCGACGCAGCAGTCGCGAGCAAGGCGGGATATGTTCGTCGGCACCTCAGTATTCGCAGAAAAAGGGCTTAGTAGCCCGCAACTGCGCTGCCAATCGACGATTTTACAGGGCTAATTTCGATGAAATAGAAGGCCCGATCCGGAGTTTTAGATGAACGGTTCTGCAACCGCTGCATTGGAGGGCCTCAAACGCCCGGACCTGCTGCAACAAGGCGCGTATGTGAATGGCGCTTGGCTCTGGAAGCCCGAAACCCTCGCGGTAGTCGATCCCGCTACTGGCGAAGAATTGGCTCAGGTGGCAGCCTGCGAAATGTCTGATGTAGATAATGCGGTTCATTTCGCGAGAAGCGCATTCCTGCGGTGGCGCGACTTGCTTCCTTCAGAACGGGGCGCATACCTCCGGAATTGGGCGACAGGATTGCGCGAAAACGCGGAAGATCTGGCCGTCATCATGACCGCCGAGCAAGGCAAACCCGTCACGGAGGCTCGCGGCGAAATCTCGTACGCCGCGGGCTTTCTGGACTGGTTTGCAGCGGAGGGCGAGCGAGCATACGGCGAAACCATCCCCAGCCATATAGTTGGAAGCCGGCTGGCCGTGCAGATGCAGCCGATCGGAGTGACCGTCGCTATCACACCATGGAACTTTCCATCGGCAATGATCACTAGAAAGGCTGGAGCGGCATTGGCCGCTGGCTGCACCATGATTGTAAAGCCCGCTCCAGAAACGCCCTTGTCGGCGCTCGCGCTTGCCCGTCTTGCCGAAGACGCAGGAATCCCCGCCGGCGTGTTTCAGGTGATAACCGGCGAAGCTCCGCCAATTGCCAGGCGACTGTTGGAACATACCGATGTGCGCGCGTTCTCATTTACAGGCTCGACCGAGGTCGGCCGGATACTCCTTGAGCAGTCCGCAAGGACCGTAAAGAAAGCTTCGCTCGAGCTGGGCGGCAATGCTCCATTCATTCTTTTCGACGACGTGCCGATGGAAGCTGCGGTCGCAGGCTGCATGGCAGCAAAGTTCGCTACATCCGGCCAGGACTGTTTGGCAGCAAACAGGATTTACGTTCAGCGGGGAGTCTATGACCGGTTCGTAGAAGAATTCGGCAAGGCCACCAGCAAACTGAAAGTCGGACACGGATTGGAGCTCGACGTCGACATCGGTCCAATGACCAAGGCGTCTGGTGCCGAAAAATGCAGGCGGCAGATCTCCGAGGCTCTTTCAGCAGGGGCTCGAATGATAGTCGGCGCACAGGATACCGCTCTTGGCGGGAACTTCGTGATGCCGACAGTGCTCGCCGATGTGACCGACGACATGCGGGTTGCAAAAGAAGAGACGTTCGGGCCTGTGGCTGCAATTCTGCCCTTCGAAGACGAAGCGGAGGTGCTCGCGCGCGCGAACAACTCGGAGATGGGTCTTGCGGCATATGTTTACACCCGAGATCTTAACCGTGCGATGAGGCTCACCGACCGGCTTGAATACGGCATGGTGGCGGTTAACACCCCAAAATTTACGGGAGCGCCCATCCCTTTCGGCGGATGGAAACAGTCCGGACTCGGCCGGGAAGGCTCCAAACACGGCATTACCGAGTATCTGGAACCAAAATACACCTGCTTCGGAAATCTTGCAGCATAAAAGATAAAAGGATGCATTGATGACTATAAACATCAAAGAAATAAGCAAGAAGGACAGGAACTCTGTCCTGCATCCTTTCACCCAGCTCAAGGATTTCGTAAGCGGCAAGCTTGGTGATCCAACGATCATCGAAACGGGCAAAGGAATCCGCATCCAAGATGCGCAGGGGAACCAGTTCATCGATGGCTTCGCTGGTCTTTATTGCGTTAATGTTGGCTACGGCCGTGCTGAAGTCGCAGAGGCGATCTCCCGTCAGGCCTTTCGCCTAGCTTATTACCATTCCTATGCGGCACACACGACCGATGAACTTGCGATTCTCTCTGATCGCCTCGTCAAGATGGCACCTGGGAAGATGAGCAAGGTGTTCTACGGCATGTCCGGCTCGGACGCCAACGAGACCCAGGCCAAGCTTGTTTGGTACTACAACAATCTGCGTGGCAAGCCGAAGAAGAAGAAGATCATCTCGCGTGAACGCGGCTATCACGGGTGCAGCGTCGTGTCCGGCTCGATGACGGGCATGAGCTTCTATCACGACCACATGGACCTGCCGCTCCCACAGATCGTTCACACCGGTGTTCCACATCACTACTGGGGCGCACACCCGGGCGAGACCGAACGCGAATTCTCCGCTCGCCGCGCCGCCGGGCTTGATCAGCTGATCGAGCGGCTCGGCCCAGACAACGTCGGCGCCTTCATTGGCGAGCCCGTCCTCGGCACAGGCGGCATCACGCCTCCGCCGGAAGGTTACTGGGAAGCGATCCAGGCGGTCCTAAAAAAACATGATGTGCTGCTCATTGCCGATGAAGTCATCACAGGGTTCGGCCGCACCGGTTCCATGTTCGGCTCACAGCACTATGGCATCGAGCCAGACCTCATCACGATCGCTAAAGGTTTAACGTCGGCCTACTTCCCGCTTTCAGCGGCAATCGTTGGGGAGAAGGTGTATAAAGTCATGGAGGATGGGGCCGACAAGGTCGGCGCATTCTCGCACGGCTACACCTACTCTGGTCATCCGATCGGCGCCGCCGCGGCCAACGCGGTCCTCGACATTGTCGAGAAAGAAGACCTCCCCGGCAATGCGCGTGACGTCGGCGCGTTTTTCCAGGCGCAGCTGCAGGAGAAGTTCGCGCAGTTGCCGATCGTCGGTGAAGTGCGCGGCGTCGGTCTTATGGGTGCAATCGAGTTTGTCGCCGATCGGCACAAACGCAAACGTTTTGATCCGACGCTCAAGGTTGGTGCCAGAATTTCGAAGGCTGCCCGTGACCGTGGTCTTATCGCTCGTGCCATGCCGCACGGGGACATTTTGGGCTTTGCTCCGCCGCTGATAGCAACCAAGGCAGAAGTCGAAGAGATCGCTGCAATCGCCGAAAGCGCAGTGCGCTCGGTGATGGACGAACTCGTCCGGGATGGCCACATCCTCTGAAACACGCTTCGACGTCTCCTGCACCATCAATGCGAGGCCGGCCGCTCCAGCACGTCCAGGATCCGGCCGAGCGCACAGGTGTCGATACTCTCGATCCGCAGCCGACGGACGCCGCCAAGCTCGATTTTCCATGCTGCTCTTCTTGCGCGGTCGAAAGATCGGCGGTGGCTCTGCCTTGACGACCTCCAGGGTAGCAAGCTGCGGCACGGACGACACGGAGATCTGGCATCGCTCCTTGCGACAGGAAAAGCTGGCTCACATGAAGGCTCGCCGATCGCGCGATCTCCGAAACATTGGTCCCAGCCTCGAACGTCGCCGCGACCAGCCGCTCAACCTGATGCTTCGTCACAGGGCTACTCTTAGTACTTGCACTGAGGTTGCAGCCTTCAGCCTGCTCAGCAAGGCGGCCGTCCGTGAGGATACGAAAGGACGGGGCAGACAGGAAGAGCACGGCGAAGATGAAGCGCAGGCCGAGTTCGGAGACTAGCGGCGACAGACATTCCGCAGAACCTCGCAGAAGATGATCCAGCCGCGGCCTTCGCCCCGCATTTTGGCCGCCTCGACAAAGTCCATCGCGTTGATGTCGGCGGGACGGCGCGTGACAACCGGTTGACCGCGCTGGTCTGGAGTTCGGCAGCAACACTGGCTAACACAACCAATCCAGGCCGTGCTAGATCAAGATCGCTAAAATCCGCTTACCTTCGTGCGTAACCTGACCCTGCCCCTCCCGCGGTGTTGCATCGCCGAACCGCTGCGGTCTGGCACCGGTCACACAAATCTTAACTTTCCAGTGCATCTCGGATGGCGCGAATCGCCCCGAACGCGTCAAACGGAAGGGCTTTCGGGGACTGGTAAACTTGGTCAGGCCACTGTGCCCGCTTCACCGGTGATTGGCCAGGCTGGTGTGAGAGCTTCACCGCTGCGAAGTCCGCCCGCGGATCAATATAGATCACCTGGCCACCATATCCCCACGCGATGTAGGCGCCTCTCTCTTGGTCTTCGATCCAGAAAGTATTGTGATAAGCGCCATTGGGCAGGTCTGAACTGGCATCGGCATAAGAACCGTTCGGCGCGAACAAGTCGAATAGAAGAGGCTTAGGGCGTCTTATCGCCTCGATCCATTCAGATGGAACGATCTGCCTGCCGTTGAGCCTGCCGCCGCGCAGATGCAGCAGCGCGAAGCGCGCGAAATCACGGAGTGTGGCTTGAAATCCACCGGACGACATCGAAAAACGAGATTTGTCTACGATTTGGCAGGCGTCTTCCTCCGCCCCCATCGGACTCCATAATTCGCTGCTATACAGCTCCGGGAGAAACTTGCCTGATACGCGCTGCATGATTAGCCCTAGCACGTCGATGTTGGGGTCAAAGTACTTGAACCGCGCGCCGTGCGGCGCCTCCTGCTCGGTTATCCGCAGAATGGCCTGCCATATATCGGCAGGAGCGTCAGGATGTCCCTCCGGGGGGCCGAAGTATCCTGTTGCTACAACGTAATTAAAGTAATCGTTGTTTGGCACGTACCACAATCCCTTGAGAGTGGCGCCCGCAGTCATGTCCAGCAAGTGCTGCACCGTGGCGCCGCGATAGGCGGTCGCCTGCAGTTCCGGCAGATACCGTGTTACCAGACTTTCAGGGTCGATAAGCCCACGGTGCACCAGAATCCCGAACACCGTCCCTGTGATGGACTTGGAACCCGATCTGGCGATGTGCTGAGAATGCGGTTCCATGCCATTCATGTATTTTTCGAACACGATCTCGCCCTGGTGCAAAACCAGAAACCCGTCAGTATAGTCCCTCTCGAGGTATTCGCGGATCGTGGCGCGTTGGCCGTCGCTGGACGCAACTTCGATATCACCGATATCCTCCCTGATCCGGCTTGGAAGCGGCAGGACCGGTCCTGGCCCGCGCCAAACCCGGGCGGTTCGCGTAGCTTCGCTTACGTGCGAGTATGTCCATTTGCTATAAGGCCAAAAAGACCACTCGTCGGGTGGGATCATAGGCGCACCCAGCGTCGCATCGGGCCGCCATAACTCGGGATTGGTCAGCGAGGCGCCGGCAACGCGGCGGTTGATATCTTCGAATTCCTGAGACATCGGAATGTTCCTTTGACTTCGGCCAATGCCATCACGACCTGGCGGCAGATCGCTAACTCTCTGAATTTCAGCCCTCACCAGGCCTATACTGATCAAGGCGACACCGCCCGTGAAGAAGGTTTCACTTGGGCGATGGAGAACGGACCGACATAATCACTTATCGGGATCACGCGCATGTTCGCCAGCTGCTGCTGTGTTGGACGAAGCGACGTTTGGAGGTGCGTTAACATTGCGCGTCTACTGGCCTGGCAGCGAACCGGGCCGCAATCGAAACACACCGATGTTGTTCTCGACTGGCCCGGCCTGGTATCATGAAGGTCAGAAGTCTGCGTCTGGTTTTAGCGGACGTAAAGCTGACGTTTGTAGTTCGTCAAAATCTCGCAGCCAGTTTCGGTCACGCGAACAGTCTCGCTGGTGCCGACGTCCGCAAAGCCGAAAGACTTGACCATCGAGGGGATATGGAAGACCATATTGGGCTTGAGGGTCCGCGTTTCCCCTCGCTTAAACGACAGGATGTGCCCTTCGCCCCAATCCGGCGGGTAGCTGATGCCGATGGAATACCCCGTACGCTTGAAGCGGCCTTCATAGCCTCCATCGTTGACGGTCTGCGACCAGATACTCCACACCTCACCGAGGGGGCGATCAGGACGTATGCCGTCGAGCATGTTTTCCAGCGCCCTTCGTGACACGTCCTCCATTTTCTCGAGTTCACGGTTGGATGGACTGACCACGGAAGCCCGCATGATCGCGGCGCTATAGCGTCGAACAGTGCCGGACAGTTCGAGGAAGACAGGATCACCCGGCTGAATCTGCCGGCCCGACCACGTGCCATGCGCATAGCTCGTGCGCACGCCCGAAGTCACAAACGGCGGGTAGCCGGGGTATTCACTTCCCTTGAGCGTGACCACGCGCTGGATTTCGGCGGCGATTTCATTCTCGTTCACGCCGGCCCTTATCTGGTTGATGCCCGCTTCGATGCCGGCCTCGGCAATCCGCGCTGCCTGCCGGATATAGTCTATTTCGGCATCGGATTTGACGACGCGGACCGCCTCGACAATCATCGAGCCATCTTCGAAACGGACGTCAGGGAGAAGGGTCTTGAGCCCTTCGTAATCGGCGATCGAGAAGAACCAAGACTTTTCCTCGAACCCTACCTTCGCCTTGGCAAAACCCAGGTTACGCAGCGTTTCCGCGAGCAGCTCGAGCGGGGCCTCGTGGTCCATGTAGCTGGTACTGTTATCTATCCACGAATAGGCCCGGACATTCACCTCTTCAATGCCACGGGTGATATGGAGGGGCTCCCCTTGCAGCGGGATAAGCAGATACTGGGCGGAGGCATAACCGAGCGTGTTGTAACCGCTTAGGTAAAGCATGTTCTCGGGGATGGTCACCACGAGGATGTCCAGATCCCGCGCTGCAATGCCTTCGCGGACCGCCTTGAGCCTTCTTTGATACTCCTGGATAGTAAAAGCCAGGTCTTTTTCTACCTTTATGGTGTCTATGCCGGAAACTTTCATAGGAGCCCTTCGAAACAAGGAGGCGCGCCACGCGCTGGACGGCGTATTGTAGCATCTGATCTGCGCACAACGTTGCCGTCGTTTCCGAGTTTGCGCAGGAAACCTGCGTTGAGTTGGCCTTGATTGCTCAAAAGCCTCCGCCCTCGTCGACATTGCTGTTGCATCGGCAGCCACCCCCAACAACAAATGTCTAAAAAACGGCGGCGGGTCGGGCGAAATCTGCGCGAATGTTGTGCCCGCGTCGGGAGCCTGGACCCTCGCCGGCTTAGATCACTTCACTTCCGGCAGCCTCGGCGCGCGGGTGCGGGCCGTCGGAGTGTTCTGCCAGCTGAGATGGCAAGCTTGTGATCGGCTAAGAATGCGACTGCCGTCACCGCTGACGTCGAGTTCACTGTCTCGAGGCGCTGGCGGCACGGGCCTCCCGATGCAAAGTGCCTGCGCGCACGATTGGCTGCTCCCTCCCGGCTCGAAAGTCTGCATGCAATTCGCATCTATGCAGAAAATCCTCAACATGGGCGAGAAATAGGGGGAATTTCCCACCTTCTGACGGATATGATCAGTCCTGCAGAGACGAAGCTAGTTCCCCGCTGCCGCCAGCCGCGTTCGCGCTTGGAGTCTGTCCGCGGCGTTTGGACCAAGGTAAACCGCAATTGACGAGCACCATGACTATGAACGGCAGTAAGCTTCCATTAAACAGCATCCGTGACGATTTTCCAGCGACGCAAGACTTAATTTACATGGATGTTTCTAATCAAGGATTGATATCTCGAACCACAAGAGGGTCGTTCGAGGATCATCTGAATAACAGATTGCACGGGATAAACGATGAGCTTAGCCAGTTGGCGGACATCGAGAAGACACGCGCCAGATTTGCTCGATTTGTTGGTGCAGATAAAGATGAAATTGCTATCACAAAGAACGCGTCAGAGGGGATCAACATAATCGCCAACGCGATTGACTGGCGAGCCGGCGACAGCGTTGTCTTATGCCCTCAACTTGAGCATGCAAACAACATCCTGCCATGGCTCCAAGTGAAAGCTCTACATAATGTTGATCTCAAATTAGTGGAGCCGGATAAAGGTGCGATTCCCGTAGATGCGATTGTCAATGCGCTTGATTCCAGGACTCGCGTTGTGACGCTTTCAACCGCAACGATGGTTCCTGGCTTTCGGACAGTCACGCAACCTGTCGCGGAGGCGTGCAGGCGTCATGGCGCCTTCCTCTTGGCGGATGGGACTCAGTCGGTCGGAATACTCCATACCGATGTCAACCGGTTGGGAGTAGATGGTTTGGCCGTCTCGACTGTGAAGGGATTGATGGGCCTCTACGGATCGGGATTTCTCTACTGCCGCCGGGAGTGGGCAGATCAGCTAAAGCCAGCCTACCTCGCTCGCTTTAGCGTCGATCTCGGGAACGCACCAGAATCGGCTCCCATTCTCAACGCCGCCAAGTTGCGGGCTGGGGCGCCTCGTTTTGACATCGGGCATTACAATTTCCCAGGCATGATTGCCGCCCACGCATCCTTAGGGCAACTGCTGGAGATCGGAACAGAAGCGATCGACAAGCACGTGACATCTTTGGCAACTCGACTGGCTTCAGGACTGCTACAAGCCGGACTGCCTGTCTGTGGCGGGCCTCCTGGCGAGCACACTGGGAGTATTGTGGCGGTGGGCGACATGGCTGCACTCGGCGGAGCGCAAGAAGTAGCCGCCTACATACCGTCGCTGCACAGCTATCTTGCGGAAAACAAGGTCGTTGCATCAACGCGACGAGGACTCCTTCGGTTCTCGCTCCATCTTTACAACAGCGAGGAGGAAGTCGACCAAGTTGTCGATATAGTCAAAAAATGGTCGAAGTAGCTGCGCCAGATCACAAGCGGATAGGAGAATTTATGTCATCGCCAAGCGCAGATACCGTGGCGCTTCTTCAAGACCTTGTCAAAATTGAAAGCGTAAACCCTTCGCTTTCACCCAGGGGCAGCGGAGAACAGCGGGTCGTCGAATATCTTGAAAGGTTTTGCCGGGACCGAAACCTGCCTTATGAACTCCAGCACGTTGTCGACGGCCGCTCGAATTTCTTGACCTGGATCTCAGGCAAAGACCCTAGTCGGCGCCTCCTTTTTGTGGCCCATATGGACACGGTGCCCACTGATAATTGGGCTTCCGATCCATTTTCTCCCGAATTGAAGGATAATCGACTCTACGGTAGGGGAAGTTGCGACACAAAGGGTTCCCTCTCTGCAATGATGATCGCCCTGAGTACCTTAGGGGACCGTCAGCCGAATGCCACAATTGTCGTTGCCGCCAGCATTGATGAAGAGTACCGTAAGATCGGCGCTCGCGCCATCGCTCTCTCCGGCAAGTCGTATGATGCCGCGGTTGTTGGTGAACCAACCGAGCTTGAGCTTGTAGTCGCCCACAAAGGGTCGGTCCGCTGGCAAATAGAGGTTCAGGGTGTCCCTGCTCACACTTCGAAGCCGCATCTCGGAGTCAATGCAATCTCAGGCATGGCAAAGGTCATATTGGCGCTCAACGAACACGGAGAGAATCTCGCTTCCCGCACCCAGCCTTTGGTCAGTCCTCCAACTTTGACGGTAAGTCTTATCGAGGGTGGCCTGGAATTGACGACGGTTCCTCCATCGTGCCGCATCTGGGTGGATCGACGTCTCGTTCCAGGAGAGCGACCGGAGCAGGCGTTGGCAGAAGTGGAGAACATACTGCAAGGTTTGCGGGATCGCGAAGACATCAAGGTCCGATCATTACTGCCCGCGCTTGAAGATCCTGCTCCGGACAGTGCCGAGTCGAGCAAGATAGCTTCCGTGGCAGCGCAGGCGTGTGCCGAAGTTGCCGGGACGGGCAAGTACATTGGAGTGCCGTACGGCACGGATGCTAGTCAGCTATCATTGGCCGGCATCCCATGCATCGTGCTCGGGCCAGGAAGCATTGATCGCGCTCACACGAATAATGAGTTCATTGAATTGGATCAACTTGAAAGGTCCGTTGAAATATATAGACGCATAATGCTAAGTTACTAGCTTTGGAACCGCAGGTCGAGATTAGCAACGATACTTGGCGACGGGTAGTGACGAGGCCCATGGTCCGGATCTACCACTCTCAATCGGGAAGAGATCATCGCTATGAATGATCATGGTCGAAAAGTTCTAGTAATGGCCAGTAGCAAGGGTCTTGGCTTGGCCATCGCCAAACGACTAGCTAAAAACCGCTCGGAAGTTGTTATTTGTGGTCGTAACAAGGCGTCATTAGACAGAGCTGTAGGTGATCTACAGAAAATTGAGGGATGCGCAGGCGCTCATGGTATAATTGCAGACTTAGCTCGGCGAGCCGATGTCGACATGTTGTTGCAACGCACTTTGGTACTCCTCGGGAGCATTGACTGCCTCGTCGTAAATTCTGGTCATATGCCGTACGGAACTCTCGAAGACCTAGACGACGATGATTGGGATCATTCCTATGAGACGCTTCTCATGAGTGCAGTGAGAGTGTCGCGAGCGGCGGCCGCTGCAATGAGAGCGTCAGGTCGTGGGGGTGATATCGTCTATGTCTCCTCGGCAGGCGTGCACGAGGTGACAGGTCACCTACTACTATCGAACGTCATGCGTGCCGGAATAGCAGTATTAGCTAAGCACCTCGCAGACACACTCTCGGGAAGTGGCGTTCGCGTGAACGTTGTCGCGCCTGGTTATTTTGACACAGGCAGAGTTCACAAAAGAATTGAGGCGTTGATGGTCGACGAAGGCCTCAATCGAGATGCCGCTATCGAACGTGTGGCCAATACCAATCCCCTGGGGCGGATTGGAACTGCCGACGAACTCGCGGAGCTAGTTGGATTTATTGTCGGTGACCGAGCAAGGTACATCAATGGCACGACAATAGTGATTGATGGAGGCGGCAGCCGCCTCGTAATGTAAGCTGTAGGTGCACCTTGGTGCATCCGTCGCCGTAGCCGACGTCAGCGCACAAGCCAGCCGAAAGAAGGCGAATTATTCGCTGCCCAATGCCCGTCTTGAGCTGTGCCGCCGTAATATGGCTGGCTGCTTTGAGAGCTTGGATTTGAACGGGACGGCAAGATGGACCGACAGCGGCGAGAATCCGGCCGGACATCAGACTCGCAGACACTCACTCTACGGTAAACGGAAGCCGGGGTCACGGCGGGCTGTATGTCTGACGTTGCGAGCCGATGGCTCGGTACGCCCCCCGGCGAGTGCTGCCTTGCGCTAGCATGGCGCGGTAGCGAAGCTGCGCTCTTAAGGTCGTCCTGACGAGCACAGTAAGCAGCACAGCATGAGCCATGTGACGTTATTGACCGGGGCTGAGCGTCGTCGTCGTTGGCGTGAAGAGGATCAGCACCGGATACTGGCCGCGGCATTCGTGCCCCCGGGCCAGAGTGGCGGCGGTGGCGCGTCAGTACAATGTCGCGACCAGCTGGTCTATAAGTGGCGCCGCACGCTGAGAGCCCGCGAGACAAGGCTTCGCCGAAGTTGTCGTGGTTCCCGATGAGCCTGTCGCCGCTTCGGTGCCGGCGGCGCCCCTGCGGTGATCGAGCTGCAGATCGCCAGCAAGGTGCGGCGGTGCGGCTGCGGATTCCGCTGACCACGCCGCCGACACTGGCGGCGGCGATGGTGAAGGCGCTGGGCGTTTCATGATCCCGGTCCCGAGCCAGGTGCGGATCTGGTTGGCGGTCGGCCGGGCCGATATGCGTCGCGGGATGGCTCGGCATGTCGCTGTATGCAAAACGGATGGAGAAGGGCCGGTTTCTATGCTGCAAGGCTCGCTCTGCAGGTTCAGGAGACGATTATGGATCTATGTGCGCGATGACCGACCGTTCGGCGGCGCCGATCCGCCGGCAGTGGTGTTCTACTATTCCCGCGATCGCCGAGGCGAACATCCCGCGGTGCATCTCGCCGGCTGGAGCGGCATTCTGCAGGCCGATGCCTTTGGTGGTTACGGCGATCTCTATGCGACGGGTCGTCAGCCGGCGCCTGTTCTGGAAACCAGCTGCTGGGCCCACAGCCGGCGCAAAGTGTTCGAGCTGGCCGATATCGAAGCGGCGGCGCGCAAGAAGGCGCACGGCGAGAAGCCCAACCTGGTCTATCCGCTCGCGGTTGAAGCCGTGAAGCGCATCGATGCCCTGTTCGATATCGAGCGCGCGATCAACGTGTCGGGCAAAATGAGGAATTGACCCCCGAACGAAACGAAGAACTGACCCCTCTCTTTTGAGAGGAAGAATCGATGACGAGAGAGGTTTCATCGCAACTTGCATTGTCTGGAACGATGCGGGTTGAGGAAATGCGATCGGGGGAAGAAGTTTTGGCCATGGTAGGCCTTCACGAACGAGGCTGGGGAGCGAAACGAATTGCGCAGGAGTTTGAATGCGCGCGCAACACGGTTCGCCGATATCTTCGTGAAGGTAACATTGTTGCGTATCGCCAGCCCGTGCGTCGGACCTGCGCTCGGTAGAAGTTCGGGTTCGACAATGGCGGCGCGAGTGTCACGTGAGTATTCCAAAAAATCTCAACATCACGACGCGGATAGCCCGAAGAAACAAATTGCGTTCAGATTATTCGCGCGGCGGCTACAGAGAGCGGAAAACATGCATTTCGCTCCCGCGAAAGCCGGGGGACGAGCTATCGAATGCGGTATCAAACAAGCTGGCAAGGCAGGTAAGGCTGTGTTCAAAGGTTCCCCGAGCAGCGCGACCATTCAACTGGAGGTTCGGTGATGGATTTGACGACGCAAATTATCAAGCATGTTCTCGATTCCCGTTTTGAGACAGTCCCCAAGAAGGCTATTGAACGGGCGAAACTCTCTATTTTGGACACGCTTGCGAGCGCCATTGGCGGATCGAGCGACCCGATTGCGCACTTCGCTCGTCACCTGGGCGCATTGTCCGGCGGCAAACCTGAATGCACTGTTTGGGTTTCCGGGGAAAAGCTCCCCGCCTGCTTGGCGACCCTTGTCAACGCCACGACAGCCAGGGCCCTGGATTTTGATGAGACCTACGAGCTTTGTATTAATGGCTGCCACGCAAGCGCGTATGACGTGCCGCCGGCGCTGGCACTGGCGGAACGCGATCCCTCTATCACCGGGCGCGAATTGCTGTCCGCCCTCGCAACGGCTATCGATCTGCACGTGCGTCTCGCGCGAAGCGTTACCGCCAATTCTATAAACACGGGCCGCGACAATATGGTCGCTGTCTGGGGCGCGACCGCGGTCAGCACAAAGTTGCTACGGCTCGACGAAGAGAAAACCCGAAATGCGTTCGGTATCGCCTACGCCCACGCCGCCGGCGAATTCCAGATGTATGAAGAAGGTACCCACACTGTCTCGTTGCAGCAGGGATTGCGGGCCCGCTCCGGGCTTGAGTCGGCGCTTTCAGCCATGGTGAGCTTCAACGGTCCGCGGGAGCCGTTCTTTGGTAAGTATGGCTTCTACAAAGCTTTCGAAACTAACTACGACCTCGGTTTGCTTATGGGGAAACTAGGTGATGACTATGTGAACGCTTCGATTAGCTTTAAACCCTGGCCCTCCTGCAAGTGTACGCATCCGGGGATCGACGGGCTGCTGCAATTGCGCGAGAAGCACAATTTCGCGGGCGAGGATATTGTTTCAATTGAGCTCGGATTGAACCATCTCGCTGAGAGCCTTGTGGTTCAGCCGCGCGACCAAAAGTGGAACCCAAAGAACCCGGTCGTCGCGCGCTTCAGCCTGCCTTACGTCATCTCTGTCGCGGCGCAACACGGCAGAGTAGCAATCAGCGAT
>NZ_RZTV01000143.1:0-312 GCF_003997555.1 Mesorhizobium sp. M1A.T.Ca.IN.004.03.1.1 | reverse complement strand
GTTCAATTGCCAATTCAAGCAAGACCGCCTCGGCCGCAAGGGCAATCCCCAGCAGCGCCTCATCGCGATGGGGGGTGGCCGAAAGCAGCAGTCCAACAGGCATGCCAGCCTCGCCCGTACCGCAGGGAATGGAAACGCCGCACCAGTCGAGGAAATTGCCGAGCGCGGTGTTGCGCAACGTCTTGTTGTTCGTCGCGAAGAACAGCTCGTCATCCTGCTCCAGCGGTCCGATCGGCGGCGCGACATGGGCAACGGTGGGAAAGGCAATCAGCCGGTCGCCGACAAGCCGCTCGACATCGGCGATCAGGCGGC
>NZ_RZTV01000142.1:0-312 GCF_003997555.1 Mesorhizobium sp. M1A.T.Ca.IN.004.03.1.1 | reverse complement strand
CGCCAAAATCCACAAAAGTGATCATTTGCATACAAAAAATGATCCTAAAAGGGCGACGTCAAATGACGGAAAACTACTTCGTCTACATGCCTGACAGCAGAATTTCTGCAGCATGGGGCTGCACCGCTGTCTCGACGGGCTATTCGGTCATTGCGCCGCACTCCAGTTACCCTCCGAGCCGTCATCCGGACGACCATCATTTCAGCTGGTCTCGAGGCCGCATCCTTCAGGCCTATCAGGTCGTGCTGATCAGCGCCGGCAGCGGGAAGCTCGAATTCGGCAACCTGCGCCGACAGGTGCGCGTCACGGAAG
>NZ_RZTV01000141.1:0-314 GCF_003997555.1 Mesorhizobium sp. M1A.T.Ca.IN.004.03.1.1 | reverse complement strand
GCAGCTTGAAGCCGGGCGGGATCGGCAGACCGGCGGTCAGCGCCTTGGTCTTTTCGGCGGCGAGCGCCTCGGCCTTGTCCTTGGCGTCGTTGTGAGCGGCAACGATCAGGTCCTCGAGGATCTCGACATCGTCTTCCTTGAACAGCGACGGGTCGATCTTCAGGCTCTTCAGCTCGCATTTGCCCGTGATGACGACGGCGACGAGTCCGCCGCCCGCCTTGCCTTCGGCCGTGAGCTCGGCGATCTCCGCCTGCATCTGCTCCATCTTGGCCTGCATTTCCTTGACTTTGCCCATCATGCCCATGATGTCGCGC
>NZ_RZTV01000140.1:0-314 GCF_003997555.1 Mesorhizobium sp. M1A.T.Ca.IN.004.03.1.1 | reverse complement strand
AAATTGATGGCGGTCGTCGACTTGCCTTCACCGGGCAAGCTCGACACCACACCGATGACTTTGCAGCGCTGGTCGGAGGCACTGATATCGATCGCGATCTTCGCGCTTCGAAGCGTCTCGGCGAATGCCGACAGCGGATGCTCCTCGACATAGGTCGTGGTCTTGCCGCCCCTGGCGATGCTTCGCGGGTTCCCGGGATCGACGAGCGTCGGATCCTCGACGTTGTTCTCGATCAACGGCATGACGCCAAGTGATTCGACGTCGAGCATATCCTTGACATCGTCACCGGTGCGGAAGAAGCGATCGCGGAATTC
>NZ_RZTV01000139.1:0-314 GCF_003997555.1 Mesorhizobium sp. M1A.T.Ca.IN.004.03.1.1 | reverse complement strand
CTGGTGGTTTCGGCCGCCGACGGCCCGATGCCGCAGACCCGCGAGCACATCCTTTTGGCCCGCCAGGTCGGCGTGCCCTCGATCGTGGTGTTCCTGAACAAGGTCGACCAGGTCGACGACGCCGAGCTTCTGGAACTGGTCGAGCTCGAGGTTCGCGAGCTGCTGACCAAGAACGAGTTCCCCGGCGACGACATTCCGATCGTCAAGGGTTCGGCTCTGGCTGCGCTCGAAGACTCAAACAAGACCATCGGCGAGGACGCCATCCGCGAGCTGATGGCGCAGGTCGACGCCTATATCCCGACGCCGGTCCGTCC
>NZ_RZTV01000138.1:0-314 GCF_003997555.1 Mesorhizobium sp. M1A.T.Ca.IN.004.03.1.1 | reverse complement strand
CTGGTGGTTTCGGCCGCCGACGGCCCGATGCCGCAGACCCGCGAGCACATCCTTTTGGCCCGCCAGGTCGGCGTGCCTTCGATCGTGGTGTTCCTGAACAAGGTCGACCAGGTCGACGACGCCGAGCTGCTCGAGCTGGTCGAGCTTGAGGTTCGCGAGCTGTTGACCAAGAACGAGTTCCCCGGCGACGACATTCCGATCGTCAAGGGTTCGGCGCTGGCAGCACTTGAGGATTCGAACAAGACCATCGGCGAGGACGCCATCCGCGAGCTGATGGCGCAGGTCGACGCCTATATCCCGACGCCGGTCCGTCC
>NZ_RZTV01000137.1:0-315 GCF_003997555.1 Mesorhizobium sp. M1A.T.Ca.IN.004.03.1.1 | reverse complement strand
TCGATATCGGGCAGGCTGCCGAGGCCGAGCGGGCCGACGGCAAAGAGCCCGGCGACCGTCGAACCGTCGTCGAGGAAGGGCTCGCCGCGCGCATTGACCGCCAGGCCGAGCGAGAGCTCGTCCGGCATGGCGAGGCCGGCGGAAAGCAGGCTCTGCATCAATGGCGCTGAAAGATCCGGCGCCTGGCAGCGGCAATCGATGATGCGCTCGGCATGGATGACCTCTTCGACAGAGGAGCCGGCCGGCGTGAAGAACAGGCCGCTCAGCCCCTGGCGGCCGGCCCGGCCGCGGCGCAGCACCGTGCGGCCTTCGGCA
>NZ_RZTV01000136.1:0-315 GCF_003997555.1 Mesorhizobium sp. M1A.T.Ca.IN.004.03.1.1 | reverse complement strand
CCATGCCGTGCATCTTCAGTTGCCGCAACATGATGACGATCGCGCCGCTTGCTGGATTATGACGCATGGCGAGCCTCCGTCTTTCTCAGGGCATCGTATCGTTCCACATTGGCCTTGGGCTCGTTGACGAGCGTCAGGGCTTGCGGCGCATCAATGGTCGGCGGCGTGAAGGATTTGCCGTCGACAAGACGATGCAGCAGGTTCAGCACATGCGTCTTGGTTGGAACGCCGGACTTCAGTGCCATGTCGACGGCCGACAGAACGGCCTGTTCATCGTGCTGAAGGACGAGCGCCAGGATATCGACCATCTCGCGG
>NZ_RZTV01000135.1:0-320 GCF_003997555.1 Mesorhizobium sp. M1A.T.Ca.IN.004.03.1.1 | reverse complement strand
CTGTCGGCACCCTTGGTGTGGGAGCCCTTGGGGCCAATCATGCTGTGGCACGGAGGCAGGGGGGCGATGCTCGCCGTTGCGGTCTTGTCGACGGCAGGGGTGGCCATGGCGCTCGGGGCGAAACCGTCGCTGTCATTGGTGTAGTCGTCGGAATAGGTCGGCTGGGCGAAGGCAGCGCCTGCAAGGCTGACGGCGAACAGGGACGCGGCAAGGGCAAATTTGATGCGCATGGGTCAATCTCCTCAATCTGCTGTTGAATTCCACAACATAAACTAACCCTCGGCACACAGGAGATCGCGCTCCAATTCAGGCAATTTTGG
>NZ_RZTV01000134.1:0-320 GCF_003997555.1 Mesorhizobium sp. M1A.T.Ca.IN.004.03.1.1 | reverse complement strand
TTCGCTCCGTTCGATCGGGACTGCCGGTAGTGATCGTCATGGGCGCGCGGCCTTGCGGCTGCGCGATCGTGAAAACTGCTTCTGGCCCTGATATCGTACATTTGCGCCACATCTCATGCACATGATGGCCGGCTTCGTTCATCCGCACGGAGGCCGATGATTAAACCAATCTAAATATTCATGGCAAAGAAATGGTTAACCGCAGCGTGTAAAAAACTGGGGTCAGCTAAAGCGCTTCGCGTCTTTCAGATTCGCTTCCTGCGCTTTAGCTCTTGGTTTTTAGGCAAAACCGCGGCCCTTTGGCGCGACGCGCTCTAGCT
>NZ_RZTV01000013.1:0-107735 GCF_003997555.1 Mesorhizobium sp. M1A.T.Ca.IN.004.03.1.1 | reverse complement strand
CGCGCCGGCCACTTCCTCGCCTTCATCCATCTCGCCGCAGCTATGTTATGGATGCGCTGAATGTCGATTCAGCCTAGGTTAGTCTCGCAATATGCGCCGTCGCTGATAAACCATTTCGCTGAGGGGGCGAGATTTCATGGAGATGCAGCAGGTCCGCTATTTTTTGGCCCTGTCTAACACGTTAAATTTCACCAGGGCGGCCGAGGAGTGCAACGTCACTCAGCCGGCCCTTACGCGCGCGATCAAGACGCTTGAAGAGGAGCTAGGGGGAGAGCTTCTTCGGCGCGAGCGTCAGCACTCGCACCTTACGGAGCTTGGGCGGCGAATGCTGCCCCTGCTGCAACAGTGCTATGATGCGGCCACTTCCGCCAAGTCACTGGCCAAGGCTGTGCAAAGCAGTGACGTGGCACCCCTCAACGTCACGATATCCAACAGCATCAACATAGCGTTACTGGTTTCGCCCTTCACGGAGCTTTTCCGCGCTTATCCCGGCGCCCACCTCAAGATCAATCGTGGTTCGCCCGCTGCTGTCGTCGACGCGTTGAAGAGTGGCGAGGTCGAGTTGGCAATTGCCGGCCCCCTGGGACAGGCCTGGGACCGCCTGGACATATGGCCGCTGTTTCGGGAAGAGATTGAACTCGCTGTAAATGCCGATCATCCGCTGGCCCGGCGCAACGAGGCGGACGTCGCGTTGGCTCAGCTTGCCGCCGAACCCGTGCTCAGTCGGATCGATTGGGAGACGAGCGAGGAGCTGTCGCGCTCCCTGTCCGCCAGGGGTCTTACGCCTCGAACGGCGCATGAAGTCGAGACCGATCAGGACCTTCTGGCGTTGCTCGAAGCCAACGCTGGGGTCGGCTTCGTGTCGCTGACGGCACCGCGATCCTCGAACACCCGCCGGCTCAAGCTGCGTGACCTGGACGTTTCTCGGATCGTTTCCGTCTATGCGGTAGCCGGCAGGCATCGCTCGCCTGTCGCGACAACGCTGCTCAACCTTTTGAGGGCGGCCGACTGGTCGTCCTTCGGCGTCAGCGAGCCCGCCTGAGCGCCGCGATCAGGTCGTCGATGTCCATGCGGCGGCGGTAGTCCGGATCGACAAAGCGATCCCTGATGATCCCGTCCGTTCCGACAATGAAGGTGGCTGGAATAGGCATGAACCAGCTGCTGTTGCCCTGATAGTTAGGGATGTCGAACCCCAGGCCCATAAGCCGCTCCATTTCGGCGCCGACCCAGATCGCGAGGTTGAGCGACAACGCATACCCGTTGTCCATATCGACCAGAAACGGGAATTGTGCGCCGACCAGTGCCTTCATCGCCTTCGCGAATTTGCGCCGCTCCGGCATGATCGCAACCACCTGTCCTCCCAGTTCCGCGATCTCGCGATGCACCTCGACAATCCCGATGGCGTTCAAGCGGCAATAAGGACACCAGTGTCCGCGCTGAAAGGTGATTACGGCTGGGCCCTTGGCCAGGATTTCGGCGAGGCTGACGAGCCTGCCATCGTCATCAGGCAACAGGAAACCGGGCATGGCTTCGCCAGGAGCCGGCGCCATTGTGCCGGCACCTTGCTTCTCGAGGCGGTCCACCAGTCGCTCGACGGCGTCAGCGAATTCCGAGTTCAGACGGCGAACCGCCGCGGCAATCACGGCCAGCCGTTCATTGAGGGGCGCATCAAGTTCGATGGCTGCCTGGACGGACTGCTCGAATGTCATTGCCTGGTCGTCAGCGGCCATGTCTGCGCTTTCACGTGTCCCGCATAGCCTACCACCGTAACCCCTCGGCAATCGCCATGTTTTTCCTGCATGGTTTTGATGCCTTGCGTGCATCGACGCATCCCGGACCTCCGCTCTACGTTCGCTGGCCTGGCCCGACGCGTTACATCATGTTCCTGATATCCGCTGTGAAAGTCGGGAAGGCGCAGACCATCTCAGACAGCTCTGGTGCCGTGATGCCGTGCTTCATCGCGAGCGCAAAGGTGTGAATCAGCTCTTCGCCGGCATGGCCGACCAGGTGAGCCCCAAGGATCCTGCCTGTCGTTTCCTCGACGATGATCTTCGACCATGCGATCGGCTCCGCGTAAGTCCTGGCGGAGAGCCAGCCTTGCATATCGTTCAGGTGGACCTTGACGATGAAGCCGCGTTCCCTCGCCTCGGCCTCGGTCAAACCGACGGCCGCCACGGCCGGAATGCTATAGAGGGCCGCAGGTATGTGACCGTAGTCCGGGCGATGCCTCGGGCCGTCGACGATGTTGCGGCCGACGATCCCGCCTTCATAGGTCGCTACCGGCGAAAGCTGCGGAGAGCTCCATACGGCATCGCCGCAGACATAGATGTCTGGATTGGAACGCGAGCGCAGATGCTCGTCGATCTCGATGCGGCCTTCGCGATGCACGATGACACCCGCCCCAAGATCGAGCCCCTCGACATTGGCCACGCGCCCCGCGCAATTGACGGCCCGATCCGCGTTGACCGAGCATTCGGCGCCATCCTTCGCGAAGCTCACCCGCAGCCGCCCGTCGGTCTTTTCGATCTTCTTGACCCAGGCCTTGGTATGGATCCTGAGGCCAAGCCGCTCGCTCTCGGCACGGATTTGGGAAACGGCATCCTCGTCGAAGCCTCTGAGGAGTTGCGGTAGCGCCTCGAGGATGGTGACCTCGACGCCGGCGCGCGCATAGACGTGACCCAGCTCGAAGGCAATAACGCCGCCGCCAATGAACACCACGGCGCGAGGCAACACAGGATCGCTCAGAACATCGTCGGACGTGGTCAGAAATTCCGACCCGGGGATCGACAGCGGGCGCGGCTTCGAGCCGGTGGCGATGACGATGTTTCTGGCCTCGATCTCTCGGGCGCCGACGCGGACGGCATTGCTGGCCATAAATGCGGCCTCGCCGTGGATGACATCGACGCCTCGCTTGGCCATCAATCCGGACAGCCGGGATGGGATATCCGCGATGATGTCCTCTTCCCGCTCGATCAGGGCTCGCCAATCAAGCCTCGGCGGTTCGATTTCGATTGCATGATTGCCGGCTCTTCCGATCTCGTCGAGCGCATGGGCCGCCGCAACCAGCACCTTCTTCGGCGTGCAGCCGCGATTGGGGCATGTGCCGCCAAGATCGCGAGCCTCGATCATGGCGACGGAAAGTCCGGCGGTGCGCGTCGCTACCGTGACGCCCATTCCGGCATTGCCGCCACCCAGGATCACGACGTCATACTTTTCCATTGCACCGCCTCCTCCGCCGCGCTCAGTGAAGCTTGATCCGCGGTCTGGCGCGCCTGACGATCATCTCGCCGATCGAAGCCATCATGGTCTTCGCCAAGCCGTGCACCGCCTTGAGATGCATCTTGTGCAGCGAGCGATAGACGAGCCTCGCAACGAGACCTTCGATCTTCAGTCTGCCGATCAGGCTGCCGAACGCACCGTAGTCGGCCAGCGAAACCAGGGAACCATAGTCGCGGTAGCGATATGCCGGCTCGGCACGACCTGCGAGACGTGCTGCAATCACCTTGGCCATGTGGTCTGCCTGCTGATGGGCCGTTTGGGCACGCGGCGGCAACGCGTTTTCTTCGCCCGCCAGCGCGCAGTTCGCGCAGTCGCCAATCGCGAACACGTTCTTATCTCCGACCGCCCGCAAGGTTTCGTCAACGATCAGGCGGTTGATGCGGTCGGTCTCAAGACCATCAAGCCCCTTCAGGAATTCCGGCGCCTTGATTCCGGCCGCCCAGACGACCAATTCGGCAGGCACGAAAAGCTTGTCACCCAGCCGGATGCCGTCTTCGGTCACTTCGGTGACCTTGATCCCGCATCGTATCTGGACGCCCAGCTTGATCAGCAACCGTGCCGTTGCGCTCGCCAATTCCTCAGGCAATGCAGGTAGAATCCGCGGCCCGGCTTCGACGATGGTGATGCGGATCAGCCTTTCGAAATCGATGTTGTCGAGATTGTGCGACGCAATCTCCCGCATCGACTTGTGCAGCTCCGCCGCCAGTTCGACACCCGTGGCACCGGCACCGACGATGACGCAATGAAGCTGACCAGGCGAAAGCTGCTCGTATTGCGCGTTGGCGCGCAGGCATGCGTCGATCATGCGCTTGTTGAACCGGGCGGCCTGCTCGGCGGTGTCGAGCGCGATGGCATGGCGCGCGGCGCCCGGCGTGCCGAAATCATTGCTGACGCTGCCGACGGCCATGACCAGCGTGTCGTATCCCAGAACACGTGGCGGGATGACCTGGCGGCCGTCATCGTCGAAGCTGGGCGCGACGAAGACCTGGCGCTTGGCACGATCGATGCCGACGACCTCGCCAATTCGGTAGCGGTAGCCGTGGCGGCTGGCATGGGCGATGTATTCGACCGCGTCGTGCGACACGCTCAAGGCGCCAGATGCCACCTCATGCAAAAGCGGTTTCCAAATATGGGTGCGGTTTCGGTCGACAAGCGTGACGGAAAGCCGCTTGCCGAACTTGCGGCCGAGGCGTGTCGCCAGTTCCAGGCCGCCCGCGCCGCCGCCCACAATGACCACGCGATGCAGTGACTTGTCCGCGTGCGAGGGGGTCTCCGGGATCGTGCGGAAGAGCGCCGCATCGTTGGCGAGCACCGCTTCCGGAATCAACCGCATGCCGGGGGTGATGATCTGCATCGGTGGTCTCCGTAATCTTCTCGGCGCGGTGCATCACTCTTGGGATTCGTGGATCACGATGCCTTGAAGCATGTCGACCTCGCATTCCCAGGGCTTGTCCGCGAGGACGCGCTGTCCATGCTCGTATCCGGCCTGCCAGCGGGTGCGGATGCCCGAGCGGGTGAAGTCGATGTCCTTGGTATGGTCCTCGCCGTCGAGCCGTGGGGAAAGTAGGCGGACGAGGTGCATGACCGACGGGCAGCCATAGGAGGCGAGTTCCTTAAACATCGGATCCTCGCGACGCTCCTCGGGAACCAGCTTTCCCATTTCGCGCACGACATGCCGCAACCGATGCAGTTGCTCCTGCCGTGCAACGTGGCTCCGGCCGCGGCTGGCGTATTGAAGATCCTTTTGCCGGCCCATGACCTGCCAGATTGATTTCGGCTCGGTTGCGCGGGGCTGCCACATGTTGACCGCAAAGATCAGCGCGTCGCGCCTGGGGCGCGCATCCAGCACCACCTCGATCGGCGTGTTTGAATAGATGCCGCCGTCCCAATAGGGTTCGCCGTCGATGCAGACTGCCGGAAACGCCGGCGGCAGGGCGCCCGACGCCATGATGTGCGCCGCCGACAGGTTCATCTCGCGCGTATCGAAGTATTTGAGCTCGCTGGTGTTGACGTTGACCGCGCCGACCGTCAGCCGCGTGTGGCGACCGTTGAGGTAGTCGAAATCGACCAGATTGTTCAGCGTCCTTTTGAGCGGATGCGTGGTGTAATAGGACGCGTTCTCGACACCGACTTCGCGGTTGACCCCAAACATGGCGCTCGGATTCGGCTCGAAAAATCCCGGGATGCCGCGCATCACCGTGCCCATGTTGGCAAAGATGTTGCTCGGAACCATCATCCGGAAAAATTCGTCGAATGGACTGCTCCGGCTCACACCATCCCAGAATTCCTGAAGCCTGGGCAGACGATCGCCGGGCCTGTTCCCGGCAATCAGCGCGGCATTGATGGCGCCGATGGACGTGCCTATGACCCAATCCGGTTCGATGCCGCCCTCGACCAGCGCCTGATAGACCCCGGCCTGATAGGCGCCGAGCGCGCCGCCGCCTTGAAGGACAAGGACGGTCTGAGGCTTGGCTTCGTCCTGGTGGCCGACCGCCGGTTCTGCTTGCGGGGCGGACAGGTTTTGCATGATCTTGTTCATCGCCTTCGCTCCTCGTGCAGGTCTAGTGAGCGGTCCAACCGCCTTCGATCGGCATCACGGCACCGGTAATCGAAGCCGCATCGTCCGACGCGAGGAACAGACACAGTGCGGCAACCTGCTCGACGGTGACGAACTGCTTGGTGGGCTGCGCAGCCAACAGAACATCCTTGATCACCTGCTGCTCGGTGATCCCGCGGGCCTTTGCAGTGTCGGGTATCTGCTTCTCGACAAGCGGCGTGAGCACGTAACCGGGGCAGACAGCGTTGACCGTAATGCCCTGTTCGGCAACCTCCAGCGCGACGGTCTTGGTCAGGCCGGCGACGCCATGCTTGGCCGCGACATAGGCGGATTTGTATGGCGAGGCGACGAGAGCGTGCGCCGAGGCCACATTGATGATGCGACCCCATTTGCGCGCCTTCATCGCCTGCAGGGCGCGTCGGATCGTATAGAACGAAGACATCAGATCGATCGCCACAACCGCTTCCCATTTCTCGATCGGGAAGTCATCGATCGGCGCGACATGCTGAATGCCAGCATTGTTGACCAGTATGTCGATGGCGCCGAACTCGGCGATGGCCTTGTCCATCATCGAGGTGATCGCGTCGCCCTTGCTCATGTCAGCATTGTCGTATCGGACGGCGACCTGATGATCGGCGGCGAGCCGGGCCCGCAGGCGTTCGATCTCGGCGGCGTCGCCAAAGCCGTTCAGAACGATGTTGCAGCCCTTGGCCGCGAAGGCTTCGGCAATGCCTTGCCCGATGCCGCTGGTCGAACCGGTGATGAGCGATGTCTTGCCTTTGAGCATGGTCTTGTCCTTCTGATTGCACGGCTACGAGCCACGGCGCGGGCCGGCTCTGGATCTGAGGATTAGTATGGTGAACCGCCGCAAGTTGCGGAAATGCCGTTGAGACATGGATTCGATAGCTGACGGTCAGATCGCTGGTTTTTCCAAGCCCGGGACCTCGATCGACCGGTCGGGTTGTTTGACGTAACGGCAACTAGTAAGATTGCGTGGCTACGCGGGTCATGCCGTATGCGCGTCCAGTGAGGGGAGCGTGCAGTGGAGATCAGCCAGGTTCGATACTTCTTGGCCGTCGCCAAGGAGCTGAATTTCACCAGGGCGGCCGAGCAGTGCAATGTCACGCAGCCGGCTTTATCGCGCGCGATCAAGCTTCTGGAAGATGAATTCGGCGGGCCGCTTTTCCACCGTGAGCGCCGCTTCACTCACCTCACCGAGCTCGGCCGCATGGTCGAGACCTATCTCGAAGGCGTCTTCGAGAATTCACGCCAGGCAAAGCAGATCGCCGAGCAATATGTGACCCTGAAGAAGATGCCGCTCAAGGTCGGCATCATGAGCACCATCGCTCCGGACGAGATTATCGAGCTCATAGCAGCCGTGCGCGCGCACCATCCTGGCGTTGAGTTGCATCTTTGCGATGCGGACGCGGTGAGCCTCAGGAAAAGGCTGCTCGAGGGCGAGCTCGAGGCTGCCATCTATGCGTTGCCCTCAGACGTTCCCGACGAAGAAGTGCACTCCCTGCCGCTTTTCCAGGAGCAGATGGTGATGGCCGTTCACCTGACCCATCGCCTTGCCAACCAGCGCATGGTGCGGGTGAAGGACATGAGCAACGAAAGCTACATCCACCGCAACAATTGCGAGTTCGCTGGCTACGCGGATGCCATCCTTGCTGAGCAAGGCGTCACGGTCAGTCCGGTTTACTGGAGTGATCGCGACGACTGGACATTGGCGATGATCGCCGCCGGGCTTGGCTTTGGCTTCATGCCGGAGCATACCGTCAAGCATCCTGGCGTGGTGCCCCTGCCGATCACGGAGCCGGAATTCTGGCGTGACGTCAATCTGGTCACGGTGCGCGGCCGCAGGCATTCGCCCGCGGTCGGCGCGCTGGTCCGCGAAGCAACGCAGAAGAAATGGTTCGGCGAGCGGGCAAAGGCGTTGTCCGCCGCCGAATGATCTGTCTGTGCGAGGCTGACAGGTTTAAAAGCCAAAGCATCTCGACGTTTCGCGCCGATCAGTTCTTCCTGACCGACGATGTGACGGACTGGATCACCTCTGTCGCCATCTTGAACTGTGCCTGCCGGTCGGTGATGCCGTGCCGCTTCGCAATCCAGTCGAAGTCGCTATAGGCGGCGTAAACCGTGCCATCTCCGATTTGATAAACCAGCACGCGCACCGGCCAGTCCAGGCCCGCCTCGGGATTTGAGGTGATGAACGTCGTGCCGAGCGCCGGATTGCCGAACATAACGAGCCGCGACGGCCGGACGTCGTTGCCAGCCTTGTTGCCGAGCTTTGCCTGGTCGATGACGCCAAAAAACATGATGCCTTTCTTGAGAACGTCCTTCTTGATGCGGGCGACGGTCTCGGCGACCGAGTAGTCGCTCTTCACCGTGACGACGCCGTCCGAGGCGGCGGCAGGAATGATGACCGTCATCAGCATGGCGGCGCCTGCAAGCAGAGTTTTGAGTTGGTTGGTCATGTCGGTCTCCTTGGTTGGATAACTAAGTTTGGATTTCAGGTCTCAGGCCTTGGGCGTTCGCAAAACGCGCGCGATCGCGATCGCGCCGGCGAGAACCGCGGCCAGCACGACCACACATGCGGTCCAGCCGACACGGTCGTAGATCTGTCCGATGAGGAAGCTGCCGGCGAGCCCGCCGCCGTAGTAGGACGCGAGATAAATGCCGCTTGCGGCAGCGCGATCGCGCGACGCAGTCCGGCTGACATGTCCCGTGGCTATGGCCTGAGCCAGGAAGGTGCCGACGGCAACCAGGGTCATTCCGGCAAGAACGATCGGAAGACTGGGTAAAAGCAGCAGAAGCAAGCCGACGATCGCCAGCGCAAGCGTTGCCCCAATCCCTCCCCTTGGGCCAAGGCCCGCTGCGACTCGGCCGGCAAGCGGGGTGGTCAGCATCGATGGCAGGAAGACGAAATAGACGGCGCCCAAGGCCATCGGCGTGAGCGAAAGCGGCACCGCAACGAGCTGGAAATTCACGTAGGTGAACGTGCCGATAAAGACGAACAGGATTAGGAAGCCGATCGCAAAACAGGCCCGCAGTTCGACGTTCCGCAACGGCGCTTTCCAGGCGGCGCGGACAGGCTGGCCGTCCAGGTCTGCGCGCATCATTGCCGAGGTCTTCTGCAGCGTGAAGCAGACAAGAGCCGCGCCAAACAGATTGAGGGCGGCGAAGGTCAGGAAGTTGGTGGAGATGCCGAACATGTCGGCGACGGCCGCCGACATCAGCCGGCCGAAAAAGTTGCTGGCAACATTGCCGGTCACATAGGCCGCAAGCGCGCTCGTGGTCTGCCGGGCGGAAAAATGCTCCGCCAGGTAGGCCATGGTGAGCGTGAACGCGGTCGACATGCAAAGGCCTTGCGCTACGCGCAGCAGGGCGAAGACCACAATATTGTCCGTCTGCGAAAGCAGCGTCGTCGGGATCGCCAGGATGGCCAGGCTGATCCAGATGCCGTTGCGTCGATCGATGCCGCGCCCGAAGAGAGCGATGGCGACACCGGCCACCGCCATGCCGAAGGTGCTGGCGTTGACGGCGAAGCCCATGGTTGCGCGGCTGACCCCGAATTTTGTCACCAGTGAAGGTAGGATGGCCTGGGTGGCGAACAGGTCGACGAGCGTCAGGAACGCGATCAAGGCGATCAGTCCGAAGCGCCAGCTGTCCGCGGCCACCCTGCGGAGCCCCATCAATTCGGTATGTTCACTGGTCGTCATCACAGGCTCCTGGCTATGCGTCCTCAGGCGATCGCCCGAGGACGCGCTGTTGGTTGCTGCTGCTGGGATTCGCTGGCCGCGACGAGCGGCTCACATCATGTGATCGTTGTGCATCGCCGGCGGCAGAACGTCGGCTGAGTAGAGCACCGCCGGGACTTTCCCGTTGTTCTTCCACCAATGGGCGAGTTGACCGAACTCGGCCGTCACGTCGCCGGCGGGATGTTCGATGCCGACCTTGCAAGTGCTGGCGTATTCGGTGATGGAGCCTTCGACGACGATAATGTTGGCGGGACGAGCCGTGTGCTCATGCCACGGCACCACGCCGCCCGGCTGAACGACAAGCTTGCGCAGACGCAGCATGTTGCCCTTCCAGGCTTCGCCCTTCGGGCTGAGGTCGATCGCCGAAAGAACCGTGTCTGTCACGCCGACGGGCTTGCTGGGATGTTCCTGGATGTCGGTCGTGGCGGCCTGGCCGGCAGGGCAGTCGCCGGCGAAAACCGGGGCCACCGAAAACGCGGCGGTCGCGGTGAGAAGTCCGAGTGTCAGCGCCAGCTTCAGCGGCACCCGCAATGCAATAGTCTTGGAAGCCATATCTATTTCTCCTTTGTCGGTGCCCAATCGCGGAAGCGGGGCATAGGAGGAGAGTGACGGCAGCCTGGGCGAAAGAGAAATGCTGACTGGCTCTTAATTCGATACCTGAAAACTATGGTGGACGACCGCGCCAACGCAACTATTCCGCTACGACATTTATCGCGGCGTTAGAGTTCATTTCGAATTGCTATGCAGCCGTCTTTCTGGCCAACAGATCGATGCCGCTTTCCGGCCAGCTGTGAGCCTTGACGCTGTTCACGAAGGTCGATGTCGCCGGCGAGAAGCGGCGCCCCGCCACCACAACGAGCGACACTTCGCGCCAAACTTCAGGATCGACGACTGGCCTGATCTGTAGTCCCGGGATGACGGCGCTGAATTCCGGGATGAAGCAGATTCCCAGCCCACCCGAGACCATGTTTTGAATCCAGTCTTCGCGTTCGCTGGCATAGGAGATCCTGAGCTTCACGCCACGTTCGTTGCAAAGACCGGCGAGGTAATCGCGATACTCGCAATTCAGGCGTCTGAGATAGTTCTCACCGTCGAGTTCCGAGATGGCAACATTGTCGTTGCGGGCCAGCCGATGGCCGTTGGGAAAGGCAAGCACGAACCGTTCGCGATAAAGCGGGGTGACGTCGAAGCGCTCCGGAAAACTGTTGCTGGACGCCATGATGGCGACATCGATCTCACCGGCTTCCAAGAGTTGCGAAAGGGAAGCCGGAACGCCCTCCACCAGCTGCAGCTGGATGCCCTGCTGGCGCCTGTTGAAATCCGTCAACAGACCGGTAAATCGGCGCGGACCGATTGTGCACATCACCCCGACCTTGAGATTTGCGTTTTCCAGGCAGAGGAATTTCGACGCTTCCTGGCGCAGGCCGCTCACCTCATCGAGAATCTGTTGGAACCGCGGGCGCAACAAGGCACCGAGATCCGTGAGGTGCGTCAGGTTTCGCTCGCGGCGAAACAACAGGCCGCCGACCTCATCCTCGAGCTGCTGGATGGCGCGCGACAGCGCCGGCTGTGTAACATTGCACTTCTCGCCCGCGCGCGTGAAATTCCGGGTCTCGCAAACGGCCAGGAAGTAGCGGATGTGGTGGATGTCCATGCCTATAGTCCCTCAGCTGCATAGATGCATTTGCATGCTCGAAGACTGCCGCAATGGATCGGATCATGCCAATGCGCGGGGGCTATAAAGTCGATAGCGTTTCGTCATACGACGTTGGCGGGCCAAGGCCCGCCATCCAATTGTCCAGTCGCAGCTGACGCTGAGGGCTATCAGCTGTGATGACCCAGGGCAAAAAGCCGGGCGCAGAACTGAGCATGCGGCTTGCTCATGGCGGCGTCATTGCATTCCTTCATCATTGAGGCCTGCATCGCCTTCGGTGTGGCTTTCCATGCGATCTCGAAATCGGCACTCGACTTCATCGTCTTCATGCCGGAATCAGTGAAGAAGGGCTGCATGTTCGATGGCTCGTCTAGGACGCCGGCGAAGGCCACCCCGCCAATAACCGAAAGGGCGAAAGCGCCAAAGCAGATAGCTTTGATATTCATGGTGAGAACCTTCTCTGGAGTTGTGCAATCGCACTTTTGACGACTGCGCTGGTGACTGGCGGCTTTTGGAACTCTATTGTTCCATCTTGCCGAGGTGGACTTTGCTTCATCCGGCGCTCAACTCGCCAATGCCGTCTGCGAATGAAGTTTATGCCGGCTCCGTATTCCAAGGGCGCTTTGCGAGCACCGCTAATTGGCTCCGCCCAAAGCAAGCATGTTGGCGCAGAATTGGGCGTGGGACTTGCTCGTTGCCGGGTCGTTACACGCCTTGGTCATCTTGACCCGGTCATGCTTCGGCATGGCGAACCAGGCCTTCTTGAACCCAGCCATCGGTTTCATCGTCTTCATCGTGGCGTCCGTATAGAACGTCGGCAATTCGGCGAGGTCGCTGAACGGGTCGGCTGAAGCTGGGCTCGCACCAAGACCAATTGTAAGCGCAGCCACGCAGGCCAATTGTCTTTTCATCATCCGTCTCCTGTTCCAGGCCGCCGTTCTGGCAGCGGCTCCAGCCAAGCGATGCCCATCGCCCCGGATCGGGATGAAGAGTGCGGTGCGTGAAGACCGGCAGCCAATGCAATCTGCCTATGGACTTCATGCCACCTTGGCATTTCGGCTGAACAAGAAGATGCGGCAGTCTCTCCCCAGTCGTCTTGGTGACGATCTTGGGATGGAGACCAAACCATGCTTGCTCAGTCCGCAATGCAAAGAGACCAACCCACCATCTCAGTGGCGGATCTTGGTGTAGAAGACCGGACGATCGAAATCGTGCTGGCAAACGACGCACATGGTGCTTTTGTCTGGGGCGTGCTCGATCGCCTGCTGGACGAGGCCAACTCCAGCGTGAGCGGCCTTACCGCGTCGGGCTTTACAGCAATGCAGGCGGCGGTCTTCGTCTATGGCTTAAGCGTCGGCGGCAGGCGCGGCGCACGCACGGCACTTGCCAACTTCTGGCGGCGCGTCAGCCATGCCTCGATGTTCGCCATCGACAGAACGAGCCTGCTGCGATCGATGCTGGAACAGTCGATCGAGCTCGAGCAGATCAATAACGAAGACTGCCCGGTGAAACTGGGCGTCCTGGCCGTCAATGCCCGCACCGATGCTGTGAAGATATTTTCCGGTGAGCAGCTGTCGATTGACGCGATCGTGGCAGCAGCGACAGTCCCGTTCCTCTCCCAGCCGATCGAGATCGACGGCGATACTTATTGGGGGGACGGGGACATCTCGCAATTGCCGTCTGCTCGATCACCGAAAACGAGCCACCGCCTGATCATCGCGGGCAGGCCTTCGCTGTTCACGACGCTATGTCCGGATCGCAGCTTTTCCTCCACCCATTGCGCGACCAAATGCGCGCCGGTTCACACCATCTTCGACAGTCAATACCGAGCAGGGGCTGCACTCTTCGTCAGACCCTGGATCGACTGGGGCGAACTGACAGACATGCGTGACAGAGGTCGACAATGTGCCGAAGGCTGGCTTGCGACTGATCTTTTCAGCACCGACGATCGCCCGGCCACCGGTTGTCGAACCCAACACATCTAGGCGTCTCCCTCCCGCCTAGCCGCGCCTGCATCGCATACTCTCGAACGCAGGTGCCAAGCCCTCCGGTGCCCCGCCGGAGGGCTTTTTCGCGCGGAGATCCTGAACATAGTGGCCGCGTATCAATTCCATGCCGAGACAGCATTTCAGCTCGGCGCCACGATCGGAGAGACTGATCTGCAGACGGGCCTAAGGCCGGTCTTTCCCTCGAAACGCCAACCAGGAGACAAGCCTGTGATCAACACCAAGACCCTTATCGGATCGGCCCTCGCGGCTGCCACCACGCTCGCCGCGACGGCGGCATACAGCGGCCCGGCCGCCAAGCCCGGCTTCGCCTTCGAGAAATGCTACGGCGTGGTCAAGGCCGGCCAGAACGACTGCCAGACCGCGACACATTCCTGCGCCGGCACCGCGACCGCCGACAACCAGCCGGATTCCTGGCTCTACGTGCCCGCCGGCAGCTGCGCCAAGATCGCGGGCGGCAGCGACAAGCCGAAAGCCTAGCAACTTCCACCTCGAGCCAACCAGACCAGAATGGAGGAGACCGATGTCCAGCATGTTTTCACCTCTTGCAATCCCCGCTTCGGCGGGCATTGGTCTTCGCTCGCCTCACATCGCCGAGATGCTGACGCGGCGCCCGTCAGCTGGCTGGCTCGAGGTCCACGCCGAGAACTACATGGGTGACGGCGCTGGCGTCGAAGCGCTGGAAAGGCTGCGCCAGATCTACCCGCTGTCCGTGCACGGCGTCGGCTTGTCGCTGGGCAGCGCGCAAGGTCTGGACCGCGATCATCTGGAGCGACTGCGCAAGGTCTGCGACCGCTTCGAGCCCGATCTGGTTTCCGAGCATCTCGCCTGGAGTGTCGCCGACGGCGCCTATCTCAACGATCTCTTGCCGCTGCGCTACGACGAAGAAGCGCTGGCGATCGTCGCGCGCAACGTCGAGACCGTCCAGGAAACTTTGAATCGGCAGGTGCTGATCGAGAATCTGTCTGCTTACGTCGCCTTTGCGGACTCCTCAATGAGCGAGGCCGAGTTTCTGGCCGAGCTCGTGGTTCGGACCGGCTGCGGTCTGCTGCTCGACGTCAACAACGTCCAGGTCTCGGCACACAATCTGCAATATGACGCCAAGGCCTTCATCGATGCGCTGCCGGCAGAGGCGATCGGCGAAATCCACCTTGCCGGCCATGCGACCAACCACGTCGGCGCCGACACCGTGCTCATCGACGACCATGGCTCGCGCGTGCCTCCCGTCGTCTGGGCGCTCTATCAGCATGCCATAGACCGGCTTGGCCCGCGGCCAACCTTGATCGAGTGGGACTCCGACGTTCCCATCCTCGACGTGCTGCTGGGCGAAGCGATGTGGGCCGACATGCTGACCGCGTCGATCATGTTCAACCGCAAGCAAGCTGCGCGACGCGAGCAAACGACCAAAACGCCAGCGACGCCGATCCACCTTTCTGTCCAGAGCGAAACGACGACCAGCATGCCCGTCCTGGCGGCGTTCGCCGCTGCCAAATGCGCCAGGCCGTGCATGTCCGTGGCGCTTGTCTCAATCGAGGAGGAATACCATGCTGCCGCTTGAACACTTGCAGACCACCATGGCGCGGTCGGTGCTGGCCATGGAGCCGGTCGCCGCCGCAAATATGCTGACCGCCGGCAAGGCAGATCCGCTGGCGCGCCTGCGGATTTACCAGAACAACACGCGCAGTTCCCTCACCGCAGCGCTGATGGCGGTGTTTCCCGTGACCGTCCGCCTCGTCGACGAACGCTTCTTCCGCTTTGCGGCAAGCGAATTCATTCGGCGGCATCCGCCAGTCGAGTCGCGGCTGGCACGTTATGGCGCCGGCTTTCCACGCTTCCTGAAAACGATCGACACGTTGTCCGACATGCCGATCGTCGCCGAAGCGGCGCGTCTCGAATGGGTCATAGCGGAGGCACTCGACACGGCGTCGCTGCCGCCTCGCAGCCTCGCAGAATATGACAGCACCGATCTTGGGCTGTCACCGGATATCCAGCTCCAGCCCTCGCTGCGGTTGATCGTCTCGCACTGGTCGATCCTGTCGGTATGGATGGCGCATCAACAGGAGACGGCGGTCGACGAAAACATCAGTTGGGCAAGGCGCCCCGAACGCGTGGCGTTGTGGCGATCGGGGAATTACGTGCGGCTTTTTCTGCTCGACCGCGCGAGCTTCGCGTTCTGGCATTCGCTGAAGCACGGCTTCGGCCTCGAGCATGCCACTGGCCGCGCCTTGGCGCTCGACCCGGCCTTCGACCTGGTTTCGGCCCTCGTGCGTCTGTTCCGCGACAGGCTCGTCACCGACGTGCGGGTCGCCTCGAATTTCCCCTCAAACTGACGGAGACGGTCATGACCGCAATATCGGAGCAATCCTCGTCCAACCCGGCCGGCCTTGTCGGCCTCTACAGGCGCATCATCAAGCTGCCCGAACACATTCCTTTTTCGCTGGTCCAACTCGCAGCTCGCGTGGCGGTGGCACATGTCTTCTGGCAATCGGCCCAGAGCAAGCTGGCGTCCTGGCCGGTGACGCTGCAGTTGTTCGCCAACGAATACAATCTGCCGTTCATCGACCCTTCGATCGCGGCGCCGCTTGCGACGACCGCGGAGCTAACGGGCTCGGTGCTGGTCTTCTTCGGGCTGTTCTCGCGCCTCGCCGCGCTGATGCTGCTCGGCATCGTCTCCGTCATTCAGATCTTCGTTTATCCGGAAAACTGGGCGGAGCACCTGCTGTGGGCCTCGTTGCTGCTTCTCATTCTGACGCGCGGCGCCGGCGTCTTCTCGCTCGACCAGGTCGCCGAGCGAACCCTTTCGGCACCCAAGAAATAGGCATTCCGGCCAAGTTGGAAACGCACGGTGCGCATCTTCATCGTTCACGCTCACCCTGAGCCCAACAGCTTCAACGGCGCCCTGACCCGCGCGGCCGAGCAGGCGCTGGCTGCGGCTGGGCACGAGGTCGTTATCTCCGACCTTTATGCGATGGGCTTCAATCCGGTGTCGGATCGCCGCAACTTCACGACCGTGCACGAGGCGAACTACTATCGCCAGCAAACCGAGGAGGCGAATGCTGCCGTCAACGATGGGTTTGCTCCCGACATCCAGACGGAGATGGACAAGCTCTTCTGGTGCGACGCCTTGATCCTTCAGTTTCCGCTCTGGTGGATTGGGTTGCCAGCAATCCTTAAAGGCTGGGTTGATCGCGTGTTCGCGTCGGGTGGTCGCATCTATGGCGGCGGCAAGTGGTATGACCGCGGCGTCTTCGCCGGAAAACGCGCGATGTGTTCCGTGACAATCGGCGGGCCGCCGCCGATCTATTCGGACCAGGGACTGAACGGCCCGATCGGATCAATCCTGTTTCCCATCAACCACGGTATGCTCTACTTCGTCGGCTTCACCGTGATCGAGCCTTTCCTTGTGCACGCACCTGCGCGCATCAGCGACGGTGAACGCCGGGTTTTCCTCGTGCGTTACCGTGAACGGCTCCTCGGTCTGGCGCATGCCCCAACCATCGCTTATCCAAAGCTCGCGGACGTCGACGATACTCATGTTTTGAAATCTGCATGAAGGAAGCCTCGTCCGGCTCACTAGAGGCTACACGTCGACCGCGGTTCGTGAGCGAGCGCGGTTGTTCTGATACATTGGCGATTTAGGTCCTGCTCTCGCTGAGAGTTTTTCAGGCGGCGGTCACGTTGCTGTGAGCCCCGTAACGGTTAGTCGCCGCGGGGCGAACAACGAACTGTCACCGTCGTCGACCTCGGATCCTTTCCGACAGTTCCGACTTCTCGCATACCGCACAGACAAGAAAGTTCGCCAGGATGCGTTTCCGTCAGCTTTTTTCAAGAATTCCACTCTCCCCCTCTGGTGCTGCCGCTGGATGGGCGCCGTTGCCGATAAGGTTGATCGTGGGCTTTGGCTTCCTGGCATGGCTATGCCAAACTCAGCAGGGGCCCTGAAAGTTTTGCCGGCGTTCTTCAGGATTCCTATGCCGCATTTGCTGGCATGGCTGACGACGCTGGTTGAGCTTAGCGGCGGTAGCGCCGTGCTGGCGGGTGCATTTATTCCACTCGTCAGCGTGCCGATGGCGGTCGTGCTGCTTACCGCATTGTTCACCGTCCATTCCCAGTATGGATTCTTCTCGGTGAAGTTTGCCGAGGTGACGACAGCTGGGGTCCGATTCGGGCCTGTCGGCTACGAAATCATCCTGCTTTACCTTGCCGGCCTGGCAACGCTTGCAGTCGGCGGTCCCGGTCGTTTGTCATTTGAGGCGGTCTTGCGTCGGCCCATGGGAACAGAGCGCGCAAAATGACCGTCCAGGCCCACCACGATGTTACGGCAGTTGAAATCGATGCCATTGAAGACAGTATCTTCGTCCACAACCAGCAGGCAGTAGGACGCGCTGACGCCCAAGGGCTTGGCTTTGTGATACGAGACGAGGCGGGGCGCATCGTCGGCGTAGCTGCCGGCTATTCCTGGGCAGGGACTTCCGAACTCAAACAGATGTGGGTCGATGAAGCATATCGCGGACGCCTTCCGGCGGATTGCCTCGGCGATGAACACCCGCGACAGCGCATGATAGAGCGGCTCGTTCGAAATCAACCGCGCCGTGCCGTAACCCAGCATCGCAGCGCACATCAGCGCGATGACATTGTCATGGTTGCCGGTCATTTCGAGGATGATGACGAAGGCCGTCATCGGCGCCTGCACGACGCCGGCGAAATAGCCGGCCATGCCAAGCAGCGCCGCGGTTCCCGTGGCCGTGCCGAAGACCAGTCCGAGCGTGCTACCCAGCCCTGCGCCCACCGCCAGCGACGGCGCGAAGAGGCCGCCCGGAATGCCCGACACCATCGACAGCAGGCCCGCGGCGAATTTCTCGACGAAGAAGAAGGCCGGCAACGGCGTGCCTTCGATCGCGCCGCGCGCCTGCACATAGCCGGTGCCGAAGGTCAGCCCTCCCGATGCGACGCCGATCGCGGCCACGGCCAGTCCGCAGACGCCCGCTACGAGCAGCGTGCGCGGCAGCGGCTGCAGCGCGTTCCAGCGCCGGATGCGGCGCATGACCTTCAGCGCCAAGAGCGAGAAGAGTGCGCCGACACCGCCGCCGAGGATGCCGCAGGCGAGCACCAGCGGCCAATCGCTGGCGAAGGCCACCGTGTCCCTGGCGACGCCGAAATAGGTGTAGTTGCCGAGCAGCCCCAGCGAGGCGAGGCCGGCCAGGATCACTGCCGTCAGCACAAGACCGTTGGTGCGTGACTCGTAGGCTCGGCCCATCTCCTCGATGGCGAAGACGATGCCGGCGAGCGGAGTATTGAAGGCGGCGGCGATGCCGGCGGCCGAGCCGGCCAGGATCAGCCCACGCGCCTGCGCCATGCCGCCCCAGCGCGCCGCCTGCAGCATCAGCGAGGCGCCGACCTGCACCGTCGGGCCCTCGCGGCCGATCGAAGCGCCGCAGAACAGGCCGATGACGGTAAGCGCGATCTTGCCCACCACCAGCCGCAGCGAAAGGATATGGCTGCGATCCTCGTCGTCGCGGAGGTGGCGCGCGGCGATCGCCTGAGGGATGCCGCTGCCTTGCGAGCCCGGAAAAAAGGACTGAGCGAGCCAGGCGCAGAGCACGAAGCCTAGCGGCGTCATCACAAGCGGCAGGTAGAAGTGCCAGCCGCCGCTGTTCCCGATGACAGCGTGAAACAATGCCTGGGCCTTGTCCGCCAGAATTGCGAAGAGCACGCTGATCAGGCCGATCGAAATGGCGCCTGCCCAGAACACAATGCGAGGCTGCCAGACTCGCCGCGACACCCATATCGCCTGCGAGCGGCGCAACATCGGATGTTTTCGCTTGGCTGCCTGTCAGCTCCCTGATGATCGACTCCGGCCTAGCATTAGCCGCCGGGCCAATCACCTGCGAGGCTAGGTCACGTTTCTGTGAAGCCGTAACAGTCAGCCGCTGGGGCGCGAACTATGGATTGTTGTGGCGGGACGTTTCCCAGTGACGGATCCGGTTTGTCGCCCATGGCAAGTGTTTGGGGTCGAGCTTGAGGAGAAAGCCGATGCTGGAACGCATTAAGGAGACGCAATCCAACCAGGAGAAACTTGAGGCGCTGCTTGGAAAGATGGTCGGCGATCTGGGCGCCATCACCACAGGAGCCGCGGTTCTGCTGGGCGATAGGCTCGGCTTGTTCGCGGCCATGAGCGAGGGCGGCAAGATGACCGCCGGACAGCTTGCCAAAAAGACCGGCACGCAGGAACGACTTGTGCGCGAATGGCTATCGGCCCAGGCAGCCGCCGGTTATATCGAATATGACGAGGCCGCCGACAAATTCTACCTCAGCCCTGAGCAGGAACAGGTCTTCGTCAATGAGGACAGCCCCGCCTTCATGGCCGGAGCCTTCGAGGTCGTGCAGGCGCTGTGGCTCGACGAGGAGAAGGTGCGGCAGGCCTTCCGCTCCGGCAAGGGGCTGGGCTGGCACGATCACAGCGCCTGCCTGTTTCGCGGCACCGAACGCTTCTTCCGGCCGGGCTACAACGCCAACCTGATCGGTTCCTGGCTGCCGGCGCTCGACGGTATGGTCGAGAAGCTGGAGCGGGGCATAGACGTCGCCGATGTCGGATGCGGCCATGGCGCCTCGACCGTGCTGATGGCCAAAGCGTTTCCAAACTCTCGCTTCGTTGGCTTCGATTATCATGCACCGTCCATCGAACGGGCGCGCGCCGCGGCCAAGGAGGCAGGCGTCGCCGGCAACACGCGCTTCGACGTGGCGTCGGCCAAGGATTTTCCCGGCACATACGATCTCGTCGCCTTCTTCGACTGCCTGCACGACATGGGCGATCCGGAAGGCGCGGCCATACATGTGCACAAGGCGCTGCAGCCGGACGGCACCTGGATGATCGTCGAGCCTTTCGCGCACGACCAGCTTTCGGCGAACCTCAACCCGGTAGGCCGCATCTACTACGCCGCCTCTACCTTCATCTGCACGCCCGCATCGCTCTCCCAGGAAGTCGGACTGGGTCTCGGCGCCCAGGCCGGCGAGGCGAGGCTGCGCAAGGTCGTGACCGGCGGCGGCTTCAAGCGCTTCCGCCGCGCCACGGAGACGCCGTTCAACATGGTTCTCGAGGCACGTCCGTAAGGTTCTTCAGGCAATAGTTTTTGATTGGAGGAAGACATGACTGCTTACAACGTCGTTCGATTCCGCACCAAGCCCGGCAAGGAACAGGCGTTCATCGACGCGCACAACAAGGCAAAGCTCGACGTCGGGGGTTTCCGGAAGGGCGCGCTTATCAGGACTGGCGACCGAACCTTCTGCATCGTCGGCGAATGGAACGACATGGATAGCCTTGCGGCGGCCCGGCCGCAGATGATTGGCCTTCTCGATACGATGCGCGACATGCTTGAGGATCTCGGCGGCGACCTCGGCGTGACCGATCCTGTCTCGGGAACGGTTGTGGCCAACATCGGGACCTGAAGTGGCCCAGCTGCAGGTGTGGACCGCTCGACCACTAACGTGAAGGCCAGTCCATCAAAATCAGAGATCGACGCATGAACAGCTGGAGTGCAGTCTGCCGTAGACGTATGATCTGATCCTCGATTTTTCGGGAGGATGAGCCATGAATGCAGTGCCTCAATGGCGGCTCGCAGGCGACTGGTTCGACATCTGCAGCTGCGACATCCCTTGCCCCTGCGAGTTCGCACAGCGGCCGACCGGCAATCATTGCCAAGGTGTGCTCGCCTGGCATGTGCGCGAGGGTCAGTATGGCGACGTCAAGCTCGACGGCCTGACACTGGTGGCGCTCGGCGAATTTGAAGGGAACCTTTGGGCTGGCGAGGCAAAGGCCGTGATGGGCATGTATCTCGACGAGAAGGCGAACGAGCGACAGCGCGAAGCCCTGCAGACGATCTTCGGTGGCCAGGCCGGCGGCTGGCCGGCGGGCTTTGCCGCCAATGTCGGCGAGATGCGTGGCATGGAGTTCGTGCCGATCACTTTTGAGGTGGCGGGTGATCTGGCCACTTGGCGGGTCGATATTCCTGGCCTCGTCGTCGGACATGCGGAAGCGCTTTCCGGACCGACCACGCCGCCCGGCAAGCGGGTGCAGACGATCAACCCGCCGGGTTCCGAGGTTGGCCCGGGCCAGGTTGCCACCTGGGGGCGTTCCGTCGAGGTGAGCACCAAAGGCTTTGGCCTCGACTGGACAGGCACCGCCCGTTCGAGCAAGCACATTCCGTTCGACTGGAGCGGCCCGGACTAGGGCATGACGATGGCTGACGCGTTCCTGAGAAAATCGCGGCGGTTCACCCGGAATCTGCGGGGCATCCCGCTCGGTCTACTCGCATCGCTCGTGGGGCTGACAGCAGCGGCGTGGGCGCTTACCCTTTACCAGACGTTCAGCATGGATATGCCCATGGGCATATCCATGCGCGGCGGTGTGGAGGGTATGGAAGGCATGGCCGGCATGGCGATGGCCGGAATTGCAGCCGACGGCTGGTCAGTGGCGGGCGCTGCCGCTTTTCTCGCCGTGTGGACGGTGATGATGGCGGCGATGATGTTGCCAGCTGCGGCGCCGATGATCTTTATGTTCGCGGCCGCGCAGGCGAGGCGCGAACAGCACGTGGCCATCCCAACGTGGACCTTCGTAGCGGGCTATCTGCTCATCTGGGCGGCGGCGGGCCTTGTCGTGTATGTCCTGGTCCAGCTCGGTAGCGACCTTGCAACGAGCCTCGATCCACCCCAGCGTTCGAAGTGGGCACCGCTCGCGCTCGGCGCCACGCTTGGCGTCGCCGGGCTCTACCAATTCACGGCCCTCAAGCACATCTGCCTCAGCCATTGCCGCTCGCCGCTCGCTTTCGTTGCGCAGCATTGGCGCGACGGGCGTGTTGGCGCGCTCATGATGGGGCTGCGCCACGGCCTCTATTGCTTTGGCTGCTGCTGGGCGCTGTTTGCCGTGCTGGTTGCGACCGGCGTCATGAGCATCGCTTGGATGCTGCTTCTGACTCTGGCCGTCTTCGTCGAGAAGCTGCTGCCTCGCGGCCGCCGCGTCGAAGGTGGTTTTGGCGTTGCGCTAGTGGCCCTCGGCATCGTTGTAGCGCTCGGGGCGATCGATATGCCTTGGATGGGCGGCTAGCGGCCTTCCCTGGCAAACCGCGACCAGCAACTGCTTGGCGTGCGCCACCGTCCATCGCACGGTAAACGAGCAGGAGCACAAGCATCCCTGCTGTGCCGGCAGACGATTTCGAGGGCATCCATTCGCATCGCGCTGGTTTTTTAGTAGGCTGTCGCGAGGCAAGGTTGAGGATCGGGCGTGACGGCAGTCGACGATCGTCTTCTCGAGAGCAAGATGACCAAGGTGGAGCAGGCGCGCGCCTGGAGCCCGCGCGTCATCTCGAAATTCGAGACGCTGATCAGGAGCGCCGACGACCACTAACTCTTTCGCGTTAATCCGCTGGCCTTTGCTCGCGACCGCGCAATCGCCGAGCCTGAAGCAATCGACCTCTTCCTTCACGCCGCCCGCTGTGGGCTGTTCGACATGAGCTGGGATGTGCTCTGTCCCCAGTCCGGGATGGTGCTCGACAGTTTCGGCGCCCTGCGCACGCTGAAGACCCACTATGTCTGTGGCCTGTGCGACGTGTCGGGCGACACCGACCTCGACGATTTCATCGAGGTCACCTTCTCGATATCGCCGAAGCTGCGGCGCCTGCCGCACCATGATCCCGAGACGCTGCCTGTCGAGGATTTTCACTGGAAGCTGCACTTCGGACATGACGGGCGATTATCCGCTGCGCACCAAAGAACATTGTCCTCAAGCCAAACAACCGCAATTGTCACGAATGGCCTCTTGATGTCTCACTGGGAGATGCTGCTTGGACGGCGGCTCGGTTCAACACCGCATGCGCCTCGTGTATTAAGAGTGCATCCCGCTCCCATTGGCCCTCCGGCCCGCCTGTGAATTTCTCGCCGTGAATATAGCTATTGCGGACCCGGCATACGCCGTTAACAATTAACTCTGCGACATTTGCTAAGGGTGCGGGACTTTGAGGCGACCAATGCAAATCGGCTAACAGCTGGCGCGGGGGATGGCCTATTAGGGTCTTGGCAATGCCGTCAGCTACGACTTGATCGAAAAACTTCTTCCCCAGAGCGTGAGCGAAGCTGCCCCAATCTGCCTGCGCATCCTTCCTGTTGTTTCGAATGTAACCAGACCGCTTGAGGGCATATTCCATTCTTCGGAAATCTGCGACGAACGCTTCAGCTAGCTTGTGAGGATTGCTCATTTGTGCCCCGGCTTCAGGGACAAGTCGTAGCGAGGGAACTTGTCCAACGCCGCCTTCTTCGCGACAATCGTGACGTCGCCATAATTGTCACCGGCCGTCTTACCTGCATGTCCCTGGATCGCGTCGAGGACGCGATCTGAAATTTCTAGTTCTCGCCCTGTCGTTTTGAAACGATGGCGCCAGCCATGGTTCGGACTGACCCCTGCAGGAATGATGTCGAGGGACTGAAGCCATTGACTTACGCGCCCAGCCACCGTCCGTGCGGCTGTCACGGAGATTTCGGGCCCTGCATAGAATAGCGGTCCTTCGGGCGCGCCCTGGACAAACGTCATAAACCCTAACTCCACGATCTGGGAGTGCACTGGCACGTCCCGATAGCCGCCCGCCTTCACCGTTCCAGCATCTGGCGTGATGCGCATGATGTGCGCGTCGCCTTCCTTCCTGAAATCCTGCTTCCTCAGTTGGGTTATCTCGGTGATACGGGCTCCGGTGAACGCGCACAGGACAGGCGCCCAGCGCTTCGCCGCAGTTGTCTGAGCTGCCTCGGTCGTGCGTGGATTGTCAGTCTTGCGAGGTGTGTAGTCACGAGCCTTCCGCAGGATTGCGACGGCCTCACCCAACGTGAAACCCTTTTCGCGGGACAATGACTTCTTTGGCACAACCTGCCGGACCTTTTCGGCGACGTTCACCTCCAACCAGTCGTTTTCAACAGCCCAGGCAAGAACCGAGCGCACCGCAGCCAGGTAGACGTCAGCGATAGTCTTGGCAGACAATGTCTCGAGGCGGCGGTCGCGCCATTCGAGCAGCTTCTGTTTCGTAATGCGTCTGGCATCATCGTGGCCAAGGAAGCTTCTGAGATCGGCGAAAACGGGCTTCCAACGCCTCTCAATCTCATTGGCCTTTCCGACCAATTTTCGTGCAGCCACGTAATCGGCGAACAGTGCCTTTAGCGAGACAGGAGACAAAGGCTCCGGCTCCTGCTGCGCGTTGGATAGCAACGGGTGCGACGGCGCTCCGTCGAAATCGCCTTCGTCGCGCTCAGCAACACGAGCCAGAAATTCATACTCAGAGATACACAGAGCCAAGGCCAAGGTGCGCCACTCAATTGAGCCAATTTCGGCGGTGGTGTTCCCGAGTTGTCGATATCGCTCGATCCGATTGCCGACCAAAGCCGCGAGTTCCGAGTCGGCCAAACGTCCGGCGATACCGTCGCGGAGCTTCTCAGCCCGATCATAGTCAACATACCCGAAAGACGCGTATCGATGATCGGTGTTACGCAACTCCTCGTCAAAAGCCAGCTGGGCTTGATAGTTGCGTAAGGCAATCTGGTTTGGGGCGAGCGGATAGCGCCCGGCCGTCACTGGCCGAGCCCCCGCCTCCGCTGCTCGACGCTCCGCGAGTGCAATCTCATGCTGGAGGACCGCAATAGCGCCTGGAAGAGCTTTCAGAGCGGCTCGATAGTCTGGCCCAAGCGCCTTCCTTCGTTCGGTCTTGCCATCCATGAAGGGCCTGAGGTCTTTCGGGATGACGAGCCGAGCAAAGTAGCGACCGTCTCGATTGAGGAGATTTCGAACTCGTCCGGCCACGCCCCTGAACCCATTTTGTTACAAGATTTGTAACATCAGAATGGACAGAGAGCCTTGAAAGTCAAGGGTTTCAGCGATTTCAAAGGGATAGACTGGTGCTGCGAGAGAGGATTGAACTCTCGACCTCTCCCTTACCAAGGGAGTGCTCTACCACTGAGCTACCGCAGCCTGCGATGGCGGCGCTTCTGCCATAACGAACCGGCAAGCGCAAGGCCAAGAAAACCTTAAAACGACGCTTGTCGTCGTCCGAAATCGCTGGGCAGTTTTGCCGCGGCAGGTGTCGAGTGCCGCGGCTGTGGAAGCCGCTTGCGAGCAGGCTTCGATGACATGGCGGCGCCACAATGTTAACTATGCCTGAACCACAGCCGGCTATCCGCCGGCGAGGACCGGCGATGAACGACAAGGCAAATCCGCCGAAAAAACGCGACGGCGAGCGCAAGGACCGGCTGGCCGAGGCGCTGCGTGCCAACCTGCAGAAGCGCAAGGCGCAGGCTCGTTCGCGGCGGGATGGCAATCCTGATGATCGGCCGGAAGGATTGCCGACTGCTGGAAAAATGCACAAGGACTAACCGAAATCAGCCACACTGGCCGATCACACTCGGTCCACAGATGGGGAAATCCTATTTCTTGAACCGCACCGGCCGATAGTCTAGAGCCGGATATACTCAACCGATTGAAACCGGCCCGTCCGGGCCGAGGGGACGTTCTTTCATGGATCGCATCAGAATTGTCGGCGGCAATAAGCTTGCCGGAAGCATTCCGATTTCGGGCGCCAAGAACGCGGCGCTGCCGCTGATGATCGCCTCGCTGCTCACCGACGACACGCTGACGCTCGAAAACGTGCCGCATCTGGCCGATGTCGAGCAACTGATCCGCATCCTCGGCAATCACGGCGTCGACTATTCCGTCAACGGCCGGCGCGAGAAGCAGCAGGAGGGCTATTCGCGCACCATCAATTTCTCCGCCCGCAACATCGTGGACACCACCGCGCCCTACGAGCTGGTGTCCAAGATGCGCGCCTCCTTCTGGGTTATCGGCCCGCTGCTTGCCCGCATGGGTGAGGCCAAGGTGTCGCTGCCGGGCGGCTGCGCCATCGGCACGCGCCCGGTCGACCTCTTCCTCGAAGGCCTGCAGGCGCTGGACGCCGAGCTCGACGTCGACAACGGCTATGTCGTCGCCAAAACCAAGAACGGTCGTCTCCACGGCAACCGCTACGTGTTCCCGAAAGTGTCGGTCGGCGCCACCCATGTGCTGATGATGGCGGCCTCGCTCGCCAAGGGCGAGACGGTACTCGAAAACGCTGCCCGCGAGCCGGAGATCGTCAATCTCGCCGAATGCCTGATCGCCATGGGCGCCAAGATCCACGGCGCCGGCACCTCCACCATCACCATCGAGGGCGTCGAGGCGCTGTCGGGGGCGCGCGTGCGCGTCATTCCCGATCGCATCGAGACCGGAACCTATGCCATGGCGGTGGCGATGACCGGCGGCGACGTGGTGCTGGAAGGCGCGCGCCCCGACCTGTTGCAGAGCGCGCTCGACGTCATTGCCGAGACCGGCGCCGAGATCACGCCGACCAATGCCGGCATCCGCGTCAAGCGCAACGGCGCCGGCATCGCACCGGTGGATGTGACGACCGCGCCCTTCCCCGCCTTCCCGACCGACCTGCAGGCGCAGTTCATGGGCCTGATGACGATGGCGAAGGGCAAGTCGCGCATCACCGAGACGATCTTCGAGAACCGCTTCATGCATGTGCAGGAGCTTGCCCGCCTCGGCGCCCACATCACGCTGTCCGGCCAGACGGCGATCGTCGACGGCGTCGCCAAGCTGAAGGGCGCGCCGGTCATGGCGACCGACCTGCGCGCCTCGGTGTCGCTGGTCATCGCAGGGCTTGCCGCCGAAGGCGAAACCACCGTCAACCGGGTCTACCACCTCGACCGCGGTTTCGAGCGCCTGGAGGAGAAGCTTTCCGGCTGCGGCGCGGTGATCGAGCGGATTTCGGGCTGACAAAGCGCCTCGGTTGCGCAGAGCGGAAAGACCGCATAACAGAAGATTGACTAATCAACCTTCAGGTGCGCATTCCGCATGGCCCTCAAGCTCATCGCGCTCGACGACCAGGATCTGAGCATCATCTCGGCCCACGTCCAGGACGCCGTGATGAAGGTCTCCGACCTCGAATACCTGCCGGCGGCCAAACGTTTCGTGCTGACCATGAACCGCTTCGTCTGGGAGGCGAGGTCCGGCTTCTTCCGCCAGCACAATGAACGGCGGCAGAGCGTGCTGCATTTCGACCGCGTGCTCGGCGCCAAGACCAGCGGCATCGCCCGCGACAAGCCGGCGGAGATACTGTCGCTCTTGGCGGTCAGCTTCGTCGCATTCAGCAAGCCGGCCGGCATCATCGAGCTGGTTTTTTCCGGAGGCGGCACGATCATGCTCGACGTCGAGTGCATCGAGGCGCGGCTCGCCGATGTCGGCGGCTCCTGGGAAGCCACCTCGCGCCCGGTTCACAGGACCTGAGCACCGACGATGGCCATCACGCTTAGCCAAACCGACGCCGATTTCGAGCTGCGTTTTTCGGCATTCCTCACCACCAAGCGCGAAGTGTCGGCCGACGTCGAAGCGGTGGTGCGCGACATCGTCGCGCGCGTGCGCGCCGCAGGCGACAAGGCGCTCATCGACTACACGCTGAAATTCGACAAGGCCGATCTCAACAGGCTCGGCATCGCCGTCTCCAGGGCCGACATCGAAAAGGCATACGCCGCGGCCGACCCAGCCACAGTCGAGGCGCTCGAATTCGCACGCGACCGCATCCGCTCCCATCACGAGCGGCAGAAGCCGAAGGACGACCGCTACACGGACGCCGCCGGCGTCGAGCTCGGCTCGCGCTGGACCGCGATCGATGCCGTGGGGCTCTATGTGCCCGGCGGCACAGCGAGCTATCCGAGCTCGGTGCTGATGAACGCCGTGCCGGCCAAGGTCGCCGGTGTCGAGCGCATCGTGATCGTGGTGCCGGCCTCCGGCGGCGTCATCAATCCGCTGGTTCTGGTCGCGGCCGACCTTGCCGGCGTCTCCGAGATCTACCGCGTCGGCGGCGCGCAAGCCGTCGCCGCGCTCGCCTATGGCACCGAGACGATCCGGCCGGTCGCCAAGATCGTCGGGCCGGGCAATGCCTATGTCGCGGCAGCCAAGCGCCAGGTGTTCGGCAGCGTCGGCATCGACATGATCGCCGGGCCGTCGGAAGTGCTGGTCGTGGCAGATGCGGACAACGATCCGGACTGGATCGCCGCCGATCTGCTGGCGCAAGCCGAGCACGACGCGTCGGCGCAGTCGATCCTGATCACCGACAATGCCGCATTCGGCACGGCGGTGGAGCAGGCGGTCGAGCGCCAGTTGAAGAGCCTGCCGCGCGCCGCGACGGCGGCGGCGAGCTGGCGCGATTTCGGCGCCGTGATCCTGGTGCCGACGATCGAGGCTTCGCTGCCGCTGGTTGACCGCATCGCGGCCGAGCATGTCGAGCTCGCCTTCGACGACGCCGAAAGCTTCCTCGCCGGGATGCGCAATGCCGGCGCCGTCTTCCTCGGCCGCCACACGCCGGAAGTCATCGGCGATTATGTCGGCGGCTCCAACCACGTGCTGCCGACCGCGCGCTCGGCGCGCTTCTCGTCTGGTTTGTCCGTGCTCGATTTCGTCAAGCGCACCTCGATCCTGAAGCTCGGCCCGGAGCAGCTCAAGGCGCTGGCGCCGGCGGCCATCGCGCTCGCCAAGGCGGAAGGGCTCGACGCCCACGCACGATCGGTGGCGATCAGGCTGAACATGTAGCGATGTCCGGCCACCACCAAAACCGCGACAGGCTGATCGACGTCGAGCTCGACGAATCGATCGGGCGTTCGACGCCCGATGTCGAGCATGAGCGGGCAGTGGCGATCTTCGACCTGATCGAGGAAAACAGTTTCCGGCCGGTCAACGACGATGGCGCCGGCCCATACAGGCTGAAGCTGTCGCTGGCCGAGTCGCGCCTGGTGTTCGCCGTCAGCCGCCAGAATGGCGCCGATGTGGTTACCCACATCCTGTCGCTGACGCCGCTTAGGCGTATCGTCAAGGATTACTATCTGATCTGCGAAAGCTATTATGAGGCGATCCGCTCCTCCACGCCCAGCCATATCGAGGCAATCGACATGGGCCGCCGCGGCCTGCACAATGAGGGCTCGCAAACACTGATGGACCGGCTCGCCGGCAAGATCGAGATCGACTTCGACACGGCGCGCCGGTTGTTCACGCTCGTCTGCGTGCTGCACTGGCGGGGGTAGTCCTGGCCGCGCTGCCGCATTCGATTCTTTTTGTGTGCGGCATGAATGCCGTGCGCTCGCCGATGGCCGAGCAACTGGCGCGGCGGATGCTGCCCGCCACCACTTTCGTGGCCTCGGCCGGCGTGCGCAGCGGCGAGCGCGACCCCTTCGTCGATGCCGTGCTTGCCGAAGAGGGTCTCACGCTCGGCGAGCGGCAGCCGAGGACGCTTGACGAGCTGGAAGACGACTATTTCGACCTGATTGTGACGCTGGCGCCGGAAGCGCATCACGCCGCGCTCGAGCTTACCCGCTCGCTCGCCGTCGAGGTCGAGTACTGGCCGATGCCGGACCCGACCGACACCGGCGGCACGCGCGAGCACATCATGGCCGCCTATCGCGATGTGCGAGAGCGGCTGAAGACGCGCATAAGCCGGCGTTTCTTGCTTCCGGAAGCAAAAAACGCGACGGATTAAGCATGTTCACAAGCGGGCGATTATCATATAGGTTCCGCCGCAAATTCCGGCTGGAGTCGGACGAGTTCAGGTCTGTTCGACCTGAAATCGTCCGGCTCCAGATCAAGAGTAGAGCATGATGTCGTCCGAAAACCGCTTCACACTTTTCGGCATCATGCTCTAGGCCCCGGAACCGCCATCCAAGCAAAGGTATCGAATGCCGAAGGAAGAAGTCCTCGAATTTCCGGGCGTGGTCACGGAACTGCTGCCCAATGCGATGTTCCGGGTGAAGCTCGAAAACGAGCACGAAATCATCGCCCACACGGCCGGCCGCATGCGCAAGAACCGCATCCGCGTGCTGACCGGCGACAAGGTCCTGGTCGAAATGACGCCTTACGACCTGACCAAGGGCCGCATCACCTACCGCTTCAAGTAACAATTCGGCGCGAACCGCGATGAGCATCCTGCAGAAGCTCGTGCTTGCCTCGGGTTCGCCGCGTCGCATCGAGCTGTTGCAGCAGGCCGGCATCGAACCGGACCGCGTGCTGCCCGCCGATGTCGACGAGACGCCGCTGCGCGCCGAGCATCCGCGCTCGCTGGCGAAGCGCCTTTCCAAGGACAAGGCCGAGAAGGCGTTCGCCTCGCTGAAAAGCGAGGAAGACTATGCGCCGGCCTTCATCCTGGCCGCCGACACGGTGGTGGCGGTGGGGCGGCGCATCCTGCCCAAGGCCGAGACGATCGACGACGCGGTGAACTGCCTCGGCCTGCTTTCCGGCCGCTCGCACCGGGTCTATTCCGGCATCTGCCTGATCACGCCGGGCGGCAAGCTCAGGCAGCGGCTGGTGGAGACCAGGGTGCGCTTCAAGCGACTGCCACGCGAGGAGATCGACGCCTATGTCGCGTCGGGCGAATGGCGCGGCAAGGCCGGCGGTTATGCCGTGCAGGGCCTCGCCGGCTCCTTCGTCGTCAAGCTGGTCGGCTCCTACACCAATGTGGTCGGCCTGCCGCTCTACGAGAGTATCGCGCTGCTGTCCGGCGAGGGCTTCAAGCCGCACAAGAACTGGCACGTCGCGCGGCCATGAGCCCGGACGAAAAGGTCACGCCGCTGAGGCCGAAGCGCCCCTGCCCCGAATGCGGCAAGCCTTCGGTGCGGGAGCACTATCCGTTTTGCTCGACACGCTGCAAGGACATCGACCTCAATCGCTGGCTGAAAGGCGCCTACGTCATTCCCGGCCGCGACGACGAAGAGGAAGAAGACGGGGGCCCCAAGCAAGGCCCTTCGTCCACAGACGAGCAGTGAAGGCCGGTAGCAATACGCCGTTTCCCGGCGATTTTTCTTTATCAACACCTAAGCGCTGGACAGGGCGAATTCCCGTGCTATAACCCACGCGCTTTCGAGGGGGGCGCCACCCGGCGCTTCCGTGAAACCCGGCGGACGAGCCCGTTAGCCGGCGCAGGCCCAGATAGCTCAGTTGGTAGAGCAGCGGACTGAAAATCCGCGTGTCGGTGGTTCGAATCCGCCTCTGGGCACCATCACCCTCTTCTCCCCGCATTCGCTTTCGCCGAAGCTTCTACGCTGCAGCAAGCAGCTGGTGTTGGCGATCTTTTTGCTAGCGATGGCGCAATTTGGCGGGATTAGGAGCGCTGCGCTGGAGCTGTTACGGCTGCACGCTTGCCAGCCGGTTTAGCCGTGCCCAGGTTCTTCGAGCTTTTCCAGTCTCGCGGACAGCCGGTCAAGGTCAGTTGTGCCCTGGCCGAAAAGGCTCATGGCCCTCATGGCGACCAACTGGCGGTCTTCCTCGCTCTCAAGTCCATGCCTTGAACAATAGCGATGGACAGCTTTTGAGAGGATTTCAAGTTGGGTGGAATCCAAAACACCATGCAGGGACATGCGTGCCTCCTAGCCAGGGGCGAAAGCACGATACCGCTTTCAAGCGTCCGCTTGCCTCACTACTCGGTACGAACGACAGAGGGGTGATACGCCTCTCCGGCAAGTCGCGCGCTAACAAATGAGGCCGTGATGAAAATCGCGCCTGAGCGGTTACGTCTTCTTGAGAAGGCGCGCCTGCCGAAGAAGCGAAGCTGCGTCGATGCTGATCAAGTCGATGAGCTCGCGTGCTTGGCTGGGGGGATGCCGGTCCCGCGGGGCTGAAATCGCACCCGAAATTCCTTTTCGGCCTGTGACATTCCACCTGAACGTCGGGTACGCGAGCCTTGGCGGCGGCCCGCCTCGCTTGTCATGTGACAGCCATCATGGACCCAAGAATATCAATCGGCACTTCGCGAACGTTTTCTCCGCTCCAGGCTTTTCGCCTTTCGGCGAGCGATTCTGAGTTCGCCAAGCGTCGGCCGCCACCACCCTCTCGATCGTTCCGCTGATCCGGCAGGACGCCGCGCCGGCCATGTCTTGATCAGTTCAGCCAAGGTCGGCGGCCGCCACCTCGCCCAAACGGCGCCGAAGCCGGTCTCCATCGACTGTGGGTAGAACGGCGCCAGCTCAGAGGGGTCGGCGAGCTCGCCTGAAATCCCGGTGAAGACAACAACGTCATATTGCACCGTCGCCACGGCGCGACCGAGCGGAGGCAGGTCTTCGGCTGGAACCGGATAGCGCCGGCGCCTGCGTTCGGCATGGCGCAGCCTGGCGGCCTTGTGCTCATCGGAGTGTTTACCAGCCTCCCGCCGGCGTTTCCTCTCCTCCGGCTCGGCGCGCTGGGCGGCTCTTTCGATGCTTGGCCAACGGCGCCGCAGCTCCTCATAAGCGCGAAAAGGCACCCGCCAGACCCGCAGTTCGTCGTCCCAACTCGCCCATGGAACCGCTCGCAGTTCCTCCAGCACGGTCTTCGAATAAGGCGTGCGAATGCGCAGGTCGTCCGCGACTTCCAGATAGTGGCTCGACAGTGGATCGAAGGCGAAGGCATCCCGCCCCTTACTGTCGTCATGGGCTGCGCGAGCCGCTGTCTCCTGTGCCAGCCAGCGCTCGATCCGCCGCGCCGCCGTTTTTCCGGGCACGAACCAGCTCCTGAGCTCGTCGCTCCACCTCGCGCGCGGAAACGCAAGCTGGAACCGCTCAACTGCCGCTCGATCGTACGGGAAGCGCGCTTCGGCACCACGAGGCTTCTGCGGTTCAAAATGGGCTTCGGATTTTTCCATCGGATTGCGCTTGCTAGCTCTGCTCGCAAGGAACGCCGCGCAAGTTCCTTGGGTTCAAGCCACACAGCCGAGACAAGCCGAACTGCTCGAGGAACCGCGAGCGGAAACCTTCCCGGCATTCGACGGTTAATCCGGATCAGGAGAGGTCAGCCCATGGCGAGACGACGTGATGCAGATGAAACAGCGGCGAGCCGGCCCAGAAGGCCACGTTCGCGCCCGCTGAAAGGCGAAGAAACGGAAGTGAACCATATCGTGGAAACGCAAAACATCTCGCCGGCCCAGGCGCGGGAGCTGGTGCGGCGTCACGGAAACGATTGGCGCAAGATCGATGAGGCCGCCAAATCCTACAAGAAAGACAGCTAGTATTCCAAACCAAGTATCGGGGTGACTGCCCGGAGAGATCATCGGCCAAGATAACCGGATGACCAGGATCGCTACTTTCAACGTAAATGGCGTCAATGGGCGATTGCCGGTCCTCCTGAAATGGCTTGGCGAAACCGGCTATGACATCGTCTGCCTGCAGGAGCTCAAGACATCCGATGAGAAGTTCCCTGCCGAGGCGATCCGGCAGGCTGGTTACTGCGCCGTCTGGCATGGGCAGAAATCTTACAACGGCGTAGCGATTCTGGCCCGTGGGAAACAGCCGCAGGAGCGCAGGCGCGGACTGCCAGGCGACCCGGACGATACGCACAGCCGCTACATCGAGGCCGAGGTGGATGGGCTGGTGATCGGCTGCATCTATCTGCCGAACGGCAATCCCGCGCCTGGACCTAAATTCGATTACAAGCTCGCGTGGTTCCAGCGTTTGATCAGCTATTCCCAGACCTTGCTTAAAGAGGAAACGGTCCTGTGCGGCGATTACAACGTGGTGCCAACCCTGATTGATGCGGTGGTGCCGGCGCGCTGGTTGGGCGATGCAGTGTTTTTCCCGCAGAGTCGTGACGCTTACGCCGATTTGCTGAAGATGGGCTGGACGGATGCGGTTCGGCAGATCCATCCCGAGAAGAGGGTCTACACCTACTGGAACTTCTCCTACCGGGGCGGTTATGATCGGAGCTCCGGCCTGCGAATGGACCATCTCCTGATCAGTCCGGCACTTTCAAACCGGCTGCGGGGGGCGGGCGTCGATGCTGCGGTAAGAGCTTTGGAAAGGCCAAGCGATCATGCCCCGGCGTGGATCGAGCTGACCTGGCCTGGAAAGCTCGACTGAGGTTCCGATGGCCTGCCCAGGAGCGGCATCAGCCCGAGCGTATCACGCCGGGCTCATCGGTCTGTTCGTGGGCTCGTCCGACAGCTTGGGGCGCGGCCACAAGGTCCTGGAATCCGATCGTGGCGACCAGATACCCCGCTTCGTCGTAGATTCTCGTAACCCACGATGTCGGGTCGACGCCTTCGACAATCCCATCGAGCATCGCCTCCTTAGCCGCGCGTTTCGCCTCGGCCTTGGCGGCATCCAAATTTTCCATGTCGACCTGGATGGCCGGCTGCGCCGTACTTTCGATGAACTCAAAACGGAACTTCGGCATTGGCTTCTCCATTCGGCGCCGCCGGGAGCGGATCGGGCGGGCTCTCAATCTTGCCGTTGCTGGAAGTTTCGTCTCCGAGCACTGTTTCCGCGATGTATTGCTTGAGATCGCCGACTTCGTCGCCGATATCCTCAGCCAGTATTCCCAGGCCTTCGGCATCGGCGATGCATTGTTCGGCGAGCTTCTCGGCGGCGATTTCGGCCGGGATTGCAGCTGCGGCTTCCGCCTTATGCTCGTCGATCCATTCCCCGACGAAATGTGCGGTCTTGTTCACGATGATATCCGGTTCCTGAGCGGAAACCGTGTCAGCGTCAGTTGGCTTCGTGTCCATGTCTAAACCCGCCCTCTAGGATCCTTCTTCAACGCCGATTGCCTGCGAAGGATGCAGGCGTTGGTCGAAAGTTGTTATAGCTTCAGGCTTGCACTTCAGACTCCCGGCTCAAGGCTGGAACCTGCGTCAGGATCAACAGTTCTTGAGCATGGCAAATCACCCGATAACGAGTTTCCTCACCTCAATCGGCACTTTTGCGTCCCGTCCCGCCGCATTCCAGGTGCTGCTGGCCTACGCAGCACTGTGTGTCGTTTTCGATCGGCAAAGTCTGAATTGGTATGGGGCGGCCACCCTGGCGCCTCCAGCGGGCGCGTGAAAGGTGAGATTTGGTCGGAACCGGCGGAGGCTGCTCAGCAGCCTCAAGTATTTGGCCGTCGCGCTTGTCGCCAGTCTGGTCACGCTGCTCGCGATCAACTTGATCCCCGAGACCCGTGTCATCCGCACCATCGTGCCGCACCGTTTCGATGCGGCAGATCCGCAATTCGCAAGGAGCATGAGCAGCTATTCGCAGGGGCAGATGTTCGAGGCGAACGCCGTGCAGACCCTCGTCAACGGCGACGAGATTTTTCCCGCCATGCTGCAAGCGATCCGTTCGGCCCGAAAGACCATCAACATGGAAACCTACATCTATTGGTCGGGCTCGGTCGGCTACGAGTTCGCCACGTCTTTGGCTGCGAAAGCCCGAGAGGGTGTCGAAGTGCGCGTGCTCGTCGATTGGCTTGGCAGTCTTCCCTTCGATGAGAAGCTGATCCAAATCATGACGAGTGCTGGCGTTCGGTTCGAGCGCTATCGGCCGATCCACTGGTACACGCTCGACCGCGTCAACAACCGGACGCATCGCAAGCTGCTCATTGTGGACGGGCGGGTCGCCTTCACAGGCGGGGTCGGCATCGCGGACAACTGGCTGGGAGATGCGCGCAACCCCAATGAGTGGCGCGACACGCACTACCAGATCGAAGGGCCTGCTGTGCCCGGGTTCCAGGCGGCCTTCGCCGAGAACTGGCTGGAAACAGTGGGCGAGACGTTGCAGGGCGAGAACTTCTACCTGCCGCCCGAAGCCGCGGGTGCGCTCCGTGCCCAGCTGATCCTTTCTTCGCAGCCGAACGGCTCCGAAAACATGGAGCTGATGATGCTGGCCGCCATAGCCGCGGCCAAAGACCACCTGCGCATCGGCATGGCCTATTTCCTCCCGGACGACATCGCCCTGCAGCAGATATTGGACGCCAGAAAAAGAGGCGTCGCCGTCGATGTGATCGTTCCCAATTCCCTGACGGATGTTCCGATCGTCCGCAAAGCTTCGCGCTATTTCTGGGGCAAATTGCTCGAGGCCGGGGTGCGGATCTACGAGTTTCAGCCCACGATGTATCACCCCAAACTGCTGATCGTGGACGACGTCTGGGCGAGCTTCGGTTCCACCAACCTGGACCAGCGGTCTTTGCGTTTGAACGATGAGGCCACGCTCAACGTCTATGGCAAGGAATTCGCACGAACGCAGATCGACTTGTTCAACGAAGATCTGAAGCGCTCGAGGCAGATCAGCCTTGCCGAATGGAGATCGCGTCCCATGCGCGAAAAGTTCACCGATTGGCTGGCCAGCACGCTCCACGCGCAGCTCTAGTCAGCCCATGGAGCCGAACGCAAACACCAGCCGCTGCTTGTCTCTTCGGCCGCCCGTCACCCAGATCGGCGGAGTTGCCAACCCACCCCAGGTGAGCCAGGGTCGGCCGCCACGGGGCGGCTCTTGACGCCGAAAATCGCGCTTCCAATATTTCACCTCAGCGCCGCCGGCACATGCCCAACACCTTGCTGAGCATCTGTTTGGCCTGCCGGCGATTGGCGCATCAAGCGGAGGAAGGTCATGGGCCCAAATGTCTTCGGGGAGCCCGTTGGGCGTGCTTTGATTTCTCGGCAAAGCGACAACTATGGTCACGACCACGGCGCGGCAGAACCAGGCGCGATGAGCACTGATGTGTTCGCTGAACCTGTCCTTGTTGATGACGTGCCATTTGGCGTGAGGAAAATCCGTTGCGCGATGGACGCCATCGAATTCCTGGAGGAGTGGCCGTTCGAGAAGCGGTGCCGCCTGCACGGTTTGGCCAGCGACGCTTGCTGCGCGGCATATGATGGCCGCGGGCCGGTCGCCGCGGCCAGGAAAGTGTTCGTCAGCTGGGCGATCCAGACCGGGATTTGCGCGAGCGCGCCTTGCCTCGAGCTCGACGCCGCCGAGGCAGCGGATCAAGTCACAGGCAGTGGCACGTCCTGATGAGGAAGAACACGCCGACCCCATAGGGAAGCAACAAAAGCAGCAGGGCCAGCCAGTAACCGGGCTGTGCGATCGGCGCGAAATCTGAACGAAGCTGCTCCATTGCCCGTCCAACGCAGGGCGGCACAGCTGGTTCCTCTACTGCACATGTCGCAAGACCAAGCAGCCGCGTACCTCCTGCTGTTGACGGCTGCAGCAATCGAGGAACGCTGGCCGCCTCCCAGGAGCGGTGATGGCACCGCCAGGTCCTTGGTGCTGTTGGGCCGGACTTCGATATGGATGCACCTGCCACACGCAATTCTTGCAGTCCCTTTCTGGGCAGCAGGAACAAAGGGGCTCGTTGTCCGTTCGGTTTCGCGCAGCAAGAGCAGGATCAGCTTGCAGAACGGCGAGACCGGAGTTTCTGCCGCCAGATTTCTGTTTTCCCTTGTTGTCCGCGTTGAACAAGGTGTTCCGAAGCGCCATGCATTTCCGCCAGTGTCCGTCGGCCGCTCTTGGCCTCCTGCTCTTGGCCATCGCGGTGCTGCCACACAATCCCGCTTGGGCGCAAGCGCCCTGCCCGACCGATCACGACAAACTGCTGTCGGCCTTGAAGGCCAATGTCAAGGCGAGTGGCGGGCCGGCAAATGGCGGCTTCGAGAGCAATGAATGGGCCGCGATCGTTGCCCGTGACGGTACGGTCTGCGCCGTCGCCTTCAGCGGCCCTACCGTGGACGCGCAATGGCCCGGCAGCCGGCTGGTCGCGGCCGAGAAGGCCAACACGGCCAACGGGCTCAGCCTGGCGAATATGGCCCTGTCGACCGCCAATCTTTATGCCGGGGTGCAACCAGGCGGGCCGCTGTTCGGCCTGCAGGCCACCAACCCCGTCAATCAGGCGGCGGCTTACGCCGGCGACGCCAAGACATTCGGCAGCCCCAATGACCCGCTGATCGGCAAACCGATCGGAGGCGTGGTGGTGTTCGGCGGAGGCCTGGCCCTGTACGACGGCAAGGCGATCGTCGGCGGCCTCGGGGTCAGCGGCGATTCCTCCTGCGCCGACCACAACGTCGCCTGGCGCGTCCGCGCAGCGCTCGGCCTCGACAAGGTTCCGGCAGGCGTCAATCCCAACCGCAAGGACGCCATCATCTACGACCTCGACCCAGGCGGCAAAAGCGCATCCGGCTGGGGTCATCCGCTTTGCGCCGGGCGCGAGGCCGACATAGCCGCCGAACTGGGCGCCAGCGTCGGAGGCTCGGTCCCGAAATGAAGGCAGCGCGACAGCTGACGGCGAGGTGTGCGCAGTCCGGACGCGCTCGCCTCACCCGGGCTGCGCGGCAATATGCGGGATTAAGCATTGTTGGGGCGATGATGCTGGCCTGTCTCCCAGTTCTGATGGCCGCCTCGGAGTCGCCCTCGACGCCTGCGATCTCGCCGCCGGCCTCCGCCGCCCCGCCCGACGACGGCCAATGGACGATGCCAGCCAAGAACTACGCCTCGACCCGCTATAGCGAGCTCGCGGAAATCAATGCAGGCAACGTCAAGAACCTGCAGGTCGCCTTCACCTTCTCGACCGGCGTGAACAAGGGCCAGGAAGCGGCACCGCTGGTGGTCGGCAGCACGATGTATATCGTGACGCCCTTTCCCAACATCGTCTACGCGCTCGACCTCTCCAAACCTGGCGCACCGATCAAGTGGAAATACGAACCCAATCCCGAGCCCGCGGCACAAGGGGTGGCGTGCTGCGACGTCGTCAATCGCGGCGCCGCCTTCACCGACGGGCGCATCTTCTTCAACACGCTGGACGGCCACACGATCGCGCTCGATGCGAACTCCGGCCAGCCGATCTGGAACACCCATATCGGCAACATCAATGTCGGCGAGACCCTCACCATGGCGCCGCTGGTGGTGAAGGGCAAAGTGCTCGTCGGCAATTCGGGCGGCGAGATGGGCGTACGCGGCTGGGTCAAGGCGCTCGACGCCGGCGATGGCCATGTCGTCTGGACGGCTTACAGCACGGGTCCCGACAAGGAGGTGCTGATCGGCCCGGATTTCAAGCCGCATTACGACATGGACAAGGGCAGGGACCTCGGTGTGACGACCTGGCCGCCGGAGGCCTGGAAGATCGGCGGCGGCAATATGTGGGGCTGGATCTCCTATGATCCCGATCTCAATCTGATCTTCCACGGCACCGGCAATCCAGGCCCCTGGAACCCTGACCTGCGCCCCGGCGACAACAAATGGACATCGGGCATTTTTGCCCGCGATCCCGATACCGGAGCGGCCAAATGGTTCTATCAGTGGACGCCGCACGATCTGCACGACTATGACGGCATCAATGAGCAGATCCTGCTCGACATGAACTGGCAGGGCAAGCCGCGCAAGGTGCTGGTCCGGCCGGAGCGCAACGGCTATCTCTACGTCCTTGATCGCACCACCGGCGAGGTCCTGTCCGCAAAACCCTATGGCCCCGTCAACTCCAGCAAGGGTGTGGATCTCAAGACGGGCAGGCTGATGGCAAACCCGGACAAGAAGACCGGGACCGGCAAGGTCGTCCGCGACATCTGCCCGACCGCCTCGGGGCTCAAGGACTGGCAGCCTTCCGCCTTCTCGCCGAAGACGGGCCTGCTCTACATCCCGCACAACAATCTGTGCATGGACGAACAAGGCGTCGAGGTGAACTACATCGCCGGCACACCCTATGTCGGAATGAACGTGCGCATGATCCCGGGCCCCGGCGGCAATCGCGGGGCCTTCACCGCGTGGGATATCGCCGCGGAGAAACCGGCCTGGAGCCTCAAGGAAAACTTCCCGGTATGGAGCGGCGCGGTCGTAACCGCCGGCGATATCGTCTTCTACGGAACCATGGAAGGCTGGTTCAAGGCCGTCAGCGCGAAGACCGGCGAACTGCTTTGGCAGTTCAAGACCTCCTCCGGCATCATCGGCCAGCCGGTGACTTATCGCGGCCCCGACGGACACCAATATGTCGCGATCCTGTCCGGCGTCGGCGGCTGGGCCGGCGCCATCGTCTCGGGCGATCTCGACCCGCGCGATGCCACTGCTGCGCTCGGTTTCGTCAACGCGATGAAGGACTTGAAAAACACGACAACGGCGGGAGGCACGCTCTATGTGTTCCGACTGCCTTGATGCATTCAAACCGACGGCACTGGCGAAAAGATCCGCCCCGCGGGCCCTCGTGGCCGGTCTCGTCGCGTTGGTCTGGCTGGTTCTGGCCGGCGCGGCGGATGCGCGGGAACTGCGCGCCTGCGCCGATCCCAACAACATGCCGTTCTCCGACGCCAGCGGCGAAGGCTTCGAGAACAAGATCGCCGAGATCGTTGCGGCCGACCTTGGCGCGAAGCTTACCTACACCTGGTGGGCGCAGCGCCGCGGCTTCGTTCGCAACACGCTGAAAGCGGGGCTTTGCGATCTGGTGCTCGGAACGCCGGCAAATGTCGAAATGCTACGCACCACCTCGCCCTACTACAGATCCTCCTACGTCTTTGTCGCACGACAGGATGGACCGGACGTAACGTCCTTTAACGATCCACGGCTGCGCGACATGCGCATCGGCGTTCAGCTCATCGGCGATGACGGCGCCAATTCGCCGCCGGTCCAGGCGCTCGGCCGTCGCGGCATTGTCGGACATCTCGTCGGCTACCCGGTCTACGGCGACTATTCCGCTCCCAACCCCGCGGCGCGCATTGTGGAAGCTGTCGCGAGCGGCGAGGTCGACGTCGCCGTGGTCTGGGGCCCGCTCGCCGGTTACTTCGCTACGAAGCAAAAGGTGCCGCTCCGGATCACGCCGGTCACACCTCGCATCGATGGACCGCAACTGCCACTGATGTACGACATCTCGATGGGCGTTCGGCGCGAGGACGAGCGACTGCGCGGCGATGTGAATAGCGCGCTCGCCAGGCACAAGGCCGAGATCGACGCGGTTCTGACGCAATATGGCGTTCCGCTTCTCGACATCGCCGGGAGCCCGGTGCGATGAGGCTGGGTCTCGCGACGCTGCTGTCCGTGGCGCTCGCCTTGGCGGCATGCCAGCGCGAGGAGCGGGACACGCGCCCGCAATCTTCGCTCGGCTCCGGCGGGCAGCCGACGCCCGTGACTACGCTGGAACCTGGCGGCCAAAGGCCCTCCCCCAGCAACAACAAGGCGGCGAGCTTCGAGGCGAACGCCTTTCATCTCAGCGAGGGCAAGCGCCTGTTCGGCTGGTTCAACTGTTCGGGATGCCACGCCAATGGCGGCGGCGGCATGGGCCCGGCGCTGATGGACCAGAAGTGGATCTATGGCAGCTCCATGGAAAGCATTCACGCCACCATCCGCGACGGACGTCCGAACGGCATGCCGAGCTTCCGCAACAAGATCCCCGACGATCAGATCTGGGAACTGGCGGCCTTCGTGCGTTCGCTAAGCGGCAACGCGCCCTCTTCCGCTGCGCCACAGCGAAATGACGACATGATGCCCCATCCGTCGGAAAACCGCATGCCGGATGCCGCCACGCTGGGGAAGTCGCCGTGAAAGGCCTCGCCTCGATGGCGTTTGCCGCGGCAAGCGTCCTTTCTCTCCAGGGATGCGCGGGCTGGCAATCGGCGCTCGACCCGAAAGGCCCCGCGGCGAGCGAGTTGGCATGGCTGATCTGGTTCTTCATAGGGCTTTGCTCGGTAGTGTGGGTGCTGGTGATGATCGCTCTCGCCGCACCGCTGTTGATGCGGCCACCCAGGCGCACCGAGCCGCTGATGCTCGACGCCAGCGCCGACCATCGCAAATTGCGCGTTGTGGTCATCGCTGTCGGGCTGACCGCAGCGACGCTGGTCGGGCTGACCCTGCTCAGCTTCTTGGCCAACAGGACGCTTGCGGCAATCGGCTCGAACGCTGCGCTCACCATTCGGGTGACCGGGCACCAGTGGTGGTGGGAGGTGCGCTATGAGGATGCCACGCCGAGCCGCATCCTGACGACGGCGAACGAAATCCACATCCCCGCCGGCGAGCCGGTGCGGCTTCTTCTGACCTCGACCGATGTGATCCATTCCTTCTGGATCCCAAGTCTGGCCGGCAAGCTCGACCTCATCCCCGGTCACATGAACGTGCTGGATGTCAAGGCGGACAAGCCCGGAACCTATCGCGGCCAGTGCGCCGAGTTCTGCGGCGCGCAGCATGCGAACATGGGCACCTTTATCATCGCCGAGCCGCGGGCAAAGTTCGACGCCTGGTGGAACGACCAGCTGCAGCCGGCCGCGGCCCCGACGGGCGACGAGGCGAAGGCGGGCGCGGACTTGTTTCTCAAGCGTCCCTGCGTGATGTGCCACAAGATCGGCGGCACGCCCGCGGGCGGAACGGTCGCTCCGGATCTCACCCATATTGCCAGCCGGCAAACACTTGCCGCGGGAACCTTGACGATGAGCCGCGGCAATCTCGCCGCCTGGATAGCCGACCCGCAAGGCATCAAGCCCGGCTCCCACATGCCGGTGGTTGAGCTCAATGGCGACGAGCTCAACGCGATCGTCGCCTATCTCGAGGGCCTGAAATGAGCAGCGCGGACCTGGCCAGCGAACGCGACCTGCCGCCGGAACGTGAGGCGACTGCCAAGGGCGACGTTGCCCCCGAACGTGATGGGCCGCGCGACACCGGCATGGACGATGCCAGCCTTCACCGCTGGCTCGCGCGCACATGGCGGACGCCGCCCGGCATCATCGGCGCGTTGTCCAGCGTTGATCACAAGGTCGTCGCAAGGCGCTATCTGATCACGGCATTCGGGTTTCTGTGCCTGGGCGGGCTGAGCGCCGTCGCCATGCGCATCCAGCTTTCGGGACCGCAACGCGGCCTGATCGGGCCGGACCTCTACAACCAGCTGTTCACCATGCATGGCGTCACCATGATGTTCCTGTTTGCCGTGCCCATCGTGCAGGCGACCGGCATCTATCTGGTGCCGCTGATGGTCGGCAGCCGCAACATCGCCTTTCCGCGCCTGAACGCGTTCAGTTATTGGATTTATGTCTCGGGAGGTCTCTTCGCCTGGGTGTCCTTCGCCCTTGCAATGGCGCCGGATGTCGGCTGGTTCGCCTATGTGCCGCTGTCAGGTCCCGAATTCAGTCCCGGCAAGCGCGCCGACGTGTGGGCGCAGATGATCACCTATACCGAGGTCTCATCGCTGGCGGTCGCCGTCGCGACCATTGTCACCGTATTGAAGCAGCGTGCGGCAGGCATGTCGCTGGACAAGATCCCGCTCTATGTCTGGGCGTTGCTGGTGACCTCATTCGTCGTCGTCTTCGCCATGCCGGCGGTCATGATCACCTCGACCTTCCTGATCCTCGACCGGCTGGTCGGAACGCATATTTTCAATCCAGCGGAGGGCGGCGACGCCCTGCTGTTCCAGCACCTGTTCTGGTTCTTCGGTCACCCCGAGGTCTACATCATCTTCCTGCCGGCGACGGGCATCGTCTCCGCGATCATTCCCGCTTTCGCTCGAAGGCCGGCGTTCGGCTATCTCGGGCTGGTCCTGTCGTTGATCGCGGTCGGCTTTCTGTCGTTCGGTCTCTGGGTCCACCACATGTTCGCGACGGGATTGCCGAAGCTCGGTGCAAGCTTCTTCACGGCATCCAGCATGTTGATCGCCATTCCCAACGGCGTGCAGATCTTTTGCTGGCTGGCGACCTTGTGGGACGGCAGACCGGTGATCCGCACGCCGTTGCTCTTCGTCTTCGGTTTCTTCTTCATCTTCGTCATTGGCGGTCTCACCGGTGTCATGCTGGCCTCGGTGCCGCTCGACCTGCAGGTGCACGACACCTATTTCGTCGTCGCGCATTTCCACTATGTGCTGATCGGCGGCTCGGTTTTCCCACTGCTGGGTGCCGCCTATTTCTGGTTCCCCAAGATCACCGGCCGCATGATGAGCGAGCGCCTCGGACGCTGGCATTTCTGGCTGGCCTTCATCGGCTTCAACGCGGCCTTCTTCCCGATGCACCTTGTCGGCCTGTGGGGCATGCCGCGCAGGGTCTATACCTATCCGGCCGAGCTTGGCTGGGGGAACATCAACCTGTTCATCACCGGCGGCGCGGTGCTCTTCTTCCTGAGCTTCGTGCTGTTCACCTTCAACCTCGTGCATGGCGCCTTGAAAGGCGCGCCGGCCGGCGACAATCCCTGGGATGCCGGCACGCTGGAATGGGCCACGTCTTCGCCGCCTCCAAGCTATAATTTCGCGCGCATTCCAATCGTCACGAATGTCGAGCCGCTCTGGGCCGAACGCGAGGCCCTTCCCGTCGCCACCGGCCTTCGCGTCGATGTGCGCGAGCTCCTCATCTCGACGGTGGCGGAAGCGCATCCCGATATCCGCGAGAAATCGGCGACGCCGTCGATCTGGCCCTTGTTCGCTGCGATCGCTGTCGGCGGCACCTTTCTGTATTCGATCTTCACGCCCTGGGCGATCGTCTGGGGCGCCGCGCCGATCGCGATCACCCTGATCGGCTGGTTCTGGCCGAAAGATACGCCGGAGGACGAGGAATGAAGCAGCGTCCCGCCGCCGATCTGTCGGGCCTGCCAAGCTTCGGGCTTGGTCCGCGCAGCCCGACCTGGTGGGGTACGCTCGGTTTCATGGCATTGGAAGGAATGGGCTTTGCGCTGGCGGCCGGCGCTTATCTGTATCTGGCGACCTTGTGGCCCAACTGGCGTCTGAGCGCCCCGGAGCCCAACCATTGGCCGGGAACGATCGTGACGCTGCTTCTCATCGTCAGCCTGGTGCCGAACCACCTCCTCAACCGCTACGCCAAGCAATGCGCCATCGGGCCGGTGCGGATCGGCATGGTGGTGATGTCGCTGCTCGGCAGCGCGCCGCTCATCGTGCGCTGGTTCGAGTTTCCGGCCCTGAACATCTATTGGGACACCAACGCTTATGGCTCGATGCTCTGGGTGCTGCTCGGCCTGCACACCATCCATCTGATCACCGATGTCGGCGACACGATCGTTCTGACAGTGCTGATGTTCACGCGCCACGCCTATAGCGGCCGGCGTTTCGGCGACGTCGGCGACAACGTCTTCTACTGGGATTTCGTGGTCTTGACCTGGATCCCGATCTATCTGCTCATCTACTGGGCCCCGAGGCTAGGCTGATGCGCGCGCTGCGTTTGGGAACGTCCTGGGGTGGTCTTGTGTCGGGGCCTCTGGCCTGGGCCATCTCTACGCAGCTGAATTACGCGCTGGTGCCCTGGCAATGTAATCGCCAGGTCCCGGTGGTGCTTTCCGTCGCACTGGTGCTCATGGTGTTTTCGCTCCTCGGCGGCGTCCTGTCGTGGCAGGCGAAGCGGCAAGGCGGCGCCGCCTTCAAACCGGAGCGTACACGCAGCACCGAGCGATTCATCGCCGATCTCGGCATGCTTTCGGCTTTGCTGTTTGCCCTCGTCATCGTCATGCAGGCCAGCGCCGCGCTCATCCTCGACGAGTGCCTGCGATGAGTTTCGAGGCGTTCTTCTCGACCTCGATCTGCTACGGCGCCGGCGCGCCCGAGACCGGGTGGACGCTTGCCCTTCCCATCACGCTTCCGCTGGCCGCGCTCGCGCTGGTCTATGCGACCGGCGCCAACCGGCTGTGGCGCCGCAGCAGCCGAGGCCGACCAGAGCGGATACGACAAACCTTGCTGTTCGCCGCAGGGTGGTGCGTGCTGACGGGAGCGCTGGTCAGCCCGATCCATGCGCTCGGCGAGCGGGTCTTTGCCGCTCACATGATCGAGCACGAGCTGCTGATGGCGCTGGCGGCTCCGCTGCTGGTTGCAGCCCGCCCCGGCGCGGCACTGGTATGGGCATTCCCGGTCGCGTTTCGGCAGAGAACGGGAAGGCTCACGCATGGCAAGATGCTGCAGGCGGTCTGGGCCTTCGCCAGCCGCCCTCTCAACGCAACAATCATCCACGCGATCGCCATCTGGATCTGGCACATCCCGTTCCTGTTCGAGGCAGCCCTGCAGCGGGGCGTGCTGCACTATACCCAGCATGTGAGCTTCCTCGGCACTGCCTTGCTGTTCTGGTGGGCGCTTCTGCCCCGTTCCGGTCGGCAGCAGGCCTATGGCAGCGCTGTCATGCATCTCTTCTTCACCTCGATGCACACCGGCCTGCTCGGCGTGCTGCTGCTGCTGTCGCCCAAACTATGGTATCCGGAAAATGCCGGTGGCGCAGCGCTGTGGGGTTTAAGCCCGATCGAGGACCAGCAGCTTGCGGGTCTGGTGATGTGGGTTCCGGCTGGCCTGATCTATGGCGGAGCCGCTTTGCTGCTCGCCGGCCTCTGGATAAGCAAGAGCGGAACCAGGGAGGCGACGCATGCGCTCCGATCTGGCTAGACTGATCGCCGGCGCCCTCGCCGCCATGATCGTAGTTGCCGTAGCCGTCGCCGCCGTGGCCTTATGGGCCGACCGGCGTGATCGTGTCCGGCACGAGTCGGACGCGGCAACCGGCGGCGTGGGCGCGCGCGCCATTCCGATCATGACCGCGAACGGCTGCTCCGGCTGCCATACGATCCCTGGCGTGCCGGGCGCGCAAGGTCAGGTCGGCCCGCGCCTCGACGCCAGCCTCGCCGGCCGGGTCATTATCGGCGGCGTGCTGGCGAACAATCCGGAGAACCTGATCCGCTGGATACGCGGCGCCAGAGAGGTTAATCCGCACACCGCCATGCCATCGACGAGGATCACCGAACAGCAGGCGCGTGATATCGCGGCCTATCTCTATGCTTTGAAATAATTGAACCCCGCCGCGCCGGAACCTGGGCTGTCACGCAACCTTCGACAGGACGCTGATATCGCATCTGGCGAGGCCATATCGCCAGCGATGGTTCGTCGCCGCGACACGGCTCTGGTAAAAAAGCGTGAGCTGTTCGCCCTCGATCATGACGGTGGAGTGACCGTTTTCTCCTGGCCCGCCTGGATCAAGAACCGGACCTATCGAGACGTAGGGTCCGGTAACCTCGGCGGCGATGGCGAAAAACACGCGTTGTCGGCTTCCTCGCGCTCCCCGCGGAAGGAAGCACGTGGCGTTCAGAAGCACGCGGCCATCGGGGAGCTCGACCAGTTGGGCGCCTTCGATCCCCCACTCGTAGTCGGGATCATCGCGCGTATTGTGGTGTGGGATCTCACTATGGTCGAGGATCCTGCCCAGCCGCTTCCAAGGTCCGAACCACGAGTCCGACTGGCTGCGCGCCAGGTAGACATCGGGTTGCGGCACACGACTGAATTTCGGCATGCCGGAATAGACGATGTAGCGCTTGCCGCCGATGATCGCCGGATGCGGATCATAGATCCCATCTTCGTCCGTGCCAGGGATCGACAGGATTGCCGGGTTGAGCACCACCCAGTTGAAGCCATCATTCGACACCGCGTGCTCACAGCGGCCGCCGGACTTCATGAACTCGGTCTGGATGAACATGTGGAAGACGCCGAGCTCGTAGACAACACCGGGCGCGGCAACGCCCGATCCTGTGACAGGAAGCTCGATGGGCTCGTGCTCCGTCCAGGGACCATGCAGCTCCGGCGCGGTTGCGTGAAGTATCTTCCAACTCTCGGTTGTTACCGTGCCGCTCGAGCCGAAGACGTGCCAAAGCCTGCCGTCAAAGACGGGGCATGGATCCTTGAGATCATCCACCGCCTGCGGATGGAAGAGCGGGAACACATTCGTCTCGAACTCGATCTTCATCACTTGCCCCATTAATTTCCGGCCGTTTGAGGCTCGTTTGGCTCCGGTCCAGGCGAATCGTTGGAGCCGTCGAACAGCTTAGCTGCCCATGCTACCGAAATACGGCCACCGAGTGACCGTCCCCAAGAACCTGCGTGCGAATCTTGGCTCCACCTCCCAAAGGGGCAGCAGCACCGCGGCATGATCCTTCGCCGCTTTAACGGTTCGCGGCTGGAACAAGTTATTCGACGGAAAGTTAGACGGAAAGGTGGATCTCGCCTCCGCTGCCTGCGATTAACAAATGTTAATCGCAATATACACCGTTCTGCCACTAGGGAAAATTTGTATGGACGCGGCAATAAGAATACCAACTCGCAGAAAAACCACGAAGACGCAAGACTTACTGGTATGCTTCTCTCATTTACGATGGAATTTTGTCTATCAGCGTCCACAACATATTCTTACCTTGGCCGCGAAGGAACATGAGATTATCTATTTCGAGGAACCTGTTTTCGAGGAGCGCTCGCATCCTTCGATGCGTTTCTCAGAGGTGGCGCCGGCAATTCGGGTCGCGACTCCTCTGCTTCCAATTGGCACAAGCCCGGCCAGAGCTGATGCCGTGCAGCGCAAATATCTCGACCGGATCATCGCTTCGACGCCGCACACTAACCTGACCGCCTGGTACTACACGCCCATGGCCCTACGCTTCAGCGCGCACATCAATTGCGATGTCTGCGTCTATGACTGCATGGACGAACTTTCGGCGTTCAAGAATGCGCCAACCGAGCTGGCCATGATGGAGCGAGCCCTCTTCGGGCGCGCCGACGTGGTCTTCACCGGCGGCTTGAGCCTCTTTGAAGCGAAGCGCTGCCAACACCGTGCCATCTATCCGTTTCCGAGCAGCATCGACGTCAGCCACTTCCACAAGGCAAGGACACCCGGCAAGGACCCGGCCGATCAATTCGGCATCCCTCATCCACGGGTGGGCTTCTTCGGCGTCATCGACGAGCGCCTCGACATCGATCTCGTGGCCCAGGCCTCCAAGGCCATGCCGGACGTGCATTTCGTCATGCTCGGTCCGGTGGTCAAGATCGACCCGAGCAGCCTGCCGACAGCGGGCAATCTGCATTGGCTCGGCGGGAAAGCCTATGCCGATCTTCCAGATTATCTGCGCCACTGGGACGCCGGCTGGATGCCGTTCGCGCTCAACGAGGCCACACGCTTCATCAGCCCGACAAAAACGCCGGAGTTCCTCGCCGCTGGCCTGCCGGTGGTTTCAACAGCAATTGTCGATGTTGTGCGAACCTACGGCGCAGCCGGGCTCGTCGACATAGTGGACGCCGAGGACGTCGACATCAAGCTGCGATCCGTCCTTACCCAATCGCGCGAGGCGCGGCTTCAGCAGGTCGATGCCTATCTCCGGGACATGTCCTGGAAGCGCACATGGAATGGCATGGCCGCTCATATTAGGAACGCCAGTGCTCGGAAAAAGGTCGTCCCGTTCCGCAGGAGCGCCTGACCATGTTCGACTGGCTGATCGTCGGCGCCGGCTTCGCCGGCAGCGTTCTCGCCGAACGGATTGCCTCGCAGCGGGGAGAAAGTGTTCTCCTCATCGATCGCCGCAATCACATCGGGGGTAACGCCTATGACTGCTACGACGAAGCAGGCATCCTCATCCACCGCTACGGGCCGCACATATTCCATACAAACGCGCGGTCCATCGTGGATTATCTGTCACACTTCACGACATGGCGGCCGTATGAACATCGTGTGCTGGCGGCGGTCGACGGAATGCTTCTCCCGATCCCCATCAATCTCGATACGATCAACCGCCTCTATGGTCTCGATTTGGATCCGGTGGAACTGGAAGACTTCTTCGCGTCTCGTCGCGAGATCATCGAGGAAGTCCACACGGCCGAGGACGTCGTGGTCAGTACCGTCGGGCGGGAACTCTATGAGAAATTCTTCCGCGGCTACACCAGGAAGCAATGGGGCGTAGACCCCTCCCAGCTTAGCAAATCGGTAACCGCCCGGGTTCCGACCAGGACCAACCGCGACGACCGCTACTTCGGCGACAGCTTCCAGCACATGCCCGCGAACGGGTACACGCGCATGTTCGAGCGCATGCTCAACCATCCCAATATCAAGATCATGCTGCAGACCGATTATCGTGAGGTCCGGGACCGGATTCCGTTCCGCAAGCTGATCTACACCGGCCCTGTCGACGAATTCTTCGACTGGAGACTTGGCCGCCTGCCGTATCGCTCACTGCGTTTCGAGCACGTGACCGTCGACTGTGAACAGTTCCAGCCGGTCGCTGTGGTCAACTATCCGCAAACGGAGGACTTCACCCGGATCACCGAGTATAAGCATCTGACCGGTCAGAAGAACGCCCGGACAAGCCTCACCTATGAATACCCGACCGACATTGGCGATCCGTATTACCCGGTGCCCCGGCCGGAAAACGAAGCGCTCTACAAGCAATATGAAGCCTTGTCCGCCAGTCGCCCGGATGTCTGGTTTGTCGGCCGCCTTGCGACATACCGCTATTACAACATGGACCAGGTCGTGGGTCAGGCTCTGGCTACTTTCGCCCGCATTCAGAAGACGGTCCCAATTGGAGGCGCCTTGCAGCCGGCAATGGCTGTGCCAGGCTAAAGCCGCTTGCTACTCTTGATTGCAAGGCTGCGTGGGTCGAGAATGCTTCTCAAACAGCCTCTGCTGCCTCGCCAGTTCATCGGCCATCGACTGACGGGTGCGGCGCGATCCATCCGCATGGATGACGGAGAAAAGGCCAACTTCGGCGTGGCGTGAATTGTCCCATCCCGGGTAAGCCGTGATCGGATAAAGGCAAATACCCCCGACCGGCGCGCCTTGGTTCATAGCCTCCCGCACCTCGCCGCATACATAGTGAAGCCATGCCGGGCCCCCCGATCCCTCCGCACCTGTCTCTGCAATGTACATCGGCTGTCGGTAGCGTCGGGCGACCTCGACGAGCATTTCCGACAGAGCCCGGTATTCGTGATGCCCCATCGGGATTGTTGGCCCGTGCAGGTACCACTGATTGTGCGGGTAAAAATTCAGACCGATGACATCGATGAGATCTTCGCTGCCGCCAAGCTGCGGCTCGACGCGCCCCATCAGCATGTCGTACGCTTCGAACTGTCCTTGACGGACTTTTTCAGCCGCCCGCATTTCCGCGCGGCTTCGATCGCGCGGCGCGATGTGAATAAGCGGCTCGGCCCAGATGAACCGGCATTCTGGATCCGCTTGGCGCATGGCTCGTATGCCTTGCACGGCAGCCTTGACGAGGTGGCGTTTGAACCAACCCCTTCGCCTTGGGCCGGCCGGTGGAAAATAGCCCACTTCGACTGCCCAGGCGAAGAACGATATCTCGTTGATCGGGCAGACGAGCGCAGGCTTCCCGCTGACGGCCCGATGCAACCGGACAGCTTCCGCTGCGAAATCGGCATAGCGCTCGATCAGCTCCTTCCCGCCCTGGTCAAGATAATCGGGGGTTCCGTAGTGAAAGACATCCCAGATGACCTGAACGCCGGCGAGATTTGCCGCTTCGATCATCGGCGCCCAACTCGACCAATCGTACACGCCCGGCGCCTTCTCGATCAGGTGCCAGCGTAGCCCGTCACGAACAGTTCTGAGCCCAAGGTTCGCGCAGCCGCGATAGTCGCGTTCTGCGTGAGAATCATGGCCAGTCGCCCGCACGAGATCGAGACGCACGCCATCCTTTCGCCGGTGCGAGGAGCATTCGAAACCGCCCATGAAAAAACTGTCGAATGTGACCGCGCTGGCAGCCGGATTCACTTTTGGGCTAACGGCTTGCGGCACATTCCTACTCCTTGCATTGGCCGGCACGGTCGACCAACGGCCGAAACCCTCTTTGGGTTGGGCAAATTCTTCGTTCTTGCCGCGTGCTGAACGGCGTTCAACCCAGCGTGATCTCCTGATCGTTCACAACCTCGGCCAGCCGACTGAGGAAACTCACGAGACCGACTTCCGGATCGTCGTTGTCGCCTGTGAGCACGGAGATACCCCAACGCCCCAGCACGGCTTCTTCGACGGGGTCTCGGCTCGCCATGAAAATGTATGACGGCGGCCGATCCGCCTCGTAGCCCGAACGGTTCCATGTCTGCCAAAGCCGATGCAACAGCAGCCGGATGTTCAGGTCCGAGAGACTATAGCCGACGAACAGAACCGTGCTGCCCAGCGCATCGGAACGAAACCGCACATCGAGCGGCGAATCGAAGGATAACCGATCGAGATAGTCGGTTTCCGTAAGGACCAGCGAGGAATCGTCATCGAAGTCGCCGTGGAATTTCACGATACACGCGACGTCCCGGCGAGCCTTCGAGACATCCCGAGCATTGGCCACCTTCACGTATGCGCGGCCGTGTATCTCAAAGGCGACTTCGAGGTTCCGGTCATAGTTGGTGGTGTAGATCACCGGAAAATCCAGCGCGACGATCAGACGATGCAGTTCGGACTCCCGAATCTTCTCCCTCGTCACGGTCCAGTGCCTGTCCATCCAACTGCGCAACGGCCCGATGCTGCCATGCTTGATCCGGTAATACTCGGCCAGGGTTTGGAAGCGATCACGCGGTCTCGCCCCATCCAGGCCGAGTTCGCTCGCCATGCGTTCAATCAGCTTCTCCCAGGAAGGCAGCCCCACGCTCATCGAAACACCAGCTCCGACAAAGAGCACCGCATTGCGCTCTCGGATCGCTTTAGCGAGTGGAAGAATCGGGTCCTCGTTCATTGCCGAAGCTGAGTGGGCTGCCGCGGGTGGGGCATGACGCATACTTCCGAACCTGGAGGTGGATGAAGTGTTCCCCGCTCAGCCGTGAAAATCCAGAAGACGCCGATACTCAGGTCAGACTCGCCGAAAGCAATGCGCAGGCAGGGACAGGCGGCTTGGCTTCGGTCCTTCTCAGCATCGGCGAATCGCCAGCGCGACATCGGTCGCGAACGGTGGCACCTCCAGCTTCAACCTACCGTCCGCTTGCGCCCGCCATTCCGCCGCTTGCGTGCCGGCCGCAGTATCCCAGCCGACTATGCGGTAGCTACCCGGAGCCAGCCCAGGCAGGTCGATCATGACGGGCTCGGTTTGCACGTCGGCCTGCAGCATGCCGTTGGGCCCGATCGTTTCGCGGTGCACCAGCCAGGCCACCGCCTGGGCATCGTCGCCGCAGGCTACCGCCGCGACATCGGGGCGGGAAACCCGCACCCGGCCGCCGAGATGGACACGTCGGAACCGACTCCAGTCGATCAGCGGCAGGAAACCCGCCAGCGAGCGCTGCGCCCGCCGCATGCCGGGTGTGAGCACATGCGGCGTACGGTTCGGCCAGCGCATGCCGCCACCGGCACCGCCGGCAGCCAGGTGCGCCCATTGCATATGGCGGAAATATTCGTCATCGAACGGCTCCGGCAGCGTGATCTTCTTGTCCTTGAAGGTATGGATCGGGCCATGTTCGCTGTCGAGGAACGGCCGGCCATCGCAAGTTTCGGCCAGGGCCTCGCCGACGATCCGTCCCAGGCCGAGCGCCGGGGCCACTGTGTCGCGGGGATGATCGATCGTGCCTTCCTCGTAGATGTGGAGGGAGGCGAAGTCGAGATCCGGATGCCGGAAGATAGGTTCGCGGAGCGGCATGTGCGCCCGCCAGCGAAGCTCCGGTCCGAAGAGCGAAACCGTTTGCGGGTGGGAGCGGCCGTAGAGCGAAATCTCCAGCCGGCGAACGAAAGCACCGAGATCGTGGATGAAGTCGCCGAAATCGTCGGCGCTGCCTTCGGCCTGCTCGGGATGGATCTCGTTCCAGAGGTCCCAAGCGAAGAGCGCGCCGCTGCCGCCCCATCTGCGCACCGCGAATTCCAGCCTTGCCTTGATGGCGCGGCGCGTGGCCGTGCAGACCAGAAAGCGCGAGGGCTGATCCAGCGCGCCGCCGTTCCTCTGATTATAGGGGTGATGACGCCAGTGCCGCCACTGCCAAAATGTATCGAACGGGGTGAGCAGTATTCTCAAGCCGTGCTTTTCACAGAGACGAAAAAGATCGTCCCACAGCCGCACCATGGCAGGGACGAAGCGACCGAGCGGCCGCTCGAAGTAGCGGTGGCGGACCTGAGCATATTCCAGCATCAGCCTGAGGCAGGTGACGCCGCTTTGCCTAAGCCAGCGGAGGTGAGCCTCCACGCCGGCTATGTCCTTGCGCCGGAACAGCCCATTTAGCTCAGGCCAGCTTATCGCGTCATTCTGCCCGATCGGCATCCACGGCTCGCCGTCCTCAGTGGCGAAATACGAGCCGGCCACCGTGATCCACTGCAGACCCGCGGACCGGACAGCGAGTACGCCCTCCGCGTCACTGGTCGTGCTTCCCGTTAATCCCGTATTGTCCAAGTGGCTTTCCGATATTTCCCCAAGGCACTCCAACTTTCTCAGGGGAAAAATGTTCACCGGCGCCGGCGCAAAGATCGCAGCCCGCTCGGGCTTCATGGCCGAGAGAATGGCCCGTTACAGAAAACGGCCAGCTGATCTGCTCCAGTTCGTTCGACTGAAAACCCTAGCTACGATCGCTCGCCGCGATCCCGGCCGCAGGGGCCTTGGCAGTCCACCGAAAGCCAACCAGATCATAGCGACGAGCAGAGATTCGCCGGCGGGATCTCGCCAACCAGGAAGGCCGGCTTCAGGCGATCCTCTGCTGAAGCTGCGGCATGTCTTCGCTCTTCCGCAGACCCGTTGCGACGACCGACACCCGAAACTTTCCGGCCAACGCCTGGTCGAAGATGGCGCCGACGATAATGTCGGCGTCGGCGTCGACCTCTTCGCGTATCCGTGTCGCGGCTTCGTCGACCTCGAAGAGCGTCATGTCCGTGCCGCCGCAGATCGATACGAGCAAGCCTCTGGCGCCTGTCATGGAAGCCTCATCGAGCAGCGGGTTGGCGATTGCTGCCTCGGCCGCCGTCCTTGCGCGGCCCTCCCCCGAGGCTTCACCGGTTCCCATCATCGCCCGGCCCATGTCCCGCATCACCGACTTCACGTCGGCAAAATCGAGATTGATCAGGCCTTCCTTCACGATGAGATCCGTGATGCAGCCGACACCGGCGTAGAGAACACGGTCCGCCATAGCGAAGGCATCGGCAAACGTCGTCCTGGCGTCGGCGACCCTGAAAAGGTTCTGGTTGGGGATGACGATCACGGTGTCGGCGCTTTCGCGAAGGCGTTCTATGCCCTCTTCGGCGGCCTGGGACCTGCGCTTGCCCTCGAACGTGAAAGGCTTGGTAACAACGGCCACCGTCAAAATGCCGGCATCGCGCGCCGCACGCGCAATGACGGGCGCGGCGCCAGTCCCGGTGCCGCCGCCCATGCCCGCCGTGATAAAACACATGTGCGTTCCCGTAAGATGATCCATGATCTCGTCGATGGATTCCTCAGCGGCCGCGCTGCCGACGTGGGGGAGAGATCCGGCGCCCAAGCCCTCGGTCACATGCGCACCCAACTGGATCAGCCGCGGCGACTTCGACATGGTGAGCGCCTGGGCGTCGGTATTGGCGACGACGAACTCGACCCCCTGCAGGCCTTCAGCGATCATGTTGTTGACGGCGTTTCCGCCAGCGCCACCGACCCCGACAACGGTGATCTTAGGTCTCATCTCCAGGATTTCCGGCTTGGCGGTCATTGTGATCTCTCTACGGGACGCAGTGGCTGCGCCAGAGCAACTAGCAAACGAATCAGATGGTCCCGCCAAGATCAGGGAATCAGAGGACAGGCCTCGCCGCAAGGTCAAGCTGAGGGCGTCAAATCGCAAGTTTGCTTCAGGAGCGCCATGGTTCCCGAGCGCAACTCTGCGTGAACCGGTGCCGGTGCGGGGGGCGACGAAAGACAAATGGTTCAGTCGAAGCAGCCCGCGTCCTCTTCCCTGAGATACGTCCGGGCCGCTTCGGACCTTCGCGCGGCCAGCTGCCCTGAGGACCGCGATCCGTCGCAAGCAGAGCCGGAGACGTCCTGCTCACGAGGTTGATAAATCCCGCCGGTTCTCTAAGTTCGCCTTGGGGCACCTTGACTTCGCGCTGGTCCGGCAAACGATCGGACTTAGGCGCAAGAACGGTAATTCGTCGATGACAAGCGCGGTGTCGGGCACCTTGGCGACCCTTTTGTGCTTTCTGGCCCTGACCGCTGCTGCTCCACGTGCGTTCGCCCAGCAACCGACCGTGCAGCCGGCCGGAGCGATCAAGCCGGACGAGAAGATAACCGAAATCAAGATAGGCTATTTACGGGCCTACGCGCCGCGCCTGACGCTTTCCCTGCTGGACGCCCCGCCGCGTGACGAAGGTGTCGCCGGCGCCAATGTCGCCATTGGCGACAACAACACCACGGGCAAGTTCATCAAGCAGAAATTCAGCCTCGATGTCACCGAGATAAAACCGGAAGCCGACGCGGTTCAGGCATTCAACGCGTTGATTGCCAAAGGCGAACGCTATGTCCTCGCGGACCTCTCCGCCAAGCAGCTACTGTCGATCGCCGACATCGCCCGCGACAAGGGCGTGCTGATCTTCAACGTGGGCGCCACCGACGACAGACTGCGCGAGGAGGACTGCCGCATAAACGTCTTCCACATCGCGCCGACGCGAAGCATGCTCGCCGACGCTCTGGCGCAGTATCTGATGGTGAAGAAATGGCCGAACTGGGTGCTGCTCTACGGCTCGCATGATGAGGACCGCCTCTATGCCGACGCGTTGCGCCGCGCGGCAGCCCGCTTCGGCGGACAGATCGTCGCGGAGAAAGAATTCAAGGATACCGGGACGGCGCGCCGCACTGACACCGGGGCGACGCAGATACAGCAACAGATTTCGGTATTCACGCAAGACCTGCCGGAGCATGACGTGCTGCTTGTGGCCGATGAAAGCGAGGTGTTCGGGACCTACGTGCCCTACCGCAGCTGGATGCCGCGGCTCGTCGCAGGCACGGCCGGTCTTGTGGCGTCGTCATGGCATCCCGCGAGTGAACAGTGGGGCGGCATTCAAATGCAAAATCGCTTCCTGAAGACGGCAGGCCGGCGAATGATGTCCAAGGACATGTCGGCCTGGACGGCCGTGCGGGCCGTCGGCGAAGCCACCACGCGCACCAATGGTGACGATCCGAAAAAGATCAGCGATTACATCCGCTCGGACGACTTCTCGGTTGCCGCGTTCAAGGGACAGAAGCTGACCTTCCGCAAATGGAACCTCCAGCTTCGCCAGCCGATCCTGCTTGGCGATGCCAAATCGGTCGTCTCGACATCTCCCCAGGAGGGCTATCTCCACCAAGTCTCCGAACTCGACACCCTCGGCATCGATCAGCCGGAAACGAAATGCGTTCTCAGGTAGCGCCGATCGGGAGGAATTCGTGCAGAGCCGAGCTTGCGTACTCGCCATTCTCGCAACCGGCGTCATGGCCGGCCCGGCATCGGCCTACACGGCCTATGTCTCAAACGAGAAGGACAATACGATGACCGTCGTCGATACGGCGACCATGCAGGTGGTCAAGACCGTCGACGTCGGCCAGAGACCGCGCGGCATCACCATCTCGCACGACGGCAAGTTCATCTATTTGTGCGCCAGCGACGACAATACGATCCAAATCATCGATACCACGACGCTGCAGGTCGTCGGCACGCTGCCCTCCGGCGACGATCCCGAATTGTTCGTGCTTTCGCCCGACGGCAAGGCGCTCTACGTCGCCAACGAAAACGACAATCTGGTCACCGCGATCGACCTCGACAGCAAGCAAGTCACGTCCGAGATCCCGGTCGGCGTGGAACCCGAAGGCATGGCCGTCAGCCCCGACGGCAAGACCCTGGTCAACACCTCGGAGACCACCAGCATGGCGCATTTCATCGACACCGAGAGCCATGAGGTAACCGACAACGTGCTGGTCGACACGCGCCCGCGCTTCGCCGCGTTCAAGCCCGACGGCTCGCAGGCCTGGGTCAGTGCCGAGATCGGCGGCACCGTCAGCGTCATCGACAACACCAAGCGCCAGGTCGTGAAGAGGATCAAGTTCGCGATTCCCGGACTGCGAGCCGAAACCATCCAGCCGGTCGGCATCGCCATCAGCGCCAACGGGAAGAAGGCCTATATCGCGCTCGGCCCGGCGAACCATGTCGCAGTGATCAACACCGAAACCTACGAGGTGGAAAACTACATCCTCGTCGGACAGCGCGCCTGGCATCTGGACTTCACCCCCGATCAGAAGACACTGATCACAACGAACGGCAATTCCAACGACATCACTTTCATCGATACGGCGACCGAGGAGCCGGTTCAGTCGGTCACCGTGGGGCAGCAGCCGTGGGGGGTGGTCATATCGCCCAAATAGAAAAGCAGCCGAAAGATTAAGGCCTGAAGCCGGGGCCAAAGACGTCGAGCGCGCTAGATAGCATCCTGAAGGAGCATCCATGCAGCATGCGAGGACGGCGAAAACGGGGATCGGAGCGGCGGCACTCGATGTCGCCGGCGTCAGCCATTCCTATGGCCCGAAGCGGGCGCTCAACGACGTCTCGTTCTCGATCGCGCCGGCGACTTTCACCGCCCTTCTCGGTCTCAACGGCGCCGGCAAGACGACCCTGTTCTCGCTGATCAGTCATCTCTACGACACGCGCCAGGGATCGATCCGCATCTTCGGCCATGACGTCAGCCGTGCGTCCGGCGAGGCGCTCAGGCGGGTCGGCATCGTGTTCCAGGCACGCACGCTCGACCTCGACCTGAGCGTATACCAGAACCTCTCCTATCACGCCTCGCTGCACGGCATCGGACGGCACGAAGCCCGACAGCGCATTGCAGCGCTGATCGAGACAGTCGACATGCAAAGCCGTCAGCGTGACAAGGCTCGCGGCCTTTCCGGCGGCCAGATGCGGCGCATCGAGATCGCCCGGGCGCTGCTCCATCGCCCGTCCCTGCTGCTGCTCGACGAGGCGACGGTGGGTCTCGACATCCAGTCGCGCGCGGGCATTCTCGCCACCATCCGCAAGCTGGTCGAAACCGAGGGCATCGGCGTGCTTTGGGCCACCCACCTGATCGACGAGGTTGAAGACGGCGACCATGTCGTCGTGCTGCGGCAAGGTGACCTGGTCGCCAAAGGCAAAGTGGCCGACGTGGTCCAAGCGAGTGGCGCCGCGTCGATCCGCGACGCCTTTGCCAAACTCAGCCGCGGCGAAGCAGCCGGCCAGGCGGAGATCTCGCCATGAGCACTCCCGCAATGCCGGAAAAGGTCGCCGCCGTCACCCCGGTGAAGTCCGACGCGTTCGGCTTTCGTCACTACCTCATCTGCCTCAAAGGCGTCGTCGTGCGGGAAGGGCTGCGCTTCCTGCACCAGCGCGAGCGCTTCATCTCGTCGCTGGTGCGACCGCTCGTCTGGCTGTTCATTTTTGCCGCCGGGTTCCGGCAGGTGCTCGGTGTCTCGATCATCCCGCCCTACAAGACCTACGTGCTCTACGAGGTCTACATCACGCCGGGCTTGTGCGGCATGATCCTGCTGTTCTCGGGCATGCAGTCTTCGCTGTCGATGGTCTACGACCGTGAGATGGGCAATATGCGCATCCTGCTGGTCAGCCCATTTCCCCGCTGGTATCTGCTGGTGTCGAAGATGCTCGCCGGCGTCTCCGTGTCGATCGCGCAGGTTTATGCCTTTCTGATCGTTGCCTGGTTCTGGGGCGTCAAGGCGCCGCCGCTCGGTTACCTATTCGTGCTGCCGGCCCTGTTCCTGTCGGGGATGATGCTTTGCGCGCTCGGCATGCTCCTGTCCTCGATGATCAAGCAGCTCGAGAATTTTGCCGGGATCATGAACTTCGTGATCTTTCCCGGCTATTTCGCGTCGCCGGCGCTCTATCCTTTGTGGCGCATCCAGGAAGCGAGCCCGCTGCTTTACAAGCTCTGCCTCGCCAACCCCTTTACCTATGCCGTCGAGTTGATCCGCTTCGCCTTCTACGGGCAGATCGATTGGGTGTCGCTGGGCGTCGTCGCCGGCTGCACGCTGCTGTTTCTCGGGGGGGCCATCATCGCTTATGACCCTTCGCGCGGACTGATAACCCGCAAACAAGGCGCGGGAGGAAACGGTTGATGGAACGGATGCGCCTGGTTCGCAGCCTGGTGCGGCTGTCATGCTCATGCCCCACGCCGGCGCCACGGCCGCGAACACCGATCCGGACTGGGCCCTGCATGCAGCGCAAGGTGCCGCAACTGGTCGCCGGGGTGAGCTTGATCGAACGGGAGAGACACGAAGCTAAGGAACTCATCCCTGAGCTAGGCAGTTGTGTTTTGTTCCTGGGTTTTGGCTGTTTGAGAACCCAGCGTTTCATTTGTCCGTTTGTGAGGTGATGGATGAGCCATTGCATTGCCCGCAATGGCGCCAATGAGGGCCGGTCCCTTCGGGCTGGCTAAAGAGGAGAATGCAATGAAGAAGAAGAGCTGGAAGAAACCGACGATGTGCCAGGTTGCCGCGGGCTTCGAGATTTCGCGGTATCTGCCTGCTGAAACGCCTCCCAGGAAGTAGGCCGCAGAGCTGCGTGTCCCTGGCTGTGGGGGCATGCATCCCCTTGCCGCTTGAGGTCGTCGAGACGGGGGCTGCCGCGGGAAGCGCGGGCGCGAAGCCGTTTGCCACCGAGAATTTGGCGCCGGTCAAATGGGCCGCAGAGCAGGCATCGCTATGCGCGTGAAGATCATAGGATCGGCGGCGGGAGGCGGCTTTCCGCAATGGAACTGCAACTATCGCCTGAGCCGCTCGGCTCGGAGCGGCATGGCTGGCGTGCATTCGCGGACCCAGTCGTCCATTGCCGTATCGGCTGACGGGACAGGCTGGGTTCTGTTCAACGCGTCGCCCGACATTGGCCGGCAGATTGCGCAAACGCCCGAACTGCAGCCCGCGGCCGATGCGCCGCTGCGCTCGACGCCCATCCGCGCGGTCGTGCTGACGAATGGCGACGTCGACCATGTCGCCGGCCTGCTCAGCCTGCGGGAGCGGCAGCCCTTCGCAATCTATGCAACGGCACAGGTGCTGGCGACGCTGGCGGCGAATTCGATCTTCAACGTTCTCGATCCGGCGATCGTGCCGCGCCGCCTTCTGGCGCCAACGGAGCAAGTGGCGATCTGCAACGCGGACGGCCAGCAGACCGGCGTGGTCGTCGACGCCTTTCCCGTGCCCGGCAAGATCGCGCTCTATCTCGAGCAAAGAGGCGATCCAAGCGCCGATTTCAGCTCCGACACGGGCGCCACGATCGGCGTGCGTATCAGCGGGGCTGGAAGTCGCGCTGCTTTCTTTTACATTCCCGGCTGCGCGGGCATCGATGCCGCCCTGCGCACGCGTCTGGCGGACGCCGCCTGCCTTCTGTTCGACGGCACTGTCTATACAGACGACGAGATGATCATCGCCGGCGTCGGCCAGAAGACCGGTGCGCGCATGGGGCACATCGCAATGTCTGGAGAAGCGGGTTCGATCGCCGCCTTGGCCGATGTGAGGACCGGCCGCCGCGTCTTCATCCACATCAACAATACCAATCCTGTTCTCGACGAGAGTTCCGCCGAACACGCGGCGGTCAGAGCGGCTGGCTGGGAAATCGGGAGCGACGGAATGGAGATCGAACTTTGAGCGACTTCCACGACGCGGCGCGACATGGTCTGTCCAAGAGCGAGCTCGAGGCCGTGCTGCGGCAGGTCGGCGCCGAGCGTTATCACAACCGCCATCCCTTTCATCACAGGATGACCAGTGGCGTGCTGACGAAGGCCGAAATGCAGGCCTGGGCATTGAACCGCTACTGCTACCAGGCCGTCATTCCGCGCAAGGACGCCATGATCCTGGCGCATGCCGAGGATCCGGCGTTTCGCGCCGCCTGGCGCAAACGCATCGAGGATCACGACGGCGAGGACGGCTGGAGCGGCGGCATCGCGCGCTGGCTGCATCTGGCGACCTCGCTCGGGCTCGATGCCGAAGCCGTCAAGAGCGAAAGGCTGGCGCTGCCGGCGACCCGCTTCGCCGTCGGCGCCTATCTTTCCTTCTGCACGAACCGCACGCTGCTCGAGGCGGTGGCATCGTCGCTGACCGAGATGTTCTCGCCGATCATCATCGGCGAGCGAGTGCCGGCGATGCTGGCCAAATACGACTACATCACCGAGGACACGCTGGCCTATTTCAGCCGGCGGCCGGAACAGGCAACGCGCGACGCCGACTTCGCCCTCGCCTATGTGCTGGGCCACGCCGACACGGCCGAGCGCCAGCAGCAGGCGATCGATGCGCTGGTGTTCAAATGCGATATATTGTGGGCCATGCTCGATGCGCTTCAACATGCCTATGGCGCGCCGGGAAACGTCCCTCCGGGCGCCTTCCAGCCGGAGGCAACCCGATGATGGCGCTGCGCGAGAGAGCCATCGTCTCGTTGCAATCGATGCCATCGCTGCCGAGGCACGTGCGTATACAATACGATCCCGTGCGGCAGGCCTTCGCCGTGCTTTCGCCGGAAAGGGTATTCTGGCCGAACGATATCAGTCTCGACATATTGCGCCGCTGCGACGGGCGGTCCACCGTCGGCTACATCATCGCTGGTCTTGCGGCCGATTACGATGCTGAACAGAAGGCCGTAGCGGCCGATGTCATCGCCTTCCTCCAAGAATGGTCGGACAAGCTGCTGGTGAAGCTATGAGCGAGCCGCTTCTGCCTCCGATCGGCATGCTGGCGGAACTGACGCATCGCTGCCCGCTGCAGTGCCCTTATTGCTCCAATCCGCTCGCATTGCTCAAGGCCAATCGTGAGCTCGACACCCAGACCTGGCTCGATCTTTTCTCGCAGGCCGCCGATCTCGGCGTTCTGCAGGTGCATCTGTCCGGCGGCGAGCCGACGCTGCGCCGCGATCTCGAGCAATTGATCGCCGGGCTTTCGGCGCGCGGTGTCTACACCAATCTCATCACCGCCGGCATCAACATTGCCGAGGGCCGCATCGAGGCCTTTGCCGAAGCCGGGCTCGACCACCTGCAGCTGAGCTTCCAGGGCGCCCGCCCGGCGACGACCGACCGTATCGGCAACCACAGCGGCAGCCACGAAAAGAAGCTGGAGACGGCACGCCGCGCCCGCGCGGCCGGGTTGCCGCTCACCATCAATGCGCCGATCCATCGCCACAACATCGAGGAAGTGCCGGAATTCATCGACCTGGCTCTTTCGCTGGACGCCGAACGGCTCGAGATCGCCAATGTGCAGTATGCCGGCTGGGCGCTGGCCAATCGCAATGCGCTGATGCCCGAACGCGCCGCGGTCGAGCGGCAGGCGGAGATCGTCGCGGCGGCGCAAGAACGGCTTGCCGGCGTCATCAACATCGATTTCGTCCCGCCGGATCATTTCGCCGTCTATCCCAAGCCGTGCATGGGCGGCTGGGCGCGCGACGCCTTCATCGTGACGCCCGACGGCACGGTGCTGCCCTGCCATGCCGCGCAGACCATTCCTTCGCTCCGCTTCGAGCGTTTCGGAGAGCGCTCGCTGGCCGAGATCTGGACCGATTCACCGGCATTCAATGCCTTTCGCGGTACCGAATGGATGCTGGAGCCGTGCCGAAGCTGCGAGCGGCGCGAGATCGATTGGGGCGGCTGCAGATGTCAGGCGATGGCGATTGCCGGCGATGCCGCCGCAACGGATCCGGTCTGCATCAAATCGCCGATCCATGCCCGGGTGGGCATGCTCACCGACGAAACGCGGCGCGCCGCGGCAGACAATGCGGCGGGCGAACCCTTCATTTACCGTCGGATAAGCTGTGGCGGAGCTCGCCTGACCGTCTTCTCGTAGGTGGTCCCCAATAGGATAAACCGGAATTCGGCATGGCGGGATTTGTGCGAAAGCGCGTCGCCTGAATCCCGTTCCGGCGCGACGCGCTTTAGAGAGGGTCAAGGCGCAGTTTGTCCCGGGCGATCTTCCAGGCGGATTCGACGTGGCGCCGTGCCGCGGCTTCCGCCTCCTGCGGCTTACGCGCCCGGATCGCATCCATAATCGCGTTCATCTCGGCGATCGCCGGCTCGCGACGGTTTGCCGAGGCGATCGTCATCGAACGCAGCTGGTTGATGCGCACATTCAACCCGCTGACGATCTCCCAGGCGACACGCTTGTCCGCAGCCTCGAAAAGCGCTTCGTAGAACTTCGTCGTCGCGCGCATCACTGCCGGCGGCTTGCCCGAGGCCCAGGCCTCGAAGAGCTCGCCGAGGGCGTGCTCCAGTACGGCCAGTTGGCCATTGGTGGCCGATTGCGCGCAGGCGCGCGCCGCGATGCCCTCGAGCAAAGCCCTGAGCTCATAGATCTCGTCGGTGCGGCCGATATCCGGTTTGGCCACAGCCGGACCATGCCCGGGGATCATCTGCACAAGGCCTTCAGCCTCCAGCTGCCGCAGGACCTCGCGCACAACCGATCGGCTGACGCCGAGCTGGTCGCAAAGCGGCCGCTCGACCAGCCTTTCGCCGGGCTGGAAATGAAAATCCATTATGGCCTCGCGCATGCGCTCAAGGGCCAATGTTCTCAAGGTTTTGGCGCTGCGATCGATGCGAAGCGTGTCGTCCTGCATGTCTCTGCTCCCTTGGCCGCCACGAAAACAGATTCCATGGCAGGTTGACAAGGTATTTGGTGCTCCATACTATGGTATACCATAAGACGACAGAGAAGTTGGCGTTTCTCGATCGCCACCTGACAGAGGTTTCCATGCAGCCGCCCATTCGCAAGATCGTCACTTACAGCGAGAACACGCTGATCGAAGGCGGCAAGGCAGCATCCAAGCCGCTGCGCCTGATCGGCGTCGCCGCCGTGCTGACGAACCCCTGGGCGGGTCGCGGCTTCATCGAGGATCTTTCGCCCGAGATCCGCGCCTTTGCGCCGGTGCTTGGAGAAACGCTGACCCGCGAGATCGTTGCCGCCGCCGGCTCGGCCGAGGCGATCGAGGGCTACGGCAAGGCCGCGATCTGCGGCACGTCGGGCGAGATCGAGCATGCCTCGGCGCTGATCCACACACTGCATTTCGGCAATCACTATCGCCGCGCCGTCGCCGCCAAGACCTATCTCGCCTTCACCAATCTGCGTGGTGGGCCGAACACACCGATCATGATTCCGCTGATGGACAAGAATGACGAGGGCCGCCGCTCGCACTATCTGACCGTGCATTTCCAGATCGGCGACGCACCGGCGCCGGACGAGTTGGTCGTGGCGCTCGGTGCTTCGATCGGCGGCCGTCCTCACCATCGCATCGGCGACCGCTATCAGGACCTCAAGGAAGTGGGCGACCTGCATGGCTGACGCCGTCGCACCTGGATGGACCCGGGCAGCCGCGCCCGACGGAACCGGCTTTATCCGCGCCGGATCGGGCGCGCCGGTGCTGTTCATCCACGGCGTCGGCATGAACGCGACGATCTGGCAGCCGCAGATCCAGCGGATGGCTGACCGCTTCGACCTGATCGCCATCGACATGCTTGGCCACGGCCGCTCGCCGCTGCCGCCGCAGGAGCCGGAACTCGCCGACTATGCCGCGCAGGCGATCCGGCTGCTCGATCATCTCGGCCTCGACAAGGTGTCCGTCGTCGGTCACTCGATGGGGGCTTTGGTCGCGCAGGAACTCGCGCTGCTATCGCCGGAGCGCATCCGCCGTGTCGTGTCGCTCAACGCCGTGTTCCGTCGTCCGCCTGATCTGGCCCAAGCCGTGCTCGAGCGCGCGGCGGCGCTCACCGGCCACGGCGATGCGGCGGGGGTCGCCCAGACCATCGCCCGCTGGTTCGGCGATCCGGTTCCGGCCGAGCTCACGGCGGCGGCCGGGAAGGCGGCGGCAGCGTTGAGCGAGGTCGATCCCGAAGGCTACGCCCGCACCTATCGCCTGTTCGCCCGTGCCGACCGCGACCACGCCGAGCGCCTGCAGACCCTGGCCATGCCGGCGCTGTTCATCACCGGCTCCGAGGACAAGAACTCCTCGCCGGCAATGTCGGCCGCCATGGCCAGGCTCGCGCCGCATGGCCGCTGCACCGTTCTCGCCGGCCAAAGGCACATGATGGCGGCGGCGGCACCGGATCTCACCTCACGATGCATCGCCGAGTTCCTGAACGAAGGTGAAAGCCTGGAGCAAGGAGCAGCAGCGGACGCCAGCTTCGACAGCGGCGAGTTCCGGCGTGCGCTCGGCTCCTTCCTAACAGGCGTCACCATCGTCACCACGATCGGCGCGGAAGGCGAGCCGCGCGGGTTCACCGCCAACTCGTTCACATCGGTGTCGCTTGATCCGCCGCTGGTGCTGGTCTGCATCGCCCACAAGGCGCTCGGTCATCCGGTGTTCGCGACATCGAAGAGCTTCGCCATCAACATTTTGAACGAGACCCAGAAAGCGGCCTCCGGCATCTTCGCCTCGAAGGCAGCGGATAAATTCGCGTCGGTCGACTGGCGCCCGGGGAAGACCGGCAGTCCGGTTCTCGACGGCTCGGTCGCAACCTTCGACTGCGATATGGAGCGGTTGGTCGAGGCGGGCGACCATTCGATCCTGATCGGCCGCGTCCGCGACTTCCAGCACAATACCTCGCAGCCTCTCGGCTATTGCCGCGGCGCCTACATCACGCCCGGGCTCAGTCAGGAGGCGCTGGCCGCCGCCCAGCCCGGCACCGATGTCGGCGCCATCCTCGAAAACGGCGGCCGTATCCTGTTCCTCGAAACGCCAGACGGCTTCCTCGAACTGCCGCGCGGCCGGGGGCTGGGCTCGGCAAGCGACGGCAAGAGCCTCAACGGGCTTCTGGCCGCAAAGGCCATCGAGGCCCAGCTCGGCTTCCTCTTCGCCGTATGGGACGACGCGGGCAATCCCTCGCGCACCCATGTTTACTATCGCGGTACCTTCGACGTGCCGGCTTCCAGCGATCGAGGCATCCGGCTGATCGACATCGACGCGATCGACGGCTTGAAGATCGCCGATCCGGCCATCCGCTCGATGCTCACCCGCTATGTGCGCGAATGCACTGAAGACGCATTCGGCGTCTATGTCGGCAACGAGGTCGAAGGCGAGGTAAGGCCGCTCGCCAGGACCGCCGCCCTCAATACAGGTGACCAGGGATGAAGTTCTCGCTCTTCGTGCATATGGAACGCTCGGATCTCGCCAAGCCGCATTCGGAGTTGTTGCGCGAGTTGGGTGAGCTGGTCCTGCTGGCGGAACAGGCGGGCTTCGAGACCGCCTGGATCGGCGAGCATCACGGGATGGAGTTCACCATCTCGCCCAATCCATTCATCAACATCGCCTATCTTGCGGCCAAGACCAGCCGCATCCGCCTAGGCACCGGAACCATCATCGCGCCCTTCTGGCACCCGATCAAGCTTGCCGGCGAGGCGGCGATGACCGACGTGATTGCCGGCGGCCGGCTCGACATCGGCATCGCCCGGGGCGCCTACAGCTACGAATATCAGCGCGTCTTCCCCGGGCTCGATGCCTGGGGCGCCGGGCAGCGCATGCGCGAGATCATTCCGGCGATCCGAGGTCTCTGGGACGGCGACTACGAGCACTCCGGCGAATTCTGGCAGTTCCCGCCAACCACCTCCTCTCCCAAACCCCTGCAAAAGCCCTACCCGCCGATCTGGGTGGCGGCGCGCGATCCGAACTCGCACGACTTCGCTGTCGCCAACGGATGCAAGGTCCAAGTGACGCCACTGGCGTCCGGCGACGATGAGGTTGCAAGCCTCATGCAGCGGTTTAACGACGCCTGCGCCGCGCATCCTGAAATCCCGCGTCCGGAAATCATGCTCTTGATGCACACGTTCGTCGCCGAGGACGCCGCCGATGCCGATCGGCTGAGCCAGGATCTGTCGAACTTCTACTGCCAGTTCGGCGCCTGGTTCCAGAACAAGAAGCCGGTGCACCAGGGCATTTTGGAACCGCTGAGCGCCGAAGAGATCGCGGCCATGCCGCAATACGCGCCGGACAAGATGCGCCAGAACCTGGTGATCGGCGAGGCGCACGAGGTGGTCGCGCGGCTGAAAGCCTATGAGACGCTAGGCTTCGACCAGTACTCGATCTGGATCGACAGCGGCCTTTCGCACGAGCGCAAGAAGAAATCGCTGCAATTGTTCATCGACCGGGTGATGCCGGCCTTCATCTGATCGCGAACGAACGGGCAAGGCCATGACCGACGCCGCATTCAGGAACTTCATCGACGGCCGCTTCGACGAGCCGTCGGCCAGCTTCGACAGCGTCGATCCGTCGACCGGTGCGCCATGGGCGAAGATGCCGGCTGCAAGCGAAGCGGATGTCGACCGCGCCGTCGAGGCCGCGCATCGTGCGCTGCGCACCGGCCCTTGGGCATCGATGACAGCAACCGCGCGAGGCAAGCTGCTGGTCAGGCTCGGCGACCTCGTGGCCGCCAATGCGGGCCGCCTGGCCGAGCTGGAGACGCGCGACACCGGCAAGATCATCCGCGAGACGCGCGCCCAGATCGCCTATGTCGGCGACTATTACCGCTACTATGGCGGACTCGCCGACAAGCACGAAGGCGCGCATGTGCCGATCGACAAGGCCGATCTCGACGTCACCATCCGCCGCGAGCCGATCGGCGTGGTCGCCGCGGTGGTGCCGTGGAACTCGCAGCTCTTCCTCTCGGCGGTCAAGCTCGGCCCGGCGCTTGCCGCGGGCTGCACGGTGGTGCTCAAGGCCTCAGAGGACGGCCCGGCACCGTTGCTCGCCTTCGCCGAGTTGGTCAGCGAAGCAGGCTTTCCGGCCGGCACCGTCAATATCCTCACGGGCTTCGGCCAGGAGTGCGGACGGCGCCTGACCAGTCATCCGCTGGTCTCGCGCGTCGCTTTCACCGGCGGCCCGGCCACGGCGCGCGCCATCGTCAGGAACACGGCGGAAAACCTCGCGCACACGACCCTCGAGCTCGGCGGCAAGAGCCCGGTCGTGGTCTTCGCCGACGCCGACCTCGACAGCGCCGCCAATGCGGTTGTCGCCGGCATCTTTGCGGCGACCGGACAGAGCTGCGTCGCCGGCTCGCGCCTGCTGATCGAGCGCTCCGCGAGGCAAGAATTCCTCGGCCGGTTGAAGCGCAAGGCCGAGGCGATCCGCATCGGCGATCCTCAGGATCCGGCCACCGAAATGGGGCCGCTCGCGACCCTGCGCCAGCGCGACCGGATCGAGACAATCGTCGCCGAAAGCCTCGCCGCCGGCGGCAGGCTGGTCACCGGCGGCAAACGCCCCGACGCCGGCGCTGGCTTCTACTATGCACCGACGATTGTCGATGCCGGTGATAGCAACCTGCCCTGCGTGCGCGAGGAATTGTTCGGGCCGGTGTTGAGCGTGCTCGCCTTCGACACCGAGGCCGAGGCATTGGCTCTAGCCAACGACACGCCCTTCGGTCTCGCCTCCGGCGTCTTCACCTCGAATCTCGGCAAGGCGCACCGCATGGCGCGCGACATCCGTGCCGGCGTCGTCTGGGTCAACACCTATCGCGCCGTGTCGCCGCTCGTTCCCTTCGGCGGCTACGGGTTGTCGGGTCTTGGCCGCGAAGGCGGGCTCGACGCCATCCGCGACTACACGCGCTCGAAATCGGTCTGGATCAAGACCTCGGACGAGCCGATTCCCGATCCCTTCGTCATGCGCTGAGAACGCATGCCGAGGGTGCAGCGACAAGAACAAGAAACGGAACAGAGAAATCAGAGGAGAATGACATGAGACTGATCTTAGCCGGCGTGCTCGCCGGACTGCTATCGGCAACCGCCGCCAAGGCCGACGAAATGGTATTCACCAGCTGGGGCGGCACCACGCAGGAAGCGCAGACCAAGTCCTGGGCCGAGCCGTTCGCGGCGAGCTCCGGCATCAAGGTGCTGCAGGACGGCCCGACCGACTACGGCAAGCTGAAGGCCATGGTCGACGCCAAGAACGTGACCTGGGACGTGGTCGACGTGGAAATGGATTTCGCCATCAAGGCCGCCAAGGACGGGCTGCTCGAGCCGATCGACTTCGCCGCCGTGCCGAAGGCCGATCTCGACCCACGCTTCAGCAACGAGCACGCCGTCGGCAGCTTCTACTATTCCTTCGTGCTGGCCTGGAACAAGGGCGTGGTTTCGGGTGAACCGACAAGCTGGGCCGACATGTTCGACACCAAGAAGTTTCCCGGCAAACGGACCTTCTACAAATGGTCGGCGCCGGGCGTGATCGAGATCGCGCTGCTCGCCGACGGCGTGCCGGCGGACAAGCTCTATCCGCTCGATCTCGAGCGCGCTTTCAATAAGCTCGACACGATCAAGTCGGATATCGTCTGGTGGGGCGGCGGCGCGGAGTCGCAGCAGCTCATCGCTTCGGGCGAGGCTGCCTTCGGGCAGCTCTGGAACGGCCGTGTCTTTGCGCTCGAGAAGGACGGCGCCGATGTCGGCGTCTCCTGGAACCAGAACCTCACCGCCGCTGACGTTCTCGTCGTGCCGAAGGGCGCCAAGAACAAGGACAGCGCGATGAAGTTCCTCGCCGCCGCGACCAGCCCGGCCGGCCAGGCGAAATTCGCCGAGGCAAGCGGCTACGCGCCGATCAACACCAAGGCCAAGGCCGAAATGCCCGCCGACGTGGTGAAAGGGCTGCCCGACGCGCATGTCGAGGGTCAGATCAATCTCGACGTGAACTACTGGGCCGAACACCGCGACGAGATCGCCACGCGCTGGTACGCCTGGCAGACCAAGTAGCGCCACAGCAAGCCGGGGGCGCGGCAAGCCGCTCCCCCTTCGGGACGACGGGAACCGCTCGATGCAAGCACACTCCCTCAGCCGCGGCTCGATTGCCGGCCTGCCGGCCGGCAGCGGCGGCGCCCTGCCGGCCCTGGTGCTGGTCGGCCTGTTCTTTGTCGTGCCGGTGGTCGCGCTCTTGCTGCGCAGCGTCACCGATCCCGGGCCCGGCCTGCAGAACTATGCCGCGCTGTTCGGCAGCGGCACTTATGTGCGGGTGTTTCTCAACACCTTCCTGGTCGCGGCCGTCGTCACCGTCGTGACCATCCTCGTCGCGTTTCCGGTCGCCTGGATGCTGGCGATCATGCCGCCGGCGCTCGGTTCGGTCGTCTTCGGCATCATCATCCTGTCGATGTGGACCAATCTCCTCACCCGCACCTATGCCTGGATGGTGCTTTTGCAGCGCACCGGTGTGATCAACCGGGCGCTGATGGGGCTCGGCGTCATCCACGAGCCGCTGCCGCTCATCAACAATTTGACCGGCGTCACCATCGGCATGGTCTACATCATGCTGCCCTTCATGATCCTGCCGCTGGTCGGCACGGTGCGCGCCATCGATCCGATGACGCTGCGCGCCGCCGCCCTTTGCGGCGCTAGCCCGTCGCAGGCATTCCGCCGCATCCTGCTACCGCTGTCGCTGCCCGGCATCGCCGCCGGCGGGCTGATGGTCTTCGTCATGTCGCTCGGCTATTTCGTGACGCCCGCGCTGCTCGGCGGCACATCGAACATGATGCTCGCCGAAATGATCGCCCAGACGGTGCAGTCGCTGCTCAACTGGGGGCTCGGAAGTGCTGCGGCCTTCGTGCTGCTCGCCGTCACCATGGTGCTCTACGCGATCCAATTGCGCATGGTCGGCGCCAGGCGCCTCGCCGGAGGGCTCTAAGATGCTGCTCGACTACGACCGGCTCGGATGGCTGCGTGCGGCGCTCGCCGGCTTCACTGCGCTCATCGCGGCTTTCCTTCTGTTACCGGTGGTCTTCATCGTCCTGTTGTCGTTCGGCTCGTCGCGCTGGCTGGCCTTTCCGCCACCAGGCTGGACGCTGAAATGGTATCAGGAACTTCTTGCCGACCCGGCCTGGGTCGACGCCGCTTTGACCAGCGCGAAGATCGCCGCGATGGCCGCCATCCTCGCGGTTCTGATCGGCCTGCTCGCCTCGTTCAGCCTGGTCAGGGGCGAATTTCGCGGCCGGCAGTTCCTGCGCGGCCTGCTGCTGACGCCGATGGTGCTGCCGGTGGTGGTTTTCGCCATCGCCATCTACGCCTTTTTCCTGCGCATCGGGCTCGCCGGCACGACGATCGGTTTCGTGATCGCCCACACGATCCTGGCGCTGCCCTTCGCCATCATTCCGATCGCCACCGCGCTCGAAGGTTTCGACAAATCCATCGAGGACGCGGCGATCGTGTGCGGCGCCAGTCCGCTGCAGGCAAGGCTCAGGATCACCCTGCCCTCGATCCGCATCGGCATCTTCTCGGCGGCGATCTTTTCCTTCCTCGCCTCATGGGACGAGGTGGTGGTGGCGATCTTCATGGCGAGCCCGACCCTGCAGACCTTGCCGGTGAAGATCTGGGGCAGCCTGCGTGCCGATCTGAGCCCGGTCGTCGCCGCCGCCTCCAGCCTGCTCGTCGGCCTCACTCTCGCCCTGATGATCGTCACCGCACTCCTTCGCAGAAGACTGTCCAGATGACCCGGCCATTCCTGTCCATCCGCGCGGTGAGAAAGGCGTTCGGCGCCTTCGTCGCCGTCCACGACGTCACCATCGATGTGCCGAAGGGCGAATTCCTGACCTTTCTCGGGCCGTCAGGCTCCGGCAAGTCGACGACGCTCTATGCGATCGCCGGTTTCCAGGATCCGACGGCGGGCGACGTGCTTTTGGAAGACAAGTCGCTGCTTTCGGTGCCGTCGCACAAGCGCAACATCGGCATGGTGTTCCAGCGCTACACGCTGTTCCCGCATCTGAGCGTCGCCGAGAACGTAGCCTTTCCGCTGCGGGTGCGCCGCCGGCCGGATGCCGAAGTGAAGCGCAAGGTCGCCGATATGCTGGCGCTGGTGCGCCTGGAAAAATTTGCCGACCGCTATCCCGGCGCGCTGTCCGGCGGCCAGCAGCAGCGCGTGGCGCTTGCCCGCGCGCTCGCCTACGATCCCCCGATCCTGTTGATGGACGAGCCGCTGTCGGCTCTGGACAAGAAACTGCGCCAGGAAATCCAGGCCGAGATCCGCCGCATCCACCGTGAGACCGGCGTCACCATCCTCTATGTCACGCACGACCAGGAGGAGGCGCTGCATCTTTCCGACCGCATCGCCTTGTTCAAGGAAGGCCGCATCGAGCAGATCGGCACCGGCGAGGATCTTTATCTCAGACCCGCGAGCGAGTTCGTCGCCGGCTTCATCGGCAATTCCAACTTCCTGCCGGCGGAGCACCTCGAAACAGAGAACGGCGTTGCCTTGGTGCGGCTGGCCGATGGCTCGATCGTCAAGGGCGTGAAAGCCACACAGGCGCTCGGCCGCGGCCAAAAGGCCAGGCTGATGGTGCGGCCGGAAGCGTTCCGCCTGACCCCCATGGAGGGGAATGCATCGCTTGCCGTCGAGATCGTCGACACCGCCTTCTTCGGCGATCGCCGGCGCGTCGTGGCGCGCACGGGGTCGGGCGACGAGATCGACATCAGGCCAACTTCGGATACAGCCGAACCGGGCGGCACCGATGCCGCTTCGGGACGGCAGATTTTCTTCGATCCCGCTACGGCCTTCCTGTTTCCGGTCTGAAGCCGGGCTGGGTCATCCCCGCGACTGGCTCGCCGCCATCCAGTGCCGCGTCGTCACAACCGCGACATGGCCGGCGCCTCGATCACCGTCATGCATCTCGATGACGAATTGCAACGCATGATCGACCATAGTGCGACTGCGCCATGTTCCGGAGCTGAGCGAGATGGACTTCACGACCGGGGATTTGAAAGCCACTTTCTCCGAGCGGATGGCGACGGAACGCGACAGGCTCTGCGAGCTCGACGGAGTGATCGGGGACGCCGACCACGGCGTCGCCATGGAACAAGGCATGAAAGCCGCGGCCGAAGCGGCGCAAGCCGCCGAAGGCACGCTGCAGGATATATTCAATGCCGCCGCCCAAGGCTTTCTCAACGCAGTCGGCGCCTCCTCCGGACCGCTCTACGCAACCGCGCTTTTGCGCGCCGGCAAGGGCGCGGGTCCGCGCGCATCGATGCCGACCGGCGAGTTGCGTACCATCATTGCTGCGATGCGCGACGGCATCGCCCAGCGTGGCAAGGCGGAACCCGGCCAGAGGACAATGCTCGACGCCTGGGGGCCGGCCGCCGACGCGGCAGTCAATGGCCGCAACGCCGATGCCATAGCCGCCGCTGCCCGCCGGGGCGCGGAAGCGACGCGCGACATGATCGCAACCGTCGGTCGCGCCGCGCGTCTCGGCGAGCGCTCGCTCCATGCGGACCCCGGCTGGGTCTCGGCCGCAATGCTGGTCGAAGAAATCTGCGGGGCGATAAAGATCGCTTAGGCGGTGTGCCGCCATGCGATCAGCACTTGCCAGCAGGCCTGCATTCGATACAGGAGGCGCTTCAGCCGTTTACGATCGATTGTATCGATCAACTCTCCAGCGACATGACGGCGAGGTGAAGCGCGCGGACGCCCTTCTTTATGATCGACTCATGTCGGCGTCGGGCGAGGACCGCCGTGTAGACGGGCTGATGCAGAGTTGGAGCTTCTTCCACGATGTGAGAGGGCCGCTCGGCGGCGAAGCGTCGCGCATCGTCGGCGCGCATGTAGCATGTGCCGCCGGCCCGCCGCAGCATATTGTCCGCAAGCCTCTCGGAGCCCATCGAAAGCCGGCACGCAGTCAGGTTTGGCAGCGCCTCGGCATGAGCCTTCTCGAGCACCACCGTGTAGCCCGGCCGGATGTAACTGTCGGGGCTTACATCGCAAAGCCTGCGCGCCGTGGTCGAGACCATCATATATTCCTCGACCATGAGCTGGTCATATGTGATCTCGGGCAGGTAGCGCGGAGCATAAACAACGGCAATATCGAGGTTTCCCAGGCTTAGATCCGATATCATCTGCGGCGAATAATCGGATTCGACGTGGATCGAGGACCGGGGCAAGACTTGCAGCAGCATTTCCAGCCAACCAGGCAGGATCGAGCGGGTCATCCCGACCTGGGCAGCGACCCGTAGGCTGCCCTCGAACCTGTTGAAGGCGCGCACATCGTGACGCGCCTGGGACCAGGTCGACAGCATCGACCGCGCGTAGGCCTCAAACCGCCGCCCTGCCGCCGTTGGCTCGGCACCGGCGCGTCCGCGGTGGAAGAGCTCGGATCCAACGGCGGTTTCCAGGTTCTTGATACGGGTGCTGACCGTCGATTGCGTCAGTCCGAGGCGCTCCGCCGACCGGTTGAAGTTCCGCGATTCTATGATGTCCAGAAAGGTTTCGACCTGTTCCAGTTGCATAGGCAAGCCAATCGATTTTTACGATCGTATCGGCCCGATCATACGCTTGATCCAAACACTGACAAGGCGGAAGTTCGATGCAGGAATCCAGGGGCGTTCAGCGGCGCCCGCATCATCAAGAGGGACAAGTGTTCATAGTCGATTGCGATTGCCACAATTATTGGTCCAGCGCGACGGTGCTGGAGCCCTACCTGTCCGGCGTCTGGAAAGACATGTTCATCGAAGGCGAGAAGACCGGCCCCGTCGGCGCCTTTCCGCACGGCCATCGCCCCTGGTTTCATCCGCAGGATTTCTCCCGGAAGGACGTGCGGCCGAAGGTCGAGGCGGACAATTACCTGATCATGAAGGAGAAGCACCTCGATAAATACAATATCGGAGTGGCAATCCTGACTGGCGACGAGCCGATCGAGGCTTCGACGCTGGCAAATCCCTATTACGCCAGCGCGCTGGTAAGCGCTTATAACGACTATCAGATCAATGAATGGCTGCCGAAAGACAGCCGCTTGATGGGCTCCATCGTCATCGCGCCGCAGGACCCACGCCTTGCGGCGGCGGAGATCCGGCGGCTCGGCGCGCATCCCCGGATGGCGCAAGTTCTGGCCTCCCAAGGCTCGGTGCGGCCGTATGGCGATCCGTTCTATCACCCGATCTTCGAGGCCTGTGCCGAGGTCGGCTTGCCGTTCGCCATACATCTTGGCGGGCATGGCGGCATCAACTGGAATGCCGTCGCGCCCGCGCCCACGACTTTCTTCTGGGAGACCCATGCGATCCTGCACATGTCGGCCATGTCGCATGTCGCGAGCATGATCGCGCATGGTGTGTTCGAAAAATGGCCGGATCTTTACTTTGTCGTCATCGAGTGCGGCATCGCCTGGGTGCCGTCGGTGCTCTGGCGACTTGACGCCGACTACAAAGCCCTGCGCAAGGAGACGCCATGGCTGAAGATGCTGCCGTCGGAATATTGTCGACGCAACATACGCTTCTCCACGCAACCATTGGAGCAACCGTCGAACGTCAAACACCTCTGGGCGATCCTGGAGGCGATGGACGGGGAGAACACGCTGCTGTTTGCGTCCGACTACCCGCATTGGGATTACGATGACGTCAACACGCTGCACATCCCGCCGGAATGGCGCGGCAAGGTGCTCGGCCAGAATGCGCTGGACGTCTACAAGTGGATCCCCCGCCCGCAAGCCGCCGCGGCAGCGTGACGAGGACCCAAATGGCCGAGAAGACGTATATTTGTCGCGCCGACGAGATCCAGGTCGGGACGCCATTCATCGCCAAGGTGCGCAGCCTGTCGATCGGCGTGTTCCGGATCGGCGATAGTTTCCATGCGCTGCTGAATGTTTGTCCTCACCGAGGCGCTCCGCTTTGCGAAGGGCCGCAATGCGGAACGACCGCTCCAGTCGAGGGACCCGAATTCATCTACCACCGCGAGAACGAAATCGTTCGCTGCGCCTGGCATGGGTGGGAGTTCGACATCCAGACGGGTGCGGCCCTGGTCAACCCGTCCGTTCGCGCGCGGACGTTCCCAGTCACCGTCGAGGCCGGGAGCATTTACGTGACGGCCTGACCAGAGCGGCGCGCGCCTTGGCGACCGGTTAGGCGCCGTTACCCGAAGCAGCCGTCTTATGCGCCCGGCTCTTGGCATGCTGCTGCTGGCGCCGATCGCATCGGCATCCGCTGCAATAGGCCGCTGACGGTCGGCGGCGGTTTTTTCGCGACAAACCGCTGGGCTATGGCGAAGACGCATTTGCGGCTTGGCAGGTCAACATGTGGCGTTAGAAATGGGAAGCTGGTGCCGACCGGCGATACGGCATGCGTCCCTTCTATGACGCCTCCGCCGGCCACACCCCAACCAAGGAGCATTCCATGACCTGGAGCGGCGTGTTTCCAGCAGTGACGACCAAGATGCAGGCTTCCGGCGCAGTCGACCTGAAAGCCACGCAAGCCAGCATCGAGCGGCTTGTTCAGAACGGCGTGTCAGGCGTGATCGTCCTGCCCATGCTTGGCGAGAATGCCACGCTGACACAGGCCGAGCGCGATGCCGTGGTTTCAGCGGCCAGGGAAGTCGTGGCGGGACGGGTGCCGCTGCTCTCCGGTCTTGCGGAATTATCCACCGACGACGCGGCCGCGGCGGCTCGCAACTACCAGAAGCTTGGAGCCGAGGGGCTGATGACCTTCCCCAGTCTCGCCTATCGCACCGACCGCCATGAGACGGTGGCATGGTACAAGACCGTGGCCGAGGCCAGCGACCTGCCGGTGATGATCTACAACAATCCGCTCGCCTACAAGGTCGACGTCGACGTCGAGACGCTGAAGGCGCTGGTCGATGTTCCTGGCATCGTCGCCATCAAGGAAGAGACCGGCGATAGCCGCAGGGTAACCGACCTGTTCAACGCCTTCGGCGACCGTTTCGACATCTTTTGCGGCGTCGACGATCTTATCCTTGAAAGCCTGACGCTCGGTGTCGCCGGCTGGGTTTCGGGCATGACCAATGCATGGCCGGCCGAGTGCGTATCGCTGTTCAACGCCGCCCGCGGCGGCGATTATGCGGTAGCGCTTCCGCTCTATCGGCTGATGACGCCGGCATTTCATCTCGATACGGACGTCAAGCTGGTGCAGTACATCAAATTCGCCGAGCATCTGGTGTACGGCGCTCCGGAACACGTTCGAAAGCCGCGCCTGCCGATCGGCGGCGAGGAACGGTCGAAGGTGGAAGCGGTGATCAGGAAGACGATTTCCGATCTCACAGCGCTGAAACGTGTTTGAGAAACGTTTGCAGGTGACGGCGCTGCGGACCGCCGAGCAGTCGGCCATGGTCAACTGCCGGTTCGCACCCGCACCTTTTCGGCGAAGGCCTCCACCTCGCCCTGGCGAGGTTGCTTGCCGGTGTGCGTGAGCAGGTAGGCCGGCGTCAGAGACAGACGGTTGCTCACCGGCTCGACGATCTCGAGCGAGTAATAGCCGATCTGCGTGAAGTACAGCACGCGCGCCCGCACGAAGGCTTCGGTGTCTGCGTAACCGTGCCGCAAAAACATCGCCCGGATGGCGTCGACCCGCGCATCGTCTTCCTCGTTCACGATACGATGGACCTTGGCGGACTGGCGCGACCAGGCACGCACGGCGAAGTCCAAGCGCGGATTGAACAGCCTCTCATCCAGCCAGCACTCGAAGACATTGAGCACGGCCTCAGTTATCGACGCGGCGGGCCGGCCGGCCTGCTCGAGGATGAAACGGGTGTTGTTGTTGCGCCAATAGTCGAGAAGCTGATCGAGCAGGTCCTGACGGCTCTTGAAGTACCAGTAGAAACTGGAACGGGAGACGTTCAGCTTCTGCCCGAGCGCGAGGACGCGCACCGCCTCCACGCCTTCGGAGATCAACGTCTCCAGCGCGAGCTTCATCCAGTCTTCGCGCGTCACCTTGGTGTTGCCGATCAGACCGGACCGTCGCACGACTGCCTCTGCACTGGAATCGGAAAGCATGTCGGGCCGGCCAGGTTTGAATGCCGGCTAGATAGACCTGAAACCGCCCCGCTACAATACTTGCACCTGTTCGAGCCACTCCCAAAGATACGGGGCAAGGCCCCGGTCGACGTGCACACGCGCCCGATCGGGGTTGCCGAACCGGTAGAAGAGAACGCCGGCGCCGGCAAAAAGGATCGAAGCCGAGGGACTTGCCTGCCTCGGATCGAGCGCCGTGCCCCTGGCGACCAGACCGGCCAATCCCGGCCCTTTCATCTCGAATACATGCAGCCCGGCATCCATGACCGTGACCGCGAAACCGGCCGCGTGCCAGCCGGCCTCGACGGGCAATGGCCGTTCGCTTACGGCGAGAACGCGATCGCGCGCGATGCGCACCATGTATTTGTCGCCATTGGCAACCGCGCCGGCACCGACACCTTCCCCCGCGAGACCCGAAGCCTGCGCCCAAGCCGTCAGGTCGCCGCTGACCAGAAGCTGCTTCAGCCCGTCCAATGTGCGCACGCTAATCCCGTCCGTGTTCAGGACCACGGTGGTCCAGTCGGGCGCTGCGGGCCATTTTTCGGCAAGGTTACGCATGCAGGCGGCTCCCTTCCGGATCGAAGGCGCAGGGCGCGACGATGGTGGCCTGGCGCAGGACGCCGAGGTGCTGAACGTCGATCGTTTGGCCATGCCGTGCGGCACCCCGTTCGATGAGCGCCAGGGCGACGGGGCGGCCCAGGGTCGGGCTTTGATAGCTGGAGGTGACGAAGCCGATGCTCCGGAGCCGGCCGCCGCTTTTCTCCACACCATGCGCGCCGGTCGCCAGCGGCGCCTCGCCTTCGGCGACAGCCAGGCCGACAAGCTGATTGCGATCGGTTCGGCTCGCCGCTTCGGTGAAAAGCGAGCGCCGGCCGACGAACTCACCTGTACGCTTGGTCCGCGGTCCCGCGACGCCGAGGTCGTGCGGCATGACGTTGCCGTCGGTGTCCTTGCCGATGACGATGAAGCCCTTCTCGGCGCGCAGGATCATCAGGGATTCAAGCCCGAGCAGCACGGCGTCGAACGCGCGGCCTTCCTGCTGCATTCTCGCCCAGAGCGCCTCGGCCCGGTCGGCGCGGATGGAGATCTCGTAGCTTCGGTCGCCGGTGAAGGAGACCCGGGCAATGCGCACCTCGTCGCCGGCAAAGCGGCCGGCGGTAACCGCCATGTGCGGCACGCTGGCATCGTCCAGCGCAGCACCCAGATCGAGCGCCTCTATCAGGCCGCGCGCTTTCGGACCCGAAATCGTCAAGGTGGCGTATTGCGCGGTGGCGTTGTGGATATAGACCGCATCGCGGCCGAAACGATCCTGCCGCCATTCTTCGAGACGCGCGTGGACAGCGGCGACATGCGACGACGAGCAGGAGACGATGAAGCGGTGCTCGTCGAGACGAACCAGCACACCGTCATCGAAGACGACGCCATTTTCCGACAGCATGAAACCGTAGCGGCAATGGCCGGGTTTGAGGGTCGACATGGTGTTGTAATAGATGAAGTCGACGAATTCGGCCGCGCGTGGACCGATCACCTCGATCTTGCCGAGCGTCGAGCCGTCGAAGAGCGCAACGGACTGCCGGGCGCGCCGCGCATCCTCCTGGATCGTGGCTCCGGCTTCGCCGCTTCCGTAATAGGCCGGCCTCAGCCAGCCGCCATATTCCTGGAACACTCCGCCTGCTGCGCGATGGTTTGCCTCCAGCGATAGGCGACGGACCGGGGCGTGCATGCTGCCCCGACGCGCTCCCGCCAGGCTGGCGAACGGCACAGGCGTGAAAGGCGGCCGGTAGGTGGTGATGCCGACATCCGAGATGGCGCGGCCGGTAGCCGCGGCCAGCAGCGCCAGACCGTTCAGGTTCGACGTCTTGCCCTGGTCGGTCGCCATGCCAAGGGTCGTATAGCGCTTCAGGTGCTCGACGGAGACAAAATTCTCCCGCGCCGCCAGTTCGACGTCCTTGGCGGTGACGTCGCTCTGGTAGTCGATCCAGACGCGGCCCTTGGCTTTGGGCTTCGGCCACAGGCTGACGACGCCAAGCGTTCTTTCCTCGCCGGTGCTGCGAGGTGCCGGCGGCGCCGAGCCGAACCCGCCGAGGGCCGCCAGGCCGCTGGCCAAGGTCTCGGAAAGCGAGACCGTGCCGGCGACGGCGCCGGCTACGCCGATCCCCTCGATCGCTTCTGCGGGAATGAAAGCCGACAGTTGATCGCTCCAGGCGAGCTTGCCTTTTGCCTGCGAGAACAGATGCACGGTGGGTGTCCAGCCGCCCGAGACGAGCAGGCAATCGGCCGCAAGGGCGGTACCGTCGTCGAGCAGAACACTCTGAACGGCGTTGCGGCCGCGCGCCGCTGCAATGGCGCGTCCGGCGAGGGCCCGAATACCGCTCTTCGCCTGTACGCCACCCTCACGCCGGCAATCAACCACCGTCACCGAAGCGCCGGCCGCAGCCAGCGCCGAGGCCGGCTCGTAGGCGCTGTCATTGTTGGTTGCGACCACGATCTGCCGGCCGACAAGGACGCCATGCCTGCGCAGGTAGCTCAACGCCGCGTCAGCGGAGAGTATGCCCGGAAGGTCGTTGTTGGCGAACGGGACCGGCCGCTCGATCGCGCCCGTCGCCAGCACGATGCGGCGCGGGCGCACGCGCCACAGCGTGTCGGGTCGGCCGTCGCGGTGAAGCTGGTTGAGCGCGACCAGATTGTGATCATATAGGCCGAAGGCGGTCGTATCGCTGAGCACGAGATGCCCACTGCTCTTCAGCCGGGCCACCGTGGCATCGACCCATGCCGCACCCTTGGCACCGTCGACTTCGCCTGCACGGTGGCGCAGCGACCCGCCGGGATGCGTCCGGTCGTCGACCAGGACGACCGAGTGCCCGGCTGCCGCCGCGCCGGCAGCCGCGGCGAGGCCGGCCGGTCCGGCGCCGACCACCAGGACGTCGCAATGGTGGTTGATCTGGTCCGAGACGTGACGCGGCTTCCAATTGCGGTCGACGACGCCGAGCCCGGCCATGGCGCGGATGCGCGGCTCGAACAGGTGCCAGTCCGGCCACATGAAGGTCTTGTAGTAGAATGCGGCGGGCAGGAAACGGGCAAGGCGGTCCAGCACCGCGTTGCGGTCGGCCAGCGCCGTCGGCGACGCGTTGACGCTCTTGACCGTGAGGCCGTCCCGCGCCGGCACGGTCGTTGCCCGCGCATTCGGCGCGCGGCCGCCGGCGCTTTCGACATCGACCAGCGCGTTGGGCTCCTCCACGCCGGATCCCCAGATGCCACGCGGCCGATGATATTTGAAGCTGCGGCCGACGATCGCCCGGCCGCTCGCCAGCAAGGCAGACGCGATCGTGTCGCCGGCAAAGCCGTCGACGCGCGTGCCGTCGAAAGTGAAGCTCAGCGGGCGGGCCCGATCGATGTCGCAGCCGCCATTGGCAAGACGCGAAGCGCTCATGCGCCATGCTCCGCGTCGCCGAGCACGGAGGAACCCGACACCTTGTGATTGACGCTGTCGCGGCTCATCGCAAAGCACTCGCCGCAGGTCAGGTGCATCCAGATCTCGCGAGTCGGCCCCTTCGGGTTGTTGCGCATATGGAGATAGCCGGCCCAGCGCTCGGCCGTCACGTCCCCGCCGTCGGGCCGCAAATTGCCGGTCTCGCCGCCATAGTGAAACTCGCTTTCTTCGCGCGGCCCGCAGAACGGACAGGGAAAGAGCTGCATCTTTTCTACACCTTCAATGGGCAATGCCGGAGCCGGCAGCCTCGTCGATCAGCCGGCCGCGGGCGAAGCGGTCGAGATCGAAAGGCCGGCTGATGTCGTGGTGCCTGCCGGTGGCAAGCAAATGGGCAAGCAGCGTGCCGCCGGCGGGAATCGCCTTGAAGCCGCCCGTGCCCCAGCCGCAATTGAGGAAAAGCCCGGGCAGTGGCGATTCGCCGATGATGGGCGAGGAATCGGGGACGACGTCGACGATGCCTGCCCATTGCCGCATCATCTTCAGCTGGCCGAAGATCGGGAACATTTCGAGCATGCCTGCGATCACGCCTTCCAGCACCGGCAAGTTGCCGCGCTGGCCATAGGACGGGATGCGGTCGAGCGCGCCGCCGATCACCAGTTCGCCCTTGTCCGATTGGCTGACATAGACGCCCGTATCCGGCGAGATCACCACCGTGTCGATGATCGGCTTGACCGGCTCGGACACGCAGGCCTGCAGTGCATAGGAATTGACCGGCAGCCGGAATCCCGCCTTCGCCGCCAGCACCGAGGAGTGGCCGGCCACCGCCATCCCCGTACGCTCGGCCCGGATTGCGCCGCGCGACGTGACGACCCCACGGCAGCGCCCGTTCTCAATGATAAAGTCGCTGATCTCGCAGTTCTGAATGATGTCGACGCCGAGACGGCTGGCGGCGCGCGCATAGCCCCAGGCGACAGCGTCATGACGGGCCGTGCCGCCGCTCGGCTGCCAGGTGCCGCCATAGACGGGGTAGCGGGCATCCGGGCCGAAATTGTAGATCGGCACCACCCGGCGGACGTCCTCGACCGAGAACAATTCGCAATCGATGCCGTTGACCTGGATGGCGTTGACGGACCGGGCAGCGGTTTCCATTCCCGCTTCGCTATGCGCGAGGGTGAGAATGCCGCGCGCGGAAAACATCACATTGTAGTTCAGATCCTTCGATAGCCTCTTGTAGAGACTATGCGCCAATCCGTAGATCGCCGCGCTTTCAGGGTAGAAGTAATTTGAGCGGACGACGGTTGTGTTGCGGCCGGTGTTGCCGCCGCCGATCCAGCCTTTCTCGAGCACCGCCACATTGGTGACGCCGTGGTTCTTTGCGAGATAGTAAGCCGTGGCGAGGCCGTGGCCGCCACCGCCGACGATGACGGCGTCGTAACGCGGTTTGGGCTCCGGCGAGCGCCAGGCCTTCTCCCAGCCCGTCTGGCCGGCGACGCCTTCCTTGAATAGCGAAAGCGCTGAATAGTGCCTTGTCATGCGCTCAGGCCCGCATCACGTGAGCGATAGTGCAACGGGCCAAGAAACCTTGAGACGCCATATCGGCGGCGCAGTACCGAACCGGCGCAATCAACTCGCCCCGTCCTCGAAAGTCCATAACCCATCCCGTTCTGCCGCGGTTCGACAAAGTCGTCCACCTTCGCGCGGGGCGAACTTAGCTTGAATGGACACCTGTGTCCATTGAGGAATCGAGGCTGCGCCTCGCAGGGAGCGCGGCAACCGGCCATCTAAGCCAAGTGAAATGCATTTGCGCGTGTCAGGCGCATGGCGGATTTCATTTGCTTGGTGATCCTCCTCCCATGGGGCAAACTCCCGCCGGGCTGTCAGGAGGAGAAATGAGAGCACGCGCAGCGACGGTCGGAGATCTCGAGGATGTTTTCCGCGGCCTGTCCAAGCGAATGTCGGACGAGTACCTGGCGGCCGGCAAGGACAGCAAGGCCGCCTACGACAATCTGATGATGAACCTGAAGGAAGGCCGGGCCCATGCGCTGGTCGAGGGCGCGCAGGCCGTCGCCTTTATCGCCTGGCATGAGCATGGCGACGCGGCCGACACGCTGTTTGCCGCGCAGGAGGACTTCTTCAGAGCGGCAACCGTTCGCTTCTGCAGGCGTCACATCCGCCACATCCAGGCGCTCGCCGGCAACCTGCCCGTGCACTCGCGCAGCTGGCTCGATGGACCGGACGTCGCAAAATGGTTTCGGCTCATCGGCTATGTCGAGCGGGGACAGGAGAATGGCGCCACCCTGTTCGAACTGCCGCCGGCGCCCAATGGGTGACACGGGTTATTGGCGCAGCGGCTTGCACCGCGCAGCAATTGGCGGGATGGTGTGGAAGGCAGCCGGGGGCGCTGGCAGGCCGGAGATGCATGGCTGCTGGAAATCAAAATGGTGCGAGCTTGTTTGGCCCTTGTCGCCCTTGTTGCCCTTGCGAGGCCAACAGAAGCAGGCGAGCGAGCGGCTCCTCTCTTCGACCGCTCCGATCTGGCGTCCGCGTATTCGGGTGAGTCCGACCTCGTAACCGCATATACGACCGGGATGGCCCGGTACCGTCTTCAGCTCATGGCGCGTACCGGCACCGCCAATCTCGCCGCCCCTCTCGAACCTTTGGCCCTGCGGCCGGAATTTCGCCAGCGGACATGGCGCTCGGCCGATGGCAGCCTGCTGCAGGGCTTCGCCGGCAAAGGCGGCTTCCGGCTGACTGTCGGCAACTGCCTTGCCCGCCTCTGCGCGGCCAGCGAATGCAGCGAGGCCGGCTGGCCGGTCTATGCCTGCAGCGACGGCCATAAGCGCAAGATGTCGGTGAAGAGCTTCGTGACGGCAACCTTCGACGGCGTCCCTTACCGGCGGTTGAGCGCTCCGCCGGAACCGTGATTTGATTGCGGTCGACGACGCTGCCGGTTCAGCAAAGTCAGGTACTCGTCACCACCCGAAACGCTGGCTGCACCGCTTCTCGTCACCGGAGCAGCCACATCAGCACGGGACCGCCAGCGAGCGTGGCGACCAGGCCGGCCGGGATCTGGCGCGGGATCAAGGTGCGGCCGATCTGCGAGCGAAAGGCAATGCGAGAAGTGCAAGCACGGCGGCCAGGTTGCGCCGGCGTTGCCCGGCATGGCATCTGTCGGCCGATGACACGCAAGCCCCTACGACAGCTTCCCGAATTCCCGCGACGACCGATCGCTGGAAAAGTCAGCCTCAACCGAGCGCTGTCGAAGCTAGGATTCTGCTCGCGCAAGCAGGCCGAACTGATGATCGCCGAAGGACGCGTGCGAGTTGCCGGCAAGGTGGCGCGCGATCCGTCGCTGCGCGTCGATCCGGATCGCGACCGCATCGCAGTCGATGGCGCACAGGTCGCCGCGGAACGAAAAGTGTATCTGATGCTCAACAAGCCGCGCGGGCTGGTCACCACGCGCGACGACCCCGACGGGCGCGGCACGGTCTATGACTGCCTTGCTGATCTTGACCTGCCCTTCGTGTCGCCGGTCGGCCGTCTCGACAAAGCGAGCGAAGGTCTGCTGTTGATGACCAACGACACGCGCTGGGCGAACGGCTTGCTCGATCCTGCCTCGCATGTCGCCAAGACCTATCATGTGCAGATTGCTTCCGCGCCCGACGAGAAGATGCTCGAGCGGTTCCGCCAAGGCGCTGTCGTCGACGGGGAATTGCTGACGGCGAGCTCGATCGCGCTCTTGCGCAGCGGCGGGCGCACGGCCTGGCTGGAGATCGTGCTCGACGAAGGCCGCAACCGCCAGATCCGCCGCATGCTCGGCGCCTTCGACATCGAGGTGCTCAGGCTGGTGCGGGTGGCGATCGGGAGGCTGCAGTTGGGTGATCTCGCGAAGGGCAAGGCGCGGCATTTAACGGCCGTGGAGCTGGCGATGCTTGCCGCTTAACAGGGGCCGGAACTACTTTTGGTTCCAGCGGCGGATGACCGGTTCGGTCAGGTCGTGCTCGTAGCCGAGGATGCTGAGGCTCGCGGTATCGAGGACGAAATGTTCGCCGCCTTCCGGCGGCAGGCTGATCCAGCGCGCCGCAAGCACGCGCAGGAAATGCGAGCTCGAGAAGATGAGCACATTGCCGGCCGCCGTCCGGATTTCGGCCACGATCGCATCGGCCCTTGCGCCGACATCGGCTGCCGTCTCGCCGCCCGGACAGCCGTCGCGAAACAACTGCCAGCCGGTACGTCCGGCAAGGATTTCCTTCGTCGTCACGCCTTCATAGGCGCCATAATCCCATTCCTGCAGGTCGGCCTTCTTGAGCGCGCGCTCGCCGAAGCCGGCCAGCCGGCAGGTGTCGAAGGCGCGCTGCGATGGGCTCGACCAGACCGCCTGGAAGGTCTGCTCCTTGAGGCGGTCGGCGACGCCGCGTGCGGCCTGTTCGCCTTTCGCGGTCAACGGAATGTCGGTGCGGCCGGTATGCTTTGCCGATGCGCTCCATTCCGTCTCGCCATGGCGGACAAGGTAGATCTCGGGAAACGCGCTGCTCATCCGTCGGCCCTCACGCTTGGATGCACCGGCAAGAATGCCGGCCCGCGCCACCCTATGCGGCGTCCGACAAAAAGAACAGGCCGCGGCGGAGCCACGGCCTGTTTCGGCTTGGGTGGACGCTCGTTGTCTGTGCAACTCCGGATCGAAGGCTACGGTGAAGTCACCGAGGCAATTTTCCGGGAATTGTTTCGATCGCTCAGGCCGGCTGCAGGCCGCCTGAGAGCGCGAGGTCTGCCTCCTCCGGCATCTGGCCGGCCATGGCGGCGGCGAACTGCTTCTGGTCGAGCTCGCCTTCCCAGCGCGCCACGACGATGGTCGCGACGGCATTGCCGACGAAGTTGGTGAGCGCGCGACACTCCGACATGAAGCGGTCCACGCCGAGGATCAGCGCCATGCCGGCAACCGGCACCGAAGGCACGACCGAAAGCGTGGCCGCCAAGGTGATGAAGCCCGCGCCGGTGATGCCGGCGGCCCCCTTGGAGCTCAGCATGGCAACGAGCAGCAGCAGGATCTGGTCGCCGAAGGTGAGCGGCGTGTCGGTCGCCTGGGCGATGAACAGCGCTGCCAGCGTCATGTAGATGTTGGTGCCGTCGAGGTTGAACGAATAGCCGGTCGGGATGACGAGACCGACCACCGAGCGGTTGCAGCCGGCGCGCTCCATCTTGGCCATCAGGCCGGGAAGCGCTGCCTCCGACGAGGAAGTGCCGAGCACCAGGAGCAGCTCTTCCTTGATGTAGCGGATCAGCGCCAGGATGGAGAAGCCGTTGTACCATGCCACCGCTCCCAGCACGATCAGCACGAAGAGCAGCGACGTCAGGTAAAAGGTGCCGATCAGGAAGGCGAGATTGGCGATCGCCCCGATGCCGTATTTGCCGACGGTGAAGGCCATGGCGCCGAAGGCGCCGATGGGCGCAGCCTTCATCAGGATGGCGACGAGGCGGAAGATCGGCGCCGTCAGCGCCTGCAGGAAGTCGACCACCGGACGAGCGCGCTCGCCAACCAAAGCGAGAGCGACGCCGAACAGCACCGAGAAGAACAACACCTGCAGGATGTCGCCCTGGGCGAAGGCGCCGGTGATGGTGTCGGGGATGATGTTCATCAGGAAGCCGACGATCGTCGTGTCATGCGCCTTCTCGGTGAAGGTCGAGACCTTCGAGGCGTCGAGCGTCGCCGGATTGATGTGCATGCCGGCGCCGGGCTGGACGACATTTGACACGATCAGGCCAACGATGAGCGCCAGCGTCGAGAAGACGAGGAAATAGATCATCGCCTTGCCGGCGACCCGGCCGACCTTATGCAGGTCGGAGACGCCGGCGATGCCGGTCGCGACGGTGAGGAAGATCACTGGCGCGATCACCATCTTGACCAGCTTGATGAAGGCATCGCCGAGCGGCTTCAGCGAGGCGCCGATGTCGGGATAGAAATGGCCGAGCAGGATGCCGGCGGCGATCGCCGCCAGGACCTGCACGTAAAGATGCCGATAAAAGGGAACTTTGCCGCGCGGTTCCGCGGCAGCGATTGCCGTCTGCATGATGTCCTCCGTTCGGCCCCGATCGAGAAGCCTCGACCTCCCGGGGCAGTTGACCTTCACAGCCTCGCGGCTGCTGCGGATGCATTTGCAACGGCCGTGCCAGATTGCGCCTTGAGGCGTCGAGCATTGATTTTGTTTGGTTTTCTGACGCAACGCGCTTTGCCATTCGACAGCGCAGTGCGGCGATCCGCATAGCTCGAATTGTGCTTTGTGCGAAATCATGCACAAATGGGCGATGCTGCAACGCCCCGCCGCTGCCCTCGCTTCGACGCCCGAACTGCTCGCCGGGCGGGCGCGGCGCGCCTGGCTGCTGTTTGCGGCGGTGGCGCTTCTCATCGTCTTTGCAGCGCTCTATGGCGCCGGCCTCTACGGACGCTCGACCGAGATCGAGGCGCTGTCGGCGCAAGGGCGGACCGACGCCAATCTCAAGGTGGCGCTGCTGCGTGCGGTGCTCGAAAACCCGCGCGCGCTGCCGCTGCTTCTGTCCGAAGACCAGCAGGTGCATGACGCGCTCGCTGAGCGCAGCCCCGCCTCGATCGACGTGCTGAACCGCAAGCTCGAAGGGCTGGTTTCGGGCACCAAGGCCTCGGTGCTTTACGTCACCGGCCCGGACGGGCTGGCCATCGCTTCCAGCAACTGGCGCGAGCCGGTTAGCTTTGTCGGCAATGACTACGGTTTTCGCGCCTATTTCTCGGGCGCCATGCAATCCGGCACGGCCGAGTATTTCGCGCTCGGCAATGTCAGCAAGCGCCCGGGCCTCTACATTTCGCGCCGTGTCGGGAGTGCGGCGGCCCCGCTCGGCGTCGTCGTGGTCAAGATGGAGTTCGACCAGCTCGAAGCCGACTGGCACGAGGCGAACCGCCCGGCCTATGTCAGCGACGAGCATGGGGTGGTGCTGATCACCAGCGTGCCCTCCTGGCGCTTCATGACGACGGCGCCGCTGGCCGCTCCAGTCGCGGCCGACATCCGCGCCAGCCAGCAGTTCGGCGAGGCTCCGCTGGTGCCGTTGCCCATCACGAGACCGCAACCGCTGAGCCTCGATGTCGCACTGGTGCACGCCATCACGCCCGGCGGCAGCGACGCGGAGTATCTGCGGCTATCCACCGCCGTGCCGTCGACGCCATGGCGCCTCGACTATCTCGTGCCGGCGGAAGCGCCGATCGCGGCGGCGCAGCGCGAAATGCGTTTGTTGGCCCTCGGCGTCCTTGTCCCGCTGCTCGCTTTGGCCGCTTATCTGTTGTGGCGCCGGCAGTCCGCGCAGATGCGGATCGCTGCCGAGCAGGCGGCGCGCGCCGAACTCGAACGGCGCGTCGTCGAGCGCACGCAGGACCTCAGCCTCGCGCGCGACCGGCTGCAGGCCGAGATCGCCGACCACCGCAGCACCGAAGCCAAGCTGCAGGTCATGCAGCAGGAGCTGGTGCAGGCCAACCGCCTGGCGACGCTCGGCCAGGTTGCCGCGGGCGTCGCGCATGAGATCAACCAGCCGGTGGCGACCATCCGCGCCTATGCCGACAATGCGCGCGTTTTCCTGGAACGCAAGCAGACGGCGCCGGCGGAGGAAAATCTCGGCGCCATCGCAGCGCTGACCGAACGCATCGGCTCCATCACCGAGGAGCTGAAAGCTTTCGCCCGCAAGGGTCGCACCGCCGCCGAGCCGGTCGAGTTGCGCAGCGTCATCGAAGGCGCAGTGGTGCTGCTCAGGAGCCGCTTTGCCGGCCGATTGGACGCGCTGGCGATCACGCTGCCGCCGGCGACGCTGAAAGTGATGGGGAACCGGCTGCGGTTGGAGCAGGTGCTGATCAACCTGTTCCAGAACGCGTTGGAAGCGCTCGAGGGGCGTGACGGTGCTCGGGTCGAAGTGTCCGCCGCGGAAACCGCCGACGGCGTCGCGCTGATCGTGTCCGATAACGGACCGGGGATTCCGCCGGCGATCCTGAAATCGCTGTTCACGCCTTTCAATACCTCGAAGGAAAAGGGCTTGGGGCTCGGGCTCGTCATCTCGAAGGACATCGTCGCCGACTATGGCGGGCGTATCGAGGTGACAAGCAGCGGGACCGGCACCCGCTTCACCATCCATCTCTCGAAGGCTGGCCCGAGATGACAGACGGCAATCCGGTCATCCTGATCGATGACGATAGTGACCTGCTCAAGGCGACGAAGCAGACGCTCGAACTTGCCGGTTTTGCCGTGTCTGCCTTTTCCTCGGCAAGCGAGGCACTCGCCGGCCTCGATGCCGGCTTTGCCGGCGTCTTGGTGTCAGACATCCGCATGCCCGAAATGGACGGCCTGCAGCTTTTCGACCTCGTGGTCGACCTTGACCCGGATATCCCCGTCATCCTCGTCACCGGGCACGGCGATATCGCCATGGCGGTAAAGGCGATCAAGGACGGCGCCTATGACTTCATCACCAAGCCCTTCGCGGCCGACCGGCTGGCGCAAAGTGTATGGCGCGCCGCGGAAAAGCGCCGTCTTGTTATGGAGAACCGCGCCTTGCGCGAAGCGGCCGAGCAGGCGCAGGAAGGCCTTCCGCTGATCGGCCAGACACCGGCTATGGAGCGGCTGCGCCGCACGCTGAGACAGATCGCCGACACCGATGTCGATGTGCTGGTGACCGGCGAGACAGGCTCGGGCAAGGAGGTGGTGGCGAGCCTGCTGCATCGCTGGAGCCGCCGCGCCAAGGGCAATTTCGTCGCGCTCAATTGCGGCACGTTGCCGGAGACGGTGATCGAAAGCGAATTGTTTGGCCATGAGGCCGGTGCCTTTACGGGCGCGCAGAAGAAGCGCGTCGGCCGCATCGAGCATTCGAGCGGCGGCACGCTGTTCCTCGATGAGATCGAAAGCATGCCGCCCTCCACTCAGGTGCAGATGCTGCGCGTGCTCGAAATGCGCGAGGTGACGCCACTCGGCACCAACGAAATCCGGCCGGTCGACCTGCGCGTCGTTGCCGCCGCCAAGATCGATCTCGGCGATCCCGGCCAGCGCGGCAATTTCCGCGAAGACCTCTATTATCGGCTGAATGTGGTGACGCTTTCGATCCCGCCATTGCGCGAGCGCCGGGACGACGTGCCGTTGCTGTTCGGGTATTTCGCCGAGCGCGCCGCTGCCCGCTTTCATCGCCAGGTGCCCGCGGCGCCGGCCGCCGTCCAGCGCCATCTGCGCGAACACGACTGGCCCGGCAATGTCCGCGAGCTCGCCCATTTTGCCGAGCGCTTCGTGCTCGGTCTGGAAGAGATCGGCAGCAGCCCCGCCGCTCAGCCGACAGATTTGGACGTCTCGATGCCCTTGCCGGAACGGCTGGAGCGCTACGAGGCCGAGATCATCCGCGAGACACTTGGCCGCAATGGCGGCGATGTCCGGCGTACGATCGAGGCGCTCGGCATTCCGCGCAAGACCTTCTACGACAAGCTGCAGCGGCACGGCATCGTGCGCAGCGATTTTTCCAGAGAGATCAAGCTTGTGGAACCCGATCGAAGCCCCCGGCGTTGAGGCTATCCAGGAAACCGTGGCACGTTGGCACCAGCCGGTTGGCGAACGCATGATGGCGGTGGCCTTGCCGGTTGCACTTGGCAAGCGTTGATGGTTTGTTGCCGCTCAGCGGAGAACGAATGATGCGCGAATCCCTCGGTCAAGACGAATACGGCTCGGCCAGCCCCTTTGATCCCGACGATCTGCCGAATCTCAACGCCATGGGACCGGCGATGGGCAGCGGCAATGATTTCGAGAAATATGCCGTTGCCGTCATCATCGTGTTCGGCGCGCTGATCATCGGCGGCCTGATGGCCGCGTCGATGACCTTCGGCCACCGCAACGGCTTCCTGTTTGCGTTGGGCGGCGCCACTTCGGCCTGGATTTCGGGCAACGCGCTGCTGATTGACCGGCCGCGCATTTATGCGCTGTTCGTCGGCATTGCCGCGGTGCTGCTGATTGCCTCAACCATCACCCTTGTCGTGTAGTCAGTAGCCCAGCGCCTCGCCGGAAGCGGCGCGGCTGTCGATGGCTCCGTTGTAGCGGGCGCCGCCGCCTTTCTCGATCTCCGCCAGGCTCTTGCCGCCGACCAGGATGCCGGCCGCCTGGCCCCAGGTCTGGTCGCTGAGATCGAGATGATAGCCCATGCCGGCAAGCAGCCTTTCGGTGTCGGGAGAAAGCCCGAAAGGCTCGACATAGACGGTGTCGGGCAGCCATTGATGGTGGATGCGCGGAGCGTCGATCGCCTCCTGAATGTTCATGCCGTGGTCGATGACGTTGACGATTGCCTCCAGCGTGATGGTGATGATGCGCGAGCCACCCGGGCTGCCGATGACCATGAACGGCTTGCCGTCCTTCACAACGACGGTCGGGCTCATCGAGGACAGCGGCGTCTTCTTCGGCTGGATCGCGTTGGCCTCGCCTTGGACCAGTCCGTAGAGGTTGGGCACGCCGGGCTTCTGGGTGAAATCGTCCATTTCGTTGTTGAGCAGGATCCCGGTGCCGTCGGCGACGACGCCGGCGCCGAAGGAACCATTGAGCGTATAGGTGACGGCTACCGCGTTGCCATCCCTGTCGATGATAGAATAATGGGTGGTTTCCTTCGACTCGCCGAAACCCTTGGGCATCAGGTCCTTCGAGACGCCGGCGCGGAACGGATCGATCTTGTCGCGGATGTCCTTGGCATAGCCCTTGTCGAGCAGTTTCGAGACCGGATTGTCGACGAAATCCGGATCGCCGAGCGCCGAATTGCGGTCGACATAGGCATGACGCATGGCCTCGACCATGACGTGGACGGTCTCAGCCGAGCCGGCTCCGAGATAGGACAGCGGATAGCCTTCGAGCACATTGAGGATTTCGCAGATGATGACGCCGCCCGAACTCGGCGGCGGCGAGGAGATGATCTCGTAGCCGCGATAGGAACAGGTCACCGGCTTCAGCTCGCGCACCGCGTACTGCTCGAAATCGCCTTTGGCGAGGATGCCGCCCTTGGCGCCGCTCGCCTTGACGATCGCGTCGGCAATCGGCCCCTTGTAGAAGGCATCGGGGCCTTTCTCGGAGATCGCCGAGAGCGAGGCCGCAAGGTCCGACTGAACTAGCTTCTCGCCGATGCCATAGGGCTTCCCGTCTTTTTTCAGAAAAATAGCGGCCGCTGCCGGATCCTTGGCCAGCCGGTCGGCGCCGCCGGCGAAGGAGGCCGCGTCGCCCTGGTTGAGGACGAAGCCGTCCTTGGCATAGGCGATCGCCGGGGCCATGAGATCCTGTCTGGACAAGGTCCCGTATCTCTCGCGCGCCATCTCGAAGCCGGCCACCGAACCAGGCACGCCGACGGCGAGATAACCGTCGAGGCTGGCACCTTTGATCGGCTTGCCCTCCTTATCGAGATACATCGTCTTGGTCGCCGCAAGGGGCGCGCGCTCGCGGAAATCGATGAAGGTCGAACGGCCGTCCTTCAAGCGGATGGTCATGAAACCGCCGCCGCCGATATTGCCCGCATTCGGATAGACGACGGCCAGCGCATAGCCGACGGCGACCGCCGCATCGACGGCGTTGCCGCCCTTCTTCAGCACGTCGACGCCGACTTCGGTGGCGAGATGCTGGGCGGTCACCACCATGCCGTGCTCGCCCTTGGCGGGAGCCGGCGAAGCCGCAAAAACGGCGGCCGATGGTGTGAAGGCAACAGTGAGCGCAAAGCTGACGGCGATCAGCGTCCGGCGGGTGAGATGCATGGTGGGTCTCCAAGGCGGGGGGACACCCAGGAAAGACCGTTGGAGCGCGTTAGTCCAATAACAATTGGAGTAGCATTGGGCAGAGCCCCTCACCTGCCCCGAATTGCGAAGGGCAATTCGGGGCAGTCCGACCTCTTCCCGCGGGGGAAGGAGCTCGTCAGCGCCGACGCCAACCTCTTCTGCCTTGGGAGAAAGGCGGCCGCGAAGCGGCCGGATCAGGGTGTCAGACGATCCCGCCGCCACCGCCGGCGACGCCCGGCCGCTCCGCCGCGACCTTCGCCCGGTAGCCGGCCTCGCGATAGGCGGCGACCGGATCAATGGCGCCGCCGGTTCTCAGCCGCGCCATGGCGAGGATCGGCTCGACATCGGTGCGGTAGGCGGTCTTCAGCGTCTGCGTCGCCATCAGCGCGTCGTTCGCTTCCTGAAAACCGTCCAGCGCCTTGCGGTCGACCAGCAGCGCCTGCGCATAGGCGCGCTGCACCTCGACCGCGGACAGCATCAGGCTTTCGATCGGATCGGTGACGTTATGGCTCTGGTCGAGCATATGCGCGGGATGGAAGCCCTTGGCACCCGAAAGCTCTGCATCGACCAGCTCGTTGAACACCAAAAACAGCCGGTAAGGATCGATCGAACCGGCGTCGAGATCGTCGTCGCCATATTTGGAATCGTTGAAGTGGAAGCCGCCGAGCTTGCCGAATTGAATCAGCCGCGACACGATCATCTCGATGTTGACGTTGGGCGCGTGGTGGCCGAGGTCGACGAGGCAGAAGGCCTTGTCGCCGAGCTCCTTGGCGATGATGTAGTTCGTGCCCCAGTCCTGCACGACGGTCGAATAGAAGGCCGGCTCGTACATCTTGTGCTCGGTAAACAGCCGCCAGTCGTCCGGCAGGCCGGCGTAGATTTGCCGCATGGCGTCGAGATAGCGCTCGAAGGCCTTGGCGAAACTGACCTGGCCGGGGAAGTTCGAGCCGTCGCCGATCCATACCGTCAGCGCCTTCGACCCAAGCGTCCTGCCGATCTCGATGCATTCGAGATTGTGCTCGACCGCCTGGCGGCGCGTGCCGGCATCGGCGTGCGACAGCGAGCCGAATTTGTAGGAGAGCTTCTGGTCCTTCGCGTCGGAAAAGGTGTTGGAGTTCATCGCATCGAACCCGAGCCCGAAACGCGCCGCCGCCTGCTTCAGCCGTTTCGGATCGGCCTTGTCCCACGGGATATGCAGCGAGACGGTAGGCGTCGCTTGCGTCAGCTGGCTGATGACGGCGCAATCCTCGATCTTGTCGAAGATGTCGCGCGGCTCGCCGGCGCCGGGAAAACGGGCAAAACGCGTGCCCCCGGTGCCGACGCCCCAGGACGGGATCGCGACGCCGAATTTTTCGACTTGGTCGCGGATGGCGTCGATGGCAATGCCGCGCCGGTCGAGGCGTTCGCCGAGCGAGGCGTAGTCGCGCTCGAGGGCGGGTTGGCGAGCTGAGTTGTGGTTGGCGACGAGGTCGGCTGAGATGATCTGTTTGGACATTCTGTCCCTCCCAAATATTCGTCGGCGCTGCCCCTCATCCGCCTACCGGCACCTTCTCCCCGTATAGTGACGGGGAGAAGGGACGCGCTCCAGCGCTGGCGCCCCCTCGCCCCGTTCTTACGGGGAGAGGGTAAGGGTGAGGGGCAGCGCTGGCTTTGACAATTTACCGCGTAAAGCTCTGCGCGTTGCCGGCGTCGACATTGACGATGTTGCCGGTCGACTTGGCCGACATGTCGGACGCGAAGAAGTAGATCGCTTCGGCGATATCTTCCGGAAATACCGAGCGTTTCAGCATCGAACGCGACCGGTAGTGCTCCTCGAGATCGTCGGTCGACATCTTGTAGGCGGCGGCGCGCTGTTCCTTCCACTCGCCGGTCCAGATCTTGGAGCCGCGCAGCACGGCGTCCGGATTGACGACGTTGACCCTGATCTGCGCCTCCGCACCCTCAAGCGCGAGACAGCGCGCGAGATGGATCTCGGCCGCCTTGGCCGTGCAGTAAGCGGCGGCGTTGGGCGAAGCGGCAAGGCCGTTCTTGGAGGCGACGAAGACGACATTGCCGCCGATCTTCTGCGCGCGGAACAGCCGGAAAGCCTCGCGCGAAACGAGGAAATAGCCGGTCGACAGGATGTCCATATTCTTGTTCCACAACGCCAGCGTTGTTTCCTCGATCGGCGCCGAGGAGGCCAGGCCGGCATTGGAAACCAGAATGTCGATGCCGCCGAACTCGACCGAAGTTTCGGCAAAGCCCGAAGTGACCTGATCTTCCGACGTCACGTCGATGCGCACCGGACGGACGAAGTCTTTGCCGTAGGCCTTCGACAGCTCTTCGTGAGCGCCGGCAAGCGCGGCCTCATCGATATCGGCCAGCACGACGCAGGCGCCTTCGCGCAGCAGCCGGTTGGCCGTGGCGCGGCCAATGCCGCCGGCGCCGCCGGTGACCAGCGCGATCTGTCCCGCCAGCGCCTTCGGCTTCGGCAGGCGCTGGAGCTTGGCTTCTTCCAACTGCCAGTATTCGATGTCGAAGGCCTCCTGAGCCGGCAGGCCGACATAGGACGAGACCGTCGAGGCGCCGCGCATGACGTTGATGGCGTTGACGTAGAACTCGCCGGAGATGCGCGCCGTCGCCTTGTCGCCGGCGAAAGTGAACATGCCGACGCCCGGCATCAGATAGACGACCGCGTTCGGATCGCGGATGGCGGGCGAGTCCTTATGTTTGCAGCTGTCGTAGTAGGCCTGGTAGCCAACCCGATAGGCCGCAATGTCGTCGGCGAGGCGCGCGATGACGGCATCGACATCCGGCTTTGCCGGATCGAACTCGATCACCAATGGCCGGATTTTGGTGCGCAGGAAATGGTCCGGACAGGACGTGCCCAGCGCCGCCAGCGGGCGCAGGTCTTTCGAATTGACGAATTCGAGCACTGCCGGCTGGTCGTCGAAATGGCCGAGCTTATGGCTCTTTTCCGAGATCAGGCCGCGGATTCTCGGCATGAGTTTCGCGGCAATGGCACGCCGTGCCGGCGCGTCGAGCGCCTTCACCACCTCGCCGCCGAAGATCGCCTTGCCGTCGGATTTGCGCTCGAACCAGTCGATCGCCTGATTGATCACCGAAATCGTCGTTTCGTAGCATTCCTTCGGCGTGTCGCCCCAGGTGAACAGGCCGTGGCTTTCGAGAACCACGCCCTTGGCGTCGGGGTTCTCGCGGCAGAATTTCTCCAGCCACAGCCCAAGCTCGAAGCCCGGCCGCTTCCAAGGCAGCCAGCCGATGGCCTCGCCAAACACCTCTTTCGTGATCGCTCTGGAGTCCTTCGCCGCGGCAATCGCGATAATGGCATCGGGATGCATGTGGTCGACGCAAGCCTTCGGCACAAAGGCATGCAGCGGCGTGTCGATGGAGGCCGCGCGCGGATTGAGGTTGAAGGTGCAGTGGGGCAGATAGCCCACCATCTCATCCTCGTGGTCGACGCCGCGATAGAGGCTCTTCAGCGCGCGCAGCTTGTCCATGTAGAGGGTCGCAAACCCGTCGAGCTTGATCGAAGCGCTGTCGCCGCCCGAGCCCTTGACCCACAGCACCTCGACGTCCTCACCGGTCAGCGGGTCTTTCTGCCAGACCTTGGACGAGGTGTTGCCGCCGCCATAATTGGTGACGCGCTTGTCTGAACCCAGCGTGTTCGAGCGATAGACCAGAAGCTCGGGACCGCTCATCCCTTCGGCCCTTGCATCGTCCCACAGATTGGCGAGGCGCGAGCCGGAGCGCTTGTCGAGCATAGGTATCCTCCCTTGGGACGCTAAAACCGAGCAGTCCAATTTGGCTGGAATGTCTACCCAACAGGGCCTCTTGTCAATCATAAACGATCAAGATCGATCATATTGCACTGCACAATGAAAATATGTGATCGGAAATGATTGACATTGCGCGTTTTCTGGTGCCTGATAGCCAGGCAGGGAGGAACCATGCACGAAAAAGAGCGCCACAGGATCATTCTGTCCGCCGTCCAGGAAAAGCCTGTGGTGACGGTGCAGGAAATGGTCGACCTGACGGACTCCTCCGAGGCGACGATTCGGCGCGATATCGCGGCGCTGCATGTGCAAAAGCGGCTGCGCCGGGTGCGCGGCGGCGCCGAGGCGATCTCACCGCCGCAAGTCATCGGCCTTGCCGGCCGGCCCTTCTCGGTCAACGAAACGCTGAACGCCGCGCAGAAGCGGGCGATCGCCCGCGAAGCGGTGAACCTTTGCAAGGACGGCGAGCCGATCATCATCAATGGCGGCACCACGACCTTCCAGATGGTGCATTTCCTGACCGGCCGCCGCATGCCGATCTTCACCAACTCGTTCCCGATCGCCGAGCACCTGCTCAAGCACTCGAAGAACACGGTGATGCTGTCGGGCGGCACGATCTATCGCGAGCAGAACATCATCCTGTCGCCCTTCGACAACGACGTGACGCGCAATTTCTATGCGCGGCGCATGTTCATGGGCGCTCAAGGGTTGGGACCGCTCGGCCTGATGGAAGGCGACCCGCTGCTGATCCAGGCGGAGCAAAAACTGATCGACCAGGCCGACGAGCTGGTGGTGCTGGTCGATTCCTCGAAATTTCGCATGCGCTCCAGCCTGATCCTGTGCGGGCTGTCGCGCATCACGACCGTGATCACAGACGACGGTATCGACGACCGCGAAGCCAAGATGCTGGAAACCGCGGGCGTGGCGCTGATCGTCGCCCGCAAACAGTCAAGCGACAAGGAGGAATCTTCGCTGCAGGCCTGAGGACAGCTCGCGCCCGCAGCGGGATGGAATGCAACGCTCAAGGGAGGATATTCGAATGAGCTTTTTGAAGAAACTGCTGGTCACGGCGGCCTTTTCCGCCGCCATGTTCGTGAATGGCGCCTATGCCGAGAACGTCAAGATCGCGCTGGTCGTGAAGTCGCTCGGCAACGGCTTCTTCGACGCCGCCAACAAGGGCGCCGAGGAAGCGGCCAAGGAACTGGGCGACGTCGACGTCATCTACACCGGTCCGACCAAGGCGACGGCGGAGGCGCAGATCGAGGTGATCAACTCGCTGATCGCGCAGAAGGTCAATGCCATCGCCGTCTCGGCCAATGACGCCGATGCGCTGGTGCCGGTGCTGAAGAAGGCGATGGATCGCGGCATCACCGTGATCTCGTGGGACTCCGGCGTCGCCAAGGAGGGCCGCCAGCTCCACCTCAACCCGTCCGACACCAATTTGATCGGCGAGACCATCATCAAGCTCGCCGCCGACTACCTGCCGGAAGGCGGCGATGTCGCCATCCTCTCGGCATCCTCGACCGCGACCAACCAGAATGCCTGGATCGAAGCGGCCAAGAAGGTGCTGCCGGAGAAGTTCCCGAAGATCAAGCTGGTCGCCACCGTCTATGGCGACGACGACTCGGCCAAGAGCACCGACGAAGCCAAGGGCTTGTTGAAATCCTATCCGAACCTCAAGGCGATCATCGCGCCGACCACCGTCGGCGTCGTTGCCGCCGCGCAGGTCGTCACCGACGAGAACCTGATTGGCAAGGTCAACGTCACCGGCCTCGCGCTGCCGTCGGAGTTCAAGAAGTTCATCGACAACGGCGCCAGCCAGGCGGTCGCGCTGTGGAACCCGATCGACCTCGGCTACTCGGCGATCTATCTCGCGCATGACCTGGCGGTGAAGAAAGAAGAGGCCAAGCCCGGCGCCACGCTGTCGATCGGCCGCGTCGGCAAGGTGACGCTCGACGACACCAACTCGGCTGCGATGGCTCCGCCCTTCCAGTTCGACAAGACCAACATCGAGAAGTTCTCAAAGATCTATTGATCTGAGGAGCTTGCACCCTCCCCCTTGTGGGGAGGGTCGGCGAGGCGGTGTCGCGAAGCAAAACTGGCGAGACGGGGCGGGGGTGACGACGCTTCCATGCACCAGGACCTTAACTTGATATGCTAGACAACCCTCATCCCGCTCACGTTGTTCGCGACCCTCCCCGCGAGGGCGAGGACAAATTGGCCCCGCGCCTGACGCTCTTAGGCATCTCCAAGAGTTTTCCGGGCGTTCGGGCGCTGCACAATGTCAGCCTGTCGCTCTATCCCGGACAGGTGACGGCGCTGATCGGCGAGAACGGCGCCGGCAAGTCGACGCTGGTCAAGATCATGACCGGCATCTACCAGCCCGACGCCGGCGAAATCAGCATCGACGGCCAGGCCACGACGCTGCCCAGCGCGCATGCCGCCTTCGGCCACGGCATCACCGCCATCCATCAGGAGACGGTGCTGTTCGACGACCTTTCGGTCGCCGAAAACATCTTCCTCGGCCATGCGCCGCGCACCCGCTTCGGCACCATCGACTGGCGCACCATGCGCAAAAATGCGCGCGAGGTGCTGGAGACGATGCGCGCCGGCCACATCGACGCCGACACCCGCCTGAAGGACCTCGGCATCGCCAACAAGCATCTGGTGGCGGTGGCGCGCGCCATGTCCATCGACGCGCGCATCGTCATCATGGACGAGCCGACCGCCGCACTTTCGATGAAGGAGATCGACGAACTTTTCCTCTTGATCGAATTCCTGAAGAGCGAAGGCAAGGCGGTGCTCTTCATCAGCCACAAGTTCGACGAGATCTACCGCATCGCCGACCGCTACACCGTCTTCCGCGACGGCGAGATGGTGGGCGAAGGCCTGCTCAAGGACACCGGCCAGAACGAGATCGTGCGTATGATGGTCGGCCGCAACGTCGACCACATCTTTCCGCAGCGCGAGCCGAAGATCGGCGCGCCGGTGCTGTCGGTCTCCGGCCTGTCGCACCCGACCGAGTTCGACGATATCGGCTTCGAATTGCGCAAGGGCGAAATCCTCGGCTTCTATGGCCTCGTCGGTGCCGGCCGCAGCGAGGTGATGCAGGCGATCGCCGGCATTACGCGCACCAGCCGCGGCACGATTTCGCTGGACGGCAACTCAATCGCGCCGAAATCGGCGGCGGATTCGATCGAGGCCGGCATCGTCTATGTGCCGGAAGAGCGCGGCAAGCAGGGTGTCGTCATCGGCCTGCCGATCTTTCAGAACATATCGCTGCCTTCGCTTGCGCGCACCTCGAAATCCGGTGTGCTCAAGCTGGCGGAAGAATTCTCACTTGCCCGCTCCTACACCGAGCGGCTGGACCTGCGCGCCTCGTCGCTCAGCCAGGATGTCGGCACCCTTTCTGGCGGCAACCAGCAGAAGGTGGTCATCGCCAAATGGCTGGCGACGACGCCGAAGGTCATCATCCTCGACGAGCCGACCAAGGGCATCGACATCGGCTCCAAAGCCGCTGTGCACGGCTTCATGGCCGAGCTCGTGGCGCAGGGGCTATCGGTGATCATGGTCTCCTCGGAACTGCCGGAAATCCTCGGCATGTCCGACCGGGTCGTGGTCATGCGTGAAGGCCGTATCGCGGCCACCTACGACAACAAAGGCCTCGACGCCGAGACGCTGGTCAGGACCGCAGCGGGGATCGCGGCATGAAGAATTTTCTCAAATATCGCGAGATCTGGCTGCTCGCCGGCATCGTCCTGTTGATCGGGCTGATCTCGACCCGCTTCCCCGGTTTTGCCTATCCGGCCAATCTGCGCCAGGTGTTCAACGACACCTCGATCCTGATGATCCTGGCGCTCGGCCAGATGGTAGTGATCCTGACGCGCTCGATCGATCTGTCGATGGCGTCCAACCTCTGCTTCACCGGCATGGTGGTGGCGATGCTCAACGCTGCCCATCCGGCGATCCCGATCCCGGTGCTGATCGTCATCGCACTGCTTGTCGGCCTCCTACTCGGCGCCATCAACGGCTTCCTGGTGTGGCGGCTGAATATCCCGTCGATCGTGGTCACGCTCGGCACGCTCACCATCTATCGCGGCGCCACCTTCGTCGTCTCCGGCGGCGCCTGGGTCAATGCCGACCAGATGAGCCCCGACTTCATCAACTTCCAGCGCGCCGCCTTCCTCGGCCTGCCGGTGCTGTCGTGGATCGCGCTTCTCGTCATTGCGCTGTTCTTTCTGGCGATGACGCGCACGCAGATCGGCCGCTCGATCTATGCCATCGGCGTCAACCCGACCGCCTCGGTCTATGCCGGCATCGATGTCGGCCGCACCAAGTTCATCGTCTTCTGCATTTCCGGCATGATCGGCGGGCTAGCCGGGTACTTATGGATCTCGCGCTACGTGATCGCCTCGGTCGAAGTCGCCAACGGCTACGAGCTCAACATCATCGCCGCCTGCGTCATCGGCGGCATCTCGATCGCCGGCGGCATCGGCTCGGTCGGCGGCGCGGTGCTCGGCGCGCTCTTCCTCGGCATCATCTCCAACGCGCTGCCGGTCATCAACATCTCGCCCTTCTGGCAGATGGCGATCTCGGGCAGCGCCATCATCCTGGCCGTGGTGCTCAACGCGCGCGGCGAGCGCCGGCAGGGTCGCATCATCCTCAGAAAGGCGGAAGCGGCATGACCGACACCCCTGCCCCGCGCCATATCCCCGACCGGCTCGACAAGCCGCTTTCTTCGGCGATCTTTTCCTGGGAGGCGCTGCTCGTCGTCATCGCGATCCTCATCTTCGCGGTGAACAGCTTGGCCTCGCCCTATTTCCTCGACCCGTGGTCGCTCTCGGATCTGACCTTCAACTTCACCGAAAAGGGCCTGATCGCGCTCGCCATGGCGCTGCTGATCATCTCGGGCGAGATCGACCTGTCGGTTGCCGCGATCGTCGCGCTCGCTTCGACGATGATGGGCATGGCGGTGCAGGCGGGCGCCGGCACGCCGGTGCTGGTCGCGATCGGCATCGCCGTCGGGCTCGGCTGCGGCGCCTTCAACGGATTGCTCGTCACCAGGCTCGGCCTGCCCTCCATTGTGGTCACCATCGGCACGATGAGCCTGTTCCGCGGGATCGCCTTCATCATCCTCGGCGACCAGGCCTATAAGGGATATCCGGAGAGTTTCGCCTTCTTCGGCCAGGGTTATGTCTGGTGGGTTTTCTCGTTCGAGCTGGCGTTGTTCCTTCTCGCGGCGCTGGTCTACTGGTTCGTGCTGCATCGCACGAGCTTCGGCCGGCGCGTCTTTGCCATTGGCAACAATCCGGTCGCCTGCCAATTCTCCGGCGTGCGCGTCGACCGCATCAAATTCATCCTGTTTTGCCTCACCGGGCTGATGTCGGGCATCGCCTCGGTGCTGATCACGTCGCGGCTCGGCTCGACAAGGCCGTCGATCGCGCAGGGCTATGAGCTGGAGGCCATCACCATGGTGGTGCTGGGAGGTGTATCGATCCTCGGCGGCGCCGGCAGCATCCTCGGCGTGGTGCTTGCCGCCTTCATGATGGGGCTGGTGACCTTCGGCCTCGGCCTGCTCAACGTGCCCGGCATCGTCATGTCGATCTTCATCGGCCTGCTGCTGATCATCGTCATTGCGCTGCCGATCGTGTGGCGGCGGCTGCGCGAAGGACGTTTCGCCTGATGGAGAAACACGCCTTCAAGATGAAGCTCAATCCCGGCATGAAGGCCGAGTACAAGCGCCGCCATGACGAGATCTGGCCTGAGCTGGCGGAGCTGCTGAGAGATGCCGGCGTCTCCGACTATTCGATCCATCTCGACGAGGAGACCAGCATCCTCTTCGGCGTGCTGTGGCGACGCGACGATCACGGCATGGCCGACCTGCCGAAACATCCTGTGATGCAGCGCTGGTGGGCGCATATGGCCGACCTCATGGAAACCAAACCCGACAATGAGCCGGTGGCGGTGCCGCTGGAAACCATGTTCCATATGGCATGATCCGCCACGTCGCCGTCATCGATATCGGCAAGACCAACGCCAAGGTGGCGCTGGTCGAGCTCACGACGCCGAGCGAGATCGCGCTGCGCCGCACCGCGAACGCGCCCGTTTGGCAGGCGCCCTGCCCCTATCACGATGTCGAGGCGCTGTGGACGTTCATCCTGAACAGCCTCGCCGATATCAACCGCGAGCGGCGGATCGATGCGATCTCGATCACCACGCATGGCGCGACCGGGGCGCTGGTCGACGCCGCCGGCGAACTGGTGCTGCCGGTGCTCGACTATGAGTTCGACGGCCCCGACCAACTTGCGGCCGACTACGACGCCGTACGCGCTCCCTTCGCCGAAACAGGCACGCCGCGGTTGCCCATCGGCCTTAATCTCGGCGCGCAATTCTTCTGGCAGCAAAAGCGCTTTCCAGTGGAATTCGCCAAGTCCGCCGCGATGCTGATGTATCCGCAATATTGGGCGCTGCGGCTGACCGGCGTCGCCGCCAACGAAGTGACATCGCTGGGCTGCCACACCGATCTGTGGAACCCCTGGACGTCCGACTATTCCTCGCTGGTCGACAGGATGGGCTGGCGTCCGCTGATGGCGCCCGTGCGTCGGGCGAAGGACAGGCTCGGATCGATCCTGCCGGCGATTGCCCGACTGACAGGGCTCGACCCCGCGACTCCCGTGTTCTGCGGCCTGCACGACTCCAACGCCTCGCTTCTGCCGCATCTGTTGTCCGATCTGCCGCCCTTCTCCGTCGTCTCGACCGGCACATGGGTGGTGTCGATGGCGGTCGGCGGCAAGAAGGTCGAGCTCGACCCGGCGCGCGACACGCTGGTCAATGTCAATGCGCTCGGCGATCCCGTGCCGTCGGCGCGCTTCATGGGTGGACGCGAGTTTTCGCTGCTGACTGAAGGCCAGCGGCAGGACTGGACCGAGGCCGATGTTGCCGCCGCGCTGGCACGAAAAGCATCGCTTCTGCCGTCAACCCAACAAGGCTCCGGGCCATTCCCTCACCGCGCCGCGCAATGGGTCAACGCCGAGGGCTTGCCTCCCGGCCAGCGCTTCACCGCAATCTCGTTCTATCTGGCGCTGATGACGGTGACCTGCCTGGAGTTGATTGGCGGCGACGGGCCGACGACGGTCGAAGGGCCCTTTGCGCGGAACCCGCTTTTTATCCGCATGCTGGCGGCGGCAACGGGACGGGCTGTCATTGCGTCGGAGACGTCGACAGGAACGAGCATCGGCGCGGCACTGCTGGCGTTAGACGGCGCTACCGTCATCAGCAAAGGCGAGCGGACCGAGCCACCCGCAGATCCGGCTTGGCATGATTACGCGCGAGCGTGGCAGCGGGTCGTCGGGACGTGATCCCCGCCATGGTATTTGCCACAACTTGACAGGTCACGCCGACCAGCGCCGACATAGGCCGGTGGCAACTTGCGGACCGAACGTCTCAGCCCGCTGTCGCGTAAAGCAACCCTTGCGTATCGATCTCGGGCTTGCGGCCGGCGACGAGGTCGGACAGGAATTTTCCCGAGCCGCAAGCCATGGTCCAGCCGAGATGGCCGTGGCCGGTGTCGAGATAGAGGTTGCGGTATTTCGCCTGACCGAAGATGGGCACGGAACTCGGCATCATCGGCCTCAGGCCTGCCCAAAGCAGCGCCTTCTTCTCGTCGAAGGCGCCCGGGAACAGGTCCTTGCCGGTTTCCAGGATGGTTCTGAAATCACCCGGCTTGAAGCTGCGATCGAAGCCTATGAATTCCGCCGTCGAGGACATCCGCAGCCGGTTGCCCAGCCTCGAATAGCCGATCAGCCGGTCCTCGTCGGCGCCGCCCATGGTCGGGCCCTTGCTCTCGTCCTCGAGCGGGACGGTCACGGTGTAGCCCTTCACCGGGTAGACGGGCAGGTCGATGCCGTAGCGGCGGCCGAACAGGCCGCTTTCGGCTCCCATCGAGATGACGACGGCGTCGCCCGCAACCGGTCCGGCCGAGGTCATCACGGCTCGCACCCGGTCGCCCTCGATGTCGAGGCCCTCGATTGTCGTGCCGAACAGGAACCTGACGCCGAGCTTCTCGGCCGCATAGGCGGCGAGCTTGTCGACGAATTGCTTGGAATCGCCGGTCTGGTCGATTGGAGAATAGATGCCGCCGGCGATCTTGTCCTTCACGCTGGCAAGGCCCGGCTCCAGCTCGGCCAAGCGGTCGCGGCCGACGATCTCGATCGGCAGGCCGCGCTCGCCGAGGTAGCGGTAATTGTCGGTGCCGGTGTCGAAGCTTTTCTGCGAGCGGAAGAAGTAGAGGATGCCTTTCTTGCGTTCGTCGTAATGGATGCCGGTCGCCTCCGAGAGCGCATTGATGCAGTCGCGCGAATAGAGCGCGAGCTTCAGCTTGACGTCGGTGTTGGCGCGCAGGCGCGCTACGGTGCACTCGCGCAGGAAGCGCAGGCTCCAGGCATAGAAATACGGATCGAGGCGCAGCCGGACCTTGATGCCGAGGTCATGGTTCCAGAGCGCGCGCAGAAAGGTCTTGAGCGCCGCCGGCGAGGCCCAGGCGGTGGCGTCGCCCGGCGAGACCAGGCCGGCGTTCGACTGGCTGGTGCCGCGCGCCGCTGCCTCATGGCGCTCGATCACCGTCACCTCATGACCGTCTTTAGCCAGATAGTAGGCGGCCGCCGTGCCAATCACGCCGGCGCCGAGCACCAAGACCTTCATGCCGTCCCTCAAGGCTCATTCCAACAGTGCGCCTTCGGCACACCACCGCATGAGCCTCAATACCGCGTCTAAACTCGCCGGACGAGCCCTTGGCCCAACAGGTCAGTCTCATTACGCAATTCCGGGACGAAGGCTACGGCGAAGTCGCCGAACCCAACCGCTACACACTTTCCTGAACTGCTTAGTTTCGAACGGAGTTCTTGGTCGTCAGGATGCGTTCCCAGGCCAGCGCATCCTTGACGATCTGGTCGAGATCGTCGCGCTGCGGCGTCCAGCCGAACTCCTTGCGGGCAAGGTCGGAATTGGCGACCACGGCGGCGGCGTCGCCCGGCCGCCGCGCACCCATGCGAACGTCGAAATCATGGCCGAAGGCGCGGCGAACGCTGTCAATCACTTCCAGCACCGAATAGCCATGGCTGTAGCCGCAATTGGCGACGAGGCTCTCCCCGCCATCGCGCAGCCGCTGCAGTGCTAACCGGTGCGCCGCCGCCAGATCGCTGACATGGATGTAGTCGCGGATGCAGGTGCCGTCCGGTGTCGGATAGTCCTTGCCGAAGACCTGCATGAATGGCCGCTTGCCGAGCGCCGTCTCGCAGGCGACCTTGATCAGATGCGTGGCGCCGGGCGTCGACTGTCCGGTGCGGCCCTTGGGATCGGCGCCGGCGACATTGAAATAGCGCAGCGCCGTGTAGCGGATGTCGTGCGCAATCGCGGCATCGCGCAGCATCCACTCGCTCATCAGCTTGGAGAGGCCGTAAGGCGATTCCGGCGCTAGCCGGGCGTCCTCGCGCACCGGCTCCAGCCCGGCGCCGCCATAGACGGCTGCGGTGGACGAGAAGATGAAGTGCGGCACGCCCTCGCGCACGGCGGTTTCGATCAGCGCGCGCGTCTTGCAGGTGTTGTTCTCGTAATAGCCGAGCGGATCGGCGACCGATTCCGGCACCACGATCGAGCCGGCGAAATGGATGATGGCGTCGACCTTGTTTTCCCGGATGATCCGGCCGACCAGATCGCGATCGGCGACGTCGCCGACGACGAGCTCCGCCTCGGGCGCCACCGCCCATTCGAAGCCGGTGGAAAGCCTGTCGAGCACGACGACGCTTTCGCCGGCGTCCAAAAGCTCCCAGACCATGTGGCTGCCGATATAGCCGGCACCGCCCGTCACCAAAACCGTCATCGCTTACCTCGCTGATCAAGATTTATCGGAAACTGTCTCAACAGCCGCCGTGCTGGAAACCCCGCCGTAAGCCCATTAGCCTCCCATTTTAGTGTTAAGTCTGTAACAGTTCCGCCTGCCCGAGGCATCGTACCGAAACAAAGCTGGTTCACATCCCCGGGAATAGGCCATGATCCGGCATCGTTAGGAACAAGCGCGGGGCGTGGCATTTTGACCGGTGCGGCGCGGTGGACGTAACATAGGCCCGTGACTATGATCCGGCGCAAAATTGGGAAGCCGACATGAACTACCAGCGGTTCTTCGAAGACGCGATCGACCAGCTCCATGCCGAGCGGCGCTACCGCGTTTTCGCCGACCTCGAGCGCATCGTGGGCAAGTTCCCGCGCGCCATCTGGCGCTCCAACGGTCGCGCCCAGGAAATCACCGTCTGGTGCTCCAACGACTATCTCGGCATGGGCCA
>NZ_RZTV01000133.1:0-320 GCF_003997555.1 Mesorhizobium sp. M1A.T.Ca.IN.004.03.1.1 | reverse complement strand
CGGGAGACACCGCGCGGTTTGGCGAACAGCTGGCCTTCCTGGCCAAGGGACTCGGATCGTTCTACTCCGCTGTTTCCTATCAAAATTACCTGTGGTCGTTGAACGAAGCCGGGCGGACGGGTTTTGGTTCGGGCATTTCGGCGTTTCCGAGCGTCCATGTCGGCCTGGTAACGCTTAACGCGCTGTTCCTGCGCGAGTACAATCGCTACCTCGGCGCGCTGGCTTTCCTCTATGTGGCCTTTGTCGCGGCCAGTTCCGTCTATCTGGCTTGGCACTATGCGATCGACGGCTATGTTGCCGCCTCCGTGACGTTCCTGATC
>NZ_RZTV01000132.1:0-321 GCF_003997555.1 Mesorhizobium sp. M1A.T.Ca.IN.004.03.1.1 | reverse complement strand
CCTGCGCATGCGGCAGCACGGCGGCGATGCCGTCGAACACCATCTGGCGGGCTGCGACGATGTCCTTCGACGCGCCCGGCAGACCGCCGACGACGAGGACGAGGCAATCGGCTGAAAATGCCGCCGCCTCGTCGATGGCACGCCTGTTGTCGTCGAGGTTTTTCTGCCAGTCGGCATCGTTTGCTGCCGGGAAGAAGCCGCCGCGGCAAAGACCGGTCAGTTTGATACCGTTCGATTTGACGATCCGCACCGCCTCGTCGAGACCGACCTTGGCGACCTGGTCGCGCCAGGGGGCGATCGCGGTGATGCCGTGTTTCAGGC
>NZ_RZTV01000131.1:0-321 GCF_003997555.1 Mesorhizobium sp. M1A.T.Ca.IN.004.03.1.1 | reverse complement strand
TTCGACATCGAGCCGGCCTTCGGGATTGGGGAGGCGCAGGCGCGGGAAGTTCAATGGGGAATTCAACAGTAGTCCCTTGATCCTGCTATAGGCGGCTGCCGACCGGTTGAACTGGTTCCACCCTTCTATGGCGCCTTCGATTGGTGCCAGCGCGCGTCCCGAGATGATCGAGGCCGCAATCACCATGCCGCCCGTCAGTTCGCCGGCGAGCGACAGATGTGCGCCCCAGCCGAGCAGGGTGACCTGGGTGATCATGCGGCAGGCCTTCGATATGCCGGAGAAGATGATATTGCGGTCCTGTGCCTCGACTTGCGATTTCAG
>NZ_RZTV01000130.1:0-321 GCF_003997555.1 Mesorhizobium sp. M1A.T.Ca.IN.004.03.1.1 | reverse complement strand
GCAGGGCGCACGCTCCGTCAAGGCCGATATCGAAGTGTTCCAGAACATGACCGGCACGACGGGCGCTGCCTGGAACGACCCGGTCCGCGGCGGCGAGTTGGCCAAGAACCAGATCGACCAGGGCGCTGACGTCGTTTATGCGGCAGCCGGCGCCACCGGTCTCGGCGTTCTGCAGACCGCCGCCGACAACAAGAAGCTGTCGATCGGCGTCGACTCCAACCAGAACCATCTGCATCCGGGCTCGGTCCTGACCTCGATGGTCAAGCGCGTCGATCTCGCCGTCTACAATGCCTACAACGACACCAAGAACGACAAGTTCAC
>NZ_RZTV01000129.1:0-326 GCF_003997555.1 Mesorhizobium sp. M1A.T.Ca.IN.004.03.1.1 | reverse complement strand
TGTCGCCCGTCGGCTCGAAGTCGCGATAGGCAATGCCGGTCTCGGTCTTGAACTTCTCGGCGCCGTTATACGCCGCCTCGTTGAAGGACTTATCGAACTTCCCGCCGGTGCCGTAAACCAGCGCCGGCTTGACATCGGCGGCCAGCGCCGTCGTCGACATGGCAGCCACGGCAAGGAGAGTGAGAAGGGATTTTTTCATTGTGCAGCCCTGTTGTTGCTATTCGTTTGGGGTCCTCCCGCAAGCCCTTTTCGGACATGTCTGCGGAACCACCGACCTCCCCCCGGAGGCCTGGCTGCGCGCATCCTTGCATGGCTCACGGAAAAAT
>NZ_RZTV01000128.1:0-326 GCF_003997555.1 Mesorhizobium sp. M1A.T.Ca.IN.004.03.1.1 | reverse complement strand
CAAGCGAAACCGATTGGACGGCAGTTCTCGAGGGTATCGATGTCATCGTCCATCTCGCCGCTCGTGTTCACATCATGAACGACCGCGCAGCCGATCCGCTTGCGGAATTTCGCCGGATCAACACCGCCGCCACGTTGAACCTCGCCGCACAGGCCGCCCGCGCAGGCGTAAAAAGGTTCGTCTTCATCAGCAGTATCAAGGTCAATGGCGAGGAGAACGATCGGCCCTTCCGGCATGACGATACGCCAATGCCGATCGATCGCTATGGCATCTCGAAGCTGGAAACTGAAATCGGGCTGCATGAAATCGCCGCCCGAACAGGCATG
>NZ_RZTV01000127.1:0-326 GCF_003997555.1 Mesorhizobium sp. M1A.T.Ca.IN.004.03.1.1 | reverse complement strand
TGCGAACTCCTCTTCGCAGACCATCCTGTCGCTCTTCCGCGGCTAATAAACGCCAGAAAATATTGCCCGCCGGTCTCCGGCGGGCACCTCTGCTCGAGCCGCGCTTCGATGAAGCGCGGCTTTCTTATTTCCGTTAACGATTGATTAACCATAATGTTGTCTTCTCAGCTCAACGAGACGGCGGGTTAACCGACATTAAAAACCGGTTAACAGGCATGAGGCTGATCCCCGTTCCCGGTAACATTCCGGAATGTCCCTTTTTCCCAGATGCCAACAAGGGGCAATCATTTCATGACCAGCATTTTGACGAACGTCGCGGCAATGGC
>NZ_RZTV01000126.1:0-327 GCF_003997555.1 Mesorhizobium sp. M1A.T.Ca.IN.004.03.1.1 | reverse complement strand
CGTCATGACCGTCGCCCGCGCGCTGCTGCCACTGGCGCTGTTCTCACCGCGCGAATTCGGACTGCAATCGGCCCGGCGGTCGCTGCCGCAGAACCTCGCCAATGCCGTCGCCCCGGTCATCTTCACCGCCATCCTCGACCGCGCCGGCACCGGCCCGGCGCTCGCCGCCTGCGCCGTTCTGGCGGCATTGTCGCTCATCTTCGTGCTGATGCTGGTGGCGCTGGTGCGCGGCGCCCGTGCGTCGGAATCAGCCGTTCTTAATATTTCCTGATTATCATCCACGCCTGGACGAGAGCGGCTCTCCGTCCACGCCGCAACCGCTGGGGC
>NZ_RZTV01000125.1:0-327 GCF_003997555.1 Mesorhizobium sp. M1A.T.Ca.IN.004.03.1.1 | reverse complement strand
CCGGGTCAGGACCTTTGTGCCGCGAGCATACTGCGCCTTTGCGCCGACCTGACGCTTGGTTCTCAAGTCAGTTTGACTGATTCACGCATTGGGTCGTGTTCAACCGTTGAAACTCTCGTTTAAAAGAGCGGACCCCCGAGGCAAACCAAGTACCGAACGAATCTCGTTCATTCCTATCTGCCCAACACGTGACCGCAACCTATATTGCTTCACCGGGAAATCCAAGCCTTTTCTTCGCAATAACAATAATGTCTCGTCCAATGCCGCATTATCGTCTTTCACGCGAGCGCGAACACAAGCACCCTGTCGTTCTGACCATAATCTTTC
>NZ_RZTV01000124.1:0-327 GCF_003997555.1 Mesorhizobium sp. M1A.T.Ca.IN.004.03.1.1 | reverse complement strand
CGGCCGAGAAGGACGGCTTCTTCGCCGATACCGGCGCCTCCTTCGCGGTGCCGCCCGTCAAGCCGAAAATCGAGCGGCTCTGCCGCGACGGTAAGCGGGCGCTCTGGGTCGGGCGCAACCAGGTGAAATCGGGCGAATCGCTGGCAAAGATCGGCACCGCCGTCGGCGCTTTCGCGCAGAAGAACCGCTATACGCTGGTCGCCAATCTGGCGAGCCACGGCGTCGGCCGCTCGCTGCACGAGGAGCCGGCCGAGCTCTCGACCTGGCCGGATCCTTCGGAAAAGCGTGTGATGACGGATGGCCTCGTCTTCACCGTCGAGCCATTCC
>NZ_RZTV01000012.1:0-133467 GCF_003997555.1 Mesorhizobium sp. M1A.T.Ca.IN.004.03.1.1 | reverse complement strand
TTGTCGCTCTTGATTGCCCTGCTTCAAATCCGGCCGAAGCCGGTCGCCGCTTAGGGCTCGGATTGTTCACGGTCGACCAATTCAAGCCCCGCCGCCATCACCCGTACTGGCCAAACCACGTCATTCGCTCAACGACGTATGGTTCTGTATATCTTTGCCTAACTTGTTCTTGCTAATCTTGCAACTGGGCTGCGGAAATGTTGGGGCCCAAGCTGTAAGCAAGGCTGACGATTGGGCAGGAGCGGGCACGATGGTCGACAAGTCGAATCTCGCGATCGTCGCAACTGATCTCGATGGGCAGCACGCCGATGACGCAGGGGCCCCTCTCGTGTCGGCCATTATCCCTTGCCTGAACGAAGAGCGCACGCTCGGCATCTGCATTCGCAAGGCGCTTGACGTTTTTTCGAAGCGGGGCATTAAGGGCGAGGTCGTCGTCGGGGACAATGGGTCGACCGATCGGTCGGTGGAGATTGCCGAGTCCCTCGGCGCGCGTGTCGTGCACCAGCGGGTCAAGGGATACGGCGCGGCGATCAGCGCGGCGGCTGAAGCTGCACGAGGCAAGTATCTCGTCATGGCGGATGCGGACGATTCCTACGACTGGAGCAGCCTAGGCGACTTCATCGACGCGCTGGAGGGTGGTGCCGAACTGGTCATGGGCGATCGCTTCGCCGGCGGTATCGAGCCCGGCGCCATGCCCGCTCTGCATCGGTATCTCGGCAATCCTGCGCTTTCAACGATTGCCCGCTGGCTTCACCATTCTCCGATACACGATTTTCATTGCGGCATGCGAGGATTCACCCGCGATGCGTTTCGCCGAATGGGCGCGCGCTCGCCTGGCATGGAGTTCGCCTCGGAGATGGTCATCAACGCGCATCGCGCAGGCCTGGTGATCCGCGAGGTGCCAATCAAGCTCTATCCGGACAAGCGCGGCCGCCCACCTCACCTGCGTTCGTTCCGCGACGGTTGGCGACATCTGCGGCTGATCGTGGCGCATGCACCCAACACCATGTATCTCATACCGGGAGCGACCTTGCTGGTGTCCGGTATTGCTGGTCTTGCGGTCCTCGCGGCGGGACCTGTCCGGATCGGAGGGTGGTATTTCGGAATTCACTTCGTCGCGCTCTCCGCGATGGCGACGCTGATTGGCCTTTCGGCCATCCTTTTCGGTATGCTGGCCAAGGTGGCGATCGCTATCTATCACCCGGGCCACGGCGGCCGGGTCGTGCCTTGGCTGATGCGCGGCCGCCCGCTGGAATGGCTGGTCTTTTCCGGCGGCATGCTCGCGGTGGCGGGCTTTGTCGCGGACGTATTGCTGGCACTGCATTGGATCTTCATAGGCGGCCCGATGGAGCAGTCGGTGCACCTGACCTTCGTGATCACCACCGCCTGCGTGGCCGGGATGTCCATGGTGCTGTCCGGCTTCGTTCTCAAGTTGCTGCTTGATAATCTGGACGATAGGCGTGCGTTCTGAGCGCTTCGACATCGAGCGCCTGGCGCGACGGAAAAAAGATAGAATCGGCGCCAGCAGGTCGGTGGTGCATTGAAAGCTGGTGGGATGAGGGGAAGCAGGGCGGTTCCGCGGATTTGGGATACGGACTGGCTGGTCTTGCGCGGGCTAGCTCGGCTGTTGCGAAAAGAGGCGAGGGCGCATGTTAGGCCGGGCACACTAATGGTCGATCTCGGCTGTGGTGACATGCCCTATGCTGACATGATGTTCGAAATGAAGATCGACTATCGCGGCGCGGATATCGGCGAGGGCAGCTTCCTGAAAATTGACGAGCAGGGCCGCGTGCCACTAGCAGATGGCATCGCTGGAGCAGTGCTTTCAGTACAGGTCCTGGAGCACGTGCGCGACCTTGACTCGTACTGCGCCGAGATTCGGAGATTGCTGCGCGATGACGGTGTGCTGTTGTTGTCTACTCACGGCAGCTGGCTCTACCACCCTCACCCTGAGGACCATCGTCGTTGGACACGCACCGGACTTGTCGTAGATCTTGCCGATCGCGGCCTCGAAGTCGAAGAGGTGCATGCGATTGCCGGGCCCTTGGCAACCACGACGCTAATCCGCCTTACGGGCTTTGCTTTCTTCCTTCGCCGCCTACCGATCATAGGCGCAATTTTGGCGTCGCTCCTTGCCCTGTTGATGAACCTGCGCGCTCAATTGGAAGATCGTCTAACGCCCGCCCAGATACGCGACGACAATGCCTGCGTTTTCTTGGTCCGCGCTCGGAAGGCAGCGATATGAGCGTGCGCACGCCCTTCGCCTATATGGTGATCGCCGGCATCTGCATCGCGCTGCACAACGTGGTCATCATCTTGTCTGACAGGGTCGGGATACGTTTGTGGCTGGCCGTACTGTTGTCCTTCTGCGTCGTGGCGGGCACTGGCTATGTGCTTCATAGCGTATTCACCTTTCGGCGACCATTGGCTCCCATAACCTTCGCACGGTACGTCATTGCAATGATCGCCAACATACCATTGGCATTTGTCACCATATGGTTTTGGCATCAGCAGGCCGGCCTGCCGATGGTGTTCGCCTCGCCACTTGCCTCGGTCTGCATGCTGGCGCTGAACTTCCTGCTTGGTCGATGGGCTATCGCCACGCCAAACCGCTGGATGACGGGGGGACCATGACCTTGGCCACGGCAATGGGCCCGATCGATCCGAAGCTTCTGCAGGACATCCTGTCGCGTCACCTCGCCTTTTATCGAAACAAGGCGCCGACTTATCAGGCGGTTATGCTCGATAGTCTACGCGAGCTGTGGGACAAGCAGCATTGCAAATTGCTCGACGTCGGTGGTGGCACTGGGGTGATCGCTCAAGCCATAGCCGAACTCTTTCCGGTGGATGAGGTGCAGACAGTGGACATGGTTGACCGTTTCTGCCCTTCGCTGAGCGTGCTGACCAAGCAGTATGACGGCAAAACCCTGCCTTTCGCGGACCGTAGTTTTGATGCGGCGACACTCAACAATGTAGTACATCACGTTCCAGTCACAGCACGTACGGACTTGCTGCGTGAAATTCGGCGCGTGGTTGATGGTCCGCTTTACATAAAGGATCACGAAAGCTGCGGAAGGCTGGACGACCTGCGCCTCACCGCAATGGATGCGATAGGCAATATCCCATTTGGCGGAATGATCTGGGCGCGCTACTTGAAGCGGGCAGAATGGGGGAAGTTAGCAACCGAAAGTGGCTACCGCATTGCTCGTCGCGCTGCGCCGAAGCAATATCGAAAAAGCATCCATGAACTGCTGTTTCCCAATCGTCTCGAAGTGACAATGCGCTTCGAGCCCGCTTGATGGGTCGGTCCGATGCGCATTTTGACCGTCAGCCATTTCTATGAAGGTCACGGCGGCGGCATAGAGCGTGTGGCCGGGCATTTGTGCCGACAATTCACGCAACTGGGCGTTCAGGCTGTTTGGGCCGCCAGCGATGCCGATCAGCCGCCGGAAAGTGACGTTGAAGCGGTCCCTCTTGCCTGCGTCGACCCAATCGAGAAGGTCATTGGGCTGCCAATGCCGCTGGCGCGCGTCCGTGCGATTCGCGCGCTGGCCCGCGAAATGCACCGTAGCAATGCGGTCGTAGTGCACGATGCGCTGTACATGACATCGATCCTGGCATTGCTGATGTCGAAGGCTTTCCGCAAGCGCGTGGTGCTGATCCAGCATATCGCCGGCATCCCCTTTTCTTCGCGCATTCTCCGCTCCGTGATGGCACTAGCCAACATCGTCATCACGCGCCCGATGCTCCGAGCCGCTGACGCAGTTGTGTTCATCAGCGACACCGTGCGCCATGATCTTGTGGGCACGCCAGCGCGCATTCCCTTCCAACTGCTGTTCAACGGTGTTGACGGTGCGATTTTTCATCCCGCTTCAGGCCCGCTGCCTGTGCCGGAGGCCCCTGCGGCGATCTCGATCCCCCTGGGTACGCGTCGCATTCTTTTCGTTGGTCGCTACGTCGAGAAGAAAGGACTGTCGGTGCTGCGGGCCTTGGCTGCGTTCCGCCAGGATCTCGCATTTTTGATGGTCGGCAGCGGCCCGATCCACCCCGGCAAATGGGGACTTGCCAATGTTCACGACCTTGGTGTCCAGAGCCCTCAGGCCCTGGCGGACCTTTATCGGGGGGCTGACTTCCTGCTGTTGCCGAGCGTCGGAGAGGGCTTTCCGCTCGTTATTCAAGAGGCAATGGCCTGCGGGCTGCCTGTCGTCTGCGGCGAACCGAGCAACCGTGCCGACCCAGGCGCGGCCAAATGGCTGCGTGGCGTTGCCATCGACCTCACCGATCCCGACGGGTCGGCCAGGCGTTGCGCCGATGCCATCGACAGCCTTGCCCTCACCTCCGAGGAGCGAGCCGCCATGGCTCGTTACGCGTTGGCGCAGTACGACTGGCGGGCAACGGCGCTCGGCGTGCTGACCTTGGCAGGCGGAGGAGTGGCCAAACCTTGACCTACTTCGCCATGGTCGATGCGGTTTCGCGTCCGCATCTGGCCGAAGTTCAGGCGCTTTCGGCCCTGGCCTGTGCTTGAGGCCTTCCAGCAACGAACACCGAACAGGGTTCCAAACGTCTGGGCCGTGTGGCCTAGCCAATTTTCTTAATTAACGTCGCTTAAATCTGAGGTTCATTCCAGGGCGGGATTGAATGCGATCAGAAGCAGGTCTGACTGATTTATTCGGTGCAGGATCGCGCCGCTTAACGATCTTTCTACGCGCTTTGATCGTACTGAAGATCGCGTTGTTGTTCGCCTTGGCTTGGAATTGCCGATTCGTCATGGACGAATTTGGTCAGCTTGGATACGCGAAGCATTTGTTTAATGGGCTGTTCGCCACCGTGCAGCCAAGCAAGGCGGTCGGTTCCACCGCCTTTTACAAGCTGGCTCACCTGATCGGTTGGGATGCCACGTCCATTCTGCTTGTCGGCCGTATGCAGACCGCGTTGCTGGCATGCGCGACCATTGCTTTGGTCTACGCCTGCGCTCGCGCGCTTGGGGAGGATCGGGTTCGTGCCTTGGCCATTGTCCTCGTCCTCTTGTGCTTCTCGAATTTCATGGAGCGCATCTTTCGCACTATCGCCGAACCGCTGGCGGTGTTCTTCGCCGTAGGGGCGCTGCTGGTCGTGCTACGGGCCCGTGAATTGAGGGGATGGCAGCTTGTCGCTGCCGGCGCCTTGAGCGGCCTGTCGTTTCTCGCAACGCAGAAATCAATCTACTTCAACCTTGCGCTAGGCCTTGGCCTGGTCGCCGACGCGGCTTTGATGAGACGCTACCTGGCAGGCATGGTCCGCGGGGCATGGCTCGTGCTGGGATGGACTCTGCCTATAATCGCATATTGCTTCATCTTCGGCGGCGCCGACCCTGTTCCCATCGCCAAGAGCTTGGTGTTCGGCCCTCTTGAGGTCGCAACGCGCGGCGGCGGTGACTACGGGGGGCTGAGGCGCTTCGTGGTTCAGACGCTCGCGCGCAATTATGTTCTTTACGTCTTCTGTTTCGCCGGCATGGCTCTGTCTCTGATACAGATCATGAAGCTCGACGAGCGGAGGCGAATTGCGCTGATCTTCTCTGTCGTCATCACGGTGCTGGTCTTCGCGCACGACCAGCCGTGGCCCTACGTGTTCATCATGGCGTTGCCGTTCATGTCGCTATGGTCGTTGACGATGCTCGACGGCCTCGCAGCCCGCGCGCGTTATCTGCGCCTGGCGTGGATAGCCTTGGTCACGGCGATGGCCATAAGCTTCGTTGCCAATATACTTTACTTTCGCTTCGACAATACGGCCCAACTTGAGCTGGTGGCGCGTGCGGAGTCATTGCTTGCACCCGACGAGCGGTACTTCGACGGCATAGGAATGTTGCCCAATCGAATGGAGCCAACAACTTTGTGGCTCGACAAACACTACGTGCTCGCGACCTTGCGGGAAAGCGGGCGTTCCGAGGCTTACAATGTGCTTAGCAAGTCTCGCCCGAAGCTGATCCTGTGGTCCTACCGGATGGACTATATCTATCCGGTAGTCGCGCCCCTGATTTTGAACAGCTATGTCCGTGTGGCGCCAAACCTCAGGATCGCTGGTTTCCGCCTGCAACCCGGTGAGCGGAAGATCTTTGATGTTCCTATTGCTGGAACTTATGCGCTCTACAGCGCCGATGGAACGCCTTTGCGGGGCCGGGTCGAAATCGACGGCACCGTGCTTGATCCGCCATTTCACCTTGCGATCGGGCCAAAGACCGTAACATTACGCAACGGTGCGGGCGAAGCCCTGCTGCTGCCAGCGGGCTCTTACGCCGGACATTTCAAGGCCGGCGGCGACAATGATCTTCTATTTGATGGCGTCTACGATTGAGCGATGAGGCGAGTGATGACGGTCCCGCCGACGCCAGTTCGCAGGCAACCCAACCGGGCGTCTGACCTGGCAGCTAGGAGGTCGCGACTTCGGCAGGCTGAGGCGCCTTGCGCTGCAGGTTGAGCAGATTGCCGGTCAGGATCAGCAAGGCGCCCCCGGCGGTGAAGACATCGATCTGCTCGTTGTAAAGCAGCCATCCGATCAGCGCAGACAGCGGCACGCGCAGGAAGTCCATCGGCGAAATGACGGTCGCATCGGCGTGGCTGAGCGCGCGGGCCATGCAGAAATGGGAGGACATGCCGGTGAAGGCGACCACCAATATCGACGGCCACAGTTCGACTGCCGGGTTGCGCCAGACATAGAGCGCCGGGACGAGGCCGACCACGGACTGAATGATCAGCATCCAGAAGATGATGCGTACGACGCTGTCGGTTCGCGTCAGCGACTTGACCATGACCACCGAGACGCCGAAGCACATTGCGGCTCCCAGCACGACGAGATGCCCGGGATCGACCGAGCCGACGCCGGGACGCACGATTATCACCACGCCGATCAGCCCCAGCACGATTGCCGTCAGCCTGGCCCGCGACAGCCTTTCGCCGAGAAAGCTCACCGCCAGGATCGCCGTCCAGATCGGGGTCGTGAACTCGATCGAGATCAGCACGGCCAGCGGAATCAAGGTCAGCGCATAGAGCCAGGCGGCCTGGCCGGCATAATGGACCACGTTGCGGGCAATGTGGGCGAGCGGGCGCTGGGTGCGCATCGCCCTAAAGCCGCCCCCCATCAGCACCAGCGGCAGCAGGATGAAGAAGCCGATCACCGAGCGCAGCTCCAGCACCTGGAAGACATTGAGCGCGGCCGTCGCGGTACGGCCAGCGACCGACATCGCCAGGAACGAGGCGATCGACAGCGCCATCCAGAGCGCGGCCTTGGTGATCGAGGGAGCGGGTGCCATTGGCGCTATGTCGCAAGACCGTCGTTGTGCCGCAACCGGTAGTCGCGGCATTCGACTGGGCCAGACGGCCGCATTCGGGCTCAGCTTCCGGCGAGCGACAGTGCGCGGGCGCGCTCGCGCAGCAGCTCAAGCAACTGGTTGCGACGCGGCTCCGGCGTATCGACCGGCAGCACAAAGCAAAGCGTCGTGTTGATGGCGCCGTGGCTGTCGCGGATGGGAGCCGCCATGCACCAGGTGAAACGGTCGGCGAGCGCCGAGGTCTCGCTGAAGCCCTGCCGGCGAGCCAGGTCGACGTCGGCGAAGAATTCGTCGGGAGCAATGACCCGGCCGTCGGGGAGTTCGTAGTCGGCGGCAGGAATGAAATCCTTGAGTTCCGTCTCCTGCATATGGCCGACCAGCAGCCGCCCCGACGCCGTCCAGGGGATCGGCACCTCGACGCCGACAGCGCTCGAGATGCGGAAAGGGCCAGGGGAATCCCGGCAATCGAGAACGACATATTTGTTGCCGCGCAGACCACAGAGCTGAACGGTCTCGCCGGTCTCGGCCGCCATCCTGTCCAGCGTTTCAAGGATGCGGCGATAGTGTGCGTTGTGATGCGAGTACGCCCATCCGAACAAGTGCATCGCCCGCCCGAAATAGACGTAGCCCTCGGACCCGACATTTTCGAGCATCTCGGCTCCGAGCAGGCTGTTGACGATCTCATAGGTCGTCGAACGGGGTGCGTTGATCATCTTTGCGATGTCGCCGATGCGCATCGGCGCGCGATGCTTCAGCAGGGCCTCGAGCAGCATGATGACGCGGTCGATGCCGCGGCGGCGCTCACCGGCCTGCGGTTGCACCCCGGCGCCTGCCTCGATCAAACCAGTTGCGCCTTCGCTCATGCCAGCCGCCCAAAAATCATTTTCGGCTCTCGTCTCAAGACGCTTGAAAGATGTCAAGGCTCAGTCTAGCATCCAGTTTGTCCGATATACAGACACGTTGTCTGGAATATCGGACAAACTAACGAGCCGGGCAGAAGAAGTCCAGACGACGAACAAGCGGTTTCCGCGACGCGGCGACCGCGGTGTTTCGCCGTCCCGACTCCGCGCGTCCGGACAAGAGCTACAGAAGGGGAACCGTCATGAAGAAGTCATCGTTTTTCGTATCCGCCAGCGCCTTTTGCCTCGGTCTCGTCCTGGCCGTGGGTGTCGGCTCGCAGGCCGATGCGGCCGCGAAGTGCATCAAGGGCGACCGCAAGGCGCCGTATACGATCGGCTGGGCCAACATCTATTCCGTGCCGACCTGGATGAAGCAGACCCAGGGCACGATCGAAGCCGAGGTCGAGGCGCTCAAGAAGCAGGGGCTGGTCGACAAGCTGGTCGTGACCGACGCCCAGGGCGACGCCAATGTGCAGATCCAGCAGATCCAGTCGATGATCGATTCCAATGTCGACGCCATCATCCTGATCGCCGGTTCCTCGACCGCTCCGGCGCGCGTGATCGCGGATGCCTGCGCCAAGGGTATCGCGATCATCAACTTCGACAGCCTGGTCGATACCGACCAGGTGACGGCCAAGGTCAACACGGATTCCTCGCAGTGGGGCGACCAGGCTGCGAAGTTCCTGATCGACGCCATCGGCGGCAAAGGCAAGATCCTCATCCTCAACGGTCCGGCCGGCGTTTCGGTCAGCGACGACCGCCGCAAGGGCGCCGATGCCGAGCTCAAGGCCCACCCCGACGTGAAAATCCTCGCCGAGACCAACACGCCGTACAATGTCGCGCCGGCCCAGGAAGCCGTCACCAGCCTGCTGTTCGCCAATCCCGAGATCGACGGCATCCTGTCGCTTGGCGGCGCGCTCTCGGCCGGTGCGGTGCTCGCGCTCGACAAGCAGGGCCGCGACCAGGTGCCGATCACCGGCGAGAATGCGCGCCAGTTCCTCGAGCTGTGGAAGGAAAAGGGCCTGAAGAGCTGGGCGACCATGCAGCCGAACTGGCTCGGCGCCTTTGCCACCTACACCGCGGTCCAGGCGCTGGAGGGTAAGGACGTGCCGGCCTTCGTCAGGATTCCGCTGCCGGTCATCGACAATTCCAACATCGATCAATACCTCGCCCGGGCGAAAGATTTCCCGGCTGACGGTTACATCTATTCGCCCTACGATGAGGAGCTGTTCAAGAAGCTGCTGGCGCAGAAGTAGGCCGGAAAGGTCGCAGCATTGACCATGGCTCCGCTCCTTGCCGCGCGGGGGGTGTCGAAGGCGTTCTTCGGCAACCCCGTCCTGCGCGACGTCTCCATCGCTCTCCAGCCGGGCCGCGTGCATGCGCTGCTCGGCGAGAACGGCGCCGGAAAGTCGACCTTGATCAACCTCCTGTCGGGCGCCTTGCGCCCGGACAGCGGGACCATCGAGGTCGATGGGCGTGCCGTGGCACGCATGACGCCAGCGCTCGCGCGGCGGGCCGGCATCGCCGTCGTGCAGCAAGAGCTCAGCCTGACGGCCAGCCTTTCTATAGCCGAGAACATCGGCATCGGCGCCTATCCCAAGCGCTTCGGGCTAGTCGATTACAAGGAGCTTGCCGCGCGGGCGAAGGCGGCATGCAAACTTGTCGGCCTCGACGAGCCGCTGTCGACACCAGTTGGGAATCTATCCCTCGGGCGACGGCAGATGGTGGAGATCGCCAAGGCTCTCTATCGCCGGCCGCGCGTGCTCATCCTCGACGAGCCGACCTCGTCGCTCTCGGCGACGGAAACGAAAATCCTCACCGCCCTGTTGGGACGGTTGCGTGGAGAAGGCGTCGCCATTCTCTACATCTCGCACCGGCTCAACGAGGTGATGGCGCTCTGCCAGCATGTGACCGTGCTGAAGGACGGCACCTGCACGGCCGACCGGTCGCTGGAGGGAACCGACGCGACTGGATTGGTGCGCCTGATGGTCGGCCGCGACCCCGGCGATCTCTTTCCGAAATGGCAGCCGTCGGTATCGCCCGGCGCCGCCATCTCGGTCCGCGGCTTCTCGGCCGGCCTGATGCAAGACGTCGACCTCGACATCGGGACCGGCGAGGTGCTGGGCATAGGCGGCCTGGTCGGTCAGGGGCAGGAGGATCTGCTGCTCGGTCTTTATGGGGCCATCCCGGCGAGGACGGTTTCGGCGACGGTAAACGGCGCGTCGGGCCTGCCGGGCAATGTGCCGAAAGCCAACGCGCTGGGGCTCGCCTATGTGCCAGCCGACCGTAAGCGCGAGGGCCTCCACCTTATTCATCCGATCATCACCAACATGATGTTGCCTTCCCTCGCGAGGCTTCCGTCGTTGAAGCTACGCAGCCGCAAGGCTGAACGCCAGAAGGGAAGGGATCTCGCCGCCCAGCTTTCCATCAAGGGCGACCTGCAGCGTCCGGCGCAGGCCTTGTCGGGCGGCAATCAGCAGAAGGTCGCGCTGGCGAAGTGGATGCCGCACGATCCGCTGGTGCTGCTGCTCAACGATCCGACGCGTGGCGTCGACGTCGGGACCAAGCGCGAAATCTATCTGATGCTTCGCGCCTTCGCCGCCGCTGGCAAGGCGGTCGTGCTGCTCAGTTCCGATACGCCGGAACTGGTGCATCTATGCGACCGCGTCGCGGTGGTTCGTGAAGGCCGGGTCGCCAGGATGCTCGAGCGTGCCGCGCTGAGCGAGGAAGCCATCGTGTCGGCGGCGATGGGTGCAGAGAGGCGGAAGGTGGCGGCATGAGCATCATTCCATCCGCGAGAGCCGACGGCGCGCTCTACTGGCAGGTGCAGGCGCGCCGCAACATCGGCGTTCGCAGCCTCTTCCTGGTGGTGCTGGCGTTTCTCATCGCTTATGCCGTGCTTTTTCCGGGCCTGTTCACGGTCTCCGGCTTTGCCAAGTTCACCCAGAGCTGGTTCCCGCTGGCGCTGGTGGCGATGGCGCAGGCGATCCTCATGCTCACCGGCGGCATCAGCCTTGCGATCGGCGCGACCGTCAGCCTCGGCGCGGTCATTGCCGCGACCACCATGGGCGGACCGCTGGGCGTCGCCGGCGGCGCGGCCGCCGTGGCGCTTGCCGGGCTCGGCATCGGCGCCGCGACCGGCTTCATCGTGGTCAGGCTGCGCCTGCCGGCGATCGTGGTGACGCTCGCCGGCTCGTTCATCATCGGCGGCGCCGCACTGCTGATCCTGCCGAGGCCTGGCGGCTCCATCCCGGCTTGGCTGTCCGACCTGCTTGCCGGCGACACGCCAGCGGCGTTCGTGCTGCTGGTGGTGGTCGTCCTGCTGTGGAAGCTCTATCTCGCCACGCCGCTTGGATTGAGCCTCTATGCCGCCGGCGAGAATCCGGTCGGGGCTTACCGTTCCGGTGTGCCGGTCGACGCGGCGCGTGTGGCCGCCTATGCGATCAGCGGCCTCTTGTCGACCGGCGCCGGGCTGTTCGTCGCCGCGCAAACGGGCTCTGGCGATCCGGTCATCGGCACCGCCTTCACGCTCAATTCCATTGCCGCTGCCGTGCTTGGCGGCATTGGCTTTCTCGGCGGGCAGGGCACCATGCGAGGCGCGCTCGCCGGCAGCCTGCTGCTCAGCCTGATGATTAGCGTGATGTTCTTCCTCGGCTTCACCCCGGTAGCGCAGTATGTCGCGCAAGGGCTGATCATCATCGGCGCGGTCGCCATCCCGCAATTCCGCAAGGTGCAGCAATGACAGCCTGGACCGACAGCCCCGGCGGCAGACGCGCCAGGGCGATCCTCACCAGCCGACCGTCCCTTACCCTTGCCATCGTCGTCGCAGTCTGGATCGCGGCGAGCTTCGCATCGCGCGGCTTCGGCGCCTACGGACATCTGCGCTACCTGGTAGAACTTGGCGCGGTGATCGGCCTCGTGGCGGCCGGGCAGACCTTCGTGGTGATCGCCGGCGGCATCGATCTCTCGGTGGCAGCGATCGTCACCGTCAGCGCCATCAGCCTGCCGCTGCTGTCATGGCAGGCCGATCCGACCGGCCTTGCCTCCGTGCTCGCGGTGCTTGCGCTGACCACAGCTATCGGCGTGGTCAACGGGTTAGGCGTGGCGCTGCTGCGCGTCCATCCGATGATCATGACGCTTGCCATGGCGACATTCCTGCAGGGTCTGCTGATCATCATTGCCGGCGGCAGTGCCGTCACCGCCGAGAACCCGCTGGTTCATTGGCTTGGCAATGCGCGGCCGGCCGGCATCCCGGCTGGCATCCTGCTGTGGATCGCGGTTTCCGTGCTCGTGCTGACGCTGATGCATGCAACGCCTTTCGGCGCCCGCATCTTCGCCATGGGCGCCAATCCGCTTGCGGCTTCGCTGTCGGGCGTGCCGATCATTTCCACGACATTGGCCGTCTACGGCATCAGCGGATTCACGGCGGGGCTCGCGGGCGTGCTGGTGCTCGGCATGAACGGGCAGGGCTATGTCGGGATCGGCGATCCTTATCTGCTCGCCTCGATCGCCGCAGTGGTGCTTGGCGGCACCTCGATCCTCGGCGGGCTCGGCACCTATGCCGGCACCATCCCGGGAGCCATCCTGCTGGTGACGATCACTGCGCTGATCACCGTGGTCAATGCATCGCCCGGCTGGCGCAGCATCCTGTTCGGTTCGCTCATCCTCGGGCTCCTGCTGCTCTCAGGCAGGGAGCAAGCCCGGCGATGACCCGGCGTCCAGGCGATAGATGCGAGCGGCGTTGCCAAAGAACAGCGCCGCCTGCTCGTCCCGGGAAAGATCGGCGGTGATCACCTTGAAGCTGTCATATACCTCATTGAACGAGGCGTGCAGGCCGGCGACCGGGAAGTCGGAGCCGAACATGGCGCGCTTCATGCCGAAGCAGTCGATGCAATGCAGAACGATCGGCCGCAGACTTTCGAGCGTCCAGTCATGATCGTAAGCGACCAGGTCGGATATCTTGATGGCGACGTTGTCGCGCTCGGCCAGCCGCCGCAGCCCGTCTCGCCATCTCTGCAAGCCTTCGGGGTCACGGTCGATCGGGCTGCCGCAATGGTTGAGGACGAATTGCTGGTCGGGAAAGGCCGCGGCGAGGTGCGCTGCCTCGGCCAGTTGGCGTGGAAACACCATCAGGTCGAAGGAGAGCCCGTACCGGGCGAGCGAGCCAAGGCCGGCGCGCCAGGCGGGATCGTCCATTATGCCGTCGCGAGCGGCGAAGCGCCGGGCGGGATCAGGGTCCCAGCTCAGAATGTCGCGTATGCCGATGACGCGGTCGAACGCGGCCTGCGCCTCGATCAACTCCGCCGCGTTGTGGCTCGCCAACGGCACATGGACGACGTAGCGCGCCGCTACGCCGCCGCACGACTTGTCGAGCGTCTCGAGCCAGCGGGTCTCGCCGACGCTGTCGTCGCTCGCCCAGCCGGCTTCGACATGGACGCTGGCGACGACATTGTGCCGGGCGGCGTCGCGCAGATAATCCTCGGGCAGATAGTTGCGGCGCAAGGCATCAAGCTCGCCGAGGCCGCCGCGTTCGCCGGCATAGGCGGTCAGCCAGGGATGGCGGCCGAGGCTGAGATCCCAGAGATGGTGATGGGCGTCGATGATGGGTCCGGAGTAGGGATTTGGCACGCGGTTCCCTCAGGCCTTGGCCGGCAATCGGTTGAGCCATTGTTCGGCGACGGAAGGGTTAGCATCGGATGAGCGAGAACACACCGGCCCAATCGCTTGTCGTGCATGAAAATTTCATGCTCGACGATCGTATCCGTGGCGTGCCCCCCGGCACGTCCGGATTGGATTCCAGCCTGGCCGGACAGCAAGGCTGGCATCCGGCCGATGGCCGCATGTCGCTGCCGCTGCTCACCCTTGACGAAGCGGCCTTCGCCTCAAATCGCGACTTGTTCCTGCGTTATGCGCGCGAGCAGGGCGCTGCGGTCGCGCCGCATGCCAAGACGCCGATGGCGCCGGATCTCGCCCATTCGCTGGTCAAGGCCGGTGCCTGGGGCACGACGGTCGCCGATATAAGGCAGGCAACGGTGATGCTGAAGGCGGGTCTCTCGAGACTGATCATTGCCAACGAGGTCGGCGGCGCCGGTGGTGCAGGCCGGCTCGCGAAACTGACTGGCGCGTGGCCGGATGCCGAGCTCTATGTCTTCGCCGACTCGGTCGCGGCCGTGCGGGCGCTGGCGGATGCGTGGCGGGCAGCTGCCGATCTCCCGCCGTTGCGTGTCCTGGTCGAGCTCGGCGCGGCGAGGGCCGGCGCACGAACCACGGCCGAGGCCGAAGCAATCGCCGATGCCGTCGCTGCGACCGGCGGACGGCTGCGCATTGCCGGCGTCGGCACCTATGAAGGTGCTGCCGCTCAGCCTGATTCGCTGCGCACCGATGAAGCGGTCTCTGCGCTGCTGGCATCGGTGGGCGACATGTTCCTCAGGCTCCGCGCTCGCCTCGGCGGCGAGGCTCCCCTGGTCGTGACGGCCGGCGGGTCGGTCTTCTTCGACAGGGTGGTGGCGGCGCTTTCGCCGCTGGTCGAACAGGACGGCAAGGCGACGCTGGTGCTGCGCAGCGGTGCCATCTTCTTCCACGACCACGGCGTCTATGACCGATCGCTTGGCGCGGTCGACAGCCGCAGCGGTTTCGAGCTCGGCGGCGCCACCGCCTCGGCGCGCAATTCTTTCCGTCCGGTCCTGCGTGTCTGGGCCGAAGTGCTTTCGCGGCCGGAACCTGATCTCGTCATTTGCGGCATGGGCATGCGCGACGTCTCCTTCGACCAGGGTTTTCCCAAGCCGCTCAGGGTGTATCGTTCGGGCGAGCCGCTGCCGGCTTCACCTGAGAAATCGCAGGTAGTCAAGCTCAACGATCAGCATGCCTTCCTGGCTCTCCAGCCTGGCGACGACATCGCGGTCGGCGACGTCATCGAATTCGGCATTTCGCATCCCTGCACCTGCCTCGACCGCTATCGCGTTATTTTCGGTGTGGATGAGACCGGTCGTGTGGCCCATGCCATTCCGACTTATTTCGGCTGACCAGGCCTCCAAAAAGAACTCGAAAGGATCCGAGATGATCAAATACTTCCAGTCCGGCTCTCGCATGTCGCAGGCGGTGGTGTATGGCGGCATGGTGCATATAGCCGGCCAGGTCGCCAACGACCGCAAGGGGGGCATCGAAGCGCAGACCAGCGATGTTCTGGCCAAAGTCGAGGCGCTGCTGCATGAGGCCGGCAGCAGCAAGTCGAAGCTCGTGGCGGTCAACATCTTCCTGCCGCAGATCGGCGATTTCGACGCGATGAACAAGATCTACGATGCCTGGGTGGATCCCGAGCGCCTGCCGGCACGCGCCTGCGTCGAAGCGCGTCTGGCCGACCCGGACCTGCGCATCGAAGTCACCGCCGTCGCGGCCGCCTGAGAGGACAGCATGCATACCGGCCTTGTCCACACGCTCGATTTCGACCGCGAAGGCAAAACGCACGGCTATCTCAGCATTCCGTTCTCGGTCGACCGCTCACCCTATTTCCAGGTCAAGGTACCGATCTGCACCATTCGCAACGGGAAGGGTCCCTCACTGCTGCTGATGGCTGGCAACCACGGCGACGAGTATGAGGGCGAGCTGTCGCTGGCCAAGCTGATCCGCCGGCTCGATCCGGCCGCAATCAGCGGTCGCATCACAATCCTGCCGATGGCGAATGCGCCGGCGGTTATGGCCGCCAAGCGCTGCTCGCCGCTGGACGGCGGCAACCTCAACCGCGCGTTCCCGGGCGATCCGACGGGCACGCCGACCAGTCGGCTCGCCCATTTCCTGGAAACGGAACTGTTTCCCCGTCACGATGTCGTCTTCGACATCCATTCGGGCGGCACCTCGATGGAGCATCTGCCGACGGCGCTGGTCGAGCGCAATGCCGATGCCGAGCGCCATCGGCGGGGTGTCGAGCTAATGCGCGCGCTCGGGATGCCGTTCGGCTTCGTCGCAGACAACGGCCAGGCCTCGCCGACCTCGATGGGTGCCGCGCGCCGGGCTGGCGCCATCGGCGTCAGCGGCGAATTCGGCGGCGGCGGAACCGCTACCGTCAATTCGATGACGCTTACCGCTCGCGCGCTCGATCGCCTGATGGTCGAGCTGGGCGTGGTCGCGGCGCCGGTGCTCACATCGGACGCAGAGCCGGCGAAGCCGACGCGGTTGCTTTCGCTGTCGAGGCACAGCCAGGGCATCTACTCGACGCGGCGCGGCTGGTTCGAGCCTGCGGTCCGCCTCGGCGACAGCGTCAGTGCTGGCCAGCTGGCGGGATGGTATCACGATCTCGAACGGCTGGAGCTTGCCGAGGAGGCGATACGTTTCTCCGAAAGCGGCATCGTGCTGTCGCGCCGGCTGCACACCATGTGCGAGGCGGGCGACTGCCTTATGCAAGTGGCCGAGCCGGTCGAAGGCTGACGCCGGCCCGGAAGGGACGAAGAACCGAAGATGAGCATGCAGCTTTCGATGTGGACCTATCCCTGGGACATTCAGGATCTCGGCCTGGAGACGGTCGAGCGCGATATTGTCCAGCGCGCCGGCCTCAACATGATCAGCCTGGCCACCTCCTATCATGCCGGTCGCTTCCTGCAGCCGCGTAGCCCGCGGCGAAAAGCCTATTTTCCAGAGGATGGCACCATCTATTTCAAGCCGTCAGCGGCGCGATGGGCCGACCTCGCCATCCAGCCCAAGGTCGCGGATGTGATCAGCGAAGGCGGCGACGTGCTTGGCCAACTCGTCCGCCGGCGGGAACAGGGCGGCCCCGGGGTCTCTTGCTGGACGGTGTGCCTGCACAACACCCGCCTCGGCATGCTTCATCCCGAGGCGGTCACTCGCAACGCCTTCGGCGATCCCAACTATTACAATCTCTGTCCCTCGCATCCCGACGCGCGCGCCTATGTCCGGGCGCTGGTTGCGGACATCTCGCACGGCTACAAACCGGACAGGATCGAACTCGAAAGCCCTTCCTTCATGGGATTTGCCCATGAGTACCATCACGAAAAGGACGGCGTCGGCCTCACGCCCGAGGAGGATTTCCTGCTGTCGCTGTGCTTCTGTCCCTCCTGTGTCGATCGCGCAGCCAAAGCCGGGGTCAACGCCGAACCGGCGCGAGCGCTCGTCCGGCAATGGATTGTCGAGACCTGCGAGCGCGCAGTGCCGGAGCGGCGCTTCCCCAGCTTTCCAGCGAGCGGACTCGAGGTTTTCGGGCCATGGCCGGAGCTACACGCCTATCTCGTCTGGCGCTTCGAGCCGGTGACCAGTCTGATCGCCGAGCTGCGCGAGGTGGCGCATCCGGTCACCAAGGTCCTCATCATCGACCTCAAGGAAGGCTGGCTGGGCGGCTGCGATCTGGCGGCTGTCGGCAAGGTCTGCAACGGGGCGATCCTGTGCGCCTATGACATGCAGGCCGAGGATGTCGCAAGCCTGGTGACGGACGGCCGCGCCGCGCTCGGCGCCGGCAAATTTCTCGGCACCGGCTACCGGCTTTTCTACCCGGAAATGGCGGGTCCGCAGTTGCTAGCGGCGAAGGTCAGCCCGGCGCGGACAACTGATGTCGATGGCATCAATTTCTATAATTACGGGCTGGTGCCGGCAGCGCGGCTGGATTGGGTGAAGGCCGCGCTCTCGGCCTGAGCCGCCGCCGGCTTAAAATACCCTCACGCCAACCGGCCTTGTTTCAAAACGGTCATATCGGCGGGGGAACCTGCCAAGATCGCTTGCGTTCCTGAGTCTGCTTGCGCCTTCCAAAGCCAGGAGGCGTGTTTCGGCTCCAACGGGGGAGAATTTCGATGAGACCAGTGGTTCCGCTCGTTCTCGCCGGCTGCCTGATGACTGCCGCGAGCGCCTACGCCGACGATGCAGATTTCCTGCGCTCGTTCCAGGGCAGCTTCGCCGGCAACGGCACCTTCAAGGTGAGCGCGAATGCGCCGACGGTGAATATCTCCTGCGACTTCAAATCCGGCGCTACCTCGACCTCGCTGTCGCTCGACGGCAAATGCCGCGGGCTGATCTTGATGACGCGGGAGATCAGCGCGGATCTGAAGGCCACCGGCAGGGGCTATAGCGGCGTCTACATCGGCTCGCGTACCGGGCCGGCGCAATTGAACGGCAGCCGTTCGGGCAACGCGCTCAATCTCGGCATTCGTTGGGCAAAGGAGGTCAATGGCGACCGCAAAGCGCAGTTGACCGTCGAAAAGACCGGCAGCGACAGCATGCGGCTGACGGTGACCGACACGGATCCAAAAACTGGCAAGACCATGGTGACGAGCCGGATCGACCTGCAGCGCACCTGATCAAGTCCCCATGAATGCCAGCCGGTCTCAGTCCTCGAGCGGCTCGGGCGGGTTGGCGGCACGGCCCTTGCCGAAGGTGTAACCGGTCTCGACGGCCTTCCTGCCGAATTTGTCGCGCAGCTCGTCGATCGCGGTTTCGGCCATTGCGCGCTTGCGCGACTGGACGTCGACCAGATCCGGCGGATCGGCCTTCCCGTCGTCGGAAAGATCGCTGACGCCGATGCCGAGCAGGCGGAATTTCGTTCCGTCGGTCTCGCGACGCAACAAATCGAGCCCGGTCTGGAAGATGCGATCGGCCAGCCGTGTCGGATCGCCAAGCTGGCGGTTGCGGGTGCGCAGCTTGAAATCCTGCGTCTTCAGCTTCAGCACCACGGTGCGCCCGGCAATGCCGGATTTCTTCAGCCGCGCCGAGACTTTTTCCGACAGGCCGCGCAGCACCGGCACCAATTCTGCCAGCGAGCCGATGTCGTTGTCGAAGGTGGTTTCGGCCGACACGCTCTTGGCATCGCCGCCGGGGTCGACGCGGCGGTCGTCCTCGCCGCGCGAAAGCCGGTAGAGCCGGTCGCCCATGACACCGTAACGGCGCATAAGCTCGCCGCGCTCCATGCGCTGCAGCTGGGCAATGGTGCGGATGCCGTCGCGCTCGAGCGTCGCGGCCAAGGCCTTGCCGACGCCCCAGATCAGCGTGACCGGCTGCCCGGCAAGAAAGCTTGGCGCTTCCGCTTCGCCGATGACTGAAAAGCCGCGCGGCTTGCGGAAGTCCGACGCGATCTTGGCCAGGAACTTGCAGTAAGAGAGACCGGCGGAAACGGTGATGCCGAGTTCCTTCTCGACGGTCTGTGCGAAGCGGGCCAGCACAAGCGCCGGCGGCATGCCATGCAGCCGCTCGGTACCGGCGAGGTCGAGAAAAGCTTCGTCGATCGACAGCGGCTCGACCAGCGGCGTCAGCGCCTGCATCAGCGCGCGCACCTCGCGGCCGACACCGACATATTTTTCCATGTTCGGCGCAATCACCACGGCCTCGGGACAGGCCTCGAGCGCCTTGAACATCGGCATCGCCGAGCGCACGCCCTGGATGCGGGCAATGTAGCAGGCAGTGGAGACGACGCCGCGCCTGCCGCCGCCGACGATGAGTGGCTTGTCCTTCAGCGCCGGATTGTCGCGCTTTTCGATGGCGGCATAGAAAGCGTCGCAGTCGATGTGAGCGATGTGCAGCCGGTAGAGTTCCGGATGACGGACAAGGCGCGGGCTGCCGCAGCGCTCGCAACGGCGCGTCTCGCTGCGCTGAGAAGCCAGGCAGTCGCGACAAAAGCCGTGTTCGGGATTGTTGACAGGAGCCGCCATCGCTGCGAACATAAAGAGAACAAACGCAATGGTACGACAGTGCAGGGCCGGCAACAAGCTTGGCCTGGGGAGAACGTATGAGCACGACCATAGTACCGCTGAGTCCTGAGCATTGGACCGATTTCGAGGATCTCTTCGGCAAGCAGGGCGCCTGTTACGGCTGCTGGTGCACGCATTTCCGGCTGACCCCGGCGGAGCGGCGGGCGAGCGACCGCGAGCGCAACAAGGATCACATCAAGGCGCGCATCGAAGCCGGCCCGCCGCCCGGGCTTCTAGCTTTCGAGGACGGCAAGGCCGTCGGCTGGATGCAGGTCGGCCCGCGCGCCGACGTGCCTGAATGGAACAATCAAGGCCGGGGCTCGGCGCCTGTCGATCCCGCGGATGCCCAAGACCCGAACGTCTGGGCGATCTCCTGCTTTTTCATTCGCGCCAAGGCGCGGGGCAGGGGCATCACTCATCGCCTTGTCGACGGCGGCATCGCCTTTGCCCGCGAAAATGGCGCCAGGCTGCTGGAAGCCTGCCCGATCGATCTGTCGCGCGATTCGCGTTCGATCGGGCTGTTCGTCGGCTCGTCGCGCGTGTTCGAGAAGGCCGGGTTCGAGAGGCTTCTGGAGCGCAAGCCCGGCAGGCCGCTGATGCGGCTGGTGCTTTAGCCGCTCGATGATTTGGCTTACAGTCATCGTCTTGCGGCTGTAATGCTTCTTTTCCACCAGAAGACGAAACGATTTGCCTTCCGAGACCGACGGAGACTGACGTGAAGCGTGTTTTGCCACTTGTTTTCATTCTTGCTTTCAGCGCGCCGGCCGTTGCGCAGACCGTCGACAGCCAGGGCGCCAAACAGCTTTCGGACAATCTGGCGCGCTATTTCGGCAAGCAGGCGTTCGAGAAGGGCGTGCTCAAGGTCTCGGTCGAAGGCGACGCCTACAAGATCGCAGTGGACGTCAAGGCCCTGGTCAGCGCCCTGCCGGAGCAGAAGCCGTTCAAGATCGACCTCGCGCCCTATGCCTTGATGGTGAAGCCGCGCAGCGATGGATTCTGGGACGTCACCTCGGATTTTTCCCACACCATGTCCTTCGAATTCAACGGACCCGAAGGCCCGCAAAGCATGCAAGTTTCGGTCAAGGACGGCAAGGGCTCCGCCGTCTACGATCCGAACCTGGCGGCGTTCACCAGCGGCGCCAGCTCGATGGCCGGCATGACGATGACGTCTCGGGAAGCCAAGCAGCAGGCGGACGTCACCGCCGGTGCCGGCACCGCGACGATTGCCGCCACCAAGTCGGCCAATGGCGGCGTCGACTTCAAGGCAACGCAAAAGGTCTCGAGCTTCGTCGAGACTATCAAGATGGACGATCCCAACAGCGGAATGAATTTTCCGGTCACCCTGAAAACGCCCGAACTTTCCGTTGATGCGAATGGCAAGGGCGTACGGACGAAGCCGTTGCTCGACCTTCTTGCCTTTGCCGTCGCCAACGAGGACGAAGCCAAGCTCAAGGCTAACCAGGCGGAGCTCAAATCGCTCCTGTTGGCCGCGCTGCCCGTCTGGGAAAGGATCGACGGCAACTACAGCTTTAAGGATTTCGAGGTGGAGAGCCCTGTCGGCAAATTCGCGGCGAAGCAGTTCAGCACCGCGTTCGCGATGGACGGAATCTCACCGAACGGCAGAGTCGATTACTCGATCAAGGCCTCCGGCCTGACGATCCCGCAGCAAGCGCTGCCCGCCTGGAGCGTCGCGTTGCTGCCGACGGATATCGACCTCAACTTCGGTGGCGCCAATATTGATCTCGATACCATGGCAAGGAAGACGATCGAAGCCTTTGATCTCAATAAGAATCCGTCGCTGCCGGATGCATTCGGCAAGGCTTTGGTCGAGGATTTCAAGGCCAAGAAGCCCAAGATCGTGTTCGGGCACTCGACAGTGAAGAATGGCGGTATCGAAGTCGCCATGGAAGGCGAGGTGTATTTCCCGGATAGCAAGAAAGCCGATGGGAGCGTGACCATCGACGTCGCCGGCTACGACAGGATCGTCGATGCCCTGAAGGAAGCGGCAAAGAGCGATGAGCAAATGGTGCAGGCCTTCCCGTTCGCGCTTGCCGTCAAGGGTTTTGGCAAGACACTGCCTGACGGTCGCCTGGAGTGGGTGATCAACACCAAGGCCGATGGGTCCATCGTCGTCAACGGCGCCATGCTGAAGGGCCCGGATAAAGTCCAGGACGACAGCGCGGGGCAGGACGACAATTCGAGCGGCGATGACGGCGCGAACGGAACGGACAATTCAACCGGCGGGGCCGATTCGGACGGCGGCGACAATGGCGGGGCTGGAGCGAAGCTGCAGCCCTGAGCGCCTGAATTATAGCCCGAGCGCGCCCGCAATCCTCGGCGCCGCCTCGCGCCAGTTATCGACCGAGATGATGTCGTCCGGCGTCGGCGGCAGGAAAGCGCGCAGCGAATTGTCGGCCATCAGGTGGAAGAGGTGCGCGTCGACGACAGAGCTGCGCGCCGACAGCAGGTTGGAGGGCTGGTCGTCGACGAAGGCGACGGGCCGGCCCTTGGCGCCGCGCAGCTTGGCGATGGCTGGGCCCTTTGCCATTTCCGTGGTCAGCAGCGGGTAGTTCAGGCCCAGCACGTCGAGATGCGCCCGGCGCACGGCGCGGTGCTTGTGCGGCATCGCGGTCAGGAGCACGATCTCGGCGCGCTGTCCGAGCGACGCCAGCGCCTCCGCGGCGCCGTCGGTGATGCTTTGCCAATCGGCCTGGGCATCGAAGAAATCGTCGAGAAGCGCCGTCACTTCCGCCTGCTCGATCAGCCGGCCGGACGCCATCTCGGCGATGTTGCCGGTGAGCCGGAAGGAGGCGAGAGTCAGCCCGAAGCCGCGCGACTTCAGGTAGCGCGGGAAGGGCCGGATGAATTCGAGCACGACATCATCGACATCGAGCACCAGCAGCGGCCGGTCGTCGGCCGCCAACTCCTCGATCTGGCGCGCGGTCTCGGGATCGTCGCTCATGTCGAGCGCTCATGATCGTCATTGCCGAGCGGCAGCGCCCGCAAAGCCTTGCCGACGGCAGCCGGTGGCGTGCCCGTTTCCTCGGCAAAGCGCAAAAGCGTCGGCTCGTGGGCGAGGATGAACTGCAGCACGCCGGCAAGGAAGCCCGGCTCCGCGGCAGCGTGGCGGATCGACCGCGCCTCGATGCCGGTTATCGCCAGGAAGCGAGGCAACAGCTTCGGATCGCCGGCGACGAAGCCAAGCGCCCTGACGGCAAGGGTTTCCGCCTCCTCGCGCATTGACGCTGCGTTCGTCATCATTACCTTTTGCCGATGTGCATGTTGAGTCTTTCTTCCGCAGTAATGGCAAGCGTCGCTTGCGGCAAGTCTCAGCCGCTTCAGCCCTGCAGCCGCAAGTGGAATGGGTGTGCTTTTCCAACGGCAGGTTTGCGTTTCGTCAATCATATTGACGTAGGGTACAGGCGGGTTGGGTGCGATCCGGCAAGGACGCATGACGGCGGTCTTCGGCTCAGGGGACCGTCGGGACGGGAAATTGATGGCTAAGAAGGTCATGATCGTCGAGGACAATGAGCTCAACATGAAGCTCTTTCGGGACCTCATCGAAGCCAGCGGTTACGAAACGGTCCGGACGCGCAACGGCCTGGAGGCGCTGGATCTCGCGCGCCAGCACCGGCCGGACCTGATCCTGATGGACATCCAACTGCCCGAGGTTTCTGGCCTGGAAGTGACCAAGTGGCTGAAGGAAGACGACGAATTGCACTCGATCCCGGTCATCGCCGTCACCGCCTTCGCGATGAAGGGCGACGAGGAGCGCATCCGCCAGGGTGGCTGTGAGGCCTATATTTCCAAACCAATCTCGGTGCCGCGCTTCATCGAAACGATCAAATCCTATCTGGGCGATGCCTGAGCCGGAGCCTTTGAGATGACCGCGCGGATCCTCGTCGTCGATGACATCCCCGCCAATGTGCGGCTGCTGGAGGTTCGGCTGCTGGCCGAATATTTCGAGGTGCTGACGGCCGGCAACGGCCCGGATGCGATCGAGACCTGCGAAAACGGCAAGGTCGATGTCGTGCTGCTCGACGTGATGATGCCGGGCATGGACGGCTTCGAGGTCTGCAAGCGGCTGAAGAGCGACCCGGCGACCTCGCATATTCCGGTTGTCATGATCACCGCGCTCGACCAGGTATCGGACCGGGTGCGCGGCCTTGAGGCGGGCGCCGACGATTTCCTCACCAAGCCGGTCAATGATCTGCAACTGATGACGCGGGTGAAGAGCCTGGTCAGGCTGAAGTCGCTGACCGACGAATTGCGGCTGCGCGCCTCGACTACGCGCAACATCGGCATCGAAGAGCTGCTCAGCCGCAACTTCGCGACGGAAGACACCAAGCCCAAGGTGCTTCTGGTGGACGAGCGCAAGTCGTCTATCGAGCGTATCCAGAAGATGCTTCGCGGCAGCGCCGATCTCGACGTCGCCACCGATCCGAATGCCGGATTCTTCCAGGCCGCCGAGACCGCCTATGAATGCGTGCTGATCTCGACGGCCTTCGCCGATTTCGATGCGCTCCGGCTTTGCTCGCAACTGCGCTCGCTCGACCGCACCCGCTTCCTGCCGATCATGCTCTTGGCCGATGAGGGCGAGGAGGGCCGCATCATCCGCGGCCTCGAACTCGGCATCAACGACTATCTGACGCGGCCGATCGATCAGCACGAGCTGACGGCCCGGCTGCGCACGCAGGTGCGGCGCAAGCGCTATAACGATCAGCTGCGCGCCAGCGTCACCCAGACCATCGAGATGGCGGTGACCGACGCGCTGACCGGCCTGCACAACCGCCGCTACCTGGATAGCCATCTTGAGACGCTGTTCGACCGCGCCGTGGCGCGGCGGCGGCCGCTCTCGGTGATGATCACCGACCTCGACCGTTTCAAATCCATCAATGACGCCCATGGCCATGACGGCGGCGACGACGTTCTGCGTGAATTCGCCAGGCGGCTGCGCAAGAACGTGCGCGGCATCGATCTCGCCTGCCGCTTCGGCGGCGAGGAGTTCGTCGTGGTCATGCCGGATACCGACGGGCCAATCGCCGAGAAGGTGGCCGAGCGTATCCGCGCCGAGATCGCGCAGGCGCCCTTCGCAATCGGCAGCGATGGCAAGACGATCGAGGTGACGGTCAGCGTCGGCGTGTCATCGGTGCTGAGGGGAGCCGATACGGTCGCGGCGTTGATGAAGCGAGCCGACCTTGCGCTCTACGAGGCCAAGAGCGGCGGCCGCAACCGGGTTGTCGCCAAGGCCGCCTAATCCATGCCACCCAATGGTGCGCAGCAGTTTTGCCGCATCGACATGGACAAGACCAGAAGACTTAAGCGCGTTGCCTGAAATCGTTGCGCCGTGAAGCGGTTACGCACGGAAGCCCCAATTCCGCGTCAACCCGATAGGGTTAGGAATTTACCTTAATCCAAGCGATTCGGGAGCCGTGGTTAAGAAATGGTTGATTTTCATACGTTCTTGCGCAAATCTGCTTGGCATAGACCGAAGACGAAGCCGGCACGAGGGTAGACTGCCCGGCTCGATCCAAAAAATACCCCATGATGCTCAGGTCCGCCGCATCTCCTGGGTCCGTGGGGTCGGCCGGCCGGCGCTGGCACATAGTGGCCTCCTCGTACCGCTGCCAACCGCCGACCGGCCCCCTTTTTCTCATGCATGATTCAGCGTCAGGCAGCCGCGGGCTTTCTTGCTCGAGCGTCCGCCCGCTGAAAACAAAAACGCCGCCCCAAGGGGCGGCGTTCGGCATTTCAGGATAAACCGGATCACTTGATCTTGGTTTCCTTGAACTCGACGTGCTTCTTGGCAATCGGGTCGTACTTACGGAACGACAGCTTGTCCGTCTTGGTGCGGCTGTTCTTGCTGGTCACGTAGAAGAAACCGGTGTCGGCGGTCGACAGAAGCTTGATCTTGATGTTTGCGGCTTTGGCCATGATGTTCGTCCGTTAATGTTCGTGGAGTTTTGGCCGCTGGAGCACGGGGAAAACACCCGGACGCGGGAAACTTGGCGCGACACATAAAGAACGCGCCCGGAAAGTCAAGTCCAAGCGCCTTCTTGCCCCGCGGCGGAACTCGCCGCGTCAGGCGTTCTCCCTGACCTGCAGATCGGCCTTCTTCCAGTCGCCGGTGGTGTTCCACCAGCGGTTCGGATTGGTATGGTCGTCGAGTCCCTTGGAACGGCTGGTCAGCAGCGGCTGAATGCGGATCACAGGCTCCTGGTAGGAATGGGCCTGGAATATCGCTTCGGCGACACGGGCGGCGAGCGCCTGATCGTCGGGCAGTTCGAACGACACCTCGACCGTGCCCGGCCGCCTGCGCAACTCAATCTCGGCGCCCGCGGCAGCGCCTTCGAGCGTCCGGTAGCGCTCTATTCCTTGCGCCGACTGGTAGGCATTGCCGTCATACTTGCCCATGCGCAGCGGCGTGATCGCCACCACCGCCTCCATGATGCGCTCGACATCGGCCGCCGGCGCCTGGAAGGTGACGAGCAGAAGCAGTTCCATCCTGAGGGACTTGGTTTCAAAGCCGCTGTCGATCATCGCTATATCCTCGCTCTTCCTGGATCGGAGCGAGGGTATAGCAGGGGGCCTGCTGACACGGTGATGTCAGCATGCCCCGGTGCTGGGCGACATTTTCACTAGAGGATCTTTCGCACCAGCCTGACGAGAACCAAGAGCATGTACGCGGCAAAGAACAGCGCCAGCGACCAGCCGAAGCCCGAAGGGCCGAAGGCGTCCATGCCGATGCCGATCGCCTGCGGGCCGATCACCATGCCGACCCCATAGCAGAGCACGAAGGCGGCGTTGGCAGAGGCGAGCTCATGGCCGGAAAGCTGAGAACCCAGATGCGCAAGGCCGATCGTGTACATGGCCGCGACCACACCGCCCCAGACGAACAGAAGCGCCGCCATCAGGTGCCAGTCCTTGGCGAAGAAAGGCATGAACACGGTTCCGATGAGGCCGACCGTGGCGCAGGCCAGAAGCAGGTAGCGGCGGTCCGAGACTCGGTCGCTGATCATGCCAATCGGTATCTGCAGCAGCACGTTGCCGAGCCCGATCATGGTCAGCAACAGCGCAGCGTCGGCCTCGGAGTAGCCGATGCGGCTGCCATAGACCGGGAACAGCGAAAAGCCGCCGGTCTCGACGGCGCCGAACACCAGCACGGCGAAGGTTGCTGTGGGCACCATCCAGATATAGCGCAGGAAATGGCTGGTTTCGCCGTCGGCGACGATCGCCGGGCTCTCGTTACGGGCCGCCAGCACCGGGATGGCAGCAAGCGTTACCAACGCAATGGTGACGCCGAACGGCAGGAATCCATCGGAGCCGACATGGGCGAACAGCCACGGCCCGGCGGCGAAGCCCAGAGAAAGCACCGTAGCGTAGATGCCAAGCACAAGGCCGCGACGATGCGGGGGCGCCGAGGTGCTGATCCAGAATTCCGACAGAATGAAGAGCACTGTGAGCGAAATGTGCAGCGCGACGCGGAGCGGAAACCACATCCAGAAGGCCGGCGCGAAATGAAAGCCGACAAAAGCGAGCGCGCCAACGGCGATCATCAAAAGCATGGTCTGGGCGACGCCGAGGCGCATGGCCAGCGGCGTGGCGAGCGGCGCGCCGGCGATCGAGGCGAGCCCGGCGACCGCCGTGTTAAGCCCGATCATCGAGGCCGAGTGGCCGCGCGATTCGAGGATGACGCTGAGCAGCGGCATGCCGAGGCCGATGGCAATGCCGACCACGCTGATCGAGGAGATCGCCGCAGTCATCGGCAGCCAGTGTACGCGTTCGTCGCCCTGTTGCTGGGTATCGACCGTCATCGATGGGGACGCTCTGCTTCTAAAGGACTTCGCGAACGAAGCGGTTTCGGATGAGGCGGAAGAACGGCACTGCGCCGCCCGGACGCAGCAACGGATCGTGGGCGAGCCGCCTCTCCAGTTCTTCCAGGATCATGCGGGTGATGTCGGGTGTGTCGGCCTTGCGGGCGTCGCCAAGCGGCAGCCAGACGAGCTCCTCCAACTCGTTGGTTGGACCACCGTCGGGCAATTCGACGGCGACATCCTCACGCCAGGCGCTGAAGAAGCGGGTATCGAAGCGGCGCACGCGGTTGGGCGGCGTTATGGCGCGGGCAATGAAGCGCAGGGCGTCCAGCGACGGTGCGACGCCGTGTTCGACGAAACCCTGCCAATCGCGCTTGGCGGTCGCGAACGGGCCTTTACGACCGATCAGCAGGCCGGCTTCCTCGTAAGTCTCACGAATTGCCGACATGGCGATGGCGCGCGCCCGTGCGGCGCTCGCGCGGCCGGGGCCGCTCACAAGCCTCGCCTCTTCCTCAGGATGCAGCGGGGCAGCCACCGGAACGCGGCTGTCGGCGGGATCGGTGCGGCCCCCGGGGAAGACGAATTTTCCCGGCATGAAGGCGTGGCCGGCATGGCGCCGGCCCATCAGCACCAGAACGTCGCTGGCTCTCCTGTCGAGCAGGATCAAGGTTGCGGCATCGCGCGGGCGAAGCGGCCGACCGCCGTGCACGGCCAAGCCTTTATCGAGCTTGTCGACATCCGCCTTGGTCATTCCTTCCATGCGCTCGACCTAGCGGAAACTTCTCGAACGCGAAAGTGGCTTACGTGTTCGGGCCTTTGCACCAGCCCGGACCAAACGTCGCTGCCGGAGCAATTCCAGGAAAAAACGCGCAGCGGTTCTCGATCTGGAATTCCACTGCTCGGAGATGGTCGTTGTTTGTATCAAGGACAGAACCGCTCCAGGCTTAGAGATGCGGCTCGAACTCGTCCTTCTCGCCGCCGAAGCCGTGCATATAGAGCGCCCATTGCAGGCCGATGACGGCGCCTTTGACCGGCTGCAACAGCGCGACGGCCAGAATAATGGTCAGCGGCACCCAGATCAGCGCGTGCTGCCAGGTCGAAAGCGTGGTGGCGGCCTCCACAGTCATGAAGGCGCCAACCACAATGTGGCCGACGATGACGATCACCAGATAGGCGGGAAGGTCGTCGGCGCGATGGTGATGAAGCTCCTCGCCGCAGACGCCGCATTTGTCGACGGGCTTTGTGAAGGCGCCGAACAGCTTGCCTTGGCCGCAATGCGGGCACCGGCCAAGCATGCCGCGCTTGATTGCCGTCCACAGCGGACGCGCGACGCGGCCCGAATGGTGCTCGCCGCCGAAAACCTGTTCTTCCATGCCCTTCGACATCATCTTCTCCTGCCGCGGGGACCCATGCGCGACTGCGACGCGCGGGCGCGGCCCTTGGTCTTGTGGAACGACCGTCGCGAGCCTGGCAGCGGCTTCGGGTCGCTCAGCATTTCGAAACGCATCGCGCCCGCCATCGGCGCAACCTCGAGCAGCCGCACCTCGACGCGGTCGGCTAGCTGGTAGCCCTTGCCGGTGCGCTCTCCGAACAGCGATCGAGCGGTTTCATCGAAGATATAGTAATCGCCGTCCAAACTTGACACCGGGATGAAACCATCGGCGCCATACTGCGGCAATTGGACAAAGAGTCCCGCCTTGGCGACGCCGGAGATGCGAGCGTCGAAGGTGTCGTTGATGCGCTCGGCGAGATAAGCCGCGATCAGCCGGTCGACCGTGTCGCGTTCGGCCGCCATGGCGCGGCGTTCGGTGGCCGAGATCAGCGCGCCGACCTCTTCCAGGCGATCCGCTTCCTGCTGCGTCAGGCCGCCGGGACCGAGGCCGAGCGCGGCAATCAGTCCGCGATGCACGATGAGATCCGCATAGCGCCGGATCGGCGAGGTGAAATGCGCGTAGCGTCTCAGGTTGAGACCGAAATGGCCGATGTTCTTCGGCGAGTATTCGGCCTGGCTCTGCGAGCGCAGCACCACTTCATTGACCAGCGCCTCGTTGTCGGCGCCGCGCACCCGCTCCAGAATGCCGTTGAACTGCCCGGGCCGCATCTGCGCGCCGCGCGCCAGCGACAGGCCAAGCGTGTGCAGGAACTCGCGCAGCGATTCCTGTTTCGCCAGCGACGGCGCGTCGTGGATGCGGTAGACGAGCGGCTCTTTCTTGCCTTCAAGCGTCTCCGCGGCCGCGACATTGGCCTGGATCATGAACTCCTCGATCAGCTTGTGGGCGTCGAGGCGCTCCGGCACGACGACCCGGTCGACGGTGCCGTCGGGCTTGAGCAGGATCTTGCGTTCCGGCAGCTCCAGTTCGAGCGGCTGGCGGCTGTCGCGGCCGCGCTTGAGCACGGCATAGGCATCCCAGAGGGGCTTCAGAACGCCTTCGAGGATCGGCCCCGTCTTGTCGTCGGGCACGCCATCGATCCCCGCCTGCGCCTGCGGGTAGGCGAGCTTGGCCGCCGATTTCATCATGATGCGGTGGAACGAGTGCCTGAGCTTGCGGCCTTCCGCCGAAAAGGTCATGCGCACGGCGATCGCCGGGCGGTCCTCCGCTTCGCGCAGCGAGCAGAGGTCGTTGGAGATGCGCTCGGGCAGCATCGGCACGACGCGGTCCGGGAAATAGACCGAATTGCCACGCTTCAGCGCCTCGCGGTCGAGCGGCGTGCCGTAGCGGACATAGGCCGCGACATCGGCGATTGCCACGGTGACGATGATGCCGCCGGGATTCTTCTTATCCGTATCGGGCGTGGCGAACACCGCGTCGTCATGGTCCTTGGCGTCGGCCGGATCGATGGTAACCAGCGGCAGATCGCGCCAGTCCTCGCGCCCGGCAAGCGAAACCGGCTTCACGGCGTCGGCTTCGGCGATCACATGGGCCGGAAAGACGTGGGGTATGTCGTGGGCGTGGATGGCGATCATCGAGACCGCCTTCTCGCTAGTCAGCGAGCCCAGCACCGCCAGCACCTTGGCCCGCGGCAGGCCGTAGCGCGAAGCGCGCGCCGGCTCGACCTCGACCAGATCGCCATTTTTGGCGCCGTTCTGGAATTCCTTGTCGACGATCAGCTCGGGCTGGCGGCGTTCCACCGGCTCGATGCGAAAGGTGCCGTCCTTCAGCACGCGGAAGACGCCGAGCACGGCTTCGCTGCGCTTCTCGAAAATCTTCATGACCCGCCCGGTATAGGCGGGGCCTGAGGGATCCTCGGTCGGGAAGGTCTTGGCGAGGACGCGGGCGCCGATGCCCGGAACCGGGCCGCTGGCGCCGCGCGAAATGCGGATGGCGATCACGGGCGGCGAGCCCGGGCCGGTGTATTCGCTCGGATGCGCCAGAAGCACACCATCGTTATCGCGGCCGAAAATGTCGAGCACGGCGACATGGGGCAGGGAGCCGGCGCGGGTGAGCCGCTTGCGGTTCCTGGTCAGCAGGCCCTCATCCTGCAGGTCGCGCAGCAGATCCTTGAGCCAGATGCGGTCCTCGCCGCGCAGCGCGAACGCCTTGGCGATGTCGCGTTTTCCGGAGCGGTCGGGGTTCTCAGCGATGTAGCGCAGGATTTCGTCGCGCGAGGGCCGGTAGTCATCCTTGACCACCTTCGCCCTGGTGTCGGCGCTGCGCGGATCGCCGTGACTTCTTCCGGAGATCCTGCGCGCCACGTCGTGCTATCCTTTCTTTGCCGCCCGGCGGAACGGCTTCTTGCCGCCTCCGCCCTTGGCTTCCTTCTCAGCAATCAGGGCGATTGCCTCGTCCATCGTCACCGATTGCGGATCCTTGCCCTTGGGCAGCGTGGCATTGACCTTGCCGTAATTGACGTAGGGTCCGTAGCGGCCGTCGCGCACGACGATCTTGCCGCCGCCTTCGGGATGCTCGCCCAGTTCCTTCAACGCAGCCGGCGTGCTCCCGTTGCGGCCGCCCTTGCCCTTCTGCTGCTTCTCGGCGATCACCGAAACGGCGCGGTTCAGGCCGATCGAGAACACGTCCTCGATGCTTTCGAGATTGGCGTAGGTGCCGTCGTGCAGCACGAAGGGTCCGTACCGCCCAAGACCGGCCGAGATCATCTTGCCGGTTTCCGGATGCTTACCGACATCGCGCGGCAATGCCAGCAGCGCCAGCGCCTTCTCATGGTCGATCGACTCGGCGGTCCAGCCCTTGGGCAGGCTCGAGCGCTTAGCGTCCTTGCCTTCGCCGCGCTGGATGTAGGGGCCGAAGCGGCCGCTCCGGAGCGTGATCTCCTCGGCGGTGTATGGATCCTTGCCGAGTAGCTTGACGCCGTCGTCGCCGTTGCCGTTCTCGCCGTTGGGATTGGCGGCGTCGCCAAGCTGGCGGGTATAGGAGCATTCCGGATAATTCGAGCAGCCGACAAAGGCGCCGAACTTACCGAGCTTCAGCGACAGGTTGCCGGTGCCGCATTTCGGGCAGACGCGCGGGTTTGAGCCGTCCTCGCGCGCGGGGAACACCAGCGGCGCCAGCTCGTCGTTGAGCGCATCGAGCACGTCTGAGACGCGCAGTTCCTTGATGTCGTCGACGGCGCCCGAAAAATCCTTCCAGAAGTCGCGCAGCACGTCCTTCCAGGCGAGCTTGCCGTCGGAGATCTCGTCGAGCTTTTCCTCGAGCGAGGCTGTGAAGTCATATTCGACATAGCGCTCGAAGAAGCTTTCGAGGAAGGCCGACAGCAGCCGGCCCTTGGCCTGCGGCACCAGCTTGCGCCGGTCGATGGCGACGTAGTCGCGGTCCTCGAGCGTCTTCAGGATCGCCGTGTAGGTCGACGGCCGGCCAATGCCGAGCTCTTCCAGCTTCTTGATCAGCGACGCCTCGGAATAGCGCGGCGGCGGCTCGGTCGTGTGCTGGGTGGCGTTGATCGCCTCGCGGGCAAGCTGCTCGCCGGCGCGGATCTCGGGCAGGCGGCGGCTTTCCTCGTCCTCCGCGTCCTCGTCCTTCTGGTCGGTGTAGGCGGCGATGAAGCCGTCGAAGCGGATGACCGAGCCGACCGCGCGAAGCTCGGCGGTGCGGGCGCCGTTGACCGCCTCGATCTCGACCGTGGTGCGCTCGATCTCGGCCGGCTGCATCTGGCTGGCGATCGCGCGCTTCCAGATCAGCTCATAGAGGCGCGCCTGATCGGCATCGAGATATTGCCTGACCGATGCCGGCGTGCGCTTGAAATCGGTAGGGCGGATCGCCTCATGCGCTTCCTGGGCGTTCTTGGCCTTGACCGAATAATAGCGTGGGTTTTCGGGCAGGTATTTCGCGCCGAACTCGCTGGCGATGGCATCGCGCGCCGCGGTGATCGCCTCCGGCGCCATCTGCACGCCGTCGGTTCGCATATAGGTGATGAGGCCGGCGGTCTCGCCGCCGACATCCATGCCTTCGTAAAGCTTCTGCGCCACCTGCATGGTGCGGTTGGCCGAGAAGCCGAGCCGCGAGGAGGCGGCCTGCTGCAGCGTCGAGGTGGTGAAGGGCGGGCCCGGATTGCGCTTGGTGGGCTTGGCTTCGACCGACAGCGCCTTGAAGGTCGCACCTTCGAGCATCGCCTTGATGTCGTCGGCCTGGGCCTTGTTGGCGATGTCGAGCTTCTGCAGCTTCTTGCCGGCATAGGCGGTCAGCCGCGCCTCGAAACTGTCGTTGCGCGGCGTGTTGAGGATGGCGGCGATCTGCCAGTATTCCTCGCGGACGAAGCGCTCGATCTCGGATTCGCGGTCGCAGACCAGCCGCAGCGCCACCGACTGCACGCGCCCGGCGGAACGGGCGCCCGGCAGCTTGCGCCACAGCACCGGCGAGAGGGTGAAGCCGACGAGATAGTCGAGCGCGCGGCGCGCGAGATAGGCGTCCACCAGCGGCGCATCGATCTGGCGCGGATTGGCCATGGCCTCCATTACCGAGGTCTTTGTTATGGCGTTGAAGACGACGCGGCTGACCGGCTTGTCCTTCAGCGCGCGCTTCTGCCTCAGCACTTCCAGCACATGCCAGGAAATCGCCTCGCCCTCGCGATCCGGGTCGGTGGCGAGGATCAGCCCGTCGGCGTCCTTGACCGCCTTGGCGATGTCGGCGAGGCGCTTGCCGGAGGCGGTGTCTACCGACCAGGACATGGCGAAGTCCTCGTCCGGGCGCACCGAGCCGTCCTTGGCCGGCAGATCGCGGACATGGCCGAACGAGGCCAGGACCTTATAGTTCTTGCCCAGATATTTGTTGATTGTCTTCGCCTTGGCCGGCGATTCGACGACGACGACGTCCATGAGGTCTCTTATCAGCTGTGAGGCGGCGGAAGAGCTCCGCGGCGCACGACGAAATCCCACTCTTTTCGTCGCTCACATGGCCGTGCTTTTGCAATCGGTCAAGGGGACAGGCCCAATTTGCGAACTGGCCGACAGCGATACACTCTTAGAGTGTATGGCGGAGAACACATTTTTTGGCGCACCGACGGATCGTGTCTTGGTTCGGTCTTTTACCGAGGGGAGTCGCCGACAGAACCAGCATCGGCCCGGCGGTACGCGGACGGCACGCGGCACTGGCGCGCCATCCATTGAACGCGCAGCGGCCGCCGCTTCTTCCTCGGCGAGCGACCACGCGCCACACAATGGTGATTGGCACGAGGGCTCCGGCATCGCTATATCGGCGCCAGCACAACCGGGGCATCGTGAAATGGCATTGGACATCGGCTATGTCAGCGCGGTCGGAGCAGGGGCGATCTCGTTCCTGTCGCCGTGCGTGCTGCCGCTGGTGCCGCCTTATCTTTGCTACATGGCCGGCGTTTCGGTCGACGATTTCCGCGGCAACGCCGGCGCGACGGCGCGCGAAGGCGCACGTGGCGCGCTGCTCTATGCCTCTGTTGCCTTCGTGCTCGGCTTCTCGACCGTCTTCGTCGCGCTTGGCGCCGGCGCCTCGACGATCGGCCGGCTGCTGCGCGTCTGGCAGGAACCGCTGGCGATGGTGGCCGGCGCGCTGATCATCATCATGGGCCTGAATTTCCTCGGCATCGTGCGCATCCCGCTCTTGTCGCGCGAGGCGCGCTTCCAGTCGCAGGGCAAGCCGGCCAGCATGATCGCCGCCTATGTCATGGGGCTGGCCTTTGCCTTCGGCTGGACGCCCTGCATCGGCCCGGTGCTGGGGCCGATCCTGACTTTAGCCGGCGGCCGCGAGACGGTGGGCGAGGGCGCGCTGCTGCTCGCCGCCTATTCGCTCGGGCTCGGCATCCCCTTTCTGATCGCGGCGCTGTTTTCCGGCGCCTTCATGCGCTTCCTGGGAAAATTCCGCGTCCATCTCGGTCGCGTGGAAAAAGCGATCGGCGCGCTGCTCGTCGTCGCCGGCGTGTTTTTTCTCACCGGTGGCGTGCAGAGCGCATCCTACTGGCTGCTGGAAAACTTCCCGGCGCTCGGGCGGCTCGGGTGATCTGCCACTTCGTGCACAGGATCGAATTGTGGACCCGCCGATCAAGAGTCCAGGTGATCCGCTGTCTCACCGGAATTTAACCGCATTGGTGCAGCATCACGCCGCTGCTAGCATGCGATGATTTGAATCCTTCATACGGTTGCCCTATGAGCCAGAGATCCTGCCTGTCCGTCATCCTCGCCGCCGGCGAAGGTACGCGCATGAAGAGCGCGATGCCCAAGGTGCTGCACGCCATTGCCGGCCTGCCGATGGTGGCTCATGTGGTGAAGGCCGCTGAGGCCGCCGGGGCAACGGGTCTGGCGCTGGTGATCGGCCACGGCGCCGACGAGATGCGGAAGGCGGTGCAGAAATTCGCGCCGAAAGCCGAGACCTTCGTGCAGGAGAACCGGCTCGGCACGGCCCATGCGGTGCTTGCCGCGCGCGAAGCGATAGCGAAGGGCTACGACGACATCCTCGTCATGTTCGGCGACACGCCGCTGATCGATGCGGCAGCGCTGGCTGCCGCGCGGCAGAAGCTGGCGGAGGGTGCTGCCGTTGCGGTGATCGGCTTCCGCCCGCCCAATCCGACGGGATACGGCCGGCTGATCGAGAAGGGCGGGCGTCTCGTCGCCATCAGGGAGGAGAAGGACTGCTCCGAGGCGGAAAAAAAGCTCGGCTTCTGCAATGCCGGGATGATGGCGGTGGCCGGCAACCAGGCGCTTCGGCTGCTCGACAAGGTCGGCAACAACAATGCCAAGGGCGAGTTCTATCTCACCGACATCGTCGAGCTCGCCGGCGCGGACGGGCTCGATGTGGTGGCCACGGAGGCGAGCTTCGAAAGCGCGCTCGGCATCAACAACCGGGCCGAGCTCGCCGAGGCGGAAGCTATCTGGCAGGCGCGCCAGCGGCGCGAGGCGATGCTTGCCGGCGTGACGCTGATCGCGCCTGAAACCGTCTACTTCTCGCACGACACCGAGATCGGTGCCGATACGATTGTCGAGCCGCATGTCTGGTTCGGCCCGGGCGTCAAGATCGCTTCAGGGGCGAAAATCCACGCCTTCAGCCATATCGAAGGCGCCACGATCGCTTCCAATTGCGATGTCGGGCCGTTCGCGCGGCTGCGGCCGGGCGCCGATCTGCGGCAAAAGGCCAAGGTCGGCAATTTCTGCGAGGTCAAGCAGGCAACGATCGAGGAAGGCGCCAAGGTCAACCACCTGACCTATATCGGCGACGCGCGGGTCGGTGCCGGGGCGAATATCGGCGCTGGCACCATCACCTGCAACTATGACGGCTTTTCCAAATTCTTCACCGATATCGGCGAGGGCGCGTTCGTCGGCTCCAACTCCGCGCTGGTGGCGCCGGTCACGATAGGCAAGGGTGGCTACATCGCTTCGGGCAGCGTGATCACCGAGAGCGTGCCCGACGATGCGCTGGCCTTCGGCCGCGCCCGCCAAAAGACGCTGCCCAGAAAAGGCAAGGAATTGCGCGAGCGCTTCGCGTCGGCGGCCGCGGCGAAGAAAAGAGCCGCGGAATGATCGTCAAAGGACGTTTGCTGGGCCGGCGCCGCTGGCGCCAACCATAAATGATCGAGCACCGCGCCGCGAAAAACCAACCATTTGCAGTAACCGGATTGCAAGCGCGGCGTGTCATGGTGCATCAGTCGTAAAACCGTTCCGGGTGACACCGAACGAAACGCAAAGTGACTTTCGCGGCAGGCCGGCCATCCGTAAATAGCGCTGGGTTTTCGCGGGGAATCGGGGGCAGCGTATGTGCGGTATCGTTGGAATTGTCGGCCATTCACAGGTCGCGCCGCTGATCGTCGATGCGCTGAAGCGGCTCGAATATCGCGGCTATGACTCGGCCGGCGTCGCCACCATCGAGAATGGCACGCTCGGCCGCCGCCGCGCCGAAGGCAAGCTCATCAATCTCGAACGCCGGCTGAAAGAAGATCCGCTGGAAGGCACGATCGGCATCGGCCATACCCGCTGGGCGACCCATGGCGTGCCGAACGAGACCAATGCGCATCCGCATTTTTCCGAAGGCGTCGCGATTGTCCACAACGGCATCATCGAGAACTTCGCCGAGCTGCGCGACGAGCTCTCCCGCGATGGCTACAAATTCGCCTCTCAGACGGACACCGAGGTCGTCGCGCATCTGGTCGCGCGGGAGCTCGCCAAGGGGCTGAAGCCGGTCCAGGCAGCGCACCAGGCGCTGAAGCGGCTCTCGGGCGCGTTTGCGCTGGCGATCATGTTCAAGGGCGACGAGGATCTGATCGTCGGCGCCCGCAACGGTCCGCCGCTTGCCGTCGGCCATGGCGACGGCGAGATGTTTTTGGGCTCGGACGCGATCGCGCTGGCGCCTTTCACCAACGCAGTCACCTATCTCGAAGATGGCGACTGGGCGGAAGTGCGTCGCAACAGCGTCACCATCTATGACGCCGACGGCAACAAGGTCGACCGCAAGCGCCAGCAGTCGCTCTCGACCAGCTTCATGGTCGACAAGGGCAACCGCCGCCATTTCATGGAAAAGGAAATCCATGAGCAGCCGGAGGTGATCTCGCACACGCTGGCGCATTATGTCGATTTCGTCTCCGGCGTGTCGAGGCCGCTCGATCTGCCCTTCGACTTTGCCAAGATCGGCCGGTTGGCGCTCTCGGCCTGCGGCACCGCCTATCTGGCCGGGCTGATCAGCAAGTACTGGTTCGAGCGCTATGCGCGGCTGCCGGTCGACATCGACGTCGCCTCGGAATTCCGTTACCGCGAGATGCCGTTGTCAGCGAATGACGCGGCCTTCTTCATCTCGCAGTCGGGCGAGACCGCCGACACGCTGGCTTCCCTGCGCTACTGCCGCCAGGCCGGCATGAAGATCGGCGCGGTCGTCAATGTGCGCGAATCGACCATGGCGCGCGAATCCGACGTCGTGCTGCCGACGCTTGCCGGGCCGGAGATCGGCGTCGCCTCGACCAAGGCCTTCACCTGCCAGCTCTCCGTGCTGGCCTCGCTCGCAGTGCGGGCCGGCGTGGCGCGCGGGACGATCTCGCGCGACGAGGAGAAGCGGCTGGTGCGCGAGCTTTCCGAGGCGCCGCGCTTTGCCACACAGGTGCTGAAGCTCGACGAGCAGATCGAACGCATCTCGCGTGAGCTGTCCCGCTACAAGGATGTGCTCTATCTCGGCCGCGACACCAATTTTCCACTAGCCATGGAAGGGGCGCTGAAGCTCAAGGAAATCTCCTACATCCACGCCGAAGGCTATGCCGGCGGCGAGCTGAAGCACGGACCGATCGCGCTGATCGACGAGAACATGCCGGTTATCGTGATCGCGCCGCATGACCGCATCTTCGAAAAGACGGTTTCCAACATGCAGGAAGTCGCGGCGCGCGGCGGCAAGATCATCCTGATCACCGACGCCAAGGGCGCGGCCCAGGCCGGCATCAAGTCGATGGAGACGATCATCCTGCCCGAAGTACCTGAGATCATCGCGCCGATCATCTACGCGCTGCCGATCCAGATGCTCGCCTATTTCACCGCGGTGTTCATGGGCACCGATGTCGACCAGCCGCGCAATCTGGCGAAATCGGTCACGGTGGAATAGCACTGTCACTGCTTCTTTTGGGCACCGTAGTTCGAAGTATGGCTTGCCGATGGCCCTTTCACTCCTCGAGGGGCGTCGCGGAATGGATCCTCGGGTCTACGCCGCGTCGCTTCGCTCCTTGCTCCGCGCGTGGATGACGAAGGGAGGGGTGTTGCAGCCAGTCGCGAACGCAGGAGCTTCCATTTGGAACGCTGAAAGCCGCTTCATAGAGAGCGCTCTTTAAAAACTTCGCAGTTCCAAACCGAATTGCGGTTCACTAAAGTTCAACCGCAATCTGCGCCGCGGTGATCCTATGTCCGACGCCCTGAAGACCTCTGGCATGACCCGGCTCAGGAATTATTTCCTGACGGGCTTCATCGTCTGCGCGCCGCTGGCGATCACCGCCTATATCGCCTGGTCGCTCATCGGCTGGGTCGATTCCTGGGTGAAGCCCTACATTCCCGCCCGCTACAACCCCGACACCTATCTGCCGTTTCCGGTCCCCGGTTTCGGGCTGATCGTGGCGCTGGTGCTGATCACGTTCATCGGTTTCATGACGGCCAACATCGTCGGCCGCGCAATCGTCAATTTCGGCGAGCGGCTGCTTGGCCGCATGCCGCTGGTGCGCGGCATCTACCGCTCCCTGAAGCAGATTTTCGAGACGGTGCTGTCGAACAAGGGCGACATGTTCCGCCAGGTCGGGCTGGTCGAATATCCGCGCAAGGGAGTCTGGTCGCTGGTCTTCGTCGCCAGCGAGAAGGAAACCGAGATCAACCAGAAGCTCGACCAGGAAGGCGATCCGTTGATCGCGGTGTTCATGCCCTGCACGCCGAACCCGACCACAGGCTTCCTGATGTATGTTTATAAATCCGAGATCGTGCTGCTCGACATGACGATCGAGGACGGCGCCAAGCTGATCGTTTCGGCCGGCATGGTGGCGCCGGAGGTCAAGGCCAAGCTGGTGACGCTGAACGGCGAGCCGATCGAAGGGCCGCTTGCCAATCCGGCGCTGGGCGCGGCTCAGCCGGCGCGCAGCAGCCGCACCGCCTCGTCGCGCCCGAACAGGTAGAGCAACAGCCGCAGCGCCTCGCCGCGCCCAGACTGCAATTCGGGGTCGCGCGACAGGATCAGCCTTGCGTCGTCGCGGGCGGCTTCCAGCAGGTCGGCATGGAACTCGATGCGCGCGACCTGGAAACCTGGCGTGCCGGACTGGCGGGTGCCCAGCAGTTCGCCTTCGCCGCGCAGCTTCAGATCCTCCTCGGCTATGCGGAAGCCGTCCTCCGTCTCGCGCATCACTGACAGCCGGCGCTTCGCCGTCTCACCGAGCGGATCCTTGTAGAGCAGCACGCAGGACGAGGGCTTGTCGCCGCGCCCGACCCGGCCGCGCAACTGGTGCAACTGGGCAAGGCCGAAGCGCTCGGCATGCTCGATGACGATGATCGTGGCGTCCGGCACGTCGACGCCGACCTCGATGACGGTGGTGGCGATCAATATGCGCGTTTCGCCCTGCTTGAAGGCGCGCATCGCATCGTCCTTCTCTGCCCCTTTCATGCGGCCATGGACGAGGCCGATCTGTTCGCCGAAGAGCGGCTTCAGCGAAGCGAAGCGGTCTTCCGCCGACATCAGCTTGATCTCTTCGGATTCCTCGACCAGCGGACAGATCCAGTAGATCTTCTGACCCTCGGCGACGGCGTCGACCATGCGCCCGACCAACTCGTCCAGCCGCTCCATTGGCAAAGTGACGGTGCGTATCGGCTGGCGGCCCGCCGGCTTTTCGGTGAGCTTCGAGACATCCATGTCGCCGAAGGCGGTCAGCACCAGCGTGCGCGGAATGGGCGTCGCCGTCATCACCAGCATATCGGGCGCGTCGCCTTTGGCGGTGATGGCGAGACGCTGGTGGACACCGAAGCGGTGCTGCTCGTCGACGACGGCAAGCACGAGGTCGTGGAAGGTCACCGTCTCCTGGAACAGCGCGTGCGTGCCGACGACGATGTCGATCGCACCGCTGGCGAGGCCTTCCAGTGTTTCGGCGCGTTCGCGGCCCTTCTCGCGGCCGGTAAGGACGGCGACGCTGAGGCCGGCTTTTTCCGCCAGCGGGGCGATGGTCGCCAGATGCTGCCGCGCCAGGATTTCGGTCGGCGCCATCAGCGCAGCCTGGCCGCCTGCCTCGACCGCGCGCCCCATGGCAAGCAGCGCGACCACCGTCTTGCCGGAGCCGACATCGCCCTGCAGCAGACGCAGCATGCGTTCGGGGTCGGCCAGGTCGGCATTGATTTCGCCGAGCGCGAATTCCTGGCTGGGGGTGAGCTTGTAGGGCAGGGCAGCGCGCAGTTTCTCGACAACGCGCCCGTCGCCGACCAGCGGCCGGCCCGAAAGGCGGCGGATTCTGGCGCGCACCAGCGCCAGCGACACCTGCCCTGCCAGGAGCTCGTCATAGGCCAGGCGCTGCCAGGCCGCACCCTCGACGGCAACGTCGATCGGGTCCTTGGGATAGTGGATGCGGGTGAGCGCATCGCCGAAGGACGGAAAGGTGTGGCGGCGCATGAAGGCGTCGTCCTGCCATTCCGGCAGTTCCGGCAAGCGGCCGAGCGCCTGTCCGATGGCGCGGCGCAGCACTTTTGCGGACAGGCCGGCGGTTAGCGGATAGACGGGCTCGACCAGCGGCAGGCCCTCGGCCTCGTCGAGCGGCGCGATATGGTCGGGATGAACCATGGTCGGGCGGCCGTTGAACCATTCCATGCGGCCGGAGATTACGACGCGCTCGCCCTCAGGCAGCATCTTCTGCAGATAGGCGGCATGGGCATGGAAGAAGGTCAAGGCGATCTCACCGGTGTCGTCATGGGCGTAGATCCGGTAGGGCACGGACCTGTTGCCGCGCGGCGGCGGCTGGTGGCGGTCGACCCGTACCTCGAGTGTTACGATCTGGCCTTCGGCCGACAGCGCGATCCCAGGCCGGTTGCGCCGGTCGATAACCGTGTTGGGCAGCACGAACAGAAGATCGGCGGCGCGCGCGGCGCGGTCGCCGAGATCGGCCGGCACGACACGTTCGATCATGGTCCCGACCTTCTGACCCACGCCGGCGAGCGAGGTGATCGGGACGAACAGGGGATCGAGGATGGAAGGACGCATCTCGTCAGCTTATGTCGCGGAGGCCGCAGCGCAAAGGCTGACACCAATCGCTATCCACGCTATATGCGCCGCTTCGAACAGGGATGCAGCGCGATGACCGGAACACAGCGATCAAGCGAGGGACTGGACGTCCGCCGCCGCAAGCTGCTGTTCCGCTCCTGGCATCGCGGCATGCGCGAGATGGATCTCATCCTGGGATGCTTCGCCGATGCCGAGATCGGCGCCTTGACCGGCGACGAAATCGACCAATATGAAAAGCTCCTCGAAATCCCCGACACCGAATTCCTGCCGATGATCACCGGCGAGCGCCCGGTTCCGCCCGATATCGATTGCGCGGTGCTGCAGAAGATCCTGGCGTCGCGCCGGACCATGACATTTTGAAAGAAGCATGAGTCTCATTCCCTCCATTGGCCTGCCGAAGGGCCGCGCCGGCCAGTTCATCGTCGATGGCGTCGCTGACGGTTACGAAGCTTTCGCGCTGGCGCGGACGGCGCAGGAGATCGCGCCCGACAAGCCGGTGCTGTTCGTCGCGCGCGACGGCCAGCGGCTGCCGGCGATCATCGATGCGCTCGCCTTTGCCGCTCCCGGCCTGCCGGTTCTGGAACTGCCTGCCTGGGACTGCCTGCCTTACGATCGTGTCTCGCCGGGCGCGGATGCCGCCGCGCGGCGCCTCGACGCGCTCTCCGCCATCGTTGCGCTGGCGAAAAAGCCGCACCGCGCCGTTATCCTCACGACGGCCAATGCGCTCTTGCAGCGCATTCCGCCGGCCGAACTGATCGAGGCGCAGACCTTCCACGCCAAGCCCGGCAACCAGATCGACATGAACGTGCTGATCGCGCGGCTGGAGAATTCCGGTTTCGAGCGCGTGCCGACCGTGCGCGACGTCGGCGAGTTCGCGGTGCGCGGCGGCATTCTCGACCTCTTCGCGCCCGGCTGGAGCGAGGCGCTGAGGCTCGACTTCTTCGGCGACACGCTGGAATCGATCCGCGTCTTCGACGTGGCGACCCAGCGCACGACCGGCCAGCGCAAGTCGATGGCGCTGCAGGCGATGAGCGAGGTGGCGCTGACGCCGGAAACGATCAGCCGCTTCCGCCGCTCCTATATCGAAGCCTTCGGCGCGCCGTCGCGCGACGATGCGCTCTATGCAGCCGTCAGCGAAGGACGGCGCTTTGCCGGCATGGAGCACTGGCTGCCTTTCTTCTACGAGCAACTGGAGACGGTGTTCGACTATCTGCCGGACGCGCCTGTCATCTTCGATCATCTCGCGCATGAGGCGCTGGCCGAGCGCCATACGCTGATCCTCGATCACTATGAGGCGCGGCGGAAGCAGGCTGACGGCGCGCTGAAAGATGCCGTGCCCTATAAGCCGGTGGCGCCGGATCTGCTCTATCTCTCGCCGGAAAATCTCAAAGCCTCGCTCGGACCGCGCGAGGACATTGATTTCACCGTCTTCGACGCACCCGATGTCGGCGGCAAGAAGGTCTTCCATGCGGGCTCGCGGCAAGGCCGCAGCTTCGCCGAGGAGCGCGCCGACCCGAACAGCAATGTCTTCGACGTGGTGGTGAAGCATATTGCCGACGAGCGCGCCGCGCGCCGCCGCGTCATCGTCGCCGGCTGGACCGAGGGCTCGCTCGACCGCCTCGGCCAGATCCTCGCCGAGCATCATCTCGGCAACCTGAAACCGGTGGCGACTCTTTCCGAGGTCGAAAAGCTCGAGCCGGGGCAGGCCGGTCTTGCCGTGCTGCCGCTCGAATCCGGCTTCGAGACCGACGGGATGGTCGTCGTCGCCGAACAGGACATTCTAGGCGACAGGCTGATCCGCCGCTCCAAGCGCAAAAAGCGTGCCTCCGACTTCATTGCCGAAGCATCGTCGCTGTCATCCGGCGACATCGTCGTTCACGCGGACCACGGCATCGGCCGATTCATTGGTCTGCGCACCATCGAAGCGGTCGGCGCACCGCATGACTGTCTCGAAATCCACTATGCCGGCGACGACCGGCTGTTCCTGCCGGTCGAAAACATCGAGCTCCTCTCACGCTACGGTTCGGATTCGGCGGAAGCGCCACTCGACAAGCTCGGCGGCGGCGCCTGGCAGGCGCGCAAAGCGCGGCTGAAGAAGCGGCTGCTCGACATGGCCGGGCAATTGATCCGCATCGCCGCCGAGCGGCAGATGCGCGCAGCACCCGCCATGATTCCGGCCGACGGTCTTTATGGCGAGTTCGCGGCGCGCTTTCCCTATGAAGAAACCGACGACCAGCAGACGGCAATCGATTCCGTCATGGACGATCTCGGCGCCGGCAAGCCGATGGATCGGCTGGTTTGCGGCGACGTCGGCTTCGGCAAGACGGAAGTGGCGCTGCGCGCCGCCTTCATCGCGGCGATGGAAGGGTTCCAGGTCGCCGTCGTGGTGCCGACGACGCTGCTGTCGCGGCAGCATTTCAAGACCTTCTCGCAACGCTTTTCCGGCCTGCCGATCCGCGTCGCGCAGGCATCGCGCCTGGTCGGCTCCAAGGAAGTGGCCGAGACCAAGAAGGGCGTCGCCGACGGCACGGTCGACATCGTCGTCGGCACGCACGCGCTGCTCGGTAGCTCGATCTCCTTCAAAAATCTCGGCCTGCTGATCATCGACGAGGAGCAGCATTTCGGCGTCAAGCACAAGGAGCGGCTGAAGGAGCTCAAGAACGACGTGCATGTGCTGACACTTTCGGCGACGCCGATTCCGCGCACGCTGCAGTTGGCGCTGACCGGTGTTCGCGAGCTGTCGCTGATCGCCACCCCTCCGGTCGACCGCATGGCGGTGCGTACTTTCATCTCGCCCTTCGATCCGCTGGTCATCCGCGAGACGCTGCTGCGCGAGCGCTACCGCGGCGGCCATTCCTTCTATGTCGTGCCGCGTATCAGCGATCTTGCCGAAATCCATGATTTCCTGAGAGAATCCGTGCCGGAGCTGAAAGTAGCGGTCGCCCACGGCCAGATGCCGGCCGGTGAACTCGACGACATCATGAATGCCTTCTATGACGGTCAGTACGACGTGCTTCTGTCGACGACCATCGTCGAATCCGGCCTCGACATTCCGACCGCCAACACGCTGATCATCCACCGAGCCGATATGTTCGGTCTGGCCCAACTCTATCAGTTGCGCGGCCGCGTCGGCCGCTCGAAGGTGCGAGCCTATGCGCTGTTCACGCTGCCGGCCAACCGCAAGCTCACCGATACGGCCGAGCGCAGGCTCAAGGTGCTGCAGTCGCTCGATACGCTCGGCGCTGGTTTCCAACTTGCCAGCCACGACCTCGATATCCGCGGCGCAGGCAATCTCCTCGGCGAGGAACAATCCGGCCACATCAAGGAGGTCGGTTTCGAGCTCTACCAGCAGATGCTGGAGGAAGCGGTGGCCGAAGTGAAGGATTCCGGCGAAGTGCTGGATGGCGGCTGGTCGCCGCAGATCGCGGTGGGCACCGCGGTGATGATCCCGGAGAGCTATGTGCCGGACCTGCAGCTCAGGATGGCGCTCTACCGCCGCCTTGGCGACTTGGAGACCACCGAGGAGATCGACGGCTTCGGCGCCGAGCTGATCGACCGCTTCGGGCCGCTGCCGGAAGAAGTGACGCATCTGTTGAAGATCGTCTTCATCAAGGCGCTTTGCCGCAAGGCCAATGTCGAGAAGCTCGATGCCGGCCCCAAGGGCGTCGTCATCCACTTCCGCAAGCGCGAATTCCCCAATCCGGTCGGACTGGTCAAATTCATCGGCGAGCAGGGCTCGCTGGCCAAGATCAGGGCCGACCACAGCGTCGTCTTCATGCGTGATTGGCCGAATGCGGAGAAGCGGCTGGCCGGCTCGGCTGTTGTCATGACTCAATTGGCGCGGCTGGTCGACAAAGCTGCCTGACGGCTTCACACTGGCATCCGAGCAGTTCAAGGCATTCGCCGCTGCTGAAATTCCCGGCTAGAATAGAAAATCGGCTTCGTGTAAGGAGCCGCGACCTCTGATTGGGGCGGGAATGGCGGGCGAGACCGCTCGCCAGTTTGTTTTGACGCAATTCCGGACTAAACCGTTCACAGTTTTCCTGGAATTGCTCTGAAGAGTTTTGGGTGCAGCGATGACAAAATGGTCGCCGAATTCGTGGAGAGCAAAGCCGATCAAGCAGGTTCCGGTCTATCCGGACCTTGCGGCGCTGGAGGCCACGGAAGCCCGGCTCACCACCTATCCGCCGCTGGTGTTTGCCGGTGAAGCGCGCAAGCTGAAGAAGCAACTGGCGGCGGTCGCCGCCGGCGAGGCCTTCCTGCTCCAGGGCGGCGACTGCGCCGAGAGCTTTGCCGAGCATGGCGCCGACAACATCCGCGACTTCTTTCGCGTCTTCCTGCAGATGTCGGTGGTGCTCACCTTCGCCGGCGCGCAGCCGGTGGTGAAGGTCGGCCGCGTCGCCGGCCAGTTCGCCAAGCCGCGCTCCTCCGACAGCGAGACCAAGGCCGGCGTGACGCTGCCGAGCTATCGCGGCGACATCATCAACGGCATCGAGTTCGACGCCGCGTCGCGCATCCCGGATCCCGCAAGGCAGGAGATGGCGTATCGCCAGTCGGCGGCGACCCTCAATCTCCTGCGCGCCTTCGCGCAAGGCGGCTATGCCAGCCTGGAGAACGTGCATCGCTGGATGCTGGGCTTCGTTGCCGACAGCCCGCAGGGCGAGAAATACGAATCGCTCGCCAACCGCATCACCGAGACGATGGATTTCATGCGCGCGGTGGGCATCACGTCGGAAACCAATTTCGCGCTGCGCGAGACCGATTTCTACACCAGCCACGAGGCGCTGCTGCTCGGCTACGAGGAGGCGCTGACCCGCGTCGATTCGACTTCCGGCGATTGGTACGCGACTTCGGGCCATATGATCTGGATCGGCGACCGCACCCGCCAGCCCGACCATGCGCATGTCGAATATTGCCGCGGCATCGAGAATCCGCTCGGCCTGAAATGCGGTCCGTCGCTGACGCCGGACGGCCTGCTGGAGCTTATCGACCTGCTCAACCCCGAGAATGAGCCCGGACGGCTGACGCTCATCGCGCGGTTCGGCTCCGACAAGGTCGCCGAGCATCTGCCGAAGCTGGTGCGGGCGGTGAAGAAGGAGGGCCGCAACGTGGTGTGGTCTTCCGACCCGATGCATGGCAACACGATCGAGGCGGCCGGCTACAAGACGCGGCCGTTCGACCGTATCCTGAAGGAAGTGCAGACCTTCTTCGAGGTGCACCGCGCCGAAGGCACGCATCCGGGCGGCATCCATGTCGAGATGACCGGCAAGAACGTCACCGAGTGCACCGGCGGCGCCCGGGCCATCACGGCGGAAGACCTGCAGGACCGCTATCACACCCATTGCGATCCGCGCCTCAATGCCGACCAGGCGATCGAACTGGCCTTCCTGGTCTCGGATCTGCTCAAGAAAAGCCATACGATCCAGCACAAGCAAGCCGCCAACGCCTAAGCCGCTTGCCAGCGATCGAACCCGGGGCGTCGGACAAAGTCCGACGCCCTTTTCGTTTGGGCCGATCCTGCGAGGCGCCGGCCGCCGAAACCTTACGAAAATTTATAGTTACGCGACCATCGCAAGACCAAGATTGAGGTGGAGGTGTCGCCCGCGGTCGAAAACCGCGCACACGACACAGGTCCCCCCATGCGCCACGAGCATGCCATCGTTCATCACCGCGCGATCGACTTCTGGTCGGCGCGGGCGGCGGTGCTTGTCGTCATCTGCCTGCAGCTTCTGGTCATCAACGACCTGTCCTTCGGTCCGCGCTGGCTCGCGCCCGCGATCGAGGCGGCGCTGCTCGTGCCTTTGTCGATCGCAACGGCCTGGACGCAAATGGCGACTCAGAAGGCCGTCGATCACGAGCATTGGTATGCGATCGGCCGGTTTCGCGTCTTCATCCGCCGTACCGCCTTGGTCATGACCGGCGTCATCAGCATCATGAATTGCGGCTCGCTGGTCTTTCTGGTCCAGAAGCTGCTGGCAGGCCATGCCGGCGCCGGCACGACGCTGCTTGTCGACGCGCTCAACATCTGGGTCACCAACGTCATCGTCTTCGCGCTGTGGTTCTGGAGCACCGACCGCGGCGGCCCGCCGACCTGCGGCCTGGTCAAGCGCGCGCATGCCGATTTCCTGTTCCCGCAGATGACGCTGGCCGATCGCGAGATCCGCGACTGGCTGCCCGGCTTTGTCGATTACGTGTTCCTGGCCTTCACCAATGCGACGGCGTTCTCGCCGACCGACACATTGCCGCTCACTCAGCGCGCCAAGCTCCTGATGATGGCCGAGGCAATGATCTCGCTGCTGACGATCGCGCTGGTCGCCGCGCGTGCGGTCAACATTCTGGCTTAACTAGCGCCCGCGCTCCCAGCGCATATTCGCCAGCCTCGGATCGACAAAGCTCGTCCTTGAGAATTCCAGCCGCCTGTCTGGAAATTCGCAGATTGCCTGGACCCCGAACGAGCCGATGCGGATGCGCCAGGTATGAGGCTCCAGCGGCTTGGCCTTGGCAAAACCGCTGCACGTCAAGAGCGCGATGTTGGCGCCCTTCGGATCGCGCGCCGAGCGGTAGCGGATGGCCTGCATCCCCGCCTCGCGCGCCACGTCGGCGATGGCCTGGCAGGCGGCATAGTCAGTCGGATCCGTCCACGCCTTCTCGTCGCGGTCGAGCGGCGGCCGCGTGAGGTCGACGGCCTTCTCGCATCTGATGGCCGCGGCAAAGGCGGTATATTCGGCCGCGTCGTTCGGCCATTGCGTTTGCGGCGATTCCGCAAAGAACAGCAAGCGGTAGAAGGCCATTTCCGCCACTGCCGTCAGCACCGTCTCGGCGGCGTAATAGACGCCCTTGGTCTTGCCGGCGCGGCGGAAGCGCGAGCCGTACGGATAAATCGAGCCGTAGCGGAATGGCGTCGCCAGAAGATAGTGAAGGTGGCGGCATTCCAGCGGGATCCGCGGCTTGCTTTCCTCGATGAGGTCTTCGAGCAGGCCCTGCTCGTCGAGCCTGTCGACCAGCTTCAGGGTCGAGACGCGATGCTGCGCCTCGACCATCCGCCAATATTTGCCTTCGAGCCTGACGGCCTCAGACGAGAGCGCGTCGGGAATCCAGGTAGGCAATGACATCGACAAGTCCGGCAATGGTCAGGATTTTTTCGAGCGGCGTGCCGTCGAGCGCCGTGTTCGGGTTCTTCAGCCATGCCCGGGCGACCGTCTCGTCGCCGCCGACGATGGCGTCGAGCGAGCGGAACAGCCGCACGAACAGCACCGCAAGCTCGAACGGCTTGGTGCCGCGCTCGAGCAGGAACTCCTGCTTGCGCATGCGCGAGACCGTCGCCTCAGAGACGCCGATGACCAGAGCAAGCGTTCGCGCCGTGATCTCGAGCAGGTCGGCCGCGCGCAGCGTGGCCTTGGTGATGACGGCATTTTCTGCCGCCGTCGCGGCAGCGACTGGACGTGGCATGAGCGCACCCTTTCATTTCCGTGGAAAATATAGTCCACAGAAATTCATTTGGAAAGGGTATCCAATGTGCCCTCAGTCCTTCTTGTAGAGCAGCCAGCCCTTGCCGGCACGGCCGGCCATTGTGGAATGCCTGGTGACGCGGTTGCGGCCGCCGATCTTGGAGCGGTAGAGCGCGCGGTCGGCCTTGGTGTAGAGGTCTTCGGGGGTGTCGGCCTCGGAAGCCATGCAAATGCCCATCGAGACAGTCACCGTGCCATAGTTCATCCCGGTCTGGCTGCTTGTGAACGGCGTCTGTTCGATCAGCACGCGGATGCGCTCGGCGATTTCATAGGTGGTGTCCTCGCTGGCGCCTTCGACGATCAGCGCGAACTCCTCGCCGCCGGTGCGCGCCACGAACATGTCGGCGCGGATGCTGGACTGGAAGATGTCGGCGATGATCTGGATGATCCTGTCGCCGACCGGATGGCCGTAACGGTCGTTGATATCCTTGAAGCGATCGATGTCGGCAAGGATGAGCGCGTTGAAGAGGATACCGCGGTTGCTGTTGTAGATGCGCGTGATTTCCTTGTCGAAGGCGCGGCGATTCCAGATCTGCGTCAGCGGATCGGTATTGGCGAGCCGCTTGTATTCCTCCAACTTCGATTTGACGCTCTCGAGCTCGGCCGTCTTTTCGCTGAGCGTGCTCGCGATCTGGCGGTTGTGATCCAGCGTCGAGCTGGTGGCGGCAGACATCGCGCCGGCGATCTTTTGCAGCAGATCCTGGGAAAGCAGGCTGCGATTGCTCAGGCCGCTCGACGTCTCGTCGAGGATGCGGCCGTACTTTTCGATATGGCTGCGCTCGCTGCGCAGCAGCGCGGCGACGTCCTCAAGCTCCTTGGCGACCACCTCGCGGGCGTGTTCGACGATCGCAGGCCCGTGGTGCTGCGGGAAGAAGGTGCGTCCGATGCGATCGAGATCCTCTTGCGTCGGGCGGTTGCTCAACGAGACGACAGCGAGGCTGAGCTCGTGATTGCTGCCGCTCAGCGCTTCATAGAAGATTTCGTAGTTGCGCGGCAGGCCGAGCAGGCCGAGCTGGCGCATGGTCGCCACAACGGTGCTGGCGATGTCGCCATTTCTGTCGCTCGGGACGGCTGCCGGCTGCATAGTCTGTTCACTACCCCCTTCAGTGCGCGACCGGAGACCTGCCACCGCCGGGAGCCGCCAATGCGGGGATCGAATCAGAATTGCGATGCTAGGCCGCGTCCCCAACACGACCATCGCCTGCAGGAACCATAAATGCAGCTGCGCTAAAGTTTCCTTAATGGCGGGCGTTTCCAGACCGTTTTTGCTGCTTCAGGTTGCACTGCAGTGCAGGCGCAGCTTTTGAAACGCGCCGCTTCGGTGTCGCATTTGCCTGCGCCGGAAGAGCGCAAAACTGGAATCTTGTGTGGCGCGATCGAGGCGTATGGCGTTGAAGGAGGCCGGGGATGGGCGAAAATCACACGGGATCGTGCCTGTGCGGAGCGGTGCGCTTCACGACGAGAGGAGCGTTGCGCGGGGTGGTCTATTGCCACTGCTCGCAGTGCCGCAAGCAAACAGGCCATTTCGTTGCAGCGACTTCTTCGAGGGACGCCGACATCGACATCGAGGGGGCCGACGCGCTTGCTTGGTACGGCGCGTCCGACATAGCGAAACGCGGTTTTTGCCGCAGCTGCGGCTCGGTGCTGTTCTGGAAGCACAACGAGCTCGACACGATCTCCATCATGGCCGGCTCGTTCGACAAGCCGACCGGGCTTTCGGCCGAAAGCCACATCTTCGTCGGCGACAAGGGCGACTATTATGCAATCGACGACGGCCTGCCGCAGTTCGACAAGTCGACGCCGTCGATAAAGGTCGCGGACGAGTGACTTTTGGGCCGCCTGCCTTATTCCCTTGACCCGGCTGTTGCGATATCCCCTCACGGTGATTCGAAACGGGGCTGGGCATGCAGCGGCTGATCGACGCTTTCATCAACTCGGTGCGGGCTTTCCGCAAGCTGGCTGCTCACGAAAAGGCGTTCCAGCAGGAGTTGATGCTGCTTGCGCTCGCTCTGCCGGCCGGCTGGTTCATCTCGGTATCCTGGCGCGGCTACGCCTTGCTGATCGGCGCGGTTCTGCTGATGATTCTGGTCGAGGTGCTCAACACAGGCATCGAGGCTGCGTGCGACGCGATCTCCCGCGAGTTCCACATCGACATCCAGCTCGCCAAGGACTGCGGCTCGCTGGCGGTGCTGATTTCGATCGTGATCGCGGGGGGCGTCTGGGGCATTGCCATCATCGAGCGCATCATCGGCGCGCCGATCTGACCGGGAGGCATCGGTCCGACAGCTTAGGATTCGGCCTGATCCTCTTTTGCGTCCTTTGCGCGCTCCCTTCCGGCAAAATGGCGGGCAACCAGTCCGGCCAGGACGGCCACAGCGATGCCGACGGCGAGGGCTACGAGCACGCGCTCATGGCGGGCAAATGCCTGGCCGACCATGCGCTCCGCCCCCAGCCCGAAGACATAGCCGACCGTGCCGAAGAGGGCTGCCCAGACTGCCGACGAGATGGCGTTCAGAATGACGAAGCGCGGCACCGACACGGTCGACAGCCCGGCGGCGATGCCGCCGACAAGCCGCATTCCGTAGATGTAGCGGTTCGTCAGCACGAAGATGTTGGGATGGGTGTTGAGCAGCCGGTAGGCGCGGCGGAAACCCGGCCGCCTGCGCAGCCTGACGACATAGGGATGATCGGCAAAGCTGCGGCCGAGGGTGAAGAAAGCCGTGTCGCCGGCGAAGGCGCCGAGAAACGCGGCCAGGAAAGCCTGCCAGAGCACGAATATGTGCTGATGGGCGAAGAAGCCGCCGAGGATGGCAGCGCTTTCGCCCTCGGCGACGCAGCCAAGGAAGACCGCGATCAGCCCGTATTGCTCGATGAGACGATGGATGGCCTCGGTCATCAGCCCGCCGACCGCGCCGACAGCTTCTCGTCGATCCGCCTGATCTGCTCGGCCATGCGCAGGATCTCGTCGCGCATGCCAATGAGCTCACTGTGGCGCAGTTCGTCGAGCTTCTCATGCAGCGCCATGATCTCGATCTCGGCCTTCAGGTTGACCTCATAGTCATGGGCGGCGTCGATGCGGTCACGCTCGGTCTGGCGGTTCTGCGACATCATGATCACCGGTGCTTGCAAGGCGGCGACCATCGAGAGCACGAGGTTGAGGAAGATGAAGGGATAGGGATCGAAGGCGTTCCGCGACAAGAGCCAGACATTGCCAAAGGTCCACAGCACCAGAAAGGCGATGAAGCCCAGAATGAAGGACCATGAGCCGCCGATACGGGCGATCGTGTCGGCAACGCGATCGCCATAGCTCTGATGAAAGGCGACTGCCTTGTTGGTGTCCCTGGTGATGGTGGTGCGTTCCAGCGTCGACTTCAGCACGCGGCTCTCGAGAGGAGAGAGACCGTCCGGCTTTCGCTTCAGCCAGCGGTTCGACAGATCCTCGACCGTCTTGTTCATCGTCCTCTCCGTCGTCAGGCCCGGGTTCCAAGAATCCGGATGGAAACCGCTGCGCACTTTTTCCTGAGATTGCTTACTTAGCTCACTCAATTCCGGACGGAAAACCGCTTCGCACTTTTCCTGGAATTGCGTATAGAGGTAGAGGCTACCGAGCCTGACGGGAAGTGATAGATTGGTCGGCACAGGCGAGGGCGGAAATGGCCGATTTCCAGCGAATTCGTGCCCGGGCGGCAAAACGCAAGGGCGGTGAAGAGGCGCTGGCGTCGCTGCTCGGACCTATGCCCGACAACGCTGCCGTGGCGAAAGTTCATGATGACCGCATCCTCTCCACGATGGCCGAGCGCATCTTTGCCGCCGGTTTCGTCTGGCGTGTGATCGAGCAGAAATGGCCTGGTTTCGAGGAGGCGTTCCTTGGCTTCCAGCCGAAGCGGCTCCTGTTCCAGCCGGACGACTTCTGGCACGAGCTGGCGTCCGACAAGCGCATCGTGCGCAACCCGCAAAAGATCAAATCCGTGCGCGACAACGCGGCTTTCGTCGACCGCGTCTCGAAGGAACATGGCGGCTTCGGCAAGTTCCTGGCCGACTGGCCGGCCGACGACCAGGTCGGGCTGACCGCCTATCTCGGCAAGCATGGCAGCCGGCTCGGCGGCAACACCGGCCAGTATTTTCTGCGCTGGCTGGAGTGGGACACCTTCATTGTTTCCGCCGACATGGCGGCGGCGCTGCGCGACGCCGGTCTCGACATCGCCGAAAGCCCGACTTCGAAGCGGGATCTCGACAAGATCCAGGCGCAGATCAACCGATGGTCCGCCGCGACCGGGCTGCCGCGCCGGCACATCTCGCGCATTCTGGCGATGTCGATCGGCGAGAACCATTCGCCGGAGACGCTGCGCGAATACATGGGCGAGCAGGCCTGATCGCCTCCGGCTGAGGCGGGACATGACCGGCATTCGCCGGCCAGTCCTGGGTGGCACAAGCAATCGCCATTGCCCCGCGATTGCCGCCACGCTAAATCCAATTCATGACCCAGACCGCTCCCGACCTACTGCGCATTGCCGTCGCCCAGCTCAACCCGACCGTCGGCGATGTCGCCGGCAATCTCGCCAAGGCGCGCGAGGCAAGGGCGGATGCGACCCGCCAGGGCGCCGATCTGGTGCTCTACACGGAGCTCTTCCTCGCCGGCTATCCGCCGGAAGACCTGGTGCTGAAGCCGGCCTTCCTGCAGGCTTGCGAAAAGGCGGCGCAGGATTTCGCCGCCGACACCGCCGATGGCGGTCCTGGCGTCATCATCGGCACGCCGCTGAAGCGCCGGACCGGCACGCATAACTCCATCGTCTTCGCCGATCGCGGCAAGATCATCGCCGAGCGCTACAAGCTCGACCTGCCGAACTATGGCGAGTTCGACGAGAAGCGCGTTTTCCAGGCCGGGCCGGAGCTGCAAGGGCCGGTGAATTTCCGCGGGGTGCGCATCGGTGTCCCGATCTGCGAGGACATCTGGGGCGACATCGCCGTCTGCGAGACGCTGGCCGAGAGCGGCGCCGAGATCCTGCTTGTGCCGAACGGCTCGCCCTACTACCGCGCCAAGATCGACGTCCGCCACCAGGTGGTGATCCGTCAGGTCATCGAATGCGGATTGCCGATGATCTACGCCAATCAGCTTGGTGGCCAGGACGAACTCATCTTCGACGGCGCCTCCTTCGCCATCGGCGCGGACAAGACGCTTGCCTTCCAGATGAGCCAGTTCGAGGAAGCGGTCGACGTCACCACCTGGAAGCGAAGGGATGGCATCTGGGTCTGTTCCGAAGGCCCAATGTCGAAGATTCCGGAGCGGGAGGAGGCCGACTACCGGGCCTGCATGCTGGGCCTGCGCGACTACGTGAACAAGAACGGCTTCAAGAACGTGGTGCTCGGCCTCTCCGGCGGCATCGACTCCGCGATCTGCGCTGCACTGGCGGTCGACGCGCTTGGCGAGGAGCGGCTGCGCACCGTCATGATGCCCTATCGCTATACCTCGAAGGACTCGCTGAAGGACGCCGAGGATTGCGCCCGCGCGCTCGGCTGCCGTTACGACATCGTGCCGATCTCCGAGCCGGTCGAAGGTTTCCGGCATGCGCTGACCCAGCTCTTCGAGGGCACTCAGGAAGGTATCACCGAGGAAAACCTGCAGAGCCGTGCGCGCGGCACGATCCTGATGGCGATCTCGAACAAGTTCGGTTCGATGGTCGTCACCACCGGCAACAAGAGTGAGATGTCGGTCGGCTACGCCACCCTCTATGGCGACATGAATGGCGGCTTCAACCCGATCAAGGACCTCTACAAGATGCAGGTCTATGCGCTGGCGCGCTGGCGCAACGCGCATGTGCCGCCGGCGGCGCTCGGCCCATCGGGCGAGGTCATTCCGAAGAACATCATCGATAAGGCGCCGTCGGCGGAGCTGCGCGAAAACCAGACCGACCAGGATTCGCTGCCGCCTTACCCGGTGCTGGACGACATTCTCGAATGCCTGGTCGAGCACGAGATGGGCGTCGACGACATCGTCGCGCGCGGCCACGACCGGGCGACGGTGACGCGCGTCGAGCATCTGCTCTACATTGCTGAGTACAAGCGCCGGCAGGCGGCCCCAGGCGTGAAGATCACGAAGAAGAATTTTGGCCGCGACCGCCGCTACCCGATCACCAATCGGTTCCGGGATCGCAGCTAGTCCGCTGAAACGCAAAGCTGTTCGCCTGAACCGGCGCTGTTGGCAGCGCAACCCACCATTGTTGCAAAATCGTCTCAGTGGCCGGACAAGACGCCCTCCTGACGCCGCCCTGCCTTGGCGAGATGGTGAGCCGCCTCTATAAGAGCGCTTCCGCGATTCCCTTTCGGGAGGACCGTATGGCAGGATTTGACATCGTTATGCGAGGCCGCGAAGCCTAGATCTGCCCCGGCCGTCCGAACTCCGTTCGGAAGGCCATCCGCAGGCATCTGGCTCTGCCGGTCGCCACCGAGGGCGCGCGACCAGCCATACTGAACCTCCCCGTTTTAAGGACGCCATAGGGCGCCGGCGCGGGTTTTCCAATTTGATTTTAGCGGGACCGGGCCTCTCTGCGCCCGGATGACATCATGGCTCGTTTCAGAATAGATCTGCGCGCCAGCGCCTTTCGCAGCGTGCTCGGCTTCACGCTTGGCCACTGGCGCCGCCAGCCGTGGCGCCTGTCGCTCATCATGGGCGCATTCCTGCTCTCGACGCTGGCCGACGTGCTGACGCCGCTCTATTCCGGCCGGCTGGTCGACGCGGTCGCCAGCAGCGCCGGCGCCGACGAGGTTGCGTGGCACGCCGCAATGGCGGCGTTCGCCATCCTAATGGCGCTGGCATTGGCGGCCGTGGTGCTGCGCAACGCCGCCTTCATGGGGATCGTCGAACTGACGTTGAAGATGATGTCGGATATCGCCGCCGACGCGTTCCATCGCGTCCAGCGCTTCTCGACGGACTGGCACGCCAACAGCTTCGCCGGCTCGACGGTGCGCAAGATAACGCGTGGCATGTGGGCGCTCGACCTGCTCAACGACACGATCCTGATCGCGCTGCTGCCGTCGTTCGTCATGCTGGTCGGTTCGACGCTGCTGCTCGGCTGGTTCTGGCCGATGATGGGGTTGGTGATCGCGATCGGCTCGGTGCTGTTCATCGCTGTCACAGCCATGCTGTCGCTTGGCTACGTCGCGCCGGCGGCACGCCTCGCCAACAGCTGGGATACACGCCTCGGCGGCGCGCTGGCCGACGCAGTGAGCTGCAATGCCGTGGTCAAGGGTTTTGGCGCCGAGGCGCGCGAGGAAGCGCGGCTTGCCCGCGTGGTCGCCAAATGGCGTCTGCGCACGGGCCGTACCTGGGTGCGCGGCACGTTCAACGGCACCGCGCAAGGCACGATGCTGCTCTTGATGAGGGCGGCCGTGATCGGCCTTGCGCTCATGCTTTGGGCCTGGGGCGAGGCGAGTGCCGGCGACATCGCTTTTGTTTTGACGTCGTTCTTTGTCCTGCAGGGCTATCTGCGCGATATCGGCACGCATATCCGCAACCTGCAGCGCTCGATCAACGACATGGAGGAATTGGTCGACTTCCAGTCCGAACCGCTCGGCATCGAGGACCGGCCCGGTGCCGCTCCGATCCGGATCACCGACGGCAGCATTGCGTTCGACAAGGTGACGTTCCATTACGGCAATCACCGGCTGCCGCTCTATCGCGACTTCTCGGTCGAGATCGCCGCGGGTGAACGCGTCGGGCTGGTCGGGCATTCGGGATCGGGCAAGACAACTTTCGTCAAGCTGATCCAGCGTCTCTATGACGTGAACGGGGGCCGGATCCTGATCGACGGCCAGGACATCTCGAAGGTTGCGCAATCATCGTTGCGCAGCCAGATCGCCATCGTGCAGCAGGAGCCGATCCTGTTTCACCGGTCGCTGGCCGAGAACATCGCCTATGCCAGGCCGGGCGCAACGCAGGCCGAGATCGAGCATGCCGCGAAGCTCGCCAGCGCGCACGACTTCATTGCCGATCTGCCCAAGGGTTACGGAACCCTGGTCGGCGAGCGCGGCGTGAAACTGTCGGGCGGCGAGCGCCAGCGCGTGGCGATCGCGCGCGCCTTCCTGGCCGATGCGCGCATCCTGATCCTGGACGAGGCGACATCGAGCCTGGATTCCGAATCGGAGGTGCTCATCCAGAAGGCGATGGAGCGGCTGATGGTCGGGCGCACGACATTGGTCATCGCACACCGGCTTTCGACCGTGCGGGCACTCGACCGGCTGCTGGTTTTCGACCGCGGCCGCATCATCGAGGAAGGCTCGCATGACGAGCTTATCCGGCTGAACGGTGGTATCTACCGTCGGCTGTTCGAGCGCCAGGCGCTCGAACTCACCAAAGGCCTGGTCGCCTGAGGAAAGGCATCCGGCTTCGGCCGGGTGCCTTCCCGCCTTGCGGACCGACCGTCAGCCGTAGTGCAACTTGGGCTTGGCCTCGGTACCGGTGAACTTGACGCCCACGCGGTCGTTGCGGCGCCAGCGGACTTCCGCGCGATAAGCCACGCCATCGAGCGGGACGTAGAGCAGGAAACGATCGGGAACGCGTGATTCCGGTGCGACTTTCAGCTCGGCGCCACCGGCATTCTGATTGCGCAACGTGCAACTGACCTCGGAATTCTGGATACCGGTGATGATCGTCCCGCCCTTGAGCACGCGCTGGCGGTGCTCGCGCCGGTGTTCGCCGGAGTTTTCTTCAAGTGGTTGCGCGGAGTTCGTCATCGATCGACGCCATTAGCCGAATCGGCACTGCATTAACCACACAAAGCACCGATGTTCGCGCACCGCAACGTGCGGCATGCTCGTCGGGTCACATATGCGTTATGTGAGCGATGACTCAGGCGAATCTATGCGGATCGGCGCAGAAATAGGCGATGATCTGGCAAAGATCGGGCTCGTTGACCATGCCGGCGGCCTCGGCGGAGCCGACCCATCTGCGGGTGCGGGCCCGCTTTTCCTTCCAGCGGTCCGCGACGCGGTCGACCTTGAGCGGGAACACCAGGACCTCGCAAGGCACTTCCTCGCCGGATGCCAGGACCTTGCCGTAGAAATAGCGGCCGGCTTCGAGATGCGAGACCGTGCCGTGCAACCCCGCTTCCTCGCCCGCTTCGCGGGCGGCAGCTACGCAAAGCGGCTCCCTGGCTTTCGGCCAGCCTTTCGGCAGCACCCAGCGCCCGGTATCGCGGCTGGTGATCAGCATGATCTCGACGCCGTTTTCGTTCTCACGCCAAGGCAGGGCTGCAACCTGCAGGCGGCAAGGCACTGAGCCGAAGAGTCGTCGGACTCTTTCGGCCATCTGGTTGTGCGTCGTTGGCCTCATCAACATCGTAGAAGCTGCCCCGAGCCTCTAGAATCATTTGCCATCAAACGAATCTTACGACGTATTGTGGACGATAAAAGTAAAAAACTTCACTCGGGTTGGTTAACCCGGACAGGGCAGGCCATTGCGAAATCATCGCCGCCGAGAGCCTTCTCCCCGAGAGCCTTCTCTATGCAGCAAACAGTGATTTGGGCGGGCGCTGGACGGAAACAGCAGCTTCCAACGATCAGCCGGCGTGATCGTCGGCAATCGGCTTCTGATAGGTGAAGCCCATGTCCCACGGGAAGTAGATCCAGGTGTCCTGGCTGACCTCGGTGACGAATGTATCGACCAGAGGCCTTCCCTTCGGCTTGGCATAGACGGTGGCGAAATGCGCCTTCGGCATCATGGCGCGCACGATGCCGGCCGTCTTGCCGGTATCGGTGAGGTCGTCGATGATGAGCACACCGGCGCCGTCATCGGCAAGAAGCGAAGGCGAGATCTCCTTCAGCACCTGCAACTGACCTTGGCTCGTGTAGTCGTGATAGGAGGCGACGCAGACCGTTTCGATGACGCGGATGCCAAGCTCGCGCGAAATGATCGCGGCGGGCACCAGGCCTCCTCGGGTGATGCAGACGATCGCCTTCCACTGGCCTTTGTTGGTGCCGGAAAGCCGCCAGGCGAGCGCGCGGGCATCGCGGTGGAACTGGTCCCAGGAGACCGGAAAGGCTTTTTCGGGAAGGGACATGGTTCGTGCACTCCGCAAGCGCGCGCCGCAGCGCGCAGATACGATGGAATGCAGCCGGAATTAGCCGGAAAGCGCCAGCCTTGGCAAGGTGGCAGCCAGGGATGGCTGTGTACTTATGCCGCGTCGCGCTGTTCAGGCGACGCGGTGCAAGTTCCCTGTTTGATACATGTCCTTGTCCCCCGAACCCGATTCCCACTTCGCGGAGACAGGCTTATCTCGACAGGAAGGCTGCCACGTTTGCCGTGCGCAGCACGGTGCGGGTGACGCCGCCGAACAGGAGCTGTCGCAGCCAGGAGTGGCTGTAGGCGCCGAGCACCAGCAGATCGGCGCCGGATTCGGCGATCCTCTCCTGGATGATGTCGTCGACCGAGCTTGCCCCCGATTTCTGCACGGAAACGCTGACATTGGCGCCGTGGCGTGACAAGGCAGCCGCGATCTCGGCGCCCGCCGCCTCGGGAGCCTCGTCGAGCGTTTCCGGCGGATCGATGACGAGAATGTCGGTCTTGTCCGCCTCGCTGATGAAGGGCAAGGCATCGAATGCTGCACGAGCCGCCTCCTTACTGCCGTTCCAGGCCAGCAGTACACGCCTGAAGGTGGTGACGAGCGGCCCGGCATGCGGAACGACAAGCACCGGCCGGCCGGCATCGTAGACCAGCGTATCGACATCGGCGCCCGGATCGCCCCCGGTGTCGCGCTGCGCGGCGATAATCAGGTCAGCCGCCCGCACGCTCGAAATGCCGGTCAGCGCGCTGTCGCCGGAGAAGCTTTCGAGGCTCCGCCACTCGAAGGACAGGTCGGAATCCTCAACGCGCCTGAGAAAGACCGCCTGCAGCTTCTCGGCGCGCTCCTTGTTCATCTCGGCCGAGACCTGCAGGAATTCGGTGTCGGGGAAACCGGTTGCCGACGTATAGGGGACCGGAAGCGCTTCGGCGTGGATGCCGACGAGGTGGCTTTCGAACCGCTCGGCAAGCGGGATGGCGCAATCGAGCACGCGCTCGGCGTCCTGTTCGTTCTGCAGAATGGCGACGATCGTCTTGAAGCGCATGGCAGATCCCTCAAATTTATCGGCGCAAGATCGCCACCGGCATCAATAGCCGCAACGAAAGTGCCGTGCCAGAAACGTCGGCGCGCGCCTTCTGGTTCCGGGGTCAGCTCGCAGCCGACAGGCCCGCCACCATGGCCGCAACGTCCTGGCGCGCGGCCTCGAGAGCCGCTTCGTCGCGGGCACGTACCACGAGCTCGGTCCAGAATTTGCCGTCGCCATATTTCGGGTAGGAGCCGATAATGGTGTCGGGATGCGCCTTCTGGATGTCGGCGAGCGGTCCGCCGATCAGGCCTTCGCCGAAGGGGCAGTGCACGGTGGCCGACAGCATCCTGGTGCCGGTCTTCAGCGTCGGCACGACATTGTCGAGCATCGCCTGGAAGATCGACGGCACACCGGCCATCACGTGAACGTTGCCGATACGGAAGCCTGGCGCGATCGACACCGGATTATCGATGTGGTCGGCGCCGCGCGGCATGCGCGCCATGCGCTTGCGCGCCTCGGTGAATTCGATACCGCGCTCGGCATAGCTTGCCTCCAACATGGCGTAAGCCCTGGCATCGTATTCGCAAGACACGCTGAAGGCCTTGGCTATCGAATCGGCGGTGATGTCGTCATGCGTGGGGCCGATGCCGCCGGTGGTGAAGACATAAGTGTAGCGGGCGCGCAGCGCGTTGGCGGCGGCGACAATCTCGTCCTCCTCGTCGGGAACGATGCGCACTTCCTTCAGGTCGATGCCGATCGCGGTCATGATATCGGCGAGATGGCCGATATTCTTGTCCTTGGTCCTGCCGGAGAGGATCTCGTCGCCGATGACGAGCATGGCGGCTGTGACGATTTCGGGCATGGCTCACTCCGGCTGCAGGTGGCCTGAAATAACGCGGCGGATAGCCGGCCGCAATGCGCACGCGAGGCGGGGCTCTTGTGGCAGACACGGTTGCGAGTAAGGTGCGTCGGTAGGGCTCGGATGCAAGATGCTGATATCGATTTTGCCGTGGCTGATCGGTGGCCTGCTCGTTGCGGCCGCCGCGGTCGTGCTCGGCTTCATGCTCGCAACATGGTGGATTGCGACCAAGGCCGAGAGGCTGGTACCGGCGTGCGGCAAGTTCATCGAGATCGGCGGCAGCCGCATCCACTATGTCGAAGCAGGCGAGGGCAGGCCGATCGTGTTCCTGCACGGGCTCGGCGCGCAACTCCACCATTTCCGGCACACGCTGTTCGGCCGCTTCGGCGCCGGCTACCGGCTGATCGCTCTCGACCGGCCGGGCTCGGGATACTCGGTGCGGGCGGGCGGGGCGAGCGGCCGTCTGCCCGAACAGGCGGAAGTGGTGCGGCGCTTAATCGAGGAGCTTGGGCTCGAACGGCCTTTGATCGTCGGTCATTCGCTGGGCGGCGCCATCGCGCTTGCACTTGCGATCGAGCATCCGACGTCGATTTCCGGCATCGCGCTCATCGCGCCGCTGACGCATCTGGAGGCGAGGGTGCGCCAGAAATTCGACCTGCTCTATGTTCCCTCGCGCCTGAAGCGCTGGATCTTGGCCCATACTTTAGCGATACCGTACAGCCTGAAATATGCGGAGCCGACGATGAAGTTCATCTTTGCGCCGCAAGCCGTGCCGGGGGACTACATGATCGCCGGAGGTGGTTGGCTCGGGTTGCGGCCCGCCCATTTCCAGGCGACCTCCACCGATATCGTGGCGGTGGAAGAGGATCTCGGCCGCCTCGAACAGCGCTATGGCGAGATCCTGATGCCGGCCGGCATTCTGTTCGGCGCGGATGACCGGGTGATCGGCATCGCGGCTCATGGCGAACCGATGCCGGGCAGGATCAGGGAGCTCGATTTCGAACGCGTCCAAGGGCTCGGGCACATGCCGCAATTCGTGGAACCGGAACGCGTCGTAGCCTTCATCGAGCGCATCGCCGCGCGCGCATTCCCAGCGTGAATTGATCCCGTTCGGGTCAAAGGCCGAGAGGGGATCGCGTCCGTTCACGAACCGTCACACAAAAGTGTCGGACATTCTGCCTCACCTACACTTTAAACGGGAACTTCGGCTCCAACCCTCGGTTCTAATCCGTGTCGGGCTGGCGAATTTCCGGCCAGCAAGAATGCGGCAAATCACCAGATGGAGACCAATCATGCTTACGAAGATTTTTGCAGCCTCGGCGCTTGTCCTGGCCATGGGCACCTCGGCTATGGCACAATCGTCGGACGCTTGGTGGTGGTGGCATCGTGATCGCCCGGTCCATAGCAAGCAAGTGCCGGTTGATCCCTACACCACGGGCAGCATTTACTCCGATCGCGACGCCAGCGCGCTAAACAGCTTCGGCAACGGTGCCGTCGGCCCATGCGCCTCGGATACGGCCGGCCCCGACGCGAATGCCGGCCCGAACGTCAACGACCAGTATTGCGGCAAGTAGTCCGTTCGCCAGCGAGCGACCGACGTGAAGCTTTTACAGCGTCGGTCGCAGCAAGGTCGAGCGACGGAAATTAATCTGAGACTTCGGTCTGCGGCCGGTCGCGGCCATCGGCCAGTTCGTCATGCCAGACACCCTCGGAATCCTCATACTGGATGCCATCCGTGGTGCCGGCGACCTGCTGCTCGGCCGAAGCAATTTCAGCCGCGCGCAGCGCGTCCTGGCGGGTGGGAAATGTTTCTGAAAAAGTCGAGCCGACCATGTAGGCCCAGCCGCCGTCATGCTCGACGATCTTGTAGGTCAGTTTCGCCATGGAATCCTCCGGTCGAGAAGCCCTTTGCCTGCTCAATGCAGCTTTCCGTCGGACAGCCTTTCTTCGGGAACCAGCACTTCAGATTCCTCGGCTGCCTCGATCAGCGCGCGGCGCGCGTCCGCCGTCGAACGATACCCCTCCAGCGCTTTCAGGCAAGTATCGAGAGCATCACGATGCCGCTGGCCGCGATTGAGCGGCCATACGGTCATCAGGCACTCGGCCGCTTCGCGGGTGCTGCTTATTTGGCGATATTTGCCGACATGGCCGAGTTCGACCACCACCGGCTTCTCAAATGGCTTGCTGTCTGTCATGGCCGCCAACGTAAAACGGCCAATTTGGTTGCAATGGTGGCGGAAGGCTGCGCCCAAAGGTCTCAGCCAATCGTCACCTGTGCAAGCCGTTCAGCCCGCGGCCTTCATCCAGTGCTGCATCGTCGTGACCGAGCGTGCCAGCTGCGGCGCCGGACGGATTTCCTCGCCGAACGTCGCCGCCGCGCGCCAGCCCCAGCGCGGATCGGCAAGGAAGGCGCGCGCCAGAGCCACCATGTCGGCGCGGCCGTCGGCCACGATCGCCTCGGCCTGCTCTGGATCGTCGATCAGGCCGACGGCGCGCGTCGGAATGCCGGCGCCCTTGCGCACAGCTTCGGCCAGATGCACCTGGTAGCCGGGGCCGCTGGGCAGCTTCTGCAACGGCGAATTGCCGCCGCTGGAACAGCACAGATAGGCGACGCCTTCCGCCTTCAGCGCCTTGGCCACTTGGATTGCCTCCTCGATCTCGAAGCCGCCGTCGACCCATTCCTTCACCGAAAGGCGGGCCCCCAGCATCAGGCCCGGCGCTGCCTTCTTCACCGCCCTGGCGATCTCCACGGCGAAGCGCATGCGGTTTTCCAGCGAGCCACCCCAGCGGTCGGTGCGCTGGTTGGAAAGTGGCGACAGGAACTGGAAGATCAGATAGCCGTGAGCGGCGTGCAGCTCGATGAAGTCGAAGCCGGCGCGCTCGGCCCGCTTGGCCGCATCGGCGAAATGTTGGATGACTTGCCGGATCTCTTCCTCGCCCAATGCGTGCGGTATATTCCACCCTGTGTCATAGGCGATGGCCGAAGCCGAAACGGTCTGCCAGGGATCCTCGCCCGCTTGCAGGGGGCCGCCGCCTTCCCAAGGCCTTCTGTTGGATGCCTTGCGGCCGGCATGGGCGAGCTGGACGCCGAATTTGGTGCCGGGCGCAGCGACGCGCCTGGCCGCATCGAGCGTGCGCTTGGCCGCCGCCTCGTTGTCGTCGGAGTAGAGGCCAAGGCAGCCATGCGAGATGCGGCCGCGCCGCTCGACGTCGGTCATCTCGACGGTCACCATGCCGGCGCCGGACATGGCCAGGTTCATCCAGTGGTGCAGATGCCAGTCGCTGGCGGAACCGTCCTCGGCCGAATACTGGCACATCGGCGCTACCGCAATACGGTTTGGAAAGGTCAGGCCGCCGAGGGTGATCGGCTGGAAAAGCGATGATGTCATGGAAACGGCTCCTGGGAGAGATATCGCTATCTAGGCAGCCGCGGCACTTCGCGCCAGACAACAGCTGGTGAAAGTCTCGCTGGACCAGTCGCTTTCCAGGATTGCGCCCGCGCCTGTTCGCCGATAACGCTTGCCGACAGCACGGAGCCAATCATGGAAGATCGCGTCCGCATCCAGTCTGAAGAAGTCCTGTCCGACGATTGGGCGGTGCTCAAGAAGACGGTGCTCGACTATCGCCGCCGTGATGGGCGCTGGGAGACGCAGATCCGCCAAACCTACGATCGCGGCGACGGCGCGGTGATCCTGCCTTTCGATCCGCAGCGCTCGACGGTGCTGCTGGTGCGGCAGTTCCGCTATCCGGCCTATGTCACCGGTCATCGCGAGCCGCTGATCGAGGCCTGTGCCGGTCTGCTCGACGAAAACGATCCGGAAACCTGCATCCGCAAGGAAGCGGAAGAGGAGCTCGGCTATCATTTGAAGAACGTTGAGCGGCTGTTCGCGCCCTATATGAGCCCCGGGAGCGTGACGGAACGGCTCTGGTTCTTTACCGCGCGCTATTCGCCGGCCGACCGTATTTCCGACGGCGGCGGAGCTCCGGAAGAGGGCGAAGACATCGAGGTGCTGGAAATGCCGCTCGACGAGGCGCTGGCCGGCATCGCCGACGGCCGTATCGTCGACGCCAAGACCATCATTTTGATCCAGCACCTGAAGCTCAATCCGATCAAGGGTTGAGTGGCCTGCCACCCGGAGCGAGGAGCGAAGGGTGGTGCGGACGACGGGAATCGAACCCGTACGATCAGAGATCGAGGGATTTTAAGTCCCTTTTTTCTGCGGTGCTTCCCGCTCAACATTCTGGAAAACCGGGACTTCGAGCTGATGGTGAAGCCCGGTTTCTCCCACATGTGTGGGAAATCCCCACGATATTTCCCACACATCAAGTGTGCGAGCCTGCTCCCTTGCTCTTTGCAAAATCCCACACCACGCGTACATGTGCGGGCACTGCGGGCGTGGTGAAATTGGTATACACACCGGACTTAAAATCCGGAGGCCTCGGCCATGCGGGTTCAAGTCCCGCCGCCCGCACCATGCTTCCCATAGGATCGAACGCATCACGGCACGGAGGCAATTTAAGCATGGCTAGGCAAAAACAGCGAAAAAGATGTCGGCCGGACCGCACAGCTTGGCGCTGCGATTGGATGTCATGGGCGTAACCGCATACATGACCAAAGCTGCAATTGAGGATCTCATCAAGAGCTGGTCAGGATTAGCGCGTCTGATCCGGAGGAACTCCAGGATGTGCATATTGCGATGCACTTCGGCGGCTGGACGCCCTCAGGCGAATACATCGCGCCGAGTTTCGGCCATCACCATGGGCTTGGAACAATCCTGACCAAACTGCGCAACGATCAACTGAAGGACGGCATGACGAAGGTGGAAATCGAACGCGACATTACGCCAGATGAGGCTTATCGGGCTTTCGAAATTACCATCATGCATGTGTCCCCCGAGGTGGTTCAGCGCGTGGCCATCGAAAATGAAGCGGCCGAGAGCATCAGTACTGACTAAGGTCGTGAATTCATAAATTAGCGTCCGATCCCGACCCCTTGCGGACGTTGGCAGCACCTTCACTGAGGCGTATCCTGATGAAGTTCAGCTTAGACACGCTTGAGACAGGAAGTGTCGAGTCCCTGACAGACGATCACACGGCTCAGCTTGTGGCCAATCCTCACTACGATGAGGTCTACATTCGATGGAACAAGCTTTTTGCGAAAGCTGATGCCGGTAAATTGAAAGTGATCCGGTCTGTATATCGCATCCAGATTTGGTGCAACATCACGCGCGCGGCGGTCAATTCTATCGTGCAACTTCCTAACCTCAGGGCACTTCATTTGCTGGGTATTTCTCGGGCCGGTCGCTTGGACGGGTTTAGAACGGCCGAAGCTCTTGAGGAGTTTAGCTGCCAGTGGGGCGTAAGTAGTAGTGATCTGGTCGAATTGCACAGCTTCCAACTGTCAGAAAACTCACCGCGCATGGGGCGCGCATTACGGAAGAATCGCTTGCAGCGCTCCTCGGCAATCCGTCGCTGACCGAACTGGACTTTGAGGAGTCAAGGTTCTCCGACGATTTTGCGCGGATGGTCTCGCATTCGAAGGCAATCACGGCTTTGGAGCTTGGCGCCACAGACATCACGGCAGTTGGCCTGCAGGCGATCTGCACGATGTCGCAGCTCCGTGGGCTCGACATATGGTCAACGGGTATCGTTGAGGACGATCTTAAGATTCTGTTACAGCTCCCGAACCTCGAATACTTGTCCATTGGCGGTCACGAAGGCCAAACAACCTTTACCGCTGCGGGAACTCCGGCAGCGCTATACGAAATCCCGTCTTTGAAAACAGTATGGTTGGACGGATTGCATGTTACCAAGCAGGACTTTGGAAAACTCAACGAACGGTTCGAAAAAGTCTGGGTGTCATCGGTTCTTGACAGCTAGCCCGACGTCCCACAGGTGCCAGGTCCGCTCCCGACCCCATTGCTCACGCTAAGCGCGTTCCCACAAGATTTCCCACATTTTCTCTTTTCATGGGCATCAGTATCGGGAGTGGGAAGATCGCTCCAATGGAGGAAACATAGCGTCGAGATTTCAATAAGTTGGCACGACAAAATCAGAGGTTGAAAACCGTCGCAACTCAGGAGCGTGCGGGGGCGAGGTAAACCATTGTAAACATTGCTGTAGACGCAAGGGATATTTTATGTCCCTTGGGTCTACCAATTCCGCCACGTCCGCGCGCCGCGATTTCAAGCACTTGGGCCGACACGAGTCCAGTCTTGTGGGCGGGATGGCACCGTATTGCCACCGAATATTGCTCTTCCGCATGGGTTCTCATCGCAACTGGACCGGGATTGGCCGTGAAAGGCAAAGGAGGCGCACGCAAGCTGGCTTGCCAAGGGGAGCAGCTATCCGCTTCATGGCTTCCGCAGTTCTCACCCCGGCACCGCCGCCGTTCTCGGGAATGAAGTCGGCGCCGGCCGCTTCGAGAGCTGCTTATAGGGCGGACATCAAAAATGACCCGGTAAGTCGACTCTGTTTTGATCCCGCGGCGCGCCGGCCACCTTCGTTTCGTGCTGCTCCGCAAATCAGAATTTGTAGCTGAAGTTTACGCCTAGGGTATGGAGCTTCAGGTCCTGATCACGATCGGAGAAGTCGTCCGGGACGTCGAAATGCTCTTTGCCGAAATCGTAGTAACGGTACTGGGCGCCGACGACGATGTTGCTGCTCAGGGCATAGTCGACCCCGGCACCGATCGTCCAGCCGATGCCGGTGCGTGTCCTGGCGAAGCCGCTGCCGCCGACATCTTGCGAGGTCTCGATACCGGCGAAGGCGACGCCCCCGACGCCATAGATCAACCAGCGATCGACCGCCAAGCCGGCTTCGGCATTGATCGATCCCAGCCATTTGACCTCGGTGCCGACGGCATTGCCAGGGTCGAGCAAGGCCGAACCGTCGATCAAGGCATAATTGAGCTCAGCGCGCGCGCCGATCACCGCCTGATTGAACTGCCAGAGGCCGGCGACATGGCCGCCGACGAAGCCGCCGTCGACATCGGGAGAAGCGGCGAACGGCTCGCCTTCCGTGCCGGAGATGTCAGATGAGCCCCAGCCATAGCCGGCCTGCAGGCCGGCATAGTAGCCTGTCCAATCGAAGCCCGGCGCAGTCATGGGCAGGTCGGCGATCGCGTCCGCGGCCAAGGCCGGCCCGGACAGCAAGGCGAAAAAGCCGGCACTGGCAAGTGTCAGGCGACCCATCGAGCGCTCCGAAATGGCGGTTTCGAAAACTTCTCGGTGCAACCTAGCGTTATTCGCCCGAAAACGGAATTGTATTCCTGCAACAGTGGTTTACTTCGGCGGGTTGCGCACGCGATCCTCCAGGTCGCGCTGTTTCTCCTCGGGAGTGGCCAGCCGCGTGAAAGCATATTCGGCTAGTAACGAACCGGCGATGAAGATGGCGATCGGCGCGGCCCATGCCCAGAATGAATGCAAGGTGAAGAAGGCCAGGCCGGCGCTACATGCCGACAGCATGAAAATTGCGAACCGGATCGTTTTTGCCATCTCTTCTGCAACCCAAATAGCCGGAGATCCAGTCTAGGCGAGATTTCGCCCTGCCGCAGGAGAGATCTGTCGGGAACCGGTCCTGCCTTAAAAACAAAGCAGTTTTGCCAACTGGTCAAAACCGCGCCAGCTTGGCACAGTCGGGCAAACAGGAGTTTCTTCATGGCGAGCCGCACCAATCCGACGAAACCCAAGCCCTGGACCGAAGTGGCGACGCAACTGGTCGACGTCGCGATGGGGCGCCGGGCTGCCGATCTCGTGATCCGCAACGGACGCTGGGTGAATGTCCATTCGGGCGAGATCATTCCGGGCACCGACATCGCCGTCGTCGCCGGACGCTTCGCCTATTGCGGGCCGAATGCCGGCCACACGATCGGGCAGGGGACCAAGGTGGTCGATGCGGGTGGCCGCTATCTGGTGCCCGGCCTCTGCGATGCGCACATGCATGTCGAAAGCGGCATGGTCACGGTGACGGAATTCTGCCGCGCGGTGATCCCGCACGGCACCACCTCGATGTTCATCGATCCGCACGAGATCGCCAACGTTCTGGGCCTGCCGGGCGTTCGGCTGATGCATGACGAGGCGGTCGCGATGCCGATCAACGTCCATGTGCAAATGCCGTCCTGCGTGCCTTCGGCGCCCGGCCTGGAGCATGCCGGCGCGGAGCTTACGGTCGCAGACGTCGCCGAGGCGATGACCTGGGAGAATATCATCGGCCTTGGCGAAGTGATGAATTTCCCGGGAGTCGCCGCCAACGATCCGGTGATGTCGGGCGAGATCGCCGAGACGGTGAAGGCCGGGAAAACCGTCGGCGGCCACTATGCCTCGCGCGATCTCGGGTTGCCATTCCACGGCTATGCCGCCGGCGGCGCCGAGGATGACCATGAGGGCACGCGCGCCGAGGATGCGATCGCCCGCGTGCGCCAGGGCATGAAGGCGATGCTGAGGCTGGGGTCCGCCTGGTACGACGTCGCTGCGCAGATCAAGGCGGTCACCGAAGGCGGCATCGACCCGCGCAACTTCATCCTGTGCACCGACGACAGCCATTCCGGCACGCTGGTGCATGAGGGTCATATTGATCGGGTGGTGCGGCACGCCATCAGCCAGGGCCTGAAGCCGGTGACGGCGATCCAGATGGCGACGCTCAACACCGCCCAGCATTTCAGGCTGGAACGCGAGGTCGGTTCGATCGCGCCGGGGCGGCTGGCGGATCTTTTGATCGTCTCCGATCTTGCCCAGATGACGATAGACGAGGTCTATGGCCGCGGCGTCAGGCTGGCGAAAGCCGGCAAGCTCGAGATCGACATTCCGGCCTATGATTATCCCGGGACGGCGAAAAACACGGTCAAGCTCGGCAAAAGGCTCAAGGCGTCTGACTTTGACATCGCCGCGCCACAGGGTGCCAACGAGGTGCGGGCGCGGGTGATCGGCGTGATCGAGAACCAGGCGCCGACCAGAGCGCTCGAGGCCGACCTGCCCGTCGAGGACGGGCTGGTCGCCATGGATCGCCGCAACGACATTTGCCAGATCGCCCTGGTCGAACGCCACAGGGGCACGGGCGGCGTCACCAACGCCTTCGTGTCGGGCTTCGGCTATGTGGAAGACTGCGCGATGGCCTCGAGCGTGGCGCATGATGCGCACCACATCATCGCCGTCGGAACCAACAAGGAGGACATGGCTTTAGCCGTCAACCGGCTGAGCGAGGTCGGCGGCGGCGTCGTGCTTTACTCCAAGGGCAAGGAACTGGCGCTGGTGGAAATGCCGATCGCTGGGCTGATGTCGGACGAGCGCGCCGAGATCGTCGCGGCCAAAGCCGAGCAGTTGACGGAAGCGATGCGCAAGGTCGGCTGTTCGCTCAACAACGCCTACATGCAGCATTCGCTGCTGGCGCTGGTCGTTATCCCGGAGCTCAGGATTTCCGATGTCGGACTTGTCGATGTGACGTCGTTCCAGAAGGTCAATCTGTTCGTCTAGCATGTGCCGATGTTCGGGTGAGGTCAGCCTGACCGAACCTCGACACGCCTTAACCGGTGCTCAGCCGCCGGTGGCGATCGTCAGCACCCTGAACGGCGTGGTGATGACCACCTCGGCGACCGAGCCGACCGCCTTGCCGAGACCCTGACCGATATTGTTGAGCTGCGTTGGATCCGGCTCGTCGGAGGCAAGACCGGCAGGCGTGCGCAGCCGATTGCCGAGCAACTGTACCAGGATCGGATTGTCGGCGAATTTGGCATGGTTCAACCGGTCTCCGCCCTTGGTTCGGGTCAGATCGACAACCGTCACGCCGTAGTTGGCGAGATCAGCCGCGTTGTCGTAATCGCCAACGCGCGGCTTTTCGCCGGAAATGAAGCTGGACAGCTTCAGCGCCCGGTCGTCGCCCGAGAGCAGGATGGCGAAAGGCTTGTCGGGCTTGCCGTAGCGGATCATCTGCTTCTTGAAGACATCGACGTCGATGTCAGGCGAGGCGAGGATGACGTAGCCGAGCTTGCCGTTGAGATCGCGGTCGCCGGTGATGGCGAGCTGGCGCAAAGCTTCCATCGTCAGCCAGGTCCCCATCGAATGGGCAATGATGTCAATGCTTTTGGCGCGTGACTTGGCAAGCATCCTCAGTGTCGCTTCCAGGTCGTCGCGCGCGGCGGTGGAGCTGTCCTTGTCATAAATGTAGCCGGTTGTCTTGCCGCTCGACGCCCACGAGAACAGCACCGGTGTGCCCGGATAATTCGTGTCGTGCGCGATCTGCGTCAGGCGGTAAACGCCATCGTCGAAGCCGTTGTTGAAGCCGTGCACGAAGACCAGGGCGCGGTCGCCGCGTATGGCAATATCGGTGCCGACCGCCTTCGCGAATTGCGAAGCGTTCCCATAGTGGACGACATCGGTTGCGGTGAACTGCCTGGCCGGAATGCTGTCGGCCGAACCCTTGGCGCGCTCGATCGCGCCAACCTGGTGGGTCTTTGGAACCGTGACATCGACGCGCGCGTAGCTGGTGGTCAGCGAACGGTCGCCGTCGAAAACCTGCCGCGGGTCCTTGGTCGCCTGCTGCCGGGTCGTGGCGACGAAGATCTCGTGCTTGGCCGCAATTTCGGATGCAGGCGCGGTAACGGCCTTCCGATTGAGCAGGTCATGCGCGTTCTGCCCGGCGCAGCCCGTCAGGGCGAGCGTGATGGCAAGGCCAAGGACGATCTTCCAACGCACGATCACCCGGGATCCCCCAAGGGCGGCAAACCTCTCGGGCTCCTTCGATAAAGCCAGCGAGCGGTCTGGTCCAGTTCAAAGTCCGTGCAGGGCGGCAACCGCGTGAACACGGTTATTGAGTGGCGAGCTGGCTGATCCGGTCGGTGACGTCGCGGTCGCTGGCAAAGCCGTCGTCCTGGCGCAGCCGCTGGCCGATCATCTTCACCAGCATCGGGTTGTCGGCGAATTTGGTGTGGTTGAAGCTGTCGTTGCCCTTCACCTTGGAGAGGTCGACCACCGTGACGCCGTAGGAGGCGAGGTCGGCCGCGTCTCTGTAGTCGCCGACGCGCGGCCGTGCACCGGCAATCAGGCCGGAGAGCCGGAGAGCGCGGTCGTCGTCCGACAGGAGCAGGATGAACGGCTTGTCGGGCTTGCCGTAGCGGCGCATCTGGCTCTTGAAGACATCAACGTCGATGTCGGGCGAGGCCAGGAGAACATCGCCGAGCTTGCCGCCGAGGTCGCGGTCACCGGTGATGGCGAGCTGTCGCAGTGTTTCCATCGTCACCCACGTCCCCATCGAATGGGCGACGATGTCGATGCGGCGCGCACCGGTCTGCGCCAGCATTCTCAGCGTCACTTCCAACTGGTCGCGGGCGGCGGCGGCACTTTCCTTGTCATAGACATAGTCGGTGGTCTTGGCGCCCGAAGCCCATGAAAAAAGCACCGGCGTGCCGGGATAGCCGGAATCGTGAACGATCTGGGTCAGACGGTAGACGGCATCGTCGAAGCCGGTGTTGTAGCCGTGGACGAAGACCATGACGCGGCCGCCGCGGGCGTCGATGTCGGCATTGAGCGCGCTGGAGAATTTCGGCTGCGTGTCGTAGCCGACGACCTCGGAAGCCATGAAATATTTGGTCGGATCGTTCGACGTCCCGCGCGAGCGGCGCTCGATCTGACCAGTCTCATGAACCGGCGGGACGGTGACGTTGACGCGGGCGTAATTGAGCGTCGCCGAGCGCTCGCCGTCGAAAACCTTGTTCGGGTCGTCGGAGCGCTTGCGGGTGGTGGCGATGAAGATCGAATGGTTGCCGGCGATCTCGGTCGCCGTCGTCGGCACCACGACGCTGCCCAGGATTTCCTGTGACGGTCGTCCCGCGCAGCCTACAACCAGCAAGGCCAGGGCAATGATGCAAATCGTCTTCAAATGCACGTCGAAATTTCCATTCCGGCCGCAATTGGCCATCTGCCTCCGCGAAATCTCCCGGACAGGGGAAGTGCGGCGGAAGTAAGTCGTGTCCAGCGGAAATTTGATCGGCGGGTGCCAACCGCCTTGGCACTGTTGCGCGAAAACCAAAGTGGCGGCAGCAGGCCGGCGAGCGGCTGCATCGGTGGCCGCGAAAACCAAACTATGCAATAGGCTTGGGCTGCGAACCACATGGTCTCGGAGCCGGTTGCCTCATGAACAGTTTTTCTTCCCGCGTCGCAGGCGCCGCGGAGGCGATCCGCGGGATCTTTCCGGAAACGCCGCTGCAGGAGAACGACTATCTGTCGAAAAAGACCGGCGCCCGCGTCCTCCTGAAGCGCGAGGACCTGACGCCGGTCCGCTCCTACAAGATCAGGGGCGCCTTCAACTTCTTCCGCAAGGCGCTCGCCGCCGGCAACAATGCCGAGCTGTTCGTCTGCGCCTCGGCCGGCAACCACGCGCAGGGCTTTGCCTTCGTCTGCCGTCATTTCCGCAAAAAGGGCGTGGTGTTCATGCCCGTGACGACGCCGCAGCAGAAGATCGACAAGACGCGGCTTTTCGGCGGCGATTTCGTCGAGATCAGGCTGGTCGGCGACTTCTTCGACGATTGCTATCGCGCCGCCTTCGAATTCACCGAAGCCGCCGGCGCGCATATGGTGCCGCCCTTCGACCACAAGGACATCATCGAGGGGCAGGCGACCGTCGCCTATGAGATCGCAGCCCAGATGCCGGGCGGGCGCATGCCCGACATCGTCATGCTGCCAGTGGGCGGAGGCGGCCTGGCTGCCGGCGTCACCCACTATTTCGCCGACCAGCACCGTGAATTGCGCTTCGTATTCTGCGAGCCGGCGGGCGCGCCTAGCCTTAGCGAGAGTCTCGCCGGCGGCAAGCGGGTCAGGCTCGCCAAGGTCGACAACTTCGTCGATGGCGCGGCGGTGGCTGAAATCGGCCGCGAGCCGCTGCGCCATCTCAAGGAATTCACCGCCGACGCGGTGCGCCTTGTCCCGGAAAACCGGCTGTGCGCGACGATGATCGAGATGCTCAATGTCGAGGGCGTGGTGCTGGAGCCAGCCGGCGCATTGGCGATCGACGCGCTCAAGGATTTTTCCCGCAAGGAGATCAGGGGCAAGACCATCGTCGCGATCGTCTCGGGCGGCAATTTCGATTTCGAGCGCCTGCCGGACGTCAAGGAACGGGCGCTGCGTTTCGAAGGGCTGAAGAAGTACTTCATCATCCGCTTCCCGCAGCGGCCGGGCGCATTGCGCGATTTCCTCGAAATGCTCGGCCCGGACGACGACATCACGCGCTTCGAGTATCTCAAGAAGTCGGCGCGCAATTTCGGCTCTGTGCTGATCGGCATAGAGACCAAGGACCGGCGCAATTTCGATCTGCTGAAGGCCAATTTCGACGCCGAGGGCGTGCAGTATCAGGACATCACCGACAACGAGACGCTCGCGGGGTTCATCATATGAGCGGGCCAAAAACGGGCGACAAAGGAACGGTGCTCGTAGCCCTGTTTTCCGGCATCAATGTCGGTGGCAACCGCATCGTCAAGATGGCGGAGCTGAGGTCGTTCTTCGAAGGCCTCGGCTTCACAGACGTATCGACCTACGTGCAAAGCGGCAACGTCGTGTTTCGTGCCAACAACAGCGACGCTGCGGCGCTGACCAAAGCACTCGAAGCGGCGTTCGAGAAGAAATGGGGGTTCAATTCCCGCATCATGGTGCGCAATGCCGGCTGGTTCGAGCGCCTGGTGAAGGACAATCCCTATCCGGAAGTTGCGGGCGAGCCTACCAAGCTGCATGCCTATGCGCTGGAGCGAGAGCCGACCGCGGAAGAGGCGAAGCGGCTGGCGGAAAAGTGTGCCGGCCCGGAGCGCTTCGAGATCAAAGGCGACGTGCTTTACCTGCATGCGCCGGAAGGGCTTGGCAAATCGGTGTTTGCCAATCTTATTGGGCGAACGCTCAAGGTGCCGGGCACGGCGCGCAACTGGCGCAGCGTGCTTGCGCTGCTCGAAATGGCCAGCAAGGCCGCCGGCTGACGCTCAATTCTTTCAGGCAGCCTTCTGCCAGTCGAAGGTCAGCTCCTCGCGGAAGGCGAAGCGCTTGATGTGGTCGGCGACCACGGTTTCCAGCCGCTCGAGCGAGGCGGCGTCGTCAGCGGCGACCGCGATGTGGAGAGCCTTGTCGTCTGCATCCATCACGGTGCGGCCGAGCGAGAGCTGGATGGCGCCGTGATGCGGGTCGAATTCGACCGGGAACTTGTGCGCCCAGTGCTTGCAGAGCTGCTGCAGATAGCGGCTGGCGTTTTCAGTGGCGACGTCGGCGCGGCTGGTCGGCATGAAATTCTCCCGGCGGATCAAGAAAAGCGCCAGCCTGATCTGGCTGGCGCCACAAGCGCTTAGATAGGCGCGATCCGGCAAAACGCCATAGACCGGCCGGTCAAATCCCCGGGAGGGGCAGGCCCTACCAGCTTCCCGTATTCGACATCGAGGCCCATGGCTCCGCCTTTGCCTTGGCCGGGCCTTTCTGCAGCAGCTCGATGGAGATGCCGTCCGGCGAGCGGATGAAGGCCATGTTGCCGTCGCGCGGCGGCCGGTTGATGGTCACGCCATTGTCCATCAGCTTCTGGCAGGTGGCGTAGATGTCGTCGACCTCATAGGCGAGGTGGCCGAAGTTGCGGCCGCCTTTGTACTCCTCCGGATCCCAATTGTAGGTCAGCTCGACCAGCGGCGCCTTCTCTGCAATGCCGCTTTGCTCGTCATCGGGCGCGGCGAGGAAGATCAGCGTGTAGCGTCCCTGCTCGTTCTCGTAGCGACGCACTTCCTTGAGGCCGAGCTTGTTGCAGTAGAAATCGAGCGATTGATCGATGTCGGCGACGCGGACCATTGTGTGAAGATAGCGCATATCGGATTCCTCGCGGCGTTACGTTTGCGGCGCACCATAGGAGCCGCTCCGCCAAAGGGCAATCGTCCGACAAAACCGATAAGGTGATCGATTTCAGCCGCGCCTTTGCGCTTCAGGCCGCGCCGGTAAACAACAATTGAGGCTTTCCGGTGCTCAACGGTGAAAAAAGGCACGTCAGGTCTTGCACACCCCGGAAGCCGCAGTGTTAATCTGATGGCAAGAATCACTAGCGGTTGCAGTTGGAAAAGGGGGCGTTCTTATGGGGGAAAAAGCCTCTTTTACGAGGCGGGACGGAAGCCTTGACGACGCCTTGACGCGAGACAGTGGCGGCGACTCCGCCGGGCTTGTCGAAATCGCCGGCGCTATCAAATGGTTCGACGTGGCCAAGGGCTACGGCTTCATTCTTCCGGACGACGGCGTCTCGGGTGATATTCTCCTCCATGTGACATGTCTTCGAAGAGATGGCTTTCAGACCGCGCTGGAAGGCGCGCGCGTCGTCTGTCTGGTCAAGCAGGGCGAGCGTGGCCTGCAGGCGTTCCGGGTTCTTTCCATGGACGCCTCGACAGCGGTGCATCCGGCCGAGCAGGAGCAACGCACGCATGTCACCGTGACTGCCGAGAGCGGGCTCGAGCGGGCGCTGGTGAAGTGGTTCAACCGCACCAAAGGCTTCGGCTTCCTGACCCGGGGCGAGGGCACCGAGGACATCTTCGTCCATATGGAGACGCTGCGCCGCTACGGCATCACCGAGCTGAGGCCCGGCCAGGTCGTACTGGTTCGCTTCGGACGCGGCGACAAAGGCCTTATGGCCGCCGAAATACACCCCGATATGGGCACCTTGCCGGTCTCGCATTAAAGCGCGGCCCGACGCGCCTTAATTTTTTGCTTGATGCATGTCCGCCAAAACCGCTTCGCAGTTTTGGGCGACGTGCATAGGGCTCTCAGAATACGATCAGGATGCCCTGCCAGGTGCAAGGCCGTTCCTGTCCAAAAAAAACCGGTTCCACTCGCTCGGATCCTGGTCTAGGACAGGGCCTGGACGAGGTATCACATGGCTCATCGCAACTGGCTGACCGCAGGAGCGCTTTGCGCCGCCATCGCTCTGGCCGCCATTTTCAGCGCCTTGAAACCGAGTTCGGCGGACGGTCAGGCGATGATGCTGCCTGCCGATCCGACGCCGCTCGTCGCGATCACCGGCTCCGGCAAGCATTCCTTCTCCATCGAGATCGCCGACAGCTCGGAAGAACGCGAGGCCGGGCTGATGTTCCGCAAGGACATGGCCGACGATCACGGCATGCTGTTCGTGTTCGAGCGGCCCGCTGAGGTGAATTTCTGGATGAAGAATACGCCGATGCCGCTCGACCTGGTCTTTATCGGTCAGGACGGCAGGATCAAGGCCGTCAAGCGTGGCGAACCGGAATCGGAGGCGATCATCTCGCCCGGACAGCCGGTAAGCTTCGTGCTTGAGCTGAAGGCGGGAACGGCCGCCAAGGACGGTCTGAAGGACGGCGATCTCCTGCGTCACCCAGCGATCGATAAGGCCTCGGGCGCCGGCTCCAACTGACCGCGGCTGCGCCAGATGCAATATTTTTCCCATGACGGCTTCGAACTCGCTTACCTCGACCGCCCGCCGGCGTCCGGTCAGGGCGATCCGGTGCTGATGATCCACGGCTTCGCCTCCAGCCACTACGTCAATTGGGTCTCGCCGGGCTGGTTCAAGACGCTGAACGACGCGGGGTACCGCGCCATCGCTCTCGACAATCGCGGCCACGGTTCTTCGACGAAGAGCTACCAGGAAGCCGACTACACGCCGGCCAAGATGGCCGCGGACGCGGCCGCGCTGCTCGATCACCTCGGCATCGAGCACGCCCATGTCATGGGCTATTCGATGGGCGCGCGGGTATCCGCCTTCATGGCGTTGTCCAATCCGGACAAGGTGGCGACGCTGGTGTTCGGCGGCCTCGGCATCGGTCTTGTCGACGGCGTCGGCGACTGGGATCCAATCGCCGATGCGCTTCTGGCCGAGGATGCTGGTACGATCAGCCATGCGCGCGGCCGCTCGTTTCGCGCCTTCGCCGACCAGACGCGCAGCGACCGCCGGGCGCTGGCCGTCTGCATCGTCGGCTCACGCGCGTCAATGAGCGAGGACGATGTCGCGCGGATCGCCCAGCCGACCCTGATTGCCGTCGGGACCAAGGACGACATCGCCGGCTCGCCCGACCAGCTTGCCGCGCTGATGCCCCACGCAGAGGCTTTTCGCATCGAGGGCCGCGACCACATGCTCGCCGTCGGCGACAAGAGCTTCAAGCAGCGCGTGCTGGAGTTCTACGCCGAAAATCCGCTCTGACCCATACCGTCCGCTGCGGGCGACGACGCGTCTAAAGCAGGTTGCGCGAAACGCGACCTGCTTTTGACCTTGCGATGTCCTTTTCCCGAAACTGGAAGCACTTCGGGGAGAATGCTTTAGCCGCGCGTTCTCCTGTCGGCGATGGATTTCGCCATGACGCAAAGCAGCTCGAACATCATGGTCGCGCCGGCAAGCGCCGTCATGCCGCCAATATCAAAAGGAGGCGCGACCTCGACGACGTCGGCTCCGGCGAAATTCAATCCGTCGAGCAATCGAACCAGCTCCTGCACCTCGCGGGTGGTGAAGCCGCCGAGCTCCGGCGTGCCGGTGCCGGGGGCCATCGATGGATCGATGCAGTCGATGTCGAAGGTCACGTAGGTGAGGCTGTCGCCGACAAGATCGCGTGCTTCCTGCATGACGGAAGCGGCGCCGCGTTTGACGAACTCTTCCATATAGACGATGCGCACGCCCTGAGCGGTCGCCCAGTCGTGTTCGCCCGGCTCATAGATCGAGCCTCGAATTCCGATCTGAATAACCCGCTTCGGGTCGAGCAGCCCTTCCTCGATCGCGCGGCGAAAGGGCGTTCCGTGTGTATAGGGATTGTCGCCGAAGTAGCGGTCGTTGGTGTCGGAATGCGCGTCGAAGTGGATCATGCCGACGGGGCCCTTGCGGGCGATGGCGCGCAGCACCGGCAAGGTCGTCAGATGATCGCCGCCGGCGGCCAAAGGAAGAGCGCCGTCAGCAACGATGGCGGCAATGCCGTCCTCGATGCGCTTCAATCCGTCGAGCAAGTTGATGGGATTGACCGAGAGGTCTCCCACATCGGCGACATTGGCAATGCTGAACGGCTCGGTTCCCGACACGTGGTGGACGCGGCGCATCAGGCTCGACTGGTTCCTGATTTCGCGTGGACCGTGGCGGGCGCCGGCCCGATTGGTCGTGCCACCATCCCAAGGAATCCCGACAAGGGCAATATCGAGCCCCTTCGCGTTCGGCACCGCCGGCAGCCGCATGAAGGTGGAAAGCCCGGCAAATCGCGGCACCTGGGCGGCGTCGATGGGTTGGAAGAAGTTGTTTTCCATGGTGTCGGTCATCCCAGAGGCGTTCACGTTTGGCGTGGCGATCAGGTCTGTTGAGACTGGTGTTGCAGGACCTGCAGCGATCGGACCAGATTTTCCCTGGCCCGCGCCTCGAACCGATCGCGAAACGGTTGTGTGTAGAAAATATGCGGACGGGCCAGGAAGCTCGTCAGGACAGCCGCGCGGCCGGCGCGCCACATCGGTTCCTCGACCCAGCCATATTCGCGCCGGACCGCCTTCTCGTAAGCGTCGAAGCGGTTCGGGTCGGCGCCGAGGATCGCGAGGTCCAAGTCGAGGAAAAGGGCGGCATCGCTCGCGGCACCCTCATCTTCGAGCGGCGGCAACTGGTGCGTGGTGGTGGCGCTGATCATGGCCAGAATCCGGGCAAGCCGGGCCGGGTCGGTGCGGCCGGAGAGTTTCCTTGCTGCGAGCACCGCGCTCTTTGCCTCGTTGTCCTTGGCGCGGCTGTCATAGACTGCGTCATGGAACCAGATCGCCGCTTCGACTCCTTCTGGATCATCAAGAAGGTGCCGGTGTTCGGCTGCCAACGCCAGCATCGCTTCGATGTGAGGCAAGCCGTGATAGTGGCGATCCGCTGCCTGATAGAGCGTTGTAAGCTCGCTTTTCAGCGCATCGTCGATCAAGGGTTCGTTTTCCATCGCCGCTTGAATCTCGGTGAACCAAGTTCATTTGACAAAGCACTAAGGAAAATTGAGTTCAACCGTGTTATGATCTGGCCTATATGTGCCGCCGGATGAATGAGCAGGCCGGAGACCGCCGATGAACAGCGTTACGATAGCCCGCCCCAGCATGGTGCAGCCGGTCGACCCGATCTGGCGCGCGATCAGGGATGAGGCGATGGAAGCGGTAAACCGCGATCCGTTGCTGGCTGCTTTCCTCTATTCCACCATCCTCAATCAGGAGAGCCTGGAAGAAGCGGTCATTCACCGCCTGGCCGAGCGCCTGGCGCATCAGGATATCGGCTCCGATCTCATCCGGCAGACCTTCAAGGCCATGCTTGCCGACGATCCGGAGTGGAGCACGACGGTCCGCGTCGACATCCAAGCCTATTACGATCGCGACCCTGCCTGCGACCGCTTCATCATGCCGGTGCTTTATTTCAAGGGCTTTCATGCCATCCAGACGCACCGTTTGGCGCATTGGCTGTGGAACCAGAGCCGCAGGGACTTCGCGCTCTACCTGCAGAGCCGCTCGTCCTCGGTGTTCCAGACCGATATCAACCCGGCCGCCCGCATCGGCAAGGGCATTTTTCTCGATCACGCCACCGGCCTGGTGGTCGGCCAGACCGCCGTCATTGAGGACGACGTCTCGATCCTGCACGGCGTGACGCTGGGCGGCACCGGCAAGGCCAGCGGCGACCGCCATCCGAAGATCCGCCGCGGTGTGCTGATCGGTGCCGGCGCCAAGATCCTCGGCAACATAGAGATCGGCCATTGCTCGAAGATCGCGGCCGGTTCGGTGGTGCTGTCGCCCGTGCCGCACAACAAGACGGTCGCCGGCGTGCCGGCGCGTGTCGTCGGAGAGACCGGCTGCGACCAGCCTTCGCGACAGATGGACCAGCTCCTGCCCTCGCAGACGATGGACCACGTCGTCAGCTTCGACATCTGATTCTGCGGTCATCGCCAGCGGCCGGAGTCCGGTCGCCACTCCAGGCGTCGGTTGTTATGCTGCCGGCTTGCCTTTACATCGCCATCGTCGGCGTGTCAGAAGCGCGTTCCAACGAACAGCCGCATTCGGAGAAGACCTTTGAAGCCAGACGAAATCAGAAAGCTGGACGCCTACTTCAAGCGCGTCTTCCAGAATCCCAAGCTTCAGGTGAAGGCGCGCCCGCGCAAGGAAGACTCTGCCGAGGTCTATGTCGGCGACGAATTCCTCGGCATCGTCTTCAAGGACGAGGACGACGGCGACTATAATTTCTCGATGGCGATCCTCGACGTCGACCTGGCCTAAGCCGGCATTCCGGCCGGGCTCGCCATGCCGCCCCGGTCGGAAACACCCCTGCGTGATTTTCCGGCTAGTCCACGCAGTGCCGCGGGATATGCACCCGCCGCCAGTCGGTCGAGCCTTCCCGCACCACCACCCGCCGCGCCACCCTACGGTATGAGGGCGCGATTTCCGTGATGCGCCGCTCTCCTGGCCGCACCAGCACCTCGCGGGCGACGCCTTCGTATTCGGCCGGAAAGACGACGCGCCGGACGCGCTCCGGCTCGACGATGACCGTTGTGGCAACCCGCGCGTAGCGCGCCTTACGCCACACCTTGCACAGCACCTTGCGGCCGTGGATGACCCGCCATTCCCAGGCATAGCCGCCGTTATCCACCTTGGCCGTGTCATAGACGGTGCGCGTCACGGCCGGTACGACTTCATAGCTGATGCGAGGCGTGGCGATCTGTTCGATGCTCTCGGTCGTGCCGTAGATCGGCGGGTCATAGTGGACGAGCTGGCCGCCGGGGCTCACCACCACGTCTTCATAGACCGTGTCGTAGATCGCCGGCCGATGCACCGGCTCGTAGCATTCGAGCGTGCGGCCGCCGGCCGCGGCCTGCGACACGGCCGCAAGCATTGCGAGGCTGGTCGAGGCGAGCGATGCGGCACCCTTGCGAAGGGAGCTCTTGCAAAAGGAACTCGTGCAAAAAGGAACTCTGGCTAAACACGACGTTCACCCGTTGAAAAAAGGACGCCGGTTCAACGCGGGAGCGTATCGGAAGGTCCGCCATGGACGGGGATTTCACGGCTTGTCGTTAAGCAGCGCGGTTAAGAAACTGCTACCGTGGCGGCCGGGTAGCGCCCTCGCATTTCGGGCAAAGGGCCATCTCCGGCGCAACCCGCAGCATTTCCTTGGGCCGAGCCGCTTGCTTCGACTTAACCAGATGGCTAGGAGGGGCGGCCTTGCGCTAGGGTGAGCCGGCATCCTATTTAGGATTCAACGATCCAGAACCGATTCCGCCCGATTGCTCAGGTCTACGGCGCCGGAATCCATCCAACAAGGGTAGTCCATGAAGAACCCCGTCGAAACCTACATGAACCTCGTTCCGATGGTGGTCGAGCAGACCAATCGCGGCGAGCGTGCCTACGACATCTTCTCCCGCCTGTTGAAGGAACGCATCATCTTCATCACCGGCCCGGTCGAGGACGGGATGGCGACGCTGGTTTGTGCACAGCTTTTGTTCCTCGAGGCGGAGAACCCCAAGAAGGAAATCAACCTGTACATCAACTCGCCGGGCGGTGTGGTGACATCGGGCATGGCGATCTACGACACCATGCAGTTCATCAAGCCGGCGGTATCGACGCTCTGCATCGGCCAGGCAGCCTCGATGGGCTCGTTGCTGCTTTGCGCCGGCCACAAGGATATGCGGTTTGCCACGCCGAACGCCCGTGTCATGGTCCATCAGCCGTCCGGTGGCTTCCAGGGCCAGGCGTCGGACATCGAACGTCATGCGCAGGACATCATCAAGCTGAAGCGCCGCTTGAACGAGGTCTATGTCAAGCACACCGGCAAGAGCTATGACGAGATCGAGCGGACGCTCGACCGCGACCATTTCATGACCGCCGACGAGGCCAAGGAGTTTGGTCTGATCGACAAGGTCATCACGACGCGCGAACTTGGCGAAACCCCCGCCGCATAGGCTCTGATTGGGGGCTGAATGGCGGGATAACGCGCTTTTGGCGCGGCTTGCGGCATTTCGGCCACAATTGCCTGTTCCCTCAAGGTTCGGGATTGCCTACGTTAAGGCTATGTTGATTTTCGACGGCTTAGCTTTGCATGGGGTTGCTGCGAATCATTGTCGCGTTTTCTGATTGTGTTTCGGACGGAATGCGCTGTGTGAGCCGGGGCACTGGCGCCGGCGGATTCCTGCGATAGATTGGTGAGACGCCAATGCGACCAGACCATCGGCTGGCAGGGCGGTGAAAGGACAGAAAAATGAGCAAAGTTAGCAACAACGGCGGCGATTCAAAGAACACGCTCTATTGCTCGTTTTGCGGCAAAAGCCAGCACGAAGTGCGCAAGCTGATCGCCGGTCCGACCGTCTTCATCTGCGACGAGTGCGTCGAACTCTGCATGGACATCATCCGCGAGGAGAACAAGACCTCGATGGTGAAGTCGCGCGAGGGCGTGCCGACCCCGCAAGAGATCCTCAAGGTTCTCGACGACTATGTCATCGGCCAGCCCTACGCCAAGCGGGTGCTGTCGGTGGCGGTCCACAACCACTACAAGCGCCTCGCGCATGCCGGCAAGAACAACGACGTCGAATTGGCAAAGTCGAACATCCTGCTGATCGGGCCGACCGGCTGCGGCAAGACGCTGCTCGCCCAGACGCTCGCCCGCATCATCGACGTGCCTTTCACCATGGCCGACGCCACGACGCTGACCGAAGCCGGTTACGTCGGCGAGGACGTCGAGAACATCATCCTGAAGCTCTTGCAGTCGGCCGACTACAATGTCGAACGTGCGCAGCGCGGCATCGTCTATATCGATGAGATCGACAAGATCTCGCGCAAGTCGGACAACCCGTCGATCACCCGCGACGTCTCGGGCGAGGGCGTGCAGCAGGCGCTGTTGAAGATCATGGAAGGCACGGTGGCCTCCGTGCCGCCGCAGGGCGGCCGCAAGCACCCGCAGCAGGAATTCCTGCAGGTCGACACCGCCAACATCCTGTTCATCTGCGGCGGCGCCTTTGCCGGACTGGACAAGATCATCTCGGATCGCGGCCGCAAGACCTCGATCGGCTTCGGCGCAACCGTGGCGTCGCCCGAGGATCGCCGCACCGGCGACCTGTTCCGCCAAGTCGAGCCGGAGGACCTTTTGAAATTCGGCCTGATCCCGGAATTCGTCGGCCGTCTGCCGGTTCTGGCGACGCTCGAGGACCTCGACGAGCCGGCGCTGATCCAGATCCTGACGGAACCGAAAAACGCGCTGGTCAAGCAGTATCAGCGGCTGTTCGAGATGGAGAATGTGGATCTCACCTTCCACGAGAACGCGCTGTCGGCGATCGCCAAGCGCGCCATCGAGCGCAAGACCGGCGCGCGCGGCCTGCGTTCCATCATGGAAGCGATCCTGCTCGATACGATGTTCGAGCTTCCGGCGCTGGAAGGCGTGCGCGAGGTGGTGATCTCGGAAGAGGTGGTCTCGGGTAACGCCCGGCCGCTTTATATCTATTCCGAGCAGAAGGAAAAGAAGGGCAATGTCAGCGCCTGAAATGGCACTGATCCGGCAAATTTTCATGGAACGGCGCCCCTGTGGCGCCGTTTGCTGTGAGGGGCTTACCTGTAAGTGATGGAGTGGCTGATCAAAGCATGCTAACCCTTGATCTTTGCACCGCCCGCATCCACCTAACAGCGGAAGGCCGAGGGCCCGAATTCTGTGCTGTAAAATTCCCGTCACAAACGGTGGTAGGCGGAACGACGCTCGGTCGTTAATATAAGATTCGCGGTTGGCTCAATTAGCGGCCGCGACATGAAAGGTTGGACAATGGCCAAAATATCCAGGGCTTCCGGCGACGGCGTGTTTGCAGTCCTCCCACTGCGCGACATCGTCGTGTTCCCGCACATGATCGTCCCGCTCTTTGTCGGGCGTGAAAAGTCGATCAAGGCGCTGGAAGAAGTGATGGGTCAGGAAAAGCAGATCCTGCTTGCCACCCAGATGAACGCAGCCGACGATGATCCTGAACCCGATGCGATTTTCGACATCGGCACGCTCGCCAATGTGCTGCAGCTCCTGAAGCTTCCCGATGGCACTGTGAAGGTGCTGGTCGAGGGCGCCTCGCGCGCCAAGATCGTCTCGTTCACCGATCGTGCCGACTTCCACGAGGCCCGCGCGACCGCGTTGGTCGAGCCGGAGGAGGAAGAGGTCGAAATCGAGGCGCTGGCCCGCTCGGTCGTCACCGACTTCGAAAACTACGTCAAGCTGAACAAGAAGATTTCGCCCGAAGTGGTAGGTGCCGCCAGTCAGATCGACGACTATTCCAAGCTCGCCGACACCGTTGCCTCGCACCTGGCCATCAAGATCCCCGAGAAGCAGGAGATGCTCGCCACGCTCTCCGTCAAGGAGCGTCTTGAGAAGGCGATGGGCTTCATGGAAGCCGAGATTTCCGTGCTGCAAGTGGAGAAGCGCATCCGCAGCAGAGTCAAGCGCCAGATGGAGAAGACGCAGCGCGAGTACTACCTCAACGAGCAGATGAAGGCGATCCAGAAGGAGCTCGGCGAGGGCGAGGACGGCCGCGACGAGGCTGCCGAGATCGAGGCGCGCATCAAGAAGACCAAGCTTTCCAAGGAAGCCCGCGAGAAGGCGGAAGCCGAGTTGAAGAAGCTGCGGTCGATGTCGCCGATGTCGGCTGAATCGACGGTCGTGCGCAACTATCTCGACTGGCTGCTGTCGATCCCGTGGGGCAAGAACTCCAAGGTCAAGCAGGATCTCGGCTACGCCCAGGACGTGCTCGACGCCGATCACTTCGGCCTCGACAAGGTCAAGGAGCGCATCGTCGAGTATCTCGCCGTGCAGAGCCGTCAGAAGAAGATCAAGGGTCCGATCCTGTGCCTCGTCGGCCCGCCCGGCGTCGGCAAAACCTCGCTCGGCAAGTCGATTGCCAAGGCCACGGGGCGTGAGTTCATCCGAATGGCGCTCGGCGGCGTGCGCGACGAGGCCGAGATCCGCGGTCACAGACGGACCTATATCGGCTCGATGCCCGGCAAGGTCATCCAGTCGATGAAGAAGGCCAAGAAGTCCAACCCCCTCTTCCTGCTCGACGAAATCGACAAGATGGGCCAGGACTTCCGCGGCGATCCGTCGTCAGCCCTGCTCGAGGTGCTCGATCCGGAGCAGAACTCGACGTTCATGGACCATTACCTCGAAGTCGAATACGACCTGTCGAGCGTGATGTTCGTGACGACGGCGAACACGCTGAACATCCCAGCGCCCCTGATGGACCGCATGGAGATCATCCGCATCGCCGGCTACACCGAGGACGAGAAGATCGAGATCGCCAAGCGGCACCTGATGCCGAAGGTGATCCGCGATCACGCGCTGCAGCCGAACGAGTTCTCGGTCGGCGAGGACGCGATCCGCGGCATCATCCAGACCTACACCCGTGAAGCGGGCGTCAGAAGCCTCGAGCGCGAGCTGATGAAGCTCGGGCGCAAGGCGGTGACCGAGATCCTGAAGACGAAGAAGAAGACGGTGAAGATCACGGCCGACAACCTCGCCGATTATCTCGGCGTGCCGCGCTTCCGCTTCGGTCAGGTCGAGGCCGACGATCAGGTCGGCGTCGTCACGGGTCTTGCCTGGACGGAAGTCGGCGGCGAGCTGCTGACGGTCGAGGGCGTCATGATGCCCGGCAAGGGACGCATGACGGTGACCGGCAACCTGCGCGACGTGATGAAGGAATCGATCTCTGCAGCGGCCTCTTACGTCCGCTCGCGGGCCATCGATTTCGGCATCGAGCCGCCGCTGTTCGACAAGCGCGACATCCACGTCCACGTGCCGGAGGGCGCGACCCCCAAGGACGGCCCGTCGGCGGGTGTGGCGATGGTGACGGCGATCGTGTCCGTGCTCACGGGTATTCCGGTCCGCGCCGATGTGGCAATGACCGGCGAGGTGACGCTGCGGGGCAGGGTGCTGCCGATCGGCGGCCTGAAGGAGAAGCTGCTTGCCGCGCTGCGCGGCGGCATCAAGAAGGTGCTGATCCCGGAAGACAATGCCAAGGACCTGGCGGAGATCCCGGACAACGTGAAGAACAACATGGAGATCATTCCGGTGTCGCGGGTCGGCGAGGTGCTGAGGCACGCGCTGGTCAGGATGCCGGAGCCGATCGAATGGGTCGAGCCGGTCAATCCGCCGGCCGGCGCGGACGCCGGCGACGACGCCGGCAAGTCGCTTGCGCATTAGTTTCTTCTAAGGTTGCAATGCACAAAGAGAGAGCCGGGCTTTCAGCCCGGCTTTTTCATGTGAAAAATCTCCGAAAAAGTGGAAAAAAGCCCGGAATTCTGCGGTTTTCGGCTTGGGTTCCGGAACGCTTCTTTCTAAAGTCCGTTTCCTGCCGGATGAGTCGTAGTTCCGGTTTTCTCATGGAAGGGAATTTTTATGAACAAGAACGAACTGGTGTCCGCCGTCGCCGACTCCGCAAGCATTTCGAAGGCTGATGCGCAGTCCGCCGTCGATGCGGTGTTCTCTGTGATCACTGGCGAACTGAAGAAGGGCGGCGATGTCCGGCTTGTCGGCTTCGGAAATTTCACCGTGTCAAAACGTGCTGCTTCGACCGGCCGCAACCCGCAGACCGGCGCGGAAGTGAAGATTCCGGCGCGCACCGTGCCGAAGTTCTCGGCCGGCAAGGGCCTCAAGGACGCGGTCAACTAAGACCTTTTCTTTTTAAGATCAGATGAGCCGGGCTTGCCCGGCTCTTCCTTTTTGTGACCCGCGGCAGGGGCACATGTGTGGCATCAGCCGGTAGGCGCGTCGGCGCGCATCAGGCCTTCTTGCTTGAGATCCGCCCACAAGGCTGCCGGGATCTTGACGTCGAGCAGCGCACGGTTGCTTTCGACTTCGGCCGGCCGTTGGCCGCCGGGTATTACCGACATGACGGAAAGGTGCCGCAGCGGGAACTGCAACGCCGCCTCGATCAGACGCACGCCATGGCGCTTGCAGACCGCCTCGATGCGTGCCACGCGATCGAGCACGTCTTTTGGCGCCTCTGTGTAGTTGTAGAAGGCGCCGGGCTTCGGCCCTGTCGCCAGGATGCCGGAATTGTAGGGCCCGCCAAGAACGATGCCGATGCCGCGCTTCTCGCAGAGCGGCAGGAAGCTCGCAAGCGCATCCTGCTCGAGCAGCGTGTAGCGGCCGGCGAGCAGAAAGAGGTCGAAATCGCCGCGCTCGGCGAGCGTCTGGCAAACCTGCCACTCGTTGATACCGCCTCCGAAGGCCTTGATCACGCCCTGGTCACGCAGCGCGAGCAGCGCGTAATAGCCCGAAGACATGAACTCCTCGATGCGCCGGTCGGAAGCCTCCTTGCTGCCATGGGTGAAGATGTCGACATCGTGCACATAAAGGATGTCGATGCGGTCGACGCCGAGACGCTCCAGCGAGGCTTCGAAGGAACGCATCACGCCGTCGTAACTGTAATCGTAGACTTCCCGGCGCGAGGGCGTCTCGAAGAACTTGCCGATGCCGGTTCGCTGGTCGGGCGCAGAGACGCGCATGAGGCGGCCGACCTTGCTCGACAGCACAAAGTCCTCGCGTTTCTTGCCGCGCAGGAAGGGGTTGAGCCGGGTTTCGGAAAGGCCAAGGCCATAGAGCGGAGCGGTGTCGAAATAGCGGCAGCCGGTTTTCCATGCCGCCTCCAGCGTGGCATTGGCATCCTCGTCCGAGACGGCGCGGTAGAGATTGCCGAGCGGCGCGGTGCCGAAACCAAGCTCGGTGAAGGTGATGCCGCCATTGCCGATGCGGTCGAAATGCCGTGTCTTCATATCCGCACGATGTCCTGGATTGATTTGTCTGACATGACACTATCACGCCGGTGGCACAGCAAAAGCGCCGAGGCTCGTTGGACACGAATTTTCGCGGTGATAGCATGAACGAAAACAAGCGTTTCGCGCCGAACGCGACCGCAAAGCCGCATGCCTATCAAGACATCGGCAGACAGGATTAGGCAGCCATGACGCAAGCCGGATCGGAGTTGTTTGCGACAGCGCTGGGCGAGCTCGGCGCCGTGTTGGGGCGCATCGATGACGGTCGGGTTGACGCCGCCTGCGAAATGCTCGCCGGCGCTGGCAAGATCGTCGTCTATGGCTGCGGCCGCGAAGCGCTGCAGGTCAAGGGCTTCGCAATGCGGCTCTTCCATCTCGGCCTGCCGGTTTCGGTGGTCGGCGATATGACCACGCCGCCACTCGGCCAGGGCGATGTATTCCTGGCGAGTTCCGGACCGGGCGAGACCGCCACCGTTCTCACCTTGATGCGCGTGGCCCGGGAGGCCGGCGCCAAGGTGGTGTTGCTCACGGCCGAACCGGCGGGCAGCGCGGCAAAGCTTGCGGACTTCACGCTGCTCGTTCCGGCCCAGACCATGGCGAGCGACCAAGGCGCCGCCAGAAGCTCGGTGCTGCCGATGGGCTCGCTGTTCGAGGCAGCGCTTTTCCTGTTGTTCGAGGTGATGGTGCTGAAACTCGAGGCGCTCACCGGCGCAACGCCGGAGACGATGCGCGCCCGGCACACCAACATGGAGTAGGGGCATGCGCTACGAACTGATGCTGCCGCACCAGATCCGCAACGCGATCGAGGAGAACTGGCCGGTCGCGCTGCCGCTCGGCGTGCTCGAATACCATGGCGAGCACATGGCGGTCGGCATGGACACGCTGGCCGTCATCAAGACGCTCGAGCTTATCGAGAAGGAGCGGGACATCGTCATCCTGCCGCCCTTCTATTATGGCGCGGCAAGTTATGCCGTGGCGCCGCCGGAAGGCAGCGGCTCGGTGCAGGTCGGCGGTCCGGTGCTGGCGCCCTTTGCGGAGGAACTGTTCTACGGCCTGCTGCGCATCGGCTTCCGCAACATCCACGCCATCATCCATCACCAGACCGAGAATTTCGTTGCCGGCATGCCGACCGATCTCGCCTTCAAGACCGCCGGCCGGCAGGCGATTTTCCGCTTCCTGGAGAAGGAACGCGGCGAGGGCTGGTGGGGCTCGGACACGATGGTCGACTACTATGCCGGCCATGCCCAGGGCGAGAACGTTTTCAACTGGGTGCAGGTGCACCCGCTGATGCCGGCCACAATGACCGGCAAATATCCGTTCGACCATGCCGGCATCGGCGAGACATCGCTGATGCAGGCGCTATGTCCCGAAGCGGTGGATGCCGGTCATTTCGCGGACAATACCGGCTGGTACACAAAAGGCGCATCAGATGCGTCGGCCGAGCTGGGCCGGAAGGGTGTGGCGATGATCCTCGAGCATTTGCGGGCGATATTGCGGGTCTAGCTCAACTTCTCCCCACAAGAAGGGGGAAGGGCACGGCGCCTACTTCACCGAACCGGCCGTCATGCCCATGATCAGATAGCGTTCGAGCGCGATGCCGATGATCGCCAGCGGCGTGATGGCTGCCGTCGCCAGGGCTGCCATCGACCACCAGTTGATACCTTGCGAGCCGGTCTGGCTCGCCACCATCACGGGGATGGTCTTGGCATCCGTCGACGTCAGAAGGGCGGCGAAGAAATATTCGTTCCAGCAGAGCACCATCGCCAGGATGAAGGCGGCGACCATGCCGGGGAGCGCGATCGGCATGACAATGCGGAAGAAGGCGCCCCAGATCGACAGGCCGTCGACGAGTGCCGCCTCCTCGAGCTCGACGGGAATGGAGTTGAACTGGTCGCGCATGATCCAGATGACGATCGGCAGCACCATCAGCGTGTAGAGGAGCACAAGGCCGATGCGGGTGTCGAGCAGGGCCACTTCGCGGTAAAGCACCAGGAAGGGCAGCGCCAGCACCACGGGCGGCAGGATCAGCTGCGAGAGGAAGAAGAAGGAGATGTCCTCGTTCTTGAACCAGGCGAACTTGTAGCGGTAACGCGTCAGGCCATAGGCGGCCAGGCTGCCGATAATGATGGCGAGGCTCGACGCGCCGACAGAGGTAATGACCGAGTTCATGAAGCGTTTCAGGAACTCGTCGCGCACCGTCGAGGTCTGGACGATCGAATCCGGCGACAGGCCGAGTGAGCGCCAGCCCTTCCAGTCTGGCTGGAAGTCGACGAAGGGGATGAGGTGCCCCTGCGTGACATCGACCGCCGACTTGAACGAAGTGGTGATCGTCCAATAGATCGGGAACAGGCAGACGAAGGACCAGAACACCAGGGCGCCATAGATGAAGACGCGGCTGGCGAGGAAGGCCGCCGGGGAGCGGATTTCGGAAACGGTATATTCGGTGGTCTGGACGCTCATATGGACGCTCAGTTGACGTTGCGCACGAAGCGACTGGCGAGCTTCAGCAGCCAGGTGACAAACACGACGATGATGATCAGATAGACCATGGCGAGCATGGTGCCGTAGCCGACATTCGAACGGTCGCGATATTCGCGGTAGATGAAGCTCGAAACGGAATCGGTGGCGCCGCCGGGCCCGCCGGACGTCACCGTAATGATGATGTCGGCGAGCTTCAGCTTGAAGATGATGCGCAGGATCACCGCCGTCACGGACACGGGCAGCATCAGCGGGAAGGTAACCTGCCAGAAGGTCTGCCATGTCGTCGCGCCGTCGACGCGCGCCGCCTCGATCACCTCGCGCGACATTGCCTGCAGGCCGGCGAGCAGCATGATCATCATGAACGGAATGAAGGTCCAGGCGTCGAGCACCATGATCGAGATGCGCGCGATGATCGGGTCGGAGAAGAAGGCGGGATTGTCCCAGCCGAGATGGCGCGCCAGCGTCGATGCCGGTCCGAACCGGTATTCCATCAGCGACTTGCCAACCATCCAGGAGACCGCCACCGGCGACAGCATGAGCGGCAGCAGGAAGACCACACGGAAGAATTTTCTGGCGCGGATCTGCGCGTTGAGCAGCAGCGCCAGTCCGAAGGCGATGACATATTCGACCAGTACCGCCAGCACATAGAGGACCATGTTGAAGAGCGCGTTGCGGTAGTAGGGATCGGCCAGCATCTGCCAGAAATTGTCGAGACCGTTGAACCTGCGGCCAGCGAAGGAGCTGAGATTCCAATCGGTCAGCGCGATATAGAAGCCGAACAGCGTCGGGAAGATCACCATGGCGACGGTGAAGAGCAGCGCCGGCAGCAGGAACAGCGCGCGCTGGCCGTCTTCGCCGCGCGTCAGCACTTGCCAGGCGCCGAGCGCCACGCCCCACAGCACATAGGCGTAGACCACCGGACGCCAGGTATAGAAGCCGATCGTGTCGACCTCAGTCTTGTAAAGGATCTGCATCACGATCGTCGCCAGCAGCACGAGCGTCGCGGCGATCATCAGGGCCCAGCCGAGGCGCTTGCGGCCGGGCGGGATCAGATCGATCGCTGCGGAGTTAGCCGGCCATGCATTGGCGGTCGAAGTCTGCTCAGCCACGCCTCTCGCCTCTACCTTTTGTTCTGATGCAATTCCGGAGGAAAACCGCTTCACCCTTTTCCTGGAATTGCTGGAAGTCAAATGACCGGCCATTGCCGGTCAACATGCGGCCCGGCGACGAGGTCGCCGGGCCGCGACTTCTCATGAGACAGCCTACATGCCGAGCGAGGCTTTGTAGAGCTTGATTTGGTTCTCGCGGCCGATCTGGTCGGTCAGCTTCTCCCAGGCGGCGGCGATGGCATCCGCACCTTCCTGCGCCTTCATCTTGCCGGCGAAGGTGTTGGCCAGGATGTCCTCGGCGGCGCTGTAATACTGGAAGATGCCGGGGATGCGCGGCTCGATCGCGGCGTTCGGATGGTTGTAGGAGTCGCCCTCCGACTTCAGATAGGAGGTGATGAAGGCCTCGTCATAGCCGGCCGCCACCCATTCCGGAATGTTGAAATGGGAGTTGCGGTAGGGCTGGAAGCCGGAAGGATAGGCCGCGCACCACAGCGACAGATCCTTGCCGCCGAGATGGGCCGCCGCCGACCACGCCGCCTTCTTCTTCTTCTCGTCGCTGTCGACGCGGGCCATGACATAGACGCCCCAGCCGAGATAGGCGCAGTTCGGCGCATAGTTCGGGCCGCTGGCCAGCTTGTCCCACTTGCCGGTCTTCGAATTGTAGACGTCGTCCGAGCCCGGCAGGATCGAGAAGCCGGTGACGTCGCCGATGACCGAAGAGTCGTTGGTCTTGACGTTGGAGCCGATATCGCCCCACCACGGGATCATCGAGCCAGTGCCGGCCAGGAACTGCTGGAAGCCGGTGGTGTTCGGATCGGCGTTGATCTGATCCGGCGGCTCCGAGGGCAGGGCGTCGATGACGTCCTGGATGGCCCGCACCCAAGCCGGGTTGTTGATGCGCGGCTTCATCGTATCCGGATCGAACAGCCAGGCCTTGTCGTCGGGGTGCTTGGCATAGGCAGAGGCGCGGCTGCCGAGGAAGTAGAAACCGAAGCCGCCCCAGGGCTTGGGCGCGTCGAGATAGCCATAGACGTCCTGGCCCTTGAACTGCTTGCCCTTGAGGAACTTGGTGACGGCCTGCACTTCCTGCCAAGTCTTGGGCACGCCCCATTCGGTCGTCGCGCCGCTCTCCTTCCAGGCCTTGGCGAGGTCGGGATCGGAGAATACGTCGGTGCGGTAGTTGAAGTTGTGCGTATCGCCGTCGATGGTCACGCGATACTGCTTGCCGTCCCAGGTGCCGACCGGCGGCTTGAGGTAGTTGACGAGATCGTCCATGTCGATCTGCTTCTTGACCCAGTCGGGCATCTCCGAGGTGAGGCCCTTGCCGCAGACGTCGCCCTCGAAGGGCGCACCCATCTCGATGATGTCGAAGTCGACGGTTTTGGTCGCGATCGACTGCTGCAGACGGGCGTTGTAGTCGGCCTGGGCGAGGTCGATCCAGCTGATCTTGGCGCCGGTATAGGCCTCCCACGGCTTCAGGAAGCCACGGAACAGCACGTTGTGCAGGTTCTGGTTGTTGAGGCCCATGAAGGTGAGCTCGACACCGGCGAACTCGCCTTGCTTGACGTTGGCCTTGGTCGCTTCCAGGCAGAGCTCACCGACTTTCTGGAAGTCGGCGTCCGTCGGCTGGCCTTTGCCGACGCCGGGTATCTGCAGGATTTTCGCGCGCAGGTCGTCGGCGGCAGCCGCCGGCCTGGTCAGCGCGCCAAGCCCCGTGCCGGACGCCGCTGCGAGCGCCGCCATGCTGGCCGCGCCCTTCAGCAAATCGCGGCGGGTCGCCCCGGCACGCACCAGTTTTTCGTAAAGATCGACTCTCATCTCAAGGTTCCTCCCAGAACTTCAGTCGTGAATTGATTCTGCCAATCTCTCGACGTCGAAACGTCTGCGGTTCTCCTATACCATAGGGCAGCGTGGGACCCCACCCTGCGTCGCCTGGAGATCCGATTTTCGGGACAAGGACCGGCATTCGGATTGGCACTCGTCACTATTCGCGTAATCGATTACCTTGTCAACAAGATTGGCTTTTTATCTATAAGATACCGACTTGCCCTTGCCGTTGGCAATGGCTAGCTTCACCGAAAAAGATAGGGGAGACAATGGCTCAAGTCGCGATCGCCAATGTGGCCAAGGCTTTCGGAACCGTCAAGGTTCTACATGAGGTCAGCGTCGATATCGCCGACGGTCAATTCGTCGTCCTGGTCGGCCCTTCGGGCTGCGGCAAGTCCACGCTGCTGCGGATGGTGGCGGGGCTGGAAACGGTTTCCGGCGGAACGATTTCGATCGGCGACCGCATCGTCAACAACCTGCCGCCGGCCAAGCGCGACATCGCCATGGTGTTCCAGAACTACGCGCTCTATCCGCACAAGACGGTGGAGCAGAACATGGCTTTCGCGCTGAAGCTGCGCGGCACCGATCCGGCCATCGTCGCCGAGCGGGTGAAGCGTGCGGCCGACATCCTCGACCTCAATCCCTATCTCAAGCGCTATCCGCGCCAGCTTTCCGGCGGCCAGCGCCAGCGCGTCGCCATGGGCCGCGCGATCGTGCGCAACCCGCAGGTGTTTCTGTTCGACGAGCCGCTCTCAAACCTCGATGCCAAGCTGCGCGTGCAGATGCGCACCGAGATCAAGGAACTGCATCAGCGGCTGAAGACCACCACCATCTACGTCACACACGACCAGATCGAGGCCATGACCATGGCCGACAAGATCGTGGTGATGCGCGACGGCCGCATCGAGCAGATCGGCGCGCCGCTGCAACTGTTCGACCGGCCGGCCAACCTGTTCGTCGCGGGCTTCATCGGCTCGCCGGCGATGAACCTGCTCAAGGGCACGGTGAAGAAGGGTGAAAGGTCCGAGGTCGACATAGCAGGCTCGGCCTTTCCGATGCCTGCCAGCATCGCCGCGGCGGACGGCCAGGCCGTCGTCTATGGCGTCCGTCCCGAGCATCTGGAGATCCATCCCGACGGTGTGGCGTCCACGATTTCGGTGGTCGAGCCGACCGGCTCGGAAACGCTGGTGTTCGTGCGCTTCGGCGAGGGCGAGATGGTGGCGCTGTTCCGCGAGCGTCACGACTTCAAGCCTGGCGATACGCTGAAGCTCAGGCCGCGGCTCGACCATGTCCATCTCTTCGACGCAGGGACCGGCAAGCGTCTCTGACCGCAAACACACATCGAGGAAACCATGCTCAAAGGGATCAATCCGCTGCTCAACGCCGACGTGCTCCAGGCACTGCGGGCGATGGGGCACGGCGACGACCTGATCATCGCCGACACCAATTTCCCATCCGACTCCGTCGCCAAGCAGACGGTGCTCGGCAAGCTGCTGCGCATCGATGCGCCGGCGGCCGAAGTGGTGAAGGCGGTGCTGTCGCTCTATCCGCTGGACAGCTTCGTCAACGACGCGGCCGCGCGCATGGAGATCGTCGGCAAGCCGAACGAGATCCCGCCGGTGCAGAAGGAGGTGCAGCAGGAAATCGACGCGGCCGAGGGCAAACCCTGGCCGATGATCTCGATCGAGCGCTACGCCTTCTACGAGCGGGCGAAGAAGGCGTATTGCGTCATCCAGACCGGTGAGCGCCGCTTCTATGGCTGCTTTGCCTTCCGCAAGGGCGTCATTCCGCCGGATGCGGAGTAAGGAGATGTCCGCCAGCAAGCCAGTCGTCATCCTGGGTGTCTTCGTCGCCGACACCGCCTATCGCGCCGACCGCCAGCCGCGCATGGGCGAGACGATCCTCGGCAATTCGTTCAAGCTCGGACCCGGCGGCAAGGGCTCGAACCAGGCGGTCGCGGCCGGCAAACTCGGCGCCGACATCACCTTCCTGACCCGGCTCGGCATCGATGCCTTCGCCGACATGGCCAAGCAGACGTGGAAGGATGCGGGCGTCAAGAGCGCGGTCATCGACACGCCGGACAGCTACACCGGGGCGGCTTATATCTTTGTCGAGGAGGGCAGCGGCAACAACGCCATCATCGTCAGCCCGGGTGCTGCGATGCTGATCTCGTCCGCTGACATCGAGGCGCATGCTGACCTGATCCGCTCGGCGGGCGTCTTTGTCACCCAGCTCGAGCAGCCGATTGACGCGGCGCTGAAAGCTTTGCAAATCGCGCTCGGGGCAGGGGTGACTACCATTCTTAACCCGGCGCCGGCCGCCACCCTGCCGGACAGCATCTACGCGCTTTGCGACTACGTCACACCCAACGAGTCCGAGGCCGAGGGGCTGACCGGCATCGCCGTCTCTTCGGTCGACGATGCCCGCCGCGCCGCCGACAGCCTGCTGGCAAAGGGCGTCGGCGCCGTTATCGTGACGCTTGGCGAGAAGGGCGCGCTGCTGCACACCAGGGAGCGATCCGATCACGTCGGCGCCGTCACTGCCGGCCCTGTAATCGAAACCACGGGGGCGGGCGACGCCTTCAATGGCGGACTGGCGGCAGCGCTTGCCAAGGGCGTCGAGCCGCTGGAGGCGGTGCGCTTCGCCTGTGCCGTCGCAGGCATTTCGGTGACCCGGCCGGGTACCGCGCCTTCGATGCCGACGCTCCAGGAAGTCGAGGCGCTGCTGGCGCGCGGTTGAAGCCGCCAAATCTCGCGTGGCGTTTCGGCGGCGCTAGCCGGCCATCGGCTTGAACACAACTCACAGAAGTTGGTCTCTCACGGCCCCCAGGGTTGCATATTAGCCACGGTTAATATTAATCGGCGCCAACGCCTTGCATCAACGGCATAGGTGTCCCGTAATGGGCCACCGTGTCTGGCATCGCAATTGCACTGTCAGCAATGCCGGGGTGGACCGTGCCTCGGTAGCCGGGGGGCTATTTTGGGGGGCCCGCCGCTCCGCGATGGAGCGGCGGCGCTTTAAGGGTCGAGGGTAATGGCGATGTATTTTCCGCAATTTCTGGTGGGCATGTTCGCGACGTCGTTCACCGTCGCAATCTGGGTCGGGTTGCAAACCGGCTCCGCCTGGAAGGCGCTCGGCTGCGCTATGCTTGCAATGATCATTCTCCAGATTGGATATGCCGGACTGGTCATGCGGCTCATCTACAAGCGGGGATCGCAAGGCACTGGAGCTGACTTTATATCGGCAAATGCGGCGCCACCGGTGCAGCGAGCGCGTCCACACTAGAGGGCTCACCCTCCCGAGCGAGTGCAGACCGTAAACCCTTGGCGACGACCAAACCGTCCCGCCCTTCTCGTGGAACTGCGCGACCGGGCAGCAGTTCGAGCCGACAAGGCTTTCAAGACCTGGGTTTTCGGAAACGTAAAGCCGTTGCGATTACGTGCCATGGCTTGATGACCGGGGCCGGCCAAGGCTGGCTCAACCCGCCAAACGCGCCCTGCGGAACGCAAGCAGTGCCAGCGCGTTCACCGTCTTGACCAGCACAGGCAGCCTGGTTTCCCGGAACGGTGAGATGAAAAACCCCTATAAAAAGCCCACGCTTGTAAAGCGCGAGAAGCTCACCGCCCGAACCGCGCAGATTGTCGCCTCCGGTGTGATATTGGGCGAGTGAACAGGGGCGCCGAAGCGCAGCTGAAGAATTTTGCTGCTCACTGCAGGCTGGCCGGTCGGTATTGCTCTAGAGGGCCGGGCCCGGCCGAATGGCGCTTCCGTCAGAAAAGCGCGACAGGCGAAAGCGGGTGAGATCGTGCCCGATCTGGTTTCCCTGGATCATGTCGGCGACGACGCGGCCGATTCCCGGTCCGATACCGAAGCCGTGGCCGCTCATGCCCGTCGCGACAACGAGGCCAACGATCGCCTGCACTTTGTCCACAATGGGAACGACGTCCGGCATCGCGTCGATCATGCCAGCCCAGCTTGCCTTTAGGCGCACCGCGTCGAGCTGTGGGAACAGGCGCCTGAAATTGCGCTCGATGGAACCCAGACCAGAACGTTCGGGAGCCGGATTTAGCACCCGCATTCTTTCGAAAGGACTTTGCGAATCCGGCGCCCAGTGACGCGGCGTCGACCAGCCATCCGGGTAGCCCGCCGGCGCGGCCGGCGAATAGCGTGAGCCGAAAGGATTGGCCATAAGCGCGGGAAGGTATTTCTTTGCATGCCGGAATGCGTCCGGGCCAAGGTGAAGCAAATGACTGCCTCCGGCAGCGAGCGTGTATCCGCCATCCTGTCGGCGTCTGAAAGCGATATGCTCTCCTGCCGCGGCTCCTGCATAGACTTCAGGCATCGCCTCGGTTGCCGCGACGGTCGACCTTACACTGAGCTGGGGAATGGAAACGCCATGTCTTCTCAGGAACAGGGAAGACCACGCACCGCCGGCGAGCAGAACGCTCGACGTCTCGATGTGACCCGCCTCTGTCCACACTCCCCTGATCCTCCCGGCCGAGATTTCCAGGGCTCGCGCCGCGCAATTCTCCACAAGCTTGATTCCCTTGCGGGCGGCAAGCCGGGCGAGTGCCGGCACGGCCAGCCAAGGCTCCGCTCGCATGTCGGAAGGCGTTGTCATCGCGCCCTTGAAACTGCGCGACATGCCTTTGATGAGACCGGTGGTTTCGCGTGCGTTCAGCAGGCGCGTGTCGATTTCATGGACGGCAGCGATCGTCATGAATTTTTCGAAGCGGGCCATTTCGCGGTCGGAGCTTGCCAGGTAAGTCACGCCGGTCTGCTTCAAGCCGATGTCTTCGCCGCATTCCTCGGCCAGCTGCCGCCAATGACGCGACGCCTCGATCACGATCGGCAGTTCGTCCGCATCGCGTCCCTGTTTGCGGATCCATCCCCAATTGCGGGAGGACTGTTCGGCAGCGATGCGTCCCTTTTCCAACAGCGTCACCGAGATGTTGCGCCGCGCAAGAAAAAGCGCTGTCGTGACGCCGATAACGCCGCCACCGATAATCACCACGTCAGCGCTTTTAGGTGGGGGGCCGGGAAATTGAATCGGATCTGCTTCGGAGAACGGGAAAGTAGGCAAGGGGAGAATCCTGAAAACGCTGCGTCAGCTATGGCCCACCGGCAGCCAACCTTTCTTGAGGCAGTTCTGGGGAAGGTGGAGCACAGGCGCCTGACGAGCGGCTCCCGTAGTCGCCAATTCAGACGCGGTGGATCGCGAATGTTGGCCGCAGCGAATACAAAAAGTTGAAACTCTCCGGAAAATGAAAGTTCAAGCTTTTGAAGAGCAGGGCCTAAACCCTTGAAAAGACTGGCGCGAGTGACGGGGCTCGAACCCGCGACCTCCGGCGTGACAGGCCGGCACTCTAACCGACTGAGCTACACCCGCGCACTGACGAGCACGTGTCAGGCGTGTTCGTCGTTGGGGCGCTGGATAAGGGGTTCGTTTGCGGGTGTCAAGCGCGGCATGTGAGCATAACAGCAATCAGCAGAAGGTTTTTTGACAAGTGCGCCGGCATTGGCGAAATCCCGTCCGATAGCGGGTGCGCCGGCTGTTCATTGGGCCTTGCGAATAGAGCTCTAACTGCTTAAAGGTCCGGCCCGGAGCGGGCGATTAGCTCAGTTGGTAGAGCGCTTCGTTTACACCGAAGATGTCGGCGGTTCGAGCCCGTCATCGCCCACCAGTTTCCCGGCACAATCAAGAACTCACGGCGGCGTCAGGCGGAAATCCTGGCCTTCGGGCAGGAGCTGGCCGCCATCAACGACGATCGTCGTGCCGGTGATGTAGCTGGCGTCATCGGAGGCCAGGAACAGGAAGGCGTTGGCGACGTCGCGCGGCGTGCCGAGACGTCCGAGCGGCACGGCGTCCTCCATGCTCTTGATGAAGGCGGCATCGCGGTGAAGCTTCATGCCCTCGGTCAGGATGTTGCCAGGCTCGACGCCGTTAACGGTGATGCCATAGCCGGAAAACTCCAGCGCCGCCGAGCGGATGAAGCCGTTGATCCCGGCCTTGCTTGCCGAATAATGGCCGTGGCCGGGGCTGCTCACCTGCGGGCCGGTAATGGAAGAGGTGAAGAGCATGCGACCGCTGCCCTGAGCCTTCATCGGTGGAAGCGCTGCCCGGGCGGCGTTGAAGCTGCCGCGCAGATTGACCGCCATGACCCGGTCCCAATCTTCCGGGCTGGTGTTCTCGATCAGTTGCCAGGGATAGATGCCGGCGTTCTGGACGATGATGTCGAGGCGGCCGTGACGCTGCAGCGCCAATGCCACCACCGCTTCGGCGTCGGCCATCTTGGAAATATCGGTGCGGATGAAGGCGGCACCAAGTTCGTCGGCGCTCGCTCTGCCGGCTTCGGCTTCACTGTCGGCCAGCACAAGGCTGGCGCCTTCCTCGGTGAAGCGCTGGGCTATGCCCCTGCCGATGCCACGCGCGGCCCCGACGATCACCGCCACCTTGCCTTCGATGCTTCCGGTCATGCCAGCCGTCCTGTCATGCGAGTCTTTGGCGAATGGTTTGCTTGAAAGCGTCGAGAAGCACGGCCGCCAGCACCAGCAAGCCGTGGATGACCTGGGTGAAGTTGGCCGGCAGGGCCATGAGGTTGATGGCGGTGTTGATGGCCGACAGAAGCAGCACGCCGGCATAGACGCCGGGCAGGGTGCCGACGCCGCCTTTCAGGCTGACGCCGCCAATGACGACGGCGGCGAAGGCGTTGAAGAGCAGGCCGACGCCGAGATTGGCGGTGGCGCCGGAGGTGCGGATGGCGAGCAGCCAGCCGGCGAGGCCGGCGATGGCGCCGGCAAGGACGAAGGCGATGATCAGGTTGCGATTGACGCGGATGCCGGCACGGAAGGTCGCGGTCTCGTTGCCACCGATCATCACCAGATGCCGGCCGAACGGCGTCTTGGCGAGAATCAGCGAGAAGACGACGAAGCAGCCGACAGCGATCCAGGCGGTGAGCGGCAGGCCGGCGAGCCGCTGGATACCGAACCAGCGGATGGCCGGCGCCAAATCCTGCGCCGAGCGTCCGCCGGAAACGACAAGCACGAGGCCGCGCACCCAGATATAGGAGGCAAGCGTGATGATGAAGGCGCTCATCTGCAGTCTGACGATGAGGAAACCGTTGATGACGCCGATAAGGGCTCCCACCGCCAGGGCTACGGCGAGCGAGACCGGCACCATCAGCCAGTCCGGATGCAACTGCAGGCCGAGGCCGATGCCTGACGAGCAGAACATGATGCCGACTGCCATGGCGCTGAGCGCCGCGACCGATTCAACCGACAGGTCCATGTGACCGGCAATGATGACCAGCGCCAGGCCGATCGACATCACGCCCAGCACGCTCGATGCCTCGACGATGTTGGCGAAGATGCCGAGCTGGAAGAAGTTCGGAATGAGGGTCGAGAACACGGCCAGCACGAAGACCAGCATGAACCAGACGAGATTGTCGAGCACAAGCTCGAGACTGTGGCGGGTGCGTGGGCTCATCGGCCGATCCGGTTAGCGTCGAATTTGAATATGCGGCTGCCGCGGGGCGGGCCCGCGAGGCTCCGGGCCGGGAGGCCCGGAGCTCGATGGAAAAGGCCTACTCGACGGGCTTAACGGTATCCGTCGGCGGCTTCAGGTTGCCCCAGAAAGCGGGGTTGTCGACATTCTCCTTGGTGATCGCCGCGCCTGGGATCTTGATGTTCGGGCCCCAGGCTTCTTTGGTCACCACCGACTTCAGGCCGAGCACGTCGTACTCGCCGGGCTTGATCTCCTGCTTGTTGACGACCTTGTCCATGAACATGGCGACGGCCGCGGCCTGGGCGTAGAGCGGCTGTTCGACTTCGACGTTGAGCCAACCCTTGCGGATCAGGTCGAGGCCGACCGGCGCGCCGTTCGAGCTCATCATCATCACATCGCCCGGCTTCTTACCGGCGGCCTCCAGCGAGGCAACGCCCGCGACCGAAAGATGCGCAGCGTGGCTGAAGATCAGGTCGATGTCGGGATTGGCCAAGATCTGGTCGGCGACGATGGTGCCGGCGTTGCTCGCCTCCCACTGCATGGCGGGCAGCGAGATGATCTTGACGTCCGGAAACGCCTTCATCTTCTCCTCGAAACCCTTCTGGATGTCGAGCGTGTAGGGATCGCCGGGATCGCCGAGCACCTGCAGGATCTTGCCCTTGACCGAGCCATGCTTGGCCTTCAGCAGCGCTTCGGCCTGCTCCGCCGCAATGTGGCCGATCTCGACCGTGCCGGCGACCGATGTGAAGTCGGACGGCGTGGCGGTGATTTGGCGGTCGAACTCGACCACAGGGATGCCGGCCGCGCGGGCGGCTTCAACGGATGGCTTCAACGCATTGAAATCGACCGCGGCGAGGATGATCGCCTTCGGCTTAAGCGCAATCACGTCGTTCATCTGCGATTGCTGAGCGTCGGTCTTGTTGTCGGCGTTCAGCGTCTTCATCTCGTAGCCGACCTGTTTCAGAAACAGTTCCAGCGCGCTCACCGAGCCGGTCTGGAATTCGTCGAGCAAGGTCGGCACCAGGTAGTAGACGGTACCCTTGGACTGGGCGAATGCCGGCGTGAGCGTGGCAATGGCCAGGGCCAGGATACCGAAGACAGAAAGTAGCATTCGCTTCATGTCGTTCGCTCCTCTTTTCGCCGGACCCCTCATTTGTCCCTCAGCCCGCCGGTCCGGCACCGGCGAGCGTTTCCCCGGTGATCATGTTGATCACCGCATCGGGACTTGTCTTGTTGCGGGCAACGTCGCCCGCCACGACGCCCTGGCGGATCACCACGATCCGGTCGGCGACCTGGAAGGCCTGCTGCATGATGTGGGTGATGATGACGACGCCGATGCCTTGGCTCGCCACCTTGCGGATCATGTCGAGGCCGCGGCGCGTCTGCTCGACGCCGAGCGCGGCGAAGGGCTCGTCGAGCAGCACCAGCTTGCCGCCCCAATGAACGAAACGGTTGAGCTCGATCGCCTGCCGCTGGCCGCCCGAGAGATGCTCGACCTTGGTGCGCAGCGAGGGAATGCGAGTGCCGGCATTGGCCAGCGCCTTCGCCACTACTGACTCCATCGCGCGCTCGTCGAGCACCGGAACGCCCAGCACCCTGCGGGTGATCTCGCGGCCCATGAAGAAGTTGGCCACCACGTCGACATTGGTGCAGAGCGAGAGGTCCTGGTAGACGGTCTCGATGCCGGCGGCCTTGGCCTCGGCGGGGGTTCTGGCGAGGAACTCCTTGCCTTCGAACAGCATGCGACCCGAGGTCGGCTCGAGTCCGCCGGCGATGATCTTGACCAGCGTCGACTTGCCGGCGCCGTTGTCGCCGAGCAGCGCCACCACCTCGCCGCGCGCGATCGAGAAGCTGATGCCCCTCAGCGCCCGGATGGCGCCGTAATTCTTGGTGACGTTGTCGAGGACCAGCAGGGGTTCGCTCATGCCGCGATGTCTCCGCCGTTCAGAAGGTCGCCTTCGCGCTGCCGCTTGGCGGTGAAGATCTGGCCGAAGCGCGGCGAAAGCACGCCGGAAACGGCAAGTGCCGCGGCGCCGCGCAACACGGCATGCTGCCCGCCCTGCGCCACGAGGATGCGCGGCGCGGCGCGATCCTTGCGAGCCGAAACCGAATTGTGCAGCGGCTCCGCCAATGCAGCCAGGCGTTCGAGCAACTGAGGCGAGGCGAGGCCCCCAAGCACGATCGTCTCGGGGTCGAAAAGGTTCTCGATGACTGCGACGGCGTTGCGGAAGATCGGAGCGACTTCGGCCACCCATCCGGCGTCGTTGCCGTTCCAGCGGCCGCGCGCCTCGAGCGACAGATAGCGTTCGAGGCAGCCCCGGTTGCCGCAGGGGCAAAGCTCGCCTTCCGGAACGACGGGGATGTGTCCGATCTCGCCGGCATTGCCCCAGGCCCCGCGCAGCACGCCGCCGTCATGCACCATGGCGCCGCCAAGCCCGACGCTGAAATAGAGATAGTAGTAGTCGGAACGCTGGAGGCCGAGGCCGTAGAGGCGTTCCCCCATGGCCGCCGCCGCCATATCGGTCTCGAAGAAGGCGGGCAGGCCGGTCGCGGCGGCAAGGCGCTCGCGCAGCGGCACGCCTTTCCAGCCCGCCATTGTGGTCGGTCCGACGAAGCTCATGGACTCGACGCCGAACGGGCCGGGAAGCGCCATGCCGACGCCGATGACCCGTCCTCCGGCGCGGCGCCCGGTCAGATCGGCAACCATGGCGCCGATCGCCTCGAAGGCGAGATCGGGTGTCGGGCTCGGCGCTTCGCGATGGACGCTCTCGATCACGTCGCCGCTCAGGTTGATGAGTGCGGCGTCTATCCCCAGCGGGGTGAGGTGGATGCCGACGGCATAGCCGCCTTCCGGGTTGATGCGCAGCGTGGCCGGCGGCTGGCCGCGGCCCTTCGGTTCCTCGCGGACCGACAGTATGTAAGCCTGTTCCTCCAACTCGCGCACGATGGTCGAGACCGTCTGAACGGTGAGCCCGACGTGCTGCGCGATGTCGCCGCGGGCGATCGGACCGAAGCGGCGGATGGATTCGAGCACGATGCGCCGGTTGTATGGCCGCCCGAACTCCTGATTGGTTCCCCGCAACGCCATGGCTTGCGCTCCTGACGGACACAAGGTTCGCAGAGAAGATTTATTCAGTCAAATGGAATTCAAAAATAATTTGCCCGGCTCCCGAGGAGAGCAACTTTCCCTGCGGCCCCCGCGCTTGCCACCCGGACAATGTGCGGAAAGCTAGTATCTGATGACGCGACGCTCGATCAGCACGACGATGCAGAAAAGCGCGATCGACAGCGACGACGACAGCACGATCGCGGCGTAGAGCCGGTCGGATTGATAGTTGAACGTCGCCTGGATGATCAGCGCGCCGAGGCCTTTGTCCGAGCCGATCCATTCGCCGACGATGGCGCCGATCACCGCAGTGGCCGAGGCGATGCGCAGCGAGGAGAACAGCATCGGCAGGGCGCGGGGCAGGCGCAGAGCCCAGAAGATCTCCGAGCGTGTCGCCGACAGCACGCGGAACAGCTCGTGCTCGTTGTCGCTAGCCGAATCCAGGCCCCGGATCATGTTCACCAGGGTCGGGAAGAAGCAGATCACCGCGGCGATGACGATCTTTGGCGTCATGCCGAGGCCGAAGATCAGGATGATGATCGGCGACAGCGCCAGGATCGGAATGGTGTTGAAGAACAGGACGATCGGGAAATAGGCGGCCTGCAGGATGCGGCTGTGCACGAAGACCACGGCAAGCAGCACGGCGGCGAGATTGCCGATGACGAAGCCCGCCAGCGCCTCGATCAGCGTCGGTCTGAGGTTGTCGATGAGCAGGGCGAAATTCTTCTGGAAGACGCCGAAGATCGCCGTCGGCGTCGGCACGATATAGGCCGGCACGCCGAGCAGCGGCAGGAGATACTGCCAGGCAATCAGGATCGACGCCGCGCCCAGAACCGGAAGCGCAATCGCCATTTGCGGGGCAAGCGGCGCCGGTCTCACGATGCGCGCTCCAGCGCTGCACGCAACTCGGCCATGGCGCCGACGATCGCGGCATCCTCGCGCTTGCAGCGGTTGCCTTCCTGCTTGAAGGGCCGCAGGTCGAGGTCCTTCACCACCCGTCCCGGATTGGCAGCCAGCACAATGACGCGCTCGCCGAGATAGGCGGCTTCGGCGATCGAATGGGTGACGAAAAGGATCGTTGTGCCGGTGCGCCGCCAGAGCGTCAGCAATTCGTCGTTGAGGCGATCGCGCGTGATCTCGTCCAGCGCGCCGAACGGCTCGTCCATCAGAAGCAGCCTGGGCTCGCCAAGCAGGGCGCGCGCGATGGCGACGCGCTGGCGCTGGCCCCCCGAAAGCTGATGCGGCAGGCGTTCACCGAGTCCGCCAAGCCCCATCAGCTCCAGCAGTTCGCTGCTGCGGTCATCGATCTTGCGTGTGAGGCTGCGCTGGCCGACGCCGAGCGGCAGGCGCACATTGTCGCGCACCGTGCGCCAGGGCAGCAGGGTGGAATCCTGGAAGACGAAGCCGACGTCGCGGCGCGAGCGCACCGCGTGCGGTGTGGCCCCAAGCACGCTGATCGTGCCGTCCAGCGGGTCGAGCAGGTCCGCCACCACGCGAAGTAAGGTCGACTTGCCGCAGCCCGACGGGCCGAGGATCGACAGGAAGGAGCCGGCTGCGACCGTGAGGTCGAGGCCGGACAGCACTTTGACGACCTTCTGCCGGCCGCCATAGCCGACATCGAGCTTCTGCGCTTCGATGGCGTTCGGCATCAGGCCGCGGGCGCGTCGAGCTTGGGCCGGTCCGCGGCCGAAAGCTCCAGGATCTTCGTGGTGTAGACATCTTTGGCGGCCGGGCGTCCGTTCGGGTACTGGCCGACCTTGTCGAGCAGCGTCAATTGCTCCTCGATGGAGGCAGGGTCGAACGTGCCCCAGCCATCTTTGGCGGTCGCGCCGTCGAAGGAGAGTTTCAGCACCAGGTTGACGGTCTTCTCTTCCCAGCCGAGATCCATCTCCGGATACGCGGCGACCATCTTCTTCACCGCTTCCTGGGGGTTGGCGTGCACCCAGCCCCAGCCCTTGCCGACCGCGCCGACGAACTTCGCCAGTGTGTCGGGGTCCTTCTCGATCGCCGCGTCGGTCGCGAAATAGACGTCGGCGTAGGAAGCGAGGCCGAGGTCGCGCACCAGGAGATCGATGCGGTCCTCGCCGACCACGCTCAGCGCCTGGGTGTTGGTGATCCAGCCGCCGATGGCGTCGACGTCACCGCGCACCAGAGGCGCCTTGTCGAAGCCGACATTGACGATGGTGACTTCCGAGGGGTCGATACCGTTCTTGGCCAGGATCTCGTCGATGACGAAGCGCGCGGTCGGCTGGATGCCGATCTTCTTGCCCTTGAGGTCGGCAACATTGCGGATTGGCTTTCCCGGTTTCGAGGTCAGCGCATAGGGGCCGGTGCGGAAGCCGCAGGCGATGATTCTGATCGGCACGCCGCTGGCGCGCGCCGCATAAAGCTGCGGCGTTTCCGAGAACTGGCCGAGCTGCGCGGCGCCGGAGATCACCGGCGGCACGGTCGAGGCATTGGGGCCGCCAGGGCTGAACTCCACCTCGAGCCCGGCATCCTTGAAATAGCCGTTGGCGAGGGCCGCGATGTCGCCGATCTGGCCATTGGACATCAGCCAGTCATACTGGATGACGACCTTGCCGGCGGCCCTGGCGCCCGGCGTCAACACCAATTGCATACCGGCTGACGCAGCTGCGACCGCTGCGAGGCCGCCCTTCACGAAAGCGCGGCGGTTCAATTCGTAGTCTCGGTTCCCACTCATTTTTCGCTCCTGTTGCAGACTTCTTGTCTCTTCTTTCGAAGCGCCGCTCCCTCGGCGCGGCGTCGCTACGGCTGTTGGTCGTGGTAGTCGCCAGGGCCGCCGTCGAGCCAGGCGTAAAGCTCCCAAAGCGTGTCGTCCGGGTCGGTGAAATAGGCGCAGCGCGCGTTCCAGACGTAGTTTTCGGGCGGTCCATAGAAGGGCACGTCCTTGGCGCTCAATTCGCCGTGCAGCCTGTCGATCTCGGCCGGTGATCCGAGCTGGACGGCGACGCAAACCTTGTGCGCTTGGCGCGGCGATCTCTGGTTCGAGACGCCGGTGTGCCGGTTGATGTGGTCGAGCTCCCAGGCGGCGAGCGTCACGCCCTCGCCATGGAAATCGGCAAAGCCTTCGGCACGCCGACGCAGCCGGAAGCCGAGTTTCCCGACATAGAAGTCGACCGTACGCTCGATATTTTCCACCAGCAGGCAGACGTCGGAGATGCGGGTGAGATTCGTCGGCATGGCTATTTCGTCCCGCCGGTCTTGGAGAGTGGCAGCTTCACGCCGACGCGGTTGGCGGCGCCGATGATGTGCGTACGCATTGCTGCTTCCGCTGCCGCCGGATCGCCCGCCACCAGCGCCTCGTAAATGCGCACATGCTCGCCGACATTGATCTCGACGAGATCGTGCAGCGGGTTTGTCATGCGGGCATAGTGGATCGACTGGCGGATCTGCTCACAGACAAAAGAGATGAAGGTGTGGATGTAGCTGTTGCCGGTCGCCCGCGCGATCTCGCGGTGGAAGAGCAGGTCGGCGTCGATGCTGCCTTCTTCCCAGCGCTCCTCGCCGCCCATGCGGTCGAGCGCCGCCTTGATCGAATCGAGATGCTCCTGATTGCGCCGCGCCGCGGCGAGCGCCGCCGACTCGGCCTCGAGGATGCAACGCAGCTCGAACAGCCGCTCCATATTGTGGGTATCCTTGAGCGCCTCGCGGTCGATGCGGATGGCGGCCCTTTGCTCGGGCGCCAGCACGAAGGCTCCGATACCTTGCCGCGCTTCGATCATGCCGTCCGCCCTCAACTGGGCGATCGCCTCGCGCACCACATTGCGGCTGACGCCGAACTTCTCGGAAAGCTCCTGCTCGGTCGGCAGCCGCGCGCCGGGATTCAACTCGCCGGATTCGATCTCGCGGCTGAGGAAGGCCGCGACCCGGTGCGGCAGGGTTTCGACGGTGCCGATGGCGGCCAGTCTCTGCTTCATAAAAAACGCTCCGTCGAGGGCAGCAGGCAGCCGGGGTTCATCACCCCTTTAGGGTCGAGCGCAGTCTTCAGCGGTAACCATGCGGCGATGCGCCGGCGAAAGCCCGGCCCAGAATTCTCGGGCACGGCTGCGGCCGATGCCGTGCTCGGCGCTGATCGAGCCGCCGAGGCCGACGGCGATGTCGTAGAGTCCGGCCGTGATTTCTTCGCCGCGCACCCGCGCTTCGCCATCAGCGAGATCGAGCGGCGGCAGCACATTGAAATGGATGTTGCCGTCGCCGGCATGGCCATAGGCCAGTGCAATCCAGCCCGGATATTCGGTGGCGACGAAGCGGCGGGCGCGCTCGACAAGGGCAGGGATATCGGAAATGCGCACCGAGAGATCGGTGCGCACGTGGTAGCCGCGCTTCGCCTGGCCCTCGACCAGTCCCTCGCGGATCGCCCAGAAGGCCTTAGCCTGCGCGTTGCTGGTCGCGAGGACTGCGTCGGCCACCAAGCCGCCTTCGATTGCATCGGTTAGAAAACTGGCGAGCACGCCGTTGAGGTCGATGGTCGGTCCGGAGGACAATTCGATCAGCGCATGGACGGGTCCTGCGACAGGCGCCGTCATTCCAGGATCGACCAGCCGGGCCAAATCGATGCATTCCGAGCCGATGATCTCGAAGGCGGAAATCAGATCGGAGCAGGCGCGGCGCGCTCGGTTGAACAGGCCGATGGCCGCTTCGAACGAGACGAGGCCGAGATAGGCGGTCTCGACACGGGCCGGCTTCGGGAACAGCTTGACCTCCACACCGGTAATGATGCCGAGCGTGCCCTCGGAGCCGATGAACAGCTGCTTCAGGTCATAACCGCTGTTGTTCTTGCGCAGCCCGGAAAGGCCGTTCCACAGCTCCCCATCGGCCAGAACAACCTCCAGCCCCAGGATCAGGTCGCGCGCCATGCCGTAGCGCAGCACGTTGACGCCGCCGGCATTGGTCGCGGCATTGCCGCCGATCTCGCAACTGCCTTGTGCGCCGAGCGCCAGTGGGAACAGGCAATCTTCGGCCTCGCTTGCCTCTTTGATCGCCTCCAGCACGCAGCCTGCGTCCGCCTGAAGTGTGAAGTTCGCGCGATCGATCCGGCGGATGGCGTTCAGCCGCTCCAGGCTGACGACTACACCGCCGGTGGTGGTGCCATCGATGGCGCCCGAAACCAAGCCGGTGTTGCCGCCCTGCGGAATGACGCCGAGTCCCAACTCGCTGCACAGACGCATCAGCGCCTGCACCTCCGCAACCGACGCGGGGCGCAGTACGGCCAGCGCGCTGCCTCGATAGTCGCCGGCCCAATCGCCGAGATACTTCGCCATTCCAGCAGTGTCGGCAGTGAGACCGCTCGGCCCCACTGCGTCTTCGAGGACGCTGAGGATATCCAGTGAGAGGCTGCGAATGGTCATCAGCGGCGCAATCGGTGAGGCGATAGGGTGATGTATATCATCCTACAACTGGATTGAGTCAATCCAAAGCGAGCGCTGCCAGGCAAAACGGTGGATAAACCTGGAGGGACCTCGGGTCGGCCGCGAGGCGTGCGCTAAAGGTACTGCGCGACCTTCTTGCCGACGGCGAGGAAGCGCAGCGGGTCGACCGCCTCGCCGTTGTGGCGCACCTCGTAGTGGAGATGCGGACCGGTCGAGCGGCCGCTGCTGCCGGTCTTGCCGATCACGTCGCCGGCGGCGAGCTTCTGGCCGACAGTCACGTCGATCTCGCTGAGGTGGCCATAGCGCGTCGCAAAGCCGTTGCCGTGGTCGACCTCGACCATGCGGCCGTAGCCGCCGTTCCAGCCGGCCTTGGTGACGACGCCGGCAGCGGTGACCTTCGCCGGCATGCCGATCGGCGCCCTGAAATCCATTCCCGTATGCAGGGCGGCCGTGCCGAGGATCGGGTCGGTGCGCACTCCGAACGGGCTGGTCACAGTATGACCCGGCGCGGGATTGCTGAGCGGCAGCTTGCGCGCCTCTTTCTTGACTTGATCCAGCGCATCAAGCGCTTCATCCAGCTCTTTGACTTTGCTGTCGAAGATCATTGAGGAATCGAGCGGCACCAGCGGCCCGCCGACATCGTTCTTGTCGAGCTCCGTGTCGACCGGCAGCCCGGCGGCTTGCAGTGCCTGCGAGATCGCGTCCGCGTTGCGATAAGCGTTGTCCGCAAGCGTGGTGATGCGGGTGAGCTGCTGGTTCTCGATGGCCTTGAGCGAAGCGTTGATCGACACGAAGAGCTTGTCGGCGCGATCCGCTGACGTTTCGTTGTCGAGCGGGTCCGAGCGTGTCGACCACAGGGAGAATGGCTTCGTGTCGCCGGCGCCCAACGACGCGACGGAGTAGGTCGGGACCTGCGAAAGGCCGCCGGTGATCTCGGCGTGCTCGTCGGGTTTCGTCGCTGCGGCATTGGCTGCGGCGGGCACATCGCCGACCTCGCTCTCGGCGCGTTCGAGGATCGGCCCGAGCCGGCCGTGGCGCTGGCTGAGCTGGGTCTGCCTGGCCAGCAACTCGCTGACCTTGGTCTCCATGAGCTGCTGGTCGAGAAGCTGGCGGCTGGTGATGCGATCGACCTGGGCGCGAAGCGCGGAGATGCGATCCTCATAGGCCTGCTGCATGCGCACCTGCCTGGCCGTGGTGGCGCCGATCAGGTCATCGCGCAGCACCAGGTAGGAGGTGGCGAGCAGATAGCCGATGGCGATCGCCGCCAGCGCCGACCCGACGAAGGCGGCAAGCCACGGACGGATGGTGAAATGCCGGATCTCGTTCCCCCGCGCGATAATGACCGTATGGGGCTCCTTGCGCCTGCCGAAGACCGCTGACTGACCGTTTGGATTCACGGGACCAAGCTTTCGTTACGACTCCAACGACAGCTCGATTACACATTATTAGGGTTAACAAAGCTTTGCTGGCCGCGATGTCGGCTTAACCAATTCCCGCAGCGCGGGTGGCAGGTTGCAGGGAAGGAGGCCAGCAAATCGCGGAAGCTTTGGGTCTGCCCCGCTTCAGAGCGCGCGCACCGCCTCCAGCACCTCTTCGGCATGGCCCTTGACGCGCACCTTGCGCCAGATGCGGGCGATGCGTCCGTCCTGGCCGATCAGGAAGGTGGCGCGCTCGACACCCATGTACTTGCGGCCGTACATCGTCTTCTCGACCCACAGATGATAGGCCTCGATCGCCTTGCGCTCCTCGTCTGCGACGAGATCGAGGGTGAGATCGTATTTCGCCTTGAATTTGTCGTGTTTCTTGACGCTATCGGGGGACAGCCCGATGACCACGGCGCCGGCCTTCTCGAATTCCGGCTTCAGCTGCGAGAAGCCGATCGCTTCGTTGGTGCAGCTTGTGGTGTCGTCCTGTGGATAAAAGTAGAGTACGACAGGTTTTCCCCGGATCGCGGCGAGGCTGAGGGAGCCGCCGCCGTCGCGCGGAAGATCGAATTGCGGCGCAACGTCGCCCACGTCGAGTTCAGCCATGTCGATGCCCTTGTTTGCGGTTACGCGCGGATCGAGCATCGATATAACGTGAGGCGGGGATTCGTCCACGACGAGTACGTTTACAACGGAATATTGCTTGGATCAGGAGCAACCGCAGCACGAGAAGATCAGGTTCAGGCGTGACGAGATCACCGACCTGGCGGCCTTTCCGTCCGCGTGCAGCGTGCCGCCGCTCGGCCGTGCTTCGGTGCGCCGGCGCTTCCGCATCCTCGGCCGGGTGTTCGCCGGACTCTGCGCGCTGGTGCTTCTGGCGGCAATTGGCGTCTATGTGCTTGGCACGTCAGGCATCGGCACGGAACGACTTCGCGCCGAAGCCGAGACGGCCATCGAGAAGCTCGCTGGCGTCGATCTCAACGTCACCGTTGGGCCGGCGCGGTTGACGCTCGATGGGTCGAGCTTCGTCGCTCTGCAGGTCAGCGACGTCAGCTTGAAGACGGCCGACGGCAAGCCGATGGCCGATGTCGGGCGCGTCCGCTTCGGCATGCGCCTGCTGCCGCTGCTATCCGGCGAGGTCAAGCTCACCAGCGCCCGGTTCTCCGATGCTCGCATCATGGTCGCCGCCATGCCGTCCGGGAGCGGTGATTGGACTGCGGCTTTGCGCAACGAGGATGGCCTGGTCGATCCGGAGAAAGTATCGGCGGCGGTGTTTGGCGGCGTCAACGCGGCGCTGGATGCGGTGAGCGCGGAATCGATGCGCCAGATCGACCTCCGCAACGTCGAGTTCGAATTGCCGCCGGGCGGATCGGTCAGGCGTCTGACCGTCGCCGAGGCCACGGTTGGGCAGACGGGCACAGGCAGCATGGAACTGTCTTCAAAAGCCGATGTCGACGGCCGACATGTAAGCCTGAGCGCCTCCGCGGCGCGCGATCCGAGCGCCAGGCGGATCGCATCGCTGGACGCCGCCGTCGCGATAGCGGACGTCGGCGTAACGCCCGCTCAGGGAAGCTCCAGCGGCGGGAACTTCGCCGCCCAGGGCGGCAAGCTTGGTTCTGTTGCGCTGAAGCTTTCGGGCGTCGAGGCGTCCGGCGACACGCCGTCGCGGCTGACGGCGTCGCTGTCGCTCGGCGGCTCGGTGCTCGATCTCGGCTCGCGCGGGCTGCTGCCGGCCGACGTCGATGCCAGGGCCACATTGGTCGCGGGATCAAACAAGGTCTCGGTCGACAAATTGCTGATCAGGACCGGCCGCTCGACATTCGATTTCTCAGGCTCGGTCGGGCCGAAACCGGCAGCCGCGGGCGAGGAGCCGTCCTACCGCTATGACCTTGTCAGCGACGGCTCGACGCTCGCGCCTTCGGAATCGCCGGAGCCGGCGCTTCAGTTTCTTGCCCGGGTCGCCGGCGTCTACCAGACCAAGAGCCGCAAGCTCGTCGCCGAGCAGATCGGCGTCCGCTCCGGGGGTTCGAGCGACGTGCTGGGCACGGCGTCGCTCGCCTTCATCGACAATGGCCCGCCGGGTGTGTCGCTGTCGCTCAATGTACACGACATGCCGGTTTCGCATGTGAAGCAATTGTGGCCCTGGTTCTCCGCCCGCAACGCGCGGCTTTGGGTGCTAGACAACCTGTTCGGCGGCCGTGTGGTCGACGCCAACCTGCAGTTCCAGGTCGTTCCTGGGCGGCTCGGCAACGGCGTTCCGCTTTCCGGCGACGAGGTGTTCGGCCGCTTCCAGGTCGAGGGCTCGCGCTTCGATACCGCGGGGCGCATTCCGCCGATCCGCGATGCGGTCGGTGTCGTTGCCTTCCACGGCAACGATGTCGATATCACGCTGTCCTCGGGCAGCGTTTTTATGCCGAGCGGCCGCACCGTGGCGGCAAGCGGGGGCACACTGACGATCAAGCAGGCGAATGTTTCGCCCGTGATCGGCTCTCTCGACATCGATGTCGCTGGCGAAGCCACGGCGATCGCCGAACTCGCCTCCTTTGAGCCGATCAACGCCATGCGCCATGTCGGGCTTGCGCCTGAGGATTTGAGCGGCACCGTCACCGGGCATGTGCGGGCCGACATTCCGCTGACTTCCGGCGTCGATACCTCGAGGCTCGACTGGCTGGTGGCGCTGGACTACCAGGATCTTTCCTTAGCCAAGCCGTTCGAGGACCAGATGGTGACCGAGGCCGACGGGTCGATCACCGTGAGCCCCGACCGTGCGGTGATATCGGCGAAGGCGAAGCTGAACGGCATTCCAGCCGAGCTCGACCTGGTCGAGCCGCTCGAGGACAGCGGCCCGCCGCGTAGCCGTAAGGTCGCGCTGGTGATCGACGACAAGACGCGCGCTGCAGCAATGCCGGGCCTGTCGCCGCTGCTTTCCGGAACCATCAAGGTGGCGATCGACAAGAGCGGCGAGGGCGTCCAGAACGTGTCGGCCGACCTGACCAACGCAAGGCTCGACATCCCCTGGGCAGGATGGAGCAAGGGTGCCGGCATTCCGGCCAAGGTCACCTTCACGATGGCAAAGTCCGGCAGCACGACCACGCTGTCCGACTTCGATCTCGATGGGAAGAGCTTTTCGATCGACGGCGATGTGACACTGGTCAACGGGGCGCTGTCCTCGGCCCGGTTCAGCAAGGTCGCGCTCAACAGAGGAGACGACGTCGCGGTCTCGGTCAAACGGTCGGGCAAAAGCTATGCGGTCAATGTCAGCGGCGACTCTCTCGACGCCCGCTCGCTGATCAAACAGTTCACCTCAGACGTCGATACAGCCACAAAAGGCGCCGGCGCCGACGCGATCTCGGTCAGCGCCGACGTGAAGTCGCTGACCGGCTTTCACGACGAGGTGCTGTCGAACCTCAAGCTTAATTACAGCGCTGCCGGCTCCCGGGTGAATGGTCTCGATGTCAGCGCGACGGCGAGTTCGGGTGCCGCCATTGCCGTCCGAAACACCACCGGCGACGGCGGCCGGTCCCTCACGATGAAATCGGCCGATGCCGGCGCTATCCTGCGCTTCCTCAACATTTACGAGCATATGGAGGGCGGGGCCATCACGCTGTCGCTGGCGGGCGACTCCGACGGACCAATGAAGGGCCAGGTCGACGCCAGCAATTTCTATGTCGTCAACGAGCCGAAGCTTGCGTCGATCGTGTCGACCAGGCCGGCCGGCGATACGCGCAGCCTCAACCAGGCGGTCAAGGCCAACATCGACACCTCAAGGGTGCAGTTCGAGCGCGGCTATGCCGAGATCGACAAGGGCTCCGGCTATCTCAGACTGGCAAACGGTCTGTTGCGCGGTCCGCGCATCGGCACGACTTTCCAGGGCACGCTCTACGACCAAGACAACAATATGGACATGACCGGCACCTTCATGCCGGTCTATGGGCTCAACCGCATCTTCGGCGAACTGCCGCTGTTCGGCCCGCTGCTCGGCAACGGCCGCGACCGCGGCCTGATCGGCGTCACCTACCGGCTGCGCGGCAACGCCAACAAGCCGACGCTCAACATCAATCCGCTGTCGGTGGTGGCGCCGGGAATTTTTCGCTCAATCTTCGAATATCGGTGATCAGCCCGACTAAATCGGCCGCACCAGAACGTGCTTCTTCCTGCCGAACGAGAGCTTCACCACACCTTCCGCGCCCAGGTCCTCAAGCGTCACCACGCGCCGGTCGTCGGTCACCACCTGGTCGTTGAGGCGCACGGCACCGCCCTGGACATGCCGGCGCGCTTCGCCATTGGAGCCGGCGAGCCCGGCGGTGACGAACAGCGACAGGATGCCGATGCCGGCCTCGAGATCAGCCTTGGCGACGTCGATGCTGGGCAGCGTGTCGGCGAGCGCGCCTTCCTCGAAAGTCTTGCGCGCGGTCTCTGCAGCCGTTTCGGCCGCCTCGCGGCCATGCAGCATGGCGGTGATCTCGGTGGCGAGAATCTTCTTCGCCTCGTTGATCTCCGAGCCGCCGAGCTTTTCGAGGCGCGCGACCTCATCCAGCGGCAGCGTCGTGTAGAGCTTCAGGAAGCGCCCGACATCCGCGTCCTCTGTGTTGCGCCAGTACTGCCAGAATTCGTAAGGGGACAGCATGTCGCCATCGAGCCAGACAGCGCCGGAGGCCGACTTGCCCATCTTGGCGCCGGAGGAAGTGGTGAGCAGCGGCGTGGTCATCGCAAACAGCTGCACGCCTTCCATGCGATGACCGAGATCGATGCCGTTGACGATGTTGCCCCACTGGTCGGAGCCGCCCATCTGCAGCCGGCAGCCGACGCGCTTGTAGAGCTCGACGAAGTCGTAAGCCTGCAGGATCATGTAGTTGAATTCGAGGAACGACAGCGACTGCTCGCGGTCGAGCCTGAGCTTCACGGAATCGAAGGCCAGCATGCGGTTTACGGAGAAATGCCGGCCGACATCGCGCAGGAAACTGACGTAGTTGATCTCCATCAGCCAATCGGCATTGTTGACCATCACCGCGTCGCCCGCGCCGCTGCCGAATTTGAGATAAGGCGCGAAATTGCGGCGGATGCCGACGAGATTGCTCTCAATGTCCCCAGGCGTCAGCAGCTTGCGCGCCTCGTCCTTGAAAGAAGGATCGCCGATCATCGAGGTGCCGCCGCCCATCAGCGCGATCGGCCGGTGGCCGGTATGCTGCAGCCAGTGAAGCATCATGATCTGGATCAGCGATCCGGCATGCAGGCTCTTCGCCGTCGCATCGAAGCCGATATAAGCGCTCACCGTTTCCTTGGCGAAAAGCTGGTCGAGGCCGGTTTCATCCGAAATCTGGTGGATGAAGCCGCGCTCGCTCATGATGCGCAGGAAATCGGACTTGAAGGCGGACATCTTATCTTCCCGGAGATCGCACGGCATTTGGCCGAGCTTGACGTGAAGGGGCGCGTTTAGCATCCAAGCGCGATCAGCAAAAGTGGTTTCCGGTTTTGCGTAGGATCGCGCTTCAAGAGGCAAACAGGTGATCAGCAAAAGTGGTTTCCGGTTTGCGTGGGATCGCGCTTCAACGGGCAAATGGGCGATCAGCAAAAGTGGCTTGGGACTTTGCGTGCTATCGCCGCATCCTTGCTTCGCCTCTTTTGCTGGCGTAATGAGGCGCCCGCGCAAGGGCAGCACGCCCCGACGCGCCGCGACGGGGCTATCCCGCAGATCAGATCGGACAAGCTCCCGCGATGAACAGGAACTATCTCCTCCTCTTTCTGTTCAGCATCCTGATGACCGTCAGCGGGCTGGCAAGCCTGCCGCCGATCGACCGCGACGAATCCCGCTTCGTCCAGTCGACCAAGCAGATGGTCGAGACCGGCGACTACATCGACATCCGCCTGCAGGATGTGACGCGCTACAAGAAACCGATCGGCATCTATTGGCTGCAATCGGCGGCCGTCGTATTGAGCGGTGAGGGGGCCGAAGCGCCGATCTGGGTCTATCGGCTGGTTTCGATGCTCGGCATTGCGCTCGCCGTCGTGGGCATCGGCTGGACGGGCACAAAACTCTTCGGCGCCAATGCCGGCCTTGCCGCCGGCCTGATGATAGCCGCCATCTTCGCCACCGCCTTCGAAGGCCGCGACGCCAAGACCGACGCCATGTTGCTCGCCTGCTGCGTGGCCGCGCAAGGCGCGTTGGCGCAGGTCTATCTGGCCGCCCGCCGCAAGGAGCCGATTGCCGGCCACCTCCCATGGATCTTCTGGATCGCGCAGGGACTGGGAATTCTGATCAAGGGTCCGGTCGCTCCGCTGTTGTCGCTGCTGACGGCCGGCGCGCTGTTCGCCTTCGAACGCGACTGGCGCTGGCTTTTGAAGCTGAAGCTGGTGCGCGGCGTCGCAATCGTGCTCGTCATCGTGCTGCCCTGGATCATCCTCATCAGCTGGAAGAGCGGCGGCGCCTTCTTCCAGGAGGCGGTCGGCAAGGACATGCTGAACAAGGTGGCGCAAGGCGAGGAATCGCATGGCCTGCCGCCGGGCTTCTATATGCTCACCTATTCGCTGTTCATGTGGCCTTTCGGCCTGATCGCGGTCGGCGCCGGGCTGCAGGCCATCAACCGCTTCTGGGACGACCCCCGCCTGCGCTTCTGTCTCGCCTGGTACATCCCCTTCTGGCTGGTGTTCGAGGCGATCCCGACCAAGCTGCCGCATTATGTGCTGCCGGCCTATCCCGGCATGGCGCTGCTGATCGGCTGGCTGCTCACCTTGCCGGAAGACAAGGCCAATGCGCCGCTCAAGCGCTGGCAGAACTGGCTGTGGTGGTCGACCGCCTTCGGCGTCGTCGTCGTGTCGATCGGGCTAGCCGCAGTATGCATAGGCGCGCCGCTCTATCTCGCAAAAGCCTTTTCCTGGTGGAGCATTCCGGCGGCAATCGCCGCGCTCGTGACCGGCTATCTGGCTTTCCCGCGCCAATTGCAGGTGCCGCTCGAACGCATCGCGGCGATCGCGATCGGCGCGGGCGTAACGTTCAGCCTGCTGTTCGGCGTGATTGCGCCGTCGCTGAAGCCGATCTGGCTGAGCCCGGCCATCAAGGCAGCCGTCGATGCCAACCGTCCTTGCGACACCACGGTGCTCGCCTCGTCCCCCTATCACGAGCCGAGCCTGGTGTTCCTGGTCGGGACCAAGACCGTGCTGACCGACGTCGATGGCGTGGCAAAGCACCTGCTGGCCGATCCGACCTGTGCGCTGGGACTGGCGCCGGTCAAGGAGGAGCAAAAGCTCAACGAGCTGGTTGCCGGGCAGGGCAAGTCGGCGAAGCGACTGACCGAGATCGACGGGCTCAACTATTCGTCAGGAGACAAGCTGGCGCTCGGCCTTTATCGAGTGGCCCAGTGAGGAATAATGTCGGAGCTCGAAGTTCCCTATAGAGCCATGTCCGCCGTTTCTTTTTACCGCCGTTCGCTCGGCAACTTCCTCGTCACGACGCGCATCGTGCAGCGGCGTTTTGCAGTGCGTCCCGCGCGCTATCCCGAGATTCCCTGGCTCGTCTGGGTCTCTGCATGGCTTCTGCTGGCCATAGCCATTGGCCTCACCCTGGACAGCGCAGCCGGCAGGATGCGCGGCGGGTGGACGCCAGGCTTCGTCCGTTTCACCGACTTCTTAACGGATTTCGGCCTGGGCGGCTGGTATCTCATCCCCGCCGCTCTCTGCCTCGTCGCAGCCAACCTGACGGACTGGCGACGGCTTTCCAGGTCGTCGCGTCTGCTCGTCTACAATTGGACCTGCTTCGCTTTCCTGGTGCTTTGCGCGGTTGGTCTTTCCGGGTTGGCCGTCAACTTACTGAAATACGGCATCGGCCGGGCCCGGCCGCTCTATTTCAACGATTACGGGGTGCTGTCGCTGCATCCCTTCGCCATGGATGCGCGCTTCGCCGGCTTTCCGTCCGGCCATGCCACGACGATGGGGGCGGTGTTCGGCGTCCTCTTGCTGCTGTTTCCAAGGCGCTGGCACATTGCGCTTGCGCTCACGGCCTTGATCGCTTCGACGCGCGTCTTCGTCGGCGCGCATTATCCGAGCGACACAGTGGCCGGCTTTGGGCTCGGCCTAGCCTTTGCGATCGCCGCAGGGTTGGTCTTCGCGCGGCTCGGTTTCATCTTCCGGCGGCCGTCGTCGACCAGACCCGTGCCCAAGCGCACGTTCCGGCTGCTGTCTTCCAGTGGATCCAAGGGTAAAACATCGTTGGCGAGGCGGAGCCGCGAGCAATTGTCGGCTGACCGCCCGTAGAGCTATTTGGTCTCAGGTTAGCCCGAAATCTACCTCAGCCGCTTCGGCCGTGGATCGGCGAGCTCGCCGGCCAGACGCCGGTCGAGGTAATCGGCGCATTCGTCGATCAGCAGTTCGGCGTGGTTGGCGAAGAAATGGTTGGCGCCGGAGATAGTCTTCTGGGTGATGGTTATGCCCTTTTGCGTGTGCAGCTTGTCGACCAGCGTCTGCACGTCCTTGGGCGGCGCCACCTTATCGGCATCGCCATGGATGATGAGGCCGGACGACGGGCAGGGTGCCAGGAACGAAAAATCGTAGGTGTTGGGCTGCGGGGCGACCGAGATGAAGCCCTCGATCTCGGGCCGGCGCATGAGCAGCTGCATGCCGATCCATGAGCCGAAGGAATAGCCCGCGACCCAGCAGCTCTTGGAATCCGGATGCAGCGACTGCACCCAGTCGAGCGCAGCGGCCGCGTCCGACAATTCGCCGGTACCGTGGTCGAACTCGCCCTGGCTGCGGCCGATGCCGCGGAAATTGAAGCGAAGCGTGGTGAAATCGCGCTTCTGGAACATGTAGAAGAGGTCGTAGACGATCTTGTTGTTCATCGTGCCGCCGAATTGCGGGTGCGGATGCAGCACAATGGCGATCGGCGCGCTCTTTTCCTTGGAAGGCTGGTAACGGCCCTCCAGGCGACCAGCCGGACCGGCGAAAATGACCTCAGGCATAAAATACTCCACGTGGCATACGAAGGCGCGAGCCCGGACTCTTCCTTTGGCCCATTCTGTGGCCTTGACGCCGGGCAAGCGTCTTCCTAGAAGCTAGTTTAGAATTGTTCAAAACTGGGTGCCGAGAACGCATTTTCTCGGCCGCCCGCGCCGCAAGCCGGGTAAATAGGACGGCTCGCCTTGCAATTTCAAGGAAATAACGCGCTGTCCTCGCGGAATGGCTGCTGACAGGATCGACTGAAGGAAAATGGCCGCAACTCGCGCCTATCTCGACTACAACGCCAGCGCACCTCTCATGGCAGAGGCGCGGTCGGCGGCGGTCGCGGCGCTCGATGCCGCCAATCCGTCGTCGGTTCACAGCGAGGGCCGCGCGGCGCGGCGGCTGATCGAGGATGCCAGGCGTGACGTGGCAGGGCTGGTCAATGCCAGGCCCGAGCACGTCGTGTTCACCTCCGGCGCGACGGAGGCCGCATCGACGCTGCTTGCTCCCGACTGGCAGATGGGGCGCGGCTCTGTCCGCATCAGCCACCTCTATGTCTCGGCCGCCGATCATCCCTGCATTCTGAATGGCGGGCGGTTCTCGGCGCCGCAGGTGACGAGGATCGGCGTCGATCGAGACGGCATTGCCGATCTCGAGGCGCTGACTACGGCGCTCTCCGCGCATGACAAGGCTGCCGGCCTGCCGCTGGTGGCGATCCATGCCGCCAACAACGAGACGGGGGTGATCCAGCCGATCGGACGCATCGCCGAGATCGTCAAGGAAGCGGGCGGCGTGCTGGTCGTCGATGCCGTGCAGGCGGCAGGACGGATTCCGATCGACATGTCAGCCGGTTATGCCGATTATCTGATCCTTTCCTCGCACAAGATCGGCGGCCCGAAGGGCGTCGGCGCCATCGTCGCCCGGGCCGATCTGATGATGCCGAAGCCGCTGATCAAAGGCGGCGGCCAGGAAAAGGGCCATCGCGCCGGCACGGAGAATCTTCCCGGCATTGCCGGTTTTGGTGCCGCGGCGCGGGCAGCACTCGCCGGCCTGGAAGACATGGAAGCGGTCGCGCGCCGTCGCGACAAGGTCGAAGCCATCGTCCGGGAGCTCGTCCCTGATACGGAAATCTTTGGAGCGGCAGCGCCAAGGCTTGCCAATACGACATTCTTCGCTATTCCCGGCGTCAAGGCCGAGACGGCGCAGATCGCCTTCGATCTCGCCGGTGTTGCGCTGTCGGCCGGTTCCGCCTGCTCGTCGGGGAAAGTCGGGCCAAGCCATGTGCTGAAGGCGATGGGCCACGGCGAGAGCCTTGGCGCATTGCGCGTCTCGATTGGCCGCGCCACCGGCGCCGAGGAAATCGAGGCGTTCCGGGCGGCTCTGGCGGGCATAGCCGCGCGTCGGGCTGGAAAAGAAAAGGCTGCCTGACGGCGGCAGGGCATCGGACAAGAGATCCCGGGCGGCTCTTGAAATCCGGTGCTCGAAAGACGAATTCAGGCCATCCGGCCTGGTAAAGCCGTGCGTTTCGTTTGGACGGGTGAATTTCCGGCCGGAACGCACTATATGGAGCTTACTCCGCAGCCGAGTCCTTCCTGGGGCGCGTTTGTGCGGTGCCATAGTTTGAAAACTGCCGGGCCTTGACCCCGGCGTGGATGGAGAACGCTTATGCCTGCTGTGCAGGAGACGATCGATCGAGTCCGAAAGATCGACGTCGACCAGTATAAATACGGATTCCAGACAGAGATCGAGATGGACAAGGCCCCCAAGGGCCTGAGCGAAGACATCATTCGCTTGATCTCCGAGAAGAAGGGCGAGCCGGACTGGATGCTGGAATGGCGTCTGGGCGCCTATAGGCGCTGGCTGACGCTGGAAGAGCCGACCTGGGCGCGCGTCCACTATCCGAAGATCGACTTCCAGGACATCCACTATTACGCGGCGCCGAAGAGCACGCCGGGACCGAAGTCGCTGGACGAGGTCGATCCCGAATTGCTCAAGGTCTACGAGAAGCTTGGCATTCCTTTGAAGGAGCAGGAGATCCTCGCCGGCGTGCAGAAGACCGACGCTTCGGAGCTGGAGGAGGCCAACGACAACGTCTACAAGTCCGGCCGCGTCGCGGTCGACGCCGTGTTCGATTCCGTGTCGGTCGTCACCACCTTCAAGAAGGAGCTGGCTCAGGCCGGCGTTATCTTCTGCTCGATCTCGGAAGCGATCCGCGAGCACCCTGAGCTGGTGCAGAAATACCTGGGCTCGGTCGTGCCCACTTCCGACAATTTCTACGCCACGCTGAACTCGGCCGTGTTCACCGACGGCTCCTTCGTCTTCGTGCCGAAGGGCGTGCGCTGCCCGATGGAGCTGTCGACCTATTTCCGCATCAACGAGAAGAATACCGGCCAGTTCGAGCGCACGCTGATCATCGCCGAGGAGGGGGCCTATGTGTCCTATCTCGAAGGCTGCACGGCGCCGCAGCGCGACGAGAACCAGCTGCATGCCGCGGTGGTCGAGCTGATTGCGCTCGACGATGCCGAGATCAAATATTCGACGGTGCAGAACTGGTATCCGGGCGACGCCGAGGGCAAGGGCGGCATCTATAATTTCGTCACCAAGCGCGGCGATTGCCGCGGCCATCGTTCGAAGATTTCGTGGACGCAGGTCGAGACCGGCTCGGCGATCACCTGGAAATATCCGAGCTGCATCCTTCGCGGCGACGATTCCAGCGGCGAGTTCTATTCGATCGCGGTGTCGAACGGCTATCAGCAGGTCGACAGCGGCACCAAGATGATCCATCTCGGCAAGAACACGTCGAGCCGCATCATCTCCAAGGGTATTGCCGCCGGCTTCTCGCAGAACACCTATCGCGGCCAAGTCTCGGCGCACCGCAAGGCGACCAACGCCCGCAACTTCACCAACTGCGATTCGCTGCTGATCGGCGACCAGTGCGGCGCGCACACCGTGCCCTACATGGAAGCCAAGAACGCGACGGCGAAGTTCGAGCACGAGGCGACGACGTCGAAGATATCCGAGGACCAGAAGTTCTACGTGATGCAGCGCGGGATTCCCGAGGAAGAGGCGATCGCACTGATCGTCAACGGCTTCGTCAAGGACGTCATCCAACAGCTGCCGATGGAGTTCGCCGTAGAGGCGCAGAAGCTGATCGGGATCTCGCTGGAAGGCAGCGTGGGCTGACTAAATGGAACGGCGCTCCTGGAAATTCTTCGAGCGTATCCAGAGTTTGATAGTCATCGTTCTGATGCTCTTGTTGACGCTGGCTATTGGAGGTGCCGTGGTGGCTTTAATAGGCGCGATATTTGGCTTGAGTTCGGTAAGGAATGTTGGTGGTTCGATTGCGACCCTAGGCGCGGTAGGTTTTTTTGGCTGGATGATCGTTACTGGCGATCTTGCGGGCGCTCTTCTGGGGAAATCTCGTCAAGGACCCGGCGTCGAGGACAACAAGAACACGAAAGTAGAAGATAATGCTTGAGATCAAGAATTTGCATGCCCGCATCGTCGAGGACGGCACGGAGATCATCCGCGGCCTGAACCTGACGGTCAAAGCCGGCGAGGTCGCCGCCATCATGGGCCCGAACGGTTCGGGCAAGTCGACGCTGTCCTACATCCTTGCCGGCCGCGAGGACTACGAGGTCACCGAAGGCGACATCCTCTACAACGGCCAGTCGATCCTCGAAATGGATCCGGCCGAACGTGCCACCGCCGGCATCTTCCTCGCCTTCCAGTATCCGATGGAGATACCGGGCGTCGCGACCATGGAATTCCTGAAAGTCGCGATGAACGAGCAGCGCAAAGCGCGCGGCGAGGAGCCCCTGAAGGTTCCGGAATTCCTGAAGCGCGTGAAGGACGCCGCCGCTTCGCTCAACATGGACATGAACATGCTGAAGCGGCCGCTCAATGTCGGCTTCTCCGGCGGCGAGAAGAAGCGCGCCGAAATCCTGCAGATGAAACTGCTCGAGCCGAAGCTCTGCGTGCTCGACGAGACCGATTCAGGCCTCGACATCGACGCCCTCAAGATCGTCGCCGACGGCGTCAACGCGCTACGCTCGCCGGAGCGCGCGATCGTCGTCATCACCCACTACCAGCGCCTGCTCGAGCACATCGTGCCGGACAGCGTGCACGTGCTCTACAAGGGCCAGGTCATCAAGTCTGGCGACAAGTCGCTGGCGCTCGATCTCGAAACCAACGGCTATGCCGGCGTGATCGGGCAAGCCGCGTGAGATGGGGCCAAGTGAGGCAAGAGCAATGAACATGCACGCACAGCCCCAGCGGACGTTGGCCGAAACGGCGCTGATCGACGCCTTCGGCGAGCGGCTGTCGCTGCTGCCCGGCGACGGCGCAGTGATGGTCAAGCGCGACGACGCGATCGAGGCGATCAAGCACGGCCTGCCGACGCGCCGCGTCGAATCCTGGCACTATACGGACCTGCGCCGGCTGCTGACCTCGGTGCCGGCCTTCGAGGCCAACGGCAATGCAAAGGCGCTCGATCCGGTCCTCGATGGTTCGGCCGCTCTGCCCATGCTGAACGGTGTTTCGAGCGCCAAGGCGCCTGCGATCGAAGGCGTCACGGTGCAGCGCCTGTCGGAGAAGCTCACCGACGGCAGTGTCGCGCCGGGGCTCGATCGCTATGGCGCCGATGACGCAATCGGCGCGCTGAACACGGCCTTCGTCGCCGACGGCTATTTCGTCGACATCGCCGACGGCACCGAGCTGGAAAAGCCGATCGAGCTGCAGAACCTGCAGGGCGGCGGCCAGACGCATGTGCGGCTCCTGGCACGTGTCGGTGCCGGCGCCAAGGCAATCATCGTCGAGCGCCAGACGGGCGAGGGCGGCGAAGCCGCGCTCGTCAGTTCGGTCAGCCAGCTCGTGGTCGGCGACGGTGCCGAGGTGACCTGGCTGATCGTGCAGGAGCAGCCGGACACGGCGACGCACCTTGCTCAGTTCAAGGCGCATATTGGGAAGGACGCGAAGCTGACGCTGTTCGTGATGAACGCCGGCGGCAAGCTGGTGCGCCAGGAAGTCGTGGTCAGGACGACTGGTGAGGGCGCCGATTTCAAGCTGCGCGGCATCAACCTTCTGGCCGGCGACACGCATACCGACACCACCATGGTGCTCGACCATGCCGTGCCGCACACCGCTTCGACCGAAGTGATCCGCAACGTTGTGACCGGCAAGGCGCGGGGTGTCTTCCAGGGTCGCATCAACGTCCACCAATACGCGCAGAAGACCAACGCTAAGATGGCGTGCAACACGCTGCTCCTGTCGGACGAGGGTGAGTTCTCGACCAAGCCGGAACTGGAAATCTTCGCCGACGACGTCGTCTGCGGTCACGGCGCGACGGTCACCGAGATCGACCACAACCATCTGTTCTATTTGATGGCGCGCGGCATTGACGAGAAAGCGGCTCGCGGCCTTCTGGTGAAGGCTTTCGTCGCCGAAGTGATCGAGGAACTGGACGACGAGGAGCTAGTCGATGCGCTCGAAGCGCGGCTCGACGCCTGGTTTTCGACGCACGGATAGCGCTTTCACCTTCTCCTACTTGGGAGAAGGTGAATTGGCGCGGAGCGCCAAGACGGATGAGGGGTGCTGGACGGAGTGAGGCGAAGCCTCGAAAGACCTTGTGATGGACCAGAAGATCGAAACCGCTCCCTACGACGTCGAGGCGATCCGCCGCGACTTCCCGATCCTGTCGCGGCAGGTCTACGGTAGGCCGCTGGTCTATCTCGACAACGGCGCCTCGGCGCAGAAGCCGCAGGTGGTGCTCGACACGATCCAGCACGCCTATTCCCAGGACTACGCCAATGTCCATCGCGGCCTGCATTTTCTGTCGAATGCCGCGACCGATGCTTATGAGAAAGCACGCGAGACGGTACGCCGCTTCCTCAATGCGCCGAGCACCGACAACGTCGTCTTCACCTCCAACACCACCTCGGCGATCAACACGGTCGCCTATGGCTACGGCATGCCGAGGATCGGCGAGGGCGACGAGATCGTGCTCTCGATCATGGAGCACCACTCCAACATCGTGCCCTGGCATTTCATCCGCGAGCGGCAGGGCGCGAAGCTTGTCTGGGTGCCGGTCGACGATCTCGGCGCCTTCCATATCGAGGAATTCGAGAAGCGGCTGACGAACCGCACAAAACTCGTCGCCATCACCCATATGTCGAACGCGCTGGGCACGGTGACGCCGATCAAGGAGATCGTGCGCATCGCGCATTCGCGTGGCATTCCCGTGCTCGTCGACGGCAGCCAGAGCGCCGTGCATATGCCGATCGACGTGCAGGACCTCGATTGCGACTTCTTCGTCTTCACCGGCCACAAGGTTTACGGTCCGTCCGGCATCGGCGTGCTCTTCGGCAAGAAGTACATGCTGGAAGCGATGCGGCCCTTCATGGGTGGCGGCGAAATGATCGAGGAGGTGACGGAAGACATCGTCACCTACAACGAGCCGCCGCACCGTTTCGAGGCCGGCACGCCGCCGATCGTGCAGGCGATCGGGCTGGGCGCCGCGCTCGAATATATGGAAAAGGTCGGCCGCGAGCGCATCGCGGCGCATGAGGCGGACCTCAAGAATTACGCGCACGAGCGGCTGCGCGCCATCAATTCGCTGCGCATCTTCGGCGACGCGCCCGGCAAGGGCGCCATCATCTCGTTCGAATTGCAGGGCATCCACGCCCATGACGTGTCGATGCTTATCGACAGGCAAGGCGTCGCGGTCCGCGCCGGCACGCATTGCGCCCAGCCGCTGTTGAAACGCTTCGGCGTGACCTCCACATGCAGGGCATCGTTCGGCATGTATAACACCAGGGCCGAAGTCGACGCTTTGGCCGATGCGCTGGAAAAGGCGCGAAAGTTCTTCGGATGACGATGATGGACGATGTGACCACCACCGCAGAGACCGCGCCGGAAACGGCCGGTAACGGGCTCGTCTCAGCCTCGGCGATCCCCGCCGACGAGCTGGCGAGGCTGACCGACGATATCGTCTCGGCGCTGAAGACGGTCTACGATCCGGAAATCCCGGCGGACATCTACGAGCTCGGCCTCGTCTACAGGATCGACATCGAGGACGACCGGACGGTCAAGATCGACATGACGCTGACCGCGCCGGGCTGCCCGGTGGCCGGCGAGATGCCGGGCTGGGTCGAGAACGCCGTCGGCGCCGTGGAGGGAATTTCTGGCGTCGAGGTCAACATGGTGTTCGACCCGCCGTGGACACCCGACCGAATGTCGGAAGAGGCGCAGGTCGCGGTCGGGTGGTACTAGCCAGCGTCCCTACTAAGGTTGGCTGGCTTGCAGCAAAGGTGAAACTTCACCATCTTAAAGGCAGACTCATTCCGCGGGCCTTGAACCCGCGCGAACGTGGAGAATGACATGGGACGCTTCGCCGTCATCACGATGACCGTCAAGGCCGCGGACCGCGTGCGTGAGATCGTCGCTACGCGCGACAACGCGCATGGGATCCGTCTTGGCATCAAGAAGGGCGGCTGCGCCGGGATGGAATACACGGTCGATCTGGTCACCGAGCCGAACCCCAAGGACGATCATATCGAGCGCGACGGCGCGCACGTCTATGTCGCGCCGGAAGCGGCGCTTTTCCTGCTCGGAACCGAGATGGATTTCGAGCAGACGACGCTGCGAACCGGCTTCACCTTCAGGAACCCGAACCAGAGCTCGGCCTGCGGCTGCGGCGAATCCGTCGAGCTGAAGCCGGCCGATCTCAAGGCGCTGGCGGAGGTGCGCGCTTCAAGCGCTGCTTAGGTGAGCGCCGAGGCATATCGCTGGCGATGTGCCTGCTGTGACCAGGAGTTCACCGGACTTCCCACCGATATAGCCTTTGGCGCACCGGGGAATCCAGACGCGCTTGACGAGGTAGCTCGGTCGACTTTCCGCAAGAACGACGATTTTTGCGTGGTGAGTTACGCCACGGGGCAAACAGACCGCTTCATTCGTTGCCTGCTGCCCTTGCCGGTACCTCAGTTGTCCGAAGAGTTCTGTTTCGGTGTTTGGATGTCGGTCTCGGAAAGAAGCTGGAATGTCTATCGAGCCATGTATGATAGCGGCCAATATGAGGACGAGCTCTGCTTCGGGTATTTGATGCACGACATTCCTGAGTATCCGAGCTCGATGCGCCTGCATGCCAATGTTGTGTTTCAGCCCGGCAATCTGCGTCCCAGGGTTTTTCTGCATGATGCAGACCGCCCCTTGGTCGCCGCGCAGCGCGAAGGGGTAGATGTGAGGCAGATCGAGCGCTGGGTTGCGCTAACCCATCGCTCTTAGATTCAGGCTTAGTCCATCCACAAGCCGGTGCGCTTGTGCCAGTCGGCGATCGATTCTTCGGGATAGACCTCGAACACCTTGTCGTTCTCGCCGATCGCCGGCTCGACCCAACTCGCCTTGTATTTCAGCATCAGGTGCACCTTTTCCGGCGGCTTCGGCAGGTCGCTGTCGATCGCCGATGCGAAGGGATGGACGAGGTCCGGCCAAGTCGGGTCGTAGAGCCAGAGCGCGGCGCCGCATGTCTTGCAGAAATTGCGCTCGCCGGTCGAGACCTCGCAGTGCGGATGCTCGTCGTCCTCGATCTCAGCGCGGTAGACGCCGAGATTGGGCTTGCCGGTGACCTTGAGCGTTTCGTTGTCGGCGCCGAGATTGATGGCAAAACCGCCGCCGCCCTGCTGCTTGCGGCAGATCGAGCAGTAGCAGAGCATGAACGGCACGGGCGTGTGACTTTCCACCTCGAAGCGGACGGCGCCGCAGCGGCAGGAGCCTTTGAGCAGGACAGGCATGGCGCGAAACTCCATTTCATGTCTCAACCTGTCAGCATGCTGTTGGTTGCTGCGATGACAAGGCCCATGCCGGATGAGATGATTGCGGCATGGACAATGACCGCCTCGAAGAATTGTTCGAGAGCCTGGGGCCGATCAGCATCCGAAAACTGTTCGGCGGCAAGGGCATCTATTGCGACGGCGTCATCGTCGCGGTGGTCGTGCGCGGCGAACTGATGCTGAAGGCCGACGAGGAGACGATCCCCGAATTCGAGGCCGCCGGCTGTAGCCAATGGACCTATACCGGCTCGCGGCACGGCAAGGAGGTGGCGATGCCTTATTGGAGCGTTCCCGACAGTGCCTTCGAAGATCCCGACGAAATGGCGATCTGGGCGCGGCGCGCTTATGAGGCGGGGCGGCGCGCGGGCAGATAAGGCCTATAGCGCCTTCGCGATCTCCGCCGCCAGCCGCGCATTGTTCTCGACCAGCGCGATGTTGGTCTTGAGGCTGCGGCCGCCGGTGAGCTCCAAAATCTTCGACAGGAGGAACGGCGTCACGGCTTTGCCGGTGATGTTCTGCGCTTCGGCCGCCTTCTGCGCGGCCTGGATGTAGCCGTCCATCTCGGCTGCCGGGATCTCGTCGTTCTGCGGCACCGGGTTGGCGACCAGTATGCCGCCGCCCAAGCCCAGCGCCTGCCGCGTGCGGTAGAAATGCGCGATATCTTCAGGCGCATGCAACGTCAGCGGCGCGCGGAAGGGCGATTGCCTGGACCAGAACGCCGGCATGGTCTCGCAGCCATGGCCGATGACCGGCACGCCGCGCGTCTCCAGCACTTCCAGCGTCTTTTCGATGTCGAGGATCGCCTTGGCGCCGGCCGACACGACGATGACCGGCGTGCGCGCCAACTCGTCGAGATCGGCCGAGATGTCAAAACTCTTTTCGGCGCCCTTGTGGACGCCGCCGATGCCGCCGGTGGCGAAGACCTTTATGCCGGCCATGTGCGCGGCGATCATGGTGGCGGCCACGGTGGTGCCGCCGGTGCGCTTTTGGGCGACGGCAAAGCCGATATCGGCACGCGACAGCTTCATGGCGTCGCCGGTCATGGCAAGCGATTCGCGCTCGCCATCGGAAAGGCCAATCTTGATGCCTCCATCGACCACGGCGATCGTCGCCGGCACGGCGCCGCTCTCGGCGATGATCTGCTCGACCTTGGCGGCCATCGCGCCATTGTCGGGGTATGGCATACCGTGGGTAATGATGGTGCTTTCCAGCGCCACCACAGGCCGCCCGGCGGCAAGCGCCTCCGCCACTGGCGGATGAATGTCGATGAAGGGGCGGGCGGTTTCGGGCGTCATGTCCGTTCTCCACTCCGGAGAAAACACTCCGGCAAGATAGTTTGTGGCCCTATGCCACCACCCGTGCCTCGGGCACAAGGGCAAGCGCCTGGCCAAAACTGCCGGCGGTGAAAGACGGTACCGCCTCGGCGCTCTCGATGGCGAGCATCGCCGCGGCAACACCTTCGCGCAGTGCCTTCCGCAAAGGCAGCCCGCGCAGCAGCGCGGCAACCGTTGCTCCGGTCAGGGCGTCGCCGGCGCCGGTTACGTCGGCAACTCGTCGCGGGGCGGGTGGGTCGATGGCGAAGACGCCCGATTGGTCGAAGCCGAGCACCGGAGCACTGCCGGCCGTGATCACGCCTGCCGTCAAGCTCAGCCGCCTGAGTTCCCCGACAAGATCGCGGCCGGAAATATCCGCACCAGCCAGCGCCGCCGCCTCTCGGCGGTTCATGAACAGCAGCGAAAGATTGCCGAGCAGCGGCGCTAGCCGCACCACCTTGGCCGGCGAGATGGCGATGGCGAAAATCGGCCTGTCGCCGGCTTGCGCAACCAGACGCTCGAGGGCCGCCGTTGGCAGGTTCGCGTCGCAGAGGATCGCGTCTGCCTCGGCGATCGCCTCGCGCACCTTGGCGCGGCGGATCTGCTTGGGGAAGGCGAGGTCGTAAAGGCCCATATCGGCAAAGCCGACGATCAGCTCCCCCTCGCTGTCGATCAGCGCAGTGTAGCTCGGCGTCGTGCGGTCGAGGAACACCGCCGAAAGGTCGGCGATGCCGGCCTCGTCGATCGCCGATGCGACGGTCTCACCCGCCGCATCGCCGCCGCGCACCGAAAGCAGCGAGGCCGAGACGCCGCGCTTCACAATGCTGCGCAGCGCGTTGAAGACGCCGCCGCCGACATCCTCGCGCATGATGCCGGGATTGGATGCGGCGGGCACGTAAGGGCCCGAGACCTGGCCGCGCCGGTCGATATGGGCGCCGCCCAGCGCCAGGATATTTGGGGATGTCGGCATGCCGCGGGGGTGACCTCGTTGATTGTTTGCGTGGGCACACTAGGTTTCCGCGCATCGCCCCGCAATCGGGTCTCGATTCGGGCCGCCCGGATAACGAGATCTCGCTTGGATCAGCAGCACTGGCTCACGCCATCTCTAGTGAGACAAAAATAGAACAAATCCAGATATTATTTGTTTTCCAGCCATTTGCTGCCTCTTGCCAGATGAGAACAAAAAAGGTACAAACTGGCAGGGATCACGGATTGTCCGGCCTTCATTGACGACCAAGGGGTGATGTATCATGGCTCAGAATACTTTGCGGCTTGTAGAGGATAAGGCAGTGGACAAATCAAAGGCTCTGGATGCGGCGCTGTCGCAAATCGAGCGCGCTTTCGGCAAGGGCTCGATCATGCGGCTCGGCGCCAATGAGCAGGTGGTCGAGATCGAAACCGTGCCGACGGGATCGCTCGGGCTCGACATCGCGCTCGGCGTCGGCGGGTTGCCGCGCGGCCGCATCATCGAAATCTACGGGCCGGAAAGCTCGGGCAAGACGACGCTGGCGCTGCACACGGTTGCGGAAGCCCAGAAGAAGGGCGGTATCTGCGCCTTCGTCGATGCCGAGCACGCGCTCGATCCGGTCTATGCCCGCAAGCTCGGCGTAGACCTCGAAAACCTCCTGATCTCGCAGCCCGACACGGGTGAGCAGGCGCTGGAGATCTGCGACACGCTGGTGCGCTCCGGCGCCATCGACGTTCTGGTGGTCGATTCGGTGGCGGCACTGACGCCGCGCGCCGAAATCGAGGGCGAGATGGGCGATGCGCTGCCCGGCCTGCAGGCCCGTCTGATGAGCCAGGCGCTGCGCAAGCTGACCGCATCGATCTCGCGCTCCAACACCATGGTCATCTTCATCAACCAGATCCGTATGAAGATCGGCGTCATGTTCGGCTCGCCGGAAACCACGACCGGAGGCAACGCGCTGAAATTCTATGCCTCGGTGCGCCTCGACATCCGCCGCATCGGCTCGGTCAAGGATCGCGACGAAGTGGTCGGCAACCAGACCCGCGTCAAGGTGGTGAAGAACAAGCTGGCTCCGCCCTTCAAGGTGGTCGAGTTCGACATCATGTATGGCGAGGGCGTGTCGAAGACCGGCGAGCTCGTCGATCTCGGGGTCAAGGCCGGCGTGGTCGAGAAGTCGGGCGCCTGGTTCTCCTACAATTCGCAGCGTCTCGGTCAGGGCCGTGAGAACGCCAAGCTTTTCCTGCGCGACAATCCGGACACGGCGCGCGAGATCGAGCTGGCGCTGAGGCAGAATGCCGGGCTGATCGCCGAAAAATTCCTCGAGAACGGCGGCTCCGAAGGCGGTGGTGACGACAGCTTCGAGGACGAGGCTGGCGCGATGTAGGCACTGCCGGAGTTCGGCCATAATCCGGATCCATTATCTAAAGCTGATGTAATCGAGTTCCCTAGGTCCAATCTACATTCAGGATTCTCAACGCGGTTTGGCGTTGATTCATTGCGTTCCGAGGGTTCTGATTCGGAGCGCGACGGATGGCCAAACGGTACGAACTGACGAACGTCCAGTGGGCGCGCATCGCTGCGCTGTTGCCGGGTAAGGCGGGTGATCCG
>NZ_RZTV01000123.1:0-329 GCF_003997555.1 Mesorhizobium sp. M1A.T.Ca.IN.004.03.1.1 | reverse complement strand
ACTCATCGTGAACGCTCGATTGGACGTAAATGCGGTTCGCGGAAACGCAGGTCTGGCCGGCATTGCGGAACTTCGCCTGGACCGCACCGTCAACAGCACCGTCAATGTCGGCATCATCGAAGATGATGAAAGGTGCATTGCCGCCGGTTTCAAGGCTGACCTTCTTGATCTGGTCAGAGCACTGACGCATCAGCAGCCGTCCGACCTCGTTCGAACCGGTAAAGCTGATCTTTTGAATCTTGGAATTGGTGCAGAGTTCACGGCCCACGCGATCACCTTCGGACGCATAGATCAGGTTGACCACGCCATCGGGAAAGCCGGCCTGATGG
>NZ_RZTV01001261.1:0-203 GCF_003997555.1 Mesorhizobium sp. M1A.T.Ca.IN.004.03.1.1 | reverse complement strand
TGCCCGCCGGTGAGGATGAAGCGCAGTGGCCGGCCAAGGGCATCGGCGAGCATGTGGATCTTGGTGGTCAGTCCTCCTCGGGAACGCCCCAGAGCCTGGTTCTGGTCCCCCCTTTTCCGGTCGCTGCCTGCTGGTGGGCGCGAACCAGGGTGGTGTCGAGCATGAGATATTCATTGTTGGGATCGTCGATGAGAGCTTTGAAG
>NZ_RZTV01000122.1:0-331 GCF_003997555.1 Mesorhizobium sp. M1A.T.Ca.IN.004.03.1.1 | reverse complement strand
CTCCGATTACGTCTATGTGATGCAGCATGGCGAGGTGCGAGAGCACAATGTCACCGAGGCGCTCTTTGCCAATCCGCAGCACCCCTACACCCGGCATCTGCTCGCCTCCGAGCCGCGCGGCCTGGCCAATCCGCTGCCCGAAGGATCGGATGTCATCCTCGATGCCAAGGGCGTGCGCGTCTCCTTCATGGTGCGTCACGGCACATTTCTCAAGCCGGCGATGCGTGAGCTTGTCGCCGTCGACAGCCTAAGCCTGACGCTGCGCCGTCACGAGACGCTCGGCCTCGTCGGCGAATCCGGCTCCGGCAAGACCACCTTCGGCCAGGCGATC
>NZ_RZTV01000121.1:0-331 GCF_003997555.1 Mesorhizobium sp. M1A.T.Ca.IN.004.03.1.1 | reverse complement strand
GCCTGCTTTCGAGGGTGAGGCCCTCCAGGATCGGTGGCGGCAGGGGGACCCGCATGACGGCAATTGCATCTCTGTTTCAGGAAGCCGCCCGCCTTGCGGCCGCGTTCCGGCAGGCAGCGCCCGCCCGCCATATGCCCACCCACGACTACGCAGCCTCGCTTGCCTGTTTCGAAGAGCCGCTGCCGGCGGCAGGTTCCGATATGCTTGATGTCATCAGGCGTCTCTCGGACGGCGCTGAACCCGGGCTGCATGCAACCACTGGACCGCGCTTTTTCGGCTGGGTCATCGGCGGCTCCCATCCGGTCGGCGTCGCGGCCGATTTCCTCACCAG
>NZ_RZTV01001260.1:0-228 GCF_003997555.1 Mesorhizobium sp. M1A.T.Ca.IN.004.03.1.1 | reverse complement strand
TTCAACACATAGATCAGCGGCTTTTTCGGCAGCGTACGCATCGAGACGATGATGCTGTCATCGGGCGCATTGACGACGTCGAAATCCTTGCCGAACATCGAGACGAAGGCTTCGACCGGCGGGCCGCGCCGGTGCATCGGTAGGATCAGCGACGAGCGTAGCCGCTTGATGACGCGGCTCATGCTGTCGGCGCCCATGGTTAGGCCGCCATCGACGGGGACCATGACG
>NZ_RZTV01001259.1:0-228 GCF_003997555.1 Mesorhizobium sp. M1A.T.Ca.IN.004.03.1.1 | reverse complement strand
GCTGATGGCCGGCCAGGCGGTCTTGTAGCGGTTACGGGCGTGTCAGTGGGAGCGATTCCATAACTCGGCGAAGCCGCGGCATGCACTCCGGCATGTCGCGCAGAACGGCGCGGCGAATTCGCTACATCATCGCCCTCAGCCAGGGATGGATGGCTTGTTCCCGCCATCTCAGCAATGTGTCGATCGATATCGATCCCGCGCCCGACGCTGCCAGGACGAACATGCCCC
>NZ_RZTV01001258.1:0-228 GCF_003997555.1 Mesorhizobium sp. M1A.T.Ca.IN.004.03.1.1 | reverse complement strand
CGGCACCGTCGGCCTGATCGGCTATACCGTCAGCGACCCCTATGGCCAGGCGACGCAGGGCGTGGTGGCGATCACCGTCTCGGCGGATGCCGGCGCCAAGCTCGCCCAGTTGGAACAGCAAAAACAGGCGCGGCTTGCCGATGCCGATGCCTATTTGAAGACCTTGCCGCGCGACGTCAGCGCAACGATCGGCGTCGGCCCCGTCGAAGCCGGCCTGCCTGCCGTCCC
>NZ_RZTV01001257.1:0-228 GCF_003997555.1 Mesorhizobium sp. M1A.T.Ca.IN.004.03.1.1 | reverse complement strand
GTCAGGTTGGGCCTCGAAGCGGTATCGGCTCCGTGCATGCTGAGCGTGCTTGAAAGCTTTCAGGAACGAGCCCGACATTTCAGCTTTCGCACTGCCAATCCCGGGGAGCTCGGCCAGGACGAGGCGCTAATGGATGAGGCGGCGCATACCCTGGTAGTTCGTGAGAGCGTAATGGAGGATGTGAAGGCTGGCCGGGAAAGGGCAAGGTTCACGATCGCTCACGAACTC
>NZ_RZTV01001256.1:0-228 GCF_003997555.1 Mesorhizobium sp. M1A.T.Ca.IN.004.03.1.1 | reverse complement strand
TGTGGGGGAAACGTGGTGAAAAGCCGCGCTTCACGGAAGATGTCTTGATTATTTCACGGCTTTGCTTCATATGCCGCGGCGCCATGATGGCGTTTTGCTGCAGATGCTCAGTGACGGCGGTCTTCGTTTCGAAGAGGCCGGCCCGCCTGCAAGTTCGGAGTTATCTTGTCGATCGAAGGATTGGGAACTGCGATGCGGTCGAGCACAACGCGCATGCCGGCCTTTAAG
>NZ_RZTV01000120.1:0-332 GCF_003997555.1 Mesorhizobium sp. M1A.T.Ca.IN.004.03.1.1 | reverse complement strand
TCTGGCGAGCCTCAGGATCTGAATGATCTCGAAAAGCCGCGAGGCCTTGCGCATTTTGCCACTCCATTTCTCACGCTCCTGACAATACACTGTCAGTTGGGTTTGCGTATAGAGCCGCCTATCGGATTGAAATCAATCGGTGTCTTTTGAAAATGGCCCGTGGAACTGAAGGTGGCAACTGACATGAATTACCATGAAAACCTCTGGCTCTTCTTTACCCTTCTCTTCGGCATCATCATCGTGCCGGGCATGGACATGCTCTTCGTGCTCGCCAATTCGCTGACCGGCGGCGTCAAACGCGGGCTGGCGGCGACCGGCGGCATCATGGCCGG
>NZ_RZTV01001255.1:0-228 GCF_003997555.1 Mesorhizobium sp. M1A.T.Ca.IN.004.03.1.1 | reverse complement strand
GGGCCGGATTTGATGAGGTGAGTTATGTCAGATTTGGAAAAACTTGTGAGACGCCGTATGCAGGAAGAATACGCCAAGGGCGCTTCCGCAGAAGACATTTCGAAAGTCGTCCGCGACCTATTCAACAGCGTCGACCTCTCGGGCAATCGGTTTGACGCCGTTGCCGTACGGGCCACCAGGGATCACGAGTGACCCGATATTCGACCGACCCGAGATTTTCGGGTCGGT
>NZ_RZTV01001254.1:0-228 GCF_003997555.1 Mesorhizobium sp. M1A.T.Ca.IN.004.03.1.1 | reverse complement strand
GGGCGCCGTAGCCCTGGCTCGTACCTCGATCCCAGGTCAGGCTGAGGGCGCCGGCCCATTGTTCGTTGAACTTGTGGCCAACGCCGCCGCTGATCGTCCAACCGTCGCGATAGAAGAGATCGAGCGAGGTGAGTTGGCTGCCGGCGCCGCAGGCGACGACGCCCTTGTTGGCCTTCGGGCAGAAGGCGATCGACTGTAGCACGCTCCAGTTCGTCCACTTGACGGAAC
>NZ_RZTV01001253.1:0-228 GCF_003997555.1 Mesorhizobium sp. M1A.T.Ca.IN.004.03.1.1 | reverse complement strand
GAAAAGCCCGGCAGTGCCGGGCTCTCAATTCTTCAAATCAGGAATTTAGAACTTGATCTTTATGCTTGTCGACAGTGCAGCGACCAGATCGTCATCGAAGGAGTAGGAAACATCATCTCCGTATGTGACGCCATTCCGGGTCACAGCACCAGACGAACCGCTCGTCAACACGCCCACGGCACCGGCAAAGCGCCATTCGATATGTTCGGTCGGTGTGTAGGCTGCACC
>NZ_RZTV01001252.1:0-228 GCF_003997555.1 Mesorhizobium sp. M1A.T.Ca.IN.004.03.1.1 | reverse complement strand
GAGCCAACCATGCCGCGAGGCGTCGTCGACATCGGCACGACATTCGAGATCAATCTCGAAGTCCTCACCAGCCTCCGGCCATCGCTCATCCTGAGCACGCCTTTCCTGGCGGCGCTGGATGAAAAACTCTCCCGCATCGCGCCGGTCGCGACCTTCACTGTTTATGCCGAGAACGGCGATGCGCTCGACCGCTCCTACGCCGAAACGCGGCGTCTCGGCGCCATGATC
>NZ_RZTV01001251.1:0-228 GCF_003997555.1 Mesorhizobium sp. M1A.T.Ca.IN.004.03.1.1 | reverse complement strand
CGAAACACGAGAGACGATTTCGTTTTTCTCAATTCGGCATATCTCCAGTCCGTCACGACTCGAGAAGACACCGCTTAGAAGAACTGGTTCTAACGCATCGTCTTGCGCTGTAACGGACAATACGCTCTCGCCGTTCACCACAATGCTGTTGTTAGTAGCTTCCAGCTCGACGGACGGCCATTTCACCTTAAAGCCTTTGTTTGTGCCGGCGAGTTTGAATCGCGCTTC
>NZ_RZTV01001250.1:0-228 GCF_003997555.1 Mesorhizobium sp. M1A.T.Ca.IN.004.03.1.1 | reverse complement strand
GGGTTTTGGCGCATCGTACCCGGGCTTTTTGTGTCGGTCGGGCTTTTTCTGACATTCCTGGGACTAATCGCTGCGCTCTCTACGATGGCACAGGGTGCAGAGATCGATAGCGGCGTGATGCGACAGTTGCTGTCGGTGGCCTCCGCAAAGTTTATCATGTCGCTGACGGGGCTCTTCTGCTCTATCGTGTTTACGATACTTCTTCGAAGCATCTACGGGTCATTAGAG
>NZ_RZTV01001249.1:0-228 GCF_003997555.1 Mesorhizobium sp. M1A.T.Ca.IN.004.03.1.1 | reverse complement strand
GACAAGACGAAGATGCATCGCCTTAACCACAAGGGTCGCTTCTTCCGAATCGAGGGGCCGCTGAATATCGGCCGCTCGAAGCAGGGCCAGCCCGTCATCTTCCAGGCACGTGCTTCGGATTCCGGCATCAGGCTTGCCGGCAAGCACGCCGACGCCGTCTTCACCAACGGCGGGCCGTTCGAGGAGGCGCAAGCCTTCTACCGGCAGCTGAAGGACAGCGTGATCGCC
>NZ_RZTV01001248.1:0-228 GCF_003997555.1 Mesorhizobium sp. M1A.T.Ca.IN.004.03.1.1 | reverse complement strand
GCGAGACGACCGTCGCCGGCGTGCCGCGTCAGGTCCCGCACCACACCGTCCCAGACATGCTGGCCGACCTTTGCATTGATGCCGCTGTCGGCGACCACCTCGGCATAGCGTTCGGCGATGGAGACGAAGACAAGCACACCCGTCCGCGCGCTCGTGCGGTGGACGTTGCGGGCGAGAAACTGCCTCAGCGCATTGGCATGCGCCGCCTGGTAGCGCAGCCGTCTTGGC
>NZ_RZTV01001247.1:0-228 GCF_003997555.1 Mesorhizobium sp. M1A.T.Ca.IN.004.03.1.1 | reverse complement strand
CGCGCTCGTAGACGCTCATGATGACGCCGGTCGTCGATACCGAGTTGGCCGTGAGCTTCAGTGCCTCCGGCCTGGCGCCCTTGCCGAACAAGCGCTTCCCGGGGCCAAGGATGAGCGGGAAGGTCAGGAGCCGGAGTTCATCGATCAGGTCGTGCACCAGCAGGGTTTGCAGCAGGTCGCTGCTGCCCTGCGTCAGGAGGTCGGGACCGTCCTGCTGCTTCAGCCGGG
>NZ_RZTV01001246.1:0-228 GCF_003997555.1 Mesorhizobium sp. M1A.T.Ca.IN.004.03.1.1 | reverse complement strand
GGCGCCGATGCCACTGTCCACTTCGGCTATGCCCAGACGTTCCGCGACGCCTATCCGCAGATCCCGATCCATCCGGAACAGGTGCTGGTGGTCGCTGGCCAGCGGGACGAGTTGATTACATCGGGCGCCTCGATGACATGGCACGATCTTGTGCTTTACCTGATCGCCCGCCATGCGGGGGCGACGGCAGCGCAGACGGTGGCCCGCTATTTTGCGCTGCAATGGCAC
>NZ_RZTV01000119.1:0-332 GCF_003997555.1 Mesorhizobium sp. M1A.T.Ca.IN.004.03.1.1 | reverse complement strand
ATGAGGTCTATGCCCAAGCCTATTTTGCCGCCGGCGTGACGACCTATTCGTACGCGGTCTTCAACTTCGTGCCTGCACTGGCCCAACGCTTTTACGGCGCCTTGCGCACCGGCGATCAGGCGACCGTCGACGAGATCCTGAAGAGCTTCTTCTTCCCCTTCGTCGCCTTGCGCAACCGCAAGAAGGGATATGCCGTCTCGATCATCAAGGCCGGCCTTCGCGTCCTCGGGCAGAACCCAGGCCCCGTGCGCCCGCCTTTGACGGATCTTACCCAGGAAGAGCTCGTCCTGCTGGAAAAGATCGTCCAGGCCAACGGCGTCACACGGATCGCG
>NZ_RZTV01001245.1:0-228 GCF_003997555.1 Mesorhizobium sp. M1A.T.Ca.IN.004.03.1.1 | reverse complement strand
GGTCAGATATCGGGCCTGATCGAGATCACCGGACTGATGCGGATGACCGAGCCGAAGGGATCGCTGCTCCAATCCAACGACGTCGCCGCCGACCGTTGGTATTCACGCGATGTCGCAGCGATCGCCCAAAAACGCGGCCTCGGCGCGGTCGCGCCCTATTTCATCGATGCCGACGCCGCTGCAAATCCCGGGGGCCTGCCCGTCGGCGGCCTCACCGTCATCCGTTTT
>NZ_RZTV01001244.1:0-228 GCF_003997555.1 Mesorhizobium sp. M1A.T.Ca.IN.004.03.1.1 | reverse complement strand
CTTCCATCACCGCGCCGTCCAGAATGGTGCGGGCGAAGCCTTCGACCTGGCGGCGGTAGAAATGGCCGTCGGCGCCGAGAACGCGATGAGTGGCGCCGTCCGCTTCGCGGAAAATGGCTGAGAGCCGCGATCTGCGCGGTCGACAAGGCCGCGAGATCATCCGTGGTCAATACGGCAACCTGTGTGGAACCAAGCGCGCCGACCTGAGCGGTGGTCAGGGCCTCAAGC
>NZ_RZTV01001243.1:0-228 GCF_003997555.1 Mesorhizobium sp. M1A.T.Ca.IN.004.03.1.1 | reverse complement strand
GCCTTCCAGATGGCGAGCGACGGCGCCAAGACGGTGCGCGAAGCGGCCTCGAATGCGCTGAAGGTGGCCGACGAGGCCAAGGTGCAGGCAAAGGCCGAGGAATTTCTCGCCTCGCGCAAGGCCAACGAACGGCTGGCCGGCGTCAATATTCTGGCCGCCCTGCTACGCGAACGCTCCCTGCCGATCCTCGACCGGCACGGGGGCGAGGAAAAATCCAATACGGTGCTG
>NZ_RZTV01001242.1:0-228 GCF_003997555.1 Mesorhizobium sp. M1A.T.Ca.IN.004.03.1.1 | reverse complement strand
CGGACCACGAGCATATGCGCATATCCCGAGATCGAGCCAAGGGCGAGAAGCAGAATGAGGCCGAGGCTGGAGGAGGGCAGGGAGACAGCAAAATCGGCATTGCCGGAACTGTTGCCGAGGAAAAGAGCGGCCGCCATGAAGACCGTTCCGCCGATGCCGGCCATCGTCTGCATGGTCAGCGGCGAATCGGCCTCGCCGATGGCGCGATTGAGGAAGAGATAGAGCGAG
>NZ_RZTV01001241.1:0-228 GCF_003997555.1 Mesorhizobium sp. M1A.T.Ca.IN.004.03.1.1 | reverse complement strand
ATAGAGGCTCTGTGCCACGCGCTCGATCGGCCGCACCAGGCGCTCCGGCAGCACCATCCAACCGATTCGCCAGCCCGTCATGCAGTAATATTTGGAGAAGGAGTTGATGACGATCGCCTCGTCGGTCAGCTCGAGCGCGCTCGCTTCCTCGCCGGCGAAGGTCAGCCCGTGATAGATCTCATCGGAGATGAAGGCGATGGATTGGGCCGCGCAGTAGTCCGCAAGCGC
>NZ_RZTV01001240.1:0-228 GCF_003997555.1 Mesorhizobium sp. M1A.T.Ca.IN.004.03.1.1 | reverse complement strand
CCTTGATCCAGTCTCGGGGCGTATCGCCCCTGTTGGTCGCTTCGGCCCAGGCGTGCTATTCCGAGGTCGAGGTGGCGGGAACGGCGCCGACCCCCTGTCTCAGCTCGAGGATGTCTTCGAGTGACTCTCCCGGATGGATGACAGAGGGTTCAAGTCCGTAGACTTCGGCATAACGGTTGTTTGAAAGCAGCAGCCGGCCGGCATCGTCGAACAGGCAGACGCCTTGTC
>NZ_RZTV01001239.1:0-229 GCF_003997555.1 Mesorhizobium sp. M1A.T.Ca.IN.004.03.1.1 | reverse complement strand
GCGATCTGTTTCAGGACCGCCTGCCGGCCGGCATGGATGGCATCGGGATCGTTGTTGCAACCGAGTTCCCGGGCGATATCGGATTCGCTCGGCAGAGCCAGCGCCTGGGCGCGGAAGGCCGGTTCGAGGCTCTCGTCGGCCGCTGCCGCAATCAGCGCCTCGACGAAGGTCGCCTCGCAGACGACTGGCTTGCCCTCGCGGGCGTCGCGTGCCGCTTTCAGGAGGTTCG
>NZ_RZTV01001238.1:0-229 GCF_003997555.1 Mesorhizobium sp. M1A.T.Ca.IN.004.03.1.1 | reverse complement strand
AATAGGCAGCCATCGACACGAACCTAACACTATAAAGGCCCCGCATCAGCGGGGCCCTTCCAGCTCGGTTTATCGAACGACGTTACATCCAGTAGGGCGGCACGCCGTAGTAATCATAGACCCGGCGGCCATTGTCGTTGTACCAGGTGTCGTCATCGTCCGAATAGCTCGGGGCGCCTTCGATCTGCTCCTTGCTCAGGTCGATGCGATAGCCATCCAACTGGGTGTC
>NZ_RZTV01001237.1:0-229 GCF_003997555.1 Mesorhizobium sp. M1A.T.Ca.IN.004.03.1.1 | reverse complement strand
CCCGCTCCGACCATGCCGGAGCAGTTCTACAAGGCCTGATGGCCATTTCTCCATGATGCATGCCAGGTGCCGGCCCTCCGGTTGGCGCCGAGGCTCTTCTTTTGCCACTGATTGGATGAAGACGATGCTCGATGCCAGAAAACAGAACACCAATACGCTGAGGACGCCGGATTGGTTCGAGACGGCGACCCGCTGGACCCAGCTGACCTTCGTGGAAGACGATCCGGAG
>NZ_RZTV01001236.1:0-229 GCF_003997555.1 Mesorhizobium sp. M1A.T.Ca.IN.004.03.1.1 | reverse complement strand
GCCGCGTCTCCGGCCACCGTGATCACGGGGTGACCCGCGGCGGCGACCAGCGCCGCGTCGTCGGTGTGGTCGGCGTCGGCGGAGCGGAGCGCCTCCTCCAGGATGCCGCGACGGAAGCCCTGCGGAGTCTGGGCGGCGGCGAGCTCCGACCGATCCACGGCCGCGACGATCGCGCCCTCGGCATCCACACGCTTGATGGTGTCGACGACGGGCACCGCGGGGATCACGG
>NZ_RZTV01000118.1:0-333 GCF_003997555.1 Mesorhizobium sp. M1A.T.Ca.IN.004.03.1.1 | reverse complement strand
GAGACCACAGGCCCGAAGATTTCCTCGCGCGAAATGCGCATCTGGTTGGTCGCTTCGGTAAACAGCGTCGGCTGAAGGTAGAAGCCGGGTGTTTCGCGCGAGATGACCTCGCCGCCAAAGGCGAGCTTGGCGCCTTCCTTCTTGCCGATCTCGATATAGTCGGTATCGGTCTTCAACTGCCGCTCATCGACGACGGGGCCGATATGGGTGCCGGCCTTCAGCGCGTTGTCGACGACGAGCGTCTTCAGCTTATCGGTGAGTGCTGCGACGAACTTGTCGTGAATGCCTTCGGTGACGATCAGCCGCGACGACGCCGTGCAGCGCTGGCCTGTG
>NZ_RZTV01001235.1:0-229 GCF_003997555.1 Mesorhizobium sp. M1A.T.Ca.IN.004.03.1.1 | reverse complement strand
GCTGCATTGCGCAATCTCAAGTGGACCAACGTCAAGCCGCAGGACGACCTGATCGAATTTCCCAAGGGCAACCGCATCATCCTTCTTTCCGAAGGCCGTCTGCTCAACCTCGGCAATGCCACCGGCCATCCGTCCTTCGTGATGTCGGCTTCTTTCACCAACCAGACGCTGGCGCAGATCGAGCTCTTCACCAAGCCCGACCAGTATTCCAACCAGGTCTATATCCTGC
>NZ_RZTV01001234.1:0-229 GCF_003997555.1 Mesorhizobium sp. M1A.T.Ca.IN.004.03.1.1 | reverse complement strand
CTCGGGCTGGTCATCTCAGCCTACTATCTTCAGCCCCAGAGGGTGCTTTCCGGCGGAAAGACCAGGGAAGCGGCGTAGCGCAGGCCGGGTTGGCGGTCGCGGGCAAGCAGCAGCGGGCCGTCGAGATCGACGAAATCGGCATCCTGCGCGAGCAGCACGGCTGGCGCCATGGCAAGCGAAGTGCCGACCATGCAGCCGATCATGATCGAAAAGCCGAGCCTCTCCGCTT
>NZ_RZTV01001233.1:0-229 GCF_003997555.1 Mesorhizobium sp. M1A.T.Ca.IN.004.03.1.1 | reverse complement strand
TGGTGACGCCGGGCGGAATCAGCGTCGGCTGGCCGGCAGCGGCCTTTTCCAGCGCATCCTGCGGAATGGCCGGCAGCGGCTTTTCGGTGGCGATGTCGGCCTGGACGTTCACGGAACCGTCGCGCTCGACGAGGAAGGCGCCGAGCAGGCCGCGGCCCCTGGCCTGGCGCGTCATCAATTCGGCGAAACCCGTCCTGTCGAGGCTGTAGAGCGCGCGGTTGCGCTCCAG
>NZ_RZTV01001232.1:0-229 GCF_003997555.1 Mesorhizobium sp. M1A.T.Ca.IN.004.03.1.1 | reverse complement strand
CCACCGAGCGCAACACCGAGCAGGACTGGCTGAAGACCAACCTTGCGCGCTTCACCAACATGCTGCAGGGGCAGCGCGATCTGACGCTGGTCGGCAAGATGCTGCTGTCGGAGCTGGCGCCGCTGGTTGGCGCCCATCAAGGGGTCATCTACCAGGTGGATGCCGACGAGCGGCAGCCGGTCCTGTCGCTGCTCTCGGTCTACGCGAAAGGCGGCGAGGCGGCGCATCC
>NZ_RZTV01001231.1:0-229 GCF_003997555.1 Mesorhizobium sp. M1A.T.Ca.IN.004.03.1.1 | reverse complement strand
CGCGCTCGGCATCATCTCCGGCTATCGCGGCGGCAGGACCGACGAGATCATCAGCTTCTTCACCAACATGGTGCTGGTCGTGCCCAACCTGCCGCTGCTCTTGGTGCTCGCCGCCTTCATCGGCCAGGCAAGCCCCCTCGTCATCGCCCTTATCCTCGGCGCCACCTCCTGGGCCTGGGGTGCTGCCTGTTTGACCGCGACAGCAGCGGACAGGCCGACATAACCCCCG
>NZ_RZTV01001230.1:0-229 GCF_003997555.1 Mesorhizobium sp. M1A.T.Ca.IN.004.03.1.1 | reverse complement strand
GAGCAGGTGGCAAAGCTGCCGCCGCTGATGCCGGCAAGCACGCGGCCGACGAACAGCATCCAGAAGCTGGTGGCGATGCCGCAAATGAAATTGTCGATCGCGAAGGTCAGCACCGAAAGCAACAGGATCGGCCGGCGGCCAAAGCGGTCGGACAGGTTTCCGAGCAGCGGCGCGAACAGGAATTGCATGCCGGCATAGACCAGCATCAGCCAGCCGCCGTCGATCGCCG
>NZ_RZTV01001229.1:0-229 GCF_003997555.1 Mesorhizobium sp. M1A.T.Ca.IN.004.03.1.1 | reverse complement strand
ATTAGCCCAGCCGACCCAGTTGGTGGTCTTCCTGAGTGACGCGTCGGTGAAAGAGAGAATGAACGTATCGACCAGCGGATAGGCGACGATCGCTAGAACATAGAGCACAGCCGGAAGAAGAAGGATGCAAGCGAAGATGAAGGTGCTTCTTTGAACACTCATCTTGCCGCCCTCCTCAAGCCGCTCTCGCGTGAAGGGCTTCGTCGAAGCGGTCCCAGACGGGTCTGAG
>NZ_RZTV01001228.1:0-229 GCF_003997555.1 Mesorhizobium sp. M1A.T.Ca.IN.004.03.1.1 | reverse complement strand
AAAAAATACATCGTCTTCATGACGGACGGCGACAATAACAACGACAGCAGCGGTGGCCGTTCATATGACACGCTGACCAAGGCAACATGTGACACGGCCAAGTCCAAGGGCATCGAGATCTATACGATCGCCTTCATGGCGCCCGCGGGCGGGCAGGCCCTGCTGCACTATTGCGCCTCCGATGACTCCCATTATTTCCAGGCAGAAAAAATGGAAGACCTCCTCGCCG
>NZ_RZTV01001227.1:0-229 GCF_003997555.1 Mesorhizobium sp. M1A.T.Ca.IN.004.03.1.1 | reverse complement strand
AGGAGACCAGGGCCGCGATCGCGGCGATCACCGATGCGAGCGCCAGCACCAGGGCGATGGCGATCAGCACCGTGTGCACCACGAGGAACGCCGTGGGCTTGCCGGCGGCATCCCGGGCGCGGGGATCCTTCGCGATCCGCGGGTAGAACCGGGGCCACACGACCGCGTTGAAGGCGGCGTTGGCGAAGAGCAGGACGATCAGCAGCGGTTCCACCCTCCGAGCCTACGG
>NZ_RZTV01001226.1:0-229 GCF_003997555.1 Mesorhizobium sp. M1A.T.Ca.IN.004.03.1.1 | reverse complement strand
ATCAGAAAAAGCCGCACCCGGGAAGGCGTTCTCGTGATCGCGGAAATCGAACGCGTCGCAATGCAGCTGATTGTCCGTCAATCATCCGGGCCTGCGAGCCCGGCACCAAGAACCTCAGAGATGGAGAACATGTAAGATGAAAAAAGCTCTCATGGCGTCGGCGGCACTCGCCGCAATTTGGCCGTTTGCCGCCTCCGCAGCTGAACGGACGCTGACCATTTCCGTCTAT
>NZ_RZTV01000117.1:0-333 GCF_003997555.1 Mesorhizobium sp. M1A.T.Ca.IN.004.03.1.1 | reverse complement strand
ATCCCATCCCGCGAGCGCAAATTCCGGCGGCGTTTTTTTGCGTCCGAATTCACCAAGCAGAGGGGAACCTGCAGATGAAGAAGATTTCGACGACTGGGATTTCGACAACCGGCATCACCCGCCGGAGCATGCTCCAGATGACTGCAGCGGCTGCCCTCATCGGCGCTGTCAAGACTGCCTTTCCCTCCGGCGCCTTCGCAGCCGGGACCGGCCCTGAAGTAAAAAGCGTCAAGCTCGGCTTTATCGCGCTCACGGATTCCGCACCGCTGATCATCGCCAAGGAAAAGGGCTTCTTCGACAAGCACGGCCTGCCGGAAACAGATGTCGCCAAAC
>NZ_RZTV01001225.1:0-229 GCF_003997555.1 Mesorhizobium sp. M1A.T.Ca.IN.004.03.1.1 | reverse complement strand
TGCGATGCGTGCGAGCCTGGTCTATAACAGTCGCGTCAAGTACGATGACCTGTCCGGGACCGTCGATCTCCGTCAGGTTCCGGTGGTGCCGTTATACGGGGGCTTAGTCACACCTGTTTCCGGCTCCGCCGAAGCGCCGGATTCGCTGGAGTTGAAGCTGCAAAGCGGAATCGCTCCGGATTGGCTTGCATTCGGATCGGTTAAATGGACGAATTGGAGCGTGCTGCAG
>NZ_RZTV01001224.1:0-229 GCF_003997555.1 Mesorhizobium sp. M1A.T.Ca.IN.004.03.1.1 | reverse complement strand
CTGAAATAATGCGACGCTTGCGCAATACAGCTGTTGAGCTTCGACGTATCGGCGCCCTTCAGGATAGGGATCGTACCGTTGGCAACCGCAAAGGCGGTCTGTGTCGGAATATCCGTGAAGGTCTTGAGGAGCAGATCCTGCGCCTTGCCCATCGCATCATCCGCGGGTTCGGGGAACAGGAACACGTCACCCGAGATGATCATGCCCTGATCGGCGCCGATGATTGCAC
>NZ_RZTV01001223.1:0-229 GCF_003997555.1 Mesorhizobium sp. M1A.T.Ca.IN.004.03.1.1 | reverse complement strand
CCTGCAGCTCTTCGCCGCCATGATCGCCTATGCGCTGCTGCGCATCGCCGCCCGGGCCTGCCGTATCGCCATGCCCATCCTCAGGTTCACCGATTTGGTCGCCCGATGCCTCTTCGAGCGACGAAACATCGCCGCCATCGACAAACCGCCGCCCGTCAACCCAAGTCAACGCAAGCTCCGATCCTCCCCAAACCAGATCAGCTTCGCCTATGAATAACTTTCCCCGGAC
>NZ_RZTV01001222.1:0-229 GCF_003997555.1 Mesorhizobium sp. M1A.T.Ca.IN.004.03.1.1 | reverse complement strand
TCGACCGCAGCCTCGGCGGCGGCGGCGTGGAACAGCGAGGCGAGCGGCTCGGGGTAGCGCTCCAGAACCGATTCGCCCGCGCGCAGGGCGACCGCCGCCTCGCTCCAGCGGCCGGCCTGGGCATCGGCGTAGCCGCGCCAGAGCCGGGCTTCCGGATTGGTGGCGAGGCGCTCGTCCGAGAGTAGCCTGCGCGCCTCCTCGGCGCGTCCGATCCGGGCGAGCAGGATCC
>NZ_RZTV01001221.1:0-229 GCF_003997555.1 Mesorhizobium sp. M1A.T.Ca.IN.004.03.1.1 | reverse complement strand
AATTCCACCAGTCTTTATCAAATTTCCTTATAAAAAATCTTATAAGAAACAAGTCTTTAGCGCCACAAGAAATAAAAATAAAGGCTCTAATGAGCTATAGTAATACTGTAGTAATAAGGGAAAGACCTAATTTTTGTGAAGATATTAATTAATATATGTATTTTAGGGTGAAATCAGATCGAAGCCAAGACTTAGCATCACCACCTGGCTACAATCCATCAGTAAATCA
>NZ_RZTV01001220.1:0-230 GCF_003997555.1 Mesorhizobium sp. M1A.T.Ca.IN.004.03.1.1 | reverse complement strand
GTCGGCGGTTATCAATCGGTAATCGGTGTCTATCCAGACCTGACCACGCTCGGCAAGTTCTTCGGCGGCGGTCTCAACTTCGGGGCTTTGTGCGGGCCCGCGCGACATATGGACAGGCTGGGACCCGGTCATGAGAGAATGCTCTCGCACGGCGGCACTTTTAGCAACAACGTTCTGACCATGATCGCTGGGCATGCTGCGCTGAAAAAGGTCTTTGTTCAGGAAAACGT
>NZ_RZTV01001219.1:0-230 GCF_003997555.1 Mesorhizobium sp. M1A.T.Ca.IN.004.03.1.1 | reverse complement strand
GATAGAGCGGCACCTTCAGGAGCGCTTGCAGTCCAGGATCGGCGGCATCTTGCGGGAAAAGCCGATCGAGCTTCGAGGCTCGCCGTTCCGCATCCCGTTTTCCGGCAATGAAATCGAGCGCATCGTCATAGGCGCGGAACTCATGACCGCTCTTCGACGCCATAGCCATGAACGGCTCCAGCTCGCCAAAGCGGTCGTCCGCAAGCATGCCGTCGCGGCCGGCGTCGAAC
>NZ_RZTV01001218.1:0-230 GCF_003997555.1 Mesorhizobium sp. M1A.T.Ca.IN.004.03.1.1 | reverse complement strand
GCTCCATGATGGCTTCGCGAAAATCCTGGTGGGCAACCCAGATATCGCCGAAATTGCCGCCGCCGTGAATGAAGATCGGACCGGTCGGTACCCGTCGTTTCAGTTCGTCGGCGGAGAAGTCGTACAGCCTGGAAACATAGTCCGGGCGCTTGCCGAAGCGATCCTTGAGATAGGCCATCTCACCCAGCCAGATTGCCGAGTCGCCGCAATTGCGGATGTCGGGAAAATCG
>NZ_RZTV01001217.1:0-230 GCF_003997555.1 Mesorhizobium sp. M1A.T.Ca.IN.004.03.1.1 | reverse complement strand
GTCCGATTCCGCCGGCGGGCTCTCCGACTATGTTGGGATACTAGCCGTGTTTCTTCTTGTCGCCGCCAATGGCTTCTTCGTTGCCGCCGAATTCGCCCTGGTGTCGGTCAGGCGTAGCCGCGTCGCCGAACTCGCTGCGGCAGGCCGCATGAACGCCTCGGCACTTCAGCGCGCCGTCGACAATCTCGACTCCAACCTTGCAGCCACCCAGCTCGGCATCACCATCTCGT
>NZ_RZTV01001216.1:0-230 GCF_003997555.1 Mesorhizobium sp. M1A.T.Ca.IN.004.03.1.1 | reverse complement strand
AGCGCTTCGTTCATCGGTTCAGCATTGCCGATCCGCACGAGCCGTGCAACGCGCGAGAGCGCACCCGGGTGACGCGCCAGCGCGCACCTGTGACACGCAAGCGCGCACCTGTGACGCGCAAGCGCGCACATGAGAGGATTAGGCAAGAGCGTGAGAGCTTTTGGCGCGCGAAACCAGGCATTTCACGTCATTTCCAGGTCTCTGAAAAGGAGACATGGATATGACGACAG
>NZ_RZTV01000116.1:0-334 GCF_003997555.1 Mesorhizobium sp. M1A.T.Ca.IN.004.03.1.1 | reverse complement strand
CGCTTACCGCCACAAAGTGACGAGCCAAGAAGGTTTGAGCATCAGTCATTGGTTGGCACCGTAATTTGGAGATGCAACTTCGAGCCAGGAATAAAAGTAATAATTGTGATTAAGTTCTCCGTCTAGTTGCTCCGACTCGGTGAACTTGATCTTCTCCTCGTAACAAAGGAGGTGCGACGATGAATGGTTTTTATGCGGGCTATTTCGCAGGCGGTGCGGGTAATGGCCTTGCGATGTTTGTGATCGCGGATGGGAAGATTTCAGGCGCTGATATGGCGGGCGTCGCTTTCGACGGTGCCTTTAGCGAGGTCGAAGGAGGCAAACTGTCGGGGAC
>NZ_RZTV01001215.1:0-230 GCF_003997555.1 Mesorhizobium sp. M1A.T.Ca.IN.004.03.1.1 | reverse complement strand
GCGATTTCGCCGGGGATATTGACACCGTAGGCGGCGCCACTTCTTGCGACATGGGCAGCGCGGGCGCTGGCGACCAGCGTCTTGGTCGGCATGCAGCCGGCATTGACGCAGGTGCCGCCCAGAAATTTGCGTTCGATCAGCGCTACCTTCATGCCCTTTTCGACCATGCGGGCGGCGAGGAACGGGCCGGCCTGGCCGGCGCCGATAACGATGGCGTCGAAGCTCTTCAT
>NZ_RZTV01001214.1:0-230 GCF_003997555.1 Mesorhizobium sp. M1A.T.Ca.IN.004.03.1.1 | reverse complement strand
AAAAAATTTAATCAAGCAAAATCAATATGATAAAAAGATCGATTTTCCGTGTCATTCCCACTTGGTAAATGGTATTTTTTTGGTATTGTATTAAAAACCATGGGGAACGCATATTCGGAGGGCCCGATGACGGAGCTTGCAATCGGCATAGACGGCGGCGGAACGAGCTGCCGGGCCGCAGTCGCGGACAGGAACGGCAATGTCATCGGCCGCGGCAAATCAGGCCCTGC
>NZ_RZTV01001213.1:0-230 GCF_003997555.1 Mesorhizobium sp. M1A.T.Ca.IN.004.03.1.1 | reverse complement strand
GCAGAGCCCAAGCACCATGGCCGCAAACGCCGCCGCGAGGCCAACGGCAAGCGAGGTCCTGGCACCATAGAGCAGGCCCGCCAACACGTCGCGGCCGAGACGGTCGGTGCCGAGCGGGAAAGCCGGATCGGCGAACGGCGCCAGCAGGGCGTGGCCGGCAATTTTCAGCGGATCGCCCGGCGAAATGACGGGAGCGAGCAGCCCGGCCACAAGCAGAACGAGAAGGATCG
>NZ_RZTV01001212.1:0-230 GCF_003997555.1 Mesorhizobium sp. M1A.T.Ca.IN.004.03.1.1 | reverse complement strand
GCTGAAGCGCGCTCTGGCAGCAGGTCCGGTCGAGGTCAGCACCGCCCCCAATTCCACCAAGGGGCAAGTGCGAAAGGGTGAGATCAGCTTCTACGACAATACGGTCGACACCGCCTCGGGCACGATCCTCGCCAAGGCGAAATTCGAGAATGCCTCCGGTGCGCTCTGGCCCGGCCAGTCGGTCAACATCGTCGTGCATTTCAACAATGACGAACAGCAGGTAGTGGTGC
>NZ_RZTV01001211.1:0-230 GCF_003997555.1 Mesorhizobium sp. M1A.T.Ca.IN.004.03.1.1 | reverse complement strand
GGTTGCGATGCAGACGCCAAGTTCGCCTGAGAACTTCGCATAGGCGCTGGCCATGAAAGCCGCCATTTCCTCGTGTCGTGCCTGGATGAACTCCATCTTGTCGGATGCGCGATGGAGCGCCCCGAAGACGCCGTTGATGCCGTCGCCGGGATAGCCGAACATACGTCGCACGCCCCATTCGCGAAGCCGTGCCACAAGGAAATCGCCGACTGTTTTCGCCATGGATGCTG
>NZ_RZTV01001210.1:0-230 GCF_003997555.1 Mesorhizobium sp. M1A.T.Ca.IN.004.03.1.1 | reverse complement strand
CGCGCCTTGTCGCACTCGACCACTCCGTGCGCAGTCTCGACTATGCCCGCAAGGTCGCCGCCGAGTTCGGCATGGACGGCATCGAGTACACCTATGGCGATGCATCACAGATGCTGCTTCGAGACAATCAATTCGATTTTGTAACCTGCCGGCATTCGCTACAGATTTTCGACCGCCCCGAGATGCTCCTGCGGGAGCTTTATCGCATCTGCAAGCCCGGCGGCCGTGTC
>NZ_RZTV01001209.1:0-230 GCF_003997555.1 Mesorhizobium sp. M1A.T.Ca.IN.004.03.1.1 | reverse complement strand
CCGGTTCTGATCCTGACGCTGTCGGTGATCTACATCCCCGGCGCCTACCGCTTCGCGCGGGCGCTCGCCGTCAACATCAATGCGATGGATTTCATCACCGTCGCGCGCATCCGCGGCGAAAGCACCCTCTATCTCATTCGCTCCGAAATCCTGCCCAACATTGTCGGGCCGGTGCTTGCCGATCTCGGCATCCGCTTCGTCTTCATCGTTCTGCTGCTCTCCGGGCTTTC
>NZ_RZTV01001208.1:0-230 GCF_003997555.1 Mesorhizobium sp. M1A.T.Ca.IN.004.03.1.1 | reverse complement strand
GGAACGCACGCTCTGGGTCTTCGCCGCCGCGGCGACTGCGGCAAGCTCATCCTCGCTCGCCGACGTCGCGAGGTCTTCCAGTTGCAATTCCAACTGCTCGATAAGCCTTGCCGTGCGCTCGGAGCGCTGCCCGTACAGTTCGCGTTTCAGCCTCTCGATGCGCAGCTCGAGATGCGCAATCAGCGCCTCGTTGTTGGACAGCATGGCCTGCGCGTTGGCGGCTTCAGCCT
>NZ_RZTV01001207.1:0-230 GCF_003997555.1 Mesorhizobium sp. M1A.T.Ca.IN.004.03.1.1 | reverse complement strand
CCCGTGCCATGGTTGGTGGCAGCTACAGAGGATGTCAGAACCACACGTTTGACCCGTGCCCGATGCGCCTCGCGAAGCACGCGCAACGCACCATCGCGGGCTGTCTGGATCAGTGCATTCTCATTTTCAGGATATCCCGGAGGGAAAGGCGATGCGGTGTGAATGACATAGTCGCATCCTTCGACAGCCGCAGCCCAACCGCCATCGCTATCAAGATCGGCCTGCACCAG
>NZ_RZTV01001206.1:0-230 GCF_003997555.1 Mesorhizobium sp. M1A.T.Ca.IN.004.03.1.1 | reverse complement strand
GCAGCATGCGGCCGACGCGCTCGCGCTTGTCCTTGACCGTGTTCATGACCGACGCGCCCTTTTCCAGCTTGCCGGAGTAGATGCGGGCGAAGGTCAGCGAACCGACGAAGGGGTCGTTCATGATCTTGAATGCGAGCATGGAAAGCGGCTCGCTGTCGTCGGCGTGACGCTCGATTTCAGCTTCCGTCTTGAAGTCGATGCCCTTGATCGCCGGGATGTCCATCGGCGAC
>NZ_RZTV01000115.1:0-335 GCF_003997555.1 Mesorhizobium sp. M1A.T.Ca.IN.004.03.1.1 | reverse complement strand
CTCGCCCAGATCACCGTCTCATGGGCGTTCTGGAAACGGCGGCCCTTGAAGTTCGGCATCGGATTGGTCTTGCGCCAGATGATGTCGTTCAGGATCCAGAAATTCAGATCCTGCAGCGTGGCGCCGACACGGAAGATATTGTGGTAGGAGCCGATCACCCAGATCGAGCCTGTCGGCTTCAGCACGCGGCGGCAAGCCAGCAGCCAGGCGCGGGTAAACGCCTCATGGGCCTCGAAGGAGGCGAACTGATCCCATTCGTCGTCGACCGCGTCGACCAGCGACTGGTCGGGACGGTGCAGCGTTCCGCCGAGCTGCAGATTATACGGCGGGTCGGC
>NZ_RZTV01001205.1:0-230 GCF_003997555.1 Mesorhizobium sp. M1A.T.Ca.IN.004.03.1.1 | reverse complement strand
GACCAAGCAAATCCTCGGCGCGGCGATCCTCGGCATCGAGGGCGACGAGGTGATCCACGGCCTGATCGATGCGATGAATGCGGGAACGACCTATCCCGCGCTGAAATGGTCGGTGCCGATCCACCCGACGGTGTCGGAGCTGATCCCGACGCTGCTTGCAGATTTGAAGCCCGTGGCCTGACCCTTCGGGAACAACCGGGACGGGCTGCCATGTCTATCGAAGCGCTGAT
>NZ_RZTV01001204.1:0-230 GCF_003997555.1 Mesorhizobium sp. M1A.T.Ca.IN.004.03.1.1 | reverse complement strand
GTTGGCGCCGGGGTCGATGACCTTGGCCTCGATGAGGTTCAACGTGCCGACGAAGGAGGCGACGAAGCGTGTCGCCGGCGTGTTGTAGATCTCGAAGGGCGAACCGATCTGGTCAGCCTTGCCGGCATTCATGACGACAATGCGGTCGGAGATCGACAGAGCTTCTTCCTGGTCGTGGGTGACGAAGACCGTGGTGATGCCGAGCTGCTGCTGGATCTGGCGGATTTCCT
>NZ_RZTV01001203.1:0-230 GCF_003997555.1 Mesorhizobium sp. M1A.T.Ca.IN.004.03.1.1 | reverse complement strand
CCGGGACGACGCGATAGACGCGCTGGCCGCGGTTTCCGTAGATGTCGATCAGCGGTGTCACGTCAGTGACCTCGTCCTCGACTAGCGACGACGATTTCTGGATATCCTCGAGCGGCTCGGACATGACGGCAACGAGGCTCAGCTTCTCGATGCCGAAGCCCGGCTCGATCTTCTCGGTCTGGTCACGGAAGAGCTTGGTCAGCCAGGCCACATCGCGCGCGGGTTTTGCG
>NZ_RZTV01001202.1:0-230 GCF_003997555.1 Mesorhizobium sp. M1A.T.Ca.IN.004.03.1.1 | reverse complement strand
CGCCAATGGCTCTTATCCTGGACGCGAGGTCCTCGACCTCACGCGGGTCGTGACCCTGGATATCGATCGCGACGTCCGCCAGCCGAAAGACCTGATCGTGGGCAATTCTGAACGTCTTGCTCCCCTGAGAGACCAGCTCTTTGATTGCCTGGAGATGCTGGCGCTGGCGCTCAGCCTGCAGGGTGGCGTCCTCCCAATAGTCGAAGACGACTGCGCCGTCCTGACGGGTG
>NZ_RZTV01001201.1:0-230 GCF_003997555.1 Mesorhizobium sp. M1A.T.Ca.IN.004.03.1.1 | reverse complement strand
TGCTCCTTTACCAGCTCGGCGGTCGCGAGGGTTGGCCTGAGGCCAACGACCTGGGCGCCTGGCTTGTCACGGACGTCGTTCCTGCGATCGAGTTCGCCGTCGGGGCAAAGTCTTCAAAAGGCACCTCGACAGAGTGAAAGCGAAGCGCTCGCCATGTGGCGGGGGCGAGCAGTTGGCGCGAAACGATGCACCGCTTGTGGCCGACGGTGCCCTCCCTTCGGAAGGATGCT
>NZ_RZTV01001200.1:0-230 GCF_003997555.1 Mesorhizobium sp. M1A.T.Ca.IN.004.03.1.1 | reverse complement strand
AGGGCACGATCGACAGCTACGTTCCGCACGTGGTCGGCGGCGTGAAGTACACGCAGGGCTGGGGCGCCATCAGTGGCGTCATTGCGTACGACAGCAACTACGAGGAAGTCGCCGGCAAGCTCCGTTTGGATGTGAATGTTAGTGACGCTCTCTCGCTCTTCGTCATGGCCGGCTACGGCACGGACGACAATCTGTCCGATCCGACCTGGGCTATCCCCGGCCGTGGTCGC
>NZ_RZTV01001199.1:0-231 GCF_003997555.1 Mesorhizobium sp. M1A.T.Ca.IN.004.03.1.1 | reverse complement strand
GGCTCGAACTTCAATTCGCTGGCCATGGAGCCGCTGGGACACGTCGCCGGCACCGCTTCCTCCGTTCTCGGCTTCATGAGCACGGTCGGCGGCGCCCTTATCGGCGCCGGCATCGGCCAGGCTTTCGACGGCACGGCGCTGCCGATGGTCGCCGGTTATTTCATCGTCTCGATCATCGGCCTTATCTTCGTGCTGATCGCCGAGAAGGGCCGGCTCTTCCATCAGCATAAT
>NZ_RZTV01001198.1:0-231 GCF_003997555.1 Mesorhizobium sp. M1A.T.Ca.IN.004.03.1.1 | reverse complement strand
TGACTTACTCGGGCATTTGCATGCCGGTGACTGGACTGATGTGGTAATCCCTTCCGTTTGGAAGGCGGCGCGGGACTACCCGCCTACGTAGACGTTCTTTCCCCGTACGTGACTTCTCCGACTGACCCTTCGTCCCCAACCCCAATCGGGACGAAAGCTAAAGCCGTCCGCTTCCTCTCGGGGGCGCGGATAAACACAGACTAAGGGAAAAGGACTATCCCAATGGCCACC
>NZ_RZTV01001197.1:0-231 GCF_003997555.1 Mesorhizobium sp. M1A.T.Ca.IN.004.03.1.1 | reverse complement strand
CCCGAATTGGCCGGTCTCGTTCACTACACCACCGTCAGACGCGGCAACGTGACCGAGCACATCATGACGACGAAGGAAGCCATCCAGGCGGTGAAGAGCGGGCAGCCTGTTCCGCCGGGCACGCATTTCGTGCTGGTCGATTACCGCGACGGGCAAGTCTATCGCACTTTCGTTATGGAAAAGGGCTCCGGCTGGGGCGGCGACTATGACGAAGACCGTCGCACCGGCGAC
>NZ_RZTV01001196.1:0-231 GCF_003997555.1 Mesorhizobium sp. M1A.T.Ca.IN.004.03.1.1 | reverse complement strand
GCGGGCTTTGCCGACCAGCCCCACATGACGCGCGAGGTCGGCGAGCTTTCGACGCTGACGCCCGCCGTCATTTTCGACCAGCTCGCCACGCGGAAAAGAGGCGACTGACCGTTTTGTTCAAGACGCTGTCGGCCGGTTTGTTATTCTGACGAAACCAAATGACAGGGACCTGCAAGCCATGACGACAATGCCCGCGAAAATCATCCACCGGTCGATCGAGCGCGATTGGCG
>NZ_RZTV01000114.1:0-335 GCF_003997555.1 Mesorhizobium sp. M1A.T.Ca.IN.004.03.1.1 | reverse complement strand
ACGCTCACGATACCCGAGGCCAATGCGGCCGGCACCAGGGCCAACAACGCGTATCGCAAGGCGACGGCGCCGGTCATCGCCGCGCTCAAGGGCAACCAAGACCTGGATCGCGAGGAGATCGACTTCCTCTGGTGGGTCCTCAGCGACTACAGCGAGATTCTCGGCTGTCCGCTTGACGCCAAGGATGTAATGCCCCGGGCCGTAGCGGCCGGCATCGAGGGGGCGAAGATGCTGCGCCGGCTGCCTGGCGACGGCTATCGCCACGCGGTCCTTCGCCGCGTCGGCGCATCGGACAAGTTGTCTCTGTCGGCCCTGATTGCCGCGGTCGGGGCCGA
>NZ_RZTV01001195.1:0-231 GCF_003997555.1 Mesorhizobium sp. M1A.T.Ca.IN.004.03.1.1 | reverse complement strand
GGCAAGATGGCTGACGGCGCCATGCACCACGACTGCAAGGCGTGCAAGGACACAAGCGGCAAAACTGGCCCGATGCATTGTCCGCCGGATTGCATCGCCCCCGTCCTCGCGGTGCTGCCGCAGGATCCGGCCGTGATGATCGTGCCGGGCATGCAGCAGCTCCGGGCGCTGCCCACTCCCCTTCTTCGCGGGCGAAGTTCCCTGCCCGACCCATCCCCTCCCCGACCCACT
>NZ_RZTV01001194.1:0-231 GCF_003997555.1 Mesorhizobium sp. M1A.T.Ca.IN.004.03.1.1 | reverse complement strand
AAAGCACGCCATAGCCGTGAATGGCAAAGACCGCGAGCAGCGCGCCGGCCATGGCCAGGCGGTCGAAGGTCTGGATCGGCTTCAGCTCATGGCGCGGCTTCACGCCGCTTCCGACGGTGAGCAGGCTGAGCATCGAAAACACGGCGCCGGCAATGAGCAGGAAGCTGGGCGAGAAACCGGCGCGCCAGCCGAGCGCCAGCAGGGCGGACAAGAGCAGGAAGGAGGTCAGCG
>NZ_RZTV01001193.1:0-231 GCF_003997555.1 Mesorhizobium sp. M1A.T.Ca.IN.004.03.1.1 | reverse complement strand
GCCAAGACCGGGCCCGAGGCGGTCGAGGTCCTCGACCATGGATCTCGCACCGCTGGCTGCTGCCGGAGCGAAACTCGTACAATCCGGCGCAACGATCATGATGCACCATGGAGCCCTCAGTGTTGCCTTCGCCGGCGCCTTACCCCGCGACATGTCTTTAACGATTGTGACGAATTCCCTACTTGTCGCGACTGCGCTGGAAGGGCATCGTCAAGCGAGCGTCGTTCTTTT
>NZ_RZTV01001192.1:0-231 GCF_003997555.1 Mesorhizobium sp. M1A.T.Ca.IN.004.03.1.1 | reverse complement strand
CTCCTGGCGCCGCCTCTGCCCATCCGCCCGGACGAACTCGCCCAGGACGAGGACGTGCTGGCGCGCTGGCTGGCGCTCTCCGCGGAACGTTATGCGTTGAAGGACGACCTATTCGGCCCATTTCCGGCCATCGTGCGCCACAGCGAAAGAGATGCCGGCCACCTCGTTTTCTGCGCCGTCATCGCCGAGGCGCTGCGCGAGCGCCCGGCCGACGCGAAGGTCCCCGCAAGC
>NZ_RZTV01001191.1:0-231 GCF_003997555.1 Mesorhizobium sp. M1A.T.Ca.IN.004.03.1.1 | reverse complement strand
ACACGATAGCGGAGCAGCGGGCGATCTACGACCGGATGTGCCGGGAGTTCTTCGCCGGCTACCCGCAAGGCGTGACGGCGGAAACGACCGCCATCCCCACACCGACCAACAGCATCCCGATCCGCATCTACCGCAGCGCGGAACCGGACAAGGCCGCGATGGTGCTCTATGCCCATGGCGGCGGCTTCATTCTCGGCGGGTTGGACAGCCATGACGACGTCTGCGCCGAAC
>NZ_RZTV01001190.1:0-231 GCF_003997555.1 Mesorhizobium sp. M1A.T.Ca.IN.004.03.1.1 | reverse complement strand
GCCTCGGTGCCCATTGTAATGATCTGCGTTCCCTGCCAGCGGCAGACCAGCAGTTGCGCGATATAGGGCCGCAAGGGCTCTTTGACCTGGGGCGGGTAGGCTTTGTTGCCGACCGGTTTGTAGGGCACGGTGTTGGTCAACAGCACACGATCCGTGGTCGAACTAAGACGCACGTCGCTTTTTGGCGGCTCCTGGCCGGTCAGCAGACGGTAGACCGCCTTGCGCACTCGC
>NZ_RZTV01001189.1:0-231 GCF_003997555.1 Mesorhizobium sp. M1A.T.Ca.IN.004.03.1.1 | reverse complement strand
GGTCCGTCGCGATCGACCAGGGCGAGCGTCGCGCGCGCGATCGCCTCGCGGGAGAGCTTCGGATGCGACGGCCGGGGCACGACGGAGCCTTTCGGTCGGGGTCCGACAACGCTACGCGATCGGCCGTGTTTCGGCGGTGTATCGGTGCCGTGAAGAGTCGGCGAAACGGGCCACGGGGGATCGAAAGAAACCGTAGCGTTCCTAAAACCTACGCTGTATGTTTCTTTCCAG
>NZ_RZTV01001188.1:0-231 GCF_003997555.1 Mesorhizobium sp. M1A.T.Ca.IN.004.03.1.1 | reverse complement strand
CGCAGGCGCTCGCTGAAGCAGGCGTGCTCGCCCGCGGCGCGACCGCCTATGTGACGCTCGAACCCTGCTCGCATCACGGCAAAACGCCGCCCTGTTCCGAGGCGCTGATCGCCTATGGCGTTGCCCGCGTCGTGATCAGCGTCACCGATCCCGACCGGCGTGTCTCCGGCCGCGGCATCGCTATGTTGCGCGAAGCCGGCATAGAGGTGGATGCCGGCGCGCTGGAGGCCG
>NZ_RZTV01001187.1:0-231 GCF_003997555.1 Mesorhizobium sp. M1A.T.Ca.IN.004.03.1.1 | reverse complement strand
AGTCAGTCCGGCGCAGGGCAAGGTGCTCGCCTGCGCCGCATCGAGCGTATCAGGCGCGCGTGAATACCATTCCTCCGATAGCACGGTGTATTGCGACCGCGAATTCATCAGGGGAGAGCCAGGTGAGGTAATCGGCCGCCAGTTCGAAATTGGCGCCCACCTGGCGAAGGGTGTTGAAGGCGTATTTGTGGAAGAAGCCGAACGGCCGTTCCGCCACCGCTTCGACCTGTT
>NZ_RZTV01001186.1:0-231 GCF_003997555.1 Mesorhizobium sp. M1A.T.Ca.IN.004.03.1.1 | reverse complement strand
CAGGCCCTTGGCCTCGATCACCGGCCGGTCGTTCTCAGCCTTCAGCGATTGCTGCGCCTCTGCGAGCCTGGAGCGGCCACCCGGACCGCCGCCCAGCATATCGATGAAGGCATCCTCGAAGCGCGGCGGCGCAGGGGCGAGTGTTGCGCCATCGCCGGCCGAGCCGATATCCGGTTTCTGGTCCCTGGCGGCGACGAGGCGGATCGCTTCGCCCTGGATCACGCCGTCGAT
>NZ_RZTV01000011.1:43106-169938 GCF_003997555.1 Mesorhizobium sp. M1A.T.Ca.IN.004.03.1.1 | reverse complement strand
GCCCTCCCTTCGTCACACCCCCGCCGCCGAGTCTCATCCTGATTGACGCTGAGTCTCACCTTGATTGTCGCCGCGCACACCGCGCATTTCATCTTCGGCCGGAGATATCCCATTCCATCGCCGGAGCGCCAGCGTTCTCGATACGACCGAGGTCGCTTTGGACGGGCATCGTCTTATCCGGTTGCCCGCCGTTCGCGAGCGAGACGACGATGTTGGCTGGCTCGCTTGACCAGTGTCGGCTTTTCATATGTGCGCTTCATCGCGAATCCCCTTGCTGAAGTTGGCCGTGACCTAGCGGCGGCAGCAGCGCCGTCATTTAAAAAGATTTTGGTCCCGCGGGCATATGTCTGTTTACCGACAGGCTTTCGCAGTGCTGATGATAGCGACAGCCCGTCGCCAGCTATGGGGGGAACAGGCGACCGGCTGAGCGGCAATCGCCAGTGACAGCTGGATATGACCGTGCAGAAACTGACACCGAGAGCGTCCGTTCCCGTTGAAACCTCGCACATATACAAAGGAGGGAGGCGGCGAATACGTTAGCCTTAACTGATTATAGACCGCGCTGTCCTATTCTGAGACAGCGCGGTCTTTCCATCGGCCGCGCAGGCGGCTCCGGCAACACCCAGCAGCCCACCCTGCCAGCTGTCGGAGCCGCCACCCAATAGATACCAGCAATGGTTGAATTAACTATTACCACGCATCCTCACCGGTGCATTTCGCCAATCATTACAATTTTGGGATGGGAGCGACCAACGTCGAGGAGCATGTTTCGCAGGTAAGACCAATGCGACGGAAATTGGACTTCAGTCGCAGGATCTCAAAATCGGTCGGAGCCCGCTCGCACATCCGCTGCTTGCGGGACTCCTCGACGCGGCCGAAACCGCCGGCTGGAGACGCCGCACCGCCGCTTCAACATTGATGTTCCTGGCCGCGCAGCAGGTATCGGCAACCGCTACGCCGGCCAAGGGCTGAACCGAAAGCTCGCCTGGCAGGCGAGATCATTTGAGATCCCTCGCTGCATCGACGAGCCGCATACGATGCAGGCGCTTAACGAGGGTGGCTGTGCCGGATGCCAGACCCAAACGGGAGCCAGCAGCGCGCCAGCGGCGCTGGCGACGCCCGCATCTACACAGCGCAGCGATCGGTATTAGCGCGGCGATTATTGATATCGCCTGATCGGCTGATCTCCTTACCTGGGGACATCAGCCGGCAAGTGCGCTCATGATCGCCACCAGCTCCTCAGGACTGTAAGGTTTAGCCAGGACAGGTCCAGCAAAGGAGAAGGGCAAGTTCTTTCCGTAGCCGGTTGTCAACGCAACAGGAACTCCCTTCGCCTGCAACACGCCCACTACGGGGTTTACGTCGAGGAAAGCCAAGTCGACGTGATTTGCCTCGACAAGCGTGAGCGCCTCCTGCACCCGATAGGCAGGTCCAACGACGGTAGCCCCGCAGCCCTCGAGGATCTCGCTGGCCTCGAGCGCAATAAGGAACTCATCTTCCAGGATGAGCACCGCGCGCCCCCGGAGAGATGTCGCGTTCACGCCATCACCCTTTGCAACGGGATCGAGATCGTGCAAACAAGACCGCTGGGCCGAAAGTCTCTGTCAACGGTCGCTTGCAGTTCTGCCCGCAGCGCCTGCTCGATCAACAGTGAGCCAAAACCGCGCCTTGCCGGGAACTCGCACGGCGGGCCGTTCTCCTCCGCCCAGTTGACGATCACATGATCCGACAAATCCTGCCAGGCCAGCTTTACCAAGCCCGTCGCATCCGAAAGTGCCCCGTATTTGCAGGCGTTCGTGTATAGCTCGTGAATGACCATCGCCATCGTCAGAGCCTGGCGGGGGCTCAACTGGATCTCCGGGCCCGTCATTTGGATCCGAGTCCGGTCTGTTGGCCGGGATAAAACGGCCTCCCGCGCCACTTCGCCGAGGAAGGCCCTCTCCCAGCTCCGCTCGGCCAACAGGTTGTGGACATGGGCAAGCGCTTTCAAACGGCCTTCGAAGGCCGACAGAGTGGCCGGATCGCTCGTTTTGAAGGTCTGTTTCGCCAGAGACTGGACGACGCCCAAGGTGTTTTTGACCCGATGATTAAGCTCATTGATCAGAAGGTGTTGGTGCTCCTCAAGCTGCTTGCGTTCGGTGATATCAGCGGTAACGCCGACCAGTCTGACTGGCTGTCCTGAGGCATCGAATTCGAACCTGCCACAGACCTCTAACCAGCGCAGTTCCCGGTCCGCCTTGCGCATGATCCGGCAGACCAGTCGAAACGACTGGTCCTGCTGACCTGCTTTCCGCAGTGATTCTTCCAACAGCGGGACGTCGTCCGGGTGAAGGAAAAAACGGGTAAACTCCGACTTGCCGGGGCTGGGCTCATCTGGATCAAAACCGAAGATGTCGTACATGCGACGGTTTTCCCAGATGGTCCTGTCGGTCGTCATGTCCCATTCGAACACGCCCAGGCCGGCGCCTTCCACCGCGATGAGCTGCCGCTTCACACTCTGCTTCAGGCGATCCTCCGCCCGCCTCAGGTCATCAATGTCCGTTGCCGTGCCAAACCATTTCTGAACCTCACCGTGATCACTGATCGGCGTCGCCCGGCTCAAGTGCCAACGCGCATCACCGTTGCGCATCACTAGCCGGTGGGCAATTTGGTAGGGCTGCCCGGTTTGCAAGGCTAGGTTCCAGGCCTTTGTGGTACTCTCAAGATCCTCCGGATCGATCAGGGAAGTCCAGTCAAAGTCGCCTTGGGCCCCCGTACGGCCCTCGACGTATTCGGAAACCCTGGTGTTGCAATAGTCCACCCGACCCTGACCGTCGGCCGTCCAGACCAACTGCGGCATGGCATCCGCCATATCCCTGAACCGACGTTCGCTTTCCTGTAGCGCCCTTTGCGCCCGCTCCCTTTCAGTGGCGTCGATATTGACGCCGATCATGCCCATGAATTTTGCCATCCGGCGCATAGTTGGGGCGGGCTTCCGTCTGCAGCACGCGGTATCCGTCCTCCGCACTGCGGTACCGCGCCATGAGCCCTACTCGTGATCTGGTCGCCAACGCAGTCGCCATTGCCGAGGCCACGTGGGGCGCATCTTCGGGATGGATGGTGTGTTGCCATTGGAAGGTCGCGACCTCGGATTCGTCGATTCCCCAGAAATCCCGCAACAGACCGTTCAGATGACTGCAATGTCCGTTGGAATCCGAGGTCCAGATCATCACGGGAGCGTCCTCGGACATCAGTCGGAAGCGCTCCTCCGACAGACGCAACTCGCGTTCGGCAAAGAGGCGCGCCTCTTCGGCACGCCAGCGTTCAATCGCAAACCCGACCTGCCGTGCAATCGTCACCGCGATCTCGTTTTCCCTCTCGCTCCAGGAATGCGGTGAGCCGAAATAGCTCATGAACTTGCCTACGACCTGTGCATGCGCCTCGATCGGGACGAACGCCAAAGCCCGAATGCCCTCTTGCGCGATCACCTCCTTCAGCCAAGTGGGTTCGTTGGTTTGCAGAATATCCGCAACGTAGATGGGGGCGACGTCGCGCTGGCCGGCTTTCCACGGGCTGTGTCCATCGACGGCCAGCCGATACCCGTCCGACAAACCGCGCCACGCAACAAAGCGCATGACGTAAGCCTCGTCGAACTGGAGAATTGAGGCCGATTTGCAACCCAGCGCATCGCAAATCGCCTCTAGAGCTGCGTCGAATACCTCATCCTTGGAGGTTGCCCGATACAATCGATCGGTCAGCCTGAGCAGGATCCCTGCGTCGCTCGTTTCCGACCCCGATTCTGCAGTCAAGCGATCTGTCCCCGATGCGCGCATCCCCACCGCCGAGCACCAAAATAAGACTTTGCTCACGTAAGCTAAGCTCGCTCTGGGAATTGGCAAGGGTAGCCGGAACCGGATTTTCGCTGATGCCCCGCAGAGGCGATTTTCGGATTGGCGGCGAGGTTCTTGACCGCGCCATGACCGTCGGCAAACATAAGCGCATGGGGAGCCGCGACGCGGGGATCGCAATGCAGCTCAATGCTGAGCTTCAGAAATTTGCCTTGGCATATCTGCCTCGCGCCAGAGTACCCCTCGCGCGTTCGACAGCTATGGGCCTTGCAGCCTTCGCTGTCGCGCTCCTACTCCGACTCGGCCTTGCGCCATGGATACGGGGGCTGGCTTTCCTGACGTTTTATCCCGCCATCCTGATAGCCAGCCTGTTCGGCGGCTCCTGGGCTGGGATCCTCGTCCTGGGTCTTGGCGTGGCCGTCGGAAGCTCCCTCTGGCTGGAACCGATCACATCGCCCGAATGGGGCGTGGGAACGCTTGTCGCCGTACTGGCATTCCTGACGTTCGGTTGCCTCATGATCGCAGCTGTCAGCCTAACCCACGCGTTACTTTTTGCACTGCGGGACGCCGAAGAACGCGCCTCGCTGGTCGCGGACGAGATGCGCCACCGGATCACCAACCTTTTCCAGTTGGTGCAATCGATCGCACGTTTATCGGCAAAGAGCTCAGACACCACAGATGAGTTCATGCACAATTTTACGGAGCGTCTGAAGGCGCTCTCTGAAGTTCAGTCAGGAACGGCAGTAAACCCGAGGGGCATCTCGTTACATGGGCTTCTCGAAGCAATGGCGGCGACATATGGCAGTGACCGCCTATCCTATCGGGGCCCTGATGCCAGCCCTCATCCAGACACGACGCTCATGCTGGGACTTGTTCTGCACGAGCTGGCGACCAACGCCACGAAATACGGTGCATGGTCGGCGAGCGAGGGCCGTGTTCACGTCAGCTGGGACATTCAGGACGACGTGGTTCGGATGCGATGGCAGGAAAGTGGCGGCCCAATCGTGCTTGGAAAAGCTCGAAACGGGGCAGGCACCCGTTTGCTCGACAGCGCCTTCCGAGGAGCAGGCGGGAGCGTAAGCTGGCTCCCTCAGCCGGAAGGCCTCATCGTTGAAATTGCCTTCAGGCTGACTGACAGGGGCTAAACAGGGAAGCGACAAATTCGGAAGACGCCGCAAGAATAAACGCGTCGTCGTCAGCTCTGCCTTAACACCCCGCCAGGCATGCACCAGTTTCGGGCTTCGCCAGCCCGACAGAGCAGCCCAGCTGCCACCCGAGGCAAGTCTCTATTATGAGCCAGCCGTTCGGCCCCGACAAAGACTTTAGACGAGTAACTTTCAGCTAGTATCCCGCGGTGCCTATCCCTGCTTCACACCCGTGCCGAACGCAATAGAGTGCCCAGCAGAGCGCCCGATACCAACCGGGCGCTCGAGTTCCTCGCGCTCTCGAAGCCTGCAGCACTACCGCCCAGTTCTAAGCCCTTCGTCTGACCGAATAGCCGTTGTGATGACGCAGAATTCTCTGAAGTAATAGCAAGCGCTCTCTGAAGTCGTGCCAATGTTTATAGAACTGTGAATTGAGCCCCGAATTCGGTCGCGGGCAGCTTCGAATGGATCGGGGTCAATTGGCCGGCAGGAAGAATAGCTCGAACACGGCTTTGCCAGCTTGTCACGAAGCCGTCTTGGCGCAGGGGCTGCGCCTGTGTTTGGTGGTGTCTGGTTCTTCGCTGCCTCTTCGGTACGATTCTCACCCACCATTCAGCTCGAGTCACGTGAATGGCGCTCGGCCGAATACGACGGTTCGAGGCTGCTGCGATTCAGGCTGACGCCAGGTTTTGCGACGTGCGGTGAAGGAGACATTATATGTCCGAACTACTTTGGACCCCGGGCATTGGCGGGAGCCTTGGAAACGACGCGACTTGGTTCGGCTCCTGGTCCTCCCTCAAAGACCTTCAGACGATCGGCGACGGACCGGTCCCAACCGCTGGAACTGGCGCTCCGGCTGCCGATATTGACAGCAGGCCAAGGGCTTCGGCGATCGAGGAACCGACTCCCGATTCCGGCAGTCTTGCTGCCGGAATCGGCAAAAGCATTCATAGCGATGGCCCGGATCTAGCCGCGACCAGAATCGATGCCCTCATTGCCGCCTGCACTTCGACAGGCGGGATCAATGCCGGCCTGAACGGCCTTGCGGAAGCTGCAGCCAGAATTGGTATTCATCTCGACGGCACCTTTCCTGAGAGCGCGACAGGATATGCCTCGGGCTTATGGCATCGTGCGGGCCTCCCAGATGCCACCCACGAAAACACCAGTGCCGGTGCCGCATCCACGACCGGCACCGCAACGGCGAGCGCATTGACCGCCACCAGTGCCCTGGGGGCCGACCCGGTGTTCGAAACGAGGATCGCGACCGCAGGGGACGACGTCGAGGAGAAAGGCTCCGGCTCGATTTCGACCAACATCAACGATCTGGAGTTGGGTTTTGACAGCAGCACCCGCCAGACGGTCGGTCTCCGCTTCACCGGTATCGATATCCCGCAAGGCGCGATCATCACCAGCGCCTACATCCAGTTCCAGACCAACGAGGTGAAGACAGGCGCGGCCTCGCTGCTGATCAAGGGCCAGGACACCGACGACGCAAGCGCCTTCACCAGCACCAGCTTCAATGTATCGTCACGGGCAACGACCGACGCGTCGACGGCTTGGACGCCGGCCCCGTGGACCACGGTGGGCGAACACGGCTTGGCCGAGCGCACGCCAGACCTTACGGCTATCGTCCAGGAGATCGTCAGCCGCTCGGGCTGGGCGGCGCTCAACGACATGGCCTTCCTGATCACCGGCACCGGCACGCGCACCGCCGATTCCTACGAATACAATCCCGCCAGCGCGCCGCTGCTGCACATCGAATATGTCTTGCCGGGATCCGGAAGTCCGGTGGCCTTCAACACACCGGCCGATGCCGATCCCGCTGCCAACCAGATCGCCGAGCTCGCCGCGGCGGGAGCATCCACCGGGATCACCGCTTCGGCAACGGATCCCGATGCCGGCTCGAGCGTCACCTACAGCCTCAACGATGCACGCTTCGCTATCTCCAATACCGGTGTCATCACGCGTTCGGCCCTTGGCACACTCGACTTCGAAACCCAGTCGTCCATCAACCTGACGGTGACGGCAACCTCTTCCGACGGCAGCACCGCCAACAAGAGCTTCACCCTCGCTGTCCTCGACAGCCCGGAGCCTGTAAAGTTCAACGCGCCGCCCGATGCCAACACCGCGGCCAATCAGATCGGCCAGAACGCTGCCGCCGGTACTGCCGTCGGCATCACCGCCTCGGCCAAGGATCCCGATGCCGGTTCGACGGTCATCTACACGATCGACGACACGCGCTTTGCCATCAATTCCAGCACCGGCGTCATCACGCGATCGAGCAGCGGCACGCTCAACGCTCAGTCCGAGCCGACGATCGATCTCCACGTCACAGCCACCTCGTCGGACGGCAGCGTCGCCACGCACACCTTCACCGTCGACGTCACCGGCGGCAGCCAGTTGCCGACATCCGTGACCTTGGCGCACACCATTCTGACTTCGCAGTGGTCGCCGCCGAGCCCCGACCCAACCGATATCGTCTATATCTCCCACCTCGGCACGCTGCTGGTGGCCGATAGTGAGGTGGAGGAGATGTCGATTTTCACTGGCCAGAATCTCTTCCAGATGAATCTGAACGGCACCCTGACGGGCACGCTCACCACCATCAATTTCTCCGATGAGCCGGCCGGGGTCACCTACAATCCGGCGAACCACCATCTCTTCTTCTCGGACGATACCGGCACGAAGAGCGTCTACGAGTTGAACCCGGGCAAGGATGGGCTTTACAACACCTCCGACGATATCGTGACCTCGTTCAGGACCGCCGCGTTCGGCAGTACGGACCCCGAGAGTGTAGCCTACGACACCAACCGCGGCGTGCTCTATCTCGAGGATGGCACCACCCATAGCATTTACACCATCGCTCCGGGCCCGAACGGCAGATTCGACGGCGTCCCAAGCACGGGGGGCGATGATGTCGTGACGAGTTTTTCTACACAATCGCTCGGCACCCCTTCTGACGGCGGCATCGCGTATGATCCGGTCCACGACCTGCTTTATGTCATCGTGTCACGCACCTCCGTGGCAATGGTGACGCCAACCGGGGATCTGCTGGGCACACTCGACATCTCCGCCGCCAACGCGAAAAAGCCGGCGGGACTTGCGCTGGCGCCGAGCAGCGACGATCCGAGCCACCAAATGAGCCTCTATGTCGTCGATCGCGGCGTGGACAACGACTCGAATCCGACCGAGAACGACGGCAAGATCTATGAATTCCATTTGAACGATTGGCTGCTCGCCTGATCGGGCGGCCGAAATAAGTTTGATCTGCCGAACGTGCGAGCGCAGCGGAAGTGCCGTGCGCGTAGCACTTCCTTGAAGCATAGCCGGGTTACCAACGCGATCGGTTCGATGGAGCGTTTCGTTTGCGCACCAGCGGTTATGAAGCCCTGTTGCCTGGCTGGCGACGACCACACTGCACGGTTTCGGACCTTCCGAGTTGACCTCGGCCTCCAGGGCCACTCCGGGGCAGGCAGCGCTCGGTCGGCCACAGGGGCAATGTACTCACGCGTGCTGGGCGGACAACCAGTCGTATATTGCCGCCGCACGCAGTGCCGCCGTTCGAGCGGACGACCAGAGCCGTCATGGTATGGCGCGATTACAAGAGCAATTTGGGGTGCCTCCAGCTCCCCTAAGGAGCTGCCGCTCGATAGCCGAGCTGTGGAACAGTCGACCACAGAAGTATCTTCATAAGTTTGCGCGTTCTGCCCCTGCTCCACAAGCACGGCTGCGCCGGCAAACAGTCCCGCAGCGATCCCGAGCAAGATTGCCCATCCACCTTGAGCGTTACGTATGTCTTCGGAGCTCCCAGCCCGGGGGATCTTCATTGTTTCATGTGGCGTCCATCCCTTTCTCGCTCCGATACCGAGACGTGGTCGATCAGGTGCAGTGCGGCTCCAGGATAGACGCAGTCGTTTGTAGGATTCGTGTGTCTCGAGTCACTCGCTGAGGGCGCTCAAAACAACAATCCGGGAGGAGCTCTCGTTTAAAGTTGACCTAAGTCGGAAACTGTATTTGTCTTGATCCATCGGAGGTTGATGAACGCTATGGTCTCAGCATCGATATACGATAATCCGTCACTATACGACTGCGTCGTACCGCCTGGTCCCTGCGACGGATTCTATCGCGAATTAGCTCAAAAAACTGGCGGGCCTGTGCTCGAACTGGCCTGTGGCACAGGCCGGCTGACCGTTCCCATGTCTGTGGATGGGCATGAGGTCGTTGGGCTGGACCGTTCCGCGCGGATGCTGAGGGCAGCGCGTGAGAAGGCGCGCGCACGAAACGTCAATCCGACGTTCGTACTTTCTGACATGAAGGACTTTCAGCTTCAGCGGCAATTCGCGTTGATAGTACTCAGCTGTAACTCCCTGGCTCATCTAATCACCGATGACGCCCTCTCAGCCTGCCTTATTCAGATCAGGAAGCACCTTGCGCCTGGTGGTCTATTCGCTTTTGACTTGGTCAATCCCAACCTTTTAGAGCTCTCCAGCACGTATTTGGAGCCGCAGGTCATAGCCGACGAAAACTGTGCGAGAGAAATCCTGGGGTACGATCCAATCTCACAAGTCCAGATTGTCCGGTTCTCGACCACCACGCGCGGTTCATCGAAGGCGTTCCTGCCAGTTCGCCTGCGCGTTATCTTCCCTCAGGAGATCGAGCCACGCCTTCGTTCAGCCGGCCTTACGCTGTTGAGACGTTATGGAGACTTTGAAGGCAAGCCACTCGGAAGCGCCAGCTTAAATCAAGTCTGCATAGCCACCCGCACATTCGCGGATGTGAGCATTTCTGATTTAGGTGCGACGCATGCCGCTGCCTGATCTGATGGAGGAAGCGCGAGTCATCCTCGGGCCGTCTGACCTCGAAATGCTCGGCCGAGTTCTCGATGACACAGCGACGCCTGGAGAGGACGACCGCGAACGCGAGGCGCGTGCATCGAGGATACTGGCGTACTTTCTCGCTGGGATTTCCGACGAAGCGCAACTCTGCAGGCTCGTCAAAAGAGACGTACTCCGCAACTAATCCCTTACGAACGCAGGCACTGCTACGTAACGGCCCGGCATCACCCAGCCTGATGCCGGGCCGTAAGGAAGTGCTCCCGCGGCCGCTCTTCCTGATCTCATGGCGCCGAGCCTCGGGAGGCGCCATGTGACAGCATCTCGTTTGCACAGGCTACCAGCGGGATCGTCGACGTCGAATGCTGCTGCCGCGCCTGCGATAGCCACACCTCTCGGCTCTCCTGAGAAAGCCCCTTCATCGCGGCGCGCGCCGCCGACGTGATCTCAAACGCGCCGCAAGAAGCACACTGGAACTCAACTTTGCGGGTCGTAATCTCGACCTCCAGAGCCGTTCCTGCACAGATTGGGCATTTAGAGGGAAAGTACCTTCTCGCAAATGATAGAATGTTCATTCGTACAGGTCTCTCTGAAATCTCTCGGAAGGCGAAACAGCTAAACCGGCTGATAGGCGGCTCCGGCGGATCGCGGGCGGTATGCAGCAATTGATTCTGGGCGGTGATCAACCTCTTATCTTGTGAGCCACATTTCTCCGCGTAGCGACTTCGATTTGTTTTGCTTCCACTTCGAGCCGGTCCGGCGCGGCAGAGCCCATCAAGGCGTAGGCCGTACCTCCCGATTGCCAGTAGACTGTGGGAACCCGACCGTCGGTGGCCGGGGTCGGTGGGACTGCGTCCTCGCCGTTCATCGGGGCCGCGACCAGGGTGATACGACCAACGCTTGGTGTATCAGCCGTCACAACCAGGCTTTGTTGGCCATTCCAGGGCTGCACCTGGACATCTTTAACCACCCATACTGATGGAAGGGCCGGCATGCTGACGTTTACGGCGCCAACCAGCCGTTCGATCTTGTCCTGCTTTGGCTCCGCGCCTTTTTCCGGGCCAGCATTGAGCTGTGCGACTCGCAAGGCGTCTCGCGCGGCCAGGATGAAGGTTTCGTCAGCCGTCTGGCCGCCCTGGCGAAGCGGCACGGTTAATGAATTGGCCGACCAGCCGATCGCCATCAGCGCGACCGCGGCGACCTGAAAGCGGAGCAGGCCAAGCACCTTCCTGCGGCGAAACGCTCCTTCTAGTCGCCTCGCCTTGTCCACGCTCGCACTGGGCGGGAACAGCCGCCGCGGCTGGGAATCGCGCAACGCCTCCATAGCCTGTGCGTGAGCAAAGACCTCCGCCGCCAGTTCCGGCTGACGTGCAAGCCGGGCTTGCAGGTCGGATCTCTGCGACGGTGAAAGCTCGCCATCCAGCAGGCGATTGATGTCCTCTCCCGAAATCTTATCAGTGGGCCACATCGCGCCCTCCCACGATCTTGAAATGACGGGAAGACTCCCCGTCCGTATTTTCCAGGTTGTGCTTTAACGCCGCGCGAGCCCGGCTCAGGCGGGACATCACCGTTCCTGACGGCACGCCCAGCAGCTCGGCCGCTTCCGCATAGGTGAAGCCCAGCACCCCGACCAAATGCAAAATTTCGGCCTGATCGGCCGGCATTCTTGCAAGAGCTCTCCTCACATTGGAGAGTTCCACCGAATACTCCTGCGAAGGCTGCAGGGGGCACTCAGTTACATGTGCGAATGACGCCACACGGTCTTTGTTGACACTGGCGCGGCTGGCATGTGTGAGAAATGTGTTGCGAACGATCGTGATGAGCCAAGGCAGCAATGGGCGAGAGCTGTCGTAGGTGGAAGCCCTTGAGAGGGCGCGGACAAGCGCCTCCTGAACCAAATCATCCGCCTCAGAATCATTGCCGGTCAGGACGCGACCGTAGCGCCAAAGATCCTCGAGGTGCGGTACGACGTCCAACTTCGTTTTCATATCACCAGAGCTGTTTCTACTCCTCGAGCCACCCGTCGCGCAAAGCAGCGAGAGAAGCGGCGCAGCGGTCAGGGACAGGGACAGGCAACCGCTGGGCCGGATGGGAGCGTATTCCTCCCGACTGCAAGAACCGAGAGCCACGCATCTTCGTTGCTTGCGCCGCTCCCTGTGTCGGACGTGGCCTTAGAAAGCTTACGCTTTCGTGCTCACCTTCCTTGCATCATTTACTAAGGTCAGCCGAAAACTATTCCATCGAATTTTCGATGTCGGACTGCGACCAGCAGCAGAGCCCGCGGCCCGGCCAGCATGGGTGCCTGGTGCTGCATCGCTTCGCTTACAAGGCCGAACTTCGTAAGGAGCAAGGTTCCAAGGAGTTAATTCCGCCCCGCTTGTCGCTTATTGAGGGCGTGATGCGCTTGCCGCCGCAGACGGCGCATTTCATTCTCGGCTTCAAGTCCCATTCCATAGCCGGGCATCACGGCCGAAGCAGTCGCGTAGGGCCGGCAGATCGAGCTTTTAGTGCCGATGGCAATCGAGACGGCCGCCAGTGATGGACATACCCGCGTCGATCAGCTCTTGAAGGGTCCAGCCGGCACTCATTCCGGCGATGTAGGCAGAGAAGATCCAGATCGCCAGAACGGCTGGAGCCCACTCGTGAGGGAGGGTCGAGTAGGCTCCGTTGCTTGCCTATCAGACGGCTCGGACAGAATGGGAGGACACCGTGCCGTCGGACCTATAACCGATTACCCGTGCCGATGTTCCCGGTTCAAAAAGACGAGGTCAGCCCAGCCCTCTAAGGCTTAGCTAATGAAAGCCGCCACTCTAGCCACGCGCTTCGCCACAGCAACGCGGACCTTTTACCCGCGCGAGTGATCCGAGGCCGCAGTCGCGCTACGCTCTCCGTCGCTTAGACGGCCCTCGTAATAGGTCAGCTTCGTCGGTGTGCCGTCATCAAAAGCTTGGAAGACTTCCCTACCCAGATATTCCCGCTGCTCGCGATCCTTCTTGGCTAGGCCTCGCTCGTTGCACAACCGGTTAAACCCGCTGGAGCATGTCCAGATCAGCGGGCCCGTAGACGCCACTGCAACGCGACAATGACATGATCGTCGCTCTCGGCGAGGCATCTGCCATCATCTCACAGAAAGGTCGCATTGTGGATCGGATTCGGGCCTCAGTGATTAAACAAAGGAGCGGTCGGTTCCTTCAGGAATGTAGCCGTCTCAGTGGCAACCTAAAAAGCCCGTCGCTTACGTTGATTAGCTGCGGCGAGCTCTCATTAGCTACCACTAAAAAGGTGGATGCCTACCATTGAACGGTGGCGCATGGGCTTCATGCCTTTCCGCTAACAAACTGGAGCACCCGCCTACGTGCGACACTTCAAAACCCTCTTGCTGAAATGGACCCTCATTTGGGGAGGGCAGCCGCGCGCCCTCATTCAAAAATGATTGAGGTCCCTGCGCAGGCATCTTCGCCGTGTCAATCGGCCAGGCCACCCCCACGATGCTGCATCGCTTCGCTCACAAGGTGAAACACGCTATCGACCTCTTCGTATATTTCTTTGGGCGCGATGCCCTGACGCCCGGCAGAAGCAAGGAGTTCAACGACAAGATCGGCAATGGTTCCAGGGTCGTCGGTGCTCACGTTTGGCAGATGGTCTGCCATCCATCGGTCCAGAAATTTCAAAGCGCGCGCGCTCATGCGGGGGAAAAGCCGGCCGCGATCTTAGGGTTCCTTGCTCGAGCAGCGTCACAATGAGGGACGAGCGGGGCTCCGGCGTCTCGCGGAACCAGCGGCGCGCCTCGGGATGAATCGCGCCGCGAAACCAAACCTGCCGACGTGCGGAAGGTTCCCCGATGCGACCGAAGTCGGAGCAACTGACGCTTTGGTCCCAAAGCTGAAACTAAATCCTCGCCATAGCATTGGATGGAGCCGGCGAGGAAATGCGTCACCTTCCTCGTGGGCAGCCGCTAGATCGATGCTCGCTATCCCGTTGGGGTGACGGGCATCGTCTTTTACCTGCATTATTCGGGTCGCCGCTTCGCCCAGGAACAAAGCTCCCTCGATCTCTGTTCAGAAGGGAATGGACGGAGCGAGGTCGCACATGAAGGCCTATCGGGTGGAAGAAATGGACCGGCACAGCGTCGTGGCGGGTCGTAGCATCAACGCCAATACTCCATGGGTGGCAGCGGAAATGGCCACAGGCAGTGAGGTCACGAACGCACGCGGTGACGAACGGCGCTGGATCCGGGTCACGAATGAGGCAGACGGGGTTGTCAACAGGTACGCGTTCAAGGACCGGCGGTGACCTTCTATTCCTCGCGAAAGTCGTGCAGCTTCGCGTGACGTAACGTGTGCTCGCCGCGCAGGAATTTCACCTGGCCGGTAATGCCTGGCTCAACCCATTCGACATCATCGGCGAAGGCACTCGGTACCCTCTGCGCTGGCTAGGAGGTCCTGGCTGCCTGGACACGCCTCCACAGCCGTTCCCTGAGGCCGCTGGGCAGCGTTATAAACTGCCATGCCGGCATATCGGCCGCCAAGCGCCATGATCGCCGCTGCGGGCTCCCCAGGCTCCCGCTTGATGCCGAGCAGATCGAAATCGCCGATCTCCCAGCACTTGGTCTTCACCCAGAAATCCTGTTTACCGCTGCGATAGCTGCTGGTGCGGCGCTTCGAAACCATGCCCTCGAGGCCCATGTTCTCGACGGCTTCGAAGAAGGCGGCGCCGTTGCCCTCGACATGGTCGGAATACTAGATGATGCCTTTTGCCGGCTCGATCAGGTCCGATAGCCTGGCCTTCCGCTCGATCAGCGGCAGAGCACGAATATGCTCGCCGTTGAGGTAGAGGAGGTCGAAGGCCACAAACGCGAGCTGTTCGGCATTCCATGTCATGCGCGAATGCATCTCATGGAAGTTCGGCCGCCGTCGGGATCCGGCGCGATCACCTCGCCGTCGATGATGAACGATTCCGCTGGCAGCTTTTCGGCTGCGGTGACGATCGGCCAATAGCGCTGGGACCAGTCATGCCCGTTTCGCGAGAATGCCCTCACAGCTGCCCACTCGCGGACGAGCTGGGTGCGGAAGCCGTCATATTTGATCTCATGCAGCCAGTCGTCGCTGACAGGCGGTGTTTCGACCTGGATAGGCTCAAGCGGCTTGATGAACTTCAACCGCTCTCTGGTATTACGCATGCATATACCCAACAACGGCGATTCAAGTCGCGCGCGGCCGATCGGTTCCAAGCATTTTAGCGAATTTGTATGTAGTATCCGTTATTCGCGGTCTACCGCGCCAAGCTTCTTCGCGGTTCGCGATGGCTTCGAAGATCGCCTCCTAGACGCTATCGACTTCCTCGTGGATCTCGGCGGCCGGGATGCCTTCTCGCTCGGCCGCCGTCACCAGCTCATCGGCTAGGACGGTCACGGCGAGGGGATCGTCAGTCGTCGCGTTCGGCAGGTGTTCTGCCATCCGTCGGTCGACGACGTTGATAACCTAGTGTGCTCATCAGAGCCATAGGTCCGCGCCGGCGTTTGGGGGGCGAATATTCAACCAAAAGAACCCTGCTAATATGTTCCAGGCGCAGCGATCCTGCCCTGCCGACAAACATCGAAAGGCCCACGCTGGCGAAATCTGTCGAATTTTCACCAGTCGCTGAATGCGTTTGCTAACGAGCCATAAGAACCGGGAGGCCGGCGTCGTCAATCAAAGACCGGGTGACGCCGCCGAACATCCGCTCGCGCAAACGCGAATGGCCGTAGGCGCCCATGACCATGAGCTCGGCGCCAGTGTCGACGGCGTGCTGGCGCAGCACGTCGGCGACCGAGTGGTTTGAACTTGGCAGTCGGTCCACAGTCACCTTTACATCATGACGGGAGAGATAGGTCGCCACATCCGCCCCGGGTTCCGCACCGTGGTGCCGTTCGCCCTCGATCGGATCGATCATGACGATGCGCACCTCTTCGGCTGCCGAGAGGATTTCGAGCGACTCACGCACGGCGCGCGACGCCTCCAGGCCGGCGTCCCATGCCACGAGGACACGTTTCGGCTTCAACGTCGCGGACGCTCCTTTGGGAACAAGCAGGATTGGCCTTCCAGACGAAAACAGCGCGCCTTCTATGACTTTCTCCTTGAGCGTTTGGCTCGTCAGCAAGTCTGGCCCAAGGACAGTTAGATCGGCGTAACGCGCTCGCCGGCCAATGACCTCGTCCGCCCATGCATGGTCCGGGTAGTCATCACTCAGGTCCGTCGATACGGGGCTCGCCGACAGAATTTTGGAAACGGCCGAATTCCGTTTCTGCAGCATTTCCATTTCGGCTTCTCGCTCCGCGAGCCAAGCCGGCGAAACCACCTCGGCATATGCTCCACCAGAGGGAGGCGCCGCAATAACCAGAACAAGCACCGAGAGATGAGCGTTGATTTCTTCGCACAGGCGGGTGGCAAGCTTCAGATCTTCGTCTCCCTGATCGGCCCCTGTAACCGTAAGCAATGTCTTGAATGGCATGGCGGCAACTCCTTGTTTCGGGAAGTTCATCGAGGTCGTAGCCGTAGCCAGGTGTTCGGAAACCGTCCTTGCGCTGAATCAAACCGATCCCCTCTCGAGATTGATCTCGGTCAACGTTTGCGTGTGCGACACGCATTAGCGTGAGCCAATGGTTGGAGGCGGATCAAATGAGATTCGGGACGACGATGGGTTTCCTGGCGCTGACCCTGAGCGCCGCGCGTCTCTATCTCGACGTCCACAACATCACACGCGCGGGAGACAGGCTTGCCCTGGATGGATCGGGCGAACTGGTCGACGCCGTTATCGAGATGGTTCGCTTCGATCAGTCGCAGCTCCTCGATCGCATGGCCGCCGCGGGGAAGTTGACTTCCGCGCTGCTGACGAGCGTGGCGCGCATGATTGCGCAATACCACCGCGGCGCCGACGTGATCCATGCCGGCGGCGGATCGGCGAACATCGGCGGCGTGCTTGAAATCAATTCGGCCGGATTTGCGACAAGTCATGTCTTCGACGGCAAGGAGATTGAAACGCTCGACGCAACTTTTCGCGCCGGCCCTCGCCCGCCATGCCGGCCTGCTCGACCGGCGCGAGGCGGCGGGCCGCGTCCGCCGCTGCCATGGCGACCTGCATCTGCGCAATATCTGTATCCTCGAAGGCGAGCCTCGCCTGTTCGATTGCATCGAGTTCAACGATCAGATCGCCACCGTCGATGTGCTTTACGATCTCGCATTCCTGCTGATGGACCTATGGCATCGCGGTTTTCCGGAGTTCGCCAATCTGGTGATGAACCGCTACCTCGACGATGCCGACGACGAGGACGGCTTCATCCTGCTGCCTTTCTTGATGGCGGTGCGGGCGGCGGTGCGCGCTCACGTGACCGCGACCCAGGTCGAGGAGGGCAGCCAGAACTCGACAAAGCTGGTCGCCGAAGCGCGATCTTATTTCCGACTCGCTCACATCCTGCTTACCAAAACGCCGCCTCGACTCGTCGCGATCGGCGGTCTGAGCGGGTCAGGCAAAACGACGGTGGCTGCGGCGCTTGCGCCGCAGGTCGGCGCGCCACCCGGCGCCCGGATCGTCGAGAGCGACCGCATCCGCAAGGCCATGCATGGCGTGGCCGCGGAAACGAAGCTGCCAGACAAGGCCTACCGCCCCGGCGTGTCTCAACGCGTCTATCGCCAGATCGCCTGGCGTTCGGAGCTGATCCTTGCCGAAGGCGGGTCCGTCGTCGCCGACGCGGTATTCGACAAGCCGGAGGATCGCGAGAGGATCGAGCGCGCCGCAAGCGAGGCAAACGTTCCGTTTGCGGGATTTTGGCTGGTGGCAGATCCGTCTGTACTTTGGCGTCGTGTCAGCGAGCGAAAAGGCGGACCTTCGGATGCCACGGTCGACATCCTGTCACGGCAATTGCAGCGTGACGCCGGCGCATTGACGTGGCGCGAGGTCGAGGCGGACCGAAGGGTGGCCGAAATCACTGCCGAGATGGTGCCCTTGATTGAAGGCAAGGTCTCAGTTGCAAGCAGCCTCAGAAAGACGGGATGAGATAGGCACTGCCGCCGCTTAGCTGACCTCCAGCCTCGCTACGGACAAGCCCGGCTCGCTCGCATGGTGCGCAACCGAAAAGCCGAACTCCCGGCACATTGTGAGCATCTTGCTATTTTCGTTGAGGATTATGCCTTCGATACGACCGGTGCCATCAGCCTTCGCATAGTCAATGAGCTGTTTCAGCAGGTCCCATCCGAGGCCATGGCCCTGCAGGTCCGACCGGACGAGCAAGGCATATTCACCGGTCCTGTGATCGGGGTCGCAGGAAAGCCGACCGATTCCGGCCAGCCCTCCGGTGTCCTTTTCCAGCGCGACGAAAGCGATGTCGCGGTCATAGTCCAACTGGGTGAGCCGCTTCAGCATCTGGTCCGGAAAGTTCTTGCGCAGTGACAGGAAGCGTAGCCGCAGATCATCGGGCGAAATCTTGGCCAGGAACGCGGGATAGAGCGTTACGTCCGACGGCATGATCGGCCGGATGTGGAAGGAGAGGCCGTCGGATAGAAAATCGCGACTCCACTCCGACGGATAGGGTCTGATCACAAGAGCCGGATTTGGCGCTGCTTCATCCACCCGGCTCGGATCGATTTCGATTCGGGCGTCGAGCGCTATCGCACCCTCTGCGTCCGCCAGTAGAGGGTTGATGTCGAGGGACGCCAGGCAGGGAAAGTCGACGATCATTTGCGACAGCCCGTTGAGCGCGGCGATGATCGCGGCTCGATCGGTTGGCTTGCGATCGCGATAGCCGGCAAGCAGGCGGCCTATCCTGGTCGCGTCGATCGCGTCGGCGGCCAGCACGTCGTCAAGCGGCGGCAGGGCGATCGCGGTGTCGTTCACAACCTCGACAGCTGTGCCGCCGGCGCCAAACAGAATAACCGGCCCGAACATCGGGTCCAAGCTCATCCCCAAAATGAGTTCCTGCGCATGTTTGCGCGCGACCATTGCTTGCACGGTGTAGCCGTCCGGCTTCGACCCCGCCGCCAGCGCACGCAAGCGCGTCTCGATCGACCGCGCGGCCTCCGCGGCCTTCTCGGGGGTGGCAATGTCAAGAACCACGCCACCAACGTCCGACTTGTGCGAGACCGCCTTCGATAGCAATTTGACGACCACTCTTTCCGAGCTTTCGAGAAGCTTGCCGGCTGCCCGCGCCACTTCCGCAACCGAGCCGGCGACAAGGGTTCTCGGCACGGCGATACCGTAGGCGGCGATCGCCGCCTTTGCTTCCGGCTCCGTCAGCATGCGCCGCCCTTCGCTGGCCACCTGCCGGAAAATCGCATGAGCCGCGGCCTTGCCGTCGACCCGGTCATCACCTTGGTTCGAGGGCGTCCGCAGGAGCGCCCGCTGGGCCCGCGACCATTCGCTGAGATAGGACGCCGCGATCGCCGCGTCCTCCGGCGTCTCGAAGCTGGCGATGCCGGCTTCCGTCAGGACGCGTCGGCCCTCTCGCGCGGTATGCTCGCCTAGCCAGCACGCGAGAAGCGGCTTTCCACCGATCTCGCCCTCGTCGCCAAGCTCGGCCACCGTCCTGGCCGCGTTTGCAGAAGAACCAAGCCCGGTGGGGCAGTTCATCACCAGGATGACGTCCGTCCCCGGATCCTCCGCCAAGGCTTCGAGCGCTGCCCCGTAGCGCTCCGGCGCCGCGTCCCCGACGATGTCGATCGGGTTCGCATGCGACCAGGTTGGCGGCAGCACATGGTCGAGCCGTGTGAGCGTCGAAGGCGCAAGTTCAGCCAGCTCGCCGCCACGATCGACGAGCTTGTCGACGGCAAGAACGCCGGCACCGCCGCCATTGGTGACGATGCCAACGCGTGCTCGCTCGAGCGGAGCGTGGCGCGCGACCGTCTCGGCGGCATCGAGCAACTCCGCGAGATCATCCACACGCAGCACCCCTGCCCTGCGCAGGGCGGCGTCGACCACCCTGTCCGCGCCCGAGAGCGCGCCTGTGTGTGTCGCCGCTGCCCTGGCCGCCTGCTCGTGCCGGCCAGGCTTGATTGCTATGACCGGCTTGAGGCGCGCCGCGGCCCGCGCGGCCGACATGAACTTGCGCGGATTGGGTATCGTTTCGAGATACATCACGATGGCTCGCGTGTGGAAATCACCCGCCAGCATGTCGAGGCAGTCGCCGACGTCGACGTCCGCCATGTCGCCAAGCGAGATGATCCGGGAAAAGCCGACATTGTTCTCTGCCGCCCAGTCAATCAGCGATGTAGCGATCGCGCCGGACTGCGAGATCAGCCCGATGTTCCCCGGCCTGGGCCTCATCTGTGCAAAGCTTGCGTTGAGCTTCGCCGGGGGAACCATCAACCCAACGGTGTTCGGCCCAATGATGCGCATGAGCGAGGGTCGGGCGGCATCCAGCATTGCCTGGCGCAGCCCGTTCCCTTGATTGAGCCCCGCGGTAATGACGACGGCTACTCGTGTTCCCTTCTCAGCCAGCTCGCGCACGATACTGGGTACGGTGTCGGGAGGGGTGACGACCACGGCCAAGTCGGGAATGCCCGGCAGATCGGCCACCCTGCCATAGCAACGGTGGCCGGCCACCTGCGAGTATTTTGGATTGACCGGCCAGATCTCCCCTTCGAAACCGCCGCCGACGATGTTGTCGAAGACAACGCGACCGACCGAACCGACGCGCCCGGTCGCGCCGACGACGGCGACGGATTTCGGTGAGACCGCGTATTCGAGATTTCGGACTGTCATCTCGCGAGCCTCCTTGCCGCTACATTCACTGAAGGCGCCATGCGTTCATTGCGCTGGATCAAAGCATCGCCGCTCCCCTTGCGGCTAGCTAGAGCTACGCTGCAACCAAGCTGCTCTGCTGGGGAAGGTTGTCCGCCGAAGGAGAATCCGATGACTTATTACTTCAGCAAAAGCCTCGACATGCCGTTCGCCGCGGCGGTCGAACACGTCACCAAAAGGCTTGCCGGCAAGGGCTTCGGCATCCTGACCCGGATCGATGTCCAGCATACGATGAAGGTCAAGCTGGGCGTCGACCTCAGGCCATACATGATCCTCGGCGCCTGCAACCCGCATTTTGCGTGGCGCGCGCTGCAGGCCGAGGACAAGATCGGCGCGATGCTGCCTTGCAACGTGATTGTGACCGAGATCTCGCCGGGCAAAGTCGAGATTGCCGCTGTCGATCCGGCAGCGGCAATGGGAGCCATCGAAAATCCGGCACTTGCCGCAACAGCAAAGGATGTTCGGCTGTTGCTGCAGGAATTGATCAGCGAACTTTGACGGCCGACGCCATGGACGAGCCCGCACTGCGGCGTGCGCTGCTGATCATCGCCATAGTGGGTCTGGTACTTGGGCTTGGAGTTTGGCGGAGCGGTATTGGTCCTCTTTCACCCGAAACAATCTGGACTGCGGCAACCCTGCCCGTCGTAACCGGGCTCGCAATCTCCATCTTGCGCGATTTCTGGATCGGCCGGATCGGCGTCGACGCGATCGCGCTGGTTTCGATGTCGGCGGCGCTGCAGCTTGGACAGCCTCTGGCGGCGGTGGTTGTCGCCATAATGTATGCCGGCGGCACGGTGCTGGAAGACTTTGCGCGCGGCAGGGCGGAACGCAATCTCAGAGCGCTGACCGACAGGGCGCCGCGCGTGGCGCATCGCAAATTCGCACATGGCACCGACGCGGTTCCGATCGAGCAAGTGGCAGTCGGCGACGAGCTTCTGGTTCGCGCCGGCGAATTGCTACCGGTCGACGGGATCCTGATCGACGCTTCGGCCGTGTTGGATGAATCGACCGTCTCCGGCGAGCCCCTGCCGGAGCGTCGCGGCGCCGGCGACGCATTGCGCAGCGGCACAGTCAATGCTGGCGAAGCCTTTGTCATGCGGGCTTCAGCCGTCGCCGACAACAGCACTTACGCCGCGATCGTGCGGATGGTCGCGGCGGCGCAAACGGCCAAAGCGCCATTCATCCGCATCGCTGATCGTTTTGCACTGCTCTTGCTTCCGGTCACGCTGCTGCTCGCCGGTATCGCCTGGCGACTTTCAGGTGACCCGATCCGCGGCCTCGCGGTGCTGGTGGTCGCCACGCCCTGTCCGCTGATCCTCGCGGCGCCGGTTGCATTCATCGGGGGCGTGTCGCGCGCTGCCCGCGCCGGCATTCTGATGAAAGGCAGCGCGGCGCTTGAGGCGCTCGCCCAGATACGCACCGCAATCTTCGACAAGACCGGGACCTTGACGCTTGGCGGCGCCGAGCTGATCGAGATCGACGTCGCTCCGGGCCAGCATGCGGATGAACTGCTGCGGCTGCTTGCCTCGCTGGAACAGGCCTCCCACCATGTCCTTGCGGATTCGATCGTTCGCATCGCCCGCCATAGAAAGCTGACGCTTTCCCAACCTTGCGATGTCTGTGAGCATCGCGGAGAAGGCCTCAAGGGTCTGGTGAATGGGATCTCCGTCGCCGCCGGGTCGAGGCCACTTGTTCTTGGGGGCGAACAGCTGCCGAGATGGGCGAAAACTGGAGAAAAACGGCACCGGAGCGCCCAAGTGCTGAGGGTGTTCGTGACTTTGGACGGCCGACTTGCCGGTATCTTCACATTCGGAGACGCCATACGCGCGGATGCTGTCGAAACGGTTGGCGCTTTGCGTTCGGCAGGCGTCACACGGATAATCATGCTCACGGGTGACGATGGTGCAGCCGCTGAAAAGATCTCCGCCTCGCTCAAACTCGACGCCGTGTTTGCCGATGCCACGCCGGCGGACAAGGTCGGAACGGTCGAGGCTGAGAAAGCGACGGCGCCGACGATGATGGTCGGCGACGGCATCAACGATGCTCCTGCGCTCGCCGCGGCGACCGTTGGCATCGCGCTGGGAGCTCGCGGTGGGACAGCGGCATCGGAAGCCGCCGATGTTGTCCTGCTGACCGATAGCCTGCAGCCAGTTGCGCAAGCATTGCGAATCGCCAGGCGCACGCGCGGCATCGCCCTGCAGAGCATCATCATCGGACTGGCCCTTTCGGGCGCCGCGATGATTGCGGCCGCCATGGGGCACCTGACGCCGGTGGCAGGCGCCTTGCTTCAAGAGGGGATAGACGTCGCCGTCATCCTCAATGCGCTGCGTGCGCTCGGCGAGGGGCGCTTGGAACACAAAAGGAAGTAGGAGCTGGAAAGGCGATGACGCAGGATAATCTGGTAGTTTGCACCAAATGCGGCGTGGTCAATCGCCTGCCGCCTAGCCGCAACAGCTCAGACGCCAAATGTGGGAAGTGCGGCGCCCTGTTGTTTTCGGGACTTCCGCAGGACATCAACGCGGCGAACTTCGATCGTCAGGTCGAGCGCGGCAGTCTGCCCGTCCTCGTCGACGTCTGGGCTCCCTGGTGCGGTCCCTGCAAGATGATGGCGCCGGCCTATGAAGCGGCTGCCAAGGACCTTGAGCCTCACATTCGGCTGGTCAAGCTGAACTCCGACAAGGAGCAGGCCATTGCGACGAGGCTGGCTACTCGCGGCATCCCCACCATGATTCTTTTCACCATCAGCATGAGATTGCCCGTATCTCGGGTCCGATGAGCACCAGCCAGATCGTCAATTGGGTTCGCAGCCACGTTCCGACTGGGGCAACTGAGCTCTAGCCAGCAACCGAGCCCCCGTTTGATCCTGGTCAAGGTGGCGCCCCCGGCGCTGCGTTAGGAATTGCCTGAAAAGGAGTATGCCATGACCACGTTGCAGGATCTTACCCCGAACTTCAGGACCATCCGCCTGCTTCTGGCTCGCGAAAAGAGCCATCCTGAGGGCGATCGCGAGGAAGGCTATGACGTGCTGGCCCCTCTCACCGATGAGGGACTGTTGAATGCCGACGAATGGAAATCGCACAAGGGTTTCTGCCGTGTCCGTCGCTTCCGCACCGGTGAAGACGATCTCATCGGCCGTTTGCGCCGCAAACCCGGCGGGCAATGGTATTTTGACTATGCCGAGGGTGATCGTGACGACGAGGTTGGCTTCGATCTTGGCGACGAACGCTTTGTGACCGGAGAATACGTCTCGATCACTCGCAACGGAGCCATGCACACATACCAGGTCGCCCGCGTGGAACGACCCTAGCAGTCCTTGGTGGGAGCGAAGTAGTGCCCCGCCGTATCCTGATTATCATCGGCCACCCCGATCCGTCTCCCGACCGGCTCTGCCGGGCCTTGGCTTCCTCATATGCCGAAGGCGCTGAGCGCGCCGGCCATACCGTGCGGAAGATCGATCTGGCCTTGCTGGACATCCCGCTCGTTCGGACCATGCAGGAGTTTGAGCACGGAGCGATCCCCGACAGTCTCAAGGAAGCTGCCGAGGCGGTCGTCTGGGCGGAGCATTTCGTCTTTGTCTTCCCGCTTTGGCTGGGCACAGTGCCGGCCCTGCTGAAGGCATTCCTCGAGCAGGTGATGCGACCGGGAACGGTGTTCGCTTACCCCGCCAAAGGCGAAGAGTTCGCCAAATCCCTGCTGCGGGGCCGCTCAGCCCGGCTGGTCGTGACGATGGGCATGCCAGCGACCATCTACAGGATCTGGTTCCTCAGCCACGGGATAGCTGGCATGCGCCGCGGCATCCTCAACTTTGTTGGCATTAGGCCGGTAAGGGAAACGCTGTTCGGCATGGTCGCGAGCGCCAGCGAGGCGAAACGGGCGAGCTGGCTCAAACAGATGCAACGACTGGGCGAACGCGCGATTTAACTCATCTGGTCAGTCGGACGTCACGGCACCAGAACAGCGGCGCCGCTCAGCCTGCCCATCCGCAAATCGTCCAGCGCCTGGTTGGCCTGCGCAAGCGGATAGACTTCTGTGTGCGTGCGCACCTGAGCCCGCTGCGCTATCGGGAAGAATTCCTCCGCATCGCGGCGGGTCAGATTGGCGACTGACACCAACTCTCTTTCTTCCCAGAGAAGCCGGTAGGGCATCGACGGGATGTCGCTCATGTGGATACCGCCGCAGACCACGCGACCGCCTTTGCGCACCGCCCGCAACGCCGCCGGCACCAGGTCACCGACAGGGGCGAAGATGATCGCGGCGTCAAGCCCGACGGGAGGCAACTCGTCGGACGTCCCTGCCCAGTCAACGCCCAACGAGCGCGCGAATTCCTGTGCCTGAACATCGCCAGGCCGCGTGAAGGCGAAGATCTGACGTCCCTGCCAAACCGCAACCTGCGTGATGATATGCGCGGCGGCGCCGAAGCCGTAGATCCCCAGCCGCTTGCCACCGCTCGCCTTCTTGAGGCAGCGCCAGCCGATCAGTCCCGCGCATAGGAGCGGTGCCAGCGACCCTGGATCCGCCGTGGCATCGAGATCGACCGCGAAACGCTCGTCGGCAACGACGTGACTGGCAAAGCCGCCATCGCGTGTGTAGCCGGTGAATAGTGGAAGATCACAAAGATTCTCGGCGCCGGCGACACAATAGGGGCAATGCCCGCAGGTATGTCCCAGCCACGGAACGCCTACTCTCTGGCCGAGCCGGGACGGTGACACGCCCTCGCCAACGACGTCCACGATGCCGACGATTTCGTGGCCAGGGACAAGTGGCAACTTTGGCCGCGGCAGATCGCCGTCGACGACATGCAGGTCGGTCCGACAGACGGCGCAGGCTTCGACCCTAAGCCTTATTTCGCCCGGTCGCGGCGTAGGGTCAGGGCGATCAATAGCCTTCAAAGGCGAACCGGGCTTCTCCAGCACCATTGCCTTCATGACACACCTTGATGATTGGGACAAAGTCCTTCCGCGCTCGACAACAATCGGAAGTGCGCTGCCTGGCACGGATCGGCCCTATTGCCTGCGTTTCACTGTCTGCGACCGCGCGTAGCGGCCTAAGCCGTCATTCGCTGGGACGTGACCGTGCTTCCTTGCCAAGAGCATTTCGAAATAAAGACCCAAGGCGGCAAGATAGGCGAGGCCGAGTATCCCAGTCCAGATTTCGACGGTGTCGGAGGTCATGGCCATATTCCCATCGATTGGTTCTGACCGGATAATCGCCCAACGATCCGTGCCGACCTTGATCGTGGTCAATCGCATAGTGCGCGCGAATCGCTCGTCGAGGACTCGATCGATCGGGCGCTTTGATTCTCGGCTCTAGGTATTTTCCCGTAGGGACATAACCGAATTTCGGCGTGGCGAGATTTGCGCGATTTCTGTGGTCACGAATTCACAGGGACCACAGCCATGTACGCTCAAGCCTCCGCCAAGATCGAACTGCCATCCTATCTTCCCCATCAGAGCTCCGCGCTCGTCTTTGAAGGGCCGGCAGCGCCGGTCAGCTTCTTTCCGGCAGGCGCCGAGATCTACGCTCAGGGTGAAAAGGCGGGCGCCCTCTACCAGGTCGAGTTCGGCGCGGTCCGCGTCCATCGCCTGCTCGCCGACGGCCGCAGGCAGATCAGCGCATTCCATCTGGCGGGAGAGACATTCGGCTTCGAGGCCGACGTCACCCACCACTTCTTCGCCGAAGCGATCAATGCAACCGGCGTCCGGGTCTATCGCACTCCCTCGGGCATGGACATGTCCCGCCAGCTCCTGCCGCTCGCCCTCAAAGGCCTGACCCGGGCGCAGGAACACCTCCTGGTGCTCGGCCGCCAGAACGCCATCGAGCGCGTCGCGGCATTCCTCGTCGAAATGTCGGAGCGCCAGGGCGGGTTGAAGCAGGTGGAACTGCCGATGTCGCGCAACGACATCGGTGATTATCTCGGCCTCACGATCGAAACCGTCTCGCGGGTCTTCACCCGCCTGAAGGAGAAAGGCGTGATCCGTCTGCTCAGCCTTCGCAGCATCGAGATCCTCAAGCGGGACACGCTGCTGGCGATGGGGGAATGAAGCATTCGAGCCATCAGTCCTGAAAGGGACGACAATGACAAGCACGCTCATCACGCACACCGGATTTCGGTTCGAAGTGCGCCGCGCACGCCCTGATGACGAAGCCAATCGTCGCGGAGTTCTTCAAGCATGTGACGCCAGAGGATTTGCGCTTCCGCTTCCTCGGCGCCGTGCGGGAGGTGTCGCATGAGCGTCTGGTGGCGATGACCCGTTCCGACGATCCGCACATCCATAACTTTCTCGCCCGTAAGCAGCCCACACCCTCGACACGGGATGATTGGCGTGAACGTCACCCGGGCCTTCGTCGGCGGTTGACGTCGCACTCCTAGACATCTGGCCGTCCATCACGAACCGCAGCCTTCGGCTCAGCCCGGGGTGCGGATTGGCGCGGCCCGGTGCGGATTTGAGGGCGTAGTTTTTCCGGCTGGATCTGGCTCGGCTGCCATGTTCGAAAAGCCAACTCTTCGTAAGCTCGGATACGAACAGGTAGAGCGCAGTGATCGTGAGCAGCCCTGCCATTACCGGTGTTGCCAGAGGCACAAATCCGAACCATCCGGCGAACGGTGTGAAAGGAATGGCGGTAGCGACAACACCGACACCGATGGCAAGGCCAGCAAGCAAGAGGCTCGGACGGCTACGCCACAGTCTCCTCCGGGTCCGCACGACGAGCACGATAGCGAGTTCAGTGAGGACGGATTCCACGAACCACGCGGTCTGAAATGTTGCTGCCGTGGCATGAACGGCCAGAAGCAGGAACGCGAAGGTTGCAAAGTCGAAGAGGGAGCTCACCAGTCCGAAACTCACCATGAAACGTCGCACGAACCGAATATCCCAGTGACGTGGCCGACGCACCTGATCGACATCGACATTGTCACCCGCGATCGCGAGAGCCGGTATGTCGGAGAGGAAATTGTTCAGCAGGATCTGCTTGGCCAGCAGCGGCAGGAACGGCAGGTAAAGCGAGGCGGCTGCCATGCTGATCATGTTGCCGAAATTGGCGCTGGTCGTGATGGAGATGTACTTCATCGTGTTGGCGAAGGTCTTGCGGCCATCGTCGACGCCCCTCACCAGTACGCCCAAGTCGCGCTTGAGCAGGATGATGTCCGCGGCTTCGCGCGCCACATCGACGGCCGTATCTACCGAAATGCCGATATCTGCTTCATGGAGCGCCGGCGCATCGTTGATGCCATCGCCCAGATAGCCGACCACGTGGCCGCTCCGGCGCAGCGCCTCGACTATGCGCTCTTTCTGGTTCGGGTCGATCTCGACGAAGAGATCGGTATTGCGGACACCGGCCAGAAGCCGTTCTTCGTCAGCTTCGAGAGATCCTCGCCGGTCATGATCCTGTCGGCCCGCAGCCCCACGGCCTCCACCAGATGCGCCGCGACATAGCGGTTGTCGCCGGAAATGACCTTCACGCCGATGCCTCGGCCGGCAAGCGCCGAGAGTGTCTCCCTCACCCCCTCCTTTGGCGGATCGAGAAACAGCAAGAACCCCGCGAACGCCATGTCAGCCTCGTCGTCACGGCTGAAGCCCGCCTTATCCTGAAATCGCCGGACCGCCAGGCCGAGAACGCGATAGCCTTGCGCGCTCCAGCGTCTGAATCGTTCGTCGATTGCCTCGCGTTCCGTCGCGCCTAGGGGTGTCAAGCCACGCGAACCTTGCACGAAGCCGCAAGCGTCGAGGACGTTCTGCACGGCTCCCTTGGTGATAAGGATCTGTTCGCGCTTGCTGTCCTGCACTGCGACCGACAGGCGCTTGCGAAGAAAATCGTAGGGGATCTCATCGATCTTGGTGAACCCGGACAAATCCTCCCGTCCATGCGTTACGCTTGCAATCGCCTCGTCCAGAGGATTCTTCAGGCCCGTCTGCAGAGTCGCGTTGAGCCGGGCGAAAAGCAGGACGTCTGTTGATGCATTACCCTCGACGTCGAACGATCCATCGAGGTGGATGACACCCTCCGTCAGCGTCCCGGTCTTGTCGGTGCACAGCAGATCCATGCTGCCGAGATTCTCGATCGCATCGAGACGGCGCACGATGACACCACCGGCGGCCATCGTCCGGGCGCCCCGGGCCAAGGTTACGCTGATGATCGCCGGAAGCAGTTCGGGCGTCAGACCAACCGCCAGCGCCAGTGAAAACAAGAGCGATTCGATGAAGGGCCGGTTGAGCATCACATTGGCGAAGAACACCAGGATGACGATCACCAGCATGATCTCGGTCATCAGATATCCGAACATCCTGATGCCGCGAGCAAACTCGGTCTCGGGTATCCGTCGCTCCAATGCTTCGGCGATCGACGCGAATTCGGTGTGCGCCCCCGTGGTGACGGCCAGCACCTTTGCCGTTCCGCTGCGAACCGAGGTACCGGTGAAGACGGCATTGGTCCGCTGCGCGATGCCGGCTTCGGGCGCGGAGCGGCCGGCGGACTTCACGACGGGAAAAGTCTCGCCGGTCAGAACGGATTCGCTGACGTTGAAATCCCGCGACTCCAGGATGACGCCGTCAACGGGAATCAAGTTGCCAGCCGACAGGCAGACGACGTCGCCGGGAACGATCTCCTCGACATCGACGGTGCGTTCGAAACTGTCCCGAAGCACGGTCACCTTACGGGAGATTCGGTTCCGCAGCGCCTCCATCGCTCGCGAAGCGCCATACTCCTGAGTGAAGCTGAGGACGCAGCTGGCAAGCACGATCACGCCGATGATAGCGGCTTCATGCCCCTCCCCGACGAACGCCGAAACAGCAGCGGCAAAGACCAGGATCAGGACCAACGGGCTGCGAAACTGCCGCGCGAATACGCTTAGCGCCGATCCGCCGGCCCGAGGCGCCAGTGCATTGCGACCGAATTTGGCCAGCCGGATTGCGGCGTCAACGCTCAGCAAGCCGGACGTGGAGGTTTCCAGCTGGGCGACCAGCTCATCGGTGGTGAGCGACCAGTATGCAGCCTCGACGTCGCCGGAAAAGCGGCTGATCGGTCGCTCCTCACCTGGAACACCGTCCAGCCGATCCGGCCTATCTGCCGTGGTGGTCACCATGGTCGTGCAGTCAATTTGAAAGCAGGCGGCTGATGCTGCTCTCGCCGATCAGGGAGCGTGTGATGCCGCCAAAGGCCCATTCCCTGAGCCGGCTGTGTCCGTAGGCCCCGGAAACGATCAGATCGGCGTGGATCGAACGAGCAAATGTCACCAGCGCCTCGCCATCCGCGGTACCAGCGATCACGTCGGTTCGCGCCATGATGCCATGCTGCTCCAGAAACACCGCCACATCGGCGAGGCTGTCGCGAACATCCTCACCCGAGGCAGTCTCCATCGTGGCGACGACAACCTGTTTAGCCTTGGCGAGGAGCGGCAAGGCATCGGACAAGGCTCGTCTTGCCTCCCGGCTGTCCTTCCAGGCAACCAGGACGGTTTTCCCGACCAGGTGTTCGGCATTGCCCGCCGTAACCAGCACGGGGCGGCCGGCCCCGAGCACCAAGCTTCCTATATCCAGCGCGCGAAAGACATCGTCGTTGCCATCTCCGGTCACGATGAGATCAGCTGAACGGGCTACCAGTCCCAGGGCGCGAGTCGGACCGCAGATATATTGCTTCCATTCGCTGCTGATGGAGTGCGGAACAAATCTCTCGAAGGTGTCGCGCAGTTCGGCAAGACGCTTCTCGATCTCCTGCCGTTTTACCTGCATGACCTCGCCTTCATAAACCAGGCCTTCACCCGTGGCCACCAAGGGCGGAACATCTGCAGCAGCGAAGCCGATGAGATGAGCATCGAAGCGATGCGCCATTTCTGCCGCCAGCTTCACGATAGGTCCTGGGTCTGCATCAACGGCCAAGTTGACGACAATCGTTTTGTAGGACATGCGCGCACTTTATAGGGAATGAGGATCCCTAATGCTCCTTCGGGAAGCGAAGCACTTTGATTAGGGTCAAAATGCGAGAGCGAGTTGTTTGCGAATGGATGCTTGGGTGCTAAATCTGCCACCGGCAGTGTTCTCGATGCAGGGCAAGATGTGACAAAGAAGGGGTCAGCTTCTTCCGCGGACGTGGTCGCCAAGTCGCCCGTTCCGTCAATTCCTCCGGCAAGGCATGACGATGTGCCCGGACGTCAGCTTCTCGCGCGGATGTTCGACCAGGCTCCCGGCTTCATGACCCTGCTGAAGGAACCAGGCCACGTGTTCGAATTCGCGAACGCAGCCTACAGACGGATGGTCGGTGAGCGGCAGGTCATCGGCAAATCCGTGCGAGAAGCGTTTCCCGATCTGGAGGGTCAAGGCTTCTTCGAGCTGCTGGATCGCGTCTACGAAACCGGCGAACCCTATGTGGGTCGAAGCGTCAAGGTCGTCTATCGGAACGTCGAAACAGGCGCCGCCGAGGAACGGATCCTCGACTTCGTCTATCAGCCCGTCAGAGCGGCCGACGACCAGATCACTGCCATCTTTGTTCAAGGCACCGACGTCAGCGACCTGTCGTTCGCCAATGCTGCGCTGCAGCTGCGCGAGGATCACCTGCGTTCGATCCTGGCGACAGTTCCCGATGCGATGATCGTCATCGACGAAAATGCAAACATCCAGTCCTTCAGCACCGCGGCGGAGATGTTGTTTGGCTACGAGGCCGGCGAGGTCATCGGGCAGAACGTCAAGATGCTGATGCCCTCGCCCTACCGGGAGGAGCATGACGCATACATGCAGCGCTACCTGAAGACGGGAGAACGCCGCATTATCGGACTTGGCCGCACGGTGACCGGGATGCGCAAGGACGGATCGACCTTTCCGATGGAACTGGCTGTCGGCGAAATGCATCCGGGAACAGGGCGCTTCTTCACCGGCTTCTGCCGCGACCTGACGGATCGCCACAGGACTGAGGCCAGGATGCAGGAGCAGCAGCAGGAGCTGCTGCACATGGCACGTTTTACCGCGCTCGGCGAAATGGCCTCGACATTGGCGCATGAGATAAACCAGCCGCTGACGGCCATCACGAACTACCTGAAGGGCAGCCGGCGCCTCTTGGAAAAGAGCAATGATCAGCACGCGGCCCTGCTCAGGGACGCCGTCGAAAAAGCGGCCGAGCAAGCCCTGCGCGCTGGCGACGTTATCCGTCGCCTCAGGGATTTTGTCGCCAGGGGAGAAAGCGAGCGCCAGGTTGAGCGCCTGCCGTCTCTGATCGAAGACGCCTCCTCGCTCGCGTTGGTGGGCGCCAGGGAAGCGGATGTGCGTGTCACCTACGAGCTTGATCCAGCCGCCGAACTTGTTTTGACCGACCGCATCCAGATCGAACAGGTGTTACTGAACCTGATGAGAAACGCGGTGGAGGCCATGCAGGGTGCGCCGCGCCGAGAGTTACACATCGTCACAGCGGCCAGGCACGATGGCATGGCGGAAGTCGGCGTGATCGACACCGGGCCGGGGCTGGCGCCGGAGGTATCAGCCCAGCTCTTCCAACCTTTCGTGACCACCAAGAAACAAGGAATGGGCGTGGGGCTGTCCATTTGCCGCACTATCGTCGAGTCGCATGGCGGGCATATCTGGGCCGAGTCAGTGCCCGGTGGGGGCACAGCGTTCCGGTTCACCTTGCGCGCCGTCGAAAAGGAAGAGGTTGCCCGTGGCCAGTGATGTCGTGCATGTGGTCGACGACGATATCGATGTGCGCAAGTCGCTGGGTTTTCTCCTTGCGACAGCCGACTTTGCCGTACGCCTTCACGAATCCGCGAGCGCGTTTCTGGCAACGGAAACGAAGGAGATTGACGGCTGCATCGTAACCGATGTGCGCATGCCCGGCATAGACGGCATCGAATTCCTTCGGCAACTGAGAGGACGCGGCCATGCCGTTCCGGTCATTGTGATGACAGGGCACGCGGATGTTGCTCTAGCCGTCCAGGCGATGAAGGAGGGAGCCGCAGACTTCATCGAGAAGCCGTTCGACGACGAGGTGCTGATCGAGGCGATCCGGTCAGCCCTGGGCAGTCGCAATCATGCTGTTGCCACGCATCCGCAAGCAGTGGAGATCCGTGCGAATCTTTCCAAGCTCTCGGAGCGCGAGCGCCAGGTGCTCGACGGGCTTGTCTCCGGATTGCCGAACAAGACGATCGCCTATGATCTCGGCATCAGTCCGCGCACCGTGGAAATTCACCGCGCGAACGTTATGAGCAAGATGGGCGCTGGGAGCCTGTCACATCTGGTGCGCATGGCTTTGATAGCCGATCCGAAGACGTAGAGCGGTTCAGCGTTTCGCGAAACCGCCCAACCGCTCTAAGTATTCTGCGCAATTCCAGACGGAGAACCGACACACCTTCCCTGGAATTGCTCTAGTGTGAACTCTGCATTGGATCCCAGTCACTCTTCTCGGGATCCCATGGACGCCAGTGGGTGGGATGAACGTCGACCCGTGCGCCGGTAGCGGCGTTTTTCCAGCCCAAAAGCTCTTTCCTACAAGGGAATACGAGCACATGCGCACCGTCCTGATCAAAGACAGCCAGTTGAAGACTGGGGCCAGATGGCGCGCTCGCGATGGGATTCCACATCGAGCTATCCTGATCCAAGGAATGGTCTGACGCTTTGACTTGAATCATTTTTCGAACGGCACGACTTTCCATCGCCGCGCATCGGTTCTTTGATGCAGGGCCTCGGGCTCCACGGCGAGCCAGCTCAAGGCAATGGCCGCGCCAATTCCAGACCCTGCCCCGGTAACGATCGCCGTCCTGCCTTTGAAATCCATGGTCGTGGCTCCGTTGATGGAGCAGCAGATAGCGATCGCCGGAGCGCGTTGCCTTGGCTGCCGTCAAATCGAGATCATGGTCTGCCACGCAGCATCACCCGCGTTGGTGCCAACCCGTCCTCGCTTTGTTTGACGCGGATCAAAGATCGCAGCTCAAAGCGGTGCTTCGATGTTTGCCTCGATAGGCTGAGCATGGCTTGACCACACGCGCGCGACGATCCGCGCCACACGCGGAAATCGCGAAGTGATGGGACGGGTCTCGCAAGGACGCCTACCGAGCGGGTCCGCTGGCCTCGGCTCTAACGCCTCGTGGCAATCCTGGTGGGAAGAGCAGAGGCAGCGGCACTTGCCGATCAACCTGTTCTATGGAGAGAACCATGGCCGAAGCCGCCACCAAACTGCCCGTGAAAACCGAGAAAGCCGCTCCTGCGTCGCCGAGATCCGACAACTGGACGACGCCGCTCGAGAGCTTGCGTCGCGAGGTCGACCGGCTTTTCGACGACTTCCATCCCTTCCATCCCTTTGACTTCCGGCGGCCGTCCTCCCGCTCGCTTTTCGGCCGCGACCTGCCCACGTTCCGCAGCACTGCCTGGCCGGTAGCTCCGGCAATGGACCTGGTGGAAAAGGCCAACGGTTTCGAGATTTCGGCTGAACTGCCGGGCATCGACGAGAAGAACGTCGATATCAAGCTCGCGAACAACATTCTGACCATCAAGGGCGAGAAGAACGAGGAAAAGGAAGAGAAGGAGAAGGACTATTATCTCTCGGAGCGCCGCTATGGCTCCTTCCAGCGCTCGTTCCAGTTGCCCGAAGGAGTGGATGCCGACAAGATCGACGCCAGCTTCGCCAAAGGCGTGCTGACCGTGAAGCTGCCGAAGACGGCGGAAGCCCAGAAAGCTGAGAAGAAGATCACCGTCAAGGCCGCCTAACGGCGCCTGCGAGAGCCAGTGCACGGGAAGGTGCGCTGGCCCTGCTTTTCCAGCTTGGCTGTAATTGGCTTATCCAGGCTGATCGCCGGCTTGGAAGGAGCATTCCTCTTTTCCGTGTCAGCTTGCCGTTACGCGATTTCAAGCTTGCTCCACTCGCGCGCAAGCAAGTCTTCAATGACCCGCATCACCGGGCCATTCTCCCGGGCGAGCAAATCTTCGAAATGGGCGATGTTGGCCCGCGTAATGAATCTGTCCACGACAATCCCTCGAATGTCGTTTTGACGTTCTCATTTCAAACCGGACGTAGCGTGCATCCCACCCCGATTTGTTCACATTCTGCGGCCCCTCGGACTTCGGCGCCTGGCAAGACCGATCGGCAATGTTTGCAGGTGCGTGCATGGGAATTTGATCTGGCTCAATGTGAGCACCGCGCTCACGCGGCAAAAGCTATTGAAGGATTTGCCACGGTTTTCTCCTAAACAGGACTTCGGACATGAACTATCAGCGGTTCTTCGAAGATGCGATCGACCAGCTCCACGCCGAGCGTCGCTACCGCGTTTTCGCCGACCTGGAGCGCATCGTGGGCAAGTTCCCGCGCGCCGTCTGGCGTTCCAACGGCCGCGCCCAGGAAATCACCGTATGGTGCTCCAACGACTATCTCGGCATGGGCCAGAACGCCGACGTCATCGCCGCCTTCCAGAACGCTGCCGGCAAGATGGGATCGGGCGCCGGCGGCACCCGCAACATTTCGGGCACCTCGAACCCGCTGGTCGAGCTCGAGCATGAGCTCGCCGACCTGCATGACAAGGAAGCGGCACTGGTCTTCACCTCCGGTTTCGTCTCCAACGAGGCCTCGATCTCGGCCATTGCCCGGCTCTTGCCCAACTGCCTGATCATCTCGGACGAGCTGAACCATGCCTCGATGATCGAGGGCGTGCGCCGCTCCGGTGCCGAAAAGAAGATCTTCCGCCACAACGACGTCGCGCATCTGGAAAGCCTGCTGCAGGCCGCCGGGCGCGAGCGCGCCAAGCTGATCGTGTTCGAAAGCGTCTATTCCATGGACGGCGACATCGCGCCGATCAAGCAGATCGTCGAACTCGCCGAGCGCTACAACGCCATGACCTATATCGACGAGGTCCATGCTGTCGGCATGTACGGACCGCGCGGCGGCGGCATCACCGAGCGCGAAGGCCTGGCCGACCGCATCGACATCATCCAGGGCACGCTGGCCAAGGCCTTCGGCACGCTGGGCGGCTACATCACCGGCACCAGCGCGGTGATCGACGCCGTGCGCTCCTATGCGCCGGGCTTCATCTTCACCACCGCGCTGCCGCCGGCGATCGCGGCCGCCACCACCACCTCGATCCGGCATCTCAAACGCTCGCAGGCTGAGCGTGACGCGCAGCAGCGCCAGGCGGCGCGCACCAAGCAGGTGCTTGCCGCCGCGGGCCTGCCGGTGATGGAATCGGCCACCCATATCGTGCCGGTGCTGGTCGGCGACCCCGAGCTTTGCAAGATGGCCAGCGACCGTCTGCTCGGCGTGCATGGCATCTACATCCAGCCAATCAACTATCCGACGGTGCCGCGCGGCACCGAGCGGCTGCGTATCACGCCGACGCCGTTCCATTCGGACGCGCTGATCGCCGAATTGCAGGATGCGCTGGTCGAGACCTGGGATGCGCTGGGCATTCCCTACGGCGCGGCCGGCAGGCCTGCTGTGGCGAAAACCGACCGGATCATTCCGCTGCTCATGGCGGCGGCGGGCGGCTGAAATCGAGGACGTCGAACTTTGATCCGACGCAATGCGCGGAGCTTACAATGGAGGAAAAAAGGAAACCACGTTCAGGGATGCCAGCTATGATACACTCCGTTTCGCACACTTCAATCACACATGCCGCCGAGCAGGCGCAGCAATGGGTAAGCGAGCTTGCCAAGGACCTGGATTGGAACGAACAAAGTGCGTTCCGGCTGTTGAAGGCAGTCCTGCACACTTTGCGCGACTGGCTCTCGCCACAGGAAACGGCGGATCTGTCGGCACAGTTGCCTACCTTGATCCGAGGAATCTATTTCGAAGGGTGGGATCCGCCCAATCCCGTGTGCGAGCATAAGAAGCGCGACTTCGTCATCTGCATCAGGAAGAGCTTCGGTTACGAGCCGGAGATCGACGTCGACAAGGCTATTGGAGCGGTGTTCCGACTTCTCGACCGTCACATTTCCCATGGCGAGATCGTCCAGGTCCGAAACTCGATGAAGAAGTCGCTGCGTCAACTCTGGCCGGAAGGATGACCGATGTTTCGCGATCGCCAGGACGCTGGGGAAAAGCTTGGTGCCTCGCTGGAGCGCCTCCAGTTGCAGGATCCAATTGTACTTGCCTTGCCGCGTGGCGGCGTTCCTATAGCGGCCGAAGTGGCCAAGGCTCTCGAGGCACCCTTGGATCTGGTGATCATTCGTAAAGTCGGAGCGCCAGGAAATCCAGAACTTGCCGTGGCCGCCATCGTGGACGGAGATCCTCCGGACGTCGTTCTCAACCGAGAAATCGTCGAAGCTTACGCTCTCGATGACAGCGCCCTGCGTGCTTTGATCGCGCAGGAACGGCCGGAATTGGAGCGACGCCGGGCATTATACCGCGGGAAGGAGCTGCCCCTGTCAGTGGCCGGCAAAACGGTGATTGTCGTTGACGACGGGGCGGCAACCGGAACGACGATGAAGGTGGCCATTCGTGCGTTGAAGCGCCGCTCCCCGCGAAAGATAATCGTAGCGCTTCCGGTCGCACCGCCGGAGACCGTTGACGAGCTCGCGCAGGAAGCGGATTTGACGATCTGCCTCAACCAGCCTGCCCGCTTCCGGGCGCTCAGCTATTATTATGGCACCTTTCCGCAACTCTCCGACAGCGAGGTGCTTGATATGGTGGCGCTGGCTCGCGACGATCGCCGCAATGCTGTCGAAAGAGCACGTTCCGGCGCAAACGCCGCAAGCAAATCGCGGCATGAGGCCGGCACCTAGGAGTTCCGCGATGCAGATCCGCACCCTTTCCACTTTGGAATGCACCAAGCTGCTGATGGCCCATCGCGTCGGTCACCTGGCCTGTGCGAGGGACGGGCAACCCTACATCGTGCCGTTCTACTATGCCTATGCAGACAATCGCCTCTATGCATTCTCGATGATGGGCAAGAAGATCGACTGGATGCGCATCAATCCGCTTGTGTCGGTGCAGGTCGACGAACACAGCACCACCCGAGGTTGGAAAAGCGTCGTCGTCGACGGCCGCTATGAGGAACTTTCCGATCGGACCGGACACCAGGTGCAGCTTGATCACGCATGGTCTTTGCTGAGCAAGCACGCCGACTGGTGGGAGCCAGGCGCGCTCAAGCCGACCGCATCCCCAGACGCGGAGCATCTTCCTCATGTATTCTTCAGCATCTTCGTCGTGGAAGTTTCGGGCCGCGAGGCGTCGGAGAGCTAACCCTTCGACAGCGCGGTCATGCGGAAGCCGTGCCAAGCCAACTGCCGGTCGATGCGGCTGGCCGCATATGCGGCCGACCTGAGGCCCCGCCATGGACTCGCTCATAGTCCAACTTGGTGTCGCCCTGACGATAGGCCTCCTCGTTGGATTGGAGCGCGGCTGGCGAGAGCGCGATGCACCCGATCGGAGCCGCACTGCGGGCATCCGGACATTCGGCATTACGGGACTTCTCGGCGGTGTCATCGCGGCGTTGGCCGAAGCGCTCAATGCGATTTCCGTATTGATCGCCGGCTTTCTCGTCTTTGCCGGCCTCTTTGCCTGGTACAAGGCGCGCGAAGCTGCGCATGACGAGGATTTCAGTGTTACGACCGTTATTGCGGGTTTGGCTGTCTTTGTCCTTGGAGCGCTCTGCGTAGCGGGCGATTTCCGCGTTGCAGCCGCGGGTGGCGCAGCCCTCGCCGCACTGCTTGCAAGCCGCGAGGTTCTGCACGGACTCTTGCAGCGCCTTACCTGGATAGAGCTTCGCTCGGCATTGATACTCGCGGCGATGACCGTGATCGTGCTGCCTCTGCTCCCCGACCGCACATTGGATCCCTGGGGCGGTTTCAACCCGCGCGAGATTTGGCTCCTGACAGTGCTGATGGCCTCGATCTCCTTCGCTGGTTACGTCGCAGTACGCGTCCTCGGAAACGCACGTGGCTTGATTGTCAGTGCCCTTGCCGGCGCGGTCATCTCATCCACCGCTGTTACCTTGTCGCTGGCTCGCACGGCCAACGGAGCGAACAGCTCCTTGTCTTTTGCAGGCGCCGCTTCTCTGGCCGCCATGGTCTCGATCCTGCGTGTCTGCCTCGTTGTCACGATGATGACGCCAAGTGTGGCATCGTTCATCGCCACCCCCGCGCTTGCGGCGGCCCTGGTATTCGCCGCCTGCGGAGCGATCGCATTGGCAATTCAGGGCCAAGAGCCGGAGACCCCTGCCGCAACGCGCAATCCGTTCGAAGTGGCGCCGTTGCTGGCTTTTGCAATGCTTTTCGCGGTCGCCTCGACGGCGAGCGCTGCATTGGCTTCGCAATTTGAGGAACGAGGCCTGCTTGCGGGTTCTGCGGTCGCGGCAGCGTTCGATGTCGACGCTTCGGTGCTCAGTGCTCTACGCCTGGTTAAGCAGTCGATCCCGGTCGAGACGATCGGACACGCCGTGCTGACGGCGCTTGCGGCAAACGCTGTTGGACGCCTGTGCCTGGCGGCATTCGCAGGACCGGCGAGGTTCTGGCTGCCCGTGGCCGGCATGACTTTGATTGCGGCAGCTGCGGGTTACGGCGTCATACAACTCCTGTAGGTCCATACGAGCTTGTCTGCGCTGAACGGTCCCCGGCAACGAGCTGGATTTGACCAGCGTCAAGGCCGCCGACCTCTCCTTCCTGTTGAATGCGCCCATCACTCCAAAGGTGGGAGGGCCCGATGGCCACAACAGACATCAATGTCCCTATCCAGGAAGCCGCAACCACAGCATCGACGAAATTAAGGCTGGGATCGCTTACGGCACTCGTCATCGGCTCGATGGTGGGCTCGGGCGTCTTCAGCCTGCCCCAGAATATGGCGGCCGGCGCTGGTCCACTTGCTATCCTGATCGGCTGGACGGTCACGGCGGTCGGCATGCTCGCGCTGGTATTCGTCTACCAGTCGCTGGCGGTGCGCCGACCGGACCTCGATGCCGGCCCCTACGCTTACGCCAAGGCCGGCTTTGGCCCCTTCATCGGCTTCAACAGCGCCTGGGGCTATTGGATCAGCGCATGGGTCGGCAATGTGTCCTACGCGGTAATCGTCTTCAGCGCGTTGTCCTATTTCTTCCCCGCCTTCGGTGACGGGAACACGTGGCAGGCAGTGCTCGGCGCATCGATCCTTTTGTGGATCATCCATTTCCTCGTTCTTGCAGGCATTCGCCAGGCTGCAATCGTCAACACCTTCGTGACCGTGGCCAAGATCGCTCCGGTGGTCCTTTTCGTCGGGGTTGTCGCGGTCGCCTTCAAGCTCAATGTTTGGTCGCTCGACTTCACTGGACTCGCCAACGCTTCCCTCGGTTCGATCGCCACTCAGGTGAAGAGCACGATGCTGGTGACGCTGTGGGTGTTCATCGGTATCGAGGGCGCCAGCGTGTTCTCCGCGCGGGCGGAGCGCCGCAAGGACATCGCCACCGCGACAGTACTAGGCTTCTTCACCTGCCTCGCGCTTTATGCGCTGGTATCGCTGCTTTCGCTCGGCATTTTGAGCCAACCCGAACTGGCCGCCCTTAAGAACCCATCCATGGCGGGCGTGCTGGAGGCAGTTATCGGGCCTTGGGGTGCCGTGCTCATCAATCTTGCGCTCGTCGTCTCGGTCGTCGGCGCCTTCCTTAGTTGGACCCTGCTTGCCGCCGAGATCCCGCATGTCGCCGGCAAGGACGGAACGATGCCGAAGTTCTTCGGCAACGAGAGCGAACGCGGCGTCCCCTCGACCTCCCTGCTCATCACCAACCTGCTTGTCCAGGGCTTTCTGGTGATCACACTCTTCGCTCAGAGCACCTACCAGGCGCTTTTCTACATCGCCTCGGCGGCAATTCTCGTTCCCTACATCTTCTCGGGCGCCTTTGCCGCGAAACTTGCGCTGACCGGGGAGAGCTATGAGAGCGGCGAGCGGCGTTCCGGCCCGCTCATCGCCGGCCTGCTGGCAACGATCTACGGGCTGTGGCTCGTCTATGCGGCGGGGCCTGCGTACTTGTTCATGTGCGCGATCCTTTATGCACCGGGCATCATCTTCTACGTCTGGGCCCGCCGCGAGGCCAATCAGCGCGCCTTCCACCCCGTGGAGGCGATCATCGCAGTCGCGCTCGTCGCCGTCGCAATCCTTGCCGTCTACGAGATGTGGACCGGCGCCGTCAGCGCGCTTTGAGAGTCGTCCCATGGCAAATCTGGGGGTTCATTCGGAGGTCGGTCGCCTGCGCGAGGTAATGGTCCACAGGCCGGATCTCAGCCTTCGCAGGCTGACGCCGGACAACTGCAAGTCGCTGCTGTTCGACGACGTGTTGTGGGTAAAGCGGGCGCGCCAGGAGCACGACGTCTTCGTCGATGCCTTGCGTGAGCGCGGCGTGGTGGTTCATTCGTTCGGCGAACTCCTCGCCGAGACCATGGGGATCGGCAAGGCGCGCGACTGGCTCCTTGATCGCCGGGTGCACGCCGGCGTGGTTGGCCTTGACATGGTCGACGAGATGCGAGGCTGGCTGAACGAAATGTCGGCCGGCCTGCTGGCAACCTGTCTGGTCGGCGGCATCGCTCGCGCCGAGCTGCCGTTCGAACCCAAGGGTTTGACGGGAAGAACACTCGCGCCTCAGGACTTCGTCCTGCCGCCATTGCCCAACCAGCTCTTCACCCGCGACAGCTCCTGCTGGATCTACCGCTCTGTCTCCGTGAATGCCATGTACTGGCCTGCCAGGCGACCGGAAGCGGCCAATGTCGAGGCGGTTTATCGCTTTCACCCGCATTTCCGTGACAGTGGCGTTCCATTCGTGTCACCCCAGGCGGGAACAGGTATCAGCCTGGAAGGCGGCGACGTCATGCCCGTCGGCGGCGGCGTCGTTCTCGTCGGGATGGGGGAGCGCACCACGCCGCAGGCAGTCGGCGATCTCGCCCGCAGCCTGTTCGCGGCCGGCGAAGCCACACATATGATCGCAGCGCTGATGCCGCGCGACCGCTCCTTCATGCATCTCGACACCGTCTTCACCTTCTGCGACCGGGACCTTGCCACCATGTACCCGCCGGTGGTCGACAGGCTGCGCTGCTTCTCGATCCGGCCCGGAGACGGCAATGCGGCGGTGGAGGTCAAGGAAGAGAGCGCCCCCTTCACAAAGGTCGTGGCGGAGGCTCTGGGCTTGAAATCGCTGCGGATCATCGCCACCGGCGGCGACCGCTACGAGGCCGAGCGCGAGCAATGGGACGACGGCAACAACGTCGTCGCGGTCGAGCCGGGCGTCGTCATCGGATACGACCGCAACGTCTACACCAACACCCTTCTGCGTCGCGCCGGTATCGAGGTGATCACCGTCGAGGGCGCCGAGCTCAGCCGCGGCCGCGGCGGCGGCCATTGCATGACCTGCCCCGTCGCACGCGACCCGATCTGAAAGGACATCCAATGTCGATCAACCTGCATGGCCGCTCGGTGCTTTCACTGGATGACCTTTCGGCCGAAGAGATCCGCTTCCTTCTGAAGCTGGCCGCCGATCTGAAGGCCGCCAAGCAGGCTGGGCATGAGATACCCCGCCTGGTTCGCAAGAACATCGCCCTCATCTTCGAAAAGGATTCGACCCGCACACGAACCGGGTTCGAGGTGGCGGCCTATGATCAGGGCGCGCACGTCACCTATTTCGGCCCGTCCGGCAGCCATATCGGGCACAAGGAATCCATGAAGGACACAGCTCGCGTGCTCGGGCGGATGTATGACGCCATCGAGTATCGCGGCTTTGCCCAGCACCAGGCCGAAATGCTGGCGGCGCACGCCGGCGTGCCTGTTTACAACGGCCTGACGGATGAAGCGCACCCGACGCAGACCCTCGCCGATTTCATGACGATGCGTGAGTTCACGCATAAGCATCTGTCGGACATGACCGTCGCATTCGTCGGCGAGGGACGCGACAACGTCGCCCAGTCGCTGGCATTGGGAGCCGCCAAGGTCGGCATGGACATGCGCGTCGCATCGCCGCAGGAGCTGTGGCCAGACCAGGAATTCTGCAACCATGTCAGGGGACTCGCGGAGCGCAGCGGGGGCCGCTTCCGGCTCGATGAAGACATGAAGGGCTGCGTCCAGGATGCCGACTTCATCTACACCGACGTCTGGATGTCGATGGGCGAGGACAAGTCCGGCTGGCCGGAGCGCATCCGTCTTCTGACGCCCTATCGGGTGACGAAAGAAGTGATGGCGGCCAGCGGCAATCCGCATGTCAAGTTCATGCACTGCCTGCCGGCATTCCACGACACCGAAACCGAAGTCGGAGCCTATATCGCGCGCGAATTCGGCATCGACTGCATGGAGGTGACCGACGAGGTGTTCGAGTCTGGCGCCTCGATCGTCTTCGACCAGGCGGAAAACCGGATGCACACGATCAAGGCGCTGCTCGTCGCAACGATCGGCAACTGACATGCTGATCGTTGCGGCTCTCGGCGGGAACGCGCTGTTGCGGCGCGGCGAACCCATGACCGCCGAAAACCAGCGCAACAACGTCAAGCGCGCCGCGTCCGCCCTCGCCGCGCTGATTGACGAAGGCCATTCGCTCGTGATCACGCATGGCAACGGTCCGCAGGTCGGGCTGCTCGCGCTACAGTCGGCGGCCTCGTCCGGCGGCGCCTTCCCACTCGACGTTCTTGGTGCGGAAAGCGCCGGCATGATCGGCTACATGATCGAACAGGAGCTTGCCAATCTCGCCTCTCAACGACTGTACGCTACACTGCTGACGCAGGTGAAAGTCGACCCACGCGATTCCGCATTTTCCAACCCGACAAAGCCGATCGGCCCGGTCTATGACGAAGCGACGGCGCGGCGGATCGCAGGAGAGCGCGGCTGGTCCATTGCGCCCGATGGCGATAAATGGCGCAGGGTTGTGCCCTCGCCCCGTCCGGTCGAGATTCTGGAAGCGTCCGTCATTTCCTTCCTGATCGACCATGGCGTCATCGTCGTCTGTACCGGTGGCGGCGGCGTTCCTGTTGTCGCGCGCGAAGATGGTGGCATGGTCGGCGTCGAAGCCGTCATCGACAAGGATCTGGCCAGCTCGCTGCTGGCGCGCCAGCTGAAGGCCGACATGCTCTTGATGCTCACGGATGTGGACGCAGTCTATGTGGGCTACGGCACGCCGGATGCCCGCGCACTGCGCAATGTCGGCGCCAAGGAACTGTCAGGGAAAGATTTCCCCGCCGGCTCGATGGGGCCCAAGATCAGTGCCGCGACCGAGTTCGTTCAGGCAACGGGCAATCCCGCGGCGATCGGCCGGCTAGAGGACGCGACGGAGATCGTCAAGCGGCGTCAGGGCACCTGGTTCGAAGCCTAGCCTCGTTTTGGATGCCCTCTCGGAACTTATTCGCCGAGCACACGACGCCTTTCCTCGAACTCCTCCTTGTCGATCTCGCCACGCGCAAATCGCTCCCTGAGAATGTCAAGCGGTGCGCGGCCCGCGACCGGGTGATGCGGCGACATTGGTCCCGACCACGGTCCGCCCAGCCCGCGGACGAGAAGGACCGCGGCCGCCACCAGCACCGCGAGGAAGAGCATCATGAACAGCGGACCGAAAATCATGGCATACCAACCTCCGCCCCACCACATCATGTGGGGTCCCCATTCGTACCTTCCGATGTCGGACGGCGCCTGCGCCCACGCCGCAATGGGCAAAAGGGCCGGAACTGCGCTCGCAACCGCGACGGACTTCATCAAAGCCTTCTGCATTGGCTTGCTCCAACTTGAATGAAAACCATTCTACGCCGTCGATCGGGATCCACTTTGCGCGAGATCAACCGCGTTCGGGGCGTGCCGTGTATCGTGCGCACGGCAATACAATGAGATGGACGGGGCCGCCGGATTCGCCATGCCGAGCGCATGATCAAAGTCGAACAGCCGAAGAGAGCGATGGAACAGTCGAGACTCCGCAAGCCACCCCTGTCCGCTTGAGGACCATCCCAGCGGGGATCTGGGCGCTGGGCTTCGTCTCGCTGCTGATGGACGTCTCATCGGAGATGATCCACGCCTTGCTGCCTGTCTATCTTGTCACCGTCATGGGAGCGTCAATGGTGGCGGTCGGCACCATCGAAGGCATTGCCGAGGCGACAGCTGCCATCACTAAGGTCTTTTCGGGCGCGCTCTCGGATTGGCTGGGGAAACGCAAGCTGCTGGCGGTCATCGGTTACGGCCTCGCCGCTTTCACCAAGCCGGCATTCCCGCTGGCTTCCTCGATCGGCTGGCTCGTGGCGGCTCGCTTTGTCGACCGCGTTGGAAAAGGCATTCGCGATGCTCCGCGCGATGCCCTGATCGCAGACATCGCCCCCGCTCATGCGCGCGGCGCAAGCTTCGGGCTTCGCCAGGCGCTCGACACGGTTGGCGCGTTTATCGGACCGCTCCTGGCAATCGGTCTCATGTGGCTGACTGCCAACCAGTTTCGGACCGTGTTCTGGGTCGCGGTCGCTCCCGGCCTTCTGGCGGTCGCGCTGTTGGTCGCAGCCGTCCGTGAGCCGGCTCGGCGCGCCGACCTGCGCCAAGTGCGTGCTCCCCTGAGCCTGCCCGAGCTCAAGCACCTAGGATCGTCCTTCTGGCTGGTCGTCTCAGCGAAGCGTTTCTCATACTGCGCGCGCAAGGCACGGGTTTGCCGATCGTGCTCGTCCCGCTGGTGCTGGTCGTCATGAACGTGGTCTACTCGCTCGCAGCCTATCCGGCCGGGGTGCTCTCCGACCGCGTCAATCGTCTGACGATGCTTATTCTCGGCTTCCTGATCCTCATTGCCGCGGACTTCGTGCTGGCATTTCCCGAAAATCTGGTCGGCGTAGCGCTCGGCGTGGCTCTCTGGGGCCTGCATATGGGGCTAACGCAAGGGCTTCTGGCAACGCTCGTCGCGGATACGGCTCCGCTGGAACTGAGGGGCACGGCCTTCGGGATGTTCAATCTGTTGGGCGGGCTGGCGCTGCTGGCAGCCAGCTTGCTGGCGGGCACGCTCTGGGATTTGTTCGGGCCGCGGATGACCTTCCTGGCAGGCGCGGCCTTCACGGCGCTAGCGCTCCTTGGACTCGGCCTGGTGCGTTGGCTGATGCCGACCCTTGGACGTAATGGGAAGGCGGAAGAAGGCGCGGTGTCCGACTCCTAACGCCGATGCAGAACAGCCCTTGTCGGCGTCCGGGCCATCGGATCACCGAATCACGCCCGCTCCCTCCAGGAACACGCGGACCGCGTAGCGAACCTGCTGCGCGTGTCCAACCAAAAGATGTCCACCGGTCTCATAGACGACCAGCTTTGCACCGGGGATCCTAGCAGCTGCGAATTCGGCTGCCGGCAGCGTGTTGAACAGGTCATCGCGCGCGGAGATGATCATTGTCGGCGCGGTGATTTCCTTCAACGGCAGCTCACGCAGTTCGGGGACGCTGTCGATCTTGATTCCGGGAAAACGCAGCGACAGCGGCTCGACGCTCCTGACGAAGCTCATGACGCGCTCCCTCTCGGCTTGGGGTGCGACCGCTACCAGCGCCGGCCGAACGCCGAAAAAGCGAATGAGTATCGACGGTGCGACGGTCTCAGCGGCCCACCAGGCGAAATCGCCGCCGGCATTGACGGCCCAGAATGCGAACCTGTTGCCGAGGCTCACATTAATCGAAACGGGACTGGTGGGCGAATAAAGGGCTGGGACGACCAGAACGAGAGCGGCGACCCTGTCGGGGTGCCGCAGTGCTAGCTCGACCGCCGAACGAGCGCCGGCCGAAACACCGACAACCACCGCTTTGGGGACGTTCAGTCTTGAAAGCAGCGCTGCGTGCGCGTCGGCCTGCACGGCTGGAGAGGCGTCTCGCGGCACGGGCGTGCGCAGATAGCCGAAGCGCGACGGCGCGATGACCCGAAAGCCCCCACCCGCAAGATCAGCAGCAAGGGCGAGTCCCAAGTCAAAACCGCCGCCAGCGCCGTGGATCGACAGCAGCGGAATACCCGCGCCGCTGTCGGCATATTCGATCGGGCCGATGTCGAGGTTGGCGACCAGACTGCCTTGGCTGACGGCGTGGCGTAAACGACCAAGCTCGTTCCTGTAAAAAAAGAGAGCCACACCGCTAGTGGTCGCAATGGCGATGAGCATGACCAGCAGGAAACCGCCGATTCGACTCATTGCCAAGGCTCCTCCAAAGGACGAGCGAAGATTGACCCGGATGACGCAAGCAAGCGGATATCCCAATCCTTTGTGGCACCGCAAGGCGTTGACCAGCGGGAGCTAAGCCACGGCGGCGACGCCAACGACGTAGTTCTTGCCATAGGCCGCTGCGCATTTTGGGCAGGTCGTATAAAAGAAATACACGTCGCTGGCTTTGGGATTGCGCTGGCGCGCGAGTTGAAGCATTTCCTCATGCCAGCCCCTCACCTGCTCGAACGCCCCTTCGAAAACCCTGGTGATGAAGTCGCCCGTCAGCGTTGTCATTTCCTCCTCGGGCACCACCTTCGATATCGAAAAAAGGTGTTCGGTTTTCCAGGGCGAGAGATCGCGGCTGAGGACGATGAACTGACCTTCGGCCGAGGCGCCGGCCTCGTCGATGTGCTCGTTGACGCGCGCGAAAACGCTGCCCATGTTCACCGGAACATGCATGACGCTGTGGGTTGTCGCCCTGACGAACGGCTTGTCGGCGAAGTGCAGTTCCTGGTCGTCCCAGCCACCCGGGTTGAACCTAGGACAGCAACCAGTCGTGTTGACGCTGGCATCGTAGTGCGGTGTTTCGTTTGTCCGCATGACTGCCTCCTGATGTGAGCAGACGGCAGCAGAGCAGCCAAACACCTTGTCGACATTGATCGCGGTCAACACGCAGATGCGTCAATTGATGCGCATCAAAGCCGGTCGGCGATAAGAGAGCTATGTAAACCGGCCTGACACCCGGAGAAGACCATGGCTCACAAACAGGTATTGTTCCGCTCAGCGGCACGCGAAAAGATTCTTCGCGGCGCGACCCAACTAGCCGATGCAGTGCGGGTGACGCTCGGTCCACGTTCGAAGTCGGTTCTGATCGAAAGGAAATGGGGCGCGCCTATCGTCTGTAATGATGGGGTGACGATCGCCAAGGAATTCGACCTGAAGGACCCGGAAGAGAATCTCGGCGCGCGCATGTTGAGGCAGGCGGCCGAGAAGACAGGCGACATGGTCGGTGACGGAACGAGCACGTCAACGATCCTCGCTCATGCGATGTTTGCCGATGGCGTGCGCAACGTCGTTGCTGGTGCCAGCGCGATCGACATCAAGCGGGGACTCGACCGTGCAGCGAAGCGCGCAATCGAGACGCTCAAGCAGATATCGCGGCCTGTCTCGACGAGGCGCGAGAAGGAACAGGTGGCGACGATTTCCGCCCACAATGATCCTCTCATCGGTGAACTGATCGGTCAGGCGATGGAGAAGGTCGGCGGCGAAGGTGTCATCACGGTCGAGGAATCCAAGACCACCGAAACCGTCCTCGACGTGGTTGAAGGCATGCAGTTCGACCGCGGCTTCCTTTCTCCCTACTTCGCGACTGATACCGAAAAGATGGAAGCGGTGCTCGAAGACGCGCTCGTGCTTATCGTCGAAAAGAAGATCTCCACGCTCAACGACCTCATCAAGCTGCTCGAGGCCGTGGCGAAATCAGGTTCACCTTTGCTTGTGATCGCGGAGGACGTCGAGGGCGAGGCGCTTGCCACGCTCATCGTCAACCAGGTCCGCGGCACCTTCAAGAACTGCGCCGTGAAGGCGCCGGGCTTCGGCGACCGCCGCAAGGCCATGCTGCAGGACATTGCCGTCCTGACAGGCGGGCAGGTGATTTCTGAAGACCTGGGTCTCAAGCTCGAGAGCGTTGCAATGGCCCAGTTGGGGCGCGCCAAGCGCGTGGTTGTCGACAAGGACAACACCACGATCATCGGTGGCAGCGGCGACCAGAAGGCCATAAGAGGGCGCGTCGAGCAGATCAGGCGAGAGATCATCGATACGACCAGCGACTATGATCGCGAGAAGCTTCAGGAGCGGCTTGCCAAGCTCGCGGGCGGCGTGGCCGTCATCAGGGTGGGCGCACCGACCGAGGCCGAGATGAAGTCCAAGAAGGAGGCCCTCGACGACGCCATCAGCGCCACCAAGGCGGCTGTCGCGGAGGGCATCGTTCCTGGTGGCGGATTGGCGTTGCTCCGCTGCATTGGTGCTGTAACTGAGGAAGAAGCGCGTTGCGAAGGCGACGAGCGCACCGGCATCCAGATCCTGAAGCGCGCGCTCGAAGTGCCCGTGCGCCAGATCGCCGAGAATTCCGCCGTCGACGGCGGCGTGGTCATCGCCAGGATGATCGAAGGCAAGGGAAATTTTGGCTTCGATGCCGGCCGCAAGGAATATGTCGACCTGGTCGAAGCCGGCATCATCGATCCGACCAAGGTTGTCCGGATCGCTCTGGAGAACGCCGTCTCGGTCGCCAGCGTACTGCTCCTCACAGAAGCGACAATGACCGAGATTCCGGAGCCGGCCAAGGAGCGCACGCTTGAACCGGAAATGTCGATGTAGTCGGGGCGAATGACGCCGAATGACAGGAAGCGATAGCAGAGGCGCCACAACAGAGAACGGGAGTGCAGCATGGCACAGAGAATGGACAGGATCGAGGTCGGCATGGATCTCGCCGTAAGATGCCGCGTTACCGAGACCTGGCAAGATGATCTAGGCGACCAATGGGTCAAGGTCCTCATCGAGGGGTATGAAATGCCGGTCAAATTGAAGGCGGTCCACTTCTACCCCTTCGATGATCACGACGTTGCCCGCGCCTAGTACGACATCAATACCGGCCAGCGAAGATCCGAGACAACACTCTCAGGTACCTGCCCAGTTTTGGCAGCGCTGTTGCCTCGGCGAGACCGGAGTTCCACATGCAAGGCCGCGAGCGACAGGCGGAAAGTTCAGCGGTGCTGCCGCGCCCGGTGTTTACGGCTCGCGGGCTGAGCAAGGTCTACGGCTCGGGCGACTCGCAAGTGACCGCCCTGAAGAATGTCGATCTCGATATTCGCCAAGGCGAGTTCATCGTTCTTCTTGGGCCCTCCGGGTCGGGCAAGTCGACCCTTCTCAATATCCTTGGTGGACTGGACCCTCCAACGTCAGGCTCGGCAAAGTGGCATGATCACCAACTGACGGGAGCTGGTGACGATGAGCTAACGACGTACAGGCGCGAGCATGTCGGCTTCGTTTTCCAGTTCTACAATTTGATACCCAGCCTCAGTGTCGAGGAGAATGTGCGGCTGGTTGCGCAGATTGCCAGCGCTCCGATGAACCCCAAGGAGGCGCTCGAACTTGTCGGATTGTCACATCGCGCACGCCATTTCCCATCGCAGCTGTCAGGCGGGGAGCAGCAGCGCGTCGCCGTGGCACGCGCGATTGTAAAGCGACCCGACATCCTGCTTTGCGACGAGCCGACCGGCGCCCTCGATGTGGACACCGGCCGGCTGGTTCTTGCAGCGATCGCCAAGGTGAACGCGGAGCTCGGCACGACGACCATCGTGATCACCCACAACTCGGCCATCGCTGGAATGGCTGATCGCGTCCTGCGGCTTAGCGGTGGGCGCATCGTCGGGGAGGAACCGAATCCGAACCGCATCACCGCCGAGGACGTGCAATGGTGAACGTACTCGACATCAAGGTGCTGCGCGATCTCTGGTCGATGCGGCTTCAGGTTCTCAGCATCGCAATGCTCGTCGCCGCCGGCGTGGCCGTCTTCGTGATGTCCGTGTCGAATTACCGGGCGCTTGTTGGCGCCAAGGAGAGCCACTACCGCTACGAGCGCTTCGCCGACCTCTTTGCCGGCATGACGCGCGCGCCGCTGGTCATCGCCAACCGACTGCGTGAGATCGATGGGATCGGCATCGTCGAACCGCGGGTTGCGAAGCCGGTGCGGATAATTCGCGAGGACACGAACCTGCCGATCTCGGGCCGCATCATCTCGCTGCCAGCCGAGGGGCAGCCGCTGCTCAATCGTCTCCACCTAGTGCAAGGGCGCTGGCCCGACCCGTTGCATCCGGAAGAGGTCATCATCAACGCAGCCTATGCCGAGGCACGTGCCGTGCGGATGGGAGAATCCATTGACGTTGTCCTCAACGGGCGCCTGCAGGATTTTCGCGTCGTCGGTTCCGCCTTGTCGCCCGAGTTCGTTTTTGCCACGCGGAGCGCGGTGCCGCTTCCCGACGATCGGAACTACGTCGTGCTGTGGGCCGCCGAGGATGCGGTGGCCAGTGCGTTCGACATGAAAGGCGCATTCAACGACGTGGCGATGACGCTGGCCCCGAAGGCAAGTCTTGCGCCCGTGCTGGATGAGGTGGACCGCTTGCTGGCTCCATACGGGGGAACCGGAGCCTACGATCGCGGCGATCAGCCCTCGCACCGCTTTCTTGAAGACGAGTTGGCGGAGCAGGAGACATTGAGCATCTTCATGCCGTCCGTCTTCTTCGGCATCGCGGCGTTTCTGCTTAACGTCGTCATCGGCAGAATGGTCGAGGCGCAACGCGGACAGATCGCTTCGCTCAAGGCGTTGGGATTCACCAACGGCACCATCGCGCTTCACTACTTCAAGTTGGTCACGGCCATTGCGTTGCTGGGATCGGCCATAGGCCTCGTCCTGGGGTGCTGGTTCGCCATTGGCGTCGTGGGCAGCTATCGCGCCTTCTTCCGGTTTCCTTCGCTGGGGGCGCGGTTCGAGCCGTGGCTTCTCGTTGCCGCAACGCTGGTCAGCGTCGTCGCCGCGAACCTTGCGGCTGCGACATCGGTGTATCGAATAGCTGTGCTTCCACCCGCCGAAGCCATGCGACCCGCAACGCCGCCTGCTCTCCAGACCTTCGCGTGGCTCCAGACGACAGGGACCCGCGTCATTCCCCTGCAGTATATCATTGCGGCCCGCACAACGCTGGGCAGGCCGATCAGGACGCTGTTATCGACTATCGGCATCGCCCTTGCCATTCCACTTATCTTGTTCGGGCTCTACTGGTTCGACGCCATCGACTACATGATCGATGTCAGCTTCAGCAGGGTCGAGCGCGGCGACGTCTTTCTCACTTTTACCGAACCTGTTTCCACGGACGCACTGTACGAATTGATGGCGCTGCCCGGAGTGCTGAAAGCCGAAGCCCAAAGAGTCGTTCCTGTCAGATTGCGCACAGGGTACCGGACCTATCGCACGTCCGCCATCGGCCTCGATTCCGGCTCCGAGCTCAAGATTCCAAGGGACAAGGTGCTGCAGCCAATCTCCGTTCCGGCAGACGGGATCATGCTGAGCCGGCAGATCGCGAGCCAGCTCGATCTCCATGTGGGAGACACAGTGTCGATCGAGGTGCTCGAAGGCACCAGGCAGATCAGAGAAGTGGCAGTCCGCAGGATCTCCGACGACATTCTGGGATCGTCGGTGACCATGGACCGCAGCGCGCTCAATCACGTGATGAGGGAAGGTCCTGTTGCAAACGTCGCGGCCCTCAGGATTGACCCGGCTCAATCCGAACTGGCCTGGTCCAGGATAAAGTCGATGCCGAGGATCGAGGGAAGTTCGGTAAAGGCTCTCTGGTTGGCGCTATTCAACGACACGATCGGCGGAATGGTGCTGATCGGCGCGCTGATCCTGGCGGGGTTCGGAATGCTGATCGCGATAGGCGTAGTCTACAACAGCGCACGCATTGCCCTGCAGGAGCGCGCCTGGGAACTAGCCGGTCTGCGCATTATCGGGCTAACTCGGTACGAAGTGTCGGCAGTCGTTGTCAGCGAGCTTGTCGCCGAGCTTGTCGTGGCGATTCCATTGGGACTTCTGATCGGGCGCTACCTGATCGAGCTGATTGCCTCCGCGCGAGCGAGCCAGTCGTTCCAAATTCCCGCTGTGATCGATCCGAGCAGTTACGTCATAGCCTCGCTCCTGGTGATCGCCGCGGCCTTCGCCAGTTTCATCATGATCCACCGAAAGATCGATACGCTCGATCTGGTAGCCGTCCTCAAGACCCGAGACTGATCATGAAGCACCGGCCTGCCTCGTTCGTTGGTGGAGTGTTGCTGGTGTTGATCGCGGCGGCGGGCCTCTATTGGCTCCTCTTGCCGCAGCCGATACTTGTCGAGACCGCCGACGTCGTGACGACGACGTTTCAGGACACGATCGAAGAAGACGGCCGCACGCGCGTGCGCGATCGCTATATGGTGTCGGCGCCTTTGTCGGGTCGCGTCCAGCGGCTGATGCTGAAGGCCGGTGATGTCGTGCATACCGGGCAAAAACTGGCGACCATCACACCGCCTGTTTCTCCTTTGCTGGATTTACGAGTGCGACAAGAGCTCGAGGCCCAGGTCGGCGCGGCCGAGGCTGGTGTCGAAGAGGCCGAAGCGCTCCACGAGCAGGCGAAGGTCCTCTTGGCTCAGGCTGGCGCGGATCTCGATCGCACCAAGCAGCTTGCCCAGCGCAATGTGGCGGCCGTTGCGCAATTGGAAAGAGAGCAAGCGCTGTTTCAGTCCGCAAGCCGGCAGGCGGATGCCGCCGAGCGCCGCTCGCATGCCGCGACTCATGTCCTGGAACAGGCCCGCGCAGCACTTCAATCCGTCGGCAATCCAAATCCGGGTGAAGGTTTTTCGGTGCTGTCACCCATAGACGGACGCGTTCTCAGGGTCGAGCAGGAAAGCGAGAGCGTGGTCTCGATGGCGGCCCCTTTGGTCGAACTGGGGGATCCGGGCGACCTCGAAGTCGCGGTGGATGTGTTGACGACCGATGCCGCCCGTATAAGGCAGGGCGACAAGGCGACCATCGCGCGATGGGGCGGGCCTTCGGATTTGCAGGGCGTCGTGCGGCGTGTCGAGCCTTCCGGCTTCACCAAAATCTCCGCGCTCGGCGTGGAAGAACAGCGCGTCTGGGTCATCATCGACATAACCTCGCCGCGACAGACCTGGACCAGCCTCGGAGACGGTTACCGTGTCGAGGTCAATATCGTGGTCGAGCAGATTGGCGAGGCAACTGTCGTGCCGATGGGAGCACTGTTTCGGCGCGACGACGCATGGAACGTCTTCGTTGTGGATCAAGGCCGAGCACATCTTCGGGAGATCAAGGTTAGTCGGCTTTCGGCACGCGTTGCCGCCGTGGCCCAGGACATAAATCCCGGTGACATCGTCGTCGTCTACCCGCCCTCTGCGCTTGCCGACGGGAGCAAGATCAGGGTCAAGTAAGAGCTGACTTCAGCGCATCCCAAAGATGGCTTGGGGACGAGATCGAGATGGCTATTCCCCGATAATTGTTGGCAACCCAGCGTCACCTTTCACTTCCTCGCGCGTTCGCTCGCGGCCATTGTTTTGGGACAGAGCAATGCGAGGTCATTCCCGTTACTTGTGACTGCCACTTCTCTCGCCCACAGCCCATATCTCGACAAGCAGCAACGTCACCGTAACGGCCAGCGAGCCAAGTATGAACCCCGGCGGCCCGAACAGGGCGAGTCCACCTATCATCGATATGAACGCGGGAATGGTGTGAAGCCTCAACTGGTTTCCGACCAACATCGGGCGAAGGACATTGTCGATGCCGCCTACAACAATGCCGCCCCAGCCTGTGAGGATGAGGGCCTTACCCCAATCGCCATCAAGCGCGAGCAGGACTGCTGCCGGTATCCATACGATGAAAGAACCCAACACCGGGACGACGGAAAGCAGGCTCATCACCACGCCCCACAGAAGGGGCGTCGACAATCCGAGGATCCAGAACATCAGACCGCCCAAAGAACCCTGAACGGCCGCGACGGCCAGCGTCCCGTAGACCGTGGCGTGCACGGTGTCGAACACCCGCTGAAACAGTCGCTCGGTGTCGATGCTCTCCAGCGGCATCCAATCGCGGGACAGGCGTGCGACTGCGGTCCGATCACGCAGGAAATAGAACAGCATGTAGAACGTCAGGAAGACTTCAGCTACCTGCAACACCGAGCCCTTGACGAATGTCGCACCGGCATTGCTCAGCCATGTTGCGAGGCTCGCCATCATCGAGGGCAGATCGACCTGTTGATCTATCCACCTTCCGATGGGTGCGATACCGGGATGGGTTTCGAGGAGACGTTGGATCTCCCCATCAGCCACCCGAGTTCGGACGGAGGCTGCCCCGGAAGCAGCTTCCTCGACCAAACGCTCTACCAGGAAAGCTGCCGGAACGGCGACGAGCAGCACTATCGTCAAAACCGAAACCATCGCCGCAAGGTTGGGATGCTTCAACTTCGTCTCGATCCAGGCATGGAAAGGGGCAAAGAGGATTGCCAGTGACAGAGCCCACGTGATCGCGCCCAAGAATGGCAGGGCCAGAAGAACGCATACGACAATCCCAACGATCACTGCGGCGGCTAGCACCGCCGTGCCCGCGCGGCTGCGGCGAACCAGAGGATCGTCGTCGCTCATGTTGCCAACACCGAAACGGCTCGTGCGGGCGTTTCCTTCACGTTCCACCTTGTTGCCAACCAACTCTTCTCCAACTGACGACTGGTAGTGGACTGGCTCATTGAATCGGCGCTAGGCCTTCAGTTGCTGCCTCCAGAGTGGCTTCAGCAACTCCAGGATTGCCAGCACGGCAAATCCCGCGGCAATTGTTACCGCCAGATCGTTAAGATGCAGCGGTCCGAAGCGGAAGAGACTGGTGGCAAACGGCCAAAGAAGCGTGCCGCCCAGCATTGAAGCAACGGCCACGACAACAATCATCAGCGACCGGTTCGGCCTGTTAAGCGCGGTCAAAAGGGATGCGCTGAACGAGCGGTTGACAAAAATCAGTCCCACGATGCTCAGCACCAGCGAGAAAAAGGTCAGCGCCCGGATTTCGTTCTCGGCCATGCCCTGCTTCAGGGCGACAAGGTAGATGCCCGCGAGGAGCGCGAAGGTGAGCGTCCCCTGGATCAGTCCCCACCCGATCAACGCCCCGGAGAAAAGTGGCGTATCCGGATTGCGGGGCGGACGGCGCATGACATCGTCTTCTTCCCTTTCAGCCTCGAAGACCAGTGAGCAGACGGGATCGATCACCATCTCCAGAAAGGCGATATGGATCGGCCCGAACAGGATTGGCAGGCCAAAAAGCAAAGGCAGCAGCGAGAGACCCGCGATCGGCACATGGACCGCGAAGATGAACCCCACGGCCTTGCGCAGATTGTCGAAGATGCGGCGGCCAAGCCGAACGGCTTTGACGATCGAGCCAAAATCGTCGTCGAGCAGGACGATCGAAGACGCCTCGCGCGCAACGTCGGTGCCACGCCCACCCATGGCAATCCCAATATTTGCTGCCTTGAGGGACGAGGCATCATTGACCCCGTCGCCGGTCATGGCAACGATTTCACCGCTCGACTTCAGCGCGCTCACGATGCGAAGTTTCTGTTCGGGCATGATGCGCGCGAACACGGTTGCGGTTTTTACACGCATTGCCAGCTCGTCGTCACCGAGCGCTTGCATCTGACTGCCGGTCACCACGCTTTCGGCATCGAGGCCAGCCTGACGCGCGATCACCTTGGCGGTTGCCGGGTAGTCGCCGGTGATCATCATCACCCTGATGCCGGCGGAACGACAGTCGCCCACGGCTTCGGGAACCCGTGCGCGCAACGGATCCATCAGGCCGACCAGCCCGAGAAATTCGAAGTTGAAATCATGTTGCGTATCCGGCAAGTCGGCGCCGCGATGAAAAGCGCGGGCCACGCCAAGCACCCGTAACCCCTCGGCCGCCATGGCTTCGACCAAGCCCTGCAAGACCATCAGGTCTCTGGCACTCAGATGGCACAGCGTCGCGATCGCTTCTGGCGCACCTTTTGCCGCAACCAGCGAATTGCCATCGCCGCCTGTCGACCGCCAATCATTCGACATTGCCAGCAGGCCGGGTCGAAGCGGATATGCGTGAACCAGTTCCCAATCCGGCTTGTCCAGAACTCTGTGCTTGCGCAGCCGTTCCTTGCCGAGTTTGTGAAATGCGATTTCCATGGGGTCGAAAGGGATCCGCGCGCTGGCGAGCACGCCAGCCTCGACCATATCGGCGAATGCCGCCGGCAGGTCGGTCTCCGGATGGTCGGCCAGCCGCAACCGCCTTCCGTCCGCCGACCGCAGTTCGGCGATGGTCATCCGGTTCTCTGTAAGGGTTCCTGTCTTGTCGGTGCAAAGGATCGTGGCGGAGCCGAGCGTTTCAATCGCGGCGGCCCTGCGGGTCAGGACGCGCGCCTGCGAAATGCGCCACGCTCCCATGGCCATGAAGATCGTGAGCACTACGGGAAATTCTTCCGGCAGCATGGACATGCCGAGCGCGATACCTGCAAGCACGGCGTCAAGCCAACCGCCTCGCAGAAGCCCGTAAAGCAAGACCGCGACGACGCTGACTGCACCGCCGACCATCGCGAGAATGCGTACGACGCGCCTCATTTGTCCCTGCAATCGCGGCGGCTCTGCCTCCATTGAACTCAGCGAGTATCCGATCTTGCCAATTTCACTTCGTGGCCCAGTCGCAAGGACTTCGCCAATCCCTGAACCGCGAACGATCAGCGAACCCGAGAATAAGAAGGGCAGGTCGTCACCGCCTGGCCGACGCTCGATCGTTGGCGAGCCGCCGTCGGTGGCAATCTTTCGGACCGGTACGGATTCGCCTGTCAGCAGGGATTCGTCGCTCTGAAGATCCTGGCTTTGGAGAAGCTTGGCGTCGGCAGGGACCCGGTCACCTTCGCCGAGCACGACGAGATCTCCCCGAACGACCTCACGGCCCGCTATCCGCTTGCGTTCACCAGCACGTATGACCAGGGCGCGAGGACTGGTGAGGTCACGCAATGCTTCAAGGACGCGCTCGGTGCGCGTCTCCTGGATGATGGTTATGCCGATCGACATCGTGCCAAATGCCAGCAGGATCAGCGCTTCCTCCAGGTTGCCCAGAAGCAGATAGACGAAGCCTCCACCGAGCAGGAGGGCCAGCATCGGTTCGCGAATGACCTCAAGGGCTATTCTAAATGGCGTGCGCCGGCTGGACCTGGGCAACTCGTTCGGCCCCTCGGCGAGAAGCCTGGCCTGAGCCTCGGTTTCGCTGAGGCCGCGCAGGCGTTCTCCAATCTCCGAATCGCCGGCCCCACTTTGCGTTTTCTCGATACAGGGGGCTCCCATCAACTGCTGCATCTAATCGCCCCGGGCAGTGAGTGCTCGCTGCATTTGCCTGATGATCTTGGCTCGACCGCGTTCGTCCGCCGCCGAGTTGACGGCCTCGCTCACGTCCAGCAAGAGCTTGGAGAGATCGTTGTGCCAGTCAAGACGGCCGACACTCTCCGGCTTCAGCCTGCGAGCATGGTTGATCTCGATTGGCACGCAGCCCGCCGGGCTCAATCGAAAGGCGTCATCAAGCTGTGGCTTGATGATCCTGTCCCCCGGAAAAGATCCCTTGAGGCGCTCTGCGAGGCCTGCAAGACCTTCGTCTTCGCTGTGGGTCAGGAACAGCGATTGCCCGACGGGGCCGCGAGCCATTATCCAATCCAAGAGCTCGGCTGCATCCGCATGAGCGGAGTATAGATCGAACAGGGTAACGTTTGCCCTCACTTCGATTTCCTCGCCCGCCCTGGATACGCACGCGCCGGGCGCCATCAAGCAATATTCTGCCCAGCGAACCCTGGACCTGATATCCAGCCATCATGACGGTGGCGTTCTTGCGCCAGAGGTTGGCCTTGAGATGATGGCGTATGCGCCCCGCATCGCACATGCCGCTTGCCGCTATCACCACGAAGAAGCCTGTCAGGCGATTGATCGCCTTGCTTTGCTCCACGGTATCGGTGAACCGCAATTCGGCGGAAATCAAAGCCTGACGCAAGACGTCGCCGTTCTCGATTTCATTGGCATGTCTCTGGAATATGGCGCTTGCGCGCGTGGCCAACGGCGAATCGACGAATATTGGGGCTCTGGGAACCTCGCCGGCTTGCATGAGCAGATGAAGGTCAACCAGCAATTCCTGCGTCCGCTCGACGGCGAAGGACGGAATGATCAAGGGACCGTTCGCCCGTGCGGCGCCGCGCACGACGTCGCCGAGCATCCAGCGTCGCCGGTCAGGCGAAACGTCGGGGCGATCCCGGCTGCCATAAGTCGCTTCGCAGACGAGATAGTCGACCGCGGAAGGACCCTGCGGGTCGGTCTGGAGCAGTTTGTGCCCCGGACCTATGTCGCCCGAAAACACGATGCGGATCGGCGAGCGCCCACCTCCATCAATTTCCAGCTCGACTGACGAGGAGCCGAGCAGATGGCCTGCGTTCCAGAAGCGGAAGCGGAGACCTTGGGCTGCGGTCGTCCAGTCGCCATACTCCGCAGCCCGAAACAGATGCATGCATGCGGCCGCATCTTCCTGACGGTAGATCGGTTCAACCAGCGGCCTGCCGCGCTGGGCGTTGCGGCGATTGAGATAGTCCACCTCCGTTTCCTGGATATGCGCGGCGTCCGGCAACATGACGGAGCAAAGATCGATCGTGGCGGCCGTCGCGTAGATCGGTCCGAGAAAGCCTAGCTTGACCAGCTTGGGCAGCAGACCGCTGTGATCGATATGCGCGTGGGTCAGGATGACCGCGTCGATCGCATCCGGCGAAAATGGGAATGCGCCGTAGTTCAGTTCCCTTTCGGATTTCGAACCCTGAAACAAGCCGCAATCGATCAGGAGGCGCCAATGTGGCGTTTCAATTTCGTAACATGACCCTGTCACGCAACGCGTCGCGCCATGGAAGCGCAAGACGGGATGCTGATCGCGATCCACGATCGTACACCTAATGCGACATCAAGACCGGCAAGCGCAGATCCGCCAGGATGCCTTCCGTAGCCCCACCAAGCACAAAGTCTCGAAGCCGGGAATGGCTCCATCCGCCCATGACGAGGAGGCTGCCATTGATCCTTATGGCATGGTCCTCGAGCGCGGCGCCGATTTCATTGTCCCCGGCGTGGATCGACTCCGACCTGGCCCGGAGACCCCGCGCCGCGAGGCCATGCGCCAGCCTATCGCCGGTATCTTCGCGCGGCAGCGCCTTCTCATCCGTCACCGTGATGATCGATATCGTCGATGCCCGCTCCAGGAACGGCCTGGCGTCGGCCACGGCCCTTGCAGCCACGCGGCTGCCGTCCCAGGCGATCACAACATGATCGAGCGCACCGACATCTTCGTCACCCGGAAAAATCAAAGTCGGCCGGCCGGAGCTGAACACTACCTCCTCCGCGGTCGCGCGGATTGACTCGATATTGCGCGTCCATCCGACCATGCAGAGGTCAAAATACCGCCCTTCCCTGGCGGCCGTTTCGCGCATGAAGGCGGGCTGGGCTTTCAACTCCTGGCTCGTCAAGGTCACTTTGCATCGCGCAGCTTCGGCCGCGACTGTCTCCAGCAGGGCCTTGCCCCGATTCCTGCTGGCCGCGTTGGCCTCGCGGATCTTCGCGGGGAGGTCGAGCAACAAGCTGGACAATGCGTTCGAGACATCCGGAATGTCGACGTTGATGACCGCCGCATCCAGGGTGGCGCCGAGTTGGTTGGCCACGGCCACCGCGTTCGAAGCAACCTTCGACCCCGGCGGGTCCGGATAAGTCGGCAGGAGCACGGATGTTAACAGTTGCATGGAGTTATCTCCTTCAAGGTGCAGGGACGTAGACTGCCGCAGCCTTTCAGTTCGACAGCAGCCTGTGGAACGAGCCCGAGCTGAGCAAGGATCGCGTCGCGCCGCCAAATGCCCATTCGCGGAACCGGCTATGGCCATAACCGCCGGCCACGATGAGATCGGCCCCGATGCGATCGGCCTCGACGATGATCGAGTCGCCGACCGAGATCCCTCCGCCCTCAAGCAGCTGGGATCTCGCCTTGACGCCATGCTTCATCAAGAAGCGCACTACGTCCGCCGCGCCATCCCTGGCGACGACCGTTCCGTCCTCAGCCGCGTTGAAAACGGTCACTTCCTTGGCATTGCGCAGGAAGGGCATCGCATCAACCACTGCCCGCCGCGATTCGCGGCAATCCTTCCAGGCGACCATCGCCCTCTCGCCCTTGAAGGCTGCAAGGCCGTCGGCCGCAAACAGAACAGGTCTGCCCGTGGACAACACCAACGCGCCAGGGTTTATGGTTCTTTGGTAGTCGCCGGCGGCAGCCGCAGTCGGAGCGCCGGTAATCACCAGATCGGCCGCGCGCGCGTGCAGGGCAACGGCGCGCGTAGGATCATTGAGTTCCGCGCGCCATGACGCGCGCTCGTCGTTGCCGACGACGTTGAGGAACTCCTCCTTGAGCTTCTTGATGCGCTCCTCGATTTCGTGGGTTCGGTAACGCAGAACCTCTGCCACCAACGGGGAGGATTCGCTAGGCGAGACCAGAGTGGAGGGTTCGGCAGCGGCCACCGCGATGAGATCCGCCTCGAATTTCTTCGCGATCTGCTGTGCAAAAAGCAGGCGTGGGGTGGCCGGAGCATCAATATCGAGCTGAACCAGTATCGTGGTGTAGATCATATCCGGACTCCATGAGAGACCGGTAGCTCAGCATGGGACAGAGCCCCGTGCTTTGATGCACGTCAACTTCTTCAGCCGGAGCATGACAGTCCGATGGCATCGAGGCCCGCCTCGAGATGATCGCCGAGAAGCGGATTGCCGCAGAGATAGTCGGCCGTGTGTCGGTTGTGAGCATAGGCGGCCTGCTGGCGAACCTCGTCCCAATCGACAGTCTGGCCGTCGTCCCTGCCAAGCCACGTCAAGGCGACGAGATCGATCTGCTCATCGACGGAGAGCTCCGAGATCAGCGACCCCAGTTCTTCGCGCACGGGGTCGTCATCATGATCCTGAAGCACAGCAATTTCATTGTCGTCCGTCGGATTCGATCCCGTGTCCGGCTCGGTGACGGCCACCTTGACGTCGAACCCATGTGCCTTGGCGATAATGAAGCAGACTTTCGCGACGGGGATCGTCAGTTCAGGTGCCTCGATATCGTCACTTCCCACTCCGCGTCTCATCGGACATTTCCTCCGTAGCTCGCCAGCATTATTCGCGTCGGTCCCGGGTGAATCGCAGCATCATCAGGAACAGATTGATGAAATCGAGGTATAGCGTCAGCGCCCCAATCAGCGCCTTGTTAGAAATCGCCTCGCTTTGGGCACGCTCCAAATAGACGGATTCGATCCGCTGCGTGTCATAGGCAGTCAAGGCCGCGAACAAGATCACCCCCACAAGCGATATTGCCGTCTCCAAGATGGATGACGCAAAGAGCAGACTGATGAAACCAGCCAGGATGAAGCCGACCAAGCCCATGAACAGAAACGAACCGAGACGCGTCAGATCGCGCGCGGTTGCGTATCCGTAGAGACTGGTGGCGCTGAAAGTGCCCGCGGCGGCGAGGAAGGCCTTCGCGATAGCCACATCGGAATAGGCAAGGAACACGCCCGAAAGAGATAGTCCCATGAGAACAGCATAGATCCAGAAAGCCAGCTGCGCGGCCGCGGGCCTCATCGTGCCGATACGGATACTGAGGAAAAAGACCACTCCAAGCGGTGCCAGCACGATCAGCCAGATAAACGGCGTCGCTGCGAGCTCGTGATAGAGATCCGTCGAGATCGCCAGATAGCTTGTGACCCCGCTGACTCCCAGTCCACCTGCCATGAGATCGTAGACCCGAAGCATGTAAGCTCGCAGGGCTGGATCGACGTCTTGGGGCGGGTAGCCGAGAATATCCGGGCTTCGGGCGTCACTGAACATTTGGCTGCTCCGTCAGCGCTTACCGCCAAGCATGCCACAGCCCCAGCCGGATGGGATTGATGCGGATCAAGCCGACATATTGCCCCAGCAGAATGCATGTCGCGAATGTGCTAGGGCGGACCTGCGGCTCACGGAATGACGACGTACTGGATACCGCCGGCATGGAAGATCCCGAGCAGCAGCAGCTTCTCGAACCGGTTTGCCTGTCGCGCCACCTGCGTGGCGGAGTGCACCGGTTGCTGATCGACGCTCACGATGAAATCGCCGGCGATCAACCCTGCCCTCGCAGCGTCGCTCTCGGAGTCGACAGCCAGGATCTCCGCGCCGTCCGCTTGGCCATAAGCCGCAGAATCGGGCGAGATATCGGCCAGTGCTACCCCGGCAAGCAACCCCTCGCCTTTGACCTGCGCCGTGCTAACTGTGTTTGCTTCCTGCAGCTCCACCGGCAACTCGAGGAGCTTGTTGTGCCGGTCGATCGTGAGCGTGGCCTTTGCGCCAGCACCGAGCAGTCCAAGCGCTGTTCGAAGGTCAACGTCGCTGCGTATTGCCCGACCGTCCACGGCAACGACGACATCGCCAGCAAGGATGCCGGCGCTGCTTGCCGCAGATCCGGTCATGACCCGGCTGACGAGCGCGCCCGCAGAAATCTTCAACTTGAAGGCCTGGGCCAGCAACGGCGTGAAGTCCTGTATCAGCATGCCGAGCTCCCCGCGCCTGATCTTTCCGTGGGCGATCAACTCCCGCACCGCGTCCTTTGCCATATTGGATGGAATCGCAAAGCCTATCCCGACATTGCTGCCGGCCGGTCCGAAAATGGCGCTGTTGATACCCACCAGCTCGCCCCGGAGGTTCACGAGGGCACCTCCCGAATTGCCGGGATTGATCGACGCATCGGTCTGGATGAAATTCTCCAGACCGTCGGAACCAAGGCCCGATCGCCCCAATGCGCTGACAATGCCTATGGTGACGGTCTGGCTCAGACCATAGGGATTTCCGACGGCGGCAACGTAGTCGCCGACCCTGAGCTCGCTTGAGTCTCCCAGCGGCAGCGAAGTGAGCCTGTCGGCCTTTATCTGAACAACCGCCACATCGCTCGGCTGATCCATGCCGATCACCTTGGCCGGAAACGATCGGTGGTCCAGCAAGGTCACCGTGATCTCGTCGGCATTTTCAAGCAGATGACTGTTGGTCAACACATACCCGCTTTTTGCGTCGACGATCACGCCTGAACCGGCCACCTGGAACGAGCGTTCGTTTGCCGTGGGTTGCTCAGGAAGCCCGAAGAACTTTCGCAGGAAGGGGTCGGACAACATCGGATCGGATTCAGCGGTGCCCCTCCCTTGGATGGCAATGCTGACGACACTGGGAACGACGCGTTCAAGCATTGGAGCCAGCGATGGTATCTCATTGCCAACGCGAGATGGGTCGGCCGCCCAGACAACCGAGTTTGTGTACAGGACACAGATAGCTGCAAGCACCAGCACTGCGCGAAGAGTTTTGGGCTCCTCGCCGGCCGACCGCTGACCCCTCGTCATCGGCTTAGGCTCCTGATGTAGGCGACAATGGCCTCGATCTGCTGAGGATCAGCGACAAATTCCGGCATGTCCGGGTGACCCGTCGATATCCCTTCCGCCAACGCCTCTTCCAGATCCTCGATCGGATAGCGCCGGTGCAACAGTCGAAAAGGCGGTGCGTCCGGATGCGAACTTTTGCCGGTCGGTCCTGTTGCGTGGCAACGGGCGCAGTTTGCTTCCACGAGCTTCCTGCCATGGGCAATCTGCAGATTGTCTTGCGCCCATGCGAATGGCCCGCCAGGGAAAATGGCTATAACCACGACCATTTTTGATAGCGCCAGGCGTTTCATGGCCTCCGAATACGCGACGAATGAGCGCCGGACCTTGACTTGGCTCAAACTGGCGAAACCGTCCTGTCGTTCGAGCACACGCGCCGGGTGCCGTGCAAACTGTCTTCGAGTTGCCTGAGGCGGCGGCGACCCGGCCGAGCGCAACCTCAGCACTCGAATGGCTATCAACCAGTCGATCCAGACTGTCCATCAGGAGCCATGTTCTATGGTCGCCTCTTTCGCCCAATCGTCTGGATCCGGACGAATATCCGCATGGCTGCAACTGAGCTTTCTATAGGAACGGCCCGGGTGCCCAGGCTCGGAAACGATGCCCCGCCGCTGGTCAGGACGAAGTCGATGTCGGTGTCGAGGAGATGGATCAACTTGAATACCGAACGCCATGGCGCGACATGGTCCGTCTTAGAACACCGGGACCCTGATGTCTTCCACATGAAAGGCCTGCCGGCAACGCAAAGGCGCCCTTCGATAAGGTCATTGCCCAGATAGAGTTGTCGTTGCGACTGCATGCGGTAAGGCATGCGGGTCGAATCGGCATTCCAAGCCATGAGATCGGATCGCGATAGATGTTCCCGGCTTCTTCGTCTGGGGGTGGCAACACCGAGGAATCGGTTGCGTTCACAACCTCACCGCGCTCAGGTCTTGGTGGCGCTGTCGAATCCCTCGCCCCGGCGCCGATTCTCCGAGCTGAGGTTCGACTGGCGACTGGTTTCCCCTCTCTTCCTCGGCCACAACATTTCAGGTCGCAAGCGTGGCCGCGGCCATGTCGTCGATAGTTGTTTCCCCATCCTTGCGGACCTGGTCGGCTGTCTCCGAAGCAAGTCTGGCGCCGATGGATGCGAATTTGCCAGCCTCATTCGCATAGTCGGACGTAGCGTTCTGGATGAAGTTCACGAATATGTCGAACGCATCGACGAATCCATCACCGCCAGTCAACTCCTCAACAAGTCTGAGGTCATCCTCGAACCGCCGCTTAAGGAAGGATAGGCCTTCGATCTGGTAGCGCAGCAGGGCGCGGACCGAGTGTGCTTGCATCGCGGCCGTCGCGCGCAAGAATTTTTGGCCGGTCTGGGCGAAAGGCAGCAGCTGGGGCGCACGAAACTCTTCCGGGTTCCTGGTCAAGGTGGTTTCCCTCCTTGTTTCAAATTTCGTCTTCGAGCTGATGGAAGCGGGAGCGGCGTTCGAAGCCATGGCTGGCGGGCGAGCGCCTGCTTCTCTTGAACGATGCCAGCTCGAAATAGATCGCAACTCCGGCAAGAAAGCCGAGGCTGAGCACAGCGCCCCAGAGGAGGATATCTTCAGCGGACATAGGTGGATTCCTTGTTCAACCTGATCAAACATGGCTGGCCGAGCTTAAGTTGGCATTGATCGTGATCAATCGGGCTTATCGCCATTCGGTCCCGCATTTCGGGTTTTGATCGTGATCAAGGCGAAGGAAGGCAATGGCCGCGACAAGGTCGAAATCGACAAGCCTGTTGCGGATGCCAAGCGAGAGATGGATATGAGGGAATTGCCGCTTGCCGAAGTCTATCGCCTTATCGAACCTGGTCCCGTCGTTCTGCTCTCGACCCGATCCGAGCAAGGCCGCTCGAATGTCATGACCATGTCGTGGCACACGATGGTGGCGGTCGCGCCGCCGACGATTGCCTGCGTCGTGTCAAGCAATGACCGCTCGTTCTTCGCCTTGCGTCAAACGAAGGAGTGCGTGATTGCGATACCTGAAGTCGGCCTTGCCGAGAAGGTCGTGAAGGTCGGCAATTGCTCCGGCAGGGATACCGACAAGTTCGCAACGGCATGGTTGACGCCGCTTCCCGCCGAACGGGTGTCGGCGCCACTTGTGGCTGAGTGCTTCGCCAACCTCGAATGCCGCGTGGTCGATACCAGGCTGGTCAACAAGTACAATATGTTCGTGCTGGAAGTCCTCAAAGCCTGGGTTGATCCAGGTCAGCCAAAGCCGAAAACCATCCATCATGTCGGCTACGGCACCTTCGTCGTCGATGGTGAGGTAATCCATTTCGAATCGCGGATGCCATGAAGCGTTGCGCGCGCAGAGGCGATTTTGATCTGCATCAAGGCACGAGTGCGTCCTCGAAGTAGGGTTCCGCTCATCGAAGAAAGATCGAACCGAAGGCGCGTGCGATGGGTTACAAGTCAATCCTTCTAAACCTCAATATTGATGGGCCGATCGAACCGCTTACACGGATAGGTGTAAGCTTAGCCAAGCGCTTTGACGCCCGTTTGATCGGATTCTGCGCGGCGGATGCTCCGTTGCCGGTGACCATGGCGCCCGAGGGTGCGGCGGTCGCCGCCGAGATTTGGGAACAGTCAAGGGATGAAATCCGACGCCGCCTCGCCGACCTGAGCGGCGAGTTCGGCAATCTCGTGGCGGGAGCGGTCGAGACAGGCTGGCACGGAGAGATCGAAAATCCGGATCGTGCCGTGGCCCGGAGAGCCCGCATGGCCGATATCGTCGTCACCAGCGCTTCCCAAGGCGCATCTACGGGCGACTCTTATCGCACGGCCGATCCAGGCTCGCTGGTGCTGCGCGCCGGTCGGCCGGTCCTGGTCGCCGCCCATGGCGCGACGGATCTGCCGGCACGCAAGATCGTGGTGGCCTGGAAGGACACCCGTGAAGCTAGACGTGCGGTTGCTGACGCTGCGCCGCTCATGACTATGGCGAGCGAGGTCACGATCGTGGCGGTCGATCGCCATCCCGACGACTGGATCAGGGACAGCGTCAAGGACGTGGCGAGCTTCCTGGCCGGTCACGGCATCAAGCCGCGCACAGAGATCATCAAGACGACCGATGATGAAGGCAATCGCCTCGTCGATTTCTTCGCCTCGGTGAATGCCGAGCTGATCGTGTCGGGCGCCTATGGGCATAGCCGGTTGAGGGAGTGGGTTTTCGGCGGCGTTACCCGCTCGTTGCTGGACGAGGTGTGGCTCAATCGGCTGATGTCGAGCTGACGCCGCTGCCTAAGGGCACACCTGCATGATGACGGCGGCAGCCGTCGGATAGAGCATGGTGATCCGCAGCGCGAGGAGTGAGGAAATCGCCCGCCTGATCGCATGGCCGCAGTGAAGCATCGCTACCACTAAGGGAATGCGCGGGGCCGCTGCAATGGACTCTTTTCGACGCATTGACCGAAATCAAATTCTTCGCGTCGAAATCCTTCATATGTGGCGCAACCAGGCGCTAAAGGTAACGCCGCTCAATGAGAAATGCCGTCGCGAGGCTTGTCGACACCTGCAATGCTGAAAGAAGCAAGGGATCGGACTTTCCAACCATCTGGAGAGATGTGCTGAAGGCTCATCCTTGCGTGCTCGGGCAGCCGGTGCAGGACAACGGGGAGGACGGTCCCCTGCTGAGGATTCCCTTGATCACCGGCCAGGTCCTCGTGTTCCTGGGTTCGCATTTTTCTCTCTGGTGAATTTCCCACTGCCGGGTGGTCCTGACGGTTTGGTTGCATCCTGTCCAACTTGACGAGGATCAAGGTTGTTGCGTCCCTGACCTGTCTTGATGCCGCCAGCGATCACTCGGGACGCTGCCGATCTCCCGGGCGGCTGTCTCGGCCGCGTAAACATTGTCGACTGTGATGTCGATCGCCAACCGACCGGGCGTTCGGGCCGGCAGCGAGGTCGTCAGCGGGTTGTCAGGCTGTGCTTGCTAGACAGCGCTCGCGACCAATCATCTTCCAAGCAGCCCGCCTTTGTGGTCGCCGGACGGCGGATAGGAGCACTTTCGATGCAGTTTTTGAAAATTGGACTTGCGTTGACCACGCTGGCCGTTGCGGCGCCGGCGTTCGCGGATTCCACGGTCAACGTGAAATTATGGGACAAGAACGGCGACATGAACGCCGACGCCAAGATGGGAATGGGCATGCCGGCGAATATGAGCATGGCAATGATGAAGATTCAGGTCGACAAGAAGGTCGTGCCGGCTGGCAAGGTGACCTTCGATGTGACCAACACCTCCCAGGCCACGGTCCATGAAATGATTGTCGTGCCCGTGGTAGACCCAAAAAAGACAACGCTGCCATATATTTCGAACGAGAACCGTGTCGATGAGGATGCGGCCGGCCATCTGGGCGAGGTCTCGGAACTCGATCCGGGCAAGTCGGGTTCGCTGACGCTCGACCTGAAGCCGGGCTTCTACGCGGTCTTCTGCAACATCCCCGATCATTTCATGAACGGCATGTGGGCCACCATCAAGGTTCAGTAAGACGACACCGAGCACGCCCGGCGATGACCCGCGGCGTGCTCGCCCAGCCAAGTGCAGGTCGCGAGCTGTGAGAACGTCATCGCAATGGGTATCGCGTCCGTGCGCGGCCTAACGAGCCTGCCGCCGCAAGCCTTCCAGTGGTTGGACGTGCCTACGCCAATCAAGGCGAGTGGATAGGGTCAGGCGGTTTCTATGGCGCTTTTGATCGACATCACCGAATGCTTGACGAAGTCCTTGCCGATTTCGCCGACGAGTTTGGCGCTCAATGACGGCTGATAGTGCCTCCGCATCTCACCGAGCGTGCGCGGATCGGCGATCACCAGTATATGCTCGCAGGCTTTCTCGCGAGCCTTGTGATTGAGATAGCTCGCGATGGATGCGGCGAAGTCGTCCTCGCCCAGCCGGGACTCGTCCGGATTGGCGGTTGAACTGCGATGCCTGCCGCCGGATCCGGCGTGGGCCACTTCAAGGACCGAATCCTCGACTTCGATCAGGTCGAGACGAGGTTCGTGCCCCTTGTTGTGAAACAGCCGCAAGCTCTCGCCATCCGTAACCGCGACGAGGGTGCCGTTATTCAGGATCATGTGTTCCTCCGATGTGGGATCAGCCGAGCACTCTGGCGCCGCCCGATCACTTCTGTTGCCAGGCAGGTAAGCCCGGATCGCCTCGCATCGCTTTGACCTTGATCAATGCCGGGCAAGGCCATGCAATGACCGGCTAGAGCAATTCCAGGAAAAGTGTGAGCAGTTTTCCGTCCGGAATCGCGTAAAAACAAAGACTTAGAGCGTTTCACCGTTTCCGTGAAACGTGAAACGCTCTAAGTCGGGCAGAAGGCGGAATGGAGCGCCTCGATGACAGTCAACACCTCCGGGCGGGTGATACGGTAGTGAACCGTCGTCCCTTCGCGGCGAGCCTCGACCAGCCCGTCGGCCCTCAGCCGCATCAGCTGTTGAGACATCGGCACCTGGTCGATGTCCAGTAGTTCCCTCAGTTGAGCCACGGAGCGCTCCTGATTGCCGAGTGCGCATAGCACCAGCAATCGCTGCGGGTGCGACAGGCTCCGAAGCAATTCCGCCGCCTTGTCCGAGGCCGGGATCATATCTCTTACATTCATACTCTTGAATTTATAATCTTTGAATGTTAGATGCAAGCTCGCCATCCGGGCTCCGTCGAAGCCACACCCTACAACCGCGCCGGCCCGTTTGGAAATTGAGCCTGATCAACGCAGAGCGCGGGCTCTCCAGCGCAGAATGCTGCGAAAGATCAAATACCGGGAGGATCATCATGTCACACATCGTCGTCCTCGGAGCAGGTCTCGGCGGCACCATCATGGCATACGAAATGCGCGACAAGCTGCGCAGCGACGACCGATTGAGCGTCGTCACGCTCGGCACGTCCTATTCCTTTGTGCCCTCCAATCCCTGGGTGGCCGTCGGATGGCGGGAGCGCGACGACGTCACCGTCGATCTGGCGAATACCTTCAAGCGGCGCGGCATCGCTCTGCGCCCCGAAGGCGCGAAGAAGGTGCATCCGAAGGAAAACCGGATCGAGCTCAACGACGGCTCCTTCGTCGACTACGACTATCTGATCATCGCGACCGGCCCCGACCTTGCCTTCGATGAGGTGCCGGGTCTCGGACCTGCCGGCCATACCCAATCCATTTGCCACATCGATCATGCCGTCGCCGCGCGGGCGAGGTTCGACGAATTGGTCCGCAAGCCCGGCCCGATAGTCGTGGGCGCGGTCCAGGGCGCATCCTGCTACGGCCCGGCCTATGAATTCGCCTTCATCCTCGACACCGCGCTGCGCAAGGCCAGGGTGCGCGACCGCGTGCCGATGACCTTCGTCACGCCGGAGCCCTATATCGGCCATCTCGGCCTCGACGGAGTCGGCGACACCAAGGGCCTGCTCGAGAGCGCCATGCGCGATCGCCACATCAAGTGGGTCACCAACGCCAAGGTGGCTTCGGTCGACGCCGGCGTGATGCATGTCGAAGAAGTCAACGACGATGGGACGACCAAGGCCAAGCATGACCTTCCCTTCGCCTTCTCGATGATGCTGCCGGCTTTCCGCGGCGTGCCGGCGGTGATGGGTGTCGAGGGCATGGTCAATCCACGCGGCTTCGTCACCATCGACAAGCATCAGCGCAACCAGACCTATCCGAACGTCTTCGCGATCGGCGTCTGCGTTGCTATTCCGCCGGTCGGCAAGACACCGCTTCCCGTGGGCGTGCCGAAGACGGGCTTCATGATCGAATCCATGGTCACGGCCACCGCCGAGAACATCGGCGCGCTTCTGCGCGGCGAGGAGCCGAGGGCTGTCGCGACATGGAATGCGGTCTGCCTCGCCGATTTCGGCGATGAAGGCATAGCCTTTGTCGCGCAGCCGCAGATCCCTCCCCGCAACGTCAACTGGTCCTCGCAGGGCAAGTGGGTTCACGCGGCGAAGGTCGGGTTCGAGAAATACTTCCTCCACAAGGTGCGGCAGGGGAAGAGCGAGACCTTCTATGAGGGGCTGGCGCTCGACGTTCTCGGCATCAAGAAACTCAAGGCCATCCACATCGAGCCGGCCGAATAGGCACGGCGATATCCAGGAGAAAATGGATCATGACGATAGACAGGGCAGTTCTCATGTTCGCGGGCTTCATGGTGCTGATATCGCTCGCGCTCGGCATCTACTATTCGCCCTACTGGTTCCTGCTGACCGCATTCGCCGGGCTCAACATGGTGCAGGCCTCGGTCACGGGCTTCTGCCCGGCGGCGATGGTCTTCAAAAAGCTCGGCTGCAAGCCGGGCGTGGCGTTCAAATAAACGGCACGTCATCGAGCAATTGGCCGCTAGCCGGGAGGCGGCCCAGTCGCCTCCCGACCCATTTCAATCGGCGAGACAAGCATAATGAGAACAATACGATCGGCCCTCGCGAACATTGTTCTGATCGGCGCCGCCGGCCTTGTCGCGGTCGATGCGCGCGCCGCCGATTTCACGGTCAAGGCCGCGGCCGTCACCGAGATGAAGGCTGTGTATGGACAGGTGGAGAGCCGCACGATCCTGCCGGCCAGGGCGAGGATTTCGGGAACCGTCGCGTTCGTCCGCGTCTCGGAGGGCGCTGAGGTAAGCAAAGGCGACGTGATCGCCACCGTCGTCGACGACAAGCTCGCCTTGCAGCTCAGAGCCGCCGACGCCAAGATCGCGGCACTGAATTCGCAACTCGACAGCGCCCGCACCGATCTGCAGCGCGCGCAGGACCTGCTCGCCAAGGGTGCCGCCGCCCAAAGCCGGGTCGACGCCGCGAAGACGCAGTTCGATGTCGTCACGAACCAGCTGGCGGCTGCGATTGCCGAGAAGGCGGTCATCGAGCAAAGCACCAGGGAAGGCGATATCCTGGCTCCGGCCGACGGCCGGGTGCTGACGGTACCGGTGGCCGCCGGCTCGGTGGTCATGGCGGGCGAACCTGTCGCACGGGTGGCGTCGGGCCAATACTATCTGCGACTGTCCTTGCCGGAACGGCACGCCGTCGAAATAACGGAAGGCGCCCGCGTCGACATCGGTGAACGCGGCACGGGTACCAATGCTGGCTTCGTCAAGGCCAGCGAGGGACGGATTGCCAAGGTCTACCCCGAGATCGAGAGTGGCCGCGTGATTGCCGACGTCGAAGTCGCCGATATCGGGACCTATTTCGTCAATGAGCGCACGCTCGTTTCCATACCGGTTGCGAAACGGACCATGCTGGGCGTTCCGCCGGAGGCACTCAGGACCGTGCACGGCATAGACTACGTCACCGTCGAGACGGCGGACGGCCCACTAGAGGTCGCGGTCGTGCTAGGCGGGGAATTCCAGGACGCCGGCCAGCCTCGCGTCGAGATCCTGAGCGGTCTTGCCGATGGCGACAAGGTCGTCCTGCCATGAAACTCGGCATCGCCGGCTGGCTTACCCGTTCCTTCATCGCATCGCCGCTGACGCCTCTGTTCCTGCTGGCCGCGCTGGCGCTCGGGCTCGTGGCCCTGGTCACGTTGCCGCGCGAGGAGGAGCCGCAGATCTCCGTTCCCATGGTCGACATCCACGTGTCCGCCAACGGCCTGAAGGCCGAGGATGCCGTCAAACTCGTGACCGAGCCGCTGGAGACGATCATCAAGGGCATTGACGGCGTGGAGCACGTCTACTCGCAGACGATGGATGACGGCGCGCTGGTGACCGCGCGCTTCAAGGTCGGCACCAGCTCGGACGCCGCGATCCTGCGCGTCCACGACAAGGTCCGCGCCAACATGGATCGCATCCCGGTTGGGATCCCGGAGCCGCTGATCGTCGGGCGCGGCATCGATGATGTCGCTATCGTGGTGGTGACACTGACGCCGGCGCGAGAGGCAGCGACGCGCTACTCCTCTGCGGACCTGACGCGTCTTGCGCATGAGCTGCAGGTCGAGGTCGCGAAGCTTCCCGATATCGGCCTCACCTACATAGTCGGGGAGCAGCCGGAAGAGATCCAGGTCGAGCCGGATCCGGAAAAGCTCTCGCTCTATGGCATCACGCTGCAGCAGCTGACGGGCAAGATCGCCGGCGCCAACCGTTCCTTCCAGATCGGCACGGTGCGCGACCAGGGCAATCAGCGGGTGCTGGTGGCCGGCCAGACGCTGCAGGCTTTGTCCGACATCGGCAACCTTTTGCTGACCGCTCGTGACGGCCGGCCGGTCTATATCCGCGACGTCGCCAGCGTCGTGCTGGCGACGTCGCCGGCGGAAAACCGCGTCACCGACGTCGTCAAGTCCGACAAAGGTCTCGAGCGCGCGCCGGCCGTGTCGGTGGCGATCGCGAAGCGGCCGGGCACCAACGCGGTCGTCATCGCCGATACGATCGTCAAGCGCCTCGACCAGGTGCGCGGGCAGATCTTCCCCAAGGACGTCGAGATGGCCGTGACGCGCAACTATGGCGAAACGGCCAATGAGAAGGCCAACGAACTGCTCTTCCATCTCGGTCTGGCGACCGTCTCCATCGTGCTCTTGGTCGCCGTCGCCATCGGCTGGCGGGAAGCTCTGGTGGTGGCCGTGGTGATACCCACGACGATCCTGCTGACCATGTTCGCATCGCGCATCATGGGCTACACGCTGAACCGCGTCAGCCTGTTCGCGCTGATCTTCTCCATCGGCATCCTCGTCGACGATGCAATCGTGATCATCGAGAACATCGCGCGCCACTGGGCGATGGACGATGGACGTTCGCGCACCCAGGCGGCGATCGACGCGGTCGCCGAGGTCGGCAATCCCACCATCGTGGCGACGCTGACCGTGGTGGCGGCGCTGCTTCCCATGCTGTTCGTCTCCGGCCTCATGGGTCCCTATATGAGCCCGATTCCGGCCAATGCATCGGCGGCGATGCTGTTCTCCTTCTTCGTCGCGGTGATGCTAACACCCTGGCTGATGATGAAGCTCGGCGGCAAGGATCAAGCCGGCGCGCATGGCCACGCCGGCAGCGCGCATGGCGGCGTGCTGGGACGCATCTATGTCGCGGTGGCGCGGCCGATCTTGAAGTCGCGGTTCCGGGCGTGGGCCTTCCTTTTGGCCGTCGGCATCGCCACGATTGGGTCCATGGCGCTGATCTACACCAAGCAGGTGACGGTCAAGCTTCTGCCCTTCGACAACAAGACCGAACTCCAGATTGTGGCGGACCTGCCCAAGGGCTCGTCGGTAGAGGAGACCGACCGGCTGCTGCAGGCAGCCGTGAACCGGCTGGCCTCGGTGCCGGAAGTGGTTTCGTTCCAGACCTACGCAGGCGCCGCCGCGCCTTTCAACTTCAACGGCCTGGTGCGCCACTACTACCTGCGATCGAGCCCCGAACAGGGCGACATCGCAGTCAACCTGCTTCCCAAGGGCGAGCGCAGCCGCGCCAGCCATGCCGTTGCGCTCGACTTGCGCGATCGCTTGAAAGGAATGGCGATGCCTGCGGGCACGGTGCTGAAGGTGGTCGAGCCGCCGCCGGGGCCGCCGGTGCTCGGCACGCTGCTGGCCGAAATCTACGGCCCGGATGCCGAGACCCGTCGCGCGGTCGCGGCCAAGGTGCGCGAGACCTTCGCCAGCGTCCCGTTCATCGTCGACGTCGACGACAGCTTCCACAACCAGCCGGAACGGCTCCGGCTTTCGATCGACCAGGACAACCTGGAATATTACAAGGTTGAGCAGGCGGACGTGTACGACACGCTGAGCTATCTCTACGGCGGGACCACTGTCGGCTACTCGCACCGAGGCGGCGGACGCCTGCCGATCCCGATCCGCATCGCCTTGTCCAAGACAAATGGCGTGGTCGACCAGCGTGCCTTGGCAACGCCGGTGGCCGCAAACGCGCTGCCCGGCGCGCGCGACGTTGTCGAGCTTGGCGACGTCGTGCGGGTGAGCCGGGAGGCGGCCTCCTACCCGATCTTCCGCCACAACGGGCGCCCGGCCGAGATGGTGATGGGCGAACTGGCCGGCGCGTTCGAAGCGCCGGTCTATGGCATGCTCGCCGTGGACGATGCGATCGCCAAGGCGGACTGGGGCAACGTCCCAAAGCCGGCCATCGCGCTGCACGGCCAGCCGGACGACGAATCCAAGCCCACCCTGTTGTGGGACGGCGAGTGGGAGGTGACCTGGGTGACGTTCCGCGACATGGGCGCCGCCTTCATGGTGGCTATCCTCGGCATCTACATCCTGGTCGTGGCGCAGTTCGGATCGTTCAAGCTGCCGCTGGTCATCCTGACCCCGATCCCGCTGACGCTGATCGGCATCATGCTCGGCCACTGGGCCTTCGCCGCGCCCTTCACGGCCACCTCGATGATCGGCTTCATCGCGCTCGCCGGCATCATCGTGCGCAACTCTATCCTGCTGGTGGATTTCATCCGACACGCCAGAGGGCCCGACGAACCGCTCGTCGGCGTGCTGCTCAAGGCCGGCGCGATCCGCTTCAAGCCGATCCTGCTCACCGCGCTCGCGGCGATGATCGGCGCGGCGGTGATCCTGACCGACCCTATCTTCCAGGGGCTGGCTATCTCGTTGCTGTTCGGCCTCGCCTCGTCGACGCTGCTGACGGTGCTGGTCATCCCGGCGATTTATGTGGCGCTGCGAACCTGACATGCCATTTTTACGGCCCTCGCCGCATTCGAAAGGTTTACTTGATCAGTTGCGCGAACGCAGATGGTGCTTGCCAGGTTGAGAGTCGGATATCGAACGTTTATCGGCCTTCCCTTAGTTCACGAGGGACAGAGGTCGCTGAGATAGTTGCGCACGGTTTTGACATGTTTGGCCCGATAATCCGTCACATTTCGCAAAGAAAGCCAGTCATGCCACTTTTAACAGCTGCAATTGAGCAGAATTGCTCCTGGCGGGCACGGTACCAGCGCCGACGACCACATTCTCATCATGCAGCTTGCCGATGATACCACCGAACCGTTCGGGTTTGGCCGCGAAGTGGTGTCCAGGTCCGCACCCCTGTCGCACGCGACATCGCCAAGGCCAACCGGCTGCTTGAGGAGACAGGCCACGCGGACTTTCAGTTCTAGCTGATCACGGCCGATGAGGACTTTAACCGCAACACGGGCGATGCCATCGCGGCGCTGTTGCGGGAAGCGAAGGTCACCATCAAGCACACTGTCCGCCAAGTTCGCCCTTCTGAAACAACTAGACAAAGTATCCGTTCTGGCTGCACCGGAAGCTCCGCTCAGCTAGCCGCGCATCGCTCCTGCAGCAACGCTCATGCGCGTTTCGCCTTTCCGATCCGCGGCTCTCTTCGCCATGTTCTTGGCGAGCCCGACTAACCGGAGGACAGAACGCTTTGGATTGGAATCGAGCCAGACAGCCCTGATCGAGCTGACACTGTTGTGGCCTTCAAGGGGCATCCACTTCGCCGAATCGACGGTGATGGTGCGGGCATAGCTCTCCTCTGCAAAAGTTACTCCTTGGCCGAGTTGAACCTTGAGAATGATCGTCGCCAGGTCCGCCGAAGACGCCTGGAGGACCGGCCCACCAGCCGCCGCAATACGTTCCAGCAGTCGTAGATCAAGCCGTGGCCCCTCCTGTCCGGCTGAAATCAACAGGCACATATCCGCGAGGTCGGACCACGCGACCGCCGGCTTGTCGACAAGGGGATGGCGCGACGAAAGGAGTACGAAAAGGGGCTCCTGCCAGAATACCTCGCTGCAGCAGGACGTCATCTGGCCGAGGTCGTGGGTAAAGGCAATGTCAAGTCGACGCCGACGTATGGCAGCCAGGCACTGCCCGGCTGGAATATCTTCGATGGAGAGGTTCACCTCGGGGTATCGGCTGCTAAAACGATCAATGAGCCGCCTGAGAAATTCCCCTCCTGTCACCCAGCACAATCCGATGCGGAGCGTCCTTGCATCCTTGTAGCCTCGGGCACACTGGATGAAGGCGTCGAGCAGACCATCGTAGTGAGCGCGCACAACGTCGATCCACGCCCCTCCAGCCTCGGTCAACCGAACCCCGCGAAAATCGCGCTCGAACAGTTGCATGTCTAAATGCTGTTCGAGTTTGAGAACATTGCGACTAACAGAGGATTCCCGGACCCTCAGGGCTCTTGCCGCCCGCCGCAGGCTGCCGTAATCCGCCGCTGCAAAAGCATAGGCCAGCAACCGAAGGGCGTTGCCGTCGCCGGTCATGCAGCCTGCGCCTTGCGGATTATCGGCATGGGCAAGGTCTGTTTCGCGCCAAATGGTTCGGACTTCTTCGCGCGGACGGTATAGGCCGAGCCGGCGATGATATTGTCGTGCGGGTCGTAGGGATCACTGCCGAGCTGGTATCGGACGCGCAGGTCGGACCAGGTTTCGGGCACAATCTGCATCAGGCCCATCGCTCCCTTGCGCGAAGTGGCGCGTTGATCGCCTGCGCTCTCGGCGCCAAGAACGGCGCGGATCCAGGTTGGCGGAAGGCGGAAGCGCTTCGCCGCTTCCGCGATGTGGGTATCGTAGCGACCGCGCGCCGTCAGTGTGGCGACCGGCGAGCTCTGCGCCGGCGCATTGGCGGGAAGGATGCAATTGACGTGTAGCCCGCCAAGCAGAATAAGCGCCGGACGCCAGATCGCGCGAGACGCGTGCGTTCTCATTTTGCCCGTCGGCTGACGGCGCGCCGACATCGCTTAGTCCTTCTCGGCGCGATCGCGCTGGCGCGACCATTGCAAAGACCAGGACGTCTTGTCGTCGCCGTTTTGGAACAGATACGCCCGAACCGGCTGCGCAAAAGTCGGGTCGTCGATCTGCAACGATATGAACTCGCCGGCCTTCTCGCTCGAGTGTTTCCAGCCGGCCCCGATCGTGCTGCCGTCTTCGCCGCCGGCGTGCACACGATAGTCGGGCGCATTGTCCGCATCGCTCGATTCAGCCGCGACGATCGCGACCTCAAGGTCAAGACTAAGCGTGCGAATTCGCCCCGAATACCCGGTCTGATGGCGAATAAATTCTCCGATCTGTGGCATAGTGCTTTCTCCTGTCTTTGATGTGTGCGGTGACGATTGACGGCTCCAAAGAGTGCCGCCGATGGCGCACTCACCGCGCTGCCGCGCGCCATTGGAAGCGGCCGTCGCCCTGCTCGTCGGTCCATAGCGGGACCGCGTGGCCAATAACGTGATCGGTGGAAACGAGGCCGAAGTAGCGGCCATCGAGGCTGTCGCGAACCCAGCGGTTCATCAGGAAAACGGCGCCGACCGGGATGCGCAGGCAGCCCTGCCAGATCGGCAGGCCACGGCCGACGTGATCGCGCTCGAGCGCAACGCCCACGTCAGAGCCATCGACCGCAATCGTGAACCCGTTGCGGCACACGGTCTGACCGGAGACTGCAAGAATATGCTTCAGCAGCAGCACGCCTTTCGGCAGATAGCCGCGCCCGGCAAGGAATGTTGCAAGCGGTTCGGGCTGTTTCACAGCGACGAGATCGCCCACTGAAAACGCCCCTGCGCCGTCGATGCGGTAGAAGCCGATCGGTGCGCTGGCCGACGCGTTCCAGACAAACTTCGGCGGGACTGGCTTGAGAACAGGGTAAAGCGCACCAACCGTCGCAAGTGCCGTCACGAGGGCAAACGGTATGCGCCTGCTCCCCGGCCTGTCACCGCCGATCGTATCGAGCGCGCGCTCGACCGCGTGGCGGAAATTATCATGGCGCGGGGCGAACAGGGCGAGGCATGGCTTCCACTATACGACCATCTGGAACAAGCCTTGCGGGATCACCAGGCGAAGGAAGCACGTCTCGAAGAAGTGCGCCAGCGCGTCATACGATTGCGGGATCGAATGGCAGGGCGATCTTCATGAGTTCTTCCTGCCACATCTTCATCTCGCCACCCTCGCCATATTTCGGGCGATCGATGGTGTGCCCCATCAGCATGCGGCGAAGTTCTTCATCCAGCCTGGCGTTTTTCATCCGGTCTTCAAACGAGTGGCGCAGCGAGTAGACCGTGTGCTCGCTCGTTGGAAACAGGTTGTGTTTCTTGAAATGTTTATTCACTGCGGCCGACAGCTGAGCTTCGCGATCCTTGTATCGGGGAAAGCCTTGCGGATGTCTCTTGAACACTTCAAGCGCTACGCCGACCAAGGGCACCCTGCGCACAGACGATTCCGTCTTGATCTCACGCGGATCCTCGGGGTCCTCCCTAGGCTCGACAGAGATGTGAGGCACTTCATGATCGAGATGGATGACACCGGCATGCAGATTTGCAAGTTCGCTCGGTCGGCACCCTGTCTCGACGAATGCCAGAACGATGCCTCGAGCCTGGTCGTTGAGCTTCGACAAAGCACCTGGCGCTAGGATTTTGTCCTTGATCCAGTCCGTCGGGAACGGTGGCCGGCTACGTTTTGATTTATCCTTGAACGACAGGTCCGCAAAAGGATTTTTCTGTTCGGGGAAACCCAGATGGCGGTAATAGTCCCCGTAGAGCATTCGGAGGTTGCCCATGTTGCGGTTGCCGGTCGACGCCGAACGGTCGCCCGGGCCCTCTTCAGGCGCCACGCGGTCTAGCCAGTATTTGTGGACCTTGCGAGCATCATCGCGGGTAATCTGGCTCATAGGCTTGTCTTCGACCAGTTCGATGAACACGTCGACGCTCATCTTACGCTTGGCCTTCCACCGCTTGCGCTGATCAGGACTCTTCGTCCGCAGTTCGTCTCGGACTATTTCAGAGAAGTATAGCTGAAGCGCTTCAGATATCTTGTGGTCTGGCGGCGCTACCGTGCCCGTCACGGCGTCGACGACGGGAGATTTTGCGGGTTCCGCGACCGTGCTCTCGACTCGCCGCATGATGGTCTCGAGCGACTCGGAGGCAAGAATTTCGCCAAGCGGCCGGTAAACGAACCCTAGCGATTCTGCTCTCTTCACAGCGAGCTTGTAGCGGGTCTGCGCGGCCTGAGGATTTTCTCCAAGCAGCAATGCCGCCCAGAGCCCATTGTCTGCGGCCTCGTGGAGGTCGCGCGCGGTTCTGGCCCTTGATCTATCCCGCGTGTCTAGCGAGCGACGAACGAATTGGCCGCGATCATCAAGGCCCCTGACCTCTGTGGGGACTCGGCGTCGATAATGGAAATGATCGCCCCTGAGCTGGAGGTAGCGGTCAGGATCTTCCTGTTCGCGCCTTCGTCCCATGACTCGCAACCGCCATTTGTATCACAATAGGTAGCACAATTGGTGACACAAAATCGCGTTCTGAGCAACCCTGAAAGCCAAAATCCAGAGTTTTATGGAGCAAAATCAAAGGCTTACGAGAGATGGTGATGGTACCGTTGGCTGGGCTCGAACCAGCGACCCCCAGATCCACAATCTGGTGCTCTAACCAACTGAGCTACAACGGCACATCCGCCTGAGCGCAATCCGAAGAGAAAATCATTCCCCGTGTCCGCTCCGTCGTCGGCGATGCGTCCAATACGGATTATCGGAGTCTAATTCAAGGCCTTTGATGAGGCAAAGATCCGATGAACGAACCCGCGCAGTCCTGATTGGGCAAAGAAAAGGCCGGCGGGAGGAGGTGCCGGCCTTTTCCTGTTACGAGCCAGCGGGAGGAGGAGCTGGCTGGTCACCCCGGAGAGTAAAGGGAGGAGGTTTCACACTCCGGGTATTCATCTCATCAATTCATCGCACATCTATTTGTCTGACGAAATGCGACGTTTTGATGCATCGTTGAGTTGCGCCTGAAATCAGGCCGCCTTGATGTCCTTGAACGCCTTCTCGAAAGCGGTCTTCACCGGCTTCGAGACGTCCTCGACAGCCTTGGAGGCGACGGCCTGAAAGTCCTTGGCCTGCTCGACGGCCATCTCAGCGCGCTTGCGCAGGAAGGCAGTCTGCAGCTCGACGACTTCCGACAGCGTCTTGGCGCCGACCAGGGCTTCAAGGTGCGAGAAGCTGGCCTCGGCATTGGCGCGAAGGATGGCAATGGTCTTCAGCGAGACATCGCCGGAAACGGTCTTGGCGGTCTCGTAGGTCGACTCCAGAACCTTCTGGGTCTCCTCGGCGCCGTTCTTCAGTTTGGTGTAGGCCTCTTTCGACTGCTCGACGCCCTTCTCGGCGAAGGCGCGGATCTGGTCGGTGGCTTTGGAAGCGTCAAAGCTCGGGAATTCAACGTTCTCGATGGTCTCAGCGGTCTTGGCAGTCTTGGACATTTTCCAACCTTTCAAGGGCAGCGGCTTTGACGGAAAGCCGTCTCGTTCATGTATGATGGCAATATAAAGGCAAGTTTTGTGCATTGCAATATCTTTGTTGCACTGCACCATAAAAAAATCGCCCCGCCATTAACCAAGAGCCCAGAGATTTCGGCCGATACACGGCATGGCTTGTGGACCTTGGTCCCGTACGCTTTTATTAACAAAGCGTTAACTCAAAAAGCCCGCCTGGAAGGTCTGCCAGCGCATGCCGCCTGAAAACTACTCCTTCCTCGACGTCGCCGTGCTCGACGCGGTGCGCCAGCGCTTCGCCGCCGGCGACGCGCTGGCCATACTGTCGGCCGATCTCGAGCAGGTGATCTGGGCCAACGGGCCAGGTGCCGCGGTATTCGGCTATCCGGACATCGAAGCAATCATCGGCGCTTCCGCGCGGCTGCCGCTAGTTGCCAGGCGGCAGATCATGGCGACCAGCGGCTTTCCGGATATCGGCAGCGACCGCGCCGTCACCGTGCGGCTGGCGACCGGCATGGTCAGCCGCGCCGTCGGCTTGCTCGCCAGCGCGGTAACGATGCCGGACGGCGAAAAGGCGATCATGCTGGCGATGCCCGCGGCGCAGACCGGCTCGCGCGGCGCCGCCGAAATCGCCAGCCGCGCCATTGGCGGCTTCACCGAGGCCGGACATTTCATTGCCTTCGTCGATGCCCAAGGCCATGTCGAGGCGGCTTCGGAGGGATTTGCCGCGCTCGGCATCAGGCCGGAGACGCTCGCTGCCCTGGTCGCGGACGTGGCAAGTGCTGGAGACCGCATCGTCAAGCGGCTTGTTCCCGGCGCAAGCACCTCCTACCCGGCCGGGCTTGCGCGCTTGACCGACGCGCGCCATCTCCTGGTGGTGATCGACGAAGACCAGCTCGACGGGGAGCGGAACGACCAGCCCGACGCCGGTAAGTCGGCAGCGCCGGAAGGCGCGCCCACCGTCTCCGAAGACAAAAACACCACAGTCATCGCCGAGCCGAGCCGAGAGAACAATACCCAGTCTCCGGCCGCGGCAACGGGCGAAAAGGCAGACGTGGTCCCGCCGGCGGCCACGGATGACGCCCGGCCAACGCAAAGGACCGCGGCCACGGCCGACCGCGCGCCGGATGCTGCGCTGGTAGGCGGTGCCGGCCCGGCGCAGCATGACCATTGGTATTTCAATGCCGGCGGCGACGATGTGAAGGGGCCGGAGAGGCCGCCACAGATCGGACCGGCGGAGGTCGCGGCCGCAAGCCGGCAGCACACCGCCGGAACGGCGGCCGAGCCGAGCGCGGCGCGCAACATCGACCGTTCGGCGCCGCCGCTGCGTTTCGTCTGGCGGACCGACGCCGAAGGTAAGTTCAGCGCGCTGTCGCCGGAATTCGCCGATATCGTCGGCAAACCCGCCGCCGATGTGATCGGTCGCCGCTTCAGGGATGTCGCGACGACTTTCGGCCTCGACGCATCGGGCGAGATCGCCACTCTGCTCGAGCGGCGCGATACCTGGTCGGGACGCTCGGTGCTGTGGCCGGTGGCGGGCACGGACCTGAAGATCCCCGTCGATCTTGCGGCGCTGCCGGTCTATGGCCGCAGCCGCGCCTTCGAAGGCTTCCGCGGCTTCGGCGTCGCGCGCAGCGGCGACGCCGTTGTCGACCCGGAAGCGCTCGGCATGGCGCTGGTGCCCAATGGCGCCGCTCCGACAGAACCCGAACCTGCCGCCGGGCAACCCGCGGCCGAGCCGGCGAAACCTGCCGACCCGTTCCTGGGCGAAGTGCCGGCGCTGACCATCGTGCCCAAGCCGGAGCGCCGCTATGCCGACAAGGTGATCCGGCTGGCCGAGCACAGGCAGCCGGCCAACGACAAGCAGCCGGGAAATGACAGGCCGGCGAGTGAGAAAGGGCTGTCGATCCTCGAGCGCAGCGCCTTTCGCGAGATCGGCGAGCGGCTGCGGAAGGACAGTTCGGGACCGGCCGAGCCGCCAAGCGGCGCAACCGCGGGTGCTCAAAAGCAATCAGATGCGGCTGCAACCGCCGACAAGGCTGCTCCCAAGGCCGAACAACCGTTGGCCGGTGAGAGGAAGACCGATGGTACGGCCGAAGCGGAGACCGAGGCGGAAGATCAGAAGGATCTGGCTCGGCTCGATGGCCTCGATGTTCCCGAGGCAGCCGCTGGGAAAGACGAAACGCCCGCCGCCTCCGGGTCGCTGCTCAACTATGCCGGGCGCGAGAAAGCCGCCGATGAAGCGGAGGAAGCGCGTCCCGACAGGCGCCAAACCGCAGCGGCGGACAGGGCAGCTGAACCGACGGCCGAGCGGCCAGGAGCCGAAGCCCCTGCCCCTGAGGCAGGCGCTAGCGACGACGACGGCATGACCGCCGACGATTTTCGCGACGCGGAAGACAGCGAGGACTGGGTCGGTTCCGACCGGGATGGCGCCCTGCCCGCGGCTGAACAGCCTGGCGAAGCGAAAGCGCCGCCACCGAAAAGGCCGCGCCTCACGGTGCCGCCGCTCAAGCTCGAGGGCTTCGTGCCCTCGGCTTTCTCCACCGGGGAAGACGGCAGGGCTCCCGATACGTCCATCCTCGCCAGGCTGCCTGTGCCGCTGCTCATCCATTCCGGCGACGTGCTGCACTATGCCAATGAGGCGTTCCTGGAGCTCACCGGCTACGACGCGCTGGAAGACCTTGCCGATGCCGGCGGGCTCGGCGCGCTGTTCGCCGACCATTACGCCGATGATGGCGAGACCGACGAAAGCGACCGTTCGCTGAAGCTCACAACCCGCCAGAGCCAGGAATTCCCGATCGATGCGCTCCTGCGCTCGGTGCCGTGGCGCGGCGGTAAGGCGCTGATGCTGGTGGTGCGCCGCTCGGGCGAGGACGAGGCGCCCTCCGCCCATCTCAGCGCGGCCAATGACGAGCCGAACCAGCAGCCGGACGTGTCCGAGCTGAAGTCGCGAATCGCCGAAATGCGCACCATCATCGACACCGCCACCGACGGCGTGGTGCTGATCGGCCGCGACGGCAACATCCGCTCGATCAGCCGCCCGGCTGAAGCCCTGTTCGGCTTCGACAGCGACGAGATCGCCGGCAAGCCCTTTGCCTCGCTGTTCGCCATCGAGAGCCAGCGCGCAGCGCGCGACTATCTCGTCGGCCTTTCCGAACCTGGCGTGGCGAGCTTGCTGAACGACGGGCGCGAGGTGATCGGCCGCGAGGCGCAAGGGCGCTTCATCCCGCTGTTCATGACCATCGGCAGGCTGCCCAACGACAGCGGCTTCTGCGCCGTCGTGCGCGACATCACGCAGTGGAAGCGGGCCGAGGAAGACCTCACCCAGGCGCGCGCCGTGGCCGAGCGCGCCTCCTCGCAGAAGACGGATTTCCTCGCCCGCATCAGCCATGAGATCCGCACGCCGCTCAACGCCATCATCGGCTTTTCCGAACTGATGGTGGACGAGAAGTTCGGACCGGTGGCCAACGACCGCTACCGAGACTATCTGCGCGACATCAACCGTTCAGGCAACCATGTGCTCGACCTCGTCAACGACCTGCTCGACATCTCCAAGATCGAGGCCGGCCAGCAGGAGATGGCCTATGAGGCGGTGTCGCTCAACGACACGCTGGCCGAAACGGTGGCGATGATGCAGCCGCAGGCCAACCGCGAGCGCGTCATCATCCGCTCGAGCTTCGCCTCGCGGCTGCCGGAAGTGGTGGCGGATTTGAGGAGTGTGCGCCAGATTGCGTTAAACATACTGTCGAACGCCATCCGCTATACCCAGGCCGGCGGCCAGGTAATCGTGTCCACCGCCTACGAGACCTCCGGCGACGTTGTCATGCGCGTGCGCGATACCGGCATCGGCATGACGCCGGCCGAGATCGAGCAAGCACTGAAGCCGTTCAAGCAGATCAATGCGCTCAAACGCGGCCGCGGCGACGGCACCGGCCTTGGGCTGCCTCTGACCAAGGCGATGGTGGAGGCCAACCGTGCCCGCTTCACTATCACCTCGACACCTGGCGAAGGCACGCTGGTCGAAGTCGTCTTCCCATCGACGCGCGTGCTGGCCGAATAACGATCCGCAAGACAAGCTTTCGGCCAAAGAAAAAGGCGTCCTGGAGGACGCCTTGGAAATGAGATGCTGTCACAACGGGGCTTGAGCTGAACCTCAGGGGACGAGGAACGGGATTTCTCCCTCAAGTTACACGCGACTATCGGCGCCGTCCCTTAACAAGTCCTTACCGGGAGCCAAAAAAATTTACGAATGTGTACCACTCGTGAAATCTAGGTAAATTGGACCGACACTATTTCTTAACCATGCCGGGGAGGCCTAATCAGCAAGCTGCGGCAGGTTCTTGAACAGCTCCAGCGCCTCGGGATTGGCGAGCGCTTCCTTGTTCTTGATGGCGCGACCATGCACCACGTCGCGCACGGCAAGCTCGGTGATCTTGCCCGACTTGGTGCGCGGGATGTCGGTGACGGCAACGATCTTCGCCGGCACATGGCGGGGGCTGGCGCCCGAGCGGATTCTGTCGCGGATGCGCTTTTGCAAATCCTCATCGAGGCTCACGCCGGCGGCCAGCCGCACGAACAGCACGACGCGCACGTCGTTGTCGAAATCCTGGCCGATGCAGAGCGCCTCCAGGATTTCCGGCATCTGTTCGACCTGGTTGTAGATCTCGGCCGTGCCTATCCTCACCCCGCCTGGATTGAGCGTGGCGTCGGAGCGGCCATGGATGATCATGCCGCCATGCGCCGTCCATTCGGCGAAGTCGCCATGGCACCAGATGTTGTCGAAGCGCTCGAAATAGGCCGCGCGGTACTTCTTGCCTTCCGGATCGTTCCAGAAGCCGATCGGCATCGACGGGAATGCCTTGGTGCAGACGAGTTCGCCTTTCTCCTGCCGGACCGGCTTGCCGTCGTCGTCCCACACGTCCACTGCCAGGCCGAGGCCCGGCCCCTGGATCTCGCCGGTCCGGACCGGCTCGGTCGGGACACCCAGCACGAAGCAGGAAACGATGTCGGTGCCGCCGGATATCGAGGCGAGATGCACGTCCTTCTTGATGCCGTCATAGACGAAGCGGAAATCCTCCGGCGACAGCGGCGAGCCTGTGGAAGAGATGGTCCGCACGCTTGCAAGGTCGTGGCTGTCGATCGGCTTCAGCCCTGCCTTGCGTACGGAATCGATGAATTTCGCCGAAGTGCCGAAATAGGTCATCTTCTCGGCATCGGCGAAATCGAACAGCGCATTGCCGTCGGGGTAGAAGGGCGAACCGTCATAGAGCAGCAACGTCGCCCCCGAGGCGAGGCCCGAGACCAGCCAGTTCCACATCATCCAGCCGCAGGTGGTGAAGTAGAAAAAGCGGTCGCCGTCCAGCAGGCCGGCATGCAGCCGCTGCTCCTTGACGTGCTGGATCAGCGTGCCGCCGGCCGAGTGCACGATGCATTTCGGGATTCCGGTCGTGCCGGAGGAGAACAGAATGTAGAGCGGGTGCGAAAAAGGCAGCCGCTCGAAGGCGAGCGGCCTGGCGGCAAAGGGCGAGAGCGCTCCTTCCAGCGCCTCGGCCTTGTCGATGGTGGCGGCGACATCGGCCGACGTGCCGAGATAGTCGACGATCAGCACCTTGCGCACGGTCGCGAGTTTCTCGGCCACCGCGCGGATCTTGTCGGCGACCTCGATGGCTTTGCCGTTGTACCAATAGCCGTCAGGCGCGATGAAGACGACCGGCTCGATCTGGCCGAAACGGTCGAGCACGCCCTGTTCGCCGAAATCAGGTGAGCAGGAAGACCAGACCGCGCCGATCGAGGCGGCAGCCAGCATGGCAGCGACCGTCTCCGGCATGTTCGGCATCATGGCGGCGATGCGATCGCCCTCTCTGACGCCGATCGACAGGAAGAGCTGCTGCAGGCGCGAAGTGAGCGCATGGAGCTCGTTCCAGGACAGCCGGCGCTCGACCTTGTCCTCGCCGCGGAAGACGATGGCCAGGCTGCCGCCGGTTTTTTTCAGAAGGTTCTCAGCGAAATTGAGTTTCGCGTCGGGAAAGAAGGCGGCGCCAGGCATCTTCTCGCCATCGACCAGAGCCCGCTCGCCCTTGTCGCCGACAAGTCCGCAAAAGTCCCACACGAGGTCCCAGAACGCTTCGCGGTCGTCGATCGACCAGCGGTGGAGCTCGGCATAGCTGGAGAAAGCCTGGCCAGACTTGCCAGCCGCAGCTTTCATGAAGGCAGTCATGGGCGCGGAGGCGATCCGGTCCTGCGTCGGCGTCCACAAGGGGGTGTCGGCAGCCATATCGTTCCTCCCAAAGCGCGTCGCGATTGCGGCAATTAAGCCTGATGTCGCCTGCGTCGTTGTCCAAAAACCGGCGTGGCGTTGGCGGACCGGACGGGCTTATCGCTTATGCATACCGCAGCGCAGCAGAGCAAGATTTTGTTGAAATGGCCGACAAGGACACGGCGCAAACGCCATCGGAGGGCCATAAAGACTTGAAAAGCGTCGGCGCTCGGCTACACCCGTCGGGCGATTTGTCGGCAATGGAACTCACGGGGCGAGATGAGATCATCTTTGATCCGGCGCGGGGTATGGGTAATCGGCGTTGCGGTGCTGGTCATCGCGCTCGCCGTCGCTGCCTTGCCGCTGATTGCCTCGACGCGCATCGTACGCGACCGCATCGCTTGGGAATTGAGCGCCTGGAGCGGCTTTCGCGTGACGATCGACGGTTCGCCGCGCATCGAGGTGTGGCCTAAGTTCCGGGCCATCCTCAGCGATGTGACGCTGTCGCAATGGACGGAAACCGACGCGCCGCCGGTGATCGAAGCCGAGCGCGTCGAAGTCGATCTCTCGGCCATGGCCGCCGTGCAGGGCGACGTCCAATTCTCTACGGCAAGGCTGGTGCGGCCGACGATCAGGGTGGAGCGCAAGGCGAGCGGCCTCTATCTGCCGCCGCTGCCGACCGGCGGCCGCATCACCCGCTCGATCGACACTGCGCGCGGCGTGGTCACCGCGAACCCGCAGAAGCCCGACCTCGGCAGACTACCTTCCGATCCGTTCGGCATCGTCGAGTTCCGCGACGGCCGCGTCGTGACCTCGGTTGGCGGCAAGGATACCGAGATCCTGAGCAGCCTCAGCGGCCAGGTGAACTGGGCGGCGATGAACAGCGACGCCGCGCTCACGGCGACCGGCATATGGCGCGGCGAAAGCGTCCAGATCGATTTTTCCTCGGCGAAGCCGCTGGTGCTGTTTGCCGGAGGGGTCGCCCCCGTCACGCTCGCCTTCAAGGCGGCGCCCGCCACACTTTCTTTCGACGGCGTCACCTCGATGTCAGAGAACGGCTATCTGGACGGCCAAGCGAGATTCACCGCCCCTTCGCTGCGACGCCTGCTTGAATGGTCGCAGGCCGGCATGGCGCCTGGTGCTGCGATCGGCTCCGTCTCGGTCGCGAGCAAGGTGGCGGCCTCGGCGGGGCGCGCGAAGTTCGAGAACACGACGGTGGCGCTGGACAACAACCCCGGCATGGGAGCGCTGGACTTTTCGTTCAGCGAGCCCCTTCCCGTTGTTTCCGGCACGCTTGCGTTCGATGCGCTCGATCTTCGATCGGTCCTTTCCGCTTTCACGCCGATCGCTCCGGCCGGCCAGGCAGGCCCCGGCGAGTTCGACACCGGTTTCGCCGACAAGATCAACCTCGATCTCAGGCTGTCGGCGGCGCACGCCACCGCCGGCCCGATCCAGCTTGCCGATGTCGCCGCGACCGCGCAGGTCAAGAACGGGCTTGCCGTCTTCGACATCTCCGACGCGTCGGCCTTCAACGGCAATATCCAGAGCAGCCTGCGCTTCGACCGCAAGCCGGACGGCACGCAGGTCGAGTTGCGGCTTTTGGCATCGGACGTCGACACCGGCGCCTTCGCCACCGCGGCGGGGATGACGCGGCTGGTGCCGGCCGGAACCGGAACCGTCTCGGTCATTCTGAAGGGGCCGGGCAAGGCCTGGGACTCGATCTTCGAGAACGCCGACGGGTCTTTCTCGGCGACGTTCGGGCCGGGCTCGATCAACGGCCTCAACCTGCCTGCCTTTCTCAAGCGCAACGAACAGGGCGGATTCTTCGCCCTCGACGACGTCGCCGACGGCTCGCTGCCCATCGACGGCGCCGAGATCAAGGCGAGCATCTCGAAAGGTGTGGCGCGGCTGGACAAGGCAGAGGTCAATGCACAGAAGTACAAGATCTGGCTTTCGGGCATCGCCTCCTATACCGGGCGCGGGCTGGCGCTCTCGGGCGGCATCATCCCGAACGGACAACCTGCGCAGCAACAGCCGGCCCAACAACCGGCTACCGCCGGTCAGACAGCGGTGCAGGCGCCGCAGCCCTCAAAGCAGTCGTTGTTCTTCGTCGGCGGCAACTGGAGCACTCCGTTCATCTCGCCGATCAGCCGCGGCGTTTCAGGCCAATAGACCAAGGCGCAGGTCGCGCCCGTCTTTGTTCCCTATCCGCGCTGCGCCGCCTGCTCATCGCGCTGGCGCTGGACCGCGCGGCGCTTGTTGGCGATCGAGGCAATGATGACGCCGATCGCGACGACGGCGATCAGGATGGTGCAGGCGGCATTGATCTCAGGCGTCACGCCGAGGCGCACCTGGCTGTAGATCTTCATCGGCAGCGTCGTGGCGCCGGGGCCCGAGGTGAAGGAGGCGATGACCAGATCGTCGAGCGAGAGCGTGAAGGCCAGCATCCAGCCGGAGATGATCGCCGGCAAGATGACGGGCAAGGTGATCTGAAAGAAGGTCTTCACCGGCGGCGCGCCGAGGTCCATCGCGGCTTCCTCCAGCGAGCGGTCGAAGGAGACGAGGCGCGACTGCACAACGACGGCCACGAAGCACATGGTGAAGGTGATGTGGGCGAGCGTGACGGTGAAGAAGCCTCGGTCAAGTCCGACGGCCACGAAGAGCAAGAGCAACGACAGGCCGGTGATGACTTCCGGCATCACCAGCGGCGCAAAGACCATGCCGGAAAACAGCACCCGCCCCTTGAAGCGTGTGTAGCGGGTCAAGGTGATCGCCGCCAGCGTGCCGAGCACGGTGGCAACGGTCGCCGAGATGACGCCGACGCGGGCTGTCACCCAGGTGGCGTCCATCAGGCCCTGGTTGTGGAACAGCGACACGTACCATTTCGTCGAAAAGCCGCCCCAAACGGTGACGAGCTTGGATTCGTTGAAGGAAAAGACGATGAGAAGCACGATCGGCAGATAGAGAAAGGCAAAGCCGAGCACGATCGAGGTGATGTTGAAGCGGCTCCAGGTGGCGTTCATTTGCCTTGCTCCTGGGCTTTCGCTTGAGCCTGCTGGAAGAACATGATCGGGACGGTCAGCACCAGGAGCAGGATGACCGCCACCGCCGACGAGACCGGCCAATCGCGGTTGGCGAAGAATTCGTTCCACAGCGTCTTGCCGATCATCAGCGTCTGCGAGCCGCCGAGAAGGTCCGGTATGACGAACTCGCCGACCGCCGGGATGAAGACCAGCAGGCAGCCGGCAATCACGCCCGGCAGCGACAGCGGGAAGGTGATCTTCCAAAAGGCACCGATCGGCGGGCAGCCGAGATCCTGCGCCGCCTCGATCAGCGAATAGTCCATCTTCTCCAGCGACGAGTAGAGCGGCAGCACCATGAAGGGCAGATAGGAATAGACGATGCCGATGAAGATCGCGGTGTAGGTGTTGAGGATGACCAGCGGCTGGCTGATCAGGCCAGTGGCGAGCAGCACCTGGTTGAGCAGCCCTTCGGGTTTCAGGATGCCGATCCAGGCATAGACGCGGATCAGGAACGAGGTCCAGAACGGCAGGATCACGAGCATCAGCAAGGTCGGCCGGATCGTCGCCGGCGCGCGCGCCATGCCATAGGCGATCGGATAGCCGACGATCAGCGTCAGCACCGTCGAGATGCCCGCGATGATCAGGCTGGTCACATAGGCGTTGAAGTAAAGCGCGTCCTGGGTCAGCCAGGTGTAGTTGTCGAAGTTGAGCTCGCGAAAGCCGGCGAAGAATCCGGAAATGCCGTCGCCGAAATCGAGCACAGGAGTGTAAGGCGGCATCGAGATCGCCGTCTGCGACAGCGAGATCTTGAAGACGATGATGAACGGGACAAGGAAGAAGAACAGCAGCCAGAGATAGGGAACGATGATAACGAGACGGTCAACGAAGCCCTTCGCCAGCCTGGTCGGCAACTGAGCGGCGGTTTCGGCCGAGGAAGGGGCGGCGGCGATGTTGGTCATGGCCGCCCTGTTACCTTGTCAGCACGACGCCGGCGTCCGGCCGGAAGGAGACCCAGGCGCGATCGTTCCAGGTCAGAGGGTCGTCGCTGACGCGGGCAGCGTTCAACGCGCTTGCCCGCACCATCTGTCCGTCGTCGAGCTTGATGTGGTAGACGGTCATGTCGCCAAGATACGCAACGTCATAGACTTCGCCTTCCAGCGCATTGACGGCATCGGCCGGCTTCCTCGACGATACCTTGATCTTCTCGGGCCGGATCGCGAAGACGATGTCGGCGCCCTTGGTGGTGTCGGTGGCATTCTCGACAACGATCTGCGCACCGGTCGCGCCGGTGATGCGCGTCGTATTCGCTGCCCGCTCGGCAACCTTGCCCTCGAACATGTTCACATTGCCGACGAAATGCGCCACGAAGCGCGACGTCGGGGCCTCGTAGATTTCCGCCGGCGTCGCCACCTGCATCACCTCGCCCCTGTCCATGATGGCGATGCGGTCGGCCATGGTCATGGCTTCCTCCTGGTCGTGGGTGACGACGACGAAGGTAAGCCCAAGTTCCTGCTGCAGGTCCATCAGTTCGAACTGCGTCTCCTCACGCAGCTTCTTGTCGAGCGCGCCGAGCGGCTCGTCCAGCAAAAGCACCTTCGGCCGCTTGGCGACCGAGCGGGCAAGCGCCACGCGCTGGCGCTGACCGCCGGAAAGCTGGTGCGGCTTGCGCTTGGCGAACTGCTCGAGCTTGACCAGCCTCAGCATCTCGGCGACGCGCTTTTCGATATCGGGAGCGGGCATGCCTTCCTGCTTGAGGCCGAAGGCGATGTTCCTTTCCACCGTCATATGCGGAAACAGCGCATAGGACTGGAACATCATGTTCACCGGCCGCTTATAGGGCGGAATGCCGCGCAGGTCCTGGCCGTCGAGCAGAATGCGCCCCGCGGTCGGCTCCTCGAAGCCGGCGAGCATCCTGAGCAGGGTCGACTTGCCGCAGCCCGAGGCGCCGAGCAGGGCGAAGAACTCACGTTCGAAGATGGTCAGCGACAGATTGTTGACAGCGGTGAAGTCGCCAAACTTCTTGGTCACTTTGTCGAACTGGATATACGGCTTGGCGCTCGGATCATTCCATGGCGCGAAATCCCTGCGGATGCTGCCAAGCGATTTCATGTCCCACTCCGGGTCTATTTCGTTCCGCTGGAACGGTTCATGGTTTCGAGGAAACGTCGAACCGCTTTAGCTTTTTGTTTTGACGCAATTCCGGGCGGAAAACCGTCCCACACTGTTGCTGGAATTGCTTCTAAAGAAAGCGACCCCGGCAGTTTCTGCCGAGGTCGCGTCTCGATGCTTATTGGCCGGTGACGATCTTGGTCCAGGTGCGCGTGATGATGCGCTGTGTCTTGGGATCGTAGGGCTGGACGGTGTAAAGCTTCTTGGTCGTCTCCTCGTCCGGATAGACCGAGGTGTCCTCCAGCAGGGCCTTGTCGACGAACTGCTGCGAGGCCTTGTTGCCGTTGGCGTAGAGCACATAATTCGAGGATTTGGCGATGACTTCCGGGGTCATCATGTAGTTGATGAACTCATGCGCTTCCGCGACATGCGGCGCGTCGGCGGGGATCGCCATCTGATCGAACCACATCTGGGCGCCTTCCTTGGGCACCGAATAGCCGATCTCGACGCCCTGCTTGGCCTCCTCGGCGCGGTTTCGCGCCTGGAACACATCGCCCGACCAGCCGATCGCCAGGCAGATGTCGCCGTTTGCCAGCGCGTTGATGTATTCCGAGGAATGGAACTTGCGAATATACGGGCGGACCTTGAGCAGGGCCTCCTCGGCCTTGGCGATATCGTCGGGCGAGGTGCTGTTTGGATCGAGGCCGAGATGTTTCAACGTGGCCGGAATGATGTCGGAGGGGGAATCCAGCACATAGACGCCGCAATCCTTGAGCTTGGCGAGGCTCTCCGGATTGAAGAACACGTCCCAGCTGTCGATCTTGTCGGTGCCGAGTGCCGCCTGCACCTTCTTGACGTTGTAGCCGAGGCCGACCGTGCCCCACATATAGTTGACCGAGTACTCATTGTTCGGATCATACTTTGCGGTGCGCTCCGAAATGACATCCCACATGTTGGAGATGTTCGGCAGCTTGGACTTGTCGAGCTTCTGGAAGACGCCGGCCTGGATCTGGCGCGCCAGGAAATTGGCGCTGGGCACCACGACATCATAGCCGCTGCCCCCGGCCAGCAGCTTCGTCTCCAGGATCTCGTTGGAATCGAAAGTGTCGTAGACGACCTTGATGCCGGTCTTCTTGGTGAAGTCCTCGATGATCGAGCTGTCGATATAGTCCGACCAGTTATAGACGTTGACGACGCGGTCGTCGGCATGGCCGCTCGCGGCGAAGAGCGTCAGAAAGGCCGAAGTCGCCGAAAGCAAAAGCGCTTTGCGGATCATGATATTCTCCTTTGGTGAGTGTTCCCGTGCCGGCTCGTCGCGACATGGGCGCGGGACGGCGTTTGTTTCAGACTATGGAGATTTCCGGAGAGCCACAAGCGCGCGCGCCTGGCAGTGCGCCGGATCGTTGAGTGACGGGCGCCGCCCTTGCCTCCTTTCCAGGAAGCTGTTCGGACGGCCTCAGCGGCGTTGGCCGCGGCGTAAGCAGAGATGTAACGATGCGGTCCGGCCTCGATGAGGCCGGCGGAGTCACTTGGCAAGATACGCCTGTCTTGTTGTTGCCGTAATTGCAGCCTGCCCGCCCCGCAGCGGAGTTGTCAATGGGGAAGACACGCGAGCATCAATTGGGAGACGGCAGCCCGGTGATGCCCGGCCGCTCGGGCCGGGTCTGCCGCTTGAACTCAAACGCAATATGAACAAGCAGCGCGGCGATGACGACCGCGCCGCCGATGATGGTGCGCCCCGACGGCACCTCGGAATGGACGAGCCACACCCAGATCGGACCGAGGATCGGCTCGAAAGTGCCGAGCAGCGCCGCGACGGCCGCGGGCACCAGGCGGGCGCCCATGGCGAAAAAAGCAAGACCGACGCCGAGATTGATGACGCCGAAGGCGAAGAGAAAGCCCATGTCGCGCCCGGAGACGGTGAATTCCGTGGCTTGCGAGGCAGCAAAAGCACCGGCGAGCAATGCGCCGAGGCAAGTGGCCGGCACCATGCGCACATGGGCAAAGCGCCGGGTGATCACGGTCGCGAACGACAACATCACCGCGATCAGCAGCGCCAGGCCATCGCCGATCGGCGAGACGGCGCCGTCAAGCGATTCCGAGACCATGATGGCCACGCCGGTGATGACGGCGGCAATGGCGACCCAGGTTCCTGGGGTCACGCGTTCGCGAAACAGCACCCAGGCGAGCATGGCCGCCAGAAGCGGGACACCGGCCTGCATCAACAAGATGTTGGCGACCGTCGTGTAGGCGAGCGCGACGATGAAGCTCGTGGAGGCGGTGGCGAAGCAGAGAGCGACGCCCAGCCCAGGCAGGCCCATGTCGCGGAACAATCTCCAGGTGCCGCGCCAGCCGTCGCGCCAGAGCATGAAGGCGACGAGGAAGCCCACCGCCCAGATCGAGCGCCAGAACACCACGGTCCAGCTGTCGCCGACATGGATGAAGCGAGCGATGGTGCCGCCAAAACTCCACATCAGCGCCGACAGGAAGACCAGCAGCATGCCGATCCGCTCCTCGCGCGGCGAGACGGCGGCCAAGGCAACGCGAGACGAGGCGGTATCGGTCATAGGCGAGACTGTCAGCGATTTGCCGGCGCCACGATCCACCACGGACGACCACACCATATCCCATTCGCGTAGCGCAAATGCTCGAGCCAGGCGTGATCCAGCATCCGCTGAAATGTAGGACAAAGCCGGCTTGCGGGCCGCCGAACCGCTGCGGCTGGCGGGGGTGCTACCCCTGGAAATCGAAGGCGCTGAGACCCGTCACCATCTCGTCGAGGCCAAGCGGCCGGGTCACCGGCGGCTCGGCGCGCGCCAGGCAGCCAACGCGCTCGCAGAGCCTGCAGGCCGGGCCGACCGGCGTTGCATATGCCGTGCTCTGCGCGGCCTTGGCGGCGGACGGTCCGGGCAGCGCCGCGCTGTAGACGATCTCGTCGCGAAAGCCGATGTCGCAGCCCAGCAGAAGCGCCGTGCGCCGCGGCCGCTCGGAGAAGGCGCCTTGCGGCCCTTCGAGCGTGCGGGCGATGCAGAGGAACTCGGCCCCGTCCGGCATTTCCACCGCCTCGACCAGGATCCGGCCCGGCTGCGAAAAGGCCGCATGGACAGGAAGCTTCGGACAGGCGCCGCCGAAACGGCTTTGCGGATAGCCCAGGCTGCCCGCCTTGCGGAAGCGGTTGCCGGCACTGTCGACCTCCAGCATGAAGAACGGTACGCCTGAGGCGCTCGGCCGCTGCAGCATGGTCAGGCGGTTTGCCGCCTGCTCGAAGGAGACGCCGAAGCGCGAACGCAAGACGTCGATGTCGTAGCGGGCGCGGACGGCCGCTGCATGAAAGGCGTGATAGGGCATCATCAGCGCGTGCGCCGCATAGCGGCCGAGCTCGAAACGGGCTAAGCGGCGCGCTTCGTCCGTGCCGAGCTTCAACGTCTGGATCTCGCCCGCCACGGCCACCGTCATGCGCATCAGGCTCGCCTCCATGGCGACCTCGCGCAGCTGATCGAAGGGGGAGAGCCGCTCTGACAGGAACAGGCGTTGCGAATGGCGATCGTAGCGCCTGCGCCAGTTCGGCATGGTGGCCACCGGCAGCACCTTGACCACGATGCCGTGCTCGCGCCTTAGCCACGCCTTCAGCGTGCCGAACAGGTCGTCGCCTGGATCGAGCAGCGAAATGAAGGCCTCGGCTTCCTCCTCCAGCGCGGCGAAATGGTTCGGCCTGCGCTCGAAAGTCTCGTGCACTTCGTCGACAGGCAGGCGCGTGCCGGACAATGCGGTCGCCCTGCCCTCCCGCGCCAGGAGTTCATTGAGATCCGACAGCCGATCGGCCTGCTCGCGATAGGCGCGAAACAATTTCACCATCGCGGCGGAAGCGTTCGGCGCGATCTCGGCGAGGTCGATCAGTTCCTGGTCGCCCGGCAGTTCGCCGGCCAGCAGCGGATCGCCGAACACTTCCTTCAGCGCCGCGATCGATCCTTTGGTCTCGCCCTGCAATTCGTGCGGATCGATCTTGTAGGCCGACGCCAGCTTGAGGATCAGCTGCACCGTCAGCGGCCGCTGGTTGCGCTCGATGAGATTGAGGTAGGACGGCGAGATGCCCAGGCCTTCGGCCATCGCCGTCTGGGTCAGGCCCTTGGCGTTGCGAAGCCGGCGGATGCGCGGCCCGGCGAAAATCTTCTGCTCGGCCAATCGGCTACCTTGAAAAGAGTTTTACATAACGGCGCGCCGTCGCGGGCTCATCCAGCTTTTTACAATCATGACAGATTTACAGCCCCGACCTGTCAAACGCAACACCAGTTTTCCCGTATTTTAGCGGGCAAGCTCCGGTTTTTCTGGCGACTTTTGCGGCGCAATGTAAACAATGTAACAAGTGAACGGCCCACAGATACGTCCCTCAAACGGGCCATCTAAACAAGCAAGACTGACCTGGAGCAATCGATGACTGATTTTTACAACCTCGTCCCGTCCGCGCCGGAAGGCCGTTTCGACGGCATCGAACGGCCCTACTCGGCGGAGGACGTGAAGCGGCTGCGCGGCTCGGTCCAGATTCGCCATACGCTTGCGGAGATGGGCGCGAGCAGGCTGTGGAAGCTGATCCACGAGGAAGATTTCGTCAATGCGCTCGGCGCCATGTCGGGCAACCAGGCCATGCAGCAGGTCAGGGCGGGCTTGAAGGCGATCTATCTGTCGGGCTGGCAGGTCGCGGCCGACGCCAACACCGCGTCGGCCATGTATCCGGACCAGTCGCTTTATCCGGCGAATGCGGCGCCGGAACTGGTCAAGCGCATCAACCGCACGCTGCAGCGCGCCGACCAGATCGAGACATCCGAAGGCAAGGGTCTTTCGGTCGAGACCTGGTTCGCGCCCATCGTCGCCGACGCCGAAGCCGGCTTTGGCGGGCCGCTCAACGCGTTCGAGATCATGAAGGCTTTCATCGAGGCCGGTGCCGCTGGCGTCCACTATGAGGACCAGTTGGCGTCGGAGAAGAAGTGCGGCCATCTCGGCGGCAAGGTGCTGATCCCGACCGCAGCGCATATCCGCAACCTCAATGCGGCCCGGATTGCAGCGGACGTGATGGGCACGCCGACGCTGGTGGTGGCGCGCACCGACGCGGAAGCCGCCAAGCTGCTCACCTCCGACATCGACGAGCGCGACCGGCCTTTCGTCGACTATGACGCCGGCCGCACGGTCGAGGGCTTCTATCACGTCAGGAACGGCATCGAGCCCTGCATCGCGCGCGCCGTCGCCTACGCGCCGCATGCGGACCTGATCTGGTGCGAAACCTCGAAGCCGGATCTTCAGCAGGCAAGGAAGTTCGCTGAAGGGGTGCACAAGCACCACCCGGGCAAGCTGCTCGCCTATAATTGCTCGCCGTCGTTCAATTGGAAGAAGAACCTGGACGACGCGACCATCGCGAAGTTCCAGAAGGAACTCGGCGCCATGGGCTACAAATTCCAGTTCATCACACTGGCCGGGTTCCACCAGCTGAACTTCGGCATGTTCGAACTGGCCCGCGGCTACAAGGAGCGCCAGATGGCGGCCTATTCGGAACTGCAGGAGGCGGAATTCGCGGCGGAGGTCCATGGCTATACCGCGACCAAGCATCAGCGCGAAGTCGGCACCGGCTATTTCGATGCCGTTTCGATGGCGATCTCCGGCGGCCAGTCTTCGACCACCGCCATGCATGAGTCGACCGAGCACGCCCAGTTCAGGCCGGCGGCCGAGTAATGACAACAGCAGAGGAAACGCCCGAAGGGCACTTACGTCGAGGAGAACAGCAATGGCATCGATAAGCCGGGTCAAGGAACGGGCCGAAGAACAGTCAAGCGCGATGAGCGTCGATCAGCAGGCGACGATCCGCATGCTTGCCAACGACCTGCACAGGCTCAACCAGTCTGTGATGAAGGCGGTCGAAGCAGGTGTGTCCGTCGAGCTGGTGCGCTCGGCCAGGCACCATGGCGGAGACGGCAACTGGGGTGATCTTTTGATCCCAGTGATCGTCACCCATCAGAGCCAAGGCTGACGTAACGTCAACAATCACTCGCGAGTGTCTCCCGTGCGCTATACGTTCCGGGAGACGTTCGTTTTTTCGAATTGTGGCCGTGGCGCCGGGGAGAACTTGCGCCGGTTTTTAGCAATTCTTGCTATATTATCATTTTCCACTATTTTTGCTTGACACCGCTGGCGATCTCGCGCCAATTGCGCGCTTAAGGTTTCAACCCTGCATTGAACCAGAGCCTCCGCCAGACATGTGTCCCGCCAATCGTGACGACTCTGAAAAACCAATGAAACCGGCGGACCGTGGCGCGGCGGCCCGGCTGCCGGCGGATTTCTCCAAGGTGCTGGTGGTCGGCAAATCGTCGATCAACCGGGTCGTCGTTTCGAAAATCGTGGAAAAGTCCGGGCTGAAGCCGATTTCGGAGCCACCGGAGGCGGCCGAAAAAGCTTTGGCCGGCCTGGTTCCCGGCGCAATCATACTCGACGGCGGACCCGACGACAGGGATTGCGACAGGTTGCTGTCCGGCATCGACGCGCTGCGGCGCGCTTCCGGCAAGACGCGGCCCGCCGTGATCCTGCTTTCAACCAGGAATGGCACGCCGGACAGCCTCGGCCTGTCGAGCGTGGTCGACGCCGTGGTCGCCAAGCCGATCACGCCCGAAAGGCTGCAACCAGTAATCGATCGCCTGGTCGGCCGCGGCTAGGCAGAGGCGACGCTCAGCCGGGCTTCGCTATTGCCTCGACCAGTGCCGGCAACTCGCCGAGATCTGCGATCTCGCGAAAACGCGGCGCCGCGACAGGCGCCTCGGCGTGTTCGATCGCCCAGGTCAATTCGTGCGGCACATGGATGCCCCAGCCACCGGCCTCGATGGCGGGAACAACGTCGGACTTGAGCGAGTTACCAACCATCATGCTGTTCTGCGGACCGTCGCCATGGCGGCTGAAGATGCGGGCATAGGTGGCTGCGCTCTTGTCGCTGACGATCTCGACGGCATCGAAAAGATCACCCATTCCCGACTGCGCGAGCTTGCGCTCTTGATCGAAGAGGTCGCCCTTGGTGATCAGCACCAGATGGTAGGAGCCCGCCAGCTTTTCGACCGTCTCGCGGGCATGCGGCAGCGGCTCGATCGGATGGCTGAGCATCTCGCGGCCGGCAGCCAGGATTTCGCCGATGACCGAACCGGGCACCTCGCCGTTTGTGATCGCGACGGCCGTCTCGATCATCGACAGCGTAAAGCCCTTAATGCCGAAGCCATAGAGGGCGAGGTTGCGCCTTTCCGCTTCGAGCAGCCGTGCCGCGATGTGCTCATGATCGCCGTGCTCGGCCAGCAAGGCGGCAAAACGCTTCTCGGTCAGGCGGAAGAACTGCTCGTTCTGCCACAGCGTGTCGTCGGCATCGAAGCCGATGGTGGTCAAACGTGGAGCGGACATGTGCGACCCTTTGCTTACAGGCTCATCTAGACCCTGTGGCGCTGCGCCGCCAGCAAGAAGACAGGCACGCCGGTTCCTTTAGGCTGCGTCTCGGCTTGCCTGTGGCGACGCGGGCGCCTCCCCTTTCCTTCCGCCACGGCGCCCGGCTATACTTTGAAATCCGCAACACAATCTGGTGAATGATGCCGCCTGAAAAAAAGGAAGTCCGTCCGTCGAGCCGGGGGGGACGAGCCCGCACGCCTGCCTTCTTGAAAAACGAACGCGGTGTGAAGAATTGGAAGGAAGCCAGCGCCTGGCTGGAGTGGCGCGGCATCGAGGACATCGAGTGCATCACGCCGGACCAGGCCGGCGTCGCCCGCGGCAAGATGATGCCGTCGAAGAAATTCACCTCCAACACATCGCTGGCGTTGCCTTCAGCCGTGTTCATGACGACGATATCCGGGGGCTATCCGGAAGACGGCAATGGCTTCCACTATCCGGAGGACGACGGCGACCTGAAGCTCTTGCCCGATCTCTCGACACTGACCGTCGTGCCCTGGGAGGAAGATCCGACCGCCGCGGTGATCTGCGACCTCGTCCACCAGGATGGCCGCTCCGTCGAATTCACGCCGCGCAACGTTCTGAAGCGCGTGCTGGCCGCCTATGACGACCGTGGGCTGAAGCCGGTGGTGGCGCCCGAGATCGAATTCTATCTGGTACGCAAGAACCCCGATCCGGACTACCCGCTGACGCCGCCCGTCGGGCGCTCAGGGCGGCCGATCGGCGGCGGCGCCGGCTATTCGATCGCGGGCGTTAACGAGTTCGACGAACTGATAGACGACATCTACCATTTCTCGGAGCGGCAAGGCCTGGAGATCGATACGCTGATCCACGAGGAGGGCGCCGGTCAGCTTGAGATCAACCTGCGTCACGGCAATCCGATCGAGCTTGCCGACCAGGTCTTCATGTTCAAGCGCACGATCCGCGAGGCGGCGCTGAAGCACGAAATCTACGCCACCTTCATGGCCAAGCCGATCCAGGGGCAACCTGGCTCGGCCATGCATATCCACCAGTCGGTGGTCGACAAGAAGACCGGAAAAAACATCTTCTCGGCCGAAGACGGCGCCGAGACGGATGCGTTCTTCCATTTCATCGGCGGCATGCAGAAACACGTGCCGAACGCGCTGGTGATGCTTGCGCCTTACGTCAATTCCTATCGGCGGCTCACGCAGGCTGCGTCGGCGCCGGTCAACAACAAGTGGGGCTACGACAACCGCACGACGGCTTTCCGCGTGCCGCGTTCCGATCCAGCGGCGCGGCGCGTCGAAAATCGGATTCCGTCCTCGGACGCCAATCCCTATCTGGCGCTTGCCGCCTCGCTTGCTTGCGGGTTGATCGGCATGAACAACAAGGTCCAGGCCGAGCCGCCGGTGCTGACGACCGCCAACGAGGACGAGATCGACCTGCCGCGCAGCTTGCTCGAGGCCGTGGACCTTTTCGAGGCCGACAAGGAGCTTGGCGCCATTGTCGGCAAATCCTTCGCAGCCACGTATGCGGCCATCAAGCGAGCCGAGTTCGAGACATTCATGGAAGTGATCAGCCCTTGGGAGCGGGAGTATCTGTTGCTGAATGTGTGAGCGGCCACTTCGTCGAGTGAATGGGTGAATAGTGAATGGTGAGTAATTTCTCATATTGGATGGGTGAACGCAGCCAGAGCGCTCTAGCAAAGCATTCACTATTCACCATTCACCTGCGTTTCCGCATGCCTCGATGGGCGGGTATTCCGGCCACGGCATCATGCTGTCCAACTTCTTCGGCAAGCTCTACGCCGAGACGGTCGCGGGCAATCGCGACCGCTGAAGCTGATCGAGTATCTGAAGATTCCCGCCCTCCCGGACAGCTGTTGTTTACGCGCACCGCTGCTGTTTCTGGCGCTCAACTGGTTCGCACTGCGCCGCAGGATCTGAAGCCGGAACATGTGCAGAAGCTGTTAATTCGACAAGTCCGCTTCCCTAACGGCACGTTGCGGAATCCTTAACAAACGCGCAGAATTTCGCAAAAAGGCGCACTGATGCCATAATCGGCGGTAAAAGATGCCGGTTCTGGGCGATAAGACGGGGATTTGCGCGGGCCTGCCCGCTGGAAATTTCGGGACCGATGCCGATCAGCCGCGAATGGTTTGCGGCAAGATCGAAAGAACGTCGGCCCGGTTGTTGGAGGTGGTTTAGGTGAACGAGCCCTTCAGTTTCGGTGCGCCGGAACGACGGCACTTTGCCGTGCGGTTCGGCTATGACATGCGGCCCTCGTTCTGGCAGGGCCTGCAGTCGAACGCGCATCTGGTGATCGCGGCCGTCGGCACCGCGGCGCTGCTTGGCGTGGCGGCGGTGGCGCTTTGGCTGGCCTTGCCGGCCAATGAGCGGCAGGCGATCGCGAAAACGGAGCAGACCGTCCCCGCGATCCCGGTCAAGACGAAGAAAATCGCCCCGGCCGCGGCGAGCTCTGTCAGTGTCGCCGCCGCGCCGCAAGCGGCGCGCAAGGCCGATGCGGTTTCGCCCATGACTGCGGCCCGGGAAGCCGCCATCCCGGCACTGGCTTCCAACAATCCCCGCTGGAACGGCACGGTTGGTGAACCCGCGCCCGCGGCGGATGCTCCGCCGGCCTCATCCGCTCAGGCAGCGGAGAAGCCGGCGACGCAGAACGACAAACCGGCGGTTGCCGCCTTCGCCGAATCCGGGTCCGGAAACGATGCTTCGGCCGCCCTGGCTGAGGTCGCGGCGCCAGCGCCGGCGGCTGCCCAACCGGCAGACGCAAAAAAGCCTGACGACAAAATGGATGCGGCCCAGACCGCCGCCATCCCGGACGCGAAGCCCCAAGTTGCCGAGGCCCAGCCGGCGTCACCCGAGGATGCGGCACAGGACGAGCCGAAGCCCGAAAACGCCGGCACTGGCACCAATGGACGCGTCCTGAGGGCTGTTACCATGCGTTCCGGCCCGAAGAACGGCGCCGCCGCGATCGTCACTGTGCCTGCCAAGTCAGCTGTGCAGGTGATGAGCTGCAAAAAATGGTGCGAGATCGTCTATAACGGCAAACGCGGCTGGATCTACAAGAGCTTCGTCAAGACCGGCGCCTGATCTGGTCGCTCTTGGCGGCCTGACGCCGCCGCGACGTCGGTTCAGATGCAGCGCCCGCCGTCGACCTCCAGCGCCACGCCGGTGATGAAGGCCGCCTCGTCCGAAGCCAGCCAGAGCGCCGCGTTGGCGATGTCGAGCGGCGTCGACAGCCGGCCGAGCGGGATAGAGACGCGGAATTTTTCGCGGATCTCCGGCGTGTCGGCGCCCATGAACTTCTCCAGCATGCCGGTCTCGCCGGCGACCGGGCAGAGGCAATTGACGCGGATGTTCTTCGGGGCGAGTTCGACCGCCATCGACTTGGTGGCGGTGATCGCCCATCCCTTGGAGGCGTTGTACCAGGTGAGGCCCGGCCGCGGCCTGATGCCGGCTGTCGAAGCCGTGGTCAGTATGACGCCGCCGCCCTGCCGGTCCATGATCGGCACCACGGCAAGCGCGGCATGATAGATCGCCTTCATGTTGACAGCGGTGATCAGGTCGAAGGTTTGCTCGTCGACGCCGAGCATGTCGCCGTTGCGATGGGTGTAGCCGGCATTGTTGACCATGATGTCGACGCGGCCGAAGGCGCTTTTGGCGGCATAAACCATCTCGTCGAATTCGGAGCGTTGCGAGACGTCGGTCTGGGTCCAGATCGCGTTGTCGCCGATTTCCTTCGCCACGCGCGCTGCGCCCTTGGCGTTGAGGTCGGCAACCACGACGCGCGCGCCTTCCTCGGCGAAGCGCTTCGCCATGCCCTCGCCGAAGCCCGACGCCGCGCCGGTGATGATGGCAACCTTGTTTTGCAGACGCATGGTTTTTCCCATCATTGAAGGGCTGGCGGTCGCCATTCTCCCTTAGCTTTCGTCACATTCAGGTTCTATGTTGCAGGCGCGAACGCTTCCGGAAAGCTGTTGCTTGCCGACAAGCCTCCCGGCGGCGCCAGTGTCAAGGCCGCATTTGGGCCCAATCGATTGTCCAGCGATTGGTCCCGGATGTGACACCATGACACTGGACGATTTAAATCGATTAGAATATATCAGCCCCGCTACCGGCTAGCGGCATCAAACCGGACTGACCATGACCAGCCAGATCATCCCTGTCGAACCTTTCGACTTCATCATCTTCGGCGGTACCGGCGACCTATCGGAGCGCAAGCTTCTGCCCTCGCTCTACCACCGCCAGCGCGACCACCAATTTTCGGAGCCGACGCGCATCATCGGCACGTCGCGCGCGAAGATGAGCGATGCCGAGTTCCAGACCTTCGCCAAGAAAGCGATATCGGACCATGTGAATCCGGCCGACATCGAGCCGAAGGAACTGGACACATTTCTTGCTCGGCTTTCCTATGTCTCGGCGGACGCCACCTCCGGCGTCGGCTTCGACAAGCTCAAGAAGGCCATCGGCGACAGCGACCGCATCCGCGCTTTCTACCTCGCGGTGGCGCCGGCGCTGTTCGGCGACATCTCGCATCAGCTCAAGGAACACAAGCTGATCACCCCGAACTCGCGCATCGTGCTGGAGAAGCCGATCGGCCGTGACCTCGCCTCGGCACGGGCGCTCAACGACGCTGTGGGTGACGATTTCCACGAAAGCCAGATCTTCCGCATCGATCACTATCTCGGCAAGGAAACGGTGCAGAACCTGATGGCGCTGCGCTTTGCCAACGCGCTTTATGAGCCGCTGTGGAACTCCGCCCATATCGATCATGTGCAGATCACCGTGGCCGAGACCGTGGGTCTCGAGGACCGCGTCACCTACTACGACAAAGCCGGCGCGCTGCGCGATATGGTGCAGAACCACATCCTGCAGCTGCTTTGCCTGGTTGCCATGGAAACACCGTCCTCGATGGACGCGGACGCCGTGCGCGACGAGAAGCTGAAGGTGCTGCGGGCGCTGAAGCGCATCAACGGCAACGAGGCGCCGAAGCACACGGTGCGCGGCCAGTATCGCGCCGGCGCCTCCGCCGGCGGGCCGGTCAAGGGCTATGTCGAGGAGCTCGGCAAGGACAGCAACACCGAGACCTTCGTCGCCCTCAAAGCCGAGATCGGCAACTGGCGCTGGGCCGGCGTGCCTTTCTATCTCAGGACCGGCAAGCGGCTGGCGACCCGCGTTTCGGAAATCGTCATCGAATTCAAACCGATCCCCTATTCCATCTTCGGCGACAGCGCCGGGCCGATCTTCGCCAACCAGCTGGTGATCAGGCTGCAGCCGGACGAAGGCGTCAAGCAGTACATCATGATCAAGGATCCGGGGCCGGGCGGCATGCGGCTGCGCCAGATCTCGCTCGACATGAGCTTCGCGCAATCCTTCCACAGCCGCGCGCCGGACGCCTACGAGCGGCTGATCATGGATGTGGTGCGCGGCAACCAGACGCTGTTCATGCGTCGCGACGAGGTCGAGGCGGCCTGGAAGTGGATCGATCCGATCCAGAACGCCTGGGAAAGCGCCAGGCAGGAAGCGCAGGGCTATACGGCCGGCACCTGGGGTCCGTCGGCCTCCATCGCGCTCATCGAACGTGACGGACGGACATGGCACGAGAGCAATTGAGCGGGGCCGCTTACGCCTGGAACGGCTTTGCCGACCGCCAGCAGCTGGCGGCGGCCCTTGCCGGCCACGTCGCCGCCCGCCTGACCAAGGCGATCACCGACCGCGGCACCGCATTCCTCGCCGTATCCGGCGGCACGACGCCGGCAAAGTTTTTCGCCGCGCTCTCTTTAATCCCGATCGCCTGGGACAAGGTCACCGTGACGCTGGTCGACGAACGTTTCGTGCCGCCCTCCTCGCCGCGCTCGAATGCCGGGCTGGTGGCGGCCAACCTGCTCCAGAACAAGGCAGCGGCAGCGCGCTTCGTGCCGCTCTACCATGAGGCGGCGAGCATCGAGGAAGCAGCGGCGTCGGACAGCGAGGTCCTGCAATCATTGCCCTGGCCTCTGGATGTGGTGGTGCTTGGTATGGGTGCCGACGGGCACACGGCCTCCTTCTTTCCCGATGCCCGCAATCTCGCCGAGCTCATCGACCCGTCCTCACCGCGCATCGTGCTGCCCGTGCATGCGCAAAGCGCCGGCGAGCCGCGGCTGACGCTGTCGATGGCGCGGATCGTTGCCGCCGGTTTCATCGCGCTCCACATCGAGGGAGAGGACAAGCGCATCGCCTTCGACGGCGCGATGGGAGCGGGCATTAAAAAGCCCGTCCGCAACGTGCTCGAGGCGGCGCCGATACCGGTAGAGGTGTTCTGGGCACCCTGATTTCAGCAAAGGAACAGCCCCGGAGGCTGTGGGAGGACGTTTCCGGGGCCCGAAAGGACCAGCCATGACAGCCAGACGCGACATCGAAGCCATCACGGAACGCATCCGCCAACGTTCGAAAGCCGACCGCGAAGCCTATCTCGGCCGCATCGCGGAGGCGTCGGGACGCGCCGCCAACCGCGCGGTGCTCTCCTGCGGCAACCTCGCCCACGGCTTTGCCGTCTGCAGCCCATCGGAGAAGGTGGCACTCGGCGGCGATCGCGTGCCCAACCTCGGCATCATCACCTCCTACAACGACATGCTGTCGGCGCATCAGCCGTTCGAGACCTTTCCGGCGCTTATCAAGGACGCGGCACGCGAGGCGGGCGGCATCGCCCAGGTCGCCGGCGGCGTGCCGGCGATGTGCGACGGCGTGACGCAAGGCCAGCCAGGCATGGAACTGTCGCTGTTCTCGCGCGACGTGATCGCCATGGCAGCGGCGATCGGCCTTTCGCACAACATGTTCGACGCCGCCGTCTTCCTCGGCGTCTGCGACAAGATCGTGCCCGGGCTGGTGATCGCGGCGCTCACCTTCGGGCACCTGCCGGCGGTCTTCATCCCCGCCGGGCCGATGACGTCGGGCCTGCCGAACGACGAGAAGGCCAAGGTCCGGCAGCTCTACGCCGAGGGCAAGGCGGGCCGCGCCGAGCTGCTCGAGGCGGAGTCCAAATCCTATCACGGGCCGGGCACCTGCACCTTCTACGGCACCGCCAATTCCAACCAGATGCTGATGGAGATCATGGGCCTGCACACGCCCGGCGCCTCCTTTGTCAACCCGGGCACCCCGCTGCGCGACGCGCTGACCAGGGAGGCGGCGAAGCGCGCGCTGGCGATCACCGCGCTCGGCAATGCCTATACGCCGGTCGGGCGCATGATCGACGAGCGCTCGATCGTCAACGGCGTGGTCGGCCTGCACGCGACCGGCGGCTCGACCAACCACACCATCCACCTCATCGCCATGGCCGCGGCAGCCGGAATTTCGCTTACCTGGCAGGACATCTCCGACCTGTCGGAGGCCGTGCCGCTGCTCGCCCGCGTCTACCCGAACGGACTCGCCGACGTGAACCATTTCCACGCCGCCGGCGGGCTCGGCTTCCTGATCCGCGAGCTGCTCGACGAAGGCTTGCTGCACGAGGACGTGCAGACGGTCTGGGGCGAAGGCCTGCGGCCCTATGCTGTCGAGGCAAAGCTCGGCGCCGACGGCAGCGTCGTGCGTGAAGCGGCGCCGCTCGAGAGCGGCGATGAGAAGGTGCTGGCGCCGTTCAAGAAGGCGTTCCAGCCGACCGGCGGACTGAAGGTGCTTGCCGGCAACCTCGGCCATGCCGTGATCAAGACCTCTGCGGTCAAGCCCGAACGGCGCGTCATCCAGGCGCCGGCCAAGGTGTTCGACAGCCAGCAGGGGCTGAACGAAGCTTTCAAGTCGGGCACGCTGACCGGCGACTTCGTCGCTGTGATCCGCTTCCAGGGGCCGAAGGCCAACGGCATGCCGGAACTGCACAAGCTGACCACCGTGCTCGGCGTGCTGCAGGATCGCGGCCAGCGCGTCGCGCTGGTGACCGACGGGCGCATGTCGGGTGCTTCCGGCAAGGTGCCGGCGGCGATCCATGTGACGCCGGAAGCGGTCGAGGACGGGCCGATCGCCAGGATCCATGACGGCGACATCATTCGCCTCGACGCCGACGCAGGCACGCTGGAGGTGCTGGTGCCGGGAACGGAGTTCGCGCTGCGCCGCACGGCGGATGCCGACCTGATCGGCAACGAGTTCGGCTTCGGCCGCGAGCTGTTCGCCGGCTTTCGCCAACTGGTTGGCCGCGCCGACCACGGCGCCGCCGCCTTCGCAAATGCCTAACCTCAATCTGCTAAAAAAAGAGCGGCTCGGTGCCGCCGCTCGGAGCCGCCCTTTGTCGTAAGCGGTGTGCCATCGGCACCTAGACAAGAGGTCTCACGAGGTATTCTTGCCACTGAAGACCTCCGCCAAATAGTCAATAAACACCCTGACTTTACGTGGGGTGTGACGTCGCTGAGCGTAGAAGGCGAAGATCGGTTGCTCCATGGGTTCATGATCCGGCAGCAGCCGCACGAGGCGGTTCTCCGCTATATCCTGGGCGACCATGAAATCGCCCAAGAGGGAGTACCCCCCTCCCGCTAGGCAGGCGTTTCTCACCGCTCGCGCTGAGTTCATTGTCAATTGCTGCGGCACTTCGAAGTCAATGACCTTTCCTTGATGCGAAAACTTATGAACGCGCCCCCATTCCCCGCTGACCTGAGTAACGGATGGGCACGCTCTGATCTCGTCCAAGGTCCTGGGTGTCCCATATTGCTGGCAAAACTGGGGTGTCGCGACGAACACGATCCTCTGCGTGAAAATCCTCTGCGCAATCAGGGATGAATCGTTCAACGGTCCTACCCGGATGGCGACATCGAAGTGCTCGCCAATGAGATCAACCAAACGATTGCCAAGGTCGATTGAGACATCGAGCTGCGGGAACCGTCGCACGAACTCAGGAACCACTGGTGCCAGGCACTCATTACCAAAGGCCGTTACGCAGGAGACGTGGAGTTGGCCGCGAGGAGTTTCGTGGCGTTCGCGTACTGCGCTCCGCATCTGATCAAGCTCCTCCAGGAGGCCGGTGCTCTTTTGCACGAACTCCATCCCGGCATCCGTCAGATTGATCTGCCTGGTGGTGCGGTTAAAGAGACGTACGCCGAGATCGGCCTCCAAGTCCGCCACAATGCGGCTTACCGAGGCAGCGGAAAGGCGCAAATCCCGGCTCGCAGAAGAGAAGCTGTTATGCCTGGCGACTGCCACGGCCACCTTCATGGCCTCGATCATATCCATCCGCCATTCTTCCGAAATTCAAAATAATGTCTCTCACCGTGCGCTCTTTAACACGGAAGCCGAAATCATGCATCAATGGGGCGAACGCTCAAATTGAGGAGATGGACATGTCCAAAAATCCTAGCTGGATACTTCGCAGCTACCCTTCCGCAATGCCCTCCGTCGAGAACTGGAGCCTGGAGGAGCGTTCAATTCCCGATGCCGCGGATGGTGAGCTGCTGGTGAAAACTCTGTGGCTCTCCGTCGATCCCTATGTGCGCGGTCGGATCAGCCCCGCGAAGAATTATGCTGCTGGTTTTAGAATTGGCGACCTGATGTGTGGCGGCGGAATTGGCGAGGTAATTACGTCTGAGTCTCCAGACTTCAAGCCAGGCGACCTCGTGATGAGCGATCATTTTGGTTGGCAGCCGTTCAGCGTGATCCCGGCCGCGTCAGCCAAGCCCGTGACGACAACCGACGCTCCGATTCAGGCCGTACTGAGCTATCTCGGCATGCCCGGTCTCACCGCCTACTTTGCCCTCCTCAAAACCGCAACTCCGAAGGTGGGGGAAACGGTGTTGATCTCTGCCGCTTCAGGAGCTGTGGGGCAGATTGCGGGACAGATCGCGCGGATCAAAGGGTTCGACCCAGTCGCTGTTGCGGGCTCGGACGAGAAGCTGGAATGGTGCAGGGAGCTTGGATATCGGACTGGCGTCAATCATCGACGCTCCGCTGATCTCGCGGCAGATGTCGCCACCGCATGCCCTAGCGGCGTCGATGTCTTTATCGACAACACCGCCGGGCCGATTCACGATGCAGCCATGTTAAACCTCAACATCTTTGGCAGAGTGGTGATTGTCGGCACTATTGCCTTGGCCAACCGGTTTGACCAACCAGATATCGGTGTCAGGCATCTCAGAAGGACACTAATCACCCGTGCGCGGATAGAAGGGTTCTTGCTCGACGACCACGAAGGAGAATACGAGACCGCGATTGCCGATCTGCTGTCATGGTACAAACAGGGACTGCTTCAGACACGGGAAGATGTTGCGGAAGGGATCGAGACCGTGCCCCACGCTTTCGTTCGGATGTTGAAGGGAGAGAACTTCGGCAAGCAACTGGTCAAGCTATGACGCTCTAACCAGGGTTGTCCGCTTCGGCCCGGCCCGATTTTTGTGCACGCGTTACTCAAGCGGATCGTTCCAAGGCAGCAGCTCATCGATCCGCCTCCGCTTGTGGCCGTTGACGATGGCGGTAAGCGTGGTGGTCAAGTAGGCCTGCGGGTCAACAGCATTGAGTTTGCAGATCTCCTCTGGCGCAGGCAAAACTAGGTTGCCCTGCCGGGCCAGCGTTCGCCAGGACGACAGATGGTTGGCCTCCAGCCCGTGGCGCTCCGCTACTTCGTTCACCGTCACGCCCGGACGCAAGCCCTCCGAAACGATCTGTGCCTTGACCTTATCCGGCCATTGGCGATGCGCCTCACGTCGGCCCCGCCGTGTCGTGAGAACCTCCAATGTCGTGTCCATGGAGAAACTGCTTCTCGCTCATCCATGGAACCTTGATCACAGATCAGGCGTCAGCGGGCAACGTGGGGGGCAAAACAGCGGTTACCCTTTTTCGTTCGTTTGCGGACGGCGATGCCTACTGAACGGTGATCTCGCTCCGCTCACCGGCCTTGATCGTCACCGGCATTTCCTTGTCCTGGCCCTGATCGGACATGTGCCGCACGACGACATAGTCGCCGGCGGGGATAGTCTGTTGCCAGCTGTCGCCATAGGTCAGGCTGAGCGACTTGCGCTTGCCCTCAGCATCCTTCTTTGACGAGAACACCTCGATCGAATAGGCGCCGGGCGCCGACATTCCCAGCACGCCGGCGCCGAGAGCCACCTTCACATCCTGGTTGTCGCCGGCCTTGATGCTGAAGGGCTGTTCGACAACGGCGAGATCGAGCGTGGTTAGCGCGACATAGTCGTCCGGCGGCAGCCAGAACTTGCTGTCCGGACCGTAGGAGTGCTCCACGCTTTCACGCGAACCGTCGATCTTCTTCTTCGCCTTGACGATCTCGAAGCCGATGCCGGAATTGTCGGCCTTGTCGCCGCCGGCGGTGTAGTAGGCGTTAAGCACGGCATGGCCGACGCCGACCACGATATCCTTCTCGACCGTCTGTCCGGCGGCAAGCTGGATGGTTTCGGTCACCGTGCCGGCGCCGATCTGCACCGTCACCTTTTGCTCGCCGGCGGGCACGGTGGCCTTGGTGTCGCCATAGTGGGTCGTGCTGCCGCCCGGATAGGCGAAGTCGACACGCGCCTCGCCGCTGATCTCCGAGCCCTGGCTCGCATGCGGGTGGATAACCAAGGTTCCGGCGTTCAGCGTGAACAACGGGCTGTAGGTCTGGCCGGCTTCGATCTTGATCTTCTGCTCGCTCCTTGCCTCGTCGGCGCGACCGACGACAATGTAATCGCCCGGCTCGAGATTGATCTTGAGCTCGCCATACTCGGTCATGACCTGATCGCCGCGCGAGCCGTCGGACTTGGCCTTGTAGATCTCCCAGGCATTGCCGTCGGTGATGGCATCGCCGCCTTCAGCCATGACGACGCTCGGCGTGAAGTTGAATTCAGGCTTGGCGGGTTCGGGTGCAGGCGCCGGCGCCGGGGCCGGAGCAGGCTCTGGCACGGGCGCCGGCGCCGCGACGGTCTCGACCAGCGCTTGCTGCAATGCCTTCTCGTCGGAGGCCTGGATGTATTTTCCGCCGGTGTTCTCGGCGAGGCAGGCGATCTGCCTGCCTTCGTCGGCGGTCAGGCCGAAGCCGACTACGTCGGCGGTGAAGTCGACGCCGGTCTCCTTCAGCTCCTTGCCGAGCGCGCACGGATCGCCACCGCAGGTCTCAAGACCGTCGGTGATGAGAACGACCGTGGCCTTGTCCTCGGTGTATTTCAGCGCTTCGGCGGCCTGCTTGACGGCCGCCGTCAGCGGCGTCTTGCCGAGGAATTTCATGCTGTCGGCGGCCGCCGAGATCGCGCTCGCCGAACCCGCCTGCGGCGGCACGATCAGCTCGATGTCCGCGCAGCTGCCTTTCTGGCGATGCCCGTAGGCCATGAAGCCGATCTCGTCGTCGCCCGGCACCGACTGCAGCACCGTGCGCAGCGATTCGCGCGCGATCTCGAGCTTCGGCTTGCCGTCTATCTGGGCCCACATGGAGCCGGATGCATCGAGAATGATGATGACCTTGTTGGCGGCAAAGCCAAAGGTGGTCATCGACAAAAGGAGGATCGCCGCAGCAACGCTCCGTGCCAGTCCCGCCATGAAAATCTCCTGAGTGAACCCCCGTCCGCGCCGGGAAAGCTATTTGAGCCGGGCTTTGCAGACAAGTCCGATGGCCGGCAAGTCGCTCAATAGGTGGTTCGGCGCTCTTCCGACGGCGGACGGCCGAACTGCAGCCGGTAGCTTTGCGCGAAATAGGAGTGGGAGGTGAAGCCGGTGGCGATCGCGACGTCGAGGATCGGCATATTGGTCTGGCGCAGCAATTCGCGCGCCCGCTCGAGCCTGAGCCGCATGTAGTAGCGGCCCGGCGTCACGTTGAGATGGCGCAGGAACAGGCGCTCGACCTGGCGCACCGACAGGCCCGCCGACTTGGCAAGCTGCACCGCCGACAAAGGCTCATCGAGATGGTCGGCCATCAGCTCAACGATACGTCTCAGCTTCTCCGACTTGCCAGTGAGGTCGCGCTCAGGTCCGACGCGCTGGCGGTCACCGGCCGAGCGGATGCGCTCGTGCTGGAACTGGTTGGCGACGCCATTGGCGAGGTTGGAGCCGAAATCGCCGCGCACGATCTCCAGCATCAGATCGATCGAGGTGGTGCCGCCGGCGCAGGTGTAGCGCTTGCGATCGATCTCGAAAACGTTGCCGGTGCAGTTGATGTCCGGAAAACGCTCTATGAAGCCGGCGCGGTTTTCCCAGTGGATAGTGCAGCGGTAGCCGTCGAGCTGGCCGGCCTCGGCGAGCAGATAGGAGCCGACCGAGAGCGCGCCGAGCGCGTTGCCGCGGCGGCCCCAGCTGCGCAGCGCCGCCAGCACCTTGCTCTTGCCGGGGAACTCGGTGGTGAGCCCGACCGAGACGAACAGGATATCGACCGGCGGCATGTCGGCGACTGAATAGTCGATCTTGAGCGGAAGGCCGTTGGAAGCCATGACCGCGTCGCCATCTGCCGATATCGTCGTCCAGCCGTAATAATCACGGCCGAGCAGACGGTTGGCCGAGCGGAAGCAATCGATCGCCGCCGCCAGCGAGAACATCGAAAACTTGTCGACCAGCAGGAAGCCGAACTGCCGACCGCCCTGAACGGGATCGCCCATGACCGGCCGTTCAACAGGAGCAGTAAGATTCGGCAAGGATGCTGCTTTCCGATCAGAAGGACGGCCGCTTCAATCCGGCCGCGAGGTAGGCGGAAGCTACAGTGTTGGCCATCAGCATGGCAATGGTCATCGGTCCGACGCCGCCGGGGACCGGCGTGATGGCGCCGGCGACCGCGGCCGCTTCGGCATAGACGACGTCGCCGACCAGCCGCGACTTGCCTTCGCCCTTCTCCGGCGCCGGAATGCGGTTGATGCCGACATCGATAACGGTGGCGCCGGGCTTCACCCAATCACCCTTGATCATTTCTGGACGGCCGACGGCGGCGACCAGGATATCGGCGGTGCGCGCCAGCGCCGGCAGGTCCTTGGTACGGCTATGGGCAATGGTGACGGTGCAGTTAGCGGCGAGCAGCAGATTGGCCATCGGCTTTCCGACGATGTTGGAGCGGCCGACGACGACTGCATTGAGGCCGGAAAGGTCCTTGCCGCGCACGCGCTGGATCAACAGCATCGAGCCGGCGGGCGTGCAGGGCACGAACGCCGTCTCGAGCTCGCCGGTACCGAGCTTGCCGACATTGATGAAGTGGAAGCCGTCGACATCCTTTTCCGGCGCGATCGTCTGGATGACGTTGCCGGCATCGATATGGCCGGGCAGCGGCAGTTGCACAAGGATGCCGTGGATCGACGGGTCGGCGTTGAGATCGCCGATGGTCTTCAACAGCTGCTCTTCGGTCGTCTCAACCGGCAGCGTGTGCTGGAGCGAATGGAAGCCGCACTCCTTGGCCGTGCGCGACTTCGAGGCGACGTAGACCTGGCTTGCCGGATCCTCGCCCACGATCACCACCGCCAGACCGGGCCTGGTCGCGCCCTTGGCCGAAAGCTCGGCGGTCAGCGCCTTGACCTTCGATACCACGTCTGCGGCGACACTCTTCCCGTCGATCACTTCGGCCATCATTCACCTTCAACACTGTTGCGCGGCCACGCTTGGCACGCAGCCCTGATCCTCAATCCAGCAGTCGGCACGCGAACGCGGCGCGCAAGCGGTCAAATGCCGCGCGGCATTTTCACGAAAATTCGACAGGGCAATCCCGTCAAAACGTCGTCGGATGCCGTAAACCCGAAACCGGCTGCTCTTATCGAAGGCCGCTTTTAGCGAAGACGGGGTATTTTAGAAATAGCTGCGGCGCGAGCGGCTTTCGGTCAGATCGCGCACCGCCTCGCGGAATCGCCGGCAGGGCCGCAGCGTGCTTGGCCTACGACAAGTGTCGCTGCGACCTCTCTCGGCTCGCCGCCCCGACTGATCTGGCCGATCGATCTCCTTGAGACTGGACTTTTCCGCAACCGCGCGAGCGGCTAAGGAGAGCCCTCTTTGCGGAGGTTTCGATGACCATCAGGCTCGTTCTCGCCGGTTGCGGCAATATGGGTTACGCGATGCTCTCTGGCTGGCTGAAATCCGGCAAGCTCGAGCCGTCGGCGGTGTTCGTGGTCGAGCCCAATGCCGAGTTGCGCAGGCGAGCCGAACATCTTGGTTGCGGCGCCGCGGCCGACGCATCCGCAATTCCCGCCGATGCCATGCCCGATCTCGTCGTCATCGCCGTGAAACCGCAGGTCATCCGCGATGTGACGGCAAGCTACAAGCGCTTCGGCGACGGCAGGACCACCTTCGTCAGCATCGCCGCGGGCACGCCGGTCGCGACCTTCGCGGAGATCCTGGGCGGGCTCGCGCCGATCGTGCGCTGCATGCCGAACACGCCGGCGGCGATCGGCAAGGGCATGATGGTGGTGTTTTCCAACCCGCTCGTTCCCGACAACGTCAGGCGCTTCGCCGCCGAGCTGCTGTCGGCGAGCGGTGTCGTGACGACGATCGACGACGAGAGCCTGATGGACGCGGTGACCGCGGTCTCCGGTTCCGGCCCGGCCTATATTTTCCATTTCATCGAGGCGCTGACGGTCGCCGCCGAGAAGGCCGGCTTGCCGGCCGAGACAGCCAAAGTGCTCGCCCTGCAGACCGTCTATGGTGCAGCCTCGCTTGCCGCCGAAAGCGATGAAGAGCCGGGCGTGCTGCGCCAGCAGGTCACCAGCCCGAACGGCACGACCGCCGCAGCGCTTGCAGTGCTGATGGGCGAAGACCGGCTGACGAAGCTTTTGACCGACGCGGTGGAAGCGGCGCGGCTCAGATCGATAGAGCTGGGGAAGTAGTCCTGACGCCATACAGCATCTCGTCCTGCAGTTGGCGCAGGGCAAATAGCTTGGTCGTCTTGTCGGGCGCAGCGTTGTCGGCGGTCAGGAGTTCGCCCTTCCTGACCGGCTTCAGCACCTTGCCGCCTTCAAGCAGTCCGACCGGCACGGCACGGCTGGCGCGCGCCTCGGCGACCGTCATGGTCCAGGAGCGGTAGCAGGTCTCGCCGATGGCGTCGAAGATCTCGCCTGCGGCGAGGTCGCGCTTGGCGACCGCGCAGACCTCGGCCACCGGTGTAGGCAGCGGCACCATGTCGGGTTTGCCGTAGAGCATGATGCGGGCTGCGGTCAGCGGCACCTCCAGCGAGGTCAGGTGGTACGGCCTGAAGAAGCTGTAATAAGGGCCGTGGCCGACATGGAGATCGTCCATGCGCTCGACGACACGCGGATGCGTCGCCTCGACGATGACGAAGACGCCAGGCGCCACGCCCTTGCCGATCGTGTAGTCGACGATACCCTTCTTCGACAGGATGCCGCCGTCCTCGCGCGGGATGAGCACCTTGGCCAGCTGATCACGGTCGGCTTTCGGGCCGTGCATGCCCGGAACATCGGGCACCAGGCCAGTGGCGTTGGCGATGGCGCACATCTCGACCATGGTCTTGGAGCCGTCGACGAACTCGACCAGCATGCGCGGGTTCATGTTCCGGCGCAGCGCTTCATCCCGATAATCGTCGGGAACGGCGTCGTGATTGAGCGGGTTGTTCTTGCCCTTGCCAGCCGAGACGATGGTATAACCGAGCGACGAGGCGAACTCGATCAGCTCCATGCAGCTCGACGGCTCGTCGCCGGCGCCGACCGAATAGACGACGCCGAGCCGATCCGCCTGCTGCTTGAGGTAGCAGCCGATGGTCACGTCGGCCTCGACATTCATCATCACCAGATGCTTGCCATGCTGCATCGCCATCAGGTCGAAATCGGCGGCGACGCCGGGTTTGCCGGTGGCATCGATGACGACGTCGATCAGCGGGCTGGTGACCAGCATCTCATTCGAGGTGATGGCGATCCTGCCGCTTTCTATCGCCTGGCTTACCTTGGAGGCGGTCTCGGCTTCTGCAGCCATTGCATCGTCGCCATAGGCGATGCGGATCGCGTCGCGAGCCGTGTGCGGGCGGCGCGTGGAAATGGCCGCAATCGAAATGCCCGGCATCAGCATGCCCTGGGTCACCAGATCGGTGCCCATCTCGCCGGAACCGATGACGCCGATGCGCACGGGGCGGCCGTCGGTGGCGCGCCGGGCGAGATCGCGGGCAAGCCCGGTCAGGGCGACATTTGTCATACAAGAACGTCCATGCTTTGCTTCAGCCCGCAATACAGGGAACGATCCCCGTTTGCCAACAAAACCAGCCACCCATGGCAATTTCGTGCGCACGTCTTGCAGGACCGGCGCAGATTTCCCGCAACGATCCGCAACCTTCAGGTGTTTGAAAGCCTTGGCCATGTCCGGAGGAAGGGCGGATCCCGCGGTTCGTGCCAAGTGCCGATCTGACCGCCAAAGTTGGCACGGTGAGCGACCCCTCGGTCGATTCCTTTGTGCGGACTTACTGTTTATTTAGGGAAAATGGTGTTCGCGGTCGGTTTCAACTGAACGGCGCCCTCGGCGAGAGATCGTTTTCTGTGCCATTTTTGCTACATCCGCCGGGACTAATGGCTGGAATCCGTGCTTTTGGAGCGCTCTAAATCAATAAGTCCTCCCATCCGCGAAAAATCTGCTAGATACTCGTTGCAAGCTCCGGTGGCAGGCTTGGGCGAAATAAGCGCTGACAAAAACAAAAAGGCGCGGGGATAGTCACGGGGTAGAAATGACCAGGACGGGTAAAGTGACCGTCGGCTGGCGCCTTGCGCTTGCCATGACGGTGTCGATGCTGGCTTGCGGAAGCGCCAGCGCACTCACGCTCAAGGAAGCTGTAGCAGTCGCGGTCGAATCCAATCCGGAGATTGGGCAGGCGATCGAAAACCGCGAAGCCATCGAATTCGAGCTGCGCCAGGCGAAAGGGCTCTATCTTCCCAGCGTCGATCTCGAAGCGTCGACCGGCGTCCGCCGTCTGGATAACGACTCCCGGCGAGCGCTCGACGAGGACCATGACGCGCTTTATCCGAACGAAGCGGACCTCACCGTCTCACAGACGCTCTATGACAGTGGCGCGAGACGGGCCGAATTGAACCGCCAGGCCTCGCGCGTCGACGGAGCTTCCTTCAGGGTGCTGGAACGGTCCGAATTCATCGGGCTTGCCGTCGTCCAGGACTATCTCGAATACATGCTGCAGGCGTCGATCGTCGCCGAAGCGAAGAAGAACCTCGGCTTCCATCAGTCTATACTCGGCGACATCAAGCAAGGCATCGCGGGCGGCGCGCTCAACGATGCCGACCGGCAGCAGGCCGAGGAGCGGCTTTACGCCGCCAAGGCGCGGATGCAGGAGGCGACCGAGGAACTGGAAGCGGCCAAGATCCGCTTCTTCAAGAATGTCGGCAAGCCGCTGACCAACCCGTCGCGGCCGGCCGATGTGGCCGGCGCGCTGCCGCGCTCGCTCGATGACGCGATCGGGCTTGCCAGACAGAACAATCCGCGCGTCCACATGGCCAACAGCGACATCGATGCTGCCGCGTCGCTGGTCGACGCCGCGCGGGCGAAATACGGCCCCACCATTACCGCCGAGGGTGTCGCACGGGGCGGCTATGACATCGACGGCGACGACGGCGACACCAGCGACCTGCAGGCTCGGGTGGTGCTGCGCTGGAATCTCTATCGCGGCGGCATCGACAAAGCCAACGAGCAGGAGCAGATCCGCCGCACCAGCGAGCAGCGCCTCGCGCTGCATCAGGTGCTGCGCGAGATCGAGGAAGCCGTCCGCACATCTTGGGACCGCCGCTTCCGCCAGGCGGAACTTGCGCAGACGCTGCGGCTGCAGGCAGCAACCAACGAAAGGCTGGTTGCTTCCTACCGGGAGCAGTTCAAGGTCGGACAGCGCTCGCTGCTCGACGTGCTCGATGCGCAGAACACGCGCTTCAACACCGCGACGCTGGCCGACACCTCGTCCTACGCGTCGCTGTTTGCCCAATACCGGCTGCTGGCCGCGACCGGGGAGTTGCTGAAGACGCTGAACATCCAGCCGGCCAAGCAGGCAGCCGCCTACGCGCGCAGCGAATTCGGCGTGCCGGCGACAGCCGATACCGAAACCTATGCGCGCACACCATCGGAGCAGAAGAACGATCTGCCGTTCGACATCCTCGCGCCGGTCAGGAAGAAGCAGCCGATGTAAGCATCGATCTCTGGTCCTTCGGGGCGGATCGTGAATCAGCAACCTAATATCGTCTCGCCCAAGGAGGCTTTCAAAGCCTGCTTCTCGGCGATTGCAGCCTATCTTGGCCGGCCGAGCGCCGAGACCGTGCTGTTTGCCGGGGTGCCGATTTCGGACACGCTGATCGAGCCGGACGACATCAGGCATCTGGCCGAACGGATCGGTCTCGAGGTCCAGGCGTTCAACCATCGCGATTTCGTGCGCGGCCGGGTCGATCTTCCGGCCATCGTCTTCCGCGCCAGCCAACTGCCGGTTGCGTTGCTCGCCGAAACGGAAACTGGGCAATTTCTAACGGCGCCGCAGGAAAACGGCCGCACCACGATCGGCAAATCGGAGCTTGCCGAAAGCTACATCAGCGGTGGCGCCTCATTCTCGATCACCTATGCCAACACCGCCGAGGAGATGACGGTCGGCACGGCGCCGAGGATCGAAAGACGCCATTGGCTGACCGGAACGATGGGGGCGTTCTGGCGCACCTACTCGAAGGTCGTGCTGTCGGCGGTCTTCATCAACCTCTTGGCGATCGCCTCGCCGATCTTCACCATGAACGTCTACGACCGCATCCTGCCGAACAAGGCGATCTCGACGCTCTGGGTGCTGGCGCTCGGGATCGGCGCGGCCATCCTGTTCGACCTGTTGCTGAAGACGGCCCGCGCCTCGCTTATCGACTATGCCGGGCGCAAGGCGGATCTCAGGATTTCCTATCTGCTGTTCGAGAAAGTGCTAAACTCGTCGCTTTCGGCGCGGCCGGGATCGACCGGCGAATACGCGAACCGCGTCACACAATATGAGTTCGTGCGCGAGTTCTTCACCTCGAATACCATAAGCGTCTTCATCGACACGGTTTTCGTCTTCGTCTTCCTGCTGGTCATCTACGCCATTGGCGGCTGGCTGGTGATCATACCGGCACTTGCCTTCGTCATCGCCGTCATTGTCGGTCTGGTGACACAAAGGCGCATCGGCAAGCGGGTCGCCGCCTCGATGAACGAATCTGCTCAGCGCCAGGCCCTCCTGGTCGAGTCCATTTCGACGCTGGAGACGATCAAGTCGCTGCGCGCCGAGGCCTATCTGCTGCGCAAATGGGGCGAGCACTCGAAGAACGCCGCCAACACCTCGGAGAAGATCAAGGAGCTTTCCGCCGCTGCCGGCAACATCACCGGCGCCATCCAGCAATTCGTCACCGTCGCCCTGGTGGTTGCCGGCGCCTATGCCTTCTCGGAAGGCCAGGTCTCGACCGGCGCGATTATCGGCACGGTCATGCTGGCGGGCCGCGCGGTCGCGCCGCTCGGCCAGATCGCCATCACGCTCTCCCGCTTCCGGCAAGCCGTGCTGTCGCTCAGGATCGTCAATACGATCATGTCGCAGCCGGAGGACCGGCCCGACACGGTCGGCTTCGTCAACCGGCCGATCCGCAGCGGCGCGATGCTGTTCAAGAATGTCGGCTTCGCCTATCCAGGCACCGAAAACGAGGTTCTGAACGGGCTCAACATTGCAATCCGCCCCGGCGAGCGCATCGGCGTCATCGGCCGCATCGGCTCCGGCAAGACCACGATGGGGCGCCTAATCGGCCGGCTGTTCCTGCCGACGTCCGGAGAACTGCTGCTCGACGGCATCGACATCCGCCAATACCACCCCTCTGAAGTTCGTGCCGCGGTCGGTATCGTCGCGCAGGCCGGCGACCTGTTTTCGGGCACGATCAAGGAAAACCTCCTGATGGCCGCGCCGGACGCGACCGACGAGGAAATCATCGATGCGGCGAAGGCCGCGGGCGTCGACGATTTCGTCTCTCGCCATCCGCGCGGCTACGACATGAATGTCGGCGAGCGTGGCACCAATCTGTCGGGCGGCCAGAGGCAGGCCGTGGCGATCGCGCGGCTGTTGCTGACCAAACCGAAAATCGTGTTCCTGGACGAGCCATCGGGTTCGATGGACCTGGCCTCGGAACGGCAGTTGATCAGGCAGCTCAAGGTGGCGTTCGACCGCAACACGACGCTGATCGTGTCGACCCATCGCTACAGCATGCTGGAGCTAGTCGACCGCCTCATCGTCATCGAGCAGGGGCGCGTGGTCGCGGACGGAGCAAAGGAACAAGTCATCCAGGCATTGCAAAAGGCGAATGCCTGACCGGGACGTTGGGGAATGTTAGCAAAAGACGACCGGCCGCCGCTTTTCGCTTCGGCGTCCGTATACATCATAGGGGCACTGTTCGTGGCCTTCACCGCCTGGGCATCCTTTGCCGAGGTCGATGAGATCGCGCGCGGCGACGGCAAGGTCATTCCTGCTTCCAAGACGCAGATCATCCAGGCGAGCGAAGCCGGCGTCGTCCAGGAAATCGCTGTCAAGATTGGCCAGACCGTCAGGAAGAACGATCTGATCATCCGCCTCGACAACACAGGCAACACCTCGAGCCTGGGTGAGGAGCAGGCCAAGGCGCGGGCGTTGCAGGCGCGCATTGCCAGGCTCAAATTCGAGCAGAGCGGCAATCTCGAGGGCGCGTTCCCCTGTCCGTCCGACATCCAGAAGACTGCCCCGGAGATCTGCGACAACGAGCAGAAGCTGCTCGTTGCGCGCCGAGACAACTTCCAAGTCAAGCTGTCCGTGCTGAAGTCGCGTCTCGATCAGCGCGAGAAGGAACTGGACGAGGCAACCGCCAATTCAGACCGCCTGTCCAAGAGCCTCGCCGTCAGCGACCAGGAAACGGCGCTCGTCGAATCGATGGTCAAGAAAGGCCTGATGGCCAGGACCGAACAGATTCGCGTCGAGCGGGAGCAGACCGATCTCCGCGGGCAGCTCAACCTTGCCGGAGAGACCATCAAGAAGAGCAAGGCGGCCATCACCGAGGCGCAGCTTCAAGTCGACGAGCTCGGCCTGCAATTGCAGCAGGAAGCATTGAGCGACTTGACGCAGGCGCTGGCGGACCTCTCTGTGGTGGACGAAACCATTCGCGGCGCCACCGACAAGGTGGCGCGGACCGATATTCGCTCGCCCGTCGACGGCATCGTCAACACGCTCGATGTCAACACGCTCGGCGCTTTCGTCCAGCCGGGCGCGGTCGTGGCCGGCATCGTGCCGACCTCGGAGACGCTGCTGGTCGAGGCGCGGGTCTCGCCGCGCGACGTCGCCTTCATCCAGCCGGACCAGGACGCGCTGATCAAGGTCACGGCCTACGACTTCTCGATCTTCGGCGGCATCGAAGGCAAGGTCTCCAACATCACCGCCGACAGCCTGGTCGACCAGAAGACGGGCGAGCCCTACTATCAAGTGCGCGTCGCGACCGAGAAATCCACGCTGCAAAGGAACGGCAAGACTTATTCGATTATCCCCGGCATGATCTGCTCGGTCGATATCAAGACCGGGCGCAAGACGATCCTCAACTATCTATTGAAGCCCATCAACAAGGCGCGCCAGGAGGCGATGAGTGAACGATAGCGCCGCACGCCCCGACACTCCGCGCGACCGGCTGCTGCCGCCGCTCGCAGCCGAGGATTTCGGCCCGGAGTTCCGCGTCGTGGCGCGTGGCGGCGTGCGCCGCGGCATCCGTTTGGAGCGCGCTTTCTGGGTGTCGCTGAAGCAGATGGCCGAAAGCCGCAAATGCACGATCGGCATGCTGGTCGCGGAGATCGCCGAAAATCATCCCGACCAGGGCAATCTCACATCGGCCATCCGGGTCGCATGCATGCGCGGCCTCGCCGAGGAAAGCATGGAACTGCGCAAGCTCGCCTCGATCCGGACCATCAACGCGATCCTGGTCGCCTGCCCCTCGCCCGCCTTCGCGCTGTCTTCGTCGAAGAAGATCCTGACCTTCAATGCCCCCTTCCAGCAATTGGTCAGGCGCCAGCTGCCGAACGCGCCGGGCGACGACGGCAGGCAGGACCTCAAGCTGGCGCTGGACCTCAACGTCGTCGACGTTTTTGCCCGGCTCGACGCCAATGGCGAGACACCCGTCACCACCGGCTTCGTCATCGGCGCCGGCGAGCGCCGCTACAGGGGCCAGCTCAGCGCGGTGCGCGCGCCGGTCACAGAGCCGGAGCTGTTGATGGCGTTCGTCTTCAACGGTTGAAGAGGCAAGCCGCCTACTTCGCTCCGAAACCGGAGCCTGCCGACGTGACCGTCACATCGGGCGAAGCGCCTTCGCCGGGCGCCACTGTCGCGAAACCACCGGCGATGTCGGCGATCTGTGCGCCGGCTTTCGTGCCGTGGATCCAGGCTCGGTCGGTGCTGAATGAATAGAGCGGGACATAATCGGGAAGATCGCGGTCCATCGCCACAACGTTGCTGAGGCTGTCCAGGATGAAGGTGCCGCTTCCGGTGCTCACCGACAGCACCGCGTGGAAGAATTTCCGGCGGCGATCCTGCAGCACGACGAGCGACATGCTCTGCGCCGGGATCCCGGCGCGCAACAGCGCCGCCATCTTCAGGATCGCGAAATCCTCGCAATCGCCGGCGCGATGCTCGAGGATCTCCGACGGCTTCGCCCAGTAGTCGAGCTTGCCGTAGACGACGCTGTCCTTGCGATAGGCGATCAGCCGGTTGATGCTGCTGTTGACGAAGTCCAGCTTGTCGCGAAAAGCCTTGTTGGCTGCAATGCCGACGATCTCCCCAAACGCAGCGTTCTCACGATCGCAGGCACTTCCGGCCGTGCAGTCGATAATCGCCTTGTAGACAGGCGCCCAGCGCGCGGCGACCGGGAAGTTGCGCATGGACAAGGCGACCGACCCGAACACGCCCGGAATGATCGCCCCAGTCTGAATCGGGTCAACCTGGATCGGGTCGATCCGGATCGGATCGACGCCGGGGGTAGCCTCTCCACTCGCAGAACTTGCCGCCGGGCGGACTTCGAGAGGCGCATAGGCACTGGCGGCACCGCCGACCCGGTACGCGGCAACAGGCTGCCATGGCTGCAATCTGGCCAGCGAAACGCCGCCGAGATCGGCCGGCGCAGGCAGCGTTTGAGAGGCGGGACTTGCGACGGAGACTGCGCTGGCCGACGACGCATTCGGCAGACCGGCCAGGCCGATTGCCAGCAGCAGAACCTTGACCCTCGACGCCGACGAGGCAGTTTTTTGTATTTTCATGACGCCCACCTTTGACTGTGGACGCTACCGATCTTGTCTCAAATTATCGGAAAGGAAGGTGGGTAAGTTTCCACGAATCAATCTATTCTGCTTTGTCTCAAATTTTATTCAAATTTATACTTGAATTTGTCGAACTGCCGCCGCGCTCCCCAGCCGGTTCGGCGGCGCACCTGAAGATATATAATTGGATATATCGTTGCGATTTACCAAGTGTAAAAAATGCAAATCCATGCATATTCAAGTATATCAAAAAGATTGAAGGTACGTTGCAAAGTTCGAGCCCCGCATGTCTCTTGCCGGGAAATGCCGAAGGGGGCTTGAGCTATGACGACCAGTATCGAATTCGACGCCGTTTCAAATTTCTCGGACGAGCACGCGACTGTCGGCGAACAGCCGATTTCGGGTGTCATTTCGGGCGTCCAAGTCGCCCAGGCCTCCGGCGGCCAGACGGCACCAGCGGCAGGCGAACCTGTGCCGGTCGATGTGGGAAGCGGCGCGCCGGCAAAGGGCGACGGCAACGCCCAGAACGCACAAAGCACAGCCAAGCCGGCGGCGGACGGCAACGCTCCTGCCGCCAACGCCCCTGCCGGAAACGCGCCAGCACCGAACACGGCAGCCTCGAACGTTGCGCATGAATATCACGCCGAGGCCGGCAATGTCGTGAAGCTTCCGGCCAATGTCTCGATCGACGACATCAAGGTCGACGGGCACAATCTGGTGCTGGTGCAGCCGGACGGCGCCGAGATCGTCATCAAGGACGGCGCGCTCAACGTACCGACCTTCATCATCGGCGATGTCGAGGTGCCGCGCGTTGCCCTGATCGCCGCGCTCGAAGCCAGCCATGTCGATGTCGCCTTCGGCGCCGACGGCTCGATCTCGGCCGGCGGAAATGGCTCGCCAAGCAGCGCCGGCGGAGACTTCTCGGTGCCGCCTGGCGGGATCGGCGACGGCTTCGGTCTGTCGGCACTTTTGCCGCCAACGGCATTGGCGTTCGGACAGCCGGAGAACCGTGAACTGTTCCCGTCCCTGCTTAAGCCGGACTCCACGCCGTCGATCGGGACCATTGGCGAAGCGAGCGTCAACGAAGCCGGCCTGCCGCCACACGGCGGATTGCCGGCCGGTTCCGGCGAGATCGCCGACGGCGATTCCGGCAACAACTCCAACACCTCCGAGACCACTTCCGGCACCATTGGCTTCACCTCGCCGGACGGCGTGGCGCAAGTCACGCTCGGCAGCCATGTGCTGACCTCCGCGGCGCAGACCTTCACCGACGCCACAGGCTCGCTGACCGCAAGCTATTCTTTCGACGCGGCTACCGGCACCGGCACGATCAATTACAGCTACACGCTGAACACCAACACTTCGGGCGACGGCACGAGTGTGAGCTTCGCGGTCGGCGTGACCGACTCCGACGGCGATGCCGCGCCTCCCGGCACCCTCGTGATCAACATCATCGACGATGCGCCGACTGCTGTTGCGGATACGGATGCCGTGCCTTCGGGCTCACACGCGTCGATCGACGGCAACGTCATCACCGGCGCGGGCAGCGACGGCAACGCGACAGGCGCCGATATCCAGGGCGCCGACGGCGCGAGCGTTACGTCGGCCTATGGCAAGGACGGCGCGGGATCGGCGCAGACGGTAACGGGCGCCGGAGTGTCGATCGTCGGCGAGTATGGCACGCTGGTGCTGCACTCGGACGGCAGCTACACTTACACCCGCGCCGCGGAGACGAAGGGCGGGGTGGACGACGTATTCCACTACACGCTGACGGATGGCGACGGAAACCAGTCTTCGACGACACTGACCATCTCGATCGGCAACTCGACGCCTACCGTGACCGACCTGACGCCGGCAGCCAATGGCGGCGACGTGACGGTCAACGAGGACGACCTGCTCGCCAGCCGCGGCGCCGGTGAATCGGCCGGCTCCGACACCTCCAAGGAGAGCACCACCCAGGGCGGCACCTTCACCATCGCCTCGCCCGACGGCATCGCCACGCTCAGCATCGACGGCCACGCCTTCATCACCAACGGCGTCTTCAGCGCCGGCTCCTTCACCACGGCGCTCGGCAACACGCTCAACGTCACCGGCTACAATGCCGCAACCGGCGTCGTCAGCTACACCTACACGCTCAACGACAACGAGGCGCATGCCGCCGGCCAGGGCACCAACAGCCTGTTCGAGAACATGACCGTCTCGCTCACCGACCAGGACGGCCAGAACGCCACCGGCACGCTCTCCGTCAACATCGTCGACGACGTGCCGACCGCGGTCGCCGACACCGATGCCGTGCCTGCGGGCTCGTTCGCCTCGATCGGCGGCAACGTCATGACCGGCGCGGGCAGCGACGGCAATGCGGCCGGCGCCGACACCAAGGGCGCCGACGGCGCAACCGTGGTCGGCGTCGCGGCCGGCAACACCAATGCCGATCTCGACAACGCCGCCACCGTCGGCTCCGTCATCCAGGGCACCTACGGCAAGCTGACGCTCAATGCCGACGGCTCCTACACCTATGTCCGCGACGCCGGCACCGCCGGCGGCCATGACGACGTCTTCACCTACACCATCAAGGACGGCGACGGCGACACCTCGCACACCACGCTGACGATCTCGATCGGCAACACGCCGCCGACCATCACCGACCTGACGCCGGCAGCCAATGGCGGCGACGTGACGGTCAACGAGGACGACCTGCTCGCCAGCCGCGGCGCCGGTGAATCGGCCGGCTCCGACACCTCCAAGGAGAGCACCACCCAGGGCGGCACCTTCACCATTGCCTCGCCCGACGGCATCGCCACGCTCAGCATCGACGGCCACGCCTTCATCACCAACGGCGTCTTCAGCGCCGGCTCCTTCACCACGGCGCTCGGCAACACGCTCAACGTCACCGGCTACAATGCCGCAACCGGCGTCGTCAGCTACACCTACACGCTCAACGACAACGAGACGCATGCCGCCGGCCAGGGCACCAACAGCCTGTTCGAGAACATGACCGTCTCGCTCACCGACCAGGACGGCCAGAACGCCACCGGCACGCTCTC
>NZ_RZTV01000011.1:0-43006 GCF_003997555.1 Mesorhizobium sp. M1A.T.Ca.IN.004.03.1.1 | reverse complement strand
GGCACCAACAGCCTGTTCGAGAACATGACCGTCTCGCTCACCGACCAGGACGGCCAGAACGCCACCGGCACGCTCTCGGCCAACATCATCGACGACGTGCCGACGCTGAACAGCGTGCAGGGCCAGCAGGCCAGCAACGACCCCGCGCAGACGCCCGCCGTCGGGGCCATCAATTTCGTTCCCGGTGCTGACGGCGCCGGCGCGGCCATGACGATCACGGTCAATACAACCGGGTTGACCTCCAATGGGCACAATCTTGTCACAGAGCAGGTCGGCAACGTGCTGACGGCCTACGCCGACAACAACAACAACGGAAGCCATGACGCCGGCGACACGGCGGTCTTCACGGTCACGGTGAACACCGCGGCCGGCACCTCGGGGCAATACACCTTCGATCTGCTGGCCAAACTTGACGGCATGACAAGCAATGTCTCCATTGCCTCGAGCGGTTCATTCGGCGCCGGCCCCAGCAACTCCATCGTCGTGACGGCCGGCGGTCAGAACATCGTCATGGTGACCGGCTGGGCGCCCACGGATGCCGGCGGCATCTTCACTGGAGCTCACGAGGCTGCCTGGCTGGCAGGCGGCGATCCGTCGCTCGCGCAGACGTCCAACGTCAACGGCTCGACCGCCGGTTGGGGACTTGGCAACAATAACTTCGACGCGGGCGAGTTCATGCGCTTCGATTTCGGTGCGCCGAACGACTACGACGGCGCCGGCGGCTATACGCCCCCGGCCATCACCATGGCGAATGTCAGCTATGCCAAATTTTCGTTCGACGCAGTGAGCGCCAGCAACAAGGTCGAGTTCGTCGCCCACTACACCGACGGAAGCACCGCTTCCTTCATTCCAACGACCGGTGCGACGTCGCTGACGATCAATTCGCCTGCAGGCCTGCAGATCGCCTGGGTCGACGCATACGAGTCTTCGGGCAAGACCAAGCTCAACCTCACGGACGTCGGTGTGACATCGACCACGGTCGACCACACCATTCCGGTGACGCTGCAGCTTACGGACGGTGACGGCGACCAGACTGGAACGGCGAATTTCACTGTTCACGTCAAAGACGGCTTGACGCCTTTCGCCGTCGCCACCCCGGTGGTGCTCGACCTCAACCACGACGGAATCCAGACCACCGATCTCACGCACTCCACCGTTTCGTTCGACTACAACGGCGATGGTGTCGCCTCGAAGACCGCCTGGGTAGATTCGCATGACGGTATCCTGGCGATCGACCTCAATGGCGACGGCAAGGTGAACAACGGTTCGGAAATCGCCTTCACCCAACACGCCCCGGGTGCTGCGACCGACCTTGCCGCGCTCGAGCAGGTCTACGACACGAACCATGACGGCAAGCTGACCGCCGCCGACCACGACTTCGCGCAATTTGGTGTCTGGCAGGATGCCAATGGCAATGGCGTGTCGGACCCAGGTGAGTTCAAGAGCCTTGCCGCTTTGGGCATCGTCGAGATCGGACTGGAAAGCAACAACCAGCATTCGGTTTCGGCCGACGGCTCGGTCCTGACCTATGGCGAAGCAACTTTCACGACCGCCAATGGCGAGACGGGCGCGGTCGCCGATATCGGATTCGGCAATTTCGATAGCGCCGCTTCCGGAGCTGCGTCGACCATGGCCGGCACTTCGGGCGCCGATACGTTCAAGCTGGACAGCCTGGACATCAAGGATCTGATCACCGACTACCACGGCTCGGAGGGCGACAAGATCGACCTCAGCGCCCTGTTCGACACCGCGCCTGCCGGCAATATCAGCAACTACGTCCACTATAACAGCGAAACCAATACGGTGAGCGTGGACGCCAGCGGCTCGGGCAATCCCGCCAACTTCGTCGATGTCGCCGTTCTTCAGAACGCGCCTGCGGCCGGAACAATCAACATCCTTTACGACGACACGAACCATCAACAGCACACGGCCACGATTTAGTGCTTATGCGCGGCCGTGCTGCTATGCTATGCGTTAGCGAACCGTGAATTCGCAATTTGGAGAGGGGCTTACATGAAACATTCCGCAAGACTGCTGGCTTCGGCCGTGGCGGTGCTGCTCGCCGGATCGACCGGCTTTGCCGCAGATATCATCGGCGAGCCGGCGGTGAATTATTGCCGCACCGTCGGCACCTCGGACCTGGTGCTGACCGACAACATGGTCGAGCTCAAGGACCATGTGGTGAAGCTGATGGACGAATCGGTCGCCGTCGCCAACAGCCCGGAATGGATCAACTCGTCGCGCCCCGCCTTCGTCTGGGCCTCGGAAGCCAAGGTCGCCTGCGGCAAGGCCTATGGCTACCTCAAGACCAACTACAAGGACGAGGACTACCTCAACAAGTGCGAATGCTTCCACGACCGCATGGTCGAGTACATGCACTGAGCTGACGGGCGCGCCGACCAGCTGCGATGATGGCCAAGACAGCCTGCGCGGAGGCCGACGCTTGCGTGCGACCGGCGTGGGTCGCCACGCATGCCGGCGTGGCGCGGCATTTCCGACGCGGGTTTTCGCGAGCGTTGGAGCAGTTCAGCGTTTCGGGGAAACGCCGAACTGCTCCGACTGTTTGTGTTTGCGCAATCGCGGACGGGAAACCGCTGCGCACTTTTCCTGGAATTGCTGCGGCGCTCGCCTTTGCCGTTGTCGCGGCGATCTCCGGCTGCCAGTCGAAGAACGGGGCATCGGAGGTGCTGGATCCCGCGGCGATCGCCGCTCCGGCAAGCCAGGCCGGAGCCACCACCGCCGGGCCCTCGCAGCTGACCGCCAGCTCTGCAGCGACCGTTCCCAAGGGCAATCTGACGCTCGGCACTGGCTCGACCAAGATCGCCATGCTTTTGCCGCTCTCCGCCCCCGGCAGCGCGGGCGAGAACGGCAGGAAGATGTATGATGCCGCACGCCTGGCAATGGCCGATCTCGGCGACAAGCTGGTGACGCTGACCATCGAGGACACGCGCGGCGACAGCGGCTATGCCAAGGACCTGGCGGTGAAGGCGATCACTTCGGGCGGCGTGAAAGTCGTCATCGGGCCGGCCGAGCTTGCAGCGGCACAGCACCTTGCCAAGCTCTCCGGCACGCAGCGGCCGCCGGTGCTGGCGTTGGCCGACAATTTCGCCGGCGGCCCCGGCGTCTATTCGGTGCGGCTGAGCGAAGCCGACAGCGCGGCGGCGGGCGCGGCAGCGGTCGCCAGCAAGGGCGCCAAGAAATTCGTGCTCCTGGTGCCGGCGGGCGCGAACGCCGGCGCCCTCGAGGCGCGGGTCGCGAACGCGCTCAGCATCTATGGCGCGACGCTTGCCGTGACGCTTCCCTATTCGGCGTCGGACGCCGCCAAGGTGGTGTCGGACATGGGTTCGCTGGTCGAGGCGCCCGACGCCGTCGTCGTCGCCAGCGGCGACGGCAGCCCTGTCGCCGTGCTGGCGGCGCTCAAGGCGAAGGGTATTCCGGGCAAGGCCGTGAGCCTGATCGGCACCGAGCGCTGGCTCGAGCGCCGGATCGGTCCGCTCTATGAGGGCGCCTATATCGCAACGCTCGACCAGAGCGAGACCGGACCGATCGCCGACCGTTTCAAAGCGACCTACAACTACCAGCCCGACGTCAACGTCGCCTACGCCTACGACATGGTGGCGCTGTCGGCCGGCATAGCAAGCTCGGTCGGCCCGAACGGTTTCTCCAAGCAGGTGCTGGAAAACACCAGCGGCTTCCGCGGCTCGACCGGCCTGTTCCGCTTCCGCGCCGACGGCTCGAGCCAAAGATCGATGCCGTTTTTCAAGGTGGAAAAGGGTAGACTGAAGCTGGTGGAGAAACAGACTGCGGGGTTTTGAGGGGGCGGCTAGTTAAGCCGGAGGGAAGAGTGGAAGTCGTCGACGCGGTTAACACGAAGCATTTGGGCATCACGGCGCGCGGCGTGGCTATCCTCTGCCTCGTCTATGTCGCCGTCGCCGCCGCCATGGCACCCACAACTTATTTCGCGATTCTAACCGAATATACGTTGAAGAAATATTCGCTCGCCCTTCCCCTATTCGCATTGTTCGGGATGGCAGGCGTCGCTGTTTTCTCCCGGCCTTCTTCCCCTTTGACGTTCATCGTGGAAAAGCTACGCGACCGCGTCAAAGGCGCACTGATTGTGGTCGGGATTTTCCTTCTTTGTGCCGCCGCGTTCTCCACGCTCAAACACATCACACCGCTCTATGTTTCGTTCTTTGCAGATCCCGTTCTGGCCTGGCTGGACGCTACGATACACGCGGGCGATCCATGGAAAACGACACATGCCGTTTTTCCGCAACCGCTGGAGCCCGGTCTATTTGTGCTCTATGGCCCGGTCTGGTTCGTCCAAATGGTCGGTATGGTTCTCGTGGCGGCCTTCACCAAAGACGATGCGGTTCGGACCCGGTATTTTCTTTCGCTCCTTCTCGTTGCAGTCGTTCTGGGAAGCGTCGTTAGGATCCTTGGCTCGTCGGCTGGACCTATTTTTTTCCAAAGAATAGCCGGTGGCGATCGCTTTGCCGATCTAATCGCGGTGCTTGGCACGACTTTTTCCGGCAAGGCCATGATTGCAACGTCGGACTATCTTTATTCATCTTACGCCCTTGACCGCACCGTTTTTGGAACAGGCATCGCGGCGATGCCAAGCCTGCATGTGGCCGTGGCCTTGCTCAACGCGTTGTTCCTTTCGCAGTTCGGGCGAGCAATCAGCTATTGGGGTTGGTTCTACTTTGCCGCAATCATGTTTGGCTCCGTATATTTCGGCTGGCACTACGCCGTAGACGGATATCTGGCCATCGCTGCGACTGCACTAATCTGGCGATACAGTGGTCGAAGCATTAACAGTCAAATAGCGGTTCGCGAGAATTCTAAGTTGGCTTATTCAACTCCGAGAACTGCTGTAGTCGAGTCAGTTCCGGGCACCTCAGTCTGTGTCGGTCCGGCGAAGGCGGGCGTTTGACAGTCCTGCGATAGCCCAGATGATTGGCGTCATTAGCATCGAAACGTATCCATCCACCGCGTAGTGCCAGGCCAAGTGTACCGAACCCAGCTGAATTGCGGCTAGAAACGCAATGCTAGCCCAGCGCATTAACCGCCCAAAACGCCAGAGATAGATCGCGTTCAGGGTTGCAGCAGCAACGTGAACGGACGGAAACGCCGAGATGCCGCTGCCCAAATGTGGGCCATCAAGGCCTGCGTTCAGCAAATAACTCTGCGTGTCCAGCGCCAACACAGGATAGGTGACGTTGGTCGTCTGGAGATAGTCCATCAGGGGAGAGAATGTAGCGTCGCCGTAAAAGGTGGTAACGAATGCTGGCCCGACTGAAGCGAAGGCCGTGGCCAGAACGTTGCCCAGCAATGCCCAGGTAAGGATGAACGTGACCAAAAACTGCGAACGCAGGCCTTCGTTCCTCGTCGAAAAGACGACGCAAAACAAAACGATAAAAACCTCAGCAAACCAGAGATTGTAGAGAACGTTCAACGAGAAAGTGACAGTGCCAAAGCCAAGCAAAATATGAAAAAATCTCCAGGCATCGATCCCGCCATGAATTGCCCTATCGATCGCGGTCAGAGGCGCGTCGGCATAGAATGGTTGAATCTTGCTGATGCCTTCCTTGATGCTAGTGAACATCGAGAAAAAGAGCGGGAAGACGAGCGCAACTGGCAATCCTACTATAATTCGATACGGCAGGTTGTAAGCGAGCATAAGATCCTTTAGGGCACGCAACGGCTGCGCTGGCCGTTCAATGATCAATCGACCCGAAACAACGACAACAAGGATAAGGGTTACTACAGACCCAAAAAACAAGAAATTCTTATTGTACAGTTTTACGTCGATGGCAATTTTCCAATGCGCCGCAGCGGTCAGCGCGAGAAGAATATAGGCAATCACCGTCACGAAGAATGGTTGATTGGCGCGCCACGCCGCCGAACTGCTGCGAACCGCCAGCCTCGCTATTGACATGGAAGGACCCCCCGGACCTAAATGCTAGTTAAGCTGCTGCAGTACCCCGGAGCTGCTAGCCAGCATCACACCGCCATAGATCTGGAATAGGATCGCGCAGATCGCGGCGGCCGAGATCGGCACGCCGAACGGCACGACACCTTTCCTGTCCATATGCTGCACGTAGAGGCGGAAGGCACCCGCCGGCAGGAGAAAGGGATTCTTGACCAATGCCGCGCTCGCCAGCGCGAAGATCAGCAGGAAAATCGTGAACACGACAAGGCCGTTTCCGCCAATCAGAAGCGGCACGGCCGCCATCAGCTTCACGTCGCCGGCGCCCAGCTTGCGTAAGACCCAAAACGGAAACAGCGCCACGAACAGCAGGACACAGCCGATCGCGCTCAGGCTCATGTCCCACCATGATCCGGTCTGCACGGACACGAGCTGGAGCGAACCGAGACCGAGGCATATCAGCAGCAGCACGTCACGGTTGGCAATCTTCTGCGTGGTGAAATCAGTCCAGGCAATCTTGCCAAGGAGCGGGATGGCCAGCGCCCTAAGCAACAGCGACGCGGCAAGCAAAAGGCTCATGACCGCTCTATGTTTTGCACACTGGATGACAGCAGCTTCAGATTATTGACCACAGTCGGATCGTTGGGCGCGAGTTCGTAGGCCTTGAGGAAATTCGTCCGCGCCTCCTGCAGCTTGCCGCGCAGCAGATAAGAGTAGCCGACATTGTTGTAGTACTCCGGAGTCGCTCCGAGCAGCCTGGAGGCCCGGCTATAGGCCATATCGGAAAGATCGAAGCGACGAATGCGGTCGCAGGAGGCGGCAAGGCCTAGCCAGGCGACGCCATCGTTGGGCGCCAATCGTGTCGCCTTGTAGAACAGGGCGCCGGCGTTACCGTAATTCTCGGAACGGAATTGTGTCTTGGCCTCGGTGACCGCCTGGTCCGAAGCATAGTAGTCGACGTCGCTGATCGTCTTCAGTCCATCGAAGGTGTCGCCGAAAGCCGTGTAGTCGCCCTTCGCGGGCTCGTTGGTGCGCACGACGCCGGTGGTGTCGGTCGACTGGCAACCGGCGAGCATGACCAGAAGCACACCGGCTGCGACGGCGAGGCGCGTCGGCTTCATCATTTTGTGCCCCAAGGAGCCCTCCGACTCAATTTTAGAATCCAAGCATACGACGGGTCAGAAGAAAATGCCCTTCATGCGAATGATCACCGGTAGCATAATCACCATCATCACCACAGGGAAAATGCAAAGCCCCAGTGGAATCATCATTTTGACGGGCAAGGAATTGGCGCGCTCTTCCGCCTGGAGAATACGCTGGTCGCGCATCTCGGCGCTATAGACGCGCAAAGCCTCCGTCAGGCTGGTGCCGAGTTCTTCCGACTGCCGGAAGAGCACCGCCAAGGCCTTTGCCTCCTCCAAGCCGATGCGATCGGCAAGCTCGCGAAGCGCGTCGCGCAGCGGCTTGCCCGCACGCAGCTGCAGATTCATGATCGAAAGCTGGATGCCAAGCCATTTATGGGTGCCGGCGAGTTCGTGGCTGACCCGCTCGACCGCCGCCTCCAGGCTCATGCCCGCATCGGCGCAGGTGATCATCATGTCCATGAAATCGGGAAAGGCGCGACGATAGATCTGCTTCTGCTTGTTCTCGAAACGATCCAGCATGATGCTCGGGATGACGACGCAAGCCAGGCCGAGCAGCGCGGAGCCGGCCAAAGGAACGAAACCGGGCAGTCGAGGGGGCAGCACCCAGGACAAGAGCGCATACATCGCCAGAAAGCCCACGCACACACAGACGAGGCGACTGAGCGTGTAAATTAAAGGTGCACTCTTCTGATAGAAACCAGCGCGGAACAGCTTCGCCTCAAGCGCATCCGGATGCATGTGTTCCTTTTCAACCGCCTTGAAGTAGGCATCGATCGGCTTCTGCGCTGCGAGCCTGGCGCGCTGATCCTGGCCGAGAATTGATCGCGGATCGACCGAGCCCTCGCCCAATAGGCTGTCCGAAACGAGCTTCCGGGTCTGCATCGCGGGCATAAGAACCAGTGCCGCGAACAGGAACAAAGCCACCGCCGCCGCGAAAACGGCGAGGGAGACCAGGAAGGTCAGGCCGTTCATGTTCGAAAGCAGGCTCATGGTCACTCCTAGAAGTCGAAATTGACCATGCGATACATGATGTAGTCGCCAAGCAACGCCCACCCGCCGAACACGGTGAACACCGGATAGATGACCGGACTATGCCAAATCTTTCCGTAGTACGACGGCGCAATTACCTGCAGTATCAGGAACATTGCAAGCGGGAACAGCGAGATAACCCATGCGGAGACTCGCCCTTCGGCCGAGAGGGCTCTGATCTTCATCCGCAATTTTTGCCGTTCACGAAGAACGGTCGAAAGATTGGCCAGTATCTCGGTGAGGTTGCCGCCGGTTTTCGATTGGATCGACAGGGAAATCGTCAGCAAATGCAGTCCTTCGAAACCCACGCGTTCCGACAGCTTTCTTACAGCCTGCTCCATGCTGAGCCCGAAGGTGATTTCGTCGGCGACGATGCCAAATTCCGTTCCGAGCGGGTCCGGCATCTCACGAGCGACGAGACCTATGGCAACAGAGGCAGGATGCCCAGCGCGCAGGGAACGAACAATCATGTCCAGGGCATCGGGGAGTTGCTTGGCGAACTTTTGGATTCGCTTGCTGCGGGCGCGCCGTAGGACAAGAAGAGGCAGCGCAAGACCCACGACCAGAAACACCATCGCCGCTGCGGCAAGCGAAAAGCCGAAAAGCAGTGTCAGCATCAGCGCAATCACCGATCCGGCAAGCAGGAACACCGCGGCAAAAATCAGCGGGTTCCCGGTGATTCCGGACTGTGTATACAGCCGATTGAGCCACACGAAGCCGAAGAGAAAGTCTCCGGATTCGGTCAGGCCGCGTTCACGCAACAAGCTTTTTAACGTCTTTTCCGCCGGCGCTTCATCAGCGAGGCGGCGAATCCTGTGGTTGACCGCGGCGAAACGTGAGCGTCGACCGGCCAGCGAGAGATAGAAGGCCTCACCGGCAAGAATGACGGAAGCCGCTGCAACGGCATAGATAAAATAGAGAAGCTCCTGTCCAGTCAGCATCACAGGGCAACCTGCGGGTTGAACACATCCTTGCCGAAGTGGAGACCAAGCGTAGCAGCCTCTGCCGCGAACCGCGGACGAACCCCGGTCGCCCGGAAATCACCTATGATAGATCCGTCGGCGGCCACATCGCGCCTGACAAAATGATAGATTTCCTGCAACTGGACGACACTGCCTTCCATACCCGTCAGCTCCGAGATGGAGACCACACGCCGGCCGCCATCGGAAAGTCGTTGGGTCTGCACGATGATGTCGATGGCGGAGGCGATCTGCGCCCGGATCGACTCATTGGTCATCGGCATGCCAGCCATGCCGACCATCTGTTCCAGGCGCGATATGGCATCGCGCGGGGTGTTGGCGTGAATGGTTGTCATCGAGCCCTCATGGCCGGTATTCATGGCTTGAAGCATGTCGAAGGCTTCCTCGCCGCGCACCTCGCCTACGATGATGCGATCCGGCCGCATGCGCAGCGCGTTCTTCACCAGCTCGCGCTGGCGAATCTCGCCCTTGCCCTCGACATTGGGGGGGCGCGTTTCAAGCCGGCCGACATGCGGCTGCTGCAATTGCAGCTCCGCCGCATCCTCGATGGTGACCAGGCGCTCCTTGCCTGGAATATAGCTCGACAAGGCGTTCAACAGTGTGGTCTTGCCGCTGCCGGTGCCGCCCGAGACCAGGATCGATTTGCGCGCCTGCACGGCGATTCGCAGCATATCAATCATAGGCTGGCGGATCGAATTGAACGCCATCAGGCGTTCAAGCGAATAGGGATTCTTCGAGAATTTGCGGATCGAGACCAGCGGCCCATCGACCGAAACCGGCCGCACGGCGATGTTGACGCGCGATCCGTCTTCGAGGCGCGCATCCGCCATCGGCGAGGATTCATCGACGCGCCGGCCGATGGCCGAGACGATCTTGTTGATTATGCGGAGCAGATGCGCCTCGTCTCGAAAACGGATCGAGGTTTCTTCAATCATGCCACGCCGCTCTATGAAAACGTGCTCATGCGTGTTGATCATGATGTCGGCGATCGAATCGTCCTTGAGCAGCGGCTCGATCGGGCCGAGCCCCAACATCTCGTCCGCAGTATCGCTGGTCAGCTGATCGAGCTCGCGCGCATTGAGCGGAATATTTCGCCCGCGCACGAATTCACGCACGATCGGCCGGATCTCATTGAGGATCTCGTCTTTCGTGGCATTCTCAAGAGCAGCCAGGTTGAAGCGGTCGATAAGATGGCGATGCAGCTCGACTTTGAGCGTCAGGAAATCGTCACTCTGTGGTTCGGCTTCCGCGGCAGGGGCAACTGCCGGTCCATTTGCAGCTGTGACAATTGCGGTCGGCGGCGCCACGCGGTGCTCTCCAGACCCTTTGATGAAGCGACCCAACATGCCGCCGAACCCCTTCTGATTTCCCCGACTTCGAAACTAAGCGTTAACCACGAGAGGCACAAGCGGCGTAGGGGACACACTAGAAGTATTAGTTGCGACATAGTTAAGAAAACCGTATTTGAGAAATCGTTTTATTTTCCCCTGCCCCCGCTTTACAGACCAAAGTCTTAGGACCTTTGTCGGCCCAAGCACACCCGTTCGCATAAGCTACCAGATATAATCATTTATGCGTCATCCCTAATGTGGCGGAGCATCGGCCCGAACGAGGCAGAATTGTGAACGAATGGTTAAGATCGCTTGAAAAACGAAGCGAATCAAGGTGTTGTGAGAAACAGAAAACTCTCGGATCGAGTATTCAAAGGTTAACGGACTATTAATCCGTTTGACTCGGCTTTTTTGCGGGACAAGGATTGCACGTGACGGGGGATGCTTGGGTATGGGGTTCATTCCTTGGCTCTGTCTCGTCGGGTTCAAACCTCCAAAGGGAGAAATTGGCATGAAAAAGCTCATGACGATGACCCGGCAGTTCCGCGACGATGAAAACGGCGCTGCTATGGTCGAATATTCGATCCTGATCGGCATCATCGCGGTCGCGGCGATCGGCTTCGTCATCGGTATCGGCGGGTGGGTCACGGGCCGGTTCAGCGGCCTTTGCACCGCCATGGACAATTCCGGCATCGGCAACTGCGCCAGCGGCACCGGTTCCTGATCATTCAATCAGCATCAGGCCCGGGTTGGGCAATCCGGGCCTGGACTCAGTTGTGGCGGGCGAATTCTCGCACTATTTTCCTGGGGCTTGGGGTTATGCGCGCTAACACGCTTATCATGATAGTCCTCGCCGGCGTTTTCGGCGTTCTGGCTGTATTGCTTGCCAATATTTGGTTGGCCAATCAGCGCAATGCATTGGCGCAATCCAATGGCGTGCAAGCAGGCAGCATTGTGGTCGCGGCAATGCCGCTGAAATTCGGCGACACGCTGAGCGCCGACAAGTTGCGGGAGATTGCGTGGCCCACCGGGGCAGTTCCAGCGGGCGCCTTCAAGACCGTCAAAGAAGCGCTGGCTGGCAATGGCGCGCGGCAAGCCTTGCAGACGATCAGCGTCAATGAGCCAATCCTTGCCAGCAAGATCACCGGTGCCGGGCAGCGCGCCACGCTTTCGGCCGTGCTCGCCGAAGGTATGAAAGCCGTTTCCATCAGAGTTAACGATGTGCTGGGTGTTGCAGGCTTCGTCTTTCCTGGCGACCGGGTCGACATTCTCCTGACCCGCACCGTGCGCGGCGACGAAGGCGTCGACAGAAGTTTCGTCGACGTGCTGCTGCAGAGCGTCAAGGTACTTGCCGTGGACCAGGTCGCCGACGAGAGCAAAGAAAACCCGCAAGTTGTTAAAGCGGTGACCGTCGAGGTCAGCACCAAGGATGCGCAGAAGCTGACGCTAGCCGCTGGTGCCGGTCAGTTGTCGCTGGCGCTTCGCCAGACCGCGGCCAACAAGGGCGAGACGACGGAGAGAGTCACACTTGCAGACCTGACCGGCGATACGCCGGAGGATGTCGCCAAGAGGCAGGCCGAACTTGAGCGGCAGAAGGCTGCAGACGCGGCGGCGGCCGAAGAGCGCAAGCGCGCCAGCGAGAAGATTGATGGCCTGGCTCAGGCCGTGGAACGGGTCGGAAGCCAGATAGATCAATTGAGCAAGGTGAAGCCCACTGTGGCACCCGCACCACAACCCCAAGAAGTTGTAAAGGAAGTTGTAAAATATGTGCAGCCGGAACCGCCAGCGCGGGCTACAATCGGAGTATTTCGCGGCGTGAAGCTCGAAACATACGACGTGCCGCGACAGAGATAGCGAAAGGCGCATTCGGATAGGGGATCCGGGTGGGTCCGCTGGAATGGATCCGCAAGGGGGACGATCTAGATGCGAATTTTTCGGGGATCACTGGCCGCTGCCGCTCTAGCCTGGTCCTCGGCCTTGTTGCCGTTGAGCCCAATGGCTCATGCGGCTGACCGCTTCATCGACGTGTCAAGCCCATCGCTGCACCGCGTTTTCGTGCCGGTTTCGCAATCCGCCACGATCCAGGTTAACGCGACGCTGGGCGATATCGTCGTCGGTGACGAGAAGATCGCCGACGCGCAGCCGATGACCGACAAGACGCTCTACATCATCGGCAAGAGCGTCGGCACCACCACGGTCAACCTGTTTTCCGAGGACAAGCGCTCGCTGGGCGCCATTCAGATCGAGGTCGGCCAGGATGTCAGCGACATGGCGGCCGCGATCCGCCAGGTGGCGCCGAAAGCCCGCATCGAAATCGGTTCGATCAACGGCAAAGTTCGGCTGAGCGGCCATGTCAAGGACGCTGCGACGCTCGCATCTATCGTCGAGGTGACGCAGCAATATGGTCCTGACGCCATCATCAACGCCGTCACCATCGACGACAGCGAGCAGGTAAATCTCTCGGTGCGCATTCTGGAAGCCAAACGCAACGCAGACCGCGATCTCGGGGTGTCGATCAGGAGCACAAATGGGAGCGGTACGACGCGGACGGGTACCGGCATCGCGGCTGTCGACAAGGACAATGTAGTGCTCGGCCCCGGAGATCTGGTCACCGGGCTTTTATCGACCTCGAATCCCTTCGGCGCGCTGATCACCCGCGTCATCGACAGCAACATCAAAGTGGACTTAATCATCGAGGCGCTGGAGTCGAAAGGAGTCGTGCGTACGCTGGCCGAACCAAACCTCACCACGGCTTCTGGTGAAACCGCGAGCTTCAACGCCGGCGGCGAGGTGCCAATCCGCACCGTCCTCAATGACGCGGTGAGAATCGAATTCAAGCAGTTCGGCGTCAATCTGAACTTCACGCCTGTCGTGCTCGATGACGGCAAGATCCATATGAAGCTGGCGCCGGAAGTGAGCGACCTGACCGGCTTCACCCCTGCCGGCGATCCGATCTTCACCAATCGCAAGCTGCAGACCACGGTCGACCTGCGTGACGGCCAGAGCTTCGCGGTGGGTGGGCTGCTCTCCAGCAAGAACACCAGGCTGCAGGAACAGGTGCCCTGGCTCGGCCAGGTGCCGATTATCGGCGCGCTGTTCAAGAATTCGAGCACGCAGAAGGAAGAGACCGAACTGGTGATCATCGTCACGCCGCATATCGTGCGGCCAGTGAAGCCTGGTCAGCAACTGGCGACGCCTTTCGACAAGACGAAGCCCGCCAACGATCCGGAGCTGTTCCTGCTCGGCCAGCTCGAGGTCAGCAAGGACATGATCCGGAAGTACGAGCATGGCGACGGCGTCACTGGCCCTTACGGCCACATGCTGGATGTGAAATCGAAGGACAAGCTGGTCTATGTCAAGAAATAAGCTCCTGCTCGTCCTTCTCGGCTCCAGCCTGCTTGCGGGCTGCGCGGCGGACTATCTGAACAATTACGACACGATGACGCTGGCTGCGGGAGACTCGCAGAAAGCCAACCAGCTGCTGCAGACGGTCGATCCCTACAACCCGGCTTCCAACAATACCAAGATCGAAGGCAATGGGGCGCGGTCCGTCGGCGTCGTTCAGAGATACAAGTTCCCGCCAGCGCCGGCGCCAACGACAAACATGACGGTGAATGTCGGCCCGTCCGGAACGCAGTGAATTAAGGAGAAGGATGCGGTGCGTCAGGCGAGCGAGGCGCCTGGCACGAATGGAACAGAGAGTAGATCATGTTGACGCCCATTCGTGAATTCTGGAACGATCAACGCGGCATAGCGATGATCCTCGTCGCCATCATGCTGCCGGTGCTTGTCGGCTTTGCTGTTCTTGCAATCGATATGAGCCGAGCAAACGGACTTCACAACGATCTGCAGAAAGGTGTCGACGCGCTGGCTCTAGCCGCCGCGGCGGAGCTTGACGGCAGATCGGATAGCATCACCAGGGCCAACAGGGCCGTCGCCAATCTCCTTGCCAACAGAACGCTGTTTTCGACAGCAGGCGATCACCAACTCGCCCTCACCGATGTAACGGTAACTTATCTGACTGGAATACCGGCCAGCGACAACACACGACTAAGCGCCGCCGGTGTCGATTCGAACGGCGTGAACTGGGCCAGCACGGATCCAAAGGCTGTGTCATTCGCGGAAGTAACGGTGAACCCCTCAGGCCTCACTGACGGCGCGGGGGCCTTCGCGACGATTTTTCCAGCCAGTTTCAATGGTGGCAGCGACACGATGGATATTGATCCGCAGGCGGTGGCCGGCTTCACCCAGTCCATCTGCGAAACCGTGCCGATCTTCATGTGCAACCCGTTTGAGACAGCTACACCCGCAACCAGCAAGACGATTCAGGAAGCGTTCGCTTCGGGCGATACCTACAGCCGCGAATTTCGCATTCTGAAAGTGGACTCAAATCCGGGTCCGGGCAACTTTGGGCTGATCGACAACAGCCTGACTTCGCTGCGAGACGCAATCGCAATGGGCACAGCCGGCACCTGCTATCAGCGCGACAAGCTGACAACGAAGACGGGTGTTACCCTGGGCCAGGTTAACGCGGGCCTGAATGTCCGCTTCGATATCTATAGCAGCTCATTGAGCAAGTACAATAAGGACTGGAACTATCGCCCTGCAAGCAACGTTCGCAAGGGTGCCGATAAAACCAGCAATTGCAACAAGTTCACCGCAGCCACCGACGGCTCGGCAATGGGTCTCCCCCCCGGTGATAACTATAACAGCTCTACGGGGATGAGCGATCCAATCAGCGCCCAAAGCTTTTGGAGCACATACTGGAGCATAAACCACAACGGCGCCGCTTATCCGTCGATCCCGAGCGCCAGCTACCCGACCGGAGACACGACCCATCCCGCGTCTCGGTACGACGTCTACAAGTACGAGATTTCCCAAAATCTTGTCGGCGACAAGTCGCCGAGCCCATCTAAGGAGAGCGGCACCCCATCATGTTTCAAGGGTGATACGCCTACTGTCGATCCTGACCGACGGTTGCTGAACATGGCAATTGTCGACTGCATCGCCAACCAATCCAAAATAAATGGCCACACTCAGCTAAAGCCGGATGGATATGCGAGCGTTTTTGTGAATAGTCCTGTGCAAAAGCAAGACAACACGAAAAGCGATGAAGACTCCACCGCTGCCGAAAAGCCCATCAGCCTTGAAATCGTCGACGTCGACGGTCCGCTAGGAAACGGCACTCTCGACAAGGCTCTCCGGAACGAAGCACAACTCTACCGGTGAGTCTCATGACCAAGCTCGGCCACATCACCCAACTGTTCCGCCGCGACGAGGACGGCACAGCCTTAGTCGAAATGGCGATCGTCGCACCTTTCGTGCTTTTGTTGTCAGCTGGCGTATTCGAGTTCTCCAATATCCTGAACACGCGTCTGCTGCTTGAGGCTGGCGTCAAGGATGCGGCTCGCTACATGGCGCGCTGCAGCAGCGATTGGGACACTTGCAAGGGGCTGGCCCAAAAGCTCGCGGCCTATGGCGCGGTCGACGGCACCAGCGCCAGGGTGACCGGTTGGCTTCCGGCACAAGTCACAATTACAAAGACATCCACTGCGGCGGCCGATACGACCACCACGCCCCCTACCCAGATCTATCTCAGCAGCAAGAGCACCGTCGACGTGGTGACGGTCAGCACTTCGTATACGTATCCGGATCTCGGATTCTGGTCCTATCTCGGCTTTGGTAATTTCGCACTCAGCGTGGCCCATCAGGAGCGCGTCTTCGGATGGTGACTCCGCGCAACCCGTTTTGGAGCTGTCAGTCGGGGGCGGCGATGATCGAAGCCGCTATCGCAATGCCGTTGCTGCTGACCCTGCTGCTTGGCTTCGTCGACTTCGGCTATGCCTTCTACCAATGGAATGCTGCAAACAAGGCGGTCCAGGCCGGCGCCCGGCTGGCACAAATTTCCGCTCCCGTTCCTAGCGGCCTCTCACTCGAGACATTGACCCAAAGCGATACGACCAAAGTCGGCACTGCGGTCGCGCTAAACACGTATAACTACATCTGCACCGCCAACACTGCCGGAGTTGCCTCTTGCACCTGCGGAACAGGTGCAACATGCCAAAACCTCACTGTGAGCCAGGCCGCCTTTGACCTGATCTTCAGTGGCAGCACCACCCGTGCCGGGATGCAGACATTCTTGCCGATGCTCCAGAAATCCGAAGTCAGGATTCAATATCAGGCATCTGGCCTGGGCTATTGGACACGCCCAGGCGGACCGGTGCCGACCATCACGGTCAGCATCGTCAACCATCAATTCCAGTTCTTTTTCCTGGGCGGTCTGCTCGGGTTCGGCAATATGACGATGCCTTCAATGCTCAGTACAGTAACGGGTGAAGATTTAAAGAGTACATCGCCATGAACGCCATCGACACCAGAGTGCTGCCGACGAAACGCAAGCAGGTCGCGCTGTTTTCGTCGGATGCGAATTTCAGGCACGACGTGACCACCCGGCTCGACGCGCTGGCGATCTACGACGTCAGGGTTTCGGAAGCGGTCGAGTTCCTCAAGGGGCCGCCGGTCGATGCGCGGCCGGGCATCATCATCCTCGATCTCGGCGATGGCGAACTGCTCGGCAATGCGGCGATCGTCGAGGCGCGCTCGGCCTGGGCTTCGGTGCCGCTGATCGCGGTGTCGGGCGAGCTGACGTCGGAGCAGACGCGGGTGCTGGTGCGCATGAATGCGTCGGACTGGCTGCACAAGCCGCTCGACCCCAAGGAGCTGCTCAACGCCGTCACCTTCCACGACACCGGCAACCAGGGCACGAAGAGCCGGATCGTCACCTTCATTGCCGCCAGCGGCGGCGCCGGCGCGACGACGCTGGCAATCTCGGCGGCGGAGCATCTCGCCTCGAAATCGGCCGAGCGGGCGGCCTCGACCTGCCTCGTCGACCTCGACTTCCAGAGCGCCAATTGCGGCGCCTATCTCAACCAGTTCAACCAGTTCGACCTTGCCGGCATCATCGGCCAGCCGGAGCGGCTCGATGTCGAGCTGATGGACGTCATCAAGCTGTCGCGGCCGTCCGGCCTCACGCTCTATTCCTTCGAGCGGCCGCAATTGCCGTTCGAGCCACGCGGCGCCGATTTCGTCTTCCGCCTGCTCGACCTCGTCGCCTACCGCTTCGACGACATCGTCATCGACCTGCCCAACATCGAGACGCCGTGGCACGAGTCGGTGCTGCGCACCAGCGACGAGATCTTCATCGTCTTCGAGCTCAATGTCGCCTCGCTCAGGCAGGGCAAGCGGCTCTACAAGAAGATCCGCGAATTGCGCGGCAACGGCGTCTCGATCACGCTCGTCGCCAACAAGCACAAGCGCAAATGGTTCGGCAATCACTTCTCGCGCAGCGAGCTGGAGAAGATCTTCAAGGCGCCGCACATCAAGTCGCTGGTGCTCGACAACGCGCTGCTGGCCGATGCGCTGAACCGCGCCATCCTGCCCTCCGAGGTCGACGGGCGGGCCCGCTTCAACAAGGACCTCAAGCGCATGTTCAAGGAGCGGCTGGACAATGCCCAGCGCTAGAGCAACTCCAGGAGATCCGCGCAGCGGTTTTCCATCCGGAATTGCGACAAAGCAAATGCGGCGAATAGCGACACGCCTTGCCGGCGCCTGCCTGATCGGCATAGTCCTGGCGGTGCCTTGCGATCTCGCGGAAGCCGGATCGGGGCTGCCGCCGCTTCCGGCCATGGGCCCCAGCCTGCGCAAGACGGTCGCCTTCCAGACCGGCGAGCAGCCGGGAACGATCATCATCCGCAAAAGCGAGAAGGCGCTCTATCTGGTCACGAACAAGAGCCAGGCGCTGCGCTACCAGATCAGCGTCGGCCGCGACGGCTTCGGCTGGACCGGCACCGTCAAGGTCGCTGCCAAGACCGAATGGCCGGAATGGCGCCCGCCCCAAGAAATGCGGGTCCGCCAGCCGGAGCTGCCGGCGATGGTGCCCGCCGGTCCCTACAATCCGCTTGGCGCCAGGGCGCTCTATCTGTCGCGCGACGGCCGCGACACGCTCTATCGCATCCATGGCACCAACGATCCCAAAGGTGTCGGCTTCGACGGCACGTCCGGATGTTTTCGGCTGACGAACACGGATGTGATAGATCTCTTCAAGCGCGTCGCGGTGGGCGCAAAGGTGGTGGTTGAATGACGATGATCAGCGAGACGGATATTCCGGCAATCGAACTCAGCGAACGGGAAAAGGCGCCGGGCAGGCCGAGCCGGGCGAGAACCATCGGCGTGGTCGCGGCCGGCGCGGTCCTCGTCACCGCCATCAACGTCACCGCCGCCTTCTATCTCTATCGCGGCGTCAACGACCTTCGGGCATTGGAGGCGCGGCTGGACCAGCTCGGCCAGTTCGAGCAGAGGATCGGCGCGCGCATCGATACCGTCAACAACGGCTTTCAGAGCCGGTTCGAGACGCTGGACCGGCAGCTGCAGGCGAGTTTCGGCCAGATAAACGGCAATCTTTCCCGGCTTGAGCAGAGCCAGCCCGTCGCCGCCGATGCCGAAACGCCGCGGGCGCCAGAGCCCAGTTTCGCCAACACAACCGTGGCCGAGGCCTCGGCAGGTGAAAATCCCTCCGTCGGCGAGCCGGCATTCAAGGGCAAGGCCGCGCCGCCCGGACCCAATCCGTCCTATCAGCGCATCCAGCAGGCCGACGGTAAAGTCTACTACAAGAAGATCAACTGACGCGGCATAGGGCGATAGCGGAAGGCATTCCGATCAGCGGGGTCTACAGATCACGCTGCAGCGCCAGGATGCGGACGGCGCGGGCTTCGGCGCGCAGCCTCGCCTCGCGCAGGAAGGCGACATGGCAATAGGCGCAGGCCGCAAGGCCAAGGCACAGCACCATGCAGTTTTTCAAGCTGAAGTCGATCGCCAGCGAGAATTGAAAGCCGCGCGGCGCCGTGAAGTTGGCGATCGTGCTCGCCGTTTCCGAATGGCTGCCGGCCGCTATCATCAGACCGGCGAACATCAGCGCGGCATGGTTGGCGAGGAAGAAGCCGGCGGATCTCTTGGCCTGGCAAGCCATCCAGCAGACGCCTGACGCAACGACGATGACGGCGGCATCGACGGCCATCGAGCCGCCGAGATAGAAGTCCACCTGCTGCCAGAACATCGTCGAGAAGGGGCGCAGCTCGAGCCAGATGCGCCACATGGTCGGGCTGGCCGAATAGCTTCCGAGCAGAAACGTCGCCGTCCGTTCCGCCGCCAGCAGGAACAGCATGAGAGCCGGGAAGGCAAAGAGCAGTATCGGCTTGCGCGTCATGTCATCCCCCTCGACATCCGATGCTCGATTGTAGGCCGCATTGGTTGCGCGAGACTTAACGCAAAGCCTTGCTTTTCAAGCGATGTCATCGGCGCCTAATGTATGATCCGGTGAAACGACGAGGCGCGCTTTGGGCAAGGCGAAATCGACCGGCCGGCTTGCCACGACGCTCGGCAGCCTCGGGCTGGTCGCCGGCGCGCTGCTGGTTGCCGCGTCGAGGCACTGGTTGCCGCCGGACCTGCCCTCCCCGCCCGCCCAGGTCGCGAGCGAAGCCCGACCTGCCTCTCGCATCGCCGTCCATGACACGCGGCCAGGCCAGCCGGCGCGCAGGATAGCCGAGCACCTCATCGCGCCGCCGCCGCTCGACGTGGCGAGGATCGAGCGCATCGAGCCCCGCCCTCCCCTCGGCGAGCTCGGCCTCGCCGTGCCGCCGAAGACGCCGATGCCGCAGGACTGGCGTGAGACGCTGCTCTATCGCCCGGTCGCCACCTCGTCGGCGATCTTCGAGTCCATGGGGCGCAGGGTGATCGTCAGCGGGACCATCGAGGTCGATCCCGCCAAAACCTGCGCGTTCGGCGATGTCATCTGGCCCTGCGGGCAGCGCGCCCGCGCCGCCTTCAATGCCTGGCTGGGCGGCCGGGCGCTCAAATGCGTCCTGCCGCCCGATGCCGACCGTTTTGCCATCGCCGCGCCGTGCATGCTCGGCAAACAGGATGTCGGCGCCTGGCTGGTTGCCAATGGCTGGGCGATGGCGTCCCCCTCGGGCATCTACGGCAAAGCCGAATCCGTCGCCAGGGCTGCCGAGATGGGCGTCTTCGGCCCGCCGCAATAGGACATACCCGGAAAGGCGCGCAACGGCCTTGCCTGCGCCATTGCGTAAAAACGGAATGGCTAAAGCAGCTCGGCGATCCTACCAAACGCTGACCCGTTTCAGCGACGAATCAGATCGAAGCGAGAACCGGGCCGCAGCCGCCGGCGCCATCCAGGGAGAAAGACACTGATTTCCTTCAAATTGTAGGCCACGCTGAAACGGAAATCGTAACACACCGCCTTTATGCCAATGCGTCCAACAGGAGATTGGCCAGTGAGTATGAAAACCGAGACCGCGCCGGCAGAGCCCTGGAAGCATGTCGTCTGGCTGACCCTGCTGGGCACCGCCGGCTGCGTCGGCCTGTCGCTCGGCCTCAACTATCTGCTGCTGCTCAGCGACGCGTTGACGCCGTTCGGCCGCAGCGTCATCACGGCCGCCCTTCTGCCCATTATCATCGGTCTGCCGCTTTTTGCCTTACTCGGCTGGAGAGAGGTCGAGATCCGCCGTTACCGGCAGGAGCTCACCAGATCCGGCACCTACGACCATCTGACCGGCTGCCTCAACGGGGCCGTGTTCACGTCGATGGTCGACAGGCGAGCCGCCAGACCGGCCGGGCCGCGCTCCGGCGCTTTTCTCGTCATCCATCCGGAGCATCTTTCGGCGATCAATTTGCGCTTCGGCCTCGAATGGGGCGACGAAGCCTTGCGGCTGATCGCCACCGCCATCAGGTCCTCGGTGCGCAAGGAGGATCTGATCGGCCGCATCGGAACGGCGATGTTCGGTGTTTTCCTCGCGGGCGCGACCGAGGAGGACGCCAAAGAGGTCGGCAAGCGCGTCCGGGAAGCGGTCGGGCAGATCTATTTCGCGCCGAAAGGCGACAAGGACGTGCTCGCCATCCGCGTCGGCGGCGTCGTCTTCGAACATGAATTGGCTTTCGAAGACATGTTCCGCTCGGCCGAGGAAGGATTGTCCGAGTTGCAGGACGAGACCGGCTTTCACCTGTCCCATTTCAACAACTGAGCGGCGCGACCAGCGGCCAACCCCGCCGACAACCTGGCGGGAGCTGCGGTTCAAATCCCTGCGTCTCAGATGCCGCCCATGCAGAGATATTTCATCTCAAGGTAGTCCTCGAGGCCGTGGCGGGACCCCTCCCGTCCGATGCCGGACTGCTTGACGCCACCGAAGGGTGCCGCTTCCGAGGACATGCGCCCGGTGTTGATGCCCACCATGCCGTATTCCAGGGCCTCCGCCACGCGCCAGACGCGCTTCAGGTTGGACGCATAGAAATAGGCGGCTAGTCCGTAGATCGTGTCGTTGGCCTCACACACGACCTGATCGGCATCCTCGAAACGGATGACGGGGGCCAACGGCCCGAATGTCTCCTCCTGCGCCACCGTCATCGCGCTGGAGACGTCGGTAAGGACCGTCGGCTGGAAAAACGTGCCGTCTCTGGCAATCCGGCCTCCGCCGCACCGGATCGCGCCGCCCTTTGCCACGGCATCGGCGATGTGGGATTCGATCTTGGCGAGCGCCCGCCTGTCGATCAGCGGGCCGATGGCGACGCCGGGATCGAAACCGTCACCGACCTAAAGCTCGCCGACCCGCCGGACGAATTTGTCGACGAACTCATCGTGAACGTCCGACTGGACGTAAAGTCGGTTCGCCGAAACGCAAGTCTGGCCGGCATTGCGGAACTTCGCCTGGACCGCCCCGTCCACGGCGGCATCGATGTCGGCGTCGTCGAAGACGATGAAAGGCGCATTGCCGCCCAGCTCGAGACCGACCTTCTTGATCTGGTCCGAGCACTGGCGCATGAGCAGGCGTCCGACCTCGGTCGAGCCGGTAAAACTGATCTTGCGCACTTTGGGATTGTGGCAGAGCTCGCGCCCCACCGCGGCACCTTTCGAAGCATAGATGAGATTCACGACACCATCGGGAAAGCCGGCCTCGGCGGCGAGCGCGAACATGGCGCCTGCGACAAGCGGCGTCTGTTCGGCAGGCTTAAGCACAATGGCGCAGCCTGCCGCCAGCGCCGGCGAGATCTTGCGCGCCACCATCGATGCGGGAAAGTTCCATGGTGTGATCGTGCCGACGACGCCGATCGGCTGCTTGATCACCAGCATGCGGCGGTCGGTCGACGGGGCCGAGATCGTCTCGCCATAGATGCGATTGGCCTCCTCGGCATACCACTGCAGATACGCCGCCGCATGCGAGACTTCCGATCTGGCTTCGGCGAGCGGCTTGCCCATCTCCGCGGTGAGGATCGCCGCGAGATCGTCGGTGTGGGTGACGATCAGTTGATGCCACTGCCACAGCAATTCGCTGCGCTCCCGGGCGGTCAGCCCCGCCCATTCGGCCTGTGCGGCATAGGCCTTGTCGATCGCGGCGCGCGTCTCCGCAATCCCCATGTCGGGAAGTTCCGCCAGCAATTCGCCCGTCGATGGATTGAAGACCTCGAACGTGCTCCCGCCAACCGGCGTGCCAAGCGCCGGCACCCGGTCGATTGCGCCGAACAGGTCAGGGGATTTCAGGTGGCGCATGATCGGCAGGCATAGGGGCAATACCGGTCTCCTCCTTCAACGAGCTGACGTTTGAGAAGGCCGAGATGTATTCCGCACGTCTGCGCCTGTCATAGGGCCTGGGAAGGACGGCGGTAGACCCACCTGTGACAACTGGCTTCCTCGACCATCGGCAGGAATGAGAGCTCGACCAAGGGAGAGGAGGTGCCCCGAAAGCGGGCTGGTGCTGCGAGAGAGGATTGAACTCTCGATCTGTCCAATGATTTCAATGACTTACTGATCATTTTGTAACATTGTGACGGACCACAGAATGAGCAGCAAATGGCCTACTGAGGCCGCGGGCAGCTTAGTGCATTGCTGCCACAACCACCGTGACCTTCTCCTGGCTCCCTGTGACGGTGCTACCTTAACCCGGCTTTGCGCAGCCCTTCGATCAGTAGTTCAGTGTCCTCCGGATACTTGTGCGGAGGAACCTTGCGCCACTGCGCGGTTGTGAAGTTTGGGTGCACCTCCAATAGCGCTTGGGCATGCCTGTCCGCTTCCCGTGCGTTCCCGAGATAGGCATAGCTCGCTGCCATAAGCCGATGGCCCTCGGAGTCGTCCCGCATCTTTTGCAACGTCTCTATCGTTTTTTCATATTCGCCGAGCTGAAAATAGGCATCGCCGAGATACCAGAGATAGGAATCCGGATAATAAGGGTTGAGCCGCATCGCCTTCTCTAGCAGCCCCACAGACCGCTCCGCTTGACGAACGTAGACAAGGCAGTCACCCATCTCGGCTAGCAAGTCGGCGTCATTGGGATTGAGCTGCAGAGCACGTTCGTAGGCGGCGATCGCTGGATCGTGCTCCTTCTTGTAGAGGCGGGCCAGGCCCATTTCGGAATAACCGCGTGCGTCGAGGTCGTCATGCTGGACGGCCAGATTCGCCAGGTTCAACGCCTCGTTCAACGCGCCTTCCGGATCGTTGGTCCACGCATAACGCCATTCAACGTTGAACGTCCGCGACATGGCCGCATAGCTGCGCGCATAGTGCGGATCAAGATCCCGCGCCTGTCTATAAAGTCGCCTGGCATGCCAATTGCTCTCCGGGCGGAAGCGGAAACTAAGATCCTGTCCTCGCAAGATCAGTCCATAGGCATCGACGTTGGGGCTGTTCTGAGCCGAAAGGCGGCGCTTTTCCGCCATGTCTATCTGGACGGCCAGGCGCGAGGCTGTGGTAGCAGTCACGTCGTCCTGGAAGGCAAATATGTCCTCGATCCCGCCATCGTAGCGTTCGGACCACATCGTATTCTCGGTCCGCGCCTCGATCAGGTCGACGGCGATCCGCAGCTTGTTTCCAACGCGCCTCAAGCGTCCAGACAGAAGGTATCGAACGCCGAGTTTATTGGCGATCTCGCGCAGCGACCGCGTCTGGGCGGTCGCTGCAAAGGTCGAATGACGAGCAATCACCATCAGGTTGCGGAAGCGGCACAGATCGGAAATCAAGTCCGCAACAACGCCCTGGCACAGATGGAGGTCTGCAGGATCGCCCGAGACGTTCTCGAACGGCAGGACGGCGAGCGAACTGTCCGGGACGGAACGCTGGGGTGCCGGGGCAAACGGCAGCGCCGACACTTTGGGCTCGGCATGAGTCAGACCGAAGTCTACGGCTAGGACTTCGACCTCGTCAGCTATGTTCTTCAGCTTCTGCTTTCCGAGCGACCGGAACGAGCATTCTGGCTCATTGCGCACGAACTGGTGAACGGACTCGGCAATACATATGCCGCCAGGCGACGCCAGCGCCTGAATGCGCGCGGCCATGTTGATGCCATGACCGTAGACGCCCGTGTCGCCGACGATCGTGTCGCCTATGGTGATGCCGATCCGGTAGGCGATGGGCTCCTGGCCACCCGACCACACCGCGGCGTTGGACATTTCCCGCTGCATTTCGACGGCAAAATCCAAGGCCAAGGTCGCGCTTGGAAACAGGGCGACCAGTCCGTCGCCCGCGGTATCGACAACCGACCCGCCATAGTCGCCGACGAGGCTGCTGATGAGGCTCTGAGAGCGTATCAAGCGGACGACCGTCCCCTGCTCGTCATTATCCATCAGGCGGCTGTAGCCGTGGACGTCTGCGTAGAGGATCGCTGACAGCTTGCGATTGAGTTTCTCGGTTCGCGCGATGACCATGACCCCCTTCACCCCATTGTTCGACCGCAATACAAACCGCCGTGCGATCCAGCATAGCACACAAATGGCCGCTCATGCAGAAGCCGGCGAGTCGGAACGAGGCGGAATGCCGGGGGCGGCGGTGCGCCGTTCCTTCGAGGCTGAAACTCCAGCATCATCATTCTCGACGGGCGCGACATAGGCTGGATCGAGGTCACCCGGGGCGCGACACCGCCTACAATCGCACGCAGGTGCCGTTGCTGGACGACTATTGCGGGCTCGGCATCGGCACGCGGCTGATCAGGGGCCTGCTCGACACGGCGGCGCGAGGAGAAGACCGTCTTGCTGTCGGTTATTCGCTTCCGTGCGATCAGTCTCTAGGAGCGGTTCGGCTTCCGCATCGTCGATCCCAAGCGTCGCCAATCCTCAGCATGGTGGGGCGACGCAAGCCCGCGTCAGGGACGCATTCCTGTCCGGTCAATCGTTGTTGTTGCCGCCGCGGGTGCCGCGCGCACTCATTCCCCTTGCACTCATTCCACGCGCGCTCATACCCCGTGCACTCATCCCGCGCGCGCTCATTCCGGCGGCGTCCATGCCGCCCGGTCCGTCGCCGAGCATCGCTGCAAGCAGCACGTCTTCGAACATGCCCGTCTCGACATCCATGCGGATCGTGTAGTCGGCCTTGTCGTAGGACCAGACCATGATGTCGTCCGCGAACTCGAAGTCCATTTCTCCCAATCCGGTCTGGGAAGGTTGCGCCGGCGCACGTGCTCTATTAGGGCCGGCCCCTCCGCCAGGCTTGGCCTCACTGGCGGGAGTGCCCGCCCCGTGAACAAGGAAAAGGACAGGCCTCGGAAGATCGTAGTAACAATTTTCATAACTGAATCCGTATATCCTCGCAATTTTCGCAGCTGCAAAGACCAAGCTTTCTTGCACCTCTCCAATCGGACCGGGTCGAGGAACAACAAAAGGGCTGTGTGTCGCGTTCCCTGCCGGATTAACAATGGAAAGATCTTCGACTACGCGACCAAAAATTAGAACATTAGACGAGCTCAGTAAGGTCTCGGTCATGATACCATTCCCTTCTCATTTGCATTCCGCATCTGCCTAGCTTCGTATTTCTCCCGATACGACAGCCTCCGCCAGCAGCAGCACGGCTTCGTCGATCGCGGCACGAACACGCGCGGCATCTGGAAATGGCTGTCCTTAGCCGGTGCCGCCAGCCGCGGCCCAACGCGGACCTGGCCGATGGCGCGGCGGTCGAGATTGACCGCAATGATGCGGCGATAGCGCCCGCCGGTCACTATGCGGTCGACAGCGCGCAACGTGTTGCCGACGGCCGCATAGCTCAGATCGTCAGGTTCGAGCCGGCGCCAAGTTTCGGCGAGCAGCATGCCGAGTTCGTCGCGCGAGGCGACCAGCGCCTCGCGAAAATCTGCCGGCGCTGCGGCATAGGCCTCGTCGAAGATTGGCTGAATGATGCGGAAATAGTCTGGGCTGTCCTCGAGCCTGTCGGAAAGGTCTTCCTGTCCTTGGCTGATCAGCCCGCGCGCGACGAGCTCCTCGTGGAACAGATCGACGAAGACGTCGAACATCGCGCCGGTGAGTGGCTGGGCGAGCGCGTGCTCGTCGTGCCAGCCGCGCACAAAATCGAGCATGGACAGCGGGTTGGCGGCGAGCCTAATCTGGTCGTTGCTGGACAATTCGGCGATGCGGTTGACAAGATTGCGGGTGTAGAGATTTCCGCGGCTCTCCTCCAGCAGCTCGTCGATGACAGAATCGAAATGCAAGGCGGCGATCAGCGCGGTCAGGTCGGCGGCGGATTCATGGAAGCCGTAATATTCGGCGGACGCCGTTCCCGGATCGGGCACGCCGATGACCGAATAGATGATGCAGTGCCCGACCTCGTGCGCGATGACGTCGAAGTTCAGGCTGAAGGGCTCGATGCCGCCGTCCTCGCGCTCATGGATGCCGACCTCCAGGAAGCCGTAGCCCATGAAGGCGTTTTCCAGAAGATTGCGTTGGATGACCAGCTCCAGCCGGTCCAGGTCGCGCCGGAAATGCCAGGCGATCGGATGGCCGAAATATTTCTCCCATACGTCGAGCGTGCAGCGCACCGAGCCGAACAGATGCGCAGCCTCGAACTCAGGATCCTCCGGCGCGATGTGGTCGAAATGTCCCTCGCGATCGGGAAGCGCAGGCGGAAAGATATCGCCCCGCCATGGCGGCAGCAGATAGAGCGGGTCGCCGCGCAGATTTTCCACTAGTCCGTAAGCAAGCGGCTTGCCGATGGGATCGACGACATACAGGCGATCATTACTAGGCCCAGGGCCTATTGACCCGGCAGGCGACGATACGATAACAGTTTCAGGTTTGCGGAAAGGCGTTAGAAACGGCGCCTGGGCAAACAGCCTGAAGCGCGTTCCGTTCTTGACTACGCAGCCTTCCCCTCTAAATGCCATACTCGTCCCACCTACGGACAGAGGCATCCACATCTTATTGGCCGCAGCATCATCGGCGCGGCAAAGTCATCCTAACGAACTTTCGCCCGCGGCGCCAGAGTCATTCCCTAACGCGCGTTGGGTTGTGAAAGTATAGTCACGGGCCAAAAGCTCATAAAACTTGTCCACGCTGGCAAGTCCGATAGAGGCGGCGTAGTCGGCAAGGTCTTCGGGAACGGCCTGGCCGAGGCATTTCTCAAAATACCAAGCCGCCAACAGGGCACGCGGCATCGGCGCAGATGTCGACGCCCATCGCCGCCTGGCCAGAGCCTGCTCACGGTAGCCGCTGTAGAGGTCGAGTTCGCGCAGCCGGTCCAGCATGCCTTGATGAAGTGCGACATCGCGATCTCGCGCGAGCACCTCGATACGGGCATTGTCCTCCATAATAAGCCCCAGTCCCGCGAGATCGGTGCCGTTCTCTCTTGCCCAGCGGATTACGTCGGTTTGCCGCATGAGCCCGCGCCGCGAGCGGAACTCACCAGTCGCGCGCTTTACAGCTTGGCGATCCGGCGCTGCATCGCCATCGCTCCGAGCCAGCAGTCGAAGCAGGGCATCGCGACGCACCCGCGAGTAGTCGCCTCGCAACCGAAGTTCGTCCAGGATGGCTTCTTCTTCGATCGTAGTCGCCTCGTCGTTCCTCAGAGTTTCGCTGCGCCAGTGCGCGTTGTGCCAGTTCTCGGTCCACTCGAAATGGAAGGTCGGTGGCTCGGGTTTCGCGCCGCTACGGATGAACGCGTCCATCTGGCTCAACAGTTCGAGCGCGTCGTCGCGCTTACGATCAACCTTTCCCGTTCGCAACCACTCGGAAAGCGCCTGCATCTGCTCCGGATCGACAATATCCTCCAGCAGACCGCGCCAGGTTCTCAATTGATAAAAGCGTGCTTTCGCACCGGCGGCGAGACGTTTTCCGGTGGCTTGGTCGATGACCCGTTCTTCAACCGCCTTTTCGAGAGTCGCGCGAATGTTGACCATCGGTTCGCTGAGGCGGATGTAACCGGTTTCCGGGGGGCCATGGATGAGCGCCACCTCATCGTCATCAGTGAGTTCGCCGTCCCGATACGCTTCGAAGATGCGGCCGACGCCGCGCATGCCGAAAGAATGGAGCTCCGCAGCCCGCAGCGCACCCATGCTGGATGCGCCGAACACGGTGATCCTGCGTGCCAGCGCCCATAGTATTTCCTTATGCAGCACCGCCGCCTGTCCGTCGAAATAGCCGTCGATGATGCCAATGGCTCTGGGACTTCGGCAGGCTGCTGCATAGAACTCGCCCTGACGCACCGGCGGCCTGAACTCGAAGCCGTCATAACCTGCTACATCTTCTGCTTTCACACTGGGGCCGCAGAAGACGACCGCGTTCACAGAGCGGCTCCCAGGGTGCGGCGGGCCCGTTCGCCCGGCACGTAGCCGCCGTGATCGTCCGGTCCTTCAAGGCCGGGTATCACCACTTTGACAACCGGCAAGCCGATGTCATCCTTACTAAGGTCGACGGCGACAACCTCCGTGACTCTCGCCGCTTGCAACCTATTGATCAACCAACCCAGATTCGACACTATCCCGACCGTCGAGTCTTTTTCAGCGGCAGCAATCCGCCTATCAGGAGAATGCTCGGATAAAAGTCTTTCGGCGAGCCGATGGCGGTTCTCCCGATACGCTTCGCGATATTCCTCGGGCTGCAGATCGTCGCGCGCCCCGGAAACGTAAGTCGTTCGAACCTGCGCGGCCTCGATTAGCGCCTTGAGCAATGCGACTTCCGGCACCGGATGCGCTGCAGCGCCGATGCCGTGATGGCTGTTTCGATCGCGTTGATCGGCGATCAGGCAAAAGAACGCTGGCACACCGATGTCCGAAGTCGTTTCCCACCCCGCTACGCGGAAGTCGGCGCGTTTCAGTTTTTCAAGCACGTCTCGGCAAGGACCGTCCGGCGCGCTGCCAAGATCGACCCCGGTGCTTCTTCGGTGAGCAGACGGCAGGCGATTCCAAAGCGCGGTCGCATCGCGTTCGACAACCTCGCAGATCGCGTGATGGATCGCCTCGTCGTAGCTGCCGCCCGAGGCTAGCCCATTGCTGCTGCAGTCAAAATAGCCGCTTCCCGGCGGCGCAGGCACCGTGAAGTTTGCGCGGACGCACTCGAACGGCAACCACCTCCCTTCGCGCGAAATCAAATCCGTGCCCTCTATCCAAAGCGTCACGTGATCGCGGGTAAACTGTTCGCCGGCAACTCGCGGCAGACGATCAATTTCAGCAAAGCTGTGTGAATGCGAGAGTTCCGCCATGCTGCCGAGCTTTAGTGGAAGCTCTATGTGTTCCGCGTGGTAAAGTTCCACACTTTCCATCAAGCCAGACGCGATCGCGGCATCCATATCGGTGCCTTTGCCTTGCGAAACCGCAAGCGACCGGGCATTCGGCCGACACACCATCACGACAGGAATGCCAATACGATCGAGCCCGGTCAGGTTGGCGACCCGAGTAATCCCCATACGGGCCCAATGCGGTTTCACCCGCGCAATAGCTTTGCCTGCATCTCCTACTTGAGGAGTGTTTGATGAAACTAAAGGCGTGCCATCCACGGCCGACACTTCGAGCTCTGACCTAACCACCACGAACATCGTGTGCTGAGGGGCAGCCTAACGACTTTAGTAGGTCCGTAACAGGGAGATTCACAGGCAACGCGGGCTCGGCCCTCCCAAAGGAGGCAAGCATTGATCAGGCCGATTTCCTTTCGTAGAAGCGTCGACGCCATTAAGACGGATGCGCTGTCGGCGGATCTCCATAGTATCGCCATCGATGACCGAGGCGACGCCGGTGATGGCCTGCGCCGGCTATCCCGCGAGCGATTCTTACGTCCTGGCCAAAACCCTGAATGGAGGCGCGCGATTGGGCCGCGCTCCCATTTCAAATCGAAATTGGCAGATCACCACTTGCAAATCGACCGCCGCTGCCTTTTGCTCGCGCGACTGTGGTCCCTTGAACGCTTGGCGAACGGATGAACAAAATCGATCGGCGACGGTCAGGATCCGAAATGGACGGCACCCTGAATGCCGTTCGCCTTGGAACGCGGTTGCGCCTCGCCCGCCAAATGCGTGGCATGACGCTAAAGTCGCTGGCCACTGGTGCGAACTGCTCTGAAAGCCTTTTGTCCAAGATCGAGAACGGCAAAGCTTCGCCATCGCTGCCTATGCTTCACCGTCTGGTCGAGGTTCTGGACACCAACATTGGCTGGATGTTCGAGGAGGTTGACGATGACGAGGCGATCGTATTCCGGGCAGGCGCGCGGCCATTGATCATGTTGGACGCATTGAGGCGCGGCGATGGCATCTCGCTAGAACGTGTTATTCCGTATTCGTCCGGTCATTTGCTGCAGTGCAACATCCATCACATCGAGGCGGATGGTGAGAGCGAAGGTCCCATCCAGCATGTTGGCGAGGAAGTCGGCTATGTGCTGGCGGGCCGGATCGAGTTGATCGTCGACGGGAAGAGCCATGATCTCGCCGCCGGCGATGCGTTCGTGTTCAGGTCGGAGCTACCGCATCACTACCGCAACATCGGGAAGGAGAGAGCGAGCATTTTCTGGGTCAACACGCCGGCGACGTTCTGATCGGCGAGTGCCATTCAAACTCGTTGACAAATATTCAAGCCTCTTGAATTGTTGCCTCGTGCCTGTGCACCAATTGGACCAGCCAAATGAGGTTTGGCCCGCAAGCAAGGGGAATCGCAAATGCGTCTGTTCAAACTTATCGTCGGGTGCGCCGCCTTCATCGCCATCGGCTCGACGGCCGTGGGATCGGCTCTCGCCGACACGTTCGCTCTCGTCAACATCAACCAGCAGGCCCTGTTCTTCAACCAGATCAACGAAGGCGCCCAGAAGGCGGCCGATGCTGCCGGCGCCAAGCTGGTCATCTTTAATGCCAACAACGTCCCGAGCGCGCAAAATGACGCGATCGAAACCTACATCACACAGAAAGTCGACGGCATCATTCTGGTCGCCATCGACGTGAACGGCGTGAAGCCCGCGATCACCGCCGCCAAGGCAGCCGGCATTCCGGTCGTCGCGATCGATGCGCAGATCCCTAACGGCGACAACGTTTCCTTCATCGGTGTCGACAATACCAAGGCTGGCGCGGATATCGGCAAATTCTACGCCGATTATGTGAAGACCGAGATGGGCGGCAAAGCCAAGATTGGCATCATCGGCGCGCTCAATTCTTTCATCCAGAACCAGCGGCTCGACGGCTTCAAGAAGGCCGTGACCGACAGCGGCGAGGCGATCACCTTCCTCGATACGGTCGACGGTCAGAACGTCCAGGAGACTGCGTTAAGCGCTTCGGAGAATTTGATGACCGCCAACCCGGACATGACGTCGCTGTATGCGACCGGCGAGCCGGCGTTGCTGGGCGCTGTTTCCGCCGTGACCAGCCAGGGCCGCACTGGCGACGTCAAGGTGTTCGGTTGGGACCTGACCAAGCAGGCGATTCAAGGCATCGATGATGGTTGGGTCGTGGCAGTCGTCCAACAGGATCCGGCCGGCGAAGGAAAGGCGGCGGTCGAAGCGCTGACCAAGCTCAAAAAGGGCGAAAAGGTCGATCCGATCATCAACATTCCGGTGACGATCGTGACCAAGAAGAACGTCGACCAATACCGCGCGATGTTCAAGTAAATTGCACCGGACGACCTACCCGCGGCGGCGCTCAACGCAACGCCGCGGTGTCTTTGCCAATTCCGTGGACTCCAAGATGAGCAGTGGCGAGACCTATCGGGTGCGGATGAGCGGCATCTCAAAGCGCTACAACGCCATCCAGACGCTCGACGAAGTGTCGTTGACCTTGAAGCCAGGCGAGGTCCTGGGCCTCGTCGGCGACAATGGCGCGGGAAAATCTACATTGAGCAAGGTGCTGTCGGGAGCAGTGATCCCGGACGCCGGCACGATCGAGATCGACGGAATGCCGGTGAGCTTCAGTTCGCCGGCGGACTCGCGTGCAGCACGCGTCGAGATGGTCTATCAGGACCTTTCGCTCTGCGACACCATCGATGTCGCCGGCAATCTCTTTCTCGGCCGTGAGCCGCGCCGGCACATAGCGGGCATCTCCTTTCTCGACAAGAAGCGCATGCACGAGCAAACGCGCCAGATGCTCGACCGCCTCGGCATCGTTATCGCCGACACGCGGCTGAAGGTCGAAAACCTATCCGGCGGGCAGCGACAGTCGATCGCGATCGGCCGCGCCGCCTCTTTCGAGCCGTCAGTGCTGATTATGGATGAGCCGACGGCAGCGCTCGCCGTCGCCGAGGTCGAGGCCGTGCTGGACCTGATCCGCACCGTGAGCGCACGCGGCGTCAGCGTCATTCTGATCACCCACCGCCTCCAGGATCTGTTCCTCGTCTGCGACCGCATCCAGGTCATGTATGAAGGACGCAACGTCGCCGAGCGGCTGATCGGCGAAACCAATATCGAGGACGTGGTCAACCTGATCGTTGGCCGCAAGTTCAATGCTCGTTCCGCTGCCAGTCGATATTGCGATGGAGCGCCGACATGAGCGAAGTGACTCACTCCGCCCAGTCGCGAAAGGCGCGCGAAGGCACATGGCGAGAAGCGATGCTCGCCAACGGCAGTGTCGTGTCGATTGCACTATTCTTTCTTGTCGTTTGCATCGTCTTCTCGGTGGCGACGAACGCTTTTCTGACATCGCCCAATCTGTTGAACATCCTGCGACAGTCGGCGCCACTGCTGATCGTTGCCGCGGCGATGACCTTCGTCATCACCACAGGCGGCATCGATCTTTCAGTCGGCTCAGTGCTGGCCCTGGTGGCAACGCTGTCGGCGACCCTTCTGCAGTTTGGCTTTCCGTGGCCGGCGGTCATCCTCGCCATGCTTGCGTTGGGAGCCCTGCTTGGCGCGGTTCAGGGTTATTTTGTGGCTTATGAGGGCATCCCGGCCTTCATCGTTACGCTTGCTGGGCTTTCGGTGATCCGGGGCGTGGCGCTGCTCATCACCGGCGGCTATTCCATCCCGGTCGACCCAGGAAGCTCTTTCACGGTCATCGGCCGCGCCTGGTTCCTCGGCGTGCCGGTGCCGGCGCTGATCGCGCTGGCGATCCTCGCGATCGCCTATCTAGCCTTCAACGAGACACCGTTCGGCCGCTATGTGACCGGCATCGGCGCCAACGCCGAAGCGGTGAGACGCGCCGGCGTGAACACGCGGCTGATGACGCTTTTCGTTTATGTGATTTCCGCCACCGCGGCGGCGCTTGCGGGTATCATCATTGCTGCCCGTCTCGGATCTGGGTCCTCGAATGCCGGGCAAGGCTTCGAGCTCGAAGTGATCGCCGCCGTCGTGCTTGGCGGCACCAGTCTCTTCGGCGGCCGCGGAACGATCATCGGCACGGTGCTCGGCGCACTTACCGTGGCCGTCATCGGCAACGGGCTCATCCTGGCGCATCTGTCGCCTTTCCTGACGCCGATCGTAACCGGAACGATCATCCTGATCGCCATCTGGCTGAACTTCCGCCTGTTCCGCGGCGCCGTGCGGAGCCGCTGAGCTCATGAACAGTCTCTTCGATAACGCGCCGCCCAAGCAACGGCTGGAGATCGGGGTCGAGACCGGCCATGTGATGACCGTGCTGGGCCCCATTCCCGTCGACGAGATGGGGATTACCCTGATGCACGAGCACATCTTGCTCGACGGCGCGCGCACCTGGAAGTGTCCCTGTCATCCGGACGAGATGGCGCTCGCCGAGCAGCCGGTGAACATCGAGATCATCGGCGAACTGCGCATGAACCCTTATGTGAACCGCGACAACGTTTCGCTCGACGACAGCGACCTGGCGTTATCGGAACTGCGACGCTATCGCGAGCTGGGGGGCCACACCGTCGTCGACGCGACCAATATCGGTATCGGCCGCGAGCCGGAAAAGCTTGCCCGCATCAGCCGCATGTCCGGCCTGAAGATCGTCATGGGCACCGGCTTCTATCTCGAGCACACCCATCCCGAATGGCTGAAGGCGATGGATGTCGACGCGGTGACCGAGTTCATCGTCAACGACGTCGGCGGCGGCGAGACGCAGCCGCTGATCCTGGCCGGCCTGATCGGCGAGATCGGCGTCAGCAAGGATTTCACTGCCGAGGAACGAAAGTCGCTGAGAGCGTCCGCCCGAGCATCGCGCATCACGGGCGTGCCGCTGTCGATCCATCTGCCGGGCTGGGAACGCCTGGGGCATGAGGTGCTCGATGTCGTCGAGGCCGAGGGCGCCGATCTTCGCCACACCGTGCTCTGCCACATGAATCCCAGCCACGACGATCTGGATTACCAGACAAGCCTCGCCCGGCGCGGCGCGTTCCTCGAATACGACATGATTGGCATGGACTACTACTATGCCGACCAGGCCGCGCAATCGCCCTCCGATGAAGAGAATGCCCGAGCAATCGCGGCACTTGTCGAAGCGGGTTTCGGCGACCGCCTGCTGCTCTCGCAGGATGTGTTCCTCAAGATCATGCTGACCCGCTTCGGCGGCTTCGGCTACGGCTATATCCTGAAGCATTTCATACCGCGTCTGAAACGACGTGGCGTCGACCAGCCATCCATCGACCGCATGCTGATCGCCAATCCCAAGGCCGTGTTCGCGCGGCAGAATTGAACGGCCCTGACTTACAGCCTTACGGCAGGCCAAGACCTACTGCGGAGTTAAAATGTCCAAGAAGAAGATCCTGCTTGCCGGTGAATCCTGGGTGTCGACGGCGACTCATATCAAGGGCTTCGACCAGTTCCCGACGGTCACTTACCATACCGGCGCCGACGAATTGCTCACGGCGCTGAAGGCGACCGACTTCGACGTCACCTTCATGCCGGCGCACGAGGCGCAACGCACCTTTCCGCAAACGATGGAGGCCTTGGCGGCATATGACGCAGTGGTGCTCTCCGACATCGGCGCCAACACGCTGCTTCTGCATCCAGACACTTGGGTTCATTCCAAGCGAACGCCGAACCGCTTGCGTCTGCTGCGCGACTATGTGGGCGCCGGCGGCGGACTTTTGATGTTCGGCGGCTACTACAGCTTCCAGGGCATCAATGGCGGCGCGCGCTACCGCAAGACGCCGGTCGAGGACGTGCTACCGGTGAACTGCCTGGCGGTCGACGATCGCGTCGAGGTTCCGGAGGGTTTTGCGCCGGTGCTGAAAGGTCCGTCGAGCCATCCCATCCTGAACGGTCTCGGTGCCGACTGGCCAATGCTGCTCGGCTTCAACGAGGTGACGCTGAAAGATGGGGCGGAAGTTCTGGCAACCGTATCGTCGGACTATGGATCGCTGCCGCTGCTCGTCACCGGCCACTACGGCAAGGGCCGCACCGTGGCCTGGACGTCCGATGTCGGGCCGCATTGGCTGCCACCGGAGTTCATCGCCTGGGAAGGCTACAAGACCCTCTTCGAACAGATGCTTGGCTGGGCAACCGGCGAGAACTGAGCGATGCACGTCCACGTGATGGGCAACGCCTGTGTCGACACGACGTTTCGCCTTAGCCGCTTCCCTGCTGTCGGCGAGACGTTGAATGCCACCGCCTATGCCGATGGCCTCGGCGGCAAGGGTGCAAATCAGGCAGTCGCGGCGGCGCGCACAGGCGCGGCGGTGACGCTATGGACGGCGCTCGGCAAGGATCCGGCAGGCGCATGGATCAGGAGCCGGCTCGACATGGAGCTGTCGGACGTGCAGGTGAGCGCATTCGACCTGCCCAGCGACCGCTCGACCATCGTCATTGATGCTGGCGGCGAGAATTTCATCGTCAGCGGCGTTGCCTGCAGCCAAGCATTCGATCCGATCGTGCAAACTGCGCTTGCGCGCCGCATGACGCCGGGCGACATTCTTGTCTGCCAAGGAAACCTGCGGGGCTCGGCGACAAATGCCTGCCTGAGGACGGCACGGGAAAGTGGCACGCGCACCATTTTGAACGCCAGCCCTATCGCTCAGGCGGCTCTGCCTGACTTCGGCCTGACAGACTTGTTGGTGGTGAATCAATCCGAGGCGAAAGCACTGACTGGCCGAAGTGATATGGCAGCGGCGGCCGGCGCGCTCGTCGCCAAAGGCGTCGGGACAGTCGTGATCACGCTCGGCGCCGAGGGATGTCTTGTGCTTGGACCGGACCAGCCTCGAACACTTCCGTTGCCGGCCCCACACGTCGAGGCGCTGGACACCAGTGGAGCCGGCGACGTGTTCTGCGGCTGTCTGGCCGGCGGGCTCGCCAGGGAGATGCCTGTTATCTCAGCGCTGAAGTTCGCGCTCGCGGCCGCGGCAATCGCGGTGACACGGCCTGGCACATTGTTATCCTGCCCTTCCGCGTCTGAAATGGCGACGCTCGTCGATCAAACGGAGTTCTCATGATCCAGCCCTCACGTCCGGTCCGACAATCAGGCGGCGACGCGCTCGTCCAGCTCTTTGGCCGCAGCAAGGTGGTGATCGGCGTCGTTCACCTTGCGCCGCTTCCTGGCGCGCCGCGCTACGACGGCCAGGCTACAGAGGCGATCTATCAGCGAGGGCTCGATGATGCGCGCGCCTATCTCAACGGCGGATGCGACGGCGTGATCGTCGAGAACCATGGCGACATTCCCTTCGCCAAACCTGACGATATCGGCCCGGAGACAGCAGCCTATATGGCTGTCGTCTCCGATCGTATTCGCCGCGAACTCGGCAAGCCGATCGGCATCAATGTGCTTGCAAACGCCGCGATCCCGGCACTCGCGATCGCCAGTGCCGCTGGGGCGGGCTTCGTCCGCATCAATCAGTGGGCCAATGCCTACGTCGCCAATGAGGGCTTTGTAGAGGGCGAGTCAGGCCGGGCAGCACGCTATCGCGCCCGGCTACGTGCTAACGGCATCCGCATTTTCGCCGATGCTCATGTAAAGCATGGCGCGCATGCCATCGTTGCTGACCGCCCTGTGGAAGAATTGATCAAGGATCTGGTCTTCTTCGACGCCGACGCCATCATCGCCACAGGTCAGCGCACTGGGCACGCTGCGGATCTAAGTTACATCCGCATGATCAAGGACGCCGCCGGCCTCCCCACCCTGGTCGGCAGCGGCGTGACGCCCGATAATGCCAACGACATACTTGACATCGTCGATGGCGTCATCATTGCCAGCGCGCTGAAGCATGACGGCGTCTGGTGGAACCAAGTCGACCCCGCCCGGGTGAAAACTTTCATGGCGGGGCTCAGGCGATGACCAAGTCAATGCCGAACGCTTGCTGGTCGGTGTGAGGTTGGGCAACGACCCTCCACAGAGGATTGGACTCTGCCTTACTCCAATAAAATCAACAGTTTATGGTCTATTTTGTGACACTGTGGCGGATCGAAATTTGACCTACCAATCTCCCTCAGATTTTGCTGGAGGCTTGATGGAACTATCGTTGGGATAAGAACTTGAGGGCATCTCTCGCATCGATTGCTGAAGCGGAGTCGCAGAAGCGGATCTTGGTGGCCTTTAACTGGCGCTTCTCCTCCGATCTCGAGCCGTCGTCACAAAAATCTTCCGGCGCGCAAGGTTCCGCATTCGGGTTGTTAATCAAGCTCTCTCGGATACAGCGCTCCCCGCCCTGGCAACCAACAGTCACGGTCGATCCATTGACTGCGAGCCCTCCTATGGTGCTCATCGGGGCCTGAACAATGTTGACACTTTTGAATGGATAGCGCTCGCCGTCATCTGAGACGTTAGCCTGCTCCTTGTCGATACGAATGGAAAAGATATTGGCATCTCCAATATACTTCGCTTCTCTGATCTCTTTAATTTGCTCCGTCAAAAAATGCGGTCTGACTGGGCAGCGCACTGCTGTCTTCAGCAGCTCTAAGGCGTCTTCGACTTCGCCACCGGCGGCGGAGCTGCAAAGCGGGAACATCGCAAGCGGCAGGACACGAATAATCGCGATCACGCCTCAATCCTCTCTAAAATTGCGCATACACCGAGCAGTCCCTGGATCAATGTTACCCAAATTCTCTTTCGCTGCGCATTCCAATGCACACGTCTCGTCCCCCTCGTAGAACCTACCGCTGGACCTGCATTCTCTACGATAGCAAGGTGAGGCAGACGGATAGCTGCAATCCACCATCATCTGATATGTGGGTTGAATACCCCCTATGAGCTCTGGGGGGCCTGCTAGGCGTTCGGCCTCAAGCTGCCTTGCGATCTTGGCCCGTTCTCGCTTGTTCGTCTCCTTTAACTTCTTGAACTCTTCAGCCTCTTGACGCTCGCGGGCGGCGATTTCTTTCTCGAAGGCAGCACTTCGTTTGATTTGTTCCTTTTGCTGCGCTTCTTCCCCGCGCTGGGACGCCGCATCAAGCTCCTGCTTGTTTTTGCGGATCTCATCTTCGGCCCCCCTCGTCCGGTTCCTCGCCTTATCTAGACGCGAGGAAAACGAGTTCTTGTTTTTTGCACCCTTGCCCGGCGGCTCGCTTATTTCCGCCTTCTTAGCTGTCCCGCATACAACCGCCCTCGAGTCGTCGTATTCATAATCCCAAGCGCCATCAATCTTCCAACTAGCAAGGCCTTGCCACGTCGATCGCCCTCCACACTGCGAAGCGATAAGAGTTCGACGCACCTGCTTGCCTTTATCTTGGGTTACAGTGAATCGAATTGTAACTTGGAACCCGCAGCTATTTACGACCAATACGTTGTAGTAAGGATGGTCACGGACTACAGGAACTGGCAGCCGGCAACTCGTTGCCTGGCTCCAGGCTGGTGCACTTATAAGGAGTTCCAGCATGGTAGAGACGAAACATATATATAGGACTCTCACAGTCCTCTCCCGAAAGCCTGCGATCGGGAAGCTTAGAACCGCATCGGCCCAAAGTCCACGGGATCGAGGTCATTTCGGCTGCCATCTTCTAGGTTCCATACGGCCAAGGAATTAGACTGCAAGCTGCGTCCTAGTTGGGCTCGTCACCTGAACTGGATGGTTCAATATAAAGGTCTGCTGCAAATCTAGTCGCTCTGCTTGCGGCTTTGATCTGCTTCGGTGTCCACGGGCGGTCAAGGAGCGCAACGATCCTCAGCCTACCCAAGGCCAGCACGAAAAGCCTTGCTTCGTCAGCTTGATCTGATCGATGTGACATGGTGGTCGATGAACTTGCACGACTTCGGGCCACTCGCGCTGCAAGAAAGGATTGAACTTTAAATTATGTTATATAAATCAACGACTTACTTTATGTTTTGTAACGTTGTGACGACCAACAAGATGACCCTGAAAGCCAGGACCGAACCTCTATCTCAGCCCATGCGCTATTAGTCGAGCGGCCGGCATCCGCCGAAGCGCCATCATAGCGACAACACCGAGCAACGGGCCAGGCGCCAGGACCAGGAAGCTCCAGCGCCAACCTACCGTCTCCGCCTGAATGACACCAGATGGATGGAGCAAAAAGTGAGTGCGATGCCGACGCTTAGCTGCAGGGAAAGTGCTGTGCCCACGTAGCGTTGATCGCTCAATTCGGTTGCCATCGCCGAGAATTGGGCGGAATCGCCGATGACGGTCGCTCCCTACGCGATGGCAACGACGGAGAAAAGCCAGAACGGAGGCGCAGAAGGCGGATACAACCATCATCGCAGCCGCCGTTGCAGTGCGGCCGATGCGATCCGCGACGATGCCACCGGCAATTGAGCCGATCCCACCCGACGCTACGATGAAGAACGCAAGCAAGGACGCAATGCTGGGATCCCCAATGCCCAGACCGGGACCACCTGCCCTGATGTAAGCCAGTATCCAGCCCCACATGGCGTAGAGCTCCCACATGTGACCGAGATAGCCAAGATTGGCGAGCATCAGCGCGCGGTTTCGCACCAGCGCTTTGATGTGGCGAGGGTCCAATGCCGATCTCGCGAAAGGATAGGGTCCCTCCTCCCCCATCCACAGGATCAACAAAGCGCCGGCCAGTGCTGCGACGGAAGTGGCCACGATGACGCTTTGCCAAGTCAATTCGTCAACTCGGGCTGATATCAGATGAGGAAAGGCAGAACCAAGCGTCAGTGCCGCGAGGAGGACGCCAAGCGCCGTGCCCCGTCCGCGACTGAACCATGTGGATGCCAGTTTCACCGCTGGTGGATACACGCCCGCCAGGGCCGGCCGGTGACAAAACGGGCGACCAGCAGCAAGCCGACGGAGGGCGCGAACAAAAGGCACAGGTTGGCGGCGGCCGCCGTCAAGGCACTGACGCCGATCAGCTTGCGAAGCGAAAACACATCCGGAAGGCCGGCCATGCTGGAGACCAACGCGCCGATGGCAAAGCCGATCTGCACGGCACCGGTTATCCACGCGCCCTGCGCCGGAGAAAGATCCCACAGCCGGGTCAGCTGCGGCGCAATCGCCGTTGCGGAAAACCATGTCGTCATCGGCAGGAAGGCGCCTACTGAGACCACGCCTAGCATCAGCCAGCGCCGGGCGGCGCTGGCTGCTGTAACATTCGCGGCCGTCATGTGGTCCATGGCCACTGTCTCAGGCTGCGATGGAGCCCTGCAATCGCTTGAGCACGGGAAGAAGGTCGGCCGGGTCGGGTCTGCGCGTGTAGTCTGGGCTGACTTCGGCATAGGCGATGATTCCGTCTTGCCCGACCACGAAACGAGCCGGCATCGGCAAAGTCCAGGAACGATCCTCATTGATAAGCGGCAGGTCGACGCCAAAGCCGCGATACAACTCGATCAGATCGTCGGGCAGGCGAAACCGCAGGCCGAAGGCATCGGCGACCCTACCGCCGGCATCGCTCAGCATCGGGAATGCTATCTGCTTGTCGAGCTTGGCCTTGCGGCCGTTCGCCAACGACTGCGGCGAGATGGAAACCAGTTGTGCTCCGGTAGCCTGGATTGCTGGCCAAGCTTCCTGCAAGGCGGCAAGCTCGAGGTTGCAGTAGGGGCACCAGACTCCGCGATAAAAACTGAGCACCAAGGGAGCGCGGGCAAGCAGATCGCTGGATGCGACAGATCCGCCATCAGCCTCCGGCAATGCGAATGCTGGCGCAACAGCGCCTGCTTTTAAGGCTTGGGCCGCCGACCCGACGCTATGAGTTCGGCGGTTGCACGCCGCATGACCTCGACCGCTTGCTTGGGGGCCTTGCCTTCAAAGTCGGCTTTGAAGGCATCGAGCTTTTCCTGAAGAGACATGAGACACTCCAAATCTTGACCGCACGGCTTGCGGCGGAATGTCCTCGCCTATTTCCAGAAAGGGGGGTAGCTTGCCAAAGAGCATAGCAATCATCCGGAAAATGAATGGCCGACAGACTGCAAGAGCTTGAGGTTTTCGTGCGGGTGGCCGAGAGGGGAAACCTTTCCCAGGTCGCCCGCGAGATCGGTCTGTCGCAGCCGTCCGTGTCGCGGATTCTGAACGATCTTGAGGCGCGCATCGGTGCCCGCCTACTCATCCGCACCAGCCGCAAGGTCGGGCTGACCGAGGCCGGGCAAGTCTACCTCGACCAGATCCGGCCGCTGCTAGCAGATCTTGGTGCAGCGGCCGACACCGCAGCAGGCAATGAGGAGTTACGCGGAGTTCTGCGCGTCGAGTTGTCGGTGACATTTGGTGTGCGCGCGGTCATTCCTCGCTTGCCCAGCCTTCTCGCCGAGCACCCCGATCTCTCTGTCGAGTTGATGATGGACGATCGCCGGCGCAGTCTTGCTGAGGAGGGTGCCGATGTCGCGATACGGCTTGGCCTGCTCGACAATTCCAGCATGATGGCGCGCAAGGTCGGGCAGACGCCTCGGTTGCTCGTTGCCGCGCCGGACTACATTGCCCGGCACGGTCAGCCGAGCAGCCCTGCGGATCTGGCGAAGCACCAGGTGATCTTCGGGCCTTCTGATAGTTCCGGCGCGACGTTTCAGGAGCTGATCGATCCGCAGGTTCGCTTTGTGCTGCCCGAAAGTCCTCGCATCAGGGTCTCGAGCTCGGCCGGCGTTACAGCCTGTGTTGTGGCTGGGCTTGGCGTCGCATTCGGTTCGGGATGGATGTTTAACGCAGAACTACAGGACGGCCGCCTGTGTCGGCTGCTGCCGGATTTTGCGCTACCGACCATACCCATCCATGCTTTGTTTCCGGCCGGGCGCCAGCCGAGCAAACGGGCCAGAGGATTTGCCGACTGGTTGAGCAAGTCACTTGGTTCGTCATGATAAGTCGCTGCCACTGGCCAGCGGTATCACGCCCCTAGTCCGCAATGCGCGCCACTTTGCCCAACGCGATCAACTAGGTCCAATCTACATTCAGGATTCTCAACGCGGTTTGGCGTTGATTCATTGCGTTCCGAGGGTTCTGATTCGGAGCGCGACGGATGGCCAAACGGTACGAACTGACGAACGTCCAGTGGGCGCGCATCGCTGCGCTGTTGCCGGGTAAGGCGGGTGATCCG
>NZ_RZTV01000113.1:0-335 GCF_003997555.1 Mesorhizobium sp. M1A.T.Ca.IN.004.03.1.1 | reverse complement strand
CCGTGCGGAGAACTAGCGCAGCTGAAGATGGTGCTTTCCGGAAACGCGCCATCCGCGGCTGCATAATCGACCGCTCATGCTTGACACGATAGCTCCAGCTTCTATTCTGTTACAAAAAGATGAATTACATAATTGTGGAACTAAACGGGAGCTGTCACATGAAAACACTGGTCGCATTCCTTCTCGGTACCGCGCTTGTCGCCCTGCCTTCGACCCTCTTTGCCCAGGAAAAGGGCGGCGTCATCAATGTCGCGACGATCGGCGAGCCGCCGACGCTCGATCCGATGTCGTCGACGGCCGATCTGGTCGGCATCGTCACCCAGCACATTTTCGAA
>NZ_RZTV01001185.1:0-231 GCF_003997555.1 Mesorhizobium sp. M1A.T.Ca.IN.004.03.1.1 | reverse complement strand
ACAAGACCGCTTGGCGCGGCGGCGTCAAACGGCAATAATATTCTCGCCTTTCCCTCACCTGCTGTAAGGGCCGCCAGGAGGAAGGCGTAAGGAGATTTCATGTATATCGCAATGAATCGCTTCAAGGTGGTAACCGGAACCGAGGGCGATTTCGAGACGGTCTGGCGCAATCGCGATTCCAGCCTGGCTGAGGTGCCCGGTTTCGTCGAATTCCGCCTGCTGCGAGGCAAG
>NZ_RZTV01001184.1:0-231 GCF_003997555.1 Mesorhizobium sp. M1A.T.Ca.IN.004.03.1.1 | reverse complement strand
TTCCGGTCAAGCTCGCCAAGAATGCCGGCATCCCGGTGGTTAACGTTGACCGCAACGCGGAGGGGGCCCCGGGCGACACATTCCTCGCAACGGATTCCGTCGCCTCTGCCAAGGCCGTCTGCGACTATATCCTGAAGGAAGCCGGCGGCAAGGGGAAGATGGTCATCATTCATGGCCAGAAGGGCACGACCCCGGAAGTCGATCGCTCGAAGGGCTGCGGTGAATCTCTTA
>NZ_RZTV01001183.1:0-231 GCF_003997555.1 Mesorhizobium sp. M1A.T.Ca.IN.004.03.1.1 | reverse complement strand
GTCACGAAAATCACCGTAATGCCGGTCGCCTTCCACAGCCGCAGCACGTCGTCGTTGAGCTTCTGACGGGTGATCTCATCGAGCGCGGCGAAAGGCTCGTCCATCAGCAGCAGCTTCGGCTTCGTCACCAGCGCACGGGCGATCGAGACGCGCATCTTCATGCCGCCGGAAAGTTCGCGCGGATAGGCCTTGGCAAAATCCTGAAGGCCGACGGTGGTCAGCACTTCCATG
>NZ_RZTV01001182.1:0-231 GCF_003997555.1 Mesorhizobium sp. M1A.T.Ca.IN.004.03.1.1 | reverse complement strand
ATCTCGTCTCGCCTGAAAATCGGGAGACATTGCTGCGGCAGACGGAGGAAATCTGCGCCGTCATCACCAGTCTGCCGCAGCCGGAACAGATGGAAGGCCAGCGGTTCAAGACTCCTTATCTCACGGTCATGGACTGGGGGCACGACGAGCGGGACTATGCCGCCGGCCATTCCGATCGCGCGCCGCGTCTCGACGACAAGGCCTGGGCCGGGATGATCGCCAATATCAGGG
>NZ_RZTV01001181.1:0-231 GCF_003997555.1 Mesorhizobium sp. M1A.T.Ca.IN.004.03.1.1 | reverse complement strand
GAAACGAATTCCGGCTCGGGAACGATGAGCCCGGCCCTGCTGGGCATCGGATCGATAAGCACTGCCGCGATGTCGCTGGCCTCTCTGCTCAGCAATTGACGCGCTCCAGTCGCATCGTTGAACCGCAGCACCACCACATCATCCAGCACCGAAGTCGGCATGCCGCGGTAATACGGCGTCGCCGCCGGGCTGCTCGGAAGGCCCCAGTTTTCCGGCATGCTTGCCTGAGCC
>NZ_RZTV01001180.1:0-231 GCF_003997555.1 Mesorhizobium sp. M1A.T.Ca.IN.004.03.1.1 | reverse complement strand
CGCGGATCTTCTGGTCGAGCAGGATGGCGAGCAGCAGGCCGAGCGCCAGACAGATGCCGACATAGAGGAAGCCGAAGATCGCCATGTTGGTGATCGAGGTGTACCAGGAGGACGGCGGATCGCTCTCGAAGGTCCAGCGCCACAGCCGCTGATAGGCGCGCGCCCCGGTCAGCTGATAGGAGGGGAAGGTCTTGGAATTGGTGAAGGAGAGATAGGCCGTCCAGACGATGA
>NZ_RZTV01001179.1:0-232 GCF_003997555.1 Mesorhizobium sp. M1A.T.Ca.IN.004.03.1.1 | reverse complement strand
CCACGACAGGGATGCCGGAAATGCTGTAGGATTTCATGAGCCCGAATGCATCGGCGGGCGTCGCATCGGGGCCGATCGTCACCGGATTGACGACCATGCCGCTTTCAAACTTCTTCACTTGCCGGACCTGCTCGGCCTGCTCGATCGGCGTCAGGTTGCGGTGAATGACACCGAGAGCCGCCTGGCGATCGCCATGGCCCAGGCCGGCGGCCTCGGGGTCATTCATCGCAAC
>NZ_RZTV01001178.1:0-232 GCF_003997555.1 Mesorhizobium sp. M1A.T.Ca.IN.004.03.1.1 | reverse complement strand
GGAGGAGCTGCCGGCGCCGGCAAAGCGCGGATCCCAGACGGTGCCGAAGAAGAATTCGCCGGCGGGAACGACGGCAAAGAAGCGGGCGGCTTCCGACAGCATGGACAACACGATGCCGACCGTCGTCAGGATGGCGATCGAGGAGGCGAGCAGCAGGCCCCAGAGCATGACGCGCTCGACGCGGTTGCGGGCGCGGAAGCGCGGCGCGATGGCGCACAGCGCATAAAGGGCG
>NZ_RZTV01001177.1:0-232 GCF_003997555.1 Mesorhizobium sp. M1A.T.Ca.IN.004.03.1.1 | reverse complement strand
TACGGATTCCACTGGCCGATTTTCGCACGCTTGCTGGAAAGGAGCGCGCCATGCTCAGCCACGTGCTTTGCCGCCTTGCGGTACTGCACTCTGAACTCAACCAGCCTGACGACGGTATGGCCGTTGGCGTCTGCGATAGTGCCGGCTGCGTTCAGGTCTGCCATGACGGCGGCCCACTGGCGGCTGGCTTCTTCGGCATCAATAGGATCAACGTAGCTTGACGCCCAATCTG
>NZ_RZTV01000112.1:0-336 GCF_003997555.1 Mesorhizobium sp. M1A.T.Ca.IN.004.03.1.1 | reverse complement strand
GCTCAGTGATGCGGAGCTTGCCATGTACCGGGCAAAACGGGCCGGCGGCAACCGCGTCGAGCCGGTCCAGCCGGCCTTCCGCGACTTCGGCACCGACCGGCTGCAGCTGGAAACGGATCTGCGCCGCGCCATCGAGCGCAAGGAATTGGCGATGGTCTACCAGCCGATCGCAAGGCTGGAGGATGTCGAGGTCGCCGGTTTCGAGGCGCTGATGCGCTGGGAACATCCCAAACGCGGCAATATCCCGCCGTCCGAATTCATCCCGATCGCCGAGGCCTCCGATCTTATCGGCCCGCTCGGCATGTTCGCACTGGAACAGGCGACCAACGATCTGAT
>NZ_RZTV01001176.1:0-232 GCF_003997555.1 Mesorhizobium sp. M1A.T.Ca.IN.004.03.1.1 | reverse complement strand
GCCTATTTCCGCCTCGCCGGCCTCGACCATTCGAGCGACCACAGCCGCGGCATCTGGGGTTACGACGACAAGGGTTCGGAATTCTTCACGCTGCAGGTGCGCGACCTCCAGACCGGGCAAGACCTTACCGACCGGATCGAAAATACCGGCGGCGGCGGCGTCTGGGCGCCCGATGGCAAGAGCTTCTTCTATTCGGCGCTCGACGAGAATCATCGGCCCTCGAAGGTGTTCC
>NZ_RZTV01001175.1:0-232 GCF_003997555.1 Mesorhizobium sp. M1A.T.Ca.IN.004.03.1.1 | reverse complement strand
GTCAGCTCGCCGACGCAGCCGCGCGTTCCACCGCGCGAACCGCTGCCGAGATTGGTCAGCGTCAGGAACATGTCGCAGCTGCCGTTGACACGCCAGCTTCCGACCATCGATTCCTTGGTGATATCGAGCGCATTCGCGGCCATTGCGCCGGGCTGGACGCCCGGCATCGGCGCCGTCGACGCTGGTGCAGCCGGAAACTGCGAGCTGCCGGTCGGCGGTGGAAGCTGCCCAC
>NZ_RZTV01001174.1:0-232 GCF_003997555.1 Mesorhizobium sp. M1A.T.Ca.IN.004.03.1.1 | reverse complement strand
GGTTGCCCGGCCTGTCCTTCAGCATAATCGCCCCTTGCATCGCAAGAAATGAGCGCCCGGCCACTGAGGGCCAAGCAGCGCAATGCGCGAAGGCGAAAGTGACATCACGTCAGTCCCAGTTGGCCTTGCCGCTTCCGGGGCCGTCACCGCCCGCGTTGGAGCAACTGTCCTCGGTGGTGGCGTTGCGCTGCTGCGGGTCCAGATGCTTCCACCAGCCGAGCGTGGAACAGAG
>NZ_RZTV01001173.1:0-232 GCF_003997555.1 Mesorhizobium sp. M1A.T.Ca.IN.004.03.1.1 | reverse complement strand
GACGTCGCCGCCGCCTTCAATTTCAAGGCTGCCGGATCGCTGGAGGATGGCATGGCTGCCCAGACCGCCAGCCAGATCACCAACACGAAAATCGCCGCCTCGGCGCGCACAAACGACTACTCCTCCCGCATGGCGACGATCGCCAATGTCGATGATCTGCTTGCCGATCCCGCCATCACCAATTTCCTGAAGAGCACCTATAATCTGCCCTCCACGATCTCGAATACCGATC
>NZ_RZTV01001172.1:0-232 GCF_003997555.1 Mesorhizobium sp. M1A.T.Ca.IN.004.03.1.1 | reverse complement strand
GCCATGTTCCCGCAGCTCGGCGCGCCGATCGGCTTCATCCTCTCCTCCGGCTTCTTCCTCATCCTGACGGAAACGATGAGCAACGAGGATTTCCTCGACTATGGATGGCGCATTCCCTTCATCGCCAGCCTCGCCCTCGTCGCCGTCGGCCTCTATGTCCGCCTGAAGATTGCCGAGACGCCGGAATTCCGCAAAGCCGTCGAAAAGCACGAGCGCGTCGCGGTGCCGATAG
>NZ_RZTV01001171.1:0-232 GCF_003997555.1 Mesorhizobium sp. M1A.T.Ca.IN.004.03.1.1 | reverse complement strand
GGTGGATCGGACGGCGAGTTAGTGAGAAAGCTCGACGAGATCAGCAGCTGTTATGCATTCCTCCTCGCGAAGACAGCCGACAGCAAGGGCTGGGCCAGAGATGAATAAGGGCCGGACGAGGACCTACGCTCAAGTCGCTGAGCAAACTCAAAAGGCTTTCACGAAACCGGCCTCGCTGGCGACACGATTTGAGGATCCCACGCCGGCCACCTGGGGCCGCGCCGGAGAAAAT
>NZ_RZTV01001170.1:0-232 GCF_003997555.1 Mesorhizobium sp. M1A.T.Ca.IN.004.03.1.1 | reverse complement strand
GCCGTCCGCGGTGACGGCGCAAATGCAGCGACTGGAAGAAATCGTCGGCGAGCCGCTGCTCGCGCCACAGGGCAGGGGGCGCGGGCTGACGCCGGCCGGCGAAGACCTTGTCGGCCATGCGCGGCGTATCCTTGCCGTCCACAGCGAGGCCTGGCCGGCGCTGAAAGGGGCGCGAGCCGGCGGCCGCATAGCCATCGGCACGACGCAGGACTTTGCCGATCACGGCTTGCCG
>NZ_RZTV01001169.1:0-232 GCF_003997555.1 Mesorhizobium sp. M1A.T.Ca.IN.004.03.1.1 | reverse complement strand
TTGCCGGCGATCTTCAGGGCGAAGCCCATGTTGTCCGCGACGGACATGTGCGGGTACAGCGCGTAGTTCTGGAAGACCATCGCGATGTCGCGGTCCTTCGGCTGCACGTCGGTGACGTCGCGGTCACCGATGAGGATGCGGCCGGCGTTGACGTCCTCGAGGCCGGCGAGCATGCGCAGCGACGTCGACTTTCCGCAGCCGGACGGGCCGACGAGGACGAGGAACTCGCCGT
>NZ_RZTV01001168.1:0-232 GCF_003997555.1 Mesorhizobium sp. M1A.T.Ca.IN.004.03.1.1 | reverse complement strand
CGAGGATGTTGACATGGTGGGCGATGCGATCGAGCAGCGCGCCGGTCAGACGTTCGGATCCCAAGGTCTCGGTCCATTTGTCAAATGGAAGATTGCTGGTGATCAGGGTGGCACCGCGCCCGTAGCGTGGTGAGATTAACTCGAACAGCAATTCCGCGCCAGTCTTGGACAGCGGCACGAAGCCCAGTTCGTTGATGATCAGCAGCTTGTAGGTGGCCATCTGCTTCTGGAA
>NZ_RZTV01001167.1:0-232 GCF_003997555.1 Mesorhizobium sp. M1A.T.Ca.IN.004.03.1.1 | reverse complement strand
AAGCGGCAGAATGCACGTAAGATCTCTGTGATTATCGGCAACCCACCCTACAACGCCAACCAGCAGAATGAGAACGACAACAACAAAAACCGAAGCTACGAGCATGTCGATCGATTAATCAAGGACAGCTACATTCGGCTGTCCACGGCGCAGAAGACCAAGGTTTACGACATGTACGCCCGCTTCTTCCGGTGGGCATCGGATCGCATGCACGACGACGGCGTGCTGGCCT
>NZ_RZTV01000111.1:0-337 GCF_003997555.1 Mesorhizobium sp. M1A.T.Ca.IN.004.03.1.1 | reverse complement strand
GGCCGCCATAATCGAGGCTCGACCAGGAGGCGACCGGCCAGGTGTCGTTGAGCTGCCAATAGATCGTGCCCATGCAATGGGGCTTCAGCGATCGCCAATATTCCACCGCCGTCTTGATTGCCAAGCCCTGCTGGATCTGGGAGAGATAGACGAAGTTCGGAAAATCCTTGGGAAAGCGGAAATAGCGGAACATCGTGCCGGCGATGCGCTCGTTGCCGCCAGCATTCTTCTGGTGCAGCTCCATGACGGGAGAAGCGATATTCATATCCTTCTCCTCGGCATAAGTCCTGATGACAGGCAGCGAGGTATAGGACTGGAAGCCGAATTCCGAGCAGAA
>NZ_RZTV01001166.1:0-232 GCF_003997555.1 Mesorhizobium sp. M1A.T.Ca.IN.004.03.1.1 | reverse complement strand
CATTATCCTGGACCCATTGCAGCGCAGCGACGAGATCTGTGGCGCTGGCATTGCCCGACCGTTTGTATTTCTCTCCGTAGGCGGAAAGATCGAGGAAGCCGAGCACGTTGAGCCGGTGGTTGAGGGTGACGACGACGACATCGCCTTCCTTGCTCAGATTGTGGCCGTCATACGAGGTCAGCTCGATGCCGGAGCCATTGGTGAAGCCGCCCCCATGGATCCAGACCATGAC
>NZ_RZTV01001165.1:0-232 GCF_003997555.1 Mesorhizobium sp. M1A.T.Ca.IN.004.03.1.1 | reverse complement strand
CAAATGTCGCTTGCCGGGTCTTGATCACCTCCGAGCGCATCACCCGGGCGAAGAGGGCGACCGCCGAAACGCCGGTTGCGATGGCGGCGTTGGTGGTGTCGAAGCCGATCGCGGTGACGACGATGACGGCCAGCAGGAATTTCGGAATGGCCAGCAGAACGTCGACCAGGCGGGCGAACAGGGTGTCCACCCAGCCGCCGAAGAAGCCGGCCAGGAGGCCGATGAGGCCGCC
>NZ_RZTV01001164.1:0-232 GCF_003997555.1 Mesorhizobium sp. M1A.T.Ca.IN.004.03.1.1 | reverse complement strand
CGCCGATTTCGTCATCGTCTTTGCCGCGACGAGCCCCGACACCGGGCGTCTCGGCTTGCATTGACAGCGCTGCGACAGGTGTTCCGCATGCGCGATACGGACCTGGATTCGGCGGAGCGCATGCTCGCCGAAGCATACGAGCTCGACCCGCGTAGCACATATCTGGGGTGGCAGCTGTTTGTGTTTGTCACCCGCTTTGGCGAAAGACGGGTCGGCCGTTCGGGCACCTTTC
>NZ_RZTV01001163.1:0-232 GCF_003997555.1 Mesorhizobium sp. M1A.T.Ca.IN.004.03.1.1 | reverse complement strand
TTCGCCTTGGAGATGTCGCGTTCGACGCCGTTGCCCTTCTCATACATGCTGCCGAGCCGGTATTGTGCCGGCGCAAAACCCTTGTCGGCCGAAAGCTGGTACCAGCCTGCGGCCTGTTTCTGATCGACGGTCATGCCGTTGCGGCCGTCCGAATAGCGTGCGCCGATCTCGAACAGCGCCAGGGAGTCGCCGCCCTGTGCCGCATCGGCAAGTGATTTCGGCTGCACGGTGT
>NZ_RZTV01001162.1:0-233 GCF_003997555.1 Mesorhizobium sp. M1A.T.Ca.IN.004.03.1.1 | reverse complement strand
CGCGGGCGCGCTGCACTTTCGGTTGCGCTTTGGCGCGATGGCGAGCCGCGTTCGGCTTTGCCGAGGTCAAACCGCTCTTTCGGGACAGCGCTCATCAAAAAGAGCAGCCTGGCAAGCAGCTGGGGTACATCGCCTTACTTCGAATATGTAACCTATCTCGGCGTAAGACGTAGAAACATGAAGTCTCTTCTACGTCCAATAGTTAGAGACGCAAGTATGGAGGCAATCGTCTT
>NZ_RZTV01001161.1:0-233 GCF_003997555.1 Mesorhizobium sp. M1A.T.Ca.IN.004.03.1.1 | reverse complement strand
GTCGCGGTCAAGCTGTCCAAAACCTGCAACGACCTGCGGCTTCTGTCTTCGGGGCCGCGCGCCGGGCTGAACGAGATCAACCTGCCGGCGCGCCAGGCGGGTTCGTCGATCATGCCGGGCAAGGTCAACCCGGTCATCCCCGAGGTCGTCAACCAGGTCGCTTTCGAAGTGATCGGCAATGACGTGACGATCACCATGGCCGCCGAGGCGGGCCAGCTTCAGTTGAATGCTTT
>NZ_RZTV01001160.1:0-233 GCF_003997555.1 Mesorhizobium sp. M1A.T.Ca.IN.004.03.1.1 | reverse complement strand
GTCTGTATATGAGATGACGACTTTCGATGAGTTCTTGCTGAAGAACGGTTTGAGGAGCGCTTCCGAGGAGGCGATCTACAAGCCGCTGACGGGTGGTGTTTCTTCAGATATCTACCGTGTGGAGCTTCCCGGCCGGCTCATCTGTGTGAAACGCGCACTTGCCAAGCTCAAGGTATCCGCCGATTGGCAGGCGCCGGTGTCGAGAAATGTGTACGAATGGAACTGGATTTCCT
>NZ_RZTV01001159.1:0-233 GCF_003997555.1 Mesorhizobium sp. M1A.T.Ca.IN.004.03.1.1 | reverse complement strand
GCACTACATGGCCGGCCATCGCATGCAGGTGATGACCAACTCTTTTGCCATCGCCGAACATCTGGTGAAGCATTCCAAGAACACGGTGACGGTGCCGGGCGGCGCGATCTATCGTGAACAGAGCCTCATCCTGTCGCCTTTCGACAATGACGCGATCCGCAATTTTTATGCGCGGCGGATGTTCATCGGCGCGCAGGGCGTCGGCCCGCTCGGCATCATGGAGGCGGATGCCC
>NZ_RZTV01001158.1:0-233 GCF_003997555.1 Mesorhizobium sp. M1A.T.Ca.IN.004.03.1.1 | reverse complement strand
GCATTGCTTACCTGCTGGCCTCGATCTTTCCCGCACGCATCGCATGTTGCGCAGCGATGTCGCTGGGATGGCAGCCCGGCGAACCCGCGACGCCGCCGTTCGAGCAGGCAAGGGCATTCTGGTATCAGTGGTTCATGGCAACGAAGCGCGGTGAGGAAGTTGTCCGCCACAACGGTCGCGAATTCGCGCGCTTCCTGTGGGAGAGCTGGAGCCCTTCAGGATGGTTTGATGAC
>NZ_RZTV01001157.1:0-233 GCF_003997555.1 Mesorhizobium sp. M1A.T.Ca.IN.004.03.1.1 | reverse complement strand
TGAAAAACCGGGTTAATTCGGGGGAAACCATCGCCAATCAGATGTTGTGTTCTAATAATAGCATCTGAATCAAAATGATGGCAATCCCGAACCAAGCCGCATATGTAGCAATCCTATGGATTGTGAGGGATGCGGAAGGTCGAACGACTAGGCAGTGACGAAAGAATAATCTGCCCACGAAATCCCGGCCCATAGCAAATGGGAAGATATAGTCTGAGCTTCACTGAGTTGGC
>NZ_RZTV01000110.1:0-315 GCF_003997555.1 Mesorhizobium sp. M1A.T.Ca.IN.004.03.1.1 | reverse complement strand
GGCATATGGCTCGCAAGGGCAAGAAGGGTTCGAACCGGGAGGTCCGCGATAACGCGGGCGAGGACGCTGGTCAGGCATCCCTCGGGCGATCCAAACTGGATGGCCGCAGTTTCCTCTATGTCGGTGGCCGCGACTGCCAGGTGGCGCATCTTCGCCAAATCGCCAGCAATTTCGGCGCTGAGCTCATCCATCATGATGGCGGTCTGCGCGAAGCGGTTTCCCGCATCGATACTCTGCTTCCCTCGGTCGACTGCGTCTTCTGCCCAATCGACTGTATCAGCCACGATGCCTGCCTGCGTGTGAAGACAGGCTGTA
>NZ_RZTV01001156.1:0-233 GCF_003997555.1 Mesorhizobium sp. M1A.T.Ca.IN.004.03.1.1 | reverse complement strand
CGCGAAACTGGTGCTGGCCGACAGCGAAGCCGAAGCCGGCAGGGCGAGCGCCGACGAGCTGGGCGCCGCCTTCATCCACACCGACATCTCGAAAATGGCCGACGCGGAGGCAGTCGTGGCATTGGCGCTGCAGCGCCATGGCCGGCTCGACATCATCGTCCAGAACGCCGGCATCTACCCATGGCAGCTCATCGAGAACACCAGTCCGGAAGACTGGGACCGCGTCATGGCGG
>NZ_RZTV01001155.1:0-233 GCF_003997555.1 Mesorhizobium sp. M1A.T.Ca.IN.004.03.1.1 | reverse complement strand
GCCGGCAAAACCGCTTAGTCTCCGCCTCAACTTTACTTCGCTGCGGGGGATTCGCGATGTATATTGCGCTTGGCGTCATCGTTCTGGTCGCGCTCTATCTCGTCTTCGTCTACAACGGCCTGGTTCGCGCGCGGCAGATGGCGGAAGAAGCCTGGTCGGGCATCGACGTCCAACTCAAGCGCCGCGCCGACCTGATCCCGAACCTGATCGAGACGGTCAAGGGTTATGCCGCC
>NZ_RZTV01001154.1:0-233 GCF_003997555.1 Mesorhizobium sp. M1A.T.Ca.IN.004.03.1.1 | reverse complement strand
GCGAGATCTCGATCAATGGCATGACGCCGGAAGAGGCGCGCAAGGCCCGTGCCTACGGCTATGTCTTCCAGGCGCCGGCGCTCTATCCCTGGCGCACCATCGAAAACAACATCGCCCTGCCGCTGGAAATCATGGGATATTCTGGCGCCGACCGGACGAGGCGCATCGCCGAAGCGCTCGATCTCGTCAGTCTTTCCGGCTTCGAGAAGAAATTCCCCTGGCAGCTTTCCGGC
>NZ_RZTV01001153.1:0-233 GCF_003997555.1 Mesorhizobium sp. M1A.T.Ca.IN.004.03.1.1 | reverse complement strand
GTTTCTTCCTTCGACGTGGCCGCGTCGAGCATGGTGGTGATCGCGCCTTCGAACATGACCGCAACGCGGTGGCAGAGCCCGAGCAGCTCGGCGTTATCGGCTGACACGATGATAACGCTGCAGCCATCCTTGGCGGCCGCCTGGATGAGCGCGTAGACTTCGGATTTGGCCCGCACGTCCACGCCCCTGGTCGGTTCCTCAAGCAACAGGAGCCTAGGTTTGGTGAGGAGCCA
>NZ_RZTV01001152.1:0-233 GCF_003997555.1 Mesorhizobium sp. M1A.T.Ca.IN.004.03.1.1 | reverse complement strand
ATCGAGGGAGGTCAGCGCTCGAGCGTCGGAAAAGCTGTCGCGCCGCTGCTCTTCGGCGGCAGTGAGAGAAGATGGGGCACGTCACGGACCGGGCGCGGCGGACTGATGTGATAGCCCTGGATCTCGTCGCATTCCTCGCATTCGAGCAGCGTCAGTTGGGCGGCCGTCTCGACGCCTTCGACGGTCACGCGCATGCCGAGCGCATCGCCGAGCAGGATGATCGCGCGCATGAT
>NZ_RZTV01001151.1:0-233 GCF_003997555.1 Mesorhizobium sp. M1A.T.Ca.IN.004.03.1.1 | reverse complement strand
CAGAGGAACATGCACATGCCGATCTTCATCTCTCCCCCTTGGCACTTCGCCACTGCGTTGCGGCGTCCGCGCTTATCACTTCCCAAATCTGGTCATACCAAAATGGCGGCTCTGGTCAAGCCGCTGCGCTCACCACTGGGAGCGGGGATTCCGCGCATGAGCGGGAAATACAGCGACAAACAACCGAATACGCCGACTTTCTCGACATTTTGAGGCCGTCTTGCGGACGCTCG
>NZ_RZTV01001150.1:0-233 GCF_003997555.1 Mesorhizobium sp. M1A.T.Ca.IN.004.03.1.1 | reverse complement strand
GCCTCGCTCTCGGCTGGTGACACGCTGGCTTTCCCGCCGCAGGGCCTCTCGCTGCGCTGGGTGATGAAGGTCTTCACTATTGAAAGCTTTCGCGACAGCTTCGCCATGTCGATGTTCCTTGCCGTTTTCGGAACACTGGCAGCCCTCATCCTCGGCATCCCCGCCGCCTATGCCCTGTCGCGTTACCCGCTGCCCGCAGCGAGACGATCGTGCGGACGGTCTCTGCTGCGGGC
>NZ_RZTV01001149.1:0-233 GCF_003997555.1 Mesorhizobium sp. M1A.T.Ca.IN.004.03.1.1 | reverse complement strand
GCCGAGCGGCACCCGCTTGGTATAGGCAAAGTCCTGGCCGAGCGGGATCTGCGAACCGTTGAGACCGGCCGGCGCAATACCGCCGAAGAATTCGAAGGCATCGGCACCCGAGGTCGGGTCGGCGACTATTGTCTCCTGGATCGGCTTGCCGGTATCGAGCGTTTCCAGTTCGGAGAGCGCCTGGTTTCTCTCGCGCATGATGTCGGCCGCCCGCTTCAGGATGCGCCCGCGCG
>NZ_RZTV01001148.1:0-233 GCF_003997555.1 Mesorhizobium sp. M1A.T.Ca.IN.004.03.1.1 | reverse complement strand
CGAAAACTTCGGGCAAGTCGGTCCAAGCCGGCAAGATGAAAACGACCAAGCAGACCGTCAGCACGAAAGGCGCGGCCAAGAAGACGACTATCGCCGCAGCGCCTGCGACTCGGCCCGCGAAGAAGCCCACGGCGGAACTCGCGGGACTGAATTCGCTGAAGCGCAATTACCACGCGCTGATGAATACCGCAGACCCCAAGATGGCAGCGATTTCGGCCTATGCTACCGCCTAT
>NZ_RZTV01001147.1:0-233 GCF_003997555.1 Mesorhizobium sp. M1A.T.Ca.IN.004.03.1.1 | reverse complement strand
GGCTCTACACCCTGACGCTGAACGCCGCCCGCGACCATAGGCGCAAGCTGGCTCGAGAAGAACAGACGTTCCGTGCTTATGCCGCCGAACCGCTGCCCGATGCGCCCAGTAAGAGTGACGATGAGATATCGAGCGAATTGTGGGCGGCCGTGCGCGCTTTGCCGGAAAGACAGTGCGACGCGGTGCTGCTCGTCTATGGCGAAGGCCTCAGCCATTCAGCTGCCGCCGATATT
>NZ_RZTV01000109.1:0-339 GCF_003997555.1 Mesorhizobium sp. M1A.T.Ca.IN.004.03.1.1 | reverse complement strand
ATAATCCCAAGTTTCAAAGCTTTTACAACAGCTACCGTTCTGCTGGTCGCATCCAACTTCCGCATTACATTTTTTAAATGGAAATCTATCGTATTTCGTGATCTGCCTAAAATAGTTCCTATTTCCCATGACGATTTTCCTTTCGACACCCAATAAATGCACTCTATTTCTCTCGGAGAGAGGTTATGAATTTGCTCCGGTTCAGTCGGAGTGCCGAGCTTCGCAACCCTCAGATGAAACTGTAGCGCGGCCATTTGCAGGTAGGTGATCGTTCTATTTAGCAATTCGCAGTCTGAGGATTGGGCAAAACGCATAAACCTAAAGCTGTCAGCAGGGCCA
>NZ_RZTV01001146.1:0-233 GCF_003997555.1 Mesorhizobium sp. M1A.T.Ca.IN.004.03.1.1 | reverse complement strand
TCCAGATCGCCAATCCGAATTCTTCCGGCACCGCCTACACGGCGCTCGCCTCTCTCGTGCAGATCATGGGTGAGGACCAGGCCTTCGACTACCTGAAGAAGTTGAACGGCAACATCTCGCAATATACTAAATCCGGATCGGCGCCCGTCAAGGCGGCTGCACGCGGCGAGACGGCACTCGGCATCGTCTTCGTGCACGACGCAGTGGCGCAGACGGCGGAAGGCTTCCCGGTC
>NZ_RZTV01001145.1:0-233 GCF_003997555.1 Mesorhizobium sp. M1A.T.Ca.IN.004.03.1.1 | reverse complement strand
GTCGGATCGTGAGGGTGTTGCAGGCGCCTTATTGCAGACGCTTCAGACAGCGAACCTTCTGGAGAGGCGCGGTGACCGGGTCAGTTTCAGCCATGAGATGTTCCTGAACGTGTTTGCCGCCGAAGCGATCCTGCGGAGGGCTGGTGATGATCCGGACGCGGTGGGATTGGCCCTGCGGCACCCGCGGTATCTCGAGATTAGGCCGTTCGTCCTGGGGGCCATTGACGATGACC
>NZ_RZTV01001144.1:0-233 GCF_003997555.1 Mesorhizobium sp. M1A.T.Ca.IN.004.03.1.1 | reverse complement strand
GCCGGTTGCTCCGGTATCACCGGTGGCGCCAGTCGCGCCTGTTGCTCCGGTCGCACCTGTCGAGCCCGTTGCTCCGGTATCACCCGTGGCGCCGGTCGCACCTGTGGCGCCGGTTGCTCCGGTCGCACCTGTCGAGCCGGTCGCGCCTGTTGCTCCGGTATCGCCGGTAGCGCCTGTCGCTCCAGTTGCACCTGTCGAGCCGGTGGCGCCCGTTGCTCCGGTATCACCCGTGG
>NZ_RZTV01001143.1:0-234 GCF_003997555.1 Mesorhizobium sp. M1A.T.Ca.IN.004.03.1.1 | reverse complement strand
CCCCGATCCCGTGCGCGCCGCGCTGCGCGCCATCACCGAAGCGGCGCAGAGCCGACTGACTGCGATTGCCGGCAGCCGCGACGATTTCTCGCCGCGCATCTATCAGCGGCTCGACAGGAGGGCGGCGATGCAGCAGGTGGTCGAACTGTGCGAGGGCGACGGCCGGATGCGCCCGTTCCAGCCCCGTCATCATCGCAAGGCGACGATCCAGGAGACCATCGGCCATATTGCCGA
>NZ_RZTV01001142.1:0-234 GCF_003997555.1 Mesorhizobium sp. M1A.T.Ca.IN.004.03.1.1 | reverse complement strand
CGCTGATCCCGCTGTTCGTCTATGTGATCGCCGCGTTCCTGATTGCGGCCATGCAGCCCGAGCTGACCAAGATCGACCAGATCTCGGGCAGCCGCGAGCTCAAGCTCAGCGATTTCGCCGCCTTCATCATGCTGTGCATCGCCGGCGCCTTCGTGCTCTTCCAGGTGCAATCGCTGGCGCAGGGCATTGTCGGCGCATTCGGCACACCTGTCGGGCATGAGGCGCGGCGCCAGG
>NZ_RZTV01001141.1:0-234 GCF_003997555.1 Mesorhizobium sp. M1A.T.Ca.IN.004.03.1.1 | reverse complement strand
ATTTGCGGAAACATCTGTTCGTCCGCCAGCGCCTTCTGACCGGAAAACCATATCGAGCTGTTATAGAAGTGAGCCGGCGTGTTGCCATGCCAAAACACCTCATGCACCCCTTCGACCGCCAATGCGGCCGTGGTGTCGACGCGAGCGACTCGAGCATGGGCACGCGTGCTCAGCACGAGCGCGCCGTGCAGCAGGTTTTCGATATCCAGGTCGGCGGTGAAGCGCAAAGCGCCC
>NZ_RZTV01001140.1:0-234 GCF_003997555.1 Mesorhizobium sp. M1A.T.Ca.IN.004.03.1.1 | reverse complement strand
GCCGGCGGAACGCCGCAAAATCCGAGCAGCCTGCGCTGATCGGACAGGCCTTCAACGAAAAACCCGCCGGATCGCTCCGGCGGGTTTTTCAATGGGCGTATTTCGCGCGGCGGGCCCCGCGGCGCTTTTGCGATCTGCGTCAAGCGGCGAGAACGGCGAGCAGCAGAAGCGCAACGATGTTGGTGATCTTGATCGCCGGGTTGACGGCGGGGCCGGCGGTATCCTTGTAGGGAT
>NZ_RZTV01001139.1:0-234 GCF_003997555.1 Mesorhizobium sp. M1A.T.Ca.IN.004.03.1.1 | reverse complement strand
GAGCAGCGTGCGGATCGCGTCGATCTCGAAACCGAGTTCGCGGGCGTGGCGGATGAAGGCGAGACGGCTGATATCGGCAGGCTCGAAGGAGCGCTGGTTGCCCTCGCTACGGCTCGGGGCCGCGAGCAGGCCGATGCTTTCATAATAACGCACCGTCGGCACCTTGACGCCGCTCTGGCGGGCAGCTTCACCAATGGTGATCTTTTTCATGATTTTCCTCTTGCACCTCTAGTC
>NZ_RZTV01001138.1:0-234 GCF_003997555.1 Mesorhizobium sp. M1A.T.Ca.IN.004.03.1.1 | reverse complement strand
CGCAAACGCAAACCGCTTCTTCCCGCGATCCACGCTTCCGTCGATCTGCACACCGACCACGCCGCCTGGCGGCGGCTGATGAAGCCGAAGCCTGAGCTGTAAGAAGGATTATACCGTAGCGTCGCGCAACTCTTCGAAGCGCGCCGCACTTTTCGACAGGTGGGTCCGGATGGCACGGCGTGCGGCGGCCTCCTCTCGGTCACGGATCGCCGCGAATATCGCGTGGTGTTCCCG
>NZ_RZTV01001137.1:0-234 GCF_003997555.1 Mesorhizobium sp. M1A.T.Ca.IN.004.03.1.1 | reverse complement strand
GTCAGCGTGATCGACGACGGTATCGGCATGTCGGCCGAGGCAATCGATAAGGCGTTCGAACCCTATTTCACCACCCGCGATGCCGAAGGCGGCGCAGGTCTCGGCCTGGCCGTGGTATATGGCTTCGTCCGCCAGAGCGGCGGCGACGCGCGCATTGCCTCGGCGCCGGGTAAGGGAACGATCGTGGAACTGCTGTTTCCGGCGTGAATTGCGTTCTACGCCAGCTTGTCGGGA
>NZ_RZTV01000108.1:0-340 GCF_003997555.1 Mesorhizobium sp. M1A.T.Ca.IN.004.03.1.1 | reverse complement strand
TGTCTGCGCCGCAGCGCGCGCGGCTGCGCGCAGGATTTTCGTCTCGAGCGCCGTCATGCCGTCATCGCCGGCGCTGAGCTTGATCCAGCCTGCCTGGAACCCGGTCTCGCCGATGCCATCCGTCAGTTCGCGCAGCATCCACGTCTCCAGCTCCTTCTCGGAAGCATGGCGGACCCATTCGGGAATCCAGGGCTCGCGGTAATTGCCAGTGGGAACGACGATCGGAAAATCCGTCGCGAGCGACACGGCAAGATCGATATCCGCACGGCGTCCGACACCGCCCGTCGAGCATTCCACAAGTGCGGTCACCCCGAGCTTCTTGATCTTCTCGATTTCGGGG
>NZ_RZTV01001136.1:0-234 GCF_003997555.1 Mesorhizobium sp. M1A.T.Ca.IN.004.03.1.1 | reverse complement strand
AGCATTACCGCTCGCTGGTGCAGCCGTTGCTCGACGGCAAGGCCAAGGCGATGGTGGTGGTGGGCAGCCGCGTCGAGGCGGTGCGCTGGCAGATCGCCATCAACAAGTACATCAGGGAGAAGAGCTACCAGTTCGGGACGCTTGTAGCCTTCTCGGGCGAGGTCAACGACCCTCCAAGCGGCCCCGACCCGTTCAGCGAGACCAGCCGGGAGCTGAATCCTGGCCTGAACGGAC
>NZ_RZTV01001135.1:0-234 GCF_003997555.1 Mesorhizobium sp. M1A.T.Ca.IN.004.03.1.1 | reverse complement strand
GTTGAAGGTCAATCCCGGCTGGACGCAGGGCGAATGCCAGACCTGCGATATCAAGTTCCTCGGCGGAGACGGCCAGATCATATCAAGCGAGCCGCTCTCCAGCAGCCAGGCGCCTGGCGCGGTCAACGTGCCGCTCGGCACGGAAACGATCCTGCTGTCCGGCGCCAACGCCAATACCGCCACCGTCGACGTCAGGGACCTCGGCGCCAGGCTGCCGCAGACGCAAGGTTCGGT
>NZ_RZTV01001134.1:0-234 GCF_003997555.1 Mesorhizobium sp. M1A.T.Ca.IN.004.03.1.1 | reverse complement strand
CTGCCGTTCGCCCGCCCGTCCGGCGCGGCGTCGTGGCCGTCGCCCCTCGCCGCTACTGGCGTCCCGGCACCGCCATCGCCGCGGGTGCTGCCATCGGCTTCGTCGCCGGAGCTGCTGCCGTTTCATTGGCAGGTACGCCGCCGCAGTTTGGTCAATGCTGGTACTACACCTCGCCCGCCAAGACGACGGGTTTCTGGGACGTATGCCCGCGCTGAGCGGCTCGCAGAAAGACTG
>NZ_RZTV01001133.1:0-234 GCF_003997555.1 Mesorhizobium sp. M1A.T.Ca.IN.004.03.1.1 | reverse complement strand
TTGACCATCTCCCCCTTCGAGACGCTTTTGCTGAAGATCGAGACCCGCGCGGCCCGTGCCGGCATCATCGGCCTCGGCTATGTCGGCCTGCCGTTGGCGATGGCCGTGGCGCGCAGCGGCTTTGCGGTCACGGGCTTCGACATCGACCCGTCCAAGATGGTGGCGCTCGGTGCCCGCCGCTCCTATATCGACGCGGTGAGCGATGAGGCGCTTGTTGCCGAGATCGAAGCGGGC
>NZ_RZTV01001132.1:0-234 GCF_003997555.1 Mesorhizobium sp. M1A.T.Ca.IN.004.03.1.1 | reverse complement strand
CCGCCGATCAGCCCACCCTTTTCGCGGACCACAGTGACGAGATCGGCGAAATAGGCCGCGTCCGCCATGTTTTCCATCGGAAACAGCGCCACCGCCTGTAGGGCGATCCTGTCCTTCCAGACATCGCGCATTTCGGCAAAGACTTCGAATGAAATGCGGTGCTGCGGCGCAAGGGAATCGAGATGGGTTCGAATGAGGCTGGTGCCGTGTGCGTAGGCGGATCGAAGGGAAAAC
>NZ_RZTV01001131.1:0-234 GCF_003997555.1 Mesorhizobium sp. M1A.T.Ca.IN.004.03.1.1 | reverse complement strand
CGCGAGTTTTTGTTTTTTATTTATTTATTTATTTGTTTAAAACAAGGCGGGGGTTGAGTAAACTCATTTCTCAACCTGTTATCCTGTCCCCATCATTATTATGTTGTCGAGAAACTTCTTAAACTGCATAAACTTACAGAAAAGTTTATTAAACTTTATACATTTTTTCGTAAATGATACATTTTTTGGCTCAAGGATTCAAACCCTAGTCGAAAACTAACGGAAAACCAGGAC
>NZ_RZTV01001130.1:0-234 GCF_003997555.1 Mesorhizobium sp. M1A.T.Ca.IN.004.03.1.1 | reverse complement strand
CCGTCGCTGACCTGCTGCGACCGTCCATGGCCGCGCCTGTCATGAGCGATCACACGATAGCCCTTCGACAGGAAGAACAGCATCTGGTTGTCCCAGTCGTCGGACGACAGGGGCCAGCCATGATGGAATACGATCGGCTGGGCGTCCTTCGGACCCCAATCCTTGTAAAAGAGATTTACGCCGTCTTTGGTGGTGATGAATGCTTCTGTCATTGCCATTTCTCCTTCTTGGATG
>NZ_RZTV01001129.1:0-234 GCF_003997555.1 Mesorhizobium sp. M1A.T.Ca.IN.004.03.1.1 | reverse complement strand
GGGAGCAGCAGCGATTGCCGCTGCCGTCGAAGCCTTCGGCGGCTTGCGCGGCTTGGTGAATTGCGCCGGCGTCGCACCGGCCGAAAAGGTGATCGGCCGCGACGGGCCGCATCGGCTGGAGAGTTTTGCCCGCACGGTCGGGATCAATCTCATCGGTACGTTCAACATGATCCGGCTTGCCGCCGCAGCGATCCAGAAGACCGATCCGGATGCCGAAGGCGAACGCGGCGTCAT
>NZ_RZTV01001128.1:0-234 GCF_003997555.1 Mesorhizobium sp. M1A.T.Ca.IN.004.03.1.1 | reverse complement strand
GCGCGCCTTCGCAGTTGGCGCGCGCAACCTCAGGAAGGAGCGCCAGCTTCGCCGCCGGGCCGGCCTGCCCGGCGTCTATCTCGAACATCCCGATCTCTTCACACAGTTCGAGCTCGACCGGGATGGCGCGATCTATTCGCCGGGTTCGGCGGAGGCCGATCCGCTGCTTCTGACCTGGGCCTTGATCGAGATGGCGGTGCGGCGCGGCGCGCTGCTGGTCAACGCTTCCGTCAC
>NZ_RZTV01001127.1:0-234 GCF_003997555.1 Mesorhizobium sp. M1A.T.Ca.IN.004.03.1.1 | reverse complement strand
CCTGCATTCTGACAGAAGCAGAGCTCATGGAATGGGGCGACGAGATGATGCTCGCGCTCGTTCCGGACCGGAGCCTTATCAGCGATCCTGCCCGCCAGCCGGTGCTTGAAGACTATTTGGAGCGGTTTCGCAAACGGTTCCGCAAGGGATTTTTCATGGCATTGTCGCCAGCCTATGACGGGCGGGACCGGCAGGCCTTTGCGGTGTTTTCGATGCTGGCCGCCCGAAACCGTG
>NZ_RZTV01000107.1:0-341 GCF_003997555.1 Mesorhizobium sp. M1A.T.Ca.IN.004.03.1.1 | reverse complement strand
ATGACGATGCAGGGAATCTCGATCATCGAGGCCCACCATTCGCCGAGCGCCAGGTTCTTCGGATGCGCCTCCGGCTTGATGTCGCCATCGAGCTTGCCGAAGAAGATATAGTCCGGCCTCACTTCGCCGATCTCCAGCGCCGTATGCCGGTCGGCCGCATTGCCGCCGCCGACGATCAGCTTCGGCGCGTGTTTGTCGATCGCCTCCGACAGCGCCGCGGCATTGCCGGAAAGGTGCAGGCCGTCGGCCTTCGCCCGGCCTGCGACACGGCTGTCACCCGCAATCAGCGCGGCGGCGCCAGCGTCCTGGATCAGCGGCACCAGCTTTTCGGCATGTTTCTG
>NZ_RZTV01001126.1:0-234 GCF_003997555.1 Mesorhizobium sp. M1A.T.Ca.IN.004.03.1.1 | reverse complement strand
CTTTGTCCTGCGCGCGCGGACCGGCATCCGCCTCGCTTCCCGCATCGTTGACATAGAACGTACCGTCGCCAGTTCGCGTGCCACCGCGACAGGCCTTGCGGTGGCACCAGCGCTTGGCGATCGCCTTGCCCCAGCTCTTGACCTTTTCGGAGCCCTTGAAGCGCGTCATCAGTCCCGACGCCGCCTCGACAAGCGCGCGCCGCATATCGGCGTCGCGGGTCTCCGAGATGCGCC
>NZ_RZTV01001125.1:0-234 GCF_003997555.1 Mesorhizobium sp. M1A.T.Ca.IN.004.03.1.1 | reverse complement strand
TCTCCATCCACTCCTGACATTGCGACGGCTGCAGTTCGGCCGAAGCGGTGCAAGCTGCAATGGCAGTCGCGCAACGCAGCGTTACGGCATCTTATTATTGCGTGGGCGCTGCCCTCAAGCCATCACTCATCATCGCCAATCTGCTTCTGGATCTTCAACAACAGATTGGCCTCGCCTTCGTCTTCATCTCGCATGATCTCGGCGTCGTGGAGCACATTGAGCATCGCGTCGCCG
>NZ_RZTV01001124.1:0-234 GCF_003997555.1 Mesorhizobium sp. M1A.T.Ca.IN.004.03.1.1 | reverse complement strand
TAGATGAGAACGCCGGCATTCACCGGCAGGAGCATCAGGAGCAAACCGATGAGCAGCGGGCTTTTTGAGCCCCTCTGCTCTACTGTTCGCAAATTGCCTGGTTTTGGGCGTTCTGCTTCGACCTCGATACTCGGAATGCTGGTCATTCGTTTACTCCCCCGTAAGTCATCAAATCTACCTGGCCGCGATCGGCGGCAAGTGCGCAATCATTCCGACGTAAAGACACCTTCCCAC
>NZ_RZTV01001123.1:0-234 GCF_003997555.1 Mesorhizobium sp. M1A.T.Ca.IN.004.03.1.1 | reverse complement strand
ACGAACCGCAGCTTCGGAACCGCTCGCTCCAACTCGCGCGGATCCTCGATCGCCCAGTGCACCGCGGCGCCGGTCGCCTTGACGGCCGGATTGAGGCGAATGAGCGCCAGGCCGAAACGGCTGTAGGCGTCGAACATCAATTCCCCGCCGGCAAGATGCGAGACCAGCCGTGAGAACAAACGCGGCCCTTCGTCGGCCGCGAGATAAGGCGTCAGCCCTTCCGCCACCACGATT
>NZ_RZTV01001122.1:0-234 GCF_003997555.1 Mesorhizobium sp. M1A.T.Ca.IN.004.03.1.1 | reverse complement strand
CGGCGGGGCGCGCTTCTCGCCCTATATCGGCATCGATCCGATCAACCCTTGCCAGTGTTTCAGCCACAACCATGCTTGCCAGAAAACAATCGACGTTACAGCCGCCACGTCCCGTCTACGAGCCTTCGCTGCTCAAGCTGCCTGCCGTCCCGCAGTCGCGGCTTGACGTCCGGCCGATCGATTGGAGCGGGCTCACCACCCGCTTCATGAACCCGGGCGAGCTGGAAGTGCTCG
>NZ_RZTV01001121.1:0-234 GCF_003997555.1 Mesorhizobium sp. M1A.T.Ca.IN.004.03.1.1 | reverse complement strand
GGCGGCATCGCCGATCTCTACGCCTTCGTGGCGCGACGGATCGGCGGCGGCGCGCGGCACACGGCAGAGGCGCCCGCCGCCGCCTTCGATGGCGACAATGGACAGAAGGGTGCCGAGGCGGAGTTCGCCGAGGCAATGGTCGTCGTCTCCATTCCCGCTGCCCATGGTCATGACCCGGCCCTGGCAGCGAAGCCGATCCTGCAGGCGACGGGGCTCACCAAGCACTATGGCGGC
>NZ_RZTV01001120.1:0-234 GCF_003997555.1 Mesorhizobium sp. M1A.T.Ca.IN.004.03.1.1 | reverse complement strand
AGCGGCTCGGCGAGATTGCCTTCCATCAGCTCGATGATCGACAGAACCTTGGCGTTCTGCACGCCAAGACGGGCGCGCAGCGGCAGGCGCTGGCGGTCGTGCGGGTTGCGCACGCGGTCGGTCAGGTGCTGCTCGCAGATGCGGTTGACGAGGCTTTCGCCGAAATCCTCGCCAATCAGGTTTAGCATCATGTCGAGCGAGGCGGTGCCGCCGGCGCAGGTATAGAGATTGCCG
>NZ_RZTV01001119.1:0-234 GCF_003997555.1 Mesorhizobium sp. M1A.T.Ca.IN.004.03.1.1 | reverse complement strand
GGCGCCGCCCAGGCGATCAAGGTCGCCAATCCGTCGCAGAAGATCGTGGTCGGCGGCTTCGATGGCGACACCGCAGCGCTCGAAGCCCTCAGCAAAGGTGTCTTCAACGTGACTGCGACGCAGCAGACGCAGAAGATGGGCCGCGATGCGGTTGAAAATGCCGCCAAGCTTGTCGCCGGAGAAAAGGTGCCGCCGGTCCAGCTCCTGGATGCCACGCTGACAACCAAGGAAAAC
>NZ_RZTV01001118.1:0-234 GCF_003997555.1 Mesorhizobium sp. M1A.T.Ca.IN.004.03.1.1 | reverse complement strand
GCACCGATCTGCCTCAGGATCGTGCAGAGGGCGCGATTGGCGAGCCTCGTCGTGGTGGTGATCTCTCCCCAGCCGCTCACCCCCTCATCGGTCGTTACTTCGACGAACAGAAACTCTCCCCAATAAGAAGCATCGGACTTGATGAGCCACGGCCGAACGCTGGTGATTTTCATCTCAACTGCCTTTACTGAAATGTTCGGGATAGCGATAATCCAGGCTATGTATTCTATCCTG
>NZ_RZTV01001117.1:0-235 GCF_003997555.1 Mesorhizobium sp. M1A.T.Ca.IN.004.03.1.1 | reverse complement strand
TCGCCGGTGGAGTCGACGGTTTCGTCGTAGCCGGCAAGGTGAATCTCGCCGACGAGCTCGACCGGAAAACGATCTATATAGGTGGCGGCATCGAGCCGGTGGTTCACCGCCGAGACCATCACATTGTTGACGTCGAGCAGAAGGCCACAGCCCGTCCGCTGCGCGATCGCCCCCAGAAAATCCACTTCATCGATCGTACTGTCGGCGAATAGTGTATAGGTGGAAGGGTTTTCCA
>NZ_RZTV01000106.1:0-341 GCF_003997555.1 Mesorhizobium sp. M1A.T.Ca.IN.004.03.1.1 | reverse complement strand
GGCGTCGCGGCCAATTTCATGCGGGGCGGTGAGACTGTTCTCGAGAATGCGGAGCACGGCAGCGAGACCGAGCGCAACTTCGAGAAGACGCCGATATTCTATCTTCTGAACCGCGGTGAGAAGACGGGGCGGTGGAACCTGGCGAAAGGCGAGGGTCTCCACTATGGCGAGCTCTACGAATTTGCGCTTGCCGGTGGCACGGACCATGTGGTCAATCTTTTCGAGTTCCCGAAGGAAGTCGCGCTGCGCGGGCTCGGTTTCTCTCTGACGAGCGATTCTCCGGGCGGATTTTCAGATGATCAACTGGCGATTATCGATGAGCTTTTCCCAGCGCTGGGGCT
>NZ_RZTV01001116.1:0-235 GCF_003997555.1 Mesorhizobium sp. M1A.T.Ca.IN.004.03.1.1 | reverse complement strand
CGTGCGCAGAAAACCGCGGGCGAAGATATTACTGGTGAGCAGCACGGCCAGCAGCAGTCCGCAGACCGTTTTCAGGCCGGATGTCGTCACCGCGTAGATCAGCGTGTTGATCAGCCCCTTGACCAGGAACGGTTCGGAAAAGAACTGCCGAAAGTTTTCAAGCCCGATGAATTCGGCCGTCGAAAGATCCCAGCGCGTCAGGCTGAACCAGAGAGACGATATCGTCGGAAACAGA
>NZ_RZTV01001115.1:0-235 GCF_003997555.1 Mesorhizobium sp. M1A.T.Ca.IN.004.03.1.1 | reverse complement strand
GATGGTCAGGTCGTCGCGAAAGTCTTCCGCCTCGAAGAAATGCGTCGCTTCCTCACTGTTTTCCGAGCGGAAACTGGCAACGGCACGGCCGGCGATTTCAACGGTAAAGTAAGCCATTCATCTCTCTTTAGCTCCCCGAGACGACGATGCGGCTGCAGGGGTTATGGATGACGCCGTGCCGGCTTGGGAACCGAGCCGGTACTGACGGTCTGTGCACATCGAATGCCCAAGGCCG
>NZ_RZTV01001114.1:0-235 GCF_003997555.1 Mesorhizobium sp. M1A.T.Ca.IN.004.03.1.1 | reverse complement strand
CCGCGATGTTGCCGCCCTGCACGGCGAGCGGTTCGCCCGGCCCTGGGGCGACGGTGAATTTCACGGGCTACTGATGCAGGATACCGTCTTCGGCTTCGTCGCGCGCCAGACCAATGCCTTCCTGAAAAAGCCGCTTCCGGGGTTCATTCTCGCCCGACATGTCGCCGGCGAGGCGGAGATCCTGACGATTGCCGTGCAGGCGAAGGTCGCCCGTGCCGGACTTGGCTGGCGGCTG
>NZ_RZTV01001113.1:0-235 GCF_003997555.1 Mesorhizobium sp. M1A.T.Ca.IN.004.03.1.1 | reverse complement strand
GCGGCAAGTTCCCGTGCATCGACGGACCGCTCGTTACAGCATGCGAGGCCATGGCTCACCCGGAGCGGCGGATTGTTGCTGGACGTGAATTCCCAGCGAAACCCCGCTGCGGATGCGGGATCGATCGCCGCAATTTTTCTTATTTCCCGCAGATCATGCCGGTCGCTGGCCGGCCTCACGAAAGGTTCATTATCGGTTGCTAACTTGCCCCTTTCAAGGGGGACGTTTTGTGGAC
>NZ_RZTV01001112.1:0-235 GCF_003997555.1 Mesorhizobium sp. M1A.T.Ca.IN.004.03.1.1 | reverse complement strand
GGTGTCGCGCGCGGCCGGCCTCTTTGCGGGTCTCGGACTTGCGATCGCATCCCTGACCTGGGCCGTCATGGCGATGGCAGGCCTCGGCTTTCTGCTGACCCATTTCGATTGGCTGCATATGACGTTGCAGGTGGTCGGCGCGCTGTATCTGATCTGGCTGGGCCTGAAGATGGTCCGCGGCGCGGCCAAGCCCTTGAAGACGACCGGACCGACTGAGGTCACATGGCGCTCCGCC
>NZ_RZTV01001111.1:0-235 GCF_003997555.1 Mesorhizobium sp. M1A.T.Ca.IN.004.03.1.1 | reverse complement strand
GGGCGGAAAGGCGCCTTTTGACGATAGCCAATTCGTCGGACATGCGATTGCGTTGCCGCGGGAGCTTTACATCGACCACCTCAAGAATGCGTCCCGGCCAGGGGCGCATCACGACCACGCGATCCGCCAGAAAAGCCGCCTCTTCGATGTCGTGCGTGACCAGCAGCATCGTCGTGGCATTCGCACGCCAACGGTCGATCAAATGATCCTGGACCTCGACGCGCGTCATCGCATC
>NZ_RZTV01001110.1:0-235 GCF_003997555.1 Mesorhizobium sp. M1A.T.Ca.IN.004.03.1.1 | reverse complement strand
GCCGAGCTGGGCGCCGAGATCGCGCAGCGACATGCGGAAGGACGTCAGTGTCGGCTGCAGGAAATGCGTGCGCGGCTCCTCGCGGAAACCGACGACGGCGAGCTCGCGGCCTGGCACGATGCCGGCCTCGGCAAGACGGCGGTAAAGCCCGATCGCCATCAGTTCGTGGATCAGGATGATCGCCGTCGGCCGCTCTTCGATCATCAGCAATTCGTGGCCGGCCTGATAACCGCCC
>NZ_RZTV01001109.1:0-235 GCF_003997555.1 Mesorhizobium sp. M1A.T.Ca.IN.004.03.1.1 | reverse complement strand
CGACAAGGGCCGCGCGATCATGATGGCGATGCTTCCGCTCATGGACTTCCTGGAATGCGGCAAGTTCGTCCAATCGATCAAGCACGGATGCGAGTTGATCGGGCTGAATGTCGGATCGGTCCGCGCGCCGCTGCGTCCGCTCAATTCCGAAGAAAAGCGAACCCTTCAGACCGTCGTCGCCACATTGAAGCGCACGGTCGCCCAGATCACGTCGGGAGCCAATTATGCATGAACC
>NZ_RZTV01001108.1:0-235 GCF_003997555.1 Mesorhizobium sp. M1A.T.Ca.IN.004.03.1.1 | reverse complement strand
CGGCAGCACCAGATCGCGCCGCAAGCGGTTGCCTTCAGATTTGCCCGACCAGACCGGCAGCCGGCTGATGAGCAGGAAGGCGATGGCAGCGGTATAGACCGAAGAGAGATAGGCGAAGGTGCGGTCCGTCGCCAGGCCGAGGAAGCCGAGATAGACCGGCAGCAGCACCAGCATGGCGCCGGCCGGCGCGGGAACTCCGACGAAATATTCCGATTGCCAGCTCGCCTTGTTTTCG
>NZ_RZTV01001107.1:0-235 GCF_003997555.1 Mesorhizobium sp. M1A.T.Ca.IN.004.03.1.1 | reverse complement strand
ATCGGCGGCAAGATCAGCGTCGCTCATGGCTGGTTTTTCCGCGTTCTTGGGTGAATTTTCCACGTTCATGGGTGACTCCTTCGGTACTCTCAGAACCGTTGAAGGAGCCGCCGCGCCTGGACGCAAAACCAGCCGGAGGCGCAAAGTTGGGGTAGGTAGATGCACCACCGGAAGCAGGGTCGCCAAACACGAGTTCCCGTGCGGTGCAGTGAATTGGGGGCGCCGACAGTGTTGC
>NZ_RZTV01000105.1:0-341 GCF_003997555.1 Mesorhizobium sp. M1A.T.Ca.IN.004.03.1.1 | reverse complement strand
TGGGAAACGCGCGTCTCGTCCAGTCCGCCGCGCACGAGCATGTAATAGGCGCTCTGGGCGCGGTCCATCGAAAGCCGCCAGTTCTCGTTCTGCCCGCCCTTGTATTGGCGCCCGTCGGTGTGGCCGCGGATGGCGACTGCGCCACCCCTCTCCTTCAGGATCGTCCCGATCTTTTCCATGGCGAGCACCATCTCCTGGCGCGGAACAGCCGAACCGATATTGAACATCGAATCATCGTTCTGGTCAGAGATGCTGACCAGCAGGCCGCCTTCGGACGCCGTCACGGTCAGGCCTTCGGCGAGCTTGCCGGCAACGCCGCCGATCTGTTGGGCGATCTGCTT
>NZ_RZTV01001106.1:0-235 GCF_003997555.1 Mesorhizobium sp. M1A.T.Ca.IN.004.03.1.1 | reverse complement strand
ATCGCGGCAAAGATCATCCGCGGCGCCGGCCAGTTCCAGTCCGGCTGGAGCGTCGGCACGCAGGTAGGTCTGTGTGGTCAAGTCGACGCGCACCGGAACGGCGGTCCAGAGCGAGGGACGGCTGACGTTGATCGCGGAAATTTTAGTCTTGTCATTCCTGACGGCGTAAGAGGCGACCGCCATGCCGCTCACCGACAAGGTGAGTGCAAGTGCGATCTGGAGACCGAGATCTGCG
>NZ_RZTV01001105.1:0-235 GCF_003997555.1 Mesorhizobium sp. M1A.T.Ca.IN.004.03.1.1 | reverse complement strand
GGCAGGGCACGATCAACGTGCCCTGCTGGTCTCCTGACGGCGAAGAGTTCGCCTATGTCCGCTATTTCCCGGCTGCTTAAGCGCGGGTCCGGCGGCGCTCGCGGGCGGATTTAGCCAGGTCTTCCAGTACCGCGACCGACATATGCCAGTCGATGCAGCCGTCGGTGATGGACTGGCCGTAGACCAGTGGTTTGCCAGGGACGAGATCCTGGCGGCCGGCGACGAGGTTGCTTTC
>NZ_RZTV01001104.1:0-235 GCF_003997555.1 Mesorhizobium sp. M1A.T.Ca.IN.004.03.1.1 | reverse complement strand
GTAAGCGCATGCCCGGTCGGTCCATGGCGTCTTTCTGGTCAGAGACACTGCAGCAAAAAAAATCCCAATGGGCGTATGATCAACTTTCAGGCACGAGTAAATAGTTGATAAAAGTATAATATTCTAATATACGTGGAGCCGGCATTTTAATATTTCCATAACAGCACGCAACGTCCCTCCAATTGGCGGACGCTGGTTATTCTACTCAGCAAGGCTATGCGATTTCATGGAGTAG
>NZ_RZTV01001103.1:0-235 GCF_003997555.1 Mesorhizobium sp. M1A.T.Ca.IN.004.03.1.1 | reverse complement strand
GTCAAAATGGTAGATGTCACGAACACTTCGGCGAGATGATGGCGCCCCCTTCATAGTGAAGAATCGATGCGCGATCTCACGCAGAACCACCGGCAGCCATTACCGCCGCGCGAGCTTTCGATTCATCGTAGCGATGGCCAGGGGCAGTGCCGTTGTCGCCACGGTTCCCCAAGGCAGCCGTCTCAACCCCCTGGTGATGAGAAATGCAACGGCCATCGCGCCGGCGAGCTTTAAC
>NZ_RZTV01001102.1:0-235 GCF_003997555.1 Mesorhizobium sp. M1A.T.Ca.IN.004.03.1.1 | reverse complement strand
GGCCTGCATCAAGTCGCCGATCCACAAGCACATGACCGACGCCGCGCTGGCAGGGGCAGCGCCGGAGAGAAATGGCGCGGAACGTTTCATCTTCCGGCGGATCGGCGCCACAACCCGACCTGACCCGACCGAGCAACTATTGGTTCGTGAGAAATAGAGGGGGATCGGGTCTGAATTGTAGGTCGTTCGGAAAAATTTCAGCAAAATCGTAGGCCCGAAGGTCATCTTTTTCTAC
>NZ_RZTV01001101.1:0-235 GCF_003997555.1 Mesorhizobium sp. M1A.T.Ca.IN.004.03.1.1 | reverse complement strand
AGGCAATCGGCATGGCGATGGCGCGGGTGGCGAGGATGACCGGCGCGTTCCAGGGGGCGATCGCCAGGCAGACGCCCGCAGCCTGGCGAACGCCCATGGCGAGCGTGCCGGGCTTGTCGGAAGGGATGATTTCGCCTGATATCTGCGTCGTCATGGCGCCGGCCTCGCGCAGGATGTTGGCGGCGAACATGACATTGAAGCCGGCCCAGGGCGCGGTGGCGCCCGTTTCCTCGAT
>NZ_RZTV01001100.1:0-235 GCF_003997555.1 Mesorhizobium sp. M1A.T.Ca.IN.004.03.1.1 | reverse complement strand
CCAAAATGAACGGAATCAGAAACTCATTCCAGGTCCAGATGAAGAGGAACAGCGCCAGTGTCGACATCGCCGGCACCATCAGCGGTACGACGATCTTGCGTAAAATATAGAATCGCCCCGCGCCATCGAGGACGGCCGCTTCCAGAATTTCTTCCGGCAATTGCTGCATCGCGCTGGCAAGAAAGATCGTCGAGAATGGTATCGACATCGCGATCTGCGGCACGATGACGGCCGC
>NZ_RZTV01001099.1:0-235 GCF_003997555.1 Mesorhizobium sp. M1A.T.Ca.IN.004.03.1.1 | reverse complement strand
ATGCTCGCCTCGCGCTCGATCTGCAGCAGGATGTTGCGCCATGTCATGCCGGCGAAACGCTCGCCCATTTCCTCGACGCCGATCGGGTAGCCGGCCTCCGTCAGCAGCGCGGATTCGACTTCCGCCGCGATGATTTCGGAATCGACGAGAACGCCGTCGCAGTCGAAGATGATGGGGTCGAAGCCGTCCATATGTTCACGCCTTGCTGAAATCTGGGCCGAAAGCCTGGGTCTTG
>NZ_RZTV01001098.1:0-235 GCF_003997555.1 Mesorhizobium sp. M1A.T.Ca.IN.004.03.1.1 | reverse complement strand
CACTGTTCGGATCATGAGCAGATCCCATTCTGCAAGTTGAAGTGGGATGAAAATTCCCAAAAACGTTTTGTCGTACAAAGTAATCAAGAAGCTCGTCGTTATTTAGAAGGTCTGAGATGCTGCGACCATCAGTGATAGCGAATCTGATCAGGCTTCGACGAAGCGACGAGGAACTATCCATAACGGCCGCGAGCAAGGATGTGAGACCGTAGTTCAGACGGTTGTACTTGCCGAT
>NZ_RZTV01001097.1:0-235 GCF_003997555.1 Mesorhizobium sp. M1A.T.Ca.IN.004.03.1.1 | reverse complement strand
TTTTACCGGTCGGGTTGCGGCTTTTCACACCCGCTACCAGAACTTTATCGAGACGGTGACAAGCCGGGACGCGACCGGCTTTACGGAGTTCAACTACACGAACGTTTCTGCGGCCACAATTTCGGGTATTGAAGCCAGTGCCGTCAAGACATTCAACAATGGCATCAACCTGCATGCGTCGCTTGCCTATGCCTATGGCCGCAACGAGGATACGGGCAAATACTTGCGATCGGTT
>NZ_RZTV01000104.1:0-342 GCF_003997555.1 Mesorhizobium sp. M1A.T.Ca.IN.004.03.1.1 | reverse complement strand
TGAAGCTTGGAGCACGGCGGCTTCCTGACGTTGACGTTCGTTACGCCAACGCTCTGCCCGAAGATCGAGAAGTTCCTTGAAGCTGGCTGCCTCCATTCGATCCTCTTCTGGATGCGCCTGGAAGACAACCCGCTCAATTTCGGCAAGCAGGTCGTCCGTCACACCCTCGGCGGAACAGAGCGTGTCCACGAATTGCTGTGAAAGGTATCGGACTCGGGGATCATCGATCAGCCCCTCAATACCAATGCCGGCGAGGTCGTTGTAGGTCTGCTCCCCTGACGCCCAGCGCAAGACCGCCTTCGCGGACCCGAGAAGCTTCGCAGCACGATAGAGAAATGATTT
>NZ_RZTV01001096.1:0-235 GCF_003997555.1 Mesorhizobium sp. M1A.T.Ca.IN.004.03.1.1 | reverse complement strand
CGAGCCCATTGAAGCCTCAACGTTGGCAAACCCCTATTACGCTAGTGCGCTGGTCAGTGCCTACAATGACTATCAGATCGCCGAGTGGTTGCCGAAGGACAATCGCTTCATGGGTTCGATCGTCATTGCGCCCCAGGATCCAAAGTTGGCGGCCGCTGAAATCCGTCGGCTGGGCAGTCATCCTCGCATGGTCCAGGTTCTAGCCTCCCAAGGCTCAGTGAAGCCGTATGGTGAT
>NZ_RZTV01001095.1:0-235 GCF_003997555.1 Mesorhizobium sp. M1A.T.Ca.IN.004.03.1.1 | reverse complement strand
GGGCACAAGACGGTCCAGGCCAATGACGGGCTGCTCGCAGCGTTCCACGACGCGGCCAACGACCGGCTGATCACCGGCGGCGAGGACGGCAAGGTTTTCGCAGTGAAGGCCGGCGGAGAGGCGAGCGAACTCGCCAGCGCCGGCAAAAAGTGGATCACCAGCGTCGCCGCCGGTCCGCAGGGCGCGATCGCCTTTGCCTCCGGCAAGACCGCGTTCGTGTGCTTCGCCGACGGCA
>NZ_RZTV01001094.1:0-235 GCF_003997555.1 Mesorhizobium sp. M1A.T.Ca.IN.004.03.1.1 | reverse complement strand
AGACGTCGCTGTTCCGATCGTCTCAGTGCCGTTTGGCGAACCGCAGGTTTTGCGGCCGATCGGGCTCCTGGAAAGGCGGGCCGGCACGCGCATCGCCATCATAGATCGTCTGCATCAACACCTGAGCAGGCTCAGCGATCCCTACGGTATAGCGCGTTGAATGAGAATCCTTCATCCAGCGCTTGATTGGCGGCGTCCAGCATGGCCGAAGTACTATCAAAGCCACAGCCGGACA
>NZ_RZTV01001093.1:0-235 GCF_003997555.1 Mesorhizobium sp. M1A.T.Ca.IN.004.03.1.1 | reverse complement strand
GGCGGCGATCTGGACCGTCCTGATTGCCGCCGGTCCCGCCGTCATCGCGGCGATGGTGGTGGGTCTCGTCATTGCCTTGATCCAGGCGCTGACCCAGGTGCAGGAAGCGACACTGACCTTCGTGCCGAAGATCGTCGCGGTGCTGATCACCGTCGGGGTCACAGCACCCTTCGTCGGCTCGCAGATTTCGATTTTTACCAATCTGGTCTTCTCGCGCATCCAGTCAGGTTTCTAG
>NZ_RZTV01001092.1:0-235 GCF_003997555.1 Mesorhizobium sp. M1A.T.Ca.IN.004.03.1.1 | reverse complement strand
CGTCGATCGACTGATTCTGGCAGACCATGCAGCGCAGTTCGGCCGATAGCGCCCGGGCGCGGGCCTCCAGCGCCGGATCCGCCAGCACCTCGTCGGGATTGACGGCGAAGGCGGAAACGGGTGCGAAGAACACGAACACGGCGACGAGGAGACGGGAGAGACGCATCATTCCGCCGGCTCCATCGCAGGAGCTGCGGCCTTCGCCTTTCGGCGCGGGGCGCCGACGCGCAGGCGC
>NZ_RZTV01001091.1:0-235 GCF_003997555.1 Mesorhizobium sp. M1A.T.Ca.IN.004.03.1.1 | reverse complement strand
GAAAACCGCCCGGCACCAGGCCGTCCAGTCTTCGACGGTTTCGCCGAAGGCAAGCTCAAGCCGCCAGCCGCCGGCGGCTTTTGCCAGCGCCCAATAGGCGGCGTCGGGCGTAGCGGGTTTTGTGGCGGAGACGGCGAAACCGTAATGGGTGGCGCGGAAGGGCCGGACGGCGACGGCAACGTTCTTCGACGCCGGTTGACCAGAAATGGGGTCGGTTACCGGCGCGACCACGGCG
>NZ_RZTV01001090.1:0-235 GCF_003997555.1 Mesorhizobium sp. M1A.T.Ca.IN.004.03.1.1 | reverse complement strand
AAACCTGATGCCTCCGAGAAAGGCACCGGAACCAAAAAAAATCGAAATCCCTTGTGTTTTCTCCTCCCCAGTGAAGTTCAAACACCTCAGTCTGTTGTAACACACGAAGATACAAGTGGCGATGTGGTCATAATAGTTCCGAAAACTTGCGTGCAAACCATCGTGTCTGTGGACAGCGATGCTGAACAGGCCGGCACTGAAAGTTCGGGTAAGAAATTTTTAGTGACAAAATTAG
>NZ_RZTV01001089.1:0-235 GCF_003997555.1 Mesorhizobium sp. M1A.T.Ca.IN.004.03.1.1 | reverse complement strand
GAATCCGAAAGCCGAGTTCGGTCTCGATCGTCGGTTCGATCGTACCGGTGAGGCCCAGGCTCGTAGCGGGCGTCTGCTTGACTGTCATCGACAGCACGGGACGGGGCGCTTCCTCCTTGCTTTCCTCCTGCGGCGCGCAGGAGGAGATCAGGGCCGTGCCCACCATCAGTGCGACTATGTTGAGATGAATACTCACTTGGAAGCTTCCTTGCCATAAGACACGATTTCACCCGGC
>NZ_RZTV01001088.1:0-235 GCF_003997555.1 Mesorhizobium sp. M1A.T.Ca.IN.004.03.1.1 | reverse complement strand
TTTCGCAAGTGGCGCACAGCGAGGCGTATTGCAAGCTGCAAGCCCAGGTCGGCAATGCGGCGATCCGTTTGCGAGCGCGTCAGCAAGCGGTGATGGAACGCGGCCTGAAGCAATTGGATCTGCCGACGCGCTCCGAGTTGAACACGGTCCACAAACAAGTGCGTGACCTGCGTGAACGCGTGGCGACGCTCGAAGCGCAACTGGCTGCGGCGTTGGTCGCCAATGGCAGTGAGGG
>NZ_RZTV01001087.1:0-235 GCF_003997555.1 Mesorhizobium sp. M1A.T.Ca.IN.004.03.1.1 | reverse complement strand
GACGCGCCCGCTGTCGTCGAGCGGCTGTTTCCAGGTGCGAACGCCCTCTATGCCGAACGCGGCTGGAAGATGTTCCCGACGCTCGACCGCGTCTACGTCAACGAACGCGCAAGACGGGAACTTGGCTGGCAGCCGCGTTATGATTTCCGCTTCGTGCTCGACTGCCTGCGGGAGCATCGCGAATGGCGAAGCCCACTGGCGCTCGATGTCGGCTCCAAGGGCTACCACGACGAGC
>NZ_RZTV01000010.1:109179-181115 GCF_003997555.1 Mesorhizobium sp. M1A.T.Ca.IN.004.03.1.1 | reverse complement strand
CGGATCACCCGCCTTACCCGGCAACAGCGCAGCGATGCGCGCCCACTGGACGTTCGTCAGTTCGTACCGTTTGGCCATCCGTCGCGCTCCGAATCAGAACCCTCGGAACGCAATGAATCAACGCCAAACCGCGTTGAGAATCCTGAATGTAGATTGGACCTAGTAGGCGTGGACTGCGAAATCGAGAAACCGGCGCCGGAGACGTTCTCGATGTGGCCTGTGTAGTTGGGCGCCAGCGGCGAGTTGGTAAAGTTCTTGCCTGCACTTTGGGTGCCGCCACTGATCAGGTCGATCTGAAGTTCACGGCCGAAGCGCACGTCCTGAGAAGAGACACCCAGACCTTGCGTGCTGACATTGACTTCAGCCTGCGTAGTGCCGTCGTGAGCCGTGACCAGAATTTTCTGTGTGCTCGCCGTGTCGGCGTCGAGGATATACCAATTGTTGTGTCCGGGAGGGGCGTCGCCGAGCTGGCTGAAATTGAGCACGGTGGTGCCGGTGACCGATGCGTACACCTTGTTGAGCAGATCGATCTGGTCGTTCGGGTCGTTCGCGTCCGGATGGAGCAACGGCACATACTGGACTAGGTACAAATCTGCGTTTGTTGCGCTGGTGCTGACCAGTCCAAACGAGAAGGCGAGATCCCCGGTCGCGGCGGGCATGGTGGCCGCACTGGAAGTGCCGATGACGCCGATCACGACGTTTGAATGCGTCGGGTCCTGGAACAGCCAAACATAGTTGCCATCCACCGTTCTAATGCCGCTGTTGACGCCAACGGTGGTGGAAAACGGCGTTCCTGAGGAATTCTGGGTAAGAACGACCGAGGTGATGGTTTCCCCTGCGTTCGCCGTGGCTACCACGAAATTGGATTGGAAGGCGACCTCCGGTGAGGTCAGTCCGCCCGAACTGTCGCGACTTAGGAGATAGGCCAAAGTGGGGTCATTGTTGCCGATGGGATTGATGTCGTCACCCTGAAGACCCGTGGTCTCGTCGATGATGATGTCTTGAGCAGTGATGTCGAGTGCCATTGAAACTCTCCCTGGTTTCAATGCGACAGGCGCGAAATCAGCCCCAACGCTGGCAGCCGGCCGCATGGGCGCGCATCCACCAGCGGAGCCGGTGCCGCGCGTCATCGTTGAACGAAACTGGAGTTATCGGCTTAACCCGGGGTAGAGGGTGTTGAGGGGACCGCCGCTTCCCCGCTCCTTGCCCCGTCAGGCAATTCTGGGCGGATGCGTCCTATGCGCATCGGTAACCCACCAACAGCGGGCACCAAGGATTGATGATAAGGGCATACTCAACCCGCCCCTCTTCAACAGGCTATTGACTGCCTGTAACGCCTCCCGCTCAGAACATGAGCACGAAAAGTTTACTCTTATTTGTGGAAACTTAAACTCGTACTGTTGCTTTTTTGGAAAAATTGTGAAGCAAAAATGGTCCAACCGAGTGTGGGACCTTTGTCCCTGCTCTTTTCAACTATTTGAAGAATGTTGTCGCCAGCATCTACCGAATCTGGATGAAGGTAGAGCGGAAACACCTGAAAAAGGCTTTGCAACCAATGCTTGCGACGCACACCATTGGTGGATGGGGCGGTCGCGCGGTCCTTTCACCGTCAGCTGACGCGCCGCGCGCCGCTCTACACCGAGTGTGGTCGCGACGGCGTCATCCAGGGCGAGGCGGGCCTGCTTGGATTCGAGGATTCCGAGCATCCCGTTGCGCAGCAATAAAACTCGGAGCCGCGAAAGCTTGTCGAAGCGAGGGTGATCACAACGCGTTCGGTTGCGACGGAAGTCAAACCTCGGCGTCGGCTAAGTACGCGGCAGTGCTGGACGCGATGGCCGCTACGCAGCGCGTTCGGATCGTGAATGGTGGGCGCTGGTTGTGCCACACGCCATATACATGTTCGGACTGTTTCCACGGCCTATCGCCGGCGGCGCTCTACCGGCAGATTGTCCACCGGATGCCATGCCGGCTGGAATATCGTGCAGCGGAACTAAAAATCCCACCGCCCCTTTAGGTATGCAGCGTTGGACCGAGAGGCGTGTTGGCGAGGGATGCCGGCACGACGCGGATGCCATCCGGGCGGTTGGAGGCGGATTTGGCAGTTGATGTGGCGCGTGCGAAGAGCGGCATTCGCCTCACGGTGATCGCGGTGGCGGCAGTGCCGCTGCTGTTTTTGTTGAGCGGTCTTGTCATCCGCTACGCCGCATTCGCATCGGTGTCGCCGGATCCGAGCCTAGCGGCCTATGCCCGCGCCTTCTGCAAATGGGATTGCTCCTGGTATGTCGGCATTTCCGAACAGGGCTATGAGCGCTTTCCCATTCCTGGCCGCAGCAATGTCGGGCGCTGGGGGTTCTTTCCGCTTTATCCGATGCTGGTGGCGGCGGTCCGCACGATTCTGCCCCTCTCCACGATCGCGATTGCGACGGCGGCATCGCTGGCGTGCGGCTATGTCTCGTGCCTGGTGGCATGGTCGCTCATGGACAGGAACATGCGGGCCTATGTGCTTTATTGCGCCTTCCTGCTGAGCGGCCCGTTCTCGTTTTATTTTGCCACCTTCCTCACCGAGCCGCTCTTCGTGCTTTTGACGTCCTGCCTCTTCCTGGCGCTCAAACGCTCGAACCATCTCGCCGCGGGGTTGTCTTGCGCGCTGCTCTCGGCAACGCGGGTCGTCGGCGTGCTGGCCGTGTTCGCGATCGTCATTCGCATGTTTGAGGAGCATCGCGCCAAGGGCGGGTCGGCCATCGGCTTCCCACGCTGGCTGCTCGGCCGGCCGGATCTCATCATCGCCATACTCATCTCGCCCGCCGGCCTGTTCGCCTACATGCTCTACCTTTACGTCACGGTCGGGGACGGCTTTGCCTTCGTGCATGTCCAGCGCGCGTTCGGGCGCGTGGCCGGCAACCCGCTGCTGTTCCTCTGGGCGGGGCTGTCCTATCACCCCGGGGCCGGTTGGTGGCCCAGTGCGCCGCAATGGAGCGCGTCGACGGCAATCGTGGGACTGGCGCTGGCGGCGGTGCTCGCGGCGCGCAGGCAAATTGGCGCGGCCCTGTTCTGCGCCATGGCCATCATCCTGCCTTTGACCTCGAATCTGGCTTCGATGGTCCGCTATGTCGTCGGCCTCGCGCCGCTGACGATGCTGACGGCGGTGCTGTTGTCGGGCTCGAAGGCGACATTGGTCGCTGCGCTGATTGTCTTCCTCTTCACCTGCTACTTCATGACCGTGGCCTGGCTTGGAGGCTATCTTGCGCTGGTCTGAGCTGACGGAATCGACCAGGCCGGTAATCCTGGGTGCCGGCTACGCGCTGGCGGGCGCACTTGCGGCAGCCGAGATCGCCATCCTGGCGCTTGCCCTCAGCCCGAATGTCAGCGACGATTACCGCGCCTATTACATCGACAAGACCACCACATGCCTCAACCGGGACGCCGTGGGGCGCTACACGCCAGGCCGGACCGTATCGTTCCGCTCCGACGGCGCCCGGGAAGCAACCACCATGATGGTCTGCGGCTGGTCGGGGCCAGTAGCGGACGGCACCCATTCGCTGGGCGAGAGCTCTCGCCTGCGCCTTACCCTGCCGCCGCTCCGCGACGGGCTTCGGGCAACGCTGGAAATGGCCGCCGTTATTCGCCCGCCGCAGACCTGGCAGAGGATCGTCGTGTCGGCCAATGGGACCGAGGTGTATCGGGGGACGCTGTCGGGCGATGTGGCGACAACTGTGTCCTTCGTCATTCCGCACGCCGTGCTGGCTGGCAAGGCGACACTGGACATGGCCATCGAGTATCCCGACGGCATTCCGCAAAGCGCCGATGCGAGCAACATCTACAACCGCGCCATCAAGCTGAGATCTTTTCGGTTGGACACGCTTTGATCCTCAGGAGGGCCCGTCATCGCGCAGGCGGCGCTCTACAAAGACCCAGCGATCGAGCACAAGAAGGTTAAGCGCTGGGATGGCCAAGGAAGTGAGGAGAACGGGAACGGCAAGCGGCAGGCCGAATGTCACCGTCAGCAGGTACGGTGCCGCGTAAGCCATAGCGAGGCCAGCAATGGTCAGCAACACGAAACGCGGCGCCTGCGACCGGTGCGAGCCGGCCGACATGAAGGTGAAGGATTTGTGCGCCAGATAGGAAAACAGGGCGGCGGCCGCGTAAGCGGCGAGCGAGGCTTCGACGGGCGCGAGCCCGAGCCAGTTCGATCGGGCAAAGATTGTAGTCAGGACGGCATAGAGGATTGTGGCGACAAGGCCGACCGAAGCGAAGCGCCCTAGGAGCTTCGTGCCGGCGACGCGACGATTCTCAGGCGCGGGCGACACAGGCATACTGCGCTCCGAGCGGCAGCCAAGCGAGCGCGCCTTCCAGCTTCCGGGCAAGCGGCTTGGCCGACGGCAGGAGCAGAAAATGCTCGCAGTGCACGTCGCGGAAGCCCGCCTGCTCAAGCAGCGATGCCGCCTTGCCAGCGCGAAGCAGGACGGCGTCCTTGTCGAACGGACATCTCAACACCGCCATACGGGTCAGCGGGTTGTAGGGATTGTGCTCGATGATGCAGCCAAGTCCGCCTCGCCGAACGACGCGCCGCATCTCGCGGAAGAAATCCAGCCACGACTGAGGCGGCACGTGGTGGACGACGCAACTGGCGAAGGCCAGGTCGAACATGCCATCCGCGTAAGGCAGGCGTGAGGTGTTGCACACGCTGTACGCGACGTGCGGGTTCTCAGCGCTGGCACGCGCGAGTGATTCCTTCGACACGTCGCAGCCGTCGAGTCGATCGAAGACATCGGCGAGATGCGGATGAAGCGAGCCCACGCCGCAACCGACATCGAGCGCGCGCACGCCTGCGCCGCCCCGCCGGAGGTCCTGCTCGAGGACCAGTCGTCGCAGAAGCTCGGCCTTGGCACGCAGGAAGAAATCATGGCGCAGCCCGGAGAACCGGATCGAGCCCTCGACTGCCTCACTGTAGCTGGACCTATAGCTGTCGAAGAGTTCGGACATCCGCCGTGACCCCGTTCCTGGACTTGCGAAACGAAGCGCGCTTGTCGCGGGAGGCGACGCGCATCGGCCGGTCGAAGCCACTCAGCCTTTCGATAACGTAGAGCGGGCGCCGTTTGACCTCGGCATGGATGCTGCCGACGTAAAGGCCCATCACGCCGGTCATGAAAAGATTGATGCCGATTAGCAGCGACACGATCACCACCGTCGATGTCCAGCCGGCAATCACGCCGGTTTCGAGGATCCAGGCCGCGATGGCGTATGCGCCGAACGCCAGGGCGAGAGCGGAGATGGCCAACCCGGTCAACAGCACCAGTTGCAGAGGCCGCTCCGAAAAGCCGATGATGCCATGGATGGCAAGCCGCATCATCTTCCAGAACGGGTATTTGGTTTCACCAAGCGTCCGCGCCGGGCGCTCGAACGGCACCGCCGCCTGCTTGAAACCCATCCAGCCGAACATGCCCCTGACGAAGCGGTCGTGCTCCGGCATGCGCTTGAACGTGTCCAGCGCCTTCCGGCCGACGAGGCGGAAGTCTCCGACATCGCGCGGGATCTCGACCGGTGTCATCCTCTCCAGCAGCCGATAGAACAGGCTGGCGGTGACGCGCTTGAACCAGGTTTCGCCCTTGCGGCTGACGCGCCTTGCGTAGACGATCTCGAAGCCGTCCTTCCACTTCGCCACCAGGTCGAGAACGACCTCGGGGGGATCCTGCAGGTCAGCGTCCATGACGATGACGGCCTCGCCGGAGGCCGCTTCCATGCCGGCGCTGATGGCGATCTGGTGGCCGAAGTTGCGGGAGAGCTCGATCAGGCGGAAGCTCGGTTCGGCGGCGACCATGCCGCGCAAATAGCTCACGCTTCGATCGCTGCTTCCGTCGTCGACGAAGATGACTTCGGTGTCTCCGTCCAGTTTTGCGGTCAGTGCGCTGATCCGCTCGACCAGCCGGGGCAACACCTCCTCCTCATTGTATATCGGCAGCACCAAAGAGTAGCGTAGGGACGGTGCCCGCGTCCGGATCCGCTGGACAGATTCTTGCATGGGATTGCAATGGAACACCGGCCAGAAAGTTCCATAAGCAGGCGCTAATTGCGGAAGAAATGGCGCTGTTCCTCGCCAAAAAAGGCGCGCAACGTTCGGTTGAAATCTAAACCGGGTACCGACAGAAGTCCTTGGATCGAGGATTTTGATGCCCATCTTTTTCAGGCGGATGGAGCGCCACCAGATCGCGAAAGATCGGCGCTGCATCGTGCGCCGATCTCGGCGTTCCTGCGGAGCAAAACCTTTCTTGAGATGCCCCGTGACGAACCTGGGCTCTCCAAGAGCCGGATTTTAGTTTAGGGAAGGTGTCCAATTCGTCTGCGCCCCGTGTGCACGGACGCATCGGAAACCGGAAAAACGGCCCGTCCCGTGGGGGAAAAGACCACACACGACGTGGCCCAACATTTTTGAAACAACAAAAAAATGTCGAAGTATCAAGATTTCAGAATAGCCATAGCACCAATGATGGACTGGACGGACCGGCATTGCCGGTTCTTTCACCGTCAGCTGACGCGTCGCACGTTGCTCTACACGGAAATGGTGGTGGCGGACGCAGTCATCCATGGCGCACGCGAGCGCCTGCTCGGCTTCGACGGTGCCGAGCATCCGGTTGCGCTTCAGCTTGGCGGTTCGGATCCGCGAAAGCTTGCCGAAGCGGCGGTGATCGGCGAGGCGTTCGGTTACGACGAAATCAATCTTAATGTCGGCTGTCCGTCCGACCGCGTCCAGTCGGGCACTTTCGGCGCCTGCCTGATGAAGACGCCGGTGCTGGTCGCCGAATGCATCGCGGCGATGAAGGCGGCGGTGACAATCCCCGTCACGGTCAAATGCCGCATCGGCGTCGATGACCAGAACCCCGAACCCGCTCTCGACACGCTCGCAGACGGCGTGCTGACGGCCGGCACCGATGCGCTCTGGGTGCACGCCCGCAAGGCGTGGCTGGAGGGGTTTAGTCCCAAGGAAAACCGCGAGATCCCGCCGCTCGACTATCCGCGCGTCTATCGGCTCAAGGCCAGGATGGCGAACCAATTCATCGGCATCAACGGCGGCATTCAATCCCTTGACCAGGCAGAGGCGCACCTCGCTTATGTCGACGGCGCCATGCTCGGCCGCTCGGCCTATCATACGCCCGGCATCCTCACCGGGATCGATGCCACATTTTACGGCGAGGCGCCGGTCGCTTTCGACTACGCGGCGCTGATGGACGCCATGGCCGCTTACGCCGCGCGCCACATCGAGAAGGGCGGACGGCTCGGCCATGTCACGCGCCATATGGTCGGGCTGTTCCACGGTCTCCCGGGCGCGCGCCGCTACCGGCAGACTTTGTCCACCGACGCCAACAGACCCGGCGCCGGGCCAGAGGTGCTGAAGACGGCGTTCGCGGCAATAGATTTCGTGGCGGCGGAAACCGAAGCCGCTTGAGGCGGATCGGGCGGCTAGAGCGTTTCACCGGCGAACCGCTCCATCTGTTTGTTTTGGACGCAATCGGGAAATCTAGTCGCGCAGGATCATCCGGTCACCGCGCACCTCGAAGCCCGACAGCGAGCCGATGAAGTTCATGCCGAGCAGGCTTTGCTCGAGCATGCCGGGCGCCGCGACCATCACCGGCATATCCTTGCGCACGATGCCGCCGATCGCCATCTCGTCGGTCCTGACCGTTGCCGCACGCGCCATGCCGTTGGCAGTCGAGACGTCCACGGTGTAGCTGAGCGCCGCTGGGTTGAAGCCGGCCGCCTGGGCGTCCTCCGCCGTAAGCACCGTGCTGGTCGCGCCGGTGTCGACCACCGTGCGCACCGGCCTGCCGTTGACGAGGATTCGCGCCTCGAAATGGCCATTGCCGGCCTTGTCGAGCGTCACGGTGGCGCGGCCATTGTCGACGCCCAGCGCCAAGGGGCTTCCCGGAACAAGGCCGGCGGTGACGCGGCTGACAACATCCTGCAGCTCGTAGCGGTACTGGTAGCCGGCGATCAGCGCCAGCACGATTGCCGCCCAGACGCCGAAGTTGCGCGCCATGTCACCGAGCGGCCGGCCAGAGCGAATAAGGCTGGCGCCGATTACCGCCACCAGGACTCCAACCCAGATCAGCCTGCTGAAATCGTTGTTCTCGATGCCGAAGGTGCGGCCGGCGGAATCATTCATCATCAGCAGGATCAAGCCGGCGCCGATCACCAGCATGACGACCCAGAACAGGCGATTCATGGCCAGCCCTTTCTTACAGCCAGCTCTTTCACAGCACGCCGCGCTCGCGCGCCATGCGGGCGCGCCGCGTCTCGCGGCGGGGCCGGCGTTCGACCGTCTCCAGCCGCGCCGGCAACTCGGCCATGACTGCACGCCGGACTTCCGGCGTCATCGCGATCCACCCGGCGATCTCATCGCGCGTGCGGCCGCAACCGAAACAGAAGCCGGTTTTCATGTCGATGGAACAGACGAGTATGCAGGGAGACTCGATGGCGGTCATGCTGTTCTCTTGCCTTCACTCCACATGGTGCAACCGCAACGCCAATGCAAGCCCTTCGCGATGCGCCACCGACCGGCGCTTTCGCGGCATTGCCGGGCGGTTGTGCCAGGCGGTGAAGGCGGCTATGCCGCTGGCTGTTCCTGCAAAGAGACCGCATTCGATATGACCGCAAAGCCTTTCGACGATTTCCGCACTCTGCTGGCAACGCTGCCGCCGGCGGACGCCGCCGCCGAAACCCGCGTTCGCACCCTGTTTGCCAAGGCCGACAAGCCGAACGCCTCGCTTGGCCGGATTGAAGATGTCGCGGCATGGCTCGCCGCTTGGAGCGGGCGTGCGCCGCCGGCCCTCAATCGTCCGCTTGTGGCGATCTTTGCCGGCAACCACGGTGCCGTTCGGCATGGCATTTCGCCGCGGCCGGTTTCGGCGACCGCCAATGCCGTCGAACTCTGCGCCGCCGGAGGTGCGGCGATCAATCAGATCTGCATCGCCAACGATCTCGGCCTGAAGGTCTTCGACCTGGCGCTGGATATTCCGACCGGGGACATCACGGAAGAAGCGGCCCTCGACGAGCGCGGCTGCGCCGCCACCATGGCCTTCGGCATGGAAGCGGTCGCGGGCGGCGCCGATCTTCTTTGCCTTGGCGATCTGGGCGTCGGCAATTCAACCATCGCGGCCGCGCTCAGCGCTGCCCTCTTCGGCGGCAAGGGGTCCGACTGGGTTGGACCTGGATCGGGGGCGGACACGGCGATGATGGCGCGCAAGACCGAAGCGGTCGACCGGGCGCTTGCTTTCCACGGCGCCGGTCTCGGCGATCCGCTCGAAGCCTTGCGCCGCGTCGGCGGGCGCGAGCTCGCGGCAATCTGCGGCGCCATTCTCGCAGCCCGCATGCAGAAGATTCCTGTGCTGCTCGACGGGTTCGTCGCGACGGCTGCCGCCGCGGTTCTGCACAAAGCCTATCCTTCCGCGATCGACCACTGCCTGCTTGCCAGCCTGTCGCCGGAGCCGGGCCAAGCCAAAGTCGCCGAACGGCTTGGGCTCGAGCCACTGCTCGATCTTGCTGTCAGTCACGGCGAAGGAGTTGGGGCTGGACTTGCCACCGGTCTCGTCAAGGCCGCGGCGCTCACGAGCTCCGGTATGGCGGCGGCGGTTCGGGTCCAACCGGCGTCCCGGAGCTAACGCCGGCGGGCGGCGACAGCCTTGGTCGGCAGCGCGGGCAATTCCTCCATCACTCGGCTCAGCGGGAAGATGGCGATGGCCTCGGTGCCTTCGCGCAGCTTGGAGTGCAGCTCGAACTCGCCGCCATGCATGTCGAGCAGACCCTGCACGATCGGCAGTCCGAGGCCCGTTCCCTGTTCGGCGCTCTTGATGGCGATCGAGCCCTGGCCGAAGGCGGAAAGCACCACTGGGATTTCCTCTTCCGGAATGCCGGGACCGTTGTCCTTGACCGAGATGTACTGACCGCCGCCCGCCGTCCAGCCGACGCGCACACGCACTTCGCCACCCGACGGCGTGAACTTGATGGCATTGGACAGCAGATTGAGCGCGATCTGCCGGATGGCACGCTCGTCGCCGAACAGGCGCGGCAGCGCGGTCTCGAACTCCTGGATGACGCGGATGTCCTTGTTGCGGGCTCTCAGTTCCATCATATGGCAGCAATCTTCGACGATCGTCACCAGCGCCACCGGCTCCTCGTTGAGCTGGTAGCGGCCGGCCTCGATGCGCGACAGGTCGAGGATCTCATTGATCAGATCGAGCAGATGCTGGCCGGATTCGTGCACATCACGCGCGTAATCACGATAGGTCGGGTTGTTCATCGGCCCGAGCACTTCATTGGCCATCACTTCGGAGAAACCGAGGATGGCGTTGAGCGGCGTCCGGAGCTCATGGCTCATCGAAGCGAGGAAGCGCGACTTCGCCAGATTGGCGTCCTCGGCACGGCGCCTGGCCTCGTCGGACATGGATTTGGCAGTCTCCACCTCGGCGATCAGCGCGTCCTTCTCGGAGCGGAAGGAGAGCAGCATCCAGGATGACTGGTTGAGATGGCGCGCGACGTAGCCGAAGAAGGGCAGGGCAGCGACCAGAAGCGCCGCCATGATCCCTTCGATCGGCATCCACAGGCGCAGGACGGCATAGACATAGACCGCCACGGGAACGGCGAAGGTCGCCAGTAGCGCGCCGCCCAGCGACGATGCCATCACCGCAGTCGTCGCCATGGCGACCAGGAGCACCATGGCCTTGACGACATGGAACTGGTCGACCTGGCATGTGGCGCAGCCCAGCCAGGCGAACCAGGCCCAGCCGAGGCTGCAGAGCGAATGGCCGATCAGGAAATCGCGGCGCGTCTGCACAGGGTCGAGCTCGGCCGCTTCCGCGCGCTCGACGCGCCGCGCCATGAAAGTGACGATAGCGTAGCAAAGCAGCATGAAGAGAGCCCAGACGGCGACCTGGTTGCCCAGGCTCGCGAAGCGGCCGATGGCCGCTACTACAAGCACAAGCAGAGGAATCGCCGCCGCACTGACCACCATGGCGCGTGCATGCAGCTTGAGCAGTTCGCGGTCGAAATCGAGGCTGCCGGCCTGCTGCGAAAGACGGTCACGCGTCCTGCGCACCGCGCGAGCCACATCGCTGTTGCGATGCGGTTTCCTGCGGTCCACAATGAATTTGTCCGCTGTGTCCGAGCGTAGCAAAGGCATGCAAGTTCAATTTCTGCGCGCAGCGATTTTCAGTTCGTTAAGCTACGTTCGAATGATTAAGAGACTGTTTGCCATATGAGCCGTTCCTGGTCGCGAAGACCGCGCCGGCGCTATGTTCCGCGGCCTCCGCGAAGCCTTTTGCGCAGGCTTCTGGATTACGGGCTGGCCGTGGTCCTGCTTGGCCTATCCATCCTGGTGGCGGCGCGGCTCGACCGGTTCGAGATGCGACAGGAGCAAGGCACGGCCATCGTCAAGGACGGTGATTCGATCACGCTTGGCGCCGAGCGCATCCGCATGCGCGGCATCGACGCGCCGGAATACACACAGACGTGCCGCAAGGACGGAGCCGACTATGCCTGCGGCAAGCTCGCGCGGCAGTCGCTGGTGCGGCTGATCGCCGACAGGCCGGTCTCCTGCACCGGCTGGCAGCGCGACCGCTACGGCCGGTTGCTCGGCGACTGCAAGGCGGGCGACACGCACCTCAACCGCGCGCAGGTACAGTCCGGATGGGCCGTCGCCTTCGGCGACTTCGAAACCGAGGAGGCCGTCGCCCGGGCTGCCAAGGTGGGCATCTGGGCTGGCTCCTTCGATCAGCCGCAGGACTGGCGCGACAGCCATCACAATCAACCCGTCGAAAGGAAGCACGGCGCACTGGCTTCGCTCGGCGATGCGTTGCGTGAGCTTGTTCGTTTCTGGTGATGCCCGCTTCGGGGGATGCTCTGTTTGCCAAGATGTGGTCTTGCCAAACCGCTATGCAGTTTTGGGCGACATGCATTGCAGCACGCCCTAAGATTGGCATGAAGATCGGAGACTGGAATGAAGCTGTTCGATGGCGGCCGGGCGCCCAACCCCAGGCGGGTTCGGGTTTTCCTGGCTGAAAAGGGGCTAACCGTCCCTTTGGTGCCCGTGGACATGGGCGCGCTGGAGCATCGCAAGGAGCCGGTGGCGTCGCGCAATGCGCTGCGGCGGCTGCCCGTGCTCGAACTCGACGACGGGACCATCATCACCGAATCCATCGCCATTTGCCGTTATTTCGAGGAGTTGCATCCCGAGCCCGCCCTGTTCGGAACAGGCGCGCTCGGCAAGGCCATGGTGGAGATGTGGCAAAGGCGTCTGGAGCTAAACCTGATGAGCTGCGTGGCCGCCGCGTTCCGGCACATCCATCCGGCAATGAAGGAATGGGAGGTGCCGCAGATCCCGGAATGGGGCGAGGCCAACAAGCCGAAGGCCATCGAGTTCCTGCATCTCCTCGACCGGGAGTTGGCGGATAGGGAATTTGCCGCCGGCGACACCTATTCGGTCGCCGACATCACCGGGCTGATCGCCATCGATTTCATGAAGCCGGCACGCATCAAGGTGCCTGAGGAATGCGGGAATGTGCTGCGCTGGCACGCAGCGCTCTCCAGCCGGCCAAGCGCTGCTGCTTGAGGCTTGTTTTTGGAGAACCCGCCGGACATGAGCGAAGCGCTGGAGAGCCTTGCCGCCAAGGTGCGGGCTTGCCGCATCTGTGTCGAGCAGCCGCGCGGCCGGCCCCTGCCGCATCAGCCGCGCCCGGTGCTTGTGCCTTCGTCGAAGGCCCGCATCCTGCTTGCCGGCCAGGCGCCGGGCACGAAAGTCCACATCTCGGGCATGCCGTTCACCGACGCTTCCGGGGATCGCTTGAGGAACTGGCTCGGCGTCACCCCCGACGAGTTCTACGACACGGAAAAATTCGCCATCGTGCCGATGGGTTTCTGCTTTCCGGGCCAGGACACCAAGGGCGCCGACCTGCCGCCGCGGCGCGAATGCGCCACCGCCTGGCGCGCCGATCTGATGGCGCTGATGCCGCAGATCGATCTGGTGCTGACGATCGGCGGTTATGCGCAGTCCTGGCACATGGGCACGGCGCGTGGGCCGTCGCTGACGGAAACGGTCAGAAACTGGCGCGCTGTCTGGGATGCTGCAGCCGGGCCGAAAGTGCTGCCGCTGCCGCATCCGTCATGGCGAAACACCGGCTGGCTGAAGAAGAATCCGTGGTTTGAAATGGATTTGCTGCCATTCCTGCGCTCGGAAATCCGCTATCGCCTCAATTAGGCATCTTGCAAGAAATCACTCGCTTTTGCCGGCATTGGCAGAATTTCTTTCTTGTGAAAGGGCCTGATAAAAAGGATTATAGCCAAACTATTCCGCTGGAGCCTTCCCATGGACCGCCTAGACAGAAAAATTCTTCGCCTCCTGCAGGAGGACGCGACGCTTGCGGTCGCCGATGTCGCCAAGAAAGTCGGCCTGTCGACCACGCCGTGCTGGCGGCGCATCCAGAAGCTCGAGGAAGAGGGCGTCATCCAGCGGCGCGTGGCCATTCTCGACCATGAGAAGGTCAATGTGCGCGTCACCGTCTTCGTTTCGATCCGCACCAATTCGCACAGCCATGAATGGCTGCGGCGCTTCTCCGAGGTCATCCAGGAATTTCCGGAGGTGGTCGAGTTCTACCGCATGAGCGGCGACGTCGATTACCTCTTGCGCGTCGTGGTGCCCGACATTGCCGCCTACGACGCCTTCTACAAGCGGCTGATCGCCAAGATCGAGATCCGCGACGTGTCGTCCTCGTTTGCCATGGAGCAGATCAAGTACACGACCGAGATCCCGCTCGACTACATGATCCTGGACAAGGAGTCGGGGGCCAACGCGGCCTGAGCACGGCGCTCGCGCTTCCCGCTATGCGCGAAGTTGCGAGACCTAGTTCTTCTTTTTGTTGAGGAAATTCCACGGCGAGTTGACCGGGAGCGTGACGGCGTCCGGCACGCTGTCGACATCAGCCACCTCGGCCTTGCGCACGGTATAGCCGGACTGCACGATCAAGACGCCGTCCAGGATGAAGAGTTGGCTCTTCTCCATGCCGGGCTTCAGCACGCCGGTGACGGAGACCGGCTGGTATGCCTCCGCCATCCTGTAAGGATGCGCCGGCGTTACCAGCACGATCTGGTTCGGCGGCGGCGTCGGCATGTGGCTGCAGGCGCCGGTCCAAGGCACCAGCAGGAACTGGTAGACGAGGTCGCCCTCGCGATCGACCGGCAAGGCGTAGCCGGACAATTGAACGGTCTTGTCCTGCAGATTGAGCGACAGTGTCTCACCGTGATCGGGCAGTTTTGCCGCGATCATCGGCAGGTTGGCGTCCTCGGCGACCGCCTGCGTCGCCGGGCGCAAGTCTTTCCAGAAGATATGCGCGACGTCGGCCGCGGCGTCGGCTCTCGCGGTGGCGAGCATAAGCACGATCGCCAGCGTCGCGCTTGATCTGAAACGCCTGCTCATGGTGGTCATCCTCCGCCAGTCCCATTTCGGAAGCGAGTAAAAGCGTCGTGAGCTTACTTCGCTGAGATCACAGTCGTGGTCGCGAGCCGTTCGAGCTGTTTGACATCGGAAAGCTCCTTCACCGCGTCCTTGCCGATCCAGCGTGCCGTCTTGTCGGACGACGCCGCCAGTTTCTCGGCCAGCGCAAGGGCAGGGGCGTGCAGCGCCCTCGACCGCTTGCCGATCTGCCGCAGTGCCCAGTTCACCGCCTTGCGCACGAAGTTGCGCGGATCGCCCGCATGCCTCTCGATCAGCGGCAGAGCAGCGAGGAAGCTCGCGTCCGGCTCCTTCTTCAGATGCACCGCCGCCCAGGCCAGCATGGCAAAGGCGGTGCGGCGGACAAACTCGCGCTCGTCCTTGGCGAATTCCTCGACCAGCTCACGCCAGAACGGTGTTTGGGCGAACAGGTCGGCAACGGTATCGACAATCTCCCAACTGTCGAAATCGGCGGCCCAGCGCCGGCATTGACCGATGTCGAGCTCCTTCGGCTCGCCGGTGAAAGCGGCCATCAATCGCGCTTCGCGAATGTCGGTGTCCCACAAGAGCAGCGACCGTTCCTGGTTCTTCTTCAGCTTGCGCGCCAGCGGCCGCAGATCGGAATTGCCGACGCCGAGCGCGGTTCTCGTGTTGATGCCGAATCGCGCCATGCCGGCGCTTTTTTTCTCGCTGCCGATCGAACGCAGATGGGCGACGATCTCGTCGGCGCTCCAGCTTGGATCGGGCAGGACCATCGCCGTCTATTTTTCCAGGCGGGCGAGCAGCGAGGACGTGTCCCAGCGCCTGCCGCCCATGTCCTGCACGTCCTTGTAGAACTGGTCGACCAGCGCGGTCACTGGCAGCTTGGCGCCGTTGCGGTTGGCCTCGGCGAGGCAGATGCCGAGATCCTTGCGCATCCAGTCGACGGCGAAGCCGAAATCATATTTTCCGGCGTTCATCGTCTTGTGGCGGTTCTCCATCTGCCAGGAGCCGGCAGCGCCCTTGGAGATCACCTCGATGACCTTCTCAATGTCGAGCCCGGCCTTCTTGCCGAAATGGATGCCTTCGGCCAGCCCTTGGACGAGGCCGGCAATGGCAATCTGGTTGATCATCTTGGTGAGCTGGCCGGCGCCCGCGGGTCCCATCAGCCCGACCATGCGGGCATAGGCATCGATGACCGGCTTGGCCTTGTCGAAGGCGGCCTGCTCGCCGCCGACCATGACCGTCAGCACGCCATTCTCGGCGCCCGCCTGGCCGCCCGATACCGGCGCATCAAGGAAGGAAAAGCCGGCCTTGTCGGCGGCTTCGGCCAGTTCGCGCGCGACTTCGGCCGAGGCTGTTGTGTTGTCGATGAAGACGGAGCCCGTCTTCATGGCGGCAAAGGCGCCGCTGGCGCCGGTCGTCACCGAGCGCAGGTCGTCGTCATTGCCGACGCAGGAGAAGACGAAATCCTTGCCTTCGGCCGCCTCGGCCGGTGTCAGCGCCAGGCTGCCGCCATGCTGGGCGACCCATTGCTCTGCTTTGGCGGTCGTGCGGTTATAGACAGTGATGTCGTGGCCGCCCTTGTTCCTGAGGTGCCCGGCCATCGGATAGCCCATGACGCCAAGACCGAGAAATGCAACCGATGCCATAAGCCTGCCTTCCAACAAGAGGTTTCAGTGGCGGAAGGTCTAGGCTATGCGAAATTTTCGTCAAGGCGCGCAAAGCCGCATCGACTGGTGCAGGCCCGTCCGCTGACGACGCTCTATCGTTTGAGGTGAATGGTGATCCGGCGTTCGATCCATTCGACGCCGTGGCGCAGGATCTCGACCAGCACCAGGTAGACGATCGCCACCCAGATATAGGCCTGGATATCGAAGGATTTTGCGTAGGCGAGCTTCGCGTTGCCCATCAGGTCGTAGACGGTGATGATGGCGACAATCGCGGAAGCCTTGATCATCAGGATGAGCTCGTTGCCGTAAGGCCGCAGCGCCACGATGATGGCCTGCGGCATGATCACCTTGCGCAGCGTCTGCAGCTTGTGCAGGCCGAGCGAGGCCGCGCCTTCCCACTGGCCCCGCGGAACGCTTTCGATGGCGCCGCGCAGGATCTCGGCCTGGTAGGCGGCGGTGTTGAGCGAAAAGGCAAAGACGCCGCAGTAGAACGCCTCGCGGAAGAACCACCATAGTCCGACGGTTTGCAGCTCGGGGCGGAACGAGCCGATGCCGTAATAGACGAGGTAGGTCTGCACGAGCAGCGGGGTGCCGCGGAAGAAGTAGACGTAGCAATAAGCCAATCCGGAAAGGATGCGGTTCTTGGACATCCGGCCGTAGGCAACCGGCAACGAGAGAATAGCGCCCGCCACCATCGAAACGGAGACCAGCGACAGGGTGGTTGCGAGCCCCTGCAGATAGGCCGGCGCGTATCTGGCGAAGAAATCGGCGTTCCAGGCGTGGACCAGATAGGCCACGATGCCGATGCCGAAAAGGCCCCAGAGGCAGACCAGCGCGCAGCCTATGATGCGCACGCGCGGCCAGCCGCGAGCCCGGGGCGGTGGCCTGTCAACCGCAATAGCCTGGCTGACGCTCATCGAGCCTCCCTCCGCCCGAGCGAGCGCTGGATATAGCCGGTGGCGACCGAGGACAGGATGGCCAGCACAAGGAAGACCAGCGCCGCGACACTGTAAAAGAGGAAGGAATGCTTGGTGACGCGCGCCGCGACACCGGCATTGCGCAAGGTTTCCGCTAGGTTGACGACAGACACCAGCGAGGTGTCCTTGAGCAGGCTGAGCCAGCAATTCTCCAGACCGGGGAAGGCGATGCGCAGCAGTTGCGGCAGGATCACCAGGCGCATCGTCTGCCATTTCGAAAGGCCAATGGCGTAGCCGCCCTCATACTGGCCCTTGGGAATGGCGCGAAAGGCGGAGAGAAAGACTTCGCTGGCGTAGGAGGAGAAGATCAGCGCCAGCACGATCAGGCCGGCAATGAAGCTGTTCACGTCGATTGTCGCCTCGGGCTCGAACAGGCGGACGACATATTGCAGCAGCAGCGGCATGCCGAAGAAGAACAGGAACAGCGTCACCAGCTCGGGCAGGCCGCGAAAAACAGTGGTGTAGATGTTGGCTGCGAGCCGGAGCGCGGGCTCTTCGTGTTGCTTGGCGAAGGCGACGAAGAACCCGATCGCCAGGCCTATCGGCAATGTCGCAAGCGCCAGCGCGACCGTGACCAGCACACCAGACGCAATGTCGTCACTCCAGCCATCCGGTCCCCAACTGAGAAGTGTCCAAATGCTTTGGGCTGGCATTGGCGGGGCGTGTCTCCGTGGCGATCCCGGAATGGAGGCAGGGCGGCGAGGTGATCCTCACCGCCCTGGGCGCAAATGATCAGGACTCGGCGCCGTAGACGTCGAACTTGAAGTACTTGTCGTTGATTTCCTTGTACTTTCCGTTCTTGCGGATAGCGTCGATCGCGGAATTCAGCTTGTTGACCAGGTCGGTTTCGCCCTTGCGCACGGCAATGCCGGCGCCCGGTCCGAAGATCTCGACCGGCTGCGGCGAGGGTTGGCCGAGGATCTTGCAGCAGGCGCCGTCGGGCGAATCCAGCCACTGCTGCAGCACGACTATGTCGTCCTCGATGGCGTCGAGACGGCCATTGGCAAGGTCGGCCTGTTCCTCGGGGCTGCTCGGATAGCCCTTGATCGTGCTGTCGGTGTAGGTCTTCGAGGCATAGTTGAAGTGGGTCGTCGTGGTGGCGACGCCGATCGTCTTGCCGGCGAGGTCTTCCTTGGTCACGCCCTTGAGCGGCGAGTCCTTCGGCACGGCGATCGCCGACGGAGTGTTGTAATATTTGTGGGTGAAGTCGACCTTTTCCTGGCGCTCTGGCGTGATCGACATGGAAGCGACGATGGCGTCGAACTTGCCGGCCTGGAGCGCCGGGATGATGCCGTCCCAATCCTGCGCGACGAAGGTGCACTTCACCTTCATTTCGTCGCAGAGGGCCTTGGCGATGTCGATGTCGAAGCCGACCAGCTGGCCGTCCGAGGTCAGGTTGTTGAAGGGCGGGTACGCGCCTTCGGTGCCGATCCTCAGGGTCTTTTCCTGAGCCTGGGCAACGCCAAGTGTCAGCAGCGCGGCCGAAGCGGCAAGCGCGATACGCAGTGCAATACGCATGATAATCCTCTCATATTGTCATGGCCGCTGTCCCGTGCGGCTCTTGTGGGCGGAGCCTTTTTGACCGCCCGCTGCGCGGGATACTCCCACTCTTTGCAAGAAAAAAGCAACTGCAAAACAACAGCAAACGGCAATCGCCGTGTGCCGCTGCGTTACTTGGCTGGACTGACGAGACCGGTCGCGCGCTCGATAAAATCGGCTATCGATTTCGTATCGTCGAGGTTGAAGACGGGCAGCTTTTCGCCTTCGACCGGAAAGTCGGCGGCGACAGCCACGATGTTCGGGTCGTTGATCGAAAGCGGCGTCCGGTCCTTGGCCTCCAGCCGTCTCGCTTCGATCTTTTGGTGTGCTTCGCGCTTGTAGCCTTCGACCAGCACGATGTCCGAGGGCGCCAGCCGCGCCAGGATGTCGTCCAGCGTCGGCTCGTCCTCGTTGCGCAGTTCGTGCATCAATGCCCAGCGCCGGCCGGAGACGACCGCGACCTCCATCGCGCCGGCCTGGCGGTGGCGGAAACTGTCTGTGCCGGGCTTGTCGATGTCGAAGTCATGATGGGCATGCTTGACCGTCGAGACCGTCCAGCCGCGCCGAACCAGTTCGGCGACCAGCTTCTCGGTCAGGGTCGTCTTGCCGGAGTTCTTCCAGCCGGTGATGCCGAACACGCGTCTCATGGCTCAAGTCTTTGCAACAGACGCTCGGCCTCCGCAAGATCGTCGGGCGTGTTGATATTGAAGAACGGGTCGATCCGCTCGCCTCCGGCTTCGAGCATCGGAAACTCCACCTCGACAAAACCATGCCGATCCATGAAGGCCGAGACCCGTCGATTGTCCTCCTCAACCAGGAAATGGCGCAGGGCATCGCGCAGGCCGAGCGGCCAGAGTGCGAAGGTCGGGTGCCACCTGCCGTCGGAACTGGCGACCGCGATCGCGCCCGGCCGTGCCCGAGCGGCAACGGCCAATCGCTCGACGAGATCACCAGGGAAGAACGGCGTGTCGCCGGCCGCGCTGACCAGCGACCGGTAGCCCGTGTCCGCTGCCGCCCATTCGAGGCCGGTGAGGATGCCGGCGAGCGGGCCGGCATGGTCCTCTATCGTATCGGCAAGCACCGGAAGGTTGGTGCCGGCAAACCGTGCCGGATCGCCGTTGGCGTTGAGCACCAGCGTGGCGACCTGCAGTGTGAGACGCGCGGCGACATGCTCGATCAGCCTGACCTTGCCCAGCGAAAGCAGCGTCTTGTCGCCGCCGCCCATGCGGCGCGATTGGCCTCCCGCCAGGATGATGCCTGCAACGCTTCGATCCATCGGGCCTATATGCCGTCCGGCGCCATGTCGGGTCCAGCGCTTTCGGCGGCAGGCTGGCGCCTGCCGACGAGGCGCTCGCGGTAGAGCGCGTAGAGGCCGGAGCCGATGATGATCGCGGCGCCGACGATCATCGGCAGGTCGGGGATATCGCCGAAGATGACGAGGCCGAGCACTATCGACCACAGCAGCGCCGTATAGCGGAAGGGCGCGATGAAGGAGATGTCGCCCGAGCGCATCGCCATGATGATGAACTGATAGCCGATGAGCACGAGCACGGCGGCCAGCGCCAGCAGCGCCGTCGCCTCGGCGGTCATTGGCGTCCAGCCGCCCATCGGCGGGAGCAGCAGCGCACCCAGGATCGTCATGGCCAGCGCAGTCGCGGTCGATACCAGCATGGTCGGGATCGCTTGCGGGATGCGCTTGGTGGCGAGATCGCGCACCGCGCAGCAGCCGACGCTCGCCAGCGCCAGCAACGAATAGGCGCTGAAACCCTCGAAGCCCGGCCGCACGATGATCAGCACGCCGGCAAAGCCGACGGCAATGGCGAGCCAGCGGCGCCAGCCGACGCCCTCGCCGAAGAACAGTGCGGCGCCCATCGTCACGGCCAGCGGCAGCGCCTGCAGAACGGCGGAGACGTTGGCGATCGGCAAATGGGCAAGGGCGATCAGGAACGACACGGTCGCGCCGGCTTCGCCGGCGACGCGCAACGCGACCATCGGCTGCAGCATGGCGCGCGGATCAGCAAGCGCGCCGCGCCGCCAGGCGAGCAGACCGACGAAGAGCGAGGCGAAGGCGCCACGCACCAGCATTACCTGAGCCATATTCATCGATTCGGATGAGAATTTGGTGATCGCGTCGTTCAAGGTGAAGCCGATCATGGCCACGACCATGAACAGTGCGCCGCGAAGATTTGGCGAAAGAGGCAAGGGCGCTTCCGGGTTATGTTCTCTCGCAAGCGTCTAACAGCCAGCGGCAAGACAGCAACGTCAAAGAAATGGGCCACAGGAGGTTCCTGCGGCCCTCAATATCGGCTGCAATCCGGAGCGATCATTTCGGCGTCAGCGTCTCGGTGCCGTTGCCGTTCTGGCCGGCGATCGTCCACAGCCCGTGCAACGAGCCGTCCTTCTCCACCTTGTAGACGACGAGGCCGATTTCCTTGCCCATCACATAGCCGGCGGAAAAGGCATCATCGTTGCGCATGCAAATGCCGTCGGAGGACGAGCCGCCGGTTTCCCAATGGATCGTGCAGATTGTGTCGCTGGTCAGTGTGATGGTTGCCTCGCCGCCATATTTCGATCCGTCGAAATTGGTGCCGGCGACAGTGTAGGTGCCACCGATCGACTGAGCGGCCGCAGGCACCAAGGCAATCCCGAGCATTGCAAGCGAAGCCAAGAATTTGCGCATGAGAATTCCCCCTGAATGCGAAAATCGCTTCATGAGGCTAGGCCGGAACAAGTCGGCGGTAAATCGGGTGGAAGTCGGCGCGGATGGTTTATTTCCAGTGCGCCGAGCGCAGCTCAAGCCCGCGCAGGCTGGCGGCGATCGCCCCGGTCAGCGGATCGTATTTCGCCTTAAGCGAGGAAGGATACTCGATCCAGACGGTGCGGATGACACCATCCTTTCCGAACAGGCGCCGTTCGTAGAAGACCTTGTCGCCCTTGACGCCAGAAACCACCGCCCAATTCTTCCCGGACTTGCTGTAAGTGATCTTGTAGCCCGGCCCGGTGTTTGCCTTTTCGTCGGCGACGAAGCCCTTCGGAGTGTCGTTGTCGATGTTATAAATGCCCGAGCAGGTCAGGCTGGCGCCGTCGGGCGCGCTCCATTGCTGCCCATCGCCGTTTTCTGGCTCGGGCAAGCGGTCGCTGAAAATCTCGTCGGGAAAGGTGCAGGACGTGCCGAAGCGCGCATTGACGTAGGTGAACGGCTTTGCGATTGCCGCTGTCGTCGCAATCGTCAGCAACGAGAAGGCGATCACCAAAGGCGCGCCCTGGACGAGATGAACACACTTCATGATGCCCCCAAGGTCCGTGACCGAGGGTGATCCTGCACCAAATCGGAGAAAAAATCAGCCGCCGGTGACGCTCATATGGCGCGATACCGAGGGTCGGCTGGTGCGGCGGTCGATGACGAAATCATGGCCCTTCGGCTTGCGCCCGATCGCCTCGTCTATGGCCTCGCCGACCAGCTCATTGCCTTCGGAGGCGCGCAGCGGCGCTCTCAGGTCGGCGGCGTCCTCCTGGCCGAGGCACATATAGAGCGTGCCGGTGCAAGTCAGCCGGACGCGGTTGCAGCTTTCGCAGAAATTATGCGTCATCGGGGTGATGAAACCGAGCCGACCGCCGGTCTCGGCGACCTGGACATAGCGGGCAGGACCGCCGGTCTTATAAGGAATGTCGGTCAGCGTGAACTGGCGCTCAAGCGAGGCGCGCAGCAGCGACAGCGGCAGATATTGGTCCGTGCGGTCGGCGTCGATCTCGCCCATCGGCATGGTCTCGATGACCGTCAGATCCATGCCGCGACCATGCCCCCAGCGCAGCATCTCCGGTATTTCAGCGTCGTTGAAGTCGCGCAGCGCCACGGCATTGAGCTTGACCTTCAGGCCCGCCGCTTGCGCGGCGTCGATGCCTTCCATGACCTTGCCGAGATTGCCCCAGCGGGTGATCTGGCGGAATTTGTCGGCGTCGAGCGTGTCGAGCGAGACGTTGATGCGCTTCACGCCGCAGTCGGCGAGCTCGGCGGCAAAGCGCGACAGCTGCGAGCCGTTGGTGGTGAGCGTCAGCTCTTCCAAAGCGCCGCTCTCAAGATGCCGCGACAGCTGGCGAACCAGATGCATGATGTTCTTGCGCACCAGCGGCTCGCCGCCGGTGAGCCTGAGTTTCCTGACGCCCTTTTCGATGAAGACGCTGCAGAGCCGGTCGAGCTCCTCGAGCGAGAGCAGATCCTTCTTGGGCAAAAAGGTCATGTCCTCGGCCATGCAATAGGTGCAACGGAAATCGCAGCGGTCGGTAACCGACACGCGCAGATAGCTGATCGTGCGACCGAAAGGGTCGATCATGTCCATTGCAAGCGCTTCCGTGGCCTGAGCAGCGTCGTTATATACGGCTATGTGATACGATCCAACCGCGCATTCAAGATAGAAGCTCTCGATCTTTGGTAACATTCCCCGACCGACATTCTCTGTCGGCTGCCTTCTATCACCTTTTCGCACTGCGCGAACCGGCGTAGGGAAGGGCGCAACGCATATAGGAAGAAACATGACGGCGCCGAAGGAACTCAGGGTCTCGAAGGACCGCAAGCTGCTCACCGTCACCTTTGCCGGGCATCAGCCGTTTGAACTGCCGGCGGAGTTCTTGCGCGTGGCCTCGCCTTCTGCCGAGGTGCAGGGCCATTCGCCGGATCAGCGCGTGACTGTGCCCGGCAAGCGCAATGTCGCGATTCTTAAGATCGAGCCGGTCGGCAATTACGCGGTGCGCATCACCTTCGACGATTTCCACGACACCGGCATCTTCACGTGGAACTATCTTCACACGCTCGGGCATGAAAAGGACGAGCGCTGGAACGCCTACCTCGCCGAGCTGGCCGAGAAGGGGCTCAGCCGCGACCGCTAGCCTGGCGCCAAGACGTTTGACTGGGTGTCGTCAAAGCGTCATGGACATAGAGTAGCGCCGGCAAAAGGTCAGGAGGCGAAAAGATGTCGCTCATCACATCGGTCGAACAGCTCGAAGCCCTCTACGGCCTGCCTGGCGAGGCCTCGGTCGTCAAGGAGCTCGACCATGTGATCCCCGAATATGCAGCCTTCATTGAAGCCTCGCCTTTCGTGGCGCTGGCGACCTGCGGGCCGGAGGGGCTGGACTGCTCGCCGCGCGGCGATCTCGCCGGCTTCGTGCGCCTCCTGGACGAAAAAACGCTGATGATGCCCGACAGGCGCGGCAACAACCGCGCCGATTCGCTGAAGAACATTATTCGCGATCCGCGCGTCGGGCTGCTCTTCCTTGTGCCGGGCTCCGGCACGACGCTGCGCGTCAACGGCCGCGCCCATATCACAGCCGATGCCGAGCTTTGCGCGTCCTTCATGGTCGATGGCAAGCCGGCACGGTCGATCACCGTTGTCGCGGTCGACGCGGTCTATTTCCAGTGCGCACGCGCCATCGTGCGCTCGGAGCTCTGGAACCCGGCAAAGCATGCCGACCCGAAGTCGCTGCCGACGCCCGGCCAGATCCTCGAGCTCACCAGCCGCAGGAATATCAATGGCGCCGCATATGACAAGGAATGGCCGGAGCGGGCAAAGAAGACCATGTGGTAGCGGCATCGAGAGCGCCGGTCAGGCCTCCTTCAGGACATCGGCGATCTTGCGCATCTGCTCGCCGATCATGTCGCACTGCTCCGGCGTCGACTGGCTCATCGCCTTCTCGATGAGCGCCATATGTACTTTCAGCGCCCGCATCAGCAGGGCCTCGCCGGCTTCGGTGAGGTTCAACCGCAGCACGCGTTTGTCCTTTTCGTCGCCTTCGCGCCGCAACAGGCCGCGGGCTTCCAGTTGCGGCAACAGCATCGTGATGTTCGAGCGGCCGACCAAGAGCTTGCGGGCAAGGTCGTGCTGCGACATCCCGGGATGACGGTAGAGGTTCATCAGCACGTCGAGCTGCGCCGGTTTGAGATCGAGCGGCGCGAGCTTCACCGCCAGCGTGCGCTCCAGCACATGGCAGGCGCGCGCCACCGCAACCCAGTTGCGGAAGCGCGGATTGTCCCAGGGCAGCCCTTGCTTAATGTTCATGTTTGAACTATTATGTTCATGCTTGAACGAATGGTTGGACCGACACTATGGCATCATTTGGATTGAAGGTCATCCGAGGCGTCTTCGGCGCGGCCGAGCATGTCGCGCCGCGTCTCAGTGGCCGCGCCGCGTTCGAATTGTTCTGCCGGACGCCAAACGTCAAGGCCTTGAGCGATGGCGAGCGCCGCGCAGTCGAGCGCGCTGCGGGTTTCATGGCCGAGGCGCGCCATCACCGGCTGAAGACGAAGGCGGATTGCGTTGCGGTGCATGAGTTCCGGCCGGGGCCGAGCAGGGGCTCCCGCGGCACCGTGCTTGTCATCCATGGCTGGCGCTCGCGCACCGAATATATGCGAACTCTGATCGATGGGTTTCGCGACGCCGGCTACAAGGTGGTCTCGCTTGACCTGCCGGGCCACGGCCATTCGCTCGGGCGACATCTCAATATGGTGACCGCGGTCGACGCCGTGCGAGTCGCAGGCGAATGGTTCGGCCCGTTTGCCGCCGCCGTCGGCCATTCCTTCGGCGGCGCCGTCGCCGCCAATGCGGTTGCCGCTTCGGTGAAAGGCATGCCGCCGCTTGCGGCCGAGAAACTGGTTCTAATCGCGGCGCCGAGCTCGCTGCCGGCGATCTTCGACGATTTCAGCCACCGGCTCAATGTCGGGCCGCGCTCCCGGGTCGCCATGGCGGATCGGGTGAAGCATTTGTCGGGACGGCCGCTCAGCGATTTCACGGGCGACCGCCAGCTCGCCGAGGCTCCGGTGCCGACGCTGATCATCCATGCGCCGGACGACCGCGAAGTCCATGCCGATCACGCAAAACGATATGCGGGAGCCGGCGATCATGTGAGCTTGCATTGGGCCGAAGGGCTTGGCCACCGCCGCATCCTTGCCGACAAGGATGTCGTCGCGCGCGCCGTGGGCTTCGTCGCCGAGGAACGGCAACCGGCGCTGCATTGAAAATGACTGCGGGAGACGCCTGCTGGCGTCTTCCGTCCGTAGTTGCGAATGGCTCAGTCGGCCTTCTTCTTCTGCCCTGGCTCGACCGGCAGGCCGGCAGCCTTCCAGGCTGTGTAGCCGCCAAGGATGTGTTTGACCGGGGCGAGACCCATGTCCTGCGCCGTCTTGGTCGCCAGCGCCGACCGCCAGCCGCCGGCGCAGAAGAAGACGAAGGTCTTGCCGGAGGCGAAGAACGGCTTGTGGTAAGGGCTTTCGGGGTCGATCCAGAATTCGAGCATACCGCGCGTCACATGCTTGGCGCCGGGAATCTTGCCGTCGCGCTCGACCTCGCGGGGGTCACGTAGGTCGACGAAGATGGTGCCGTCATCCTCCAGCAGCCCGGCAGCTTCCTCAGGCGAAACCACCTCGATCTCGGCATTCGCTTCGTCGAGAAGTTCGCGATATCCCTTCTTCACTGCGCATCCTCCAGGCCATGGCTCGCGCCCGCCGGAATTTCGATCACAAAGACTGCTGTTTGTCACGGGCCGATGTTTGTCAGGAGGGAAGGTCGGCCATGGTCGCCAAGGCCGCACAGCGCCAACGCCTGATTGTTACCGAGGCGTCTGAAACCGGGAGCCGCCCTGCCGCATTGTGTCTCACACGGATGTGAAACTGTTCTGCAACACGGTCGCGAAAATTTATGGAAGCTTAACGGAATCAGTATGAATCGGTACAGTCGCGCATTACATCCGCCATGCGAAGGGCGGGACCGTCTAGCGGCGCGGAACGGGAAACCGGTTTCAACCGGTGCGGGTGAAGCATGAAAATCCTCGGGAACAAAATGGCCGTCATGCCGATCGCGATCGCGACGGCGCTTGCCTTCGGCCAGCAGCCGGCGAGCGCGCAGGGGCTGTTCGACATGCTGTTCGGCGGCGGCATCCGGCACAATTCCCAAGGAGAATTTCCGCCGCCGCCGAAGCCGCGCAAGGTGCAGCCTGGCACAGGCGGTAGCGTCAGGATCAGCAGCCCGACCTACAATACCTACAGGGCCGACAAGCTTGTGCGCGTCGACTTCAAGTCGCTGCTGCCCGCTCCGCCGCCCGCGACCGCGCAAGATGCTGCCTTTGTGCCCTCCGTAACCGGAAGCGCGTTCCGCGACGCGCTGGCGGGCCTGAGCGATTATGAACTCTTTGCCGAGCCCGATATCGCCAAGGCGCTCATCGCCTACTATTCGGCCAATCCGGATTTCATCTGGGTGACAGGGGATGCACCCAACAGCAGGGCGCAGGATGCCGTGCGGGTGCTTGGCGGAGCGGCGAGCTATGGCCTGACGCCTGCCGATTATTCCGTCGATGTTCCTGCGGCGGCCACGAATGCCGCCTTGCCCGAAGCGCGGACCAAGGAACTGGTTCGCTTCGAGATGGCGCTATCGGCGCGCGTGCTGCGCTACGCCCATGACGCCCAGAGCGGCCGAGTCGATCCGAACCGCATGACCGGCTATTACGATTTTCCGGGCAAGCCGCTCGATCTCGAAGGCGTGCTGAAGGCGCTGGCGCACACGCGAGAGGTGCGCACCTATCTCGAATCGCGGCACCCGCAGAACCCTGAATATCAGGCGCTGCGCGTCGAGTTGGAGTCGCTCCAGGCAAGCGAGGAGAACGAGATCGTCGTCGATCCGAAGCTGCTCCTGAAGCCCGGTGAAAGCAGCCCGGAACTGCCCAAGCTTTTGACTTTGATCGCGCGCAACCTCGATGACGAGATGGGCGGTGACTTTGGCGAGACCCTCGCCCGGCTCGGCAAGAGCGAGGTTTACGATCCTGAACTGGTGCCAGTGATCAAGGCGGTGCAGAAGCGGGCCGGCATGAAGGGCGACGGCGTCATCGGCCCGCGCACCGTCGCCTCGCTCGCCGGAACGTCCAAGGCCGACAAGGTCGAGAAGGTCATGGCGGCGCTTGAAGAGCTGCGCTGGCTCCCCTCCGATCTTGGCAGCCCGCGCGTCTTCATCAACCAGCCGGCCTTCACCGCAAGCTACATCGACAACGGCGAGGAGAAGCTGAAGACCCGCGTGGTCATCGGCAAGGTCACCAACCAGACCGCATTTTTCTACAACCAGATCAAGCAGGTCGACTTCCACCCCTATTGGGGCGTGCCGCAGTCGATCATCGTCAACGAGATGCTGCCGAGGCTGCGCAGCGATCCGGGCTATCTGGACCGCGCCGGCTATGAGGTGACGGATTCCAGCGGCAGGCGAGTTCCCTCTGCGGCGGTGGACTGGGGCGCCTACGGTGCCAAAATCCCGTTCAGCGTGCGCCAGCAGCCGAGCGAGGCCAATGCGCTTGGCGAGTTGAAGATCCTCTTCCCCAACAAGCACGCCATCTACATGCACGACACGCCGCAGAAGTCGTTCTTCGGGCGCGACATGCGCGCGCTGAGCCATGGCTGCATACGCCTGCAGGATCCGCGCGGCATGGCGGCCGCTGTGCTCGGCACGTCGGTCGACGACATCGCCGAGAAGCTGAAGCATGGTCATTCGACCGAGAATGTCACGCGCGTCATCCCGGTCTATGTCGCCTATTTCACCGCTTGGCCGGACATGTCCGGCAAGGTCGAATATTTCGACGACGTCTACGATCGCGATTCGAAGCTGATGCAGGCGCTGGATGCGACCGAAGCGGTGCGCGCACCGTCAACCTAAGCGCTCGATGAGCGGCCGCCTGAAACCGGCATCACGTCCGGCAATGAGCCAATAAACGAAACCGGCCACCAGCCCGGCCGCGACGATGATGCCAAGGTCGGCCCAGCGTTCCGGATCGTGCGGCGCGCCCGGCGAGAGCAGCATGAAACCGGCGGCCGCAACCACGCCGCCGAACAGCATATGCAGCCAGAAGCTCCGCAACGAGAAGACCTCGGCAATAAGCGCAAAGATCAGAGTCTGCATGCCGGTCGCCACGATCGTCAGGAAATAGACGAACATGCCAAGCGGCGGCACGACCAGCACGGCGACGGGCGTGAACTGCATCAGCTCGAAATAGCTTGGGGCGTTGGGCAGCGAGCTCAGCGCTGCATAGATCGCGACCAACGCGACCAATCCGACGAGCACCGCGATCAGATAGCCGGCGAGCACCATCAGGATGCGCTTTAGAACGTAGCCAACCATTCCCATGCACCCCCGTGCCCGCAATCATGGGCGCAGTCAGCCATCAAACGTGCATCGACGCAAGTCTCGGATAGGGAGGCGCCGGCCCAGCTGCGGGCGGCCGTATCAGGCGTTACTTCGGTTCGCCGGTGACCGGATCGTAGGTGATTTCGACCTTGGCCTTGTCGGTCGTGTAATAGGTAACGGTATAGCCGTCGCTGCTCCAGCCGACCTCCTTGATATATTGGAAGTCGCTCCGCTTCTCGACCTTGGTCAGGATTTCCGAGAGCTTCTTGGCATTTTGCGGCGGCAGCGCTTGCGCTTCGGCCGCGAAAGCCGACCCGCCGACAAGGAAAAACGCGATACCGCTTGCCAAAAGAACACCGCGCATGACTGCCCTCAATCTCTCGTGGTGGCATGAACGCGCTGACAACTCGAATCCGGGCCCGTTGGTTCCGCCAACGGGCCGCAACGCCTTGCTCCACAGTTGGTCCGTCACGGCCGGCGCGACCTCTATTCGCGAAAGCTTAAATAAGTAAAACGGCGTGAATCCAACAAGTAAGGAGGCTTCTGCAACATCGGACTTCAGGTAACGACCATGGCTTGCGCCGAAACCGCCTTCCATTAGCTGTTCGTGGTAGAGCTTTTGGCCAGACCCTGTTAGAGTCCCGGACCAACAGGGTGGCAACGGCGCGCCGAGCCTGCCGGGGATCTTCCATCGGCAAACGGCGAAGTTTTTTTGGAGCGGAAGTCGCCTGTTCTGAACCGAAAACAGGGACCGGGGGCTCAACCATGGCTGAACGGAACTATACCCGTCAGCTTGCGACAATCATTTCTATCGACGCCGTTGGTTTTTCGCGGCTGATGGGCATCGACGACGAGCGCGCCGTCGCGGCCTTCGAGGAAAGGCGCGATATCATCACCGACAGTTGCGGCGCCTTTGGCGGCCGCACGTTTGGCGTTGCCGGCGACAGCATCATGGCCGAATTCGGCAATCCAATCGAAGCCTTGCGCGCGGCGTTCGATTTCCAGGACCGGATCATGGCGCTCAATGCCTCGGCCGCGGATGAGATGCGCATGCCGTTCCGGGCCGGGATCAACACCGGAGACGTCATCGTCCGCGAGGGCCGCCTCTATGGCGACGACGTCAACATTGCCGCGCGCCTGCAGGAATTCGCTCCACATGACGGTCTAGCCATCTCAGAGACGACCTGGCACCACGTGAAGGACAAGACGGCCGCGGTTTTCACCGACCTTGGCGAGTTCATGCTCAAGAACATCGCCCTGCCTGTACGTGTGCTGATCGCCGGACGCGGCGGCAACGGCGCGGCGATTGCTGCGCCCCTGGCCGCCATCCCTACCGCTCCCGTCCATGACAGACTCGCATCGAAGGGCCCGCCGGCAATCGCGGTGCTGCCGTTTCACGGCAGCAACGGAGGCGAGCCTGACGTCGGCTACATGGCCGACGGCATTGCGGAAGACATCATCTACGGCCTGTCCAACACCCGCTGGCTCTCGGTGATCGCGAAGGGCTCCAGCTTCCAGTTTCGCGACGACCAGCTCGGAACCAGGCTCATCGGCAATGCGCTTGGCGCGCGCTACATCGTCGGCGGCACGCTGGCGCGCCACAGCGGGCAGATACGCCTCAACGCCTCGCTGACCGACACGTCGAACGGGCGCCTGGTCTGGTCGCAGCGCTTCGACCGCGACCTCATCGACATCTTCAGGCTGCGCGACCAGATCGGCAGCGAGATCGTTTCGATCCTCGACAAGGAGGTCGACCGAGCCGAGCAGGTGCGCACCTTCCAGGTGCCGTGGGAAAGCCTCGAGACCTGGCAGCTGGTGCGGCGGGGCCGCTGGCACATGAACAGGCGCACGCGCAAAGACACCGAGATCGCGCTCGAATTCTTCGAGAAGGCTTACCAGGAAGATCCGAATTCCAGCGCCGTGCTGAACGAGCTGGCATGGTGGTATTTCTGGCGCGCATGGCTGCGCTTCGGCGACAGCGACGACCTGGCCAAGGTCGAAGAATTTGCGCGCAAGTCGCTCTTGATGGACAGCCTCGACGCGCGGCCGCACGCCTATCTCGGGGCTGCCGACATCATGCGCGGCCAGCCGGCATCTGCGGCGGAGCATCTGGCCGAGGCGATCCACATCAATCCGAGCTTTGCCTTCGCCCGCTCGGCAATGGGCAGCGCGCGGCTGCTGCTTGGCGATGCCGCCGGCGCGATCCCGTCCTTCCTGGATACCGAGCGGCTGAGCCCGTTCGACCTCTACCGCTTTCACAATCTGGGCGAGCTGGCTGCCGCATACTGTTTGGTCGAGGACTGGCCGGCCGCAATTGCGGTTGCCGATCGCTCGCTCAACCTTTCGCCGGGCTATTTCTACGCCAGGTTCCTCAAAATCGGCGCCTTGATGCGGAGCGGCCGTCTTGAGGAGGCCGAACGCGAACGCGCCATTCTGGCAACCAGGCATCCCGATTTTTCCGAGCAGCGGATTCGCTGGATACCGTTCGTCGATCCTGCGAAGAACAACTTCCTGATCGCGAATTTCGGCCAGGCCAAGTCCATCGCATGATTGCCGGAACCGAACACCGATGATTGTGAAAAAAATCACATACGCCGGACCGAACCAAACCTAGGCCAGACAATAGCCGGCATCGCAGTGACGTGGACAGCCGGGGGGCTCGAACGCGCATGATCAAGTTGAAGTATTTCGCTGCTGTCCGCGCTGCCCAGAAGAGCCAGCGCCCTGTCGCCGAAATGCCGCCCTTCGATATCGACCGGCTCCGCGCCAAGGGGCTTGCGTCCCGTATCGCCGGCTTCCTTTTCAACGACCCGCGCTGGCTGCTGGCGCTGCTGCGCCGCTTCTGGCCGAACCTGGCCTTCGGCAATTTCCTGCTTGTCACCAAAGGCGTCGATGTGCGCGACATTTTGGAGCGCGGCGACGAGTTCGAGACGCCGTACGGGCCGGAAATGGCGGAACTGGCCAGGGGATCGAACTTCATCCTCGGCATGCAGGACGGGGCCGCCTACCGGCAAATGAAATCGGCCGTGCTGAGCGCCTTTCCGCCGGCGGAAGTCGAAGCCGCCGTCAGGCCGATCGCTGAGCGTCATTCGCGCGACATCATGACCCGGGCCAGCCCCGGCTTCGACGCCATCGGCGGGCTGATGAAGATCGTTCCGGTACGCATCTGTCGCGACTATTTCGGCCTCGAGATCGACGATGAAACCGAATTCGCCGACTGGTCGATCGCGCTCAGCGCGCTGTTCTTTTCCGATCCGACAGCGAGCCCAACGACACGTCAGCTCGCGATCGTCGGCGGCGATCGTCTGATCAAGGTCATCGACCGCTCGATTGCCGCGATCAGGGACAGGGGAGGGAAGGACGAACGGCCGCTGGCGCGCCTCGTCGCGCTCATGGATCAAGGGCGCCTATCGCAGCCCGACATCCATTCGATCATGCTCGGCATGATTGCCGGCTTCGTTCCGACCAATGTGCTTGCCGGCGGCAATTGCCTAGACGTCATCCTGTCGCGGTCAGATGCAAGGCAGGCTGTCGACGCAGCCATTGCAGCGGGCGGTACCGGCAAACTCGATCGGGCGATCCTGGAAGCCATGCGCTTCAAGCCGATCTGGGTCGGTCCGTGGCGCTACACCGCCCGTGACGCGGTCATCGGCCAAGGCACGCGGCGAGAGCGCCTTGTGAAGGCCGGAACGGTCGTCATGCCGGCGACGCTTTCCGCCATGTTCGATCCGGAAATCGTGCAAAGGCCAAACGAATTCGACACCTCGCGGCCTTATCGCGATTACATGGTGTTCGGCCACGGCATTCATCTGTGCATCGGGGCCGAGATGGCCCGCATTCAGATCGGCGAATGCGTTCGCGCCCTGTTCAGCAAGCCCAAGCTCCGCCGCGCGCGCGGCAGAGCCGGCAAGATGGTCAATGTCGGCGCCTATCCGGCCAGCCTCAAGGTCGATTTCGAGCGCTCGCCGCTTTGCCGCACAGTCGACCAGTCGATGGTCACCGTGGTTTGCCCGATCAGGCGTGCGGTGCCGCTGGATGCCGTGCGCGACAAGGTCGGCGCACTTGGCAACCCGGCGATCGACGAGGTGGGCAATGCGCTCGACAATGTCGGCACGGTCCACTTCGCCAGCCTGGCTGTCGCCGCCACCGGCAGGGACGAGAAATTGGACCTCGAGACGGGCGCGCTCGTCCTCGAAATCTCGGGCGACGGCAGCACCGACGATGTCATCGGTACCATCACGCAGGCCATAGGCCACCGGCTGCGGCCGATCTTCAGGGCCGTATGCGGTCTGCCCGACGACGCTTCGCTGCAGGACTTCCTGAAGAAGCATCACATCGAGATCTCGCCGTCCTTCGGCAGCACGGCAGGGCTGGTTTTTTCCGGAACGCCTGGCCATTCGGTGCGCCGCATCCTGGCCGAGGCAGAGCTCGCCGACAGTGTGCGCGAGATCGTCGAAAAGCCGCGCGCGGGTACTGGCAACGCCCTTGCTGTGCTCACCGAGGCGCGCCGGCATGCCCAGTCGCTAGGAAAGTTCGGCTGGGCCTTCGAGCCGGCTGAGAGCCTGCTGGAGCGGCCTCCGGGCCGCTGGTGGCGAGCCTTGACGACGACGCTGCTTGCGCCGGCTGTGCTCGCCACCGTCGCGATCGTCATACTTGCCTGCTGGCGCATGACCTATGTGCTCGTGTTCGGCAATCCGCACGGTGTCACCTTCACCAACGTCGCAATTGCCAGCACCGCGCTTCTGCTGGCGGTGCTGGGGCTGCTCGCGATAGCCCTGCTGTTCATCGGCTTGTGCTTCCTCAGCCTGCGGCGCCTCGAGGACAAGGACCGGCCGCAGAACACGCCGGTCGATCTCGGCGCGCTGGACAGAATCCTCGCCAATGAGGACCACTGCGCCCAAAACCATCTCACCGCGATATCGACGATGAAGGCCGGCACCTTGCGGCGACTGGCGCTGAGGCTTTCCTTCTATCTGATCTCGATATCGGCGCAGAAAGTGTTCAAGCCGGGGTTCCTCGCCACCATAAACACCATTCACTTCGCCCGCTGGGTGCTGCTGCCGGGCACCGACAAGCTGATGTTCTTCTCCAACTATGGCGGCAGCTGGGAAAGCTATCTCGAGGACTTCATCGCCAAGGCCTCAGAGGGCCTGACCGGCGTATGGAGCAACACGGAAGGCTACCCGCGCACGCGTTGGCTCTTCCTCGACGGCGCGCGCGACGGGGACCGCTTCAAGCGCTGGGCGCGGCGTCAGCAGGTGTCGACGCTGTTCTGGTACTCTGCCTATCCGCATCTCAACACCGCGCGCATCCGTATCAACTCGAAGATCCGGCGCGGCATTGCTTCCGCCACCGGCAGCGAGGCCCGCAACTGGGTGAGCCTGTTCGGCTCGCTGCAGCGGCCGCAGGCAAGGCCGGCTGCAACCGTCGGCCGTGAACCGGCGCCTTCGCCCGTGGAAGAACTGGAAGCCGGCGAGATCCAATCCATTTTCTTCGGCCCGTTCGGCGCGCTTGGCCACGCGCATATGCTGGCGATCCGGGTGCCGGAAGAACTGCCGGCCATGCAACGCAGAGCGTGGCTGGACTTCGTCATCGACAAGACCAGTTTCGGCGACGGCGTGCCGGCCGGACGCGCCATGACGGTGGCCTTCGGTCCCGACGGTTTGCGCCGTCTTGGGCTGAAGGGCGGCGTCGACGACGATCCGCTGGACACATTCCCAGCTGCCTTTCGCCACGGCATGGGCAATCCAGAGCGCAGCCGCATCCTCGACGACACCGGCCCCGATGCGCCTGAGAAATGGCAGTGGGGTTCGGCCACGGCGCCGGTCGACGCAGTCGTCATCTGCTACGCCGCGGAGCCGGCGGTACTGAAGGGGGAGGTTGCGGCCGCGAAGCGAAAGACGACAGGCGCAGGGATGAAGATCGTTGCCGAATTGCCGCTTGTCGTGAACCGCGAGCCAAAGAAGGACGGTGGGACAACGCAACATGCCGGCAACGACGGCAAGCCGGAGCGCGCCCGCGCCTACGAGCATTTCGGCTTTGCCGACGGCGTCTCGCAGCCGATCGTCAGGGGTACGTCGCGCGCCAGCAAGGGTGCCGCGCCGATGCACCTGGTCGCGCCGGGCGAGTTCCTGTTCGGCTATCGCGACGAGCATGGGTTCTATCCAGCCTCGCCCTCCGTCCGGGCGGCGCAGGATCGGACCGGCATCCTGTCTCAGGTGCGGCGCAACCGGCAGATCCCCGGTCAGCCCCCGCCGCCGCGCGATTTCGGCCGCAACGGCTCGTTCCTGGTCGTGCGCCAGTTCGAGCAGCATGTCGAGTTGTTCGATGACTATTGCAAGCATGCCGCCGCGCGGGCTGCGCGCGAGACCGGCGACAACGCCATCACGCCGCGCTGGGTCGCGGCCAAGATGCTCGGCCGCTGGCAGGACGGCAGTTCGCTGGTGCGCAACCCCGATGGCCGCCCGGGTCGTGGCGTCGACAACGACTTCGCGCTCGGCGCCGAGGACCCACAGGGGCATCGCTGTCCGCTCGGCTCGCACATACGCCGTTCCAATCCGCGCGACTCGCTTGGCGAGGATCGCGAGACGCAGATCAGGATCGGCAAGCGCCACCGCATCCTGCGCGTCGGCCGCACCTATGAGAAGAAGGACCGCAGCGGGAAGGTCGAGAAGGGGCTTCTCTTCATGTGCCTCAACGCCGACATCGAACGCCAATACGAGTTCATTCAGCAGACCTGGGTCTCGTCGAGCTCGTTCCAAGGCCTTGTCGGCGAAAAGGATCCGACGATCGGCGCGCGCGACGGCGGCGGCCGATTCTCGATTCCGTCCTGGGAAAAGGTGACGGTGCTCAGGGACATGCCGCAATTCGTCACCACGAAAGGCGGCGGCTACTTCTTCATGCCGAGCCGGTCCGCGCTGCGCTACCTGATTTCGCGGCTCTGATTCGGGTCAGAATCGTTCAGTCGTCGTCCTGCGAAGCGGCGATGTGGTTCAGCGCGGCGGCATTTGTGATGCGCAGCCCGCCGCGTTTGATGTCGATCATGTGCCGGTTGCGCCAGTCGTTGAGCGTCTTGTTGACCGACTCGCGCGTCGCGCCGAGGAATTCGCCGAGTTCCGATTGCGAAATTGGGATCCAGCCGGCGGGGTCGGCCATGACGCCGCTGAGGAACACCAGCCGTTTCGCCAGCCGGGCCTCGATGCCGAAGAAGGCCTGGTCGCCAAGCTCGCCGCTGACCCAGCGCAGCCGCGTGCACAGCAGCTCGATCATGGCGCGCGCTAGCGGTGGATTTTTTTCAATGCGATCAAAGAGTTGCGTGCGACTGAGAGAAACCAGCTCGCATGCGGTGAGGCAAATGGCGGTTGCCGTGCGCGGGCGTCCGTCGAGCGCGCCGATCTCGCCGATCAGGCTGCGCGACAGCTCGATATTGGCCACCAGCTTCTGCCCGCCCGGTGAATAGAGCGAAATCTCGACCGTGCCGCTCATCACGCCGTAGATGCGGTCGGATGCGTCCTCCTGGACGAACAGGTGCTGACCGGCGGCATAACGTTCGACCTTGCAGCCGCCGAATAGCAGATCGAACTGGCGCGGATCGATCCGCGCCAGACGCGGCAGGGTGCTCCTGTCGTCTGCGCTGGCTGTGGACATGATGCGGTTCCGCCTCTCGTTTAGCGGAAATTGTATGACAAGTGCATGCTCGATCAAGGCCTGTCTCCTTTCGTGCGATTGCGGCAACACACGACGGCCTTTGTAGATCGGGCGCCAGTCGTGCGCTGCCGGCATCAAATTGGCCGGCAACTGTCCCTTGCAGCGGGAAACCGGAGCGCGCTGGCGGACGCGAACCGAACTACGAAACGCCGTTCGCGCGCGTGGCGGGAGGTGACCGACGCGCGCGAACAGCAAATCTGAAAATGGCTAGGTGATCGAAACTTCCTGCCGAGCTTTCAGGCCCGGAGGCCGTTGGAGCCCATGCATCAGTGCCACCCGGTGCGATATCTGTGCGCGACGCCTCCGCGGCGTATGTGAAGGCGATCACAGAAGCGTCGCCTGTCCAGCAGCGGCTTGCCGCCGCCCTGCATGGACCAGTCCGACGACCCCGACCGACGAACTCAGCGCCTTCGAACGAAATGTCGGCGACAAGGGCAGCGGCCCGGTTGTCGGCACCCGCCGCAGCAGGCACCATATTGCGGCAGTGCTTCAAAAGGCAATTGCGGAAAATCGAAAACCGATCTATGGAGCGCGCGGCTGATTGAGGGCGGCCATCATCCTATTTGCATAGGTTCGCTGCCCCATGCCCGATAACTTCTCGCGTGTAATCGCATTTCTTGCCGTGGTTATGGCCCTGCTGTTTGCCGGGCTGCATTTCCAACAGGGCAACATCATAGCCACGCTCTACTTCATGACCGGCGCCATTCTGGTGACGGGAGTAACGCATTTGAATGTGCGCCGAGGCCTGATCTAAGCGGCCTCCCGGACGCGAGCTGCCCCGCTGCACGAAATCGAAGAGGTTCATCGCGGCCGGATCATCCAACTTTCGGTAAGTTGGATGGTGGGCGATGCAGGGATTGAACCTGCGACCCCACCCGTGTGAAGGGTGTGCTCTCCCGCTGAGCTAATCGCCCGCTCGTTGCCCGAAGGCCGAAGCGAGCCGCGATATAAGGGAGGCGCGTGCGCGAAGTCAAGGCAATGTGCCGACGTTATCCTGCGGACCGATTTCGGGTTCCTGCCGGCTCGATCTGGGCAGGCGCTCAGCGCGCCGCAGCGATCAGACGCTGGGCCAATTCCGGCGTCAGCGTGTCGAAATGCGAGATCACCAGCGTCGGTTCGAACTCGCGCACATGACGATCCGTATAGCCGAAATCGACCGCCACCACCGGAATACCGGCCGCCTTGGCGGTGTCGATGTCGGTCTGCGAATCGCCGACCATCAGGGCGTTGTGCGGATCGCCGCCAGCCAGTTTGATGGTTTCGGTCAGATGGCGCGGGTCGGGTTTGCGGAAGGCAAAAGTGTCCTGGCCGCAGATCGCGGCAAAGTATTTGTCGAGACCGAGCGCGCCGATCAGCGTCGCCGAATTCGCTTCATACTTGTTGGTGCAAACCGCCATCAGATAACCGGCGGCCTGGAAGTGGTCGAGAGCCGCGACCACGCCGGGATAGGGGCGGGACTTGCCTGGAATGTTGATCGTGTAGTGGTCCAGGAAAAGCTTCAGCAGCCGGTCGTGCTCTTCCGCCATCAGCGCCTTGTTTTGCGCCGCATGCGCGCGTTCGATCATCACGCGGCCGCCATGGCCGACGTAGCGCTTGAAGCCGGCTTGGTCGACCGCGGCAAGCTCCGCGGCCGCCAGGCTGTGGTTGAGGCTGTCGAGCAGATCCGGCGCAGTGTCGATGAGCGTCCCGTCGAGGTCGAACACGATGATCGGTCGGGTCATGGCCAGTCCTGAATGATTGAGGTTCCGCAGCCGATACAAGCTGGGCGGTGGTCAAGCAAGCCGCCTCCATCGGTCCACAGGCAGAGCCTTTGACGGGACAGGCAAAAATGCTAGGAGGCGCGCCAAACCATGGAAATCGGGGACAGGAGCGGCATGGACGCAAGGCAGATGAAGGTCGAGGCCGCGCGTGCGGCGCTCGCCCATGTCAGCAGCGGCATGCGGCTCGGCATCGGCACGGGCACGACCGCCGACGAGTTCGTCCGGCTGCTCGCCGAAAAGGTCGCGACCGGCCTCAGCGTCATCGGCGTGCCCACATCCGAGCGCACCGCGGCACTCTGCCGCGAGCTTGGCGTGCCGCTGTCGACGCTCGAGGAAACGCCGGAGCTCGACCTCACCATCGACGGCGCCGACGAGATCGATCCCGCGCTGACGTTGATCAAGGGTGGGGGCGGGGCGCTGCTGCGCGAGAAGATCGTCGCGGCGGCGTCGCAGCGCATGATCGTGATTGCCGACCAGTCCAAGATGGTCGAGACGCTTGGCCGTTTCCCGCTGCCGATCGAGGTCAACAAGTTCGGCCTGCGCGCCACCGAGATCGCGGTCGGCGCGGCGGCGGCAAGCCTCGGCCTTGCCGGCCCGGTGACATTGAGGATGACGGGGGAGCAGCCATTTGTTACAGACGGCGGCCACTTTATCCTCGATGCATCTTTTGGCCGCATTCCGGATACAAGAGCGCTTTCGAATGCTCTCTTCGCCATTCCAGGCGTTGTCGAGCACGGTCTATTCATCGGGCTGGCGTCAACCGCCGTCATCGCCGGCGGCGACGGCATCCAAACCGTCCATGCCGCCCGAAAACCAGGGAGTTCTATCGACCATGATGTTGCATAAACGGGTTCGCCGCCTTTCGACCATTCTGGCGGCCTCAGCGGTGCTTGCGCTGTCCTCGCCGGCGTTTTCGCAGGATATCAGCGAATCGCATCTGAGGGCCGCACGGGCCGCAGTTGCGGCTATCCACGCCACCGACCCGTTCGACAATATCCTGCCGCAGGCGGCGGCCGCGCTTGAGAACCAGCTGATCCAGAAGAATCCCGACATGCAGGAACTGATCGGCAAGACGGTCACCGAAAAGGCCATGGGCTTGGCGGCGCGCCGCGCCGACCTGGAGAAGGAGGCGGCGCTCGCCTACGCCAAGGTGTTTTCCGAAAAGGACCTCAACGATATCGCCACTTTCTACAGCTCGGAAGCCGGCAAGAAGCTGCTCGACAGCGGCCCGGCGGTCACGCGCGACCTGGTGAAGGCGGCCGACATTTGGCAGAACGGGGTCGCCCGCGACCTCGCCCAGCAGGTCGGCGAAACGCTCGCCGCCGCCGCAAAGGCCGCGGCTCCGGCCAAGCCTGCGAAGGATGCGACCGCTCCTGCCGACGGCTCCGCTCCTGCCGATAATTCGGCGCCTGCAGACGACCAGGCTCCTGCCGACAACTCGGCTCCTGCCGACAATTCGCAGAACTGATCCGTTTCAAGCGGCCGACGGCCGACTTGACCAGAAGAGCCCGGATTTCCGGGCTTTTCTTTTGCCTGCTGTCCGCCTACCTGTGACACACTTCCATTGCGCAGGAGTCCTTTCGATGGCCGGTTACGACTATGATCTCTTCGTCATCGGCGGCGGCTCCGGCGGGGTGAGGGCGGCCCGTGTGGCTGCCTCGCTCGGCAAGCGCGTCGCCATTGCCGAGGAGTATCGCTATGGCGGTACTTGCGTCATCCGCGGCTGCGTGCCGAAGAAACTTTATGTCTATGCCTCGCAATTCCCCGAACATTTCGCCGATGCCGCCGGCTATGGCTGGATGGTGCCCGAGGCAAGCTTCGACTGGCCGACGCTGGTCGCCAACAAGGACAAGGAGATCGCCAGGCTGGAGGCGATCTACAAGAGGAATGTCGAAGGTGCGGGCGGCGAGGCCTTCCACTCGCGCGCCGTGCTGGTCGATCCGCATTCCGTCTATCTCACTGCCGAAGACCGCACCGTCAGCGCCGACCAGATCCTGATCGCCACGGGCGGCCGTCCGGCTCCGCACCCGGCGCTTTCCGGCCACGAATATTGCATCTTCTCCAACGAAGCCTTCGATCTCAAGGAATTGCCGAAGGCGATCATGATCGAGGGCGGCGGCTATATCGCCGTCGAATTCGCCAACATCTTTCATGGACTGGGCGTCGACACCACGCTGGTCTACCGTGGCCAAGAAATTCTTTCGCGCTTCGATATGGACCTTCGCCGCTCGCTGCACGAGACAATGGAGAAGAAGGGGATCAGGATCCTCTGCCGTTCGATCTCGGAATGGGTGCGCAAGACCGCTGAGGGCAGACTGGACGTGCTGCTCTCCAGTGGCCAGACGCTGACCGTCGACCAGGTCATGCTGGCGATCGGCCGCATCCCGAACACGGAGAATATGGGACTCGAAGGCATCGGCATGGAGCTCGGCAAGACCGGCGCGATCATCGTCGATGAATTTTCCCGCACCAGCATCGACAATATCTGGGCGATCGGCGACGTCACCCACCGCGTGCAACTGACGCCGGTGGCCATCCACGAAGCGATGTGTTTCATCGAGACAGCCTTCAAAGGCAATCCGACAGCGCCAGACCATGATACCATTCCGACGGCCGTGTTTTCGCAGCCCGAGATCGGCACCGTCGGCTTGTCCGAGGACGAGGCGGTCAAGCGCTTCCCGGACATCGAGATCTATCGCGCGTCTTTCCGTCCCATGCGGCACACGCTGTCGGGCCGCGACGAAAAGATGCTGATGAAGCTGGTGGTCGACGGCGCGTCGCGGAAAGTGCTCGGCGCCCATATCCTGGGACCGGACGCCGGCGAGATGGCGCAGCTGCTCGGCATTCCGCTGAAGGCGGGGCTGAGCAAGGACGATTTCGACCGCACCATGGCCGTCCACCCGACAGCGGCGGAGGAGCTGGTCACCATGTACAAGCCGACCTATCGCGTGAAGAACGGGGAGCGGGTTTGAAGCCAAGCCGGGAAGGCGCCGCCGGCCATGCCGGCGGCGCGAAGCTTCTTGGCTAGAGGAGCGTGCCGCGCAGGATCACCAGAGCCACCGAGAAATAGATCACCAGCCCGGTGACATCGACCAGCGTGGCGACGAACGGTGCCGAGGCGCTTGCCGGATCGAAGCCGATGCGCTTCAGCGCGAAAGGCAGCATCGATCCCGACAGCGAGCCGAAGGTCACGATGCCGACCAGCGCCGCGCCAACCGTTGCCGCGATCAGCATCCAATGCGGGCCATAGTCGTAGAAGCCGAAATACTGCCAGAGCGCGATGCGGCAGATGCCGACTATGCCGAGGATCGAGCCGAGCACCAAACCGGTCGGCAGCTCGCGCAAGGCGACACGCCACCAGTCGCGAAGGCCGATCTCGCGCAGTGCCAGCGCGCGGATGACGAGCGAGGTCGCCTGCGAGCCGGAATTGCCGCCCGAGCTCATGATCAGCGGGATGAAGAGGGTGAGCACGATCGCCTTCTCCAACTCGCCCTCGTAGCTCTGCATGGCGTTCGCCGTGAGCATCTCGCTGAGGAACAGTGCGCATAGCCAGCCGGCCCGCTTCTGGATCATGGCGAGAAAGCCCATCTTCATATAGGGCTCGTCCAGCGCCTCCATGCCGCCGAAACGATGAACGTCTTCGGTCGTTTCCTCGACCATGGTGTCGATGATGTCGTCGATGGTGACGATGCCGAGGATCTTGCCGTGATCCACAACCGGCAGGGCGAGCAGATCGTATTTGGAGATCGTCTGCGCCAGCGTTTCGCGATCGGTCAGCGGCGTGACCGTGACCGGCATGCGATCCGGCGCCACCGACAGGATCGAGTCCTGAGGCTCGCCGGTGATCAGCCGGCGCAAGCCCGTCGCCCGCAGCAGGAGCTGCGTCTCCTTGTCGGTGATGTAAATCGCATAGACGGTCTCGCGCGTGCGCTCGACTTTGCGGATGTAGTCGAGTGTGCGGCCGACGGTCCAGTCCGAAGGCACGCTGACGAACTCGGTCGTCATGATCGAGGCGGCGCTGCCTTCGGGATAACCGAGAATCGAAAGCAGCGTCGCGCGCAGCGGTGGGGCAAGCGCGCCAAGCAGTTCCGAGCGCGCAGGCTCATCGAGCTCGCGCAGGATGTCGGCTGCGCGGTCGACCGACATGGCGGTGAGCAGCTTGCCTGCTTTCGCGCGCGGCAGGGCTGCGGCGAGTTCCGGCGCGCTTTCGAGCTCCGGCTGGTCGAAGATTTCGACCAACCGCTCGAACGGCACCGCGCAGAGCAGCTCGATGGCCGTCTCGCGAGGTTCGCGGTTGAGGGCTTCGACGACGTCGGCGACGTGGTCGTTGGCAAGAACACGGGCAACGGCGACCGCTTCGTCGTCCAATACGGATGCGAATTCATTCATGGCTCACTCCTTGCCGTCCGGCAGGACGTGAGCCGTCAGGTCACGTCAAGGCGGACGGCGGTTGCGTTCGACTGTGACTGTCGCCAGGCATGGCGGGTTTGACCTTTCTGCTCGCGGGGTAGCGCATGACTCCCCGAAAAATCGGCTCCGATTTTCGGAAAGGATCATGCGCAATTCTAAGATTCTACAGCGTCCTTTACGCGTCCGAAGGGCGCGTGGCGGTGTAGGTTTTAAATCTGCGAGCGGGCGCAACATAGGAGCGCGTTTTGCCGAGTCAATCGCGAAGAGCGCTGAAAATGAGCGAAGCATTGCCGGATCGCGAGACTGTGATCGACAGTGGCCGCTGCCGAGGCGACGGACCAGGGCTGGGCTGATTGCTATTTCTGCTTGAGCCGCCGGAAGCGCAACCATTTGTCCTCGGCCGGCCGGGGCTGCGCGAGGATCGTCGTGAGCTCGCGCGGCAGAGCGGGAGCGAGCGGCTTCTTGGTCGCGACGCCATCGGAGATCGCCACGACGCTATGATAGAATTCCTCTCCGGAAAGCGACCGCGGCGGAACGGCCTCGTGCATCACGCTGATCACGGTTACATCGGGGCAATTGACCTTGATCGCTTCGTGGAAGGCGATCTTGCCTTCGGGGTCGAGAGCGCCGGTCGCTTCGTCGAGGAAGAGCAGTCCCGGCTGCTGCAGGATGATGCGGGCTACCACCAGCTTCTGCTTCTGCCCGCCTGACAGGACCTGATCCCAGAGCTTGCCTTCGCGGCTCTCATCGGCCAGGTGGCCGATGAATTCGCCGAGTCCGGCCTTGTGCAGCGCGGCCGCCACCAGCACGTCGGTGTGATCGTTTTCCGAACCCGGCAGACAGACGAGCTGCTTCAGCGAGACCTGCTGCAGCTTGACCTCCTGGGCGGCATAGAAGCTCGTCACCCCTTCCGGGAACACGATGGTGCCGCGACCATAGGGCCACAGACCATTGATTGCCTTGATCAGCGAGGTCTTGCCGCAGCCGGACTCACCCTTGAGGAATGTCCACTCGCCGCGGCGGAAGCGCAGGTTGGCGGCGCTCAGGAAGGGCGTCGCATCCTCGCCCTGATGCGCCAGCTCCAGCTTCTGGATGGTCAGGCCGAAGACGGGATTTTGCGTGGCATAGCTGAAGTCCGAGCGGCCGGTCTGGCGATAGAACTCCTGCGGCTGCTGGACGTTCTCGATGGCGCTGGCGAGCTCGGTCACACGCTGGCTGTTGGCCCTAAGCGTGGCGATCGCGGGCATGACATGGATGAACCACGAACACTGGCTGATCAGCTGCGCGACCATTTCAGAGCCGGTTATGTAGCCCTTGAGATCGAAGCCGTTGTGAATGAACGGCACGAGACCGGGTCCGTAGGAAACGATGCGGGCGCCGATGAAATTGTAGATCAGCTCGAACGACATGTAGCTGGTGTTGACGACGTTCAGCCGCCCCCAGGTCTTGTCGATGTCGACATAGAGCTTGTCGTGCATCGTCTTCTGCACATCCTCGCCGTGTGAGGCGGCGACGTGGAAGCTGCGGCGCAGGAAGGTCGTCAATTCGCTGCGATAACTGCCTTCGGCCTGTTGCATGCGGATGTTGAGACGTTCGAGCAGGCCGCCGAGCTTCACCGCAATCCAGGTGTTGAGCGGCACGTAGGTCGCGACCGCCAGAAAGGCCAGCACGGCACTGCCGTAGCTGCCGAGGAACTCCAGCCCTTTGACCTCCACCGAGGCCCCGATCAAATTCTCGCCGACGAAATAAAGCGACGTCGCCACGCCCAGCACGCCCATGGCGAGGCCGATGGCGCCGCCCGTCATGTCCTTGATCGATTCCTGGATGCGCTGGTCGATGTTGTCGGGAGCGACGATACCGCCGGCAACCGAGCCATGCTGGGCATGGAAATGGGTATGGTTGCCGTCGAGCAGCGCCCGGTTGAATTGGCTGTTCAGCCAGCCCCGCCATTTGCGATGCAAGGTTGCGGAAACGAGATTGCGCACTCCGGTGAAGCCGGCGTCCTTGAGCACGACCAACAGCACCAATATGCCGGCATTGGTCAGAAGCGTCTGGAGCGGATTGATATTGGCGGCGTCGTGGAAGAAGGCGATCGAATTCACCAGCTCGCCCGATGCCATGGCAAACCACACGCCAGCCTTGCTGGAGAGCGCTGTCAGCAGCGCGATGACGAGGGTAAGGGTCCAGGCTTCCTTCCACCGGTCGGAGAACCAGTAGGCTCGCATCAGCCCCCAGAATGTGCGCATCGACGATACCGGCGTCAGGGGCGAGGGCCTTGCCGCCTCGCTGGATGTTTGCTCCGGTACTGTACGTCGCGGTCTACCGACCCGAATCACGATCCCGCCCGAACCTTTCCTGTTTTGTTACACATGGTAACACCAATTGATCATTTTCCATTAATTTTCTTCCCCCGAATGGGAACAGGGTTACCGGCCGTGGCATGAAGGCAACAGAAAAGCTTTGCCGGCTAATATCTATCGGAGGGGAATTCGTGTTTTGGTTCAGCCGGTTGGGAACAGAGTTTCGGCTGGAAAGGACTTTCCCCAGGGGAAGCCAAAAACACGGTTTTGTGAAGGAATATTCAGCCCGATGCGCGGCCGGTCCATGGTTGAAGGGCTCGAAAAGTCCCTTCAGGAGACCTGGGGTTACCTCGAATCAACCGCCGTAGTCCGCGGGAATCTCTCTCAGCAGTCATCACGGGCTTCCGCGTCGGCTGGGCGGAGGGGTGATGCGACCTGATTTAGCCCGCCGTTTCGAGCTCACCGCGCGCCTTGGCCGCAGCGACCTGGCGGATAGCATCGGCCAGCGTGTCGGCGTCCTGCGCGCCCATAACGGCATATTTGCCTTCGAGCAGGAAACAGGGCACGCCGGTGATGCCCATGCGCGAGGCGGTGGCGATCTCGTTGCGCACCGCCTCGACATCGGCATCCGTGGGCAGCAGCGTCTCGACCACGGAACCGTCCATGCCGGCTTCGCGGGCGGCTTCGGTTAGGACGGCATGGTCGCCGAGATTGGCGCCTTCCTCGAAATTCAGCTGGAAGAGGCGTCGCACCAACCGGTTCTGCACGTCCTCGCCGGCAGGCCCCGCCCAACGGATAACGCGGTGGGCGTCCAGCGTGTTGGGAGCGACCTTGATGGCGCCGAAGGCGAAATGGATCCCTTCCGCCTCGCCGAGCGGCTCAATGCGCGCATGGATCTGCTGGATGCGTTCTTCGCTGCCGAATTTGCCCAGCATGTATTCGCGGCGAACCATGCCGCCTTGCGGAATGGTCGGATCGAGCTGGAACGGCCGCCAGCGCACGTGCACGTCGATATCGCCGGCAGCGGCGACCGCCCTGTCCAGCCGCTTCTGGCCGATGAAGCACCAGGGACAGACGACATCCGACACCACATCGATGGTGATCGAGTTCTCCGCGCTCATGCTCGTCTCCTTGCTTGGTCCGTGTCAGGCGGGGGATCGCGTCAGTTGGGCTTTCGCCACCATGTCGGCAGCTGATAGCCGAATATGGGCGTCTTTTGCGGATGTTCCAGGTAGCTCCAGTAAGCCAGCCACTGCTGCGTGTTGTATTGCATGGGCACCATGTAGTTGCCCGATATCAGCAGCCGATCGAGAACGCGCACCGCGGCGACATAGTCTTCCTTCGTGCGCGCATTCAACATCGCGTTGATCGCCGCGTCGACCGCGGGATCGGCGACGCCGGCCAGGTTGAATGAACCCTCCTGCTTGGCGGCGACGGATCCCCAGCGTCCCACCTGCTCGCTGCCGGGCGAGAGCGAATTGTTGAAACCGCTTGTGCCGATCAGTACCTCGAAGTCGAAGCGCTGCTTGCGCGACTGGATTTGATCGCCGTCGAGGCCGCGGATGGTTACATCGATGCCGATCTTCTCCAGCGTGCGCTGATAGAGAGCCGCAAGCCGCTCCTCGTCCTGCGATGACGTCATGATCTCGAAGCCGAAGGGATTGCCTTCAGGGTCGAGCATCCGGCCGTCCTCTACGTGATAGCCAGCGCTTTTCAGGAGCTCGAAAGCCGCTCGCAGCACCTTGCGGTCCTGGCCGGAGCCGTCGGTGACCGGCGGCCGCCAGGTTCCGTCCATCACCTCGGCAGGGACGCGGCCGGGGTAGGGGGCAAGCAGCGCCTTCTCCCGCTCGTCGGCGGGATGGCCGAGCGCGGACAATTCCGAGTTCTGCCAGAAGCTCATGGTTCGATTGAACTTGCCGGCGAACAGGTTTTTGTTGGCCCATTCGAAGTCGTAGAGCATGCCGAGCGCACGCCGCACGACCGGATTGGAAAACTTCGGCAGCCTGGTGTTGAACAGGAAGCCCGTCACCACCGGCGGAATACCGGTGTCGAAATATTCCTGCTTCACATCACCCTTGCGAAAGGCCGGGAAGTCGATATCGCGGTCGCGCTTGACCGGATCGGTCTCGTCGTCGAGGGCACAGATGCCTTTCTTGAACGCTTCCGTCTTGGCGTTGGCGTTGAGGAAATACTCGATGGTGATCTGGTCGAAATTGTCGAAGCCGCGCTTCGATGGGATGTCCTTGCCCCAATAATTGGGATTGCGCTTGAACACGATGCGCTGTCCAGGCTGCACCTTGTCCACGGTATAGGGGCCGCTGCCGGTCAGCGGCTTCAGCGTGGTCTTGTCGAAAGTCTCCTTGTCGAAGGCGTGCTTGGGGATGATCGGCGTCAGCGCGACGATCAGCGGAAATTCGCGATTGGCCTTTTCGTTGAAGGTGAACTTCACGCTGTGGTCGCCGGTCTTCTCCAGCCTGGCAATCATGCTCATGCGATCGCTGTAAGGCGGGCGGCCCTTGTCCTTGAAGACATCGTAGGTGAACAGCACGTCCTCCGGCGTCACAGGCTGGCCGTCCGACCATTTGGCCTTGGGATTGAGGTGGAACTCGATGCTCTTGCGACCCGGGTCCATGTCGGCGCTGTCGGCGAGCAGGCCGTAGAGGCTGAAGGGCTCGTTGTAGTTGCGCTGCATCAACGGCTCGAAGACCAGGTTGCCGTAGACCGTGTCGATCATGCCGCGCGCGGTGGTGCGCAGGCTTTTCAGGATGAAGGGGTTGAGATTGTCGAAACTGCCGACGACGCAATAGGTGACGCTGCCGCCCTTCGGCGCATCGGGATTGACGTAGTCGAAATGCGTATAGTCCGCAGGCAGCGCCGGCTCGCCCTGCATGGCGATGCCGTGCTTCGGTTCCGACAAAGCCGGAAGCAGCGAGAGGGCCAGAAACGAGGTCGCGGCGATCAGCCGAACGAGAACGCGGTCCATGACCGTCTCCTTGCCGGGCAGCTTGGTGATTCGACATGCACCCTAGAGCATTTCGCTCCCCGATTGAATCGGCGCACGCCGGTCGCTTGGTTCAGTCGGCGCATCGCCGATGGAGGTTCGTCCAGGGCAGGAGAAGCGGCAAGAAAACGCGGAAACCGGGCTGGATTCGGCGCCGCTGGCAGTGTAACACGCGCTCCGAAGTCATGCTGTTGCCTCATTTGGGCAACACGTAGCGGGACCACACGGCAGAAAGAAGCCGGTCCCCGGGATCATTTGAGAGGAAAGTGCACCATATGACGAGCAACGCGTATCGCCTTTCGGTGCTGGCCGCAGGCGTGGTCGGCGTTCTGGGCGCCGGGCTTTTCACCGCTTCCGCCCAGCAGCCGCCGCAGATTCCGCAGGGCTGGTTCAAGGCCTGCACCAAGCAGGAAGACGTCGACATCTGCAACGTGCAGAACATCGTCACCGCCGGCAATGGCCAGCTCGTCACCGGCGTCAGCCTGATCGAGCTCAAGGGCAAAGTGAACCGTAAGGTGTTCCAGGTGACGGTGCCGACCGGCCGTCTCGTTCCTCCGGGCATCGGCCTGCAGATCGATTCCGGCAAGGCGCAGAAGCTCGACTATGTGATCTGCTTTCCGGATCGCTGCGTGGCCGAAGTGCCGCTGACCGACCAGCTTGTCGCGTCCTTCAAGAAGGGCCAGCAGATCACGCTCACCTCGGTCAATTTCCAGAACCAGCCGAACCCGATCAAGGTTGCGCTGACGGGCTTTAGCGGCGCCTATGACGGCCCGCCGCTGCAGCAGTCGGACATCGAGGACCGCCAAAAGAAGCTGCAGGACTTCGTCGCCAAGAACAACCAGGACTTCGCCAAGAAGCTCAAGGAAGAGCAGGACAAGGCGAAGACCGCCAACTGATTGTTGGAGCGTTTCTCAAGCATGCAAGAAGCGGGGCAGGCGCCCCGCTTTTTTGTTGTCGCTTGTCCAGCCGTCAGTGTTTCGAGTGACCTTTCGGCTCGTAGCGCCCGTCGGGCAGCTTGTCGAACATCTCGCCGATCTGCGGGTGGCGCACCGGCTCGCCCGACCGGTCCTCGAGCAGGTTCTGCTCGGATACATAAGCGATGTACTCTGTCTCGGAGTTCTCGGCGAGAAGGTGATAGAAAGGCTGGTCCTTGCTTGGACGCATGTCCGCCGGGATCGCTTCATACCATTCTTCGGTGTTGGCGAATTGCGGATCGACGTCGAAGATCACGCCACGGAACGGAAACAGCCGGTGGCGAACAACTTGTCCGATCGCGAATTTGGCCGTCTTCATCGCACTCACCACTTCGGTCCCGAGGCGCCGCAGCGGCTTGCGCGCACAGGGCGCCTAAGGTCTTGAATCTACACGTCACGCGCTCAAAAATCGACCCCGACTTTCGGCTTGGTACGATTTGGCGCAGACGTTGCTCCAATGCAATGCTTTACCGACGCCCTGGCCACCAAGCTACCTATCGGCAGGCGCAATGCTCGGCCGAAAGCGGTAGTTTGCAAATGTGCCTCAGCGCGCGGCCTGTTTCCTGAAGCCGCCGGCGAGCGCCCGAAAACCGCTTCCCGGCCGCAGGCCTTCGCGCATGAAGAAGGCGCGCAGCGGCGCGAAGCTGCCCAGCACGTTGAGGCCGGCGCTGCGCGCAAGCTGCGCCGGGAGCATGTCGGACAGCAGTGACATGTTGAGCAAGTTCACCGCACTGCTGCGCGCCAGGATGTCCGGACGGCGCCGCGTGTCGTAGGCGGCAAGGCTCAGCCTCGACCCGGGATCGTCGCGATTTTCGCTGGCGATTCCAATTAGATCGTCGATATCCCTGATGCCGAGATTGAGGCCTTGTGCCCCGATCGGCGGGAAGACATGAGCAGCCTCGCCGACAAGCGCCACACGGTTTTGCGCGAACCGACCAGGCGAGGCCGCCGAAAGCGGGTAGACTTGGCGGCCGGGCTCGACCGAGACCCGGCCGAGCATGGACTGCATTTGCTCTTCGACCCGAACAGACAGCATGGCATCGTCGAGCGCGGCCAGTTCCTGTGCCGTTTCCGGCTTCACCACCCAGACGAGACTGGAGCGCTTGCCCGGCAGCGGCACCTGCGTGAACGGCCCGGTCTCGGTATGGAATTCAGTTGAGATGAAGCCATGCTCGCTGCGATGGCTGAAATTGAGAACGAGCGCCGACTGAGGATAGGGTCGGGCGGAGGCCCTGATGCCGGCGGCCTCGCGCGCCGGCGACAGGCGCCCGTCGGCGGCAACCGCCAGCGATGCCGAGACCTCACTGCCATCGGCGAGGCTCGCATGTGCGTGGTCGGCGTCGAGCCGCCAGGCATCGACCATCGACTTTCGCCACTCAATGCCGGGATTTGCGGCGACCTTCTTGGCAAGCACCGGGATCAGGATTTTGTTCGGCAGGTTGAGCCCGAACTGCTCCTCGCCGATTTCGCTGGCGCGGAAGGTGACGGTCGGGCTGCGGATCAGCCGGCGCGTTGCGTCGACGATGCGCATCATTTTCAGCGGCGCCGCCTGCGGTCTGAGTTCGTCCAGCACACCCAGCCGGTCGAGCACCTTGAGAGCAGGGTTCATAAGGGCGGTGGTGCGGCCATCGCCGCCGGCGGCCTCGGGGCCAGCCAACGTTACGGCAAAGCCTGCCTCGGCAAAGCCGAGTGTCGCGATCAGGCCGGCCGGGCCGCTGCCGGCGATCAATATGCGAACTTTGTCACTCTGCTCCACGCCAGGCTTCCATGTTGATGGCGGCCCGTCGGCCTGCATGCGGTATAGGGCAGATCGGCGGGCTTGATCAACGCGGCGATTCGGCCCATTCGATTGGCATGAGCGCCCAGGAGCACGATTTCCGCCATCTCGACCGCGCCGGCCGCGCCACGGCGGGACTGGCGCGCAGCCCCCGCCTTGCCGTGATGCTCACTATCGGTGCGGGCGTCGTGCTTGCCTGGTGGATCCTCGCTGCCATGGCTATTCGCGGCGCCGAAAGCCGCGTTGCCGGCGGCGCTCCGGGCGATGCGCTGCTGAAGAACCTGCCGCCATTGCCGCTGCCGGATTTCCTCGACCGGTTCTTCGCTTTGTGCCTTGCGCCGGCGCCGCTTTCAGGCTCGTTGGCGGCGTCGGCGCTCGTCCTGATGTGGTTCGTAATGGCGGTGGCGACGATGCTGCCCTCGGCGGCGCCGATGATCCGCACCTATTGCGAGATTGCCGATACCGCTCGGATCAAGGGAGAGCCCGTCGCCCATCCGCTGGTTCTGGTGATGGGATTTCTCGCGACTTGGCTTGCCGCCTCAGTGGCGTTCGCCGCGCTGACGCTCATAATCTATGGCTTTGTCGCCGCGGGACAGGTGCTCGATCCTGTCGTCGGGGTTGCCGGGGCCGCCGCCTTGGCGATTGCCGGCCTCTATCAGTTCAGCGGCTTGAAGCAGGCGTGCCTCAAGAGGTGCCGCAACCCGTTCTCGATCCTGTTCGCCAACTGGAGCGCGAAGCCGGGGCGTGTCTTTCGCATGGGGGTGGAGCAGGGCGTCTGGTGTCTCGGCTGTTGCTGGGCGCTGATGCTGGTCATGTTCGCCGTGGGCGCGATGAACATCTTCTGGATGGCGCTGATCAGCCTGTTCGCTCTGATCGAAAAACAGACCGCGGGCAGGGTGGCCGGCCAGGTTTCCGGTGCGATACTGCTTGTGTGGGCCGCCGCCCTGCTATTAGTTTCCGCGTGAGGGAGATTTCGATGGCCGATCAGAGCTGGGCGATGAAGGGAGAGCTGGTACTCTCCTGCAATTGCACGGTTTTCTGCCCCTGCGTTCTGTCGCTCGGCAGCCATCCGCCGACCGAAGGCTATTGCCAGACGTGGGCCGGGTTCCGCATCGACGCCGGCCATTTCGGCGAGGTCGATCTTTCCGGCCTTAATCTTGGTCTGGTCATGGAAATCCCGGGCTATATGAGCCGCGGCAACTGGAGCGCCGGCCTGTTCATCGACAAGCGCGCCTCCATCTATGCCGTGAAGGCCCTGACAAAAATCTTCACCGGCAAGGCGGGCGGGACCACTTCGCTACTGTCGATTCTTGTTGGAAACTTCCTTGGCGTGGAACAGGTGCCGATCACCTATGAGACGCGTGATAGGACGCGCGTTTTCCAGATACCGCGGATTATCGACGGCGCGGTGACGCCGATACCCGGCAAGGACCGCGACAAAGACACCGTCATTACCAATTCCGAATACTGGATCGCACCGGAAATCATCGTGGCGAAGTCGGACAAGAGCAAGATGCGCGCCTTCGGCCGCAATTGGAATTTCGCCGGCCGTTCGGCCGAGATATGCAAGCTGGATTGGCGAGGCCCGTGAGCAAGAACACAGCGGCCCGGAATGCGGCCAAGAAAATCGCGGAGCGGATTCCGCGGCCGAAGAAGAAAGTGACGTGGCCGCAGGCGCGGGCTTTTTCCGTGCACCTGCTGACTGCGTCCGGCTCGTTCCTCGCCTTCCTGTCGCTGGTGGCGGCGAGCGAGGGACGTTGGACGGCAATGTTCTGGTGGCTCGGGCTGGCGCTCTTCGTCGACGGCATCGACGGCCCGATCGCCAGGAAGCTCGAAGTCAAGGAGATCCTGCCGACATGGTCGGGCGAGCTCCTCGACAACATCATCGACTACGTGACCTACGTGCTTATTCCGGCCTTCGCGCTCTACCAGCGCGGCTTGATGGGCGAGAACCTGTCGTTCCTGTCGGCGGCGATCATCGTCGTCTCCAGCGCGATCTACTACGCCGACACCGGCATGAAGACGAAGGAGAACTTCTTCAAGGGGTTCCCGGTCGTCTGGAACATGGTGGTGTTCACGCTCTTTGTCATCGAGCCGGGGCAGTGGGTTTCCTTCGCCGTGGTCGTGGTCGCCGGTATTCTCACCTTCCTGCCGATCAACTTCATCCACCCGGTACGGGTGGTGCGGCTCAGGCCGATCAATCTCGGCATGACGCTGTTATGGTGCGCCTTCGGCGCGCTTGCATTGGCACAGGCCGCACTTGCCTCGTTCTATGACAAGATCGGGGTTCTGAGCGAGCAGGTCAGCATCTTCACCAAGGCCGGCATTACGGTTACCGGGCTCTATCTCGCCTGCATCGGCGGCATCATGCAGATGTTCCCCAATCTTGGCGCCAGGAAATCCTGACTCGATATCCAGCTTCCGTCCTTTTCCGAGAAAGTTGAGCAATGTCCAAAGCGATCCGCATTCACGCCCATGGCGGACCCGAGGTCCTGACCTATGAGGAAGCAGATCCCGGCCAGCCGGGCGCCGGGCAGATTCTGATCAGGCATACCGCGATCGGGCTCAACTTCATCGACATCTACCATCGCTCGGGCCTCTACCCGCCGCCCGGCGGCTTTCCGCTGGTCCCGGGCGGCGAGGCGGCGGGCGTGGTGCTGGCCGTTGGCGCCGGCGTCGACTGGCTGCAGCCCGGCGATCGCATCGCCTATGCAGTCAATGTCGGCGCCTATTCGGAAGAACGCGTGATCGCCGCCGACCGCGTGGTAAAGGTGCCGGACGGCATCAGCGACGAGCAGGCGGCGGCCATGATGCTGAAAGGCATGACGGCCGAATATCTGCTGCGCCGCACCTTTAAGGTGAAGGCGGGCGACACGATCCTCTACCATGCCGCGGCAGGCGGTGTCGGCCTGATCCTGGGCCAATGGGCAAAGCATCTCGGCGCGACGGTGATCGGCACGGCGAGCTCCGTCGGCAAGGTCGAGCTCGCCAAGGCACATGGCTTCGACCATGTCATCAATTACAAGGAGCAGGATTTCGTCGCCGGCGTCGCTGCCATTACCGGCGGCAAAAAGTGCGACGTCGTCTATGATTCCGTCGGCAACGACACTTTTCCCGCTTCGCTCGACTGCCTGAGGCCGCTTGGCATGTTTGTCAGCTTCGGCCAGTCGTCCGGGCCGATCCCGCCTTTCCCGATGTCGCTTCTGGCGCAGAAAGGCTCGCTCTACGCGACCCGCCCGACAATCTTCGTCTACAACGCCAAACGCGAGGACCTTGTGGCCTCGGCGCAAGCGCTGTTCGAGGTAGTGCTGAGCGGCGCCGTCGAGGTTAAGATCAACCAGCGCTACGCGCTGAAGGACGCGGCACAAGCGCAGTCCGATCTCGAGGGCCGCAAGACGACGGGCACAACCATCCTCATCCCCTAACCCGGCTGCCTTGTTTTTCAGCGCCTTGCCGCGCCTCAAGGCAGTGGTTTCCCCGACAAGCTTACTGGTTTCCCTCTTGCCCTGAACAGGCCTATCTTACCCCTTGAGTTTCCGCTGGAATTCTTGAAGCTCTTTCAAGTTGCGTGCCGCTTTCCGACCGAAGCCGGCCGCGCATACGATACCAGCGGGAACACAGAACATATCCGGGTAACTGGATGGGAGGCACTGTGAGTGCAAATCATGACAGGGCGAACCTGCTGGAGGTTCGTGGCCTTACGAAGATTTTCGGCACGCTGACGGCGTGCAACCATATCGACCTCAACATCGCGAAGGGCGAGATCCACGCCCTGCTCGGCGAGAACGGCGCCGGCAAGTCGACGCTGGTGAAGATGCTGTTCGGCTCGCTGGAACCGAATTCGGGTGAAATTTTCTGGAATGGCCAAGCCGTCAGGATCACCAGCCCCGGCCTCGCCAAGAAGCTCGGCATCGGCATGGTGTTCCAGCATTTCTCGCTGTTCGAAGCGCTGACGGCGGCCGAGAACATCGCGCTTTCGCTGAACGACGGCTCGCCGATCAGCGCGATTGCCGCGAAGGCGCGGGCGCTCTCCTACAGCTACGGCCTGCCGCTCGATCCGGAATCGCTGGTCGGCGATCTTTCCGTCGGCGAGCGCCAGCGCATCGAGATCATCCGTTGCCTCTTACAGACGCCCCAACTCATCATCCTCGACGAGCCGACTTCGGTGCTGACGCCTCAGGAAGCCGACAAGCTGTTCGAAACGCTGGAGCGGCTTCGCGCCGAAGGCAAGTCGATCCTTTACATCTCGCACCGGCTGGAAGAGGTCAAACGCATCTGCGATCGCGCCACGGTGCTGCGCCACGGCAAGGTGGTCGGCCACTGCAACCCGCGCCAGGAGACGGCCGCGTCGCTCGCCCGCATGATGGTCGGCAATGAGGTCAAGGCAGTGGTGCGCGCGCCGGCCGAGGGCATCGAGACCGCGCCGGCGTTGCTGGAGATCCGCGGGCTTACCCGCAAGCCGGCGACGCCGTTCGCCATTCCGCTCAAGAACATCAATCTTTCGGTGCGCGCCGGCGAGGTGATCGGCATCGCCGGTGTCGCCGGCAACGGCCAGGGCGAGTTTTTCGAATCCGTCTCCGGCGAGGTGCTGCAGTTGGATCCCGGTTCCGTGCGGATCCGCGGCAAGGATGCGGGCGGCGTGTCGATCACCGGCCGGCGGCTGATGGGCGCCGCCTTCGTGCCGGAGGAACGGCTCGGTCACGGCGCGGCGCCGCGGATGAAGCTTTCGGAGAACCTTTTGCTGTCGCGCCATGCCACCGACGGCAAGTCCTTCGTCGGCTCCGGCGGCATGGTCAGGAACGCTTCCGTCTACAGCGCCGCCCAGCGCATCATTGCCGCGATGGACGTGCGCAAGAGCGCTCCCGATCCGGAGGCCGCGGCGCTGTCCGGCGGCAATCTGCAGAAGTTCATCGTCGGCCGCGAGCTCGACCGCAAGCCGAGCGTGATGGTCGTCAACCAGCCGACCTGGGGCGTCGACGCCGGTGCCGCCGCCCATATCCGCCAGGCGCTGATCGAGCTTGCCCGCAGCGGCTCGGCGGTTCTGGTCATCAGCCAGGACCTCGACGAATTGTTCGAGCTGTCGGACGCGATCGCGGTCATGCACAACGGCGAATTGTCCGCGCCGCTGCCGATCGCCGAAGCCACCTTCGAGAGGATTGGCCTGTTGATGGGCGGCGCCGAGCCCGGCCACGCCGAACACAGCATGGAGACGGCATGATGCGCCTCGAACTGGTCAAACGCCCGCAGCGCTCGGCGCTGTTTTCGGTGCTCTCGCCCTTCATCGCCTTCGCGCTGACGATGATTGCCGGCGCCATCATGTTCGCGTTGCTCGGCGTCAATCCGCTCAATGCGTTCAATGTCTACTTTGTTCAGCCGATCAGCGAGGTCTGGCAACTGCATGAACTGGCCATCAAGGCGGCGCCGCTGATCCTGATCGCCGTCGGCCTGTCGGTTTGCTACAAGGCCAACATCTGGAACATCGGCGCCGAAGGTCAGTTCATTCTGGGCGGCATCTTCGGCTCGATCATCCCGGTGCTGTTCCCCGAATTCGAAGGTCCGCTGGTGCTGCCGCTGATGCTCTTGCTCGGCATGGTCGGCGGCGCCCTCTATGCGGCCATCCCTGCGCTGCTGAAAACCCGCTTCAGCACCAACGAGATCCTGACCAGCCTGATGCTGGTCTATGTGGCGCAGCTCTTCCTCGACTGGCTGGTGCGCGGACCGTGGCGCGACCCGCAGGGCCACGGCTTCCCGCAGACCATCCAGTTCGGCGACTCGGCCGTCCTGCCGGAATTGATGCCGGATGCCGGCCGCGCCAATTGGGGCTTCGTCTTCGCGCTGGTCGCCGCTGTCACGGTCTGGCTGATGATGAGCCGCATGCTGAAAGGTTTCGAGGTCCGCGTGCTGGGCTCGAGCCCGAGGGCAGGGCGTTTCGCCGGCTTCGGCCTCAGCAAGATGGTCTTCTTTACTTTCCTGCTGTCCGGCGCATTGGCTGGGCTTGCCGGTATCTCGGAAGTCTCGGGCGCCATCGGCCAGCTACAGCCGGTGATCTCGCCCGGCTATGGCTTCACCGCCATCATCGTCGCCTTCCTCGGGCGGCTCAATCCGCTCGGCATCGTCGCGGCAGGCCTGGTGCTGGCGCTGACCTATCTCGGCGGAGAGGCGGTGCAGAGCGCGCTCGGCATCTCCGACAAGGTGGCGCGCGTGTTCCAGGGCATGCTTTTGTTCTTCGTGCTCGGCTGCGACACGCTCATTCATTATCGCATTCGTCTGATCGGCTTTGCCGCGCCACAACTCGAGGCCGCGCCCAAGCTGGAGGAGGCACGCTGATGGACATCACCGTCAACATCCTTTTGACCATCGCGACCGCGGCGACGCCGCTCTTGATCGCGGCGATCGGCGAGCTGGTGGTGGAACGCTCCGGCGTGCTCAATCTCGGCGTCGAGGGCATGATGATCATGGGCGCCGTCGGCGGCTTCGGCGCGGGCTATCTTACCGGATCTCCCTGGATCGGGCTGCTTGCCGCAATCGTCGTCGGCGCGCTGTTTTCGCTGCTCTTCGCCGTCATGACGCTTTCCCTGGCGACCAACCAGGTGGCGACCGGCCTGTCGCTTACGCTGCTCGGGCTTGGCCTCTCCGGCATGATCGGCACCAGCTTCGTCGGCCAGCCTGGCGTCAGGCTGCCGAACCTCGACATCCCCGGCCTGAACTCGATACCGGTCGTCGGCAAGCTGATCTTCGGCCAGGATCCGTTGTTCTACGTCTCGATCGGACTCACCGCCGCCGTGATGTGGTTTCTGTTCAGGACGCGCACTGGCCTCACGCTGCGCTCGATCGGCGACAGCCACGCGTCGGCGCATGCGCTCGGCATCAAGGTCATCCGCTACCGTTACCTCGCCGTGATCTTCGGCGGCGCTTGCGCCGGGCTTGCCGGCGGCCACCTGTCGCTCGTCTACACGCCGCAATGGGTCGAGAACATGAGCGCGGGACGCGGCTGGATCGCGCTGGCGCTGGTGGTCTTTGCGTCCTGGCGTCCGTGGCGGGTGCTGGCCGGCGCTTACATCTTCGGCGCGGTGTGGATCGGCCAGCTTCATGCACAGGCTTTCGGCATTCCTGTGCCCTCGCAGTTTCTTTCTTCGCTGCCCTATCTGGCAACCATCGTGGTTCTCGTTCTAATCTCGCGGAACAAGCGGCTGACGATGATGAACACGCCGGCTTCGTTGGGGCAGCCATTTGTTCCGGATCGTTGACGACAACAAAAAGACGGGAAGCCCCAGGGCTTAACTCAGAGAGGTAACACGATGAAGAAACTGCTTATTGCGCTGATGACCACGGCCGCGGCCCTGTCGCTGGCGGCAACCGCCGAGGCGGCCGACAAGCTGAAGGCATGCTGGGTTTACACGGGGCCGATCGGCGACTTCGGCTATTCCTATCAGCACGACCAGGGTCGCCTCGAGGTGGAGAAAGCGCTCGGCGACAAGGTCGAGACCGCCTATCTCGAGAACGTCTCGGAAGGCCCGGACGCCGACCGCGCCTTTGAGCGCCTGGCGCGCGAGAAATGCAAGATCATCTTCGGCACATCGTTCGGCTTCATGGACGCCGAGGTTAAGGTCGCCAAGAAGTTCCCGAAGGTGATGTTCGAGCACGCCACCGGCTACAAGACGGGCGACAATCTCGGCATTTACAACGCGCGCTTCTATGAAGGCCGCTATGTGCTCGGCCAGATCGCGGCCAAGGAATCGAAGAAGGGTCTTGCCGGCTACATCGTCTCCTTCCCGATCCCGGAAGTGGTGATGGGCATCAACTCCTTCATGCTCGGCGCGCAGTCGATCAATCCGGACTTCAAGGTGAAGATCGTGTGGGTCAATACCTGGTTCGATCCGGGCAAGGAAGCCGACGCCGCCAAGGCGCTGTTCGACCAGGGCGCCGACATCATCGTCCAGCACACCGACTCGACCGCCCCCTTGCAGGTCGCCGAGGAGCGGAAGCTGCATGGGTTCGGCCAGTCGTCGGACATGATCAAATTCGCGCCGAACGCGCAGCTGACCTCGCTCACCGACGAGTGGGGCCCGTATTACATCAGCCGCGTGCAGGCTGCCCTCGACGGCACCTGGAAGCCGGACAATGTGTGGCTTGGCATCAAGGATGGCGCCGTCAAGCTCGCGCCCTTCACCAACATGCCTGACGACGTGAAGGCAATGGCGGAGGCGACCACCAAGAAGATCGCCGATGGCTGGAACCCCTTCACCGGCCCGGTGGCGAAGCAGGACGGCTCGCCCTGGCTGAAGGACGGCGAGGTCGCCGACGACGCCACGCTGCTCGGCATGAATTTCTACGTCAAGGGCATCGACGACAAGCTGCCGCAGTAAACAGCAGCCTGGCATCAAAACAAAAAGGGCGCCCCACCGGCGCCCTTTCATTTTCAGCCAATCCCGCTTGTCAAACGGCCGAGCCGTAGAGATCGTAGGCGTCGGCGCGCTCGACCTTGACCGTGACGATCTCACCGGCGCGCAGCGGCCGACGCGACTGGATATGCACGGAGCCGTCGATCTCGGGGGCGTCATATTTGGTGCGGCCCTTGGCCGAGGTGCCATGCGCCTCGTCGATCAGCACCGGCAGCCGCTTGCCGACCTTCCTGGCCAGCTGCGTCGCCGAGATCTTCTGCTGGCGCTGCATGAAGCGGTGCCAGCGGGCTTCCTTGATCTCCTGCGGCACTTGTTCCAGGCCGAGGTCGTTGGAGCGCGCGCCCTTGACCGGCTCATATTTGAAGCAGCCGGCACGATCGATCTTCGCCTCGTCCAGCCAGTCGAGCAGCATCTGGAAGTCGTCTTCCGTCTCGCCGGGGAAACCGACGATGAAGGTTGAGCGGATGGCGAGATCCGGGCAGACCTCGCGCCAACCGCGGATCCGCTCCAGCGTCTTTTCGCCATGAGCGGGACGGCGCATGTTCTTCAGCACCTGCGGCGAGGCGTGCTGGAAGGGGATGTCCAGATAGGGAAGGATCTTTCCCTCGGCCATCAGCGGAATGACGTCGGCAACATGCGGGTAGGGGTACACATAGTGCATGCGAACCCAGATGCCGAGCTTGCCGAGCTCCTCTGCAAGGTCGAGGAACTTCGCTCGCACCTCGCGGTCGCCGAACATGCTCGTCTGGTATTTGATGTCGATGCCATAGGCGCTGGTGTCCTGCGAGATGACGAGGATCTCCTTGACGCCGGCCTTGGCGAGCTTTTCGGCCTCGCGCAACACGTCGGCCGCCGGCCGCGAGACGAGATCGCCGCGCAGCGCCGGGATGATGCAGAAGGTGCAGCGATTGTTGCAGCCTTCGGAAATCTTCAGATAGGCGTAATGCCGCGGCGTCAGCTTCACGCCCTGGGGCGGCAGAAGATCGATGTAGGGATCATGGCTGGGGGGAGCCGCCTCATGCACCGCCGCCATCACGCTCTCATAGGCCTGCGGGCCGGTGATCGCCAGCACATTGGGATGCTTCTCGCGAATGACTTCCGGCTCGGCGCCGAGGCAGCCGGTGACGATGACGCGACCGTTTTCGGAAAGGGCGGAGCCGATGGCGTCGAGCGACTCGTCGCGCGCGGTGTCGAGAAAGCCGCATGTGTTGACGACAACGAGGTCGGCGCCATCATGCTTGCGGGCGATCTCGTAGCCTTCAGCGCGGAGCCGCGTGATGATGCGCTCGGAATCGACGAGCGCCTTCGGGCATCCAAGGCTGACGAAACTGACACGAGGGGCAGACATAAGCTTTTCCAGGTTTTTCGGGATCGGCGGCGCCATACCACACTAATTGCGGCATTGGTATGGGCTGGTCCTTGTTGCGGCAAAACGGAATGCGAGGCCAGATCAGTGGCCGGCCAAAGCCCGCGTCAGGTGGCGGCAGTCAGCTCACCGCGTTGTTGACATGCGGCCAGATTTCCATCGTGCCCCTGTAGACCATGTCTAGCGCGACATAGAGGATGATCAGCAGGCCGATATAGGCAATCCAACGGTAACGGTGCAGCAGCCGCGCAATGAAGCTGGCGGCAAGGCCCATCAAGCCGATCGACAGCACGAGGCCGACGATCAGCACCCAGAAATGATCACGCGCGGCGCCGGCGACGGCCAGCACGTTGTCCAGCGACATCGACACGTCTGCGACGACGATCTGCAGCGCCGCCTGGCCAAGCGTCTTGCGCGGCGCCTTGCCGGCAACCGCCTTGTCGCTGTCGAGATCGGAATTGGCGAGCGCCTCCGTCGCCTCGTGCTCGTCGGCATGGGAGGTGCGCAGCTCGCGATACATCTTCCAGCATACCCATAACAGCAGGATGCCACCGGCGAGCAACAGTCCGACGATTGCAAGCAGCTTGACGGTAACCGCCGCGAACAGGATGCGCAGCACCGTCGCTGCCACCACGCCGATCAGAATGGCCTTTTTGCGCTGCTCCGTCGGCAGGCCGGCGGCCGCCAGTCCAATGACGATGGCATTGTCGCCCGCAAGCACCAGGTCGATCGCGATGACCTGGACAAGGGCAGTCAGGCTTGCGGCGCTGAAAATATCCATCGTCTGGAGCCTTCCTGTTTGCGAAATGTCGATCTTCGAGTGTTCTAACGCCGGAGCGATTCACCGATTGATGCGATCGCGTTCTAAGTCTTTGTTTTCACGCAATTCCGGCGGGAAAAACGGCTGCGCGCCTTTCCTGGAATTGCTCTACGTGCATGGTTCCTGCACGTCAAGAGAACTCACGAAACAAGCGGTTGCCGCTCGTCTGGTTCCATTGGGTTCAAATGAGTTTGCACTCGAAAGGCCGATTTGCGCGCAACCGACCGTGGCAGTCGGTCAATCGTAAAGATTGTATTTTGCCCAGTCGGTTTCCGGGATCTCGTCACCGATCTTGTAGAGCAACTGCAGCACCTGCATGTGGTCGGGCGCAGTCTGGCACTTGAACTTCAGCCGGAACCATTGACCCTTGCTGCGAAAGGCGGCGCCGGGGCTCCTGATCGCGTCGGCGCTCATCTGGGGCGTGGCGAAGGCATAGGCCACCACACGGTCGGCCTTGAATTTGCGATCGTCGTGGCTGATCCGGTCGAGCACCTCGGCGTCGCAACGCTGTTCGAGACGAGTCTGCGGATCGAGTTTCAGCAGGCCGGCACGAAGTGCGTTGTCCATCGCCTTGGCCGGCCAGGCCAGCGCCAGAGGCGCCAGAACCATCAGGCAGAGCTTTTTCATGGGCGCGACAAGCAGCATATTCTGTCTGAGAAATCAACCAAACGCACGCGCTTGTGACATGGGTGCCGGCTCGGCCAGGCCAGCCATGCGGCACAAGCCAATCTCGGGCTTCGGCGACTGGGCTATTGCCATTGTTCCAGGGTCCGCGATGAAACGATCTCCGCTGCCGAAGAACTGTCAAGAACCTGTCAGACTTGGGTCGTATAGAGCAGGGACTGTAGAGCCTCTTTTTCTCTTCGTCGGGCGGCAGTATTGTGCTTTCAAAGTGCTGGAGCACAATCCTGCCCGGTTTCGCAGGCTCAGCCGCCGAACAGATTTGCGTTGGTATACTAAAACGAAGAACCGTCAGTGATGAGGTTTACCTGCTTATCGGATCCGTGTGACCAATGGATGGTCTATGATGTATTTTTCGACCTTCCGGCGGAATTGTCGGGCCGACTGCTGCTTGGATTAACGCAAAAGGGCGCAGAGCATTTAACTGAGCAAGCGAACATTAAAACTGTGTCGACCTGCCTGACGATGGAAACCGGCCCCGGTGGGAAGGCCGTTAGCCGGAAAGCACTTTACCAAAAATGTTTCGCTGCAGGGTAGCGCTATAGGTTCCGTGGTTTGCAAGATGATCCCATACGGAGAAACAGGCCGTGAGTGCGGCCAGAGCAAGAATCATGCGCATTGGAACTCCCCACGGCGCCCGAAAACGTCCAATGGTAAGTTCGTGTCAGATTGGAGGCTATTGCTAATATAGTGGGTGACCCTACACCGATCGCGGTATGCTACAGCAAGCGGATAGCAGGGCGAGCTACGCGGACTTTGCGCAGCCGCCGGCACTTTCCTGGTGACTTAGCGAGCGATAGCTAGTCCGATACCGATGCCAACCCCCACGGCGACCCCTAAAAAGAGCTTGCTGGCGAAGTCCAGGGCGAACGCGCGCACAGCGGTATAAATATCTGTTCGGGGCTGCCTGACAGCAGCCGCAAGGTCATCGAACATCGCTTCCATAGGTTGCCACCCGCGATTTCTTCGACCTGCAAGACTAGATCAGTTCTGGTGAGATGGGAATCCTCCGATCCATCAAAATTTAACGATCACGAAAGCTCGTTGGTAGGCACGTGTGGTAACGGTTGATTCAACCATCGCTGGTATAAAGCAAAGTCAGGTGGCGGCCCCGACAGAGGGCGGGGGGTGCTGGGCCTGCCGGAGCCGCCGGCGCGGGAGTGGGCGCTACCCGCGCTGTCCCAGAATAGGACAGCGCGGGTCTACAATTAGTTAAAGCTAATAGAATTTTGCCGGCGTGCCGCCGCTTTGTGTCGGCTGTCCTCCAGCGGTGTGTCCGCTGCCCGCCCGGCAACGTGCGGCTGAGGGGCGCAAGCCGCCGACCGTGAGGTCATGAGTCTGGTGCGCTCCTGAGATCGGTGTTCTCCACTGGACAAGAAACCTTGACGCCATTGCCTGACGCCGGGCGGCCCGGCAGGCTGGCGGGGTAGGCCAGCAAACGCCGGGCCTGACCGGTGGGCTCGGGGGCGAGACACAGCACCGGCTGCCGATAAACATACGCTTGTGCTGATGTGGCCGGTACATATCAAGAAGTTGATGGCGTAGTAGCCTAAAGGGGCTCAGCGCACGAAAGGACGCGGCAGAGCCGCCAACCTGCCGGAGCCAGCTAGTGAAGCTTGCCCCTCGGAGGCTTGGCGGTCAGCCACTTCAATTTGACGCTGTTAAGCTCTTGTTCGAGCTCCAGCGCGAGCCGGACGATGGGGTCCGGAATGGAAATCGCGTCTCTCCCGCCCTCTGCCACCTGCGTCTTCGCCGAAAGCTCCGAGACTACTTTGGATCCGGCCGATTTCGACAGCAGTCGGGACAGGTGCTCCCGCTGCAAAGCGTGAACCTCTTCCAACAGGCTCAGGAACCTCAACGCATCCACTGTCGGCAGCCTGTTGGTTCTCAAGCGGGCAATCCGCTCGTGCTGACGCGCAATGTGCCGCTCGCCATGTCGAACATGACGCTGCGCCATGCTGATGTGGTCTTCGAGAGACATGGCGCACAACGCGAAAACAGGCATCTCGTTCCTTCGCCAGGATCTTGCAGCACAATCGGATGGGCACGAGACGCACCAAGGCTCGCCGGAACCAATAAAGCACGATGGGACAGATAGCCGTCTACAGCGAAACGGTGGCCATGCAGGAGATGATATGCGGATTCGGTTGGGAATTGTGGCGGAGGGAGTGTCCGCCTAAACTCAGTTTGCTGACGTTTGTTGGCATACCCGCAAGGCGTTGAATCTCTTGGGAATCTTCGCTTTTCCGTTTGGCGATGTCCGCTGCAATCCGCTAGAATCACCGCATCGAATTATGAACGGGATTATGAACGGATGGCGCGAGCCCTTAACAAACTTTCCGATACCGCGATCCGTGTGAAGGAGCTTTCCCCTGGTCGGTATGGCGACGGGGGCGGGCTATATCTCCACGTCTCGCCAACCGGCAATAAGTCGTGGGTGTTCGTCGGCATCAAGGACGGTAAGAGAATGGAGCGCGGGTTGGGCTCCTACCCTAAGCCGGTCTCGCTGGCGGCAGCTCGGGAGAAGGCAACAGAATGCCGGCGTCTTCTGAAGGCTGGTCTGGACCCGGCGCATGTTGAAGCGGACGATGCGGTCGAGGCTTCGGGACCAACGTTTGCTGAATGTGCGACGGACCTGATTGCGGAAGTCGGGAAGGGATGGGCGAACGCTAAGCACAAGGCCCAATGGGAAATGACCCTGGGCGATACCTACTGCAAGGACATCCGTCCGAAGCGGGTGTCGGAAGTCAGCACGGCCGATATCCTCGCTATCCTCAAGCCGATCTGGCTAAAGAAGCCGGAAACTGCGCAGCGGCTTCGGGGGAGGATAGAGCGTGTGCTCGATGCCGCTAAGGCGGCCGGCCATCGAACCGGCGAAAACCCGGCTATGTGGCGAGGGCACCTTCAGCACCTCCTGGCGAAGCCTGGGAAGCTGACGCGCGGCCATCACGCCGCAATGCCCTATGAGCAAGTGCCTGCCTTCGTGACATCGCTGCGCGAGACGGACGGCTTATCGGCGCTGGCCTTGGAGTATCTGATTTTGACGGCCGCTCGCTCCGGGGAAGTCCTGGGCATGGTCTGGCCGGAACTGGATCTGGACGCGAAGGTCTGGACAGTGCCGGCGGCTCGCATGAAGGCCAAGGAGGTCCACCGTGTTCCGCTGCCGGATAGGGCTATGGCGATAGTCCGGTCTCTCTATGACTCGCGCACGTCTGACACGGGGTATGTCTTCCCGGGCGAAACCATTGCCGGCATCGAACGTGGGCTTTCTTCAATGGCGATGGCTATGACCATGCGGCGCCTCGAAGTTGGGCAGTATACAGTGCACGGCTTCCGCTCAGCCTTCAGGGATTGGGCCGGTGACCAAACGTCATTCCCCCGTGAAGTGGCCGAAGCCGCGCTCGCCCACAAAGTCGGCAATGCGGTGGAGCATGCCTATCGCCGATCCGACGCCCTGGAAAAGCGTCGCAAGCTGATGACTGCGTGCACGAGTCGCACGGCGGGCAATTCCCGGGGCACCATGCGCGGTATGTGCTCCACAGCGATGTGTCGATCGTTTCTGAGGAAACGGCGGCATGAGCGAAGGATCAGAAGAAACATCGGACGTTAGCGACGTTGCCGCCGCTGCCAGATGGTTGGCATCCGGCGGCGCCGACAGGGCCAAGGCAATCGTCCCGCAATTGCGCAAGCGGTTCGGGCTCAATGCCGCGGAAGCCGTACAGGCCATTCGTGAGAGCCACCTCGTTTTGGCGAGGGCCCACTAGATGCACATCGCCAACGCCGCCAAGGCGCGCTTCCGGGCCAACCGGACAGGAAAGATGAAAGTTGGGCGGTGCATCCTGGCTGAAAAGCCACGGCCGTCCGCGCCCTTTCAAGTGACCAGTTTGCGGCTCCGCGAGCTGGAACGCGTATTCGACCATCGCGGAAGAACTGAACGTCTCGATAAGTACGGTTGTCGAGTGCATCGCCAGGGCTAAGCGGCTGAAGGATCCGCGCGCTGACCGGCCATTTCGTCACCGGAAGATCCAGATCGCCGAAAAGCGTCGCCGAGAGATCAGGCGGCTGCTCGATGACGGCTACCGGCCGCGCGAGATTGCCAAGCGGCTAGGAGTTTCCAAGCGCCTCGTTCTAATCAGGATGAAGGAAGGCGGAAATGGCTAGACCAACGATCTACAGCGACGAGCTCGCCAATAGCATCTGCGAACAGATTGCCGAGGGCAAAAGCCTGCGGTCGATCTGCCTTGACGATGAGATGCCCGCGAAGTCGACGGTGTTTGCGTGGCTTGCTGATCCCGGCCGCGACGATTTTCGGACCAAGTACGCGCATGCGCGCGAGGCCCAGGCCGACGTCCTGGTCGACGAGATGACCGACATCGCCGACGACGGCAGCAACGACTGGATGGAACAGCGAAACAGCGACGGCACGGTCACCGGCTGGAAAGAGAACGGCGAAGTTTTGCGCCGATCGGCACTACGCATCAGCGCGCGCCAATGGATCGCTGAGAAGCTGCGGCCGAAGAAGTACGGCAGCAAGGTCGCCCTGACCGATGGCGATGGCGGTCCGCTGGTCGTGCAGGTGCTGAAGCTATCGGAATCCAATGCCGACAATCCAGCTTCCAAATAACGGCTGGCGGCCACGCTGGTATCAGCAGAACGCTTGGAACACATGGGAACGCGGCTGCAAACGCCAGCTCCTGTTCTGGCATCGCCGTGCCGGCAAGGACGAGATCAACCTGAACATGCATGCAGTGTCAGCGCATGAGCGGCCCGGCACCTATTGGCACATGCTGCCCGAGGCCGCACAGGCGCGCAAAGCGATCTGGAATGCGGTCAACCCTCATACTGGCAAGCGCCGACTGTTCGAGGCGTTCCCTGAAGCGCTGATCGAGAACATGAACGACAACGAGATGTTCGTTCGGTTCAAGGTCGGATCGACGTTCCAGGTAGTGGGCTCGGACAATTTCAACAGCCTGGTCGGCTCGCCGCCGGTAGGCATCACCTTTTCGGAATGGGCGCTCGCGAACCCCGCCGCATGGGCCTATCTGTCGCCGATCCTCGCTGAAAACGGCGGGTGGGCCTCCTTCATCACCACGCCGCGCGGCAACAATCACGCCAAGGGTATGCTCGATGTGGCGAAGAAGGATGCCTTCGACCGGGTGTCCAATCCGCTCGGCTGGTTCACCGAAGTTCTCACGGTCGACGACACGCAGGCGATCAGCGCCGACTCAATCGAGCGCCAGCGACGGGAATATACTGGCCTGTTCGGCAAGGAAGTCGCCGACCTGCTGATTGAACAGGAATTCTACTGCTCGTTCTCGGGCGCGCTGATTGGGTCTTATTGGGGTGCGGAAATCGCTCGGGCGGAACGAGCGTTTCGCATCGGCACTCCGTTCGAAATCGACCGCAATCACCCGGTGCACACGGCATGGGATTTGGGCAAGGCCTCGAACAATCCAATTTGGTGCTTCCAGGTCATCGACGGCGTGCCGCTTATCGTCGACTTCTACGTTCCCAACAGCGAAGACCTATCGGACTGGTGCAAGTGGCTCGACGAGCAGGGTTACCACGGCAACGACTACGTGCCGCACGATATCCTTCATCCGCAGTGGGGAACGAAGCGCACGCGCCTCGACACACTGAGGGACCACGGCCGCAAGCCGAAGATGGTCGGCATGGTCAGCCTGGCCGAGGGCAACAACGCCGGCCTACAGACGATCAAGCTGGCGCGCTTCAGAACCACCGAACGCGTGGCGGATGGCATCGAGGGACTGAAGGCCTACCGCCGCGAGTACGACGACGAGAAGAAGACGTTCCGCGACATCCCGGTCAAGAACTGGGCTGAGCATTACGCATCGGCATTCCGCTATCTCGGCCTCGCTTGGCGACAGGCAGTGGCGGAAGTGCAGAAGCCCCAGGGCGACAAGGGCGCCTATGTCGGCCAGAAGGACGGCACAATACGTAGCCAGCAGACCGTCAAGGAGGCGGTCGACGCAATGGTAAGGCGGAGGCGAGCTCGTGCGGGTATGTAGGCAGGGACTTGGTCGAGCAAGCATGGGTAGCTCCGGGCATGAAAAAAGCCGCCAGTGGCGGCTTTTTGCGTCGGGTATTCCGCAACGTGGCGCGGGCTATCGGAACTAGAAATGATAGTTGATGCCGATGCGAACGGTGTCGAAGTCGATGCGGTCAGTCGACGGATCCGGCGGATTGCTGGTCGCGAAGGACGGCCGGCCCAGGTCGACATGCAGATATTCGGCTTTGAACGATATCTGCTGGTTCATGGCCCATTCGACGCCGGCGCCGGCGGACCAGCCCCAGCGCGTATCGCTATAACTGCAAGTCCCAACAAAGCCGCAGGCGCCGAGATCGGCCGATCCCTTCACATGACCGACGGCAAAGCCGCCGGTGGCGTAGGGGAGAAAGTTCTCGAAGGCATAGCCGACCCGAGCGCGGCCGGTGCCGAACCAGTCGACCTTGGCGGTACAGCCCTCAATAAAGCACGGCGGCGAGAGAAAGCTGCTCACCACGCTTCCGTTCATGTCAGCGTAAGAGATGTCACCCTCGACGCCGAAAACGATCTGACCGCGCTGCCAGTTATAGCCTGCGGTCACACCGCCAACAAAACCGTTGGAATCGAAGTCGACCGAGTTTCCGGCGTAATGATAGGTGTCGGACTTCCAGCCGTAGCCGGCCACGCCGCCGATATAGGCACCCGACCAGTTGATGCCTTCAGCCGGAGCGACCGCCACCGCATCGGCGGCCATCGCGGACCCGGTCAACAAGGCCAGAAGGCCGGCAATTAAGATGGCAATCGAGCGCATTGAAAAACCCCAAGTGAAACCCGACTCCCAACGTATCAGCGACTGCCGATCGGTGATGTATCATTTGCGCAACATAAGCGGCTTTTCAGATCTGCCAATCTGGGACTGCGCAAGCGACGTCGGATGCTGAATGCGCAGCCAGAAGACGGCGCCCGACCAAGCGGCTTAGAATTTCGCGCGCTCGCCCCGATCATCCGCCAATCGATAGATTGGAGCAGCTATGCCGCGCGCTGGTGGTGTCTATTCAGCCCCTCCGGGCACCAAGGGCAGCCCAAACACGACGATCGAGAGCGCGAAGTACAACGCGCTGGTCGACGATCTGGTAGCGGACGCGAACGCAGCCCGACCTGTGACGGCCGGCGGCTCAGGATCGAGCACGGCGGTAGGTGGAGCGGACAATTTCAGCGCTGCCGGCGCGGACATGGCATCAGCCGCGACTGTCAACCTGGCAAACAGCACAGGTACGCTCGTCAACATCACAGGCACGGTCACGATCACCGCACTTGGCACGCTGCCCGCTGGCTCAGAGCGTGATCTGGTGTTTGCAGGTGTGCTGACGCTCACGCACAACGCAACATCTCTCATCTTGCCGGGTGGCGCGAACATCATCACGGCGGCCGGCGATGTGGCCCGCATGCGGTCGCTCGGCGGCGGCAACTGGAAATGTGTTGGCTACCAGCGGGCGGCGTCGGTGCCATACACCGACGATTCACCGACGCTCAATTCGCCTGCCATCGTTGGGGCCACCACGATCAGCGGCACCGCGGCCGGGCCGCTTCTTACGATCAGCACCACAGACGCCGGAGCCGGCACCGGTCCGAATATCGACCTTTACCGAAATTCAGCCTCTCCGGCGGCGGCCGATCTCATTTCGCAGATCCTGTTTTCCGGCCAGGATTCGGGAGCGAACAAGACCTCCTATGCCGAGATCACAGCGGCCATTGTCGATCCGACGAACGGCAGCGAAGATGGGCGTTTCTACATCGCCACGAACATTGCGGGGGTCTATGCGGTCCGGCTCTATTTCGGCGCCGGCATCTACACTGCGAACGCAACGGGGGGTGACAAAGGCGTCGATACCGTCAATGCCAAGGGCTATTATGTTGACGGAGCGCAGATACCGTTCTCCAAGGCATTCGAAAGCGCGCAAATCAACATCGTGACGAACACGACCGTTGCGCCGTTTCCCCACGGCCTCGGCGTCCAGCCGAAGCTGGTCACGGCGGCTCTCCAGTGCGTCGTGGCTGATACCGGATATTCCCCTGGCGACGAAGTGCCGATCAACGTCAATACAAACTCGTCCAGCGGCACTTCGGGCGGCATCAGCATGTACATGAACGGTCCGACAAATATCGGTCTTCGTATCGGTAACTCCATCAGCATCTGGGACAAGAACGGCGGAATTGCTGGTATCGGCCCTAGCAGCTGGAAACTGGTTGTGAGGGCTTGGGCCTAATCGGCCATGGCATCCAGCACGTCATTGCCAGCGAGAGAAGCTAATACTATCGGTTTATCAATGGGTACTTCGCTGACGGGGCAATCCGACGTCTCCTCTACCATGCTACGAGCATCGTGCTCACTGGCTGCGATGACAAGAGCGATGCCATCGCGCTCTTTGCTCCAAGTCAAAGGATCGCCAGAAGCAGAGCCAACCACAAATAGCTTCATCGTATCTTCCAGTCCGGCTCATTGAACTTCTCACCGAAAGCATTGCCGAGCAAGCAAGTCAAGCGGCTTACAGTTTCGCCGTACGCGCGCCCAGGATGGCGTCCGTCATTGAACGGAGCCGCCGATGGACCGAAACTTTGCGCGTTCGCTTGCTCTTGTCCTGAGGGCGGAGGGCGGCTGGTCGGATAAAGCTGCCGATCCCGGCGGTCCGACCATGAAGGGCGTGACGCTCGCCAACTTCCGCCGCTACGTGAAAGCGAATGCAACCAAGGCGGATCTCCGGGCGATTACCGACGACCAGGTGGCGACAGTGTACCGCCGATTTTACTGGGATGCGGTAGCAGGTGCCGAACTGCCCGACGGTGTCGACTATGCGGTTTTCGATTTCGCGGTGAACAGTGGGCCGGGCAGGGCAGCTAAATACCTTCAGGCGGCATGCGGTGCCAGCGTAGTGCAGGACGGCCGGATTGGCCCCGCAACGCTCGCGGCGGTGCGCGCCAAGCCGGCAGGCGTCCTGATCGACACTATCTGCGATGCCCGGCTGAAATTCCTCGAGCGTCTGCCGACCTGGCCGACCTTCGGGAAGGGCTGGCAGAAACGCGTTGTCACCGTGCGCGTTCAGGCCATGCTGATGACTGAGCCGGCAGTCGTACAGCCGGTGCCGGCTTCACCGGCCCCCGCCACACCGCCGCCTACACCCGCCGTCACGGCCAGGGAGCGCAATCCACTCTGGGCCGCGCTGTTCGCCATCTTCAAATGGATCTTCGGGAGGAAATGATCATGTGGGGCAAAATCCGTGCATGGTTCAAGGACTCCGAGACCATCGTCTGGGCTCGGGTTCAGATGCTCGGTGGTGCCGTGCTGACAGTTCTCAGCACGACCGACCCGAGCCTGTTCAACCAGTACATCCCCGACCGTTGGCTGCCGCTCTACATCGTGGGCTCTGGCATCCTGACGGAAGTGCTGCGGCGCGCCCGTGCAAAGGACATGTGAGATGGTCGAGGTCTTCACTGCTCTCCTCTCGCAGGTCGCGCCCTACGCCCTGGCCGTCGGAGGGACTCTAGTCGCCGCCATAGCGTGGGGATTTCATCAACGCCTTGCCGGCGCCAGGGCAGAGCGTCACCGGCAGCAGGTCGAAGAACTCGCGGCCCGCGATATTGCAGACCAGGTGCAGAACGACGTGGGTGCGCTGCCGGCCGATGCTGCCAGGAAGGAGCTGGGCACGTGGTCAAAGGGCTGATGCTCACGCTGCTGATTGCGCTCGCGGGCTGCGCCATGGCCAGGGGTGGCTTCTGCGCTACCTCCTCGGCAATTCGCCTTTCAGCCAGCGCGGTCGCCGCGCTGTCCGACACCGAGGTTAGGGCGATCCTTGCCCACAATCGTAAAGGTGCCGCCTTGTGCGGCTGGAGGCCTTGATGCACGACCTTCTAGACTTCCTCGGCATCAAGGCGCCCGTTCTCATT
>NZ_RZTV01000010.1:0-109079 GCF_003997555.1 Mesorhizobium sp. M1A.T.Ca.IN.004.03.1.1 | reverse complement strand
GGTGCCGCCTTGTGCGGCTGGAGGCCTTGATGCACGACCTTCTAGACTTCCTCGGCATCAAGGCGCCCGTTCTCATTGCCGGGCTGTCCGGCGGCATCCTGCGCGCGCTGTCGCGTCACCGGTACAAGCTGCGGGAGATGTTCGCCTCACCGGTTTGCGGGGCGCTGGCGGCAGCCTATCTGACCCTGCCAGTGGTCAGATACTTCCGGGCAACAGGCCTGCCGATGCCCGAAGATGATACTACGACGCTTGCTGCCGCCTTCCTCATCGGAGTTTCGGCGATGTGGATTTCGGACATCGTGTTCGAGTTGATTGTGCGGAAACTCAGGGTGGCGACAGACGAATAATTCGGGGGCGTCGGCGTGCCTCTAGACTCCGCTAAGGCGTTTGAAAAATCTCGCCTTGGTCCTCCTCAGGCGTGCACAGCCGGCAAGTGCCAGGTGGATCTTCATAAACTCCGCAACTCCCACCAGTCCGAATAATGACCCTTCTGACAGCAGCACCCTCATCGGCAGCGGTGCCGCCTTGTGCGGCTGGAGGCCTTGATGCACGACCTTCTAGACTTCCTCGGCATCAAGGCGCCCGTTCTCATTGCCGGGCTGTCCGGCGGCATCCTGCGCGCGCTGTCGCGTCACCGGTACAAGCTGCGGGAGATGTTCGCCTCACCGGTTTGCGGGGCGCTGGCGGCAGCCTATCTGACCCTGCCAGTGGTCAGATACTTCCGGGCAACAGGCCTGCCGATGCCCGAAGATGATACTACGACGCTTGCTGCCGCCTTCCTCATCGGAGTTTCGGCGATGTGGATTTCGGACATCGTGTTCGAGTTGATTGTGCGGAAACTCAGGGTGGCGACAGACGAATAATTCGGGGGCGTCGGCGTGCCTCTAGACTCCGCTAAGGCGTTTGAAAAATCTCGCCTTGGTCCTCCTCAGGCGTGCACAGCCGGCAAGTGCCAGGTGGATCTTCATAAACTCCGCAACTCCCACCAGTCCGAATAATGACCCTTCTGACAGCAGCACCCTCATCGGCAGCAAGAACTGCTATCCCCTTAAGGTCACCAACGTCCTTCCCGTTGTTAGCAGTGGAAATCACCATTTTCGCAAAAGCATCCAGCGCTTTGGCGAAGGTATCATGTGCTTTGGTCAGCGCTTCGCGGCTTTCGTTCATCTAACCCTCCTACATCAACGTTATTCATGCACACCGGCACAATGAGACTATCCCGGCGGATTCATGTGCTCGAACATGTAGTAAAATCGGTAGTGCCCGAAATCTCCTCCGTCGTCAGTCCCTGTAAGATCCACGAATTTACTATAGGTGATTATTTGGGGGTTTCCGGGACGCTGGTAGGACTGGGGTGGTCGAAACTCCGCAATCTCTTGCCACGGTACGAAAATTGACTGCGGCGTGTAAGGGTCATCGCCAATGCCAAAGATCCCGTCTAACACGAGCCCGACCGCAAGACCGATACCTTCCTGATACCATGTCTGATTTGCTATCGCGTCGGCGGGCGCTCCGACGAGACCACCCAACAGTGCGGCCCCACCCTGGATGATTTTCTGGGCAACTTCCTGGGATATCTCTTCAACATCACCGGAGTCGTTCTCAATTAAAGTTGCCCCGATCGTAACGTTGACCAGCGGACCCTCGTAGAGAAGGACAGCGCTAGATACTACCCGCGTGCCTGGCGGGCCCATGTTGAATGTATTGTTGCCACCTGGCACGATCACAACGTTTGGAAGTGCTGCTCGACCCGGCGCGTGACAGAAAACGGTGCCATATACTTCATCTTCAGATTCCTGGCGAACGCCGCATTCCAGTCCCGTCCACCAGACACGGCACCAATCAGTGGGCACGGTCTCAGGGACACCATTGATGTATCTAATAAAGCCGGATCTGAAATCTGCCCGGAATCCATCGCCAACACGCTTCACATCGATCGAATCGCCGATCGGCAAACCTACGACGGACAGGTGACCACCCTCAGCTGCCCATCGATCCTTTATGATTTGTGTGGCGTTATACAGTGCGATATCGAAGTAAGGCGGCGTATACGGATGAATTTGTTGGCCATCGACGCTGTGAGCAGAAAGTTTGCCCCCGTCGGCGAGCACCTTTTTTACCTCTTCAGTAATCCCCATTCGATTGACCAGCCGTCGAAATCTCCTCTCGCCCTTGTCGTTCACTAAGATTGAGCCATCCTTGGCGGCCGTGAGAACCCCTGCCGCAAATGCCTTACGAACAAGCTCACTTCTATCGGTTACAAGCATGACAACACCTCCCTCCTGCGTATTCGGCATAGAAAAGGCACCCTCTTCAGCAAATTTGCCGAAGAGGCATCGATGCAATTCGAATCTAAGTCTCGGTAGGCTGTCAGAAAATCGCGGATTTGCCCCATAAAACAAGGCGAGTCAGCTAAATAAGAGGCCTAGCAATCTCTCTCCAGGCACCCTTTACACTATATATTTAGCACTTACTAATTGATCGTAACACAGTCGTGATCGGTTGGCAAAGGTTTGCTGGGGGACCAACCGAAGTCTGCGAGGGACTCCTCAAGCGGCTTAGAATTTCGCATTTGCCGCCGCCATCCTGTCCGCCATGGCAAAGGCTGACAAGCGCACCCCGGATCAGCAGAAGCAGGGCGCGGCTCTTCGTGAAGAGGGGTCGAAGTGGCTTGCGCGCGTCGAGGCAGCCGGAAAGCTCGAAAAGCAGTGGATGGACGACGCCGAAAAGGCGGTGAAAGCCTACACTGGCGAAACCAAGTCGGATGACCTGAGCACGTCTGCCACGCTCGGCAACACCTACGACTTCAACATCCTTTTCGCCAACGTCGAGACCATCGTTCCGGCGATCATCAACAGCCCGCCGGCTCCCGATATTCGCCGCCGCTTCGCCGACGAGGATCCAGCCGCCAAGGACGTCGCCGAGCTGATCGAGCGCGCCATTCGCACGCAGATCGACGATTCCAAGCTTCAGGCCGAGATGGAAGGTCAGGCACAGGACGGCTTTCTTGCCGGTCGCGGCATCGTCCGGCTGCGCTTCAAGAGCGACTTCATCAAGGACGAGACAACGAATGCAGAGCTTGAACGGGCGAGCAACGCCGCTGACCGAGGAGCAGGTGCTGATGCTCCAACGGCTGGCGACGATACTGAAGGCAGGGATGACTATTCAGCGCCATCTAACGGGCCTGCTGCGGTCGGCCAGGGCGAGCGCCTTGCCAACGAGTGCATCGAGTTCGAAGCGGTAAGCTGGCGTGACTATAGGCACGGCCCGGCCAAGCGCTGGAAGGATCGGCCGTGGGACGCATTTCGCTTCGTAGTGCAGCGCGAAGATGAGGCGGCGGTATTCGACGCCGACTTGATCAGCATACAGACCAACGACCAGGAGAAGAGAGACCGCGGCGAAAGCGATAGCGACCTGACCGGCTGGGAAATCTGGGACAAGGGCAGCCGCAAGGTCATTTTCATCGACGACAATGGCGTGGTGCTGAAGAAGGTCGACGACCCGCTTGGCCTGACAGATTTCTTCTGCATCCCGGCGCCCGTGCAGCCGATCGAACTCACCGGCCGACTGATGCCGGTCAATCCTTTTTCGATCTACAGCAAGCTCGCCGACGAACTGGACCTGACGACCAAGCGCATCCGCATCATCACCAACCACATGAAGGTCAAAGGCTGGTATCCAGGTGATGCCGGCGATATCGCCAACATGCTTGCGGCCGAGGATGCCGAGTTCGTGCCGATCGGCAATGCGGATATCTGGGCAGCCAATGGAGGCCTTTCCGGTGCGGTCGCCTTCTGGCCGGTCGAGAAATTCATTGCAGTTCTGCGGGAGCTCTACGGTGCTCGCGAGCAGACCAAGCAGGCCATTTACGAGATTACCGGCATTTCGGACATCGTGCGCGGCGCCTCGCAGGCAAGCGAAACCGCCACGGCGCAGAACATCAAGACGCAATGGGGCTCGCTGCGCATCCAGAAGATGCAGCGCATGATGGAGCGCTGCGCGCGCGACATCTTCGTGATGATGTCGGAAATCATCCCGGCCAAATTCTCGCACGAAACGCTGCAGCAGATGACCGGCGTGCAGATCCTGCCCACGCAGCAAGACTTGACACCCATTCAGCCGCCGCCAGCACCGCCACCCGGCGCTCAGGTGCCACCTGAGCAGCAAAAGCAGCGTCAGGAGGCCATGCAGGCGGCTGAGCAGGCCGAACAGCAGCGGCAGGCCAAGCTGGCCAAGCTGCAGGCAATCCAGCAGCTCCTGACCCAGCGGCTATCGATCATGTACCGGATCGACGTCGAAAGCGATTCGACGGTCAAGGCCGATCTGACCAGGCAGAAGGCGGAAGCCGCCGAGTTCATGCAGGCGGCTGGCACCTATTGGGCCGCTGTCGGTCCGCTCATCCAAGGCGGCGAGCTGTCCAAGGAAGTCGCGGTTGAAATCTTCGCCGCGAACTCGCGTCTCTTCAACCTCGGCAAGTCGGTCGAGGACGTTCTGGAAAAGATGGTGACCGATGCCAAGGCGCAAGCCGGCCAGCCTCCGCAGCCAACTGCCGAACAACAAAAAGCTCAGGCGGACGCGAAGGCGCGAGAGGCGGACACGGCGGCAAAAGCTGCTGATGCGAAAATCAAGCAAGACGCGGCTGCGCAGGACATGCAGTTCAAGCGCGAGCAGCACGACATGACGATGGCCGAGAAGCGCCTTGACCTTCAGGCCAAGCGTCAGGCCGCGCGCCTCGACCAGAACCAAGTCCTGCTCGCCAATGGCATCGTGCCGCCGCCAGATCCCGAGCAGATCGACGGCCAGGCGGTGCTGAAGGAGATGGCCGCGCAGCGCGACCAATTCGGCCAGCTAAACGCGGCGAAGTCGCCGGAAGAAGCTCAGCGCCTCATGAACAACGCCTGGAAGTTCGCCGGCTACAATCGGCCGGGCGGCGAGGCCGCGCGCCGCATTTCCATGGCCAATTCCTTCGCATCGCGCTTCGCCGGCTCGGAAGCGGCACCGGTGCAGGCCGCGAGCCTTGAACCGGGCGCGGGAGTGTCCGCTGCATTGAGCAAGCGCCCGCTGCCGCAGGAGTACGCCAGCAAGGGCATCACGCAAGACCAGTGGGACAGGATGAACGCACCGGACGGCCCGGCGGCGGTCGTTCAGCCGGTTCAGTCGCCGCGCGCGACCGCGCCGGCCGCGGTGCAGACAAGCCAGGCCGCGCCAGTGCAGGTCGCTGGCGGCCCATCGGTGCAACAGCTCCTGCAGGCCTCGCAGGATCCTAGGCTGTCTGAGCAGCAGCGCGGCGTCGTCAACCTGATGCTGAAGCAGAAGCTCGACGAGGCCAACCCTTCAAATCAGCTCGAACTGGAAAAGAACCGGCTGGAAGTCGAAAAGCTACGCAACCCGCAAATGACGCCAGCCGAGAAGGCGCGGCTCGATCTGGATCAGCAGAGGTTCGATGCCGAGAAGAACAAGCCGATCGAGGTTGGCGGCGTCCTGGTCGAGGCTAAGGCTTCGCTCGACGACAAGCTGGCTCGCATCCGGCAGATGGTCGAGGCGATCAAGGCGGGTGGTTCTGGCACCCTTCCGGCCGGGAATGCAGGTACCGGCGGCGGTACCACCAGCAACGGCTTGAAGTGGAGCATTGAACCCTGATGGCTACGCTCAACATCAACGGCCGCAAGGTCAATGTCGACGACGCCTTTCTGTCGATGACGACAGACCAGCAGAACGCGGCGGTCGAGGAAATCGCCAAGTCGCTGCCGTCGCTTGGCTCGCCGACGAACCGCCAAGGCTCACCAGCAGTAGACGCGGCTGCCGCTCGCGCTCAGGCCGGCATGGCGCTGGCGCAGAGGGTGCAGGGGATGTCACCCGAGGAAAAGCGAGCAGTCGTCGGCATTGACCCGACGACTTTGCAGCCAGCCGGTGTGCCTGCTTATCCAGCGCGTTCGCTCGATGCTGGACTATGTTCCGACGCCTCAAGAGATCGAGCAGGCCCGTGCGACCGGCCAGCCTGTTCCAGGCGGCCTGATTACCGATGCCGAGACGCTGCTGAACGCCAGGCACGCCGTCGACGATCTGCTGGAAAGCGTGAAAGGCACGAATGAGCGAAATGCTCTGACGACCGCGCGTCAGGCGATCGACGACGAGCTTTCGTCTACAGTGCCGGGCATCAAGGAAGTCGATGCGAAATACGCTGAGCTGGCGAGGCAGAAGGAAGCCGTTCAGCGCGGCCAGACGGTGCTTTCCAGCGGCCGGGAAGCGCCACGGCCCGACGAACTCGCCGACGAAGTCAGGCAGGGCGCATTGCCGCAGGGTTTGCAGGTCGGTCCCTCGGCCGTGCCGCTTCGCTTGCGTGAAGGTGCTCGCGCCGAGATTGAGCGCATCGTTGGCACCAAGGCGAACGACCGCGTCGCGCTGCAGCAGATCATCAAGGGCGAAGGCGACTGGAACCGTGCTCGCCTTTCCGCACTGTTCGGTGACGACAAGGCCAAGGCCATCATCGATCTGCTCGACCGGGAAAGGCTGTTCAACGACACGTCGAACATCGTCACGCGCAATTCCGAGACGGCGGCTCGCATTGCGGCCAGGGATGCGATCGACGGCGGTAACAGCGGCGGGTTCGGGGTGCGCGAAGGCTTCATTGCCGGCGGCGCCCGTGGTGCGGCCCGAGCTGCGGGAACCCGCGCCGTCGAAGGTGTTGTTGATGCGCTTCGCAACGGCGGGAACGAGAAAGCGATATCGGATATGGCGCGAAGTCTGACGGGCGGCCCGCAACAGAGCGCTGTGCTCGATGCGCTTATGCGCGCCGGCCAGGGCTCACGCCTTCAGCAGTCACAGATCGATCGAGTGGCGCGCGCGCTGCTGCTCGGCGGAGGGAATGTCGCCAACCGCCCGTGAGAGGCGGTCTTTGCGGTCTTCATAAAACCAGACCAAGAGAACGACTACGGCGCCCGTCATGACGCCCAAGGCGTAGTCCACCGACATCAGGTGGAAGAACCAGTCCAACCCTTGGTGCAGGACGGCCAGGATGGCGATGGTGATCACCGCTGCGATTAGCTGAAGGGTCGTGGTGCGCGACATGGCGCGGAAGATAGTGCGAAACCTGACTGAGGAAAAGGGCAGCGTCAGTTAGACCGGCGGCCGACGCATACGGTTGGGGGGATTGGGGTACATGAAAGCGTCGGCCGCCAGCTTTGGGCGGGGGCGCGCCATCATCGGCGCACAGTCAGGTTAGGCGCGATTGGAACGCCTTCAATCACAATGCCTGCTCATGGTGAACAAGCAGTTACTTTCCACAGCGTCGTCGGCGACGTGAGGGAGAAAAAGGTCCGCCGGGCGAAGCCCCCAAGCCTCAAGCCCGGCGAAGTTACGTCCTGATCCCCATCAGGAGGCCGGTGGAGGAGTACCGGCAATCTCTTCAGTGCAAGACCGGTGCCAGCATTCCCGTCCTGAAACGAGACCCACGGAGACCAGATGCGTCTAGCAGCCTTCTGGTGCTTTTTGTACGGACCGCGAATGGCGGTAGGGCCAGTTGACAAAAACTGCGCCCGGTCGCTCCATTACGTGTTCCTAAAATGGAGGCAGCGATGGCGTACACGTATCGGTGCAAGGATTACCCAGGAATGGAAGCCTGTCCGGGGAGCTTTACGGCTGAAACTGCGGAAGAGGTAATGAAACACGTCGAGCTTCACGCCAAGTCTGCGCATGGCGAAGACCCCAGCCAATGGTCCAAAGAGGATCGGCAACAGCTACAAGCGATGATGATTGCGAGCTAGGCCCGTTTCTTATAGGGGCTGCGAAACGTCGGCTTGGAGCGAGGCGCCGCGGTATTGCGCCCACAGCCGGTCGCAGTCCCATTTCCTCAGGCTTGGCGTTCCGGGCAACCCATAGAGAACCATCGCGCCACGCACGTCATATGCAAGCACCGACGCATTGGCGACGAACTGGATAGCGCGCCCTAAGCTGATCGGACCGATCCGGGCTTCAATTTTGCTGGTGAGGTCGATCACTCCGAAGATTTCCGCGTCCGCGCCTCTACCGGCCAGAACAGCCGTCGAGAGCGCATCGTCCAACGCAAGGAGCATCGCGTAAGTCCCCGTAGTAGCAGCGCTAGGCAACTTACATGCGCGACATTTGTTCCGGTCCCAGTTCAAGTGGCTCATGTTCCGGCTGCTCGTGCCAGGCGACCTGTCGCAGATCCCGTTTATCGACCCGCTGTCCGCAGATCTTGCAGGTGTAGAAATGATCGCCCTCGTCGGCGGGCTCACCGCCGAATCGCTCACCTGGCTTGCTCAGAGGAGGGATGTCCGAAAGCTTGGTCAATTTTGTTGTTCGCCCAGCGACTTCGCCTCGCGCTCCAGCGTCTCGCGGTCATTGCCGTGTTTGGTGATCAATTCACGAACCTCTGGGATAGTGAGTTGGAACTTGCTGGCTAGATAGCCGACCTCATATTCCTCGTCTCCTGATACCCGGTTGCGGTCTCGATTATCGGTCTTGCTCTTGTCGTCTGCCATGGCTGTTCCTCCTGGTACGAAACCCCAGCAGCAAAGGAATGTTCCTTCACGTCGCCTTGTCGACAAGAGGCCTCTTCCGCGTCGGCGGCCTGTAGGCTGTGACCAGACGAAGGGTATCCGCGTTGACCGTTACCGGGACGCCAAGGTTAACCGTCACCAAGTCCCCGTCGATATGGGTGACGTCGCCGACAAGCTCGATAGGCTGGCCTTTCTTCACCTTCGATGTCCTGTCGATGATCGAATGCGGAAAGCCATACGAAGGGATCGAGACGCTTATCCGATCATCTGTGACGCGCCTGCGGACTGTCGCGTCGATGGCGACTTCGTCGCCGATGCTGAAGCCCTTAGCCATGAAATGACTCTGGCGCGGCCTGCGGCTTCGTCAAGCCGTCGCTAATATTCGCAGTCGTTAATGGAACCAGAGGATTGCGCTGCGGATTGTAGCAGCGACCGCACTCCGGCTTTTCTCCATCATCTAGGTGCGGCTGCTCTACTCCTTGAGCAACAGAGGGGGCCCGTCGCAACCTAGTCTGCCTTATGCGACTTGCTAAGTGCCCGGCCTGGAATCTGTCCCCCCAAAATCCAACGCCGCCATGTCCTCCCAGCGGCGGGCTTTCTTATGCATCCTTAGCTGTTCGAAGCCTCGAAATCGACCGCCACAAAGCGTCTTCTTCGGTGACGCCATCCTGAAATAGGTTGATCACATCCCGTGCCAGCGCGTCTCGTTGCTCTCTATCCTTGAAGGCTAGCCTGCGCTCGGCGCACAGCCGGTCGAATACCCGCTGGAGCATGTCCAAATCAGCGGGCCGATAGACACCACTGCAGTGCGACGTTGACATAGCCCGCCGCCCTCGGCGCGGCATTGGCACTATCTCACAAAACCGGATTGAACGCGAAGAAAACCGTGTGCCATTGTGGAACGAATTAGCGGGTTAGTGGTTAGCGATACGTGGTCGATTTCCTTCAGGAAATGTAGCCGCCTCAGGGAACAAAGCCCGTCGCTTACGCTAATTTGCTGCGACGGGCTTTCATTATTAAGTCTTAGAAAATGTTAATGTCAGTCGCTGCAAGGACGGCGCATAATGCGCGTCTGTCTCGCTATACGGGATAAGAGCCCGGCCTGTATGCCCAAGTCCCCCAAAATCCCCCAACAGGCCGGGCATCTGGGGGCGGCTGTGTGTGGCGTCAGGGGGAACAGCGGCCTGGCGTAAGAGGGGATCGAGACACTGACGCGATCCTCTGGCGCACGCGCCACCTTCGGCAAGCGGTCGCTAAAGTGCTATGATTAAAGGCGCTATGACACGCCGGGAAAGCCTCATGGAAATGGCAGAGCGCCACGTCCGCGAGGGAGCCGAGCGCATCGCTCGCCAGCGTGCCCTGATCGACAGATTGGCGGATCGCGGGCTTCCCATCTACGACGCGGTGGTGATGCTGCAGGCTTTCGAAGCGGCCCAGCGAGAACATATCGCTCATCTACAATTGCTGAGGAATTCCGCTTGAGGTCGGTTGCCAACTAGCCAGCCATCAGGAATATAATCCTCGCTGGTGCGGCGACCCATTTCACGAGGATCGCCATGACGTTGAAATTCCCGTTTGTCGAAAACACGCTGGGCAAGAAGCTGGAGGCTGGGACGGGCCTTTCGGTTGACTGTCTCACATGCAAGCGAAAGGCCGTCTTAGACGTGGCTGAGTTGGTGAAAAGGCTGGGGCCGGATCACGGGTGCATGCACTGGGATCTGATCGAGGTGATCTACTGCCACGAATGTCGCGCGGCCGGCCGGGATGACCGGAATCTGCAATTCACCAACCACGCGGTGACGCCGGACAAGCGCAAGGGCTGGACGCCTTGTCCCTGAATAAGGGATCGGCCCGGCAGGCTAGCGGGGAAGGCCAGCAAACGCCGGGCCTAACCGGCGGGGGCTCGGAGTCGAAACACGGCACCGGCTGACGAAGAACATACCTCTCTGCCGAAATGATCGGCATCATCCATAAGGACGAAGCAGGCTAAACCCGAGCGGCATTGCGGTCTCGGGTTCTCTGACCAATGGTCGCTGGGAGCTTACTTGTTGGATTTCCGCTTTGCTGTCGCCTTCTCGGCCGGCATTGCAGCAGTCTTCCGCCCGAGCCCGGATGCCTTCGCCAGCGTCGATCGTTGAGCGGCGTAGTTAGGTGCCACCATCGGATAGTCCGGCTTCAATCCCCACTTCTCGCGGTAATCGTCCGGCGTGAGGTTGTAATGTATGCCGAGATGGCGCTTCAGCGATTTGAACTTCTTCCCGTCCTCAAGGCAGATGATGTAGTCGGGGAACACCGATCGCTTCGGATTGACCGCGGGCTCTTGTTTCGGCTGTTCGACTCCTCCTGGCTGGCCGATGCCTGACAGCGATGAGTGAATCGAAGCAATGAGGTCTGCCAATGCCGCGACGGGGAGGGGATTATTGCTCACATAGGCCGAGACGATATCCGCTGTCAGTCCGACTAGATCGACGTTTTGAGCTTCGTCTTGTTCGGTCAAGTTATTCTCTCCTAGTACCGGTGTCTAAAAGCCAACCCCTCGCAAGCCGCTGTGTAGTGGAACTTTGCTGGGTCGCCAATGCTCATGCACGCCGACTAGTCATGAATCTTTGGCAAAGGCGCGGCCCGCGCCTCTGCCCAACCGACTGAGTGTCAAAGAGGCTATGCTGCTACTCGAAGATGAAGCCGCTTCTTCTTAGTCTTGCGGAACCACGTGACTGCCAAGGCCTTCCAGAACGGCACCCCGCTGTGAGCATGAGAAAATACTTTGGCGTCGTCCTCAGCGGTCAGAAACAGTTCTCCGATAGCTACCGTTAAATCGGATGGTTCGAACCTCAGGCAGTAGTCCTTGTCGGTCATTAGGAACTCCGCAGCCCGGATATGGTGGCCCGTGATTGGAGCTAGATCGGCGTTTGCCAGTACCTCTAGAATCCGCCTTGCTCCCATCGCTGTTTGTCGCTGGACGAGCCCGCTTATGGTGCTCACCGCAATCGTCTCCCGTGCGCGATAGCGCGCGTTACCTGCAGGCCCTTTTAGGACCGTAACTCCGGCGCGCTGGCAGACCTGTTCTACCGTCAAAGCGTCTTCGTCTTGAGCGACTACAGCCGCCTGATGGAGCTGAAGTGGCGTGACCCCCAATCGGTCAGTATTTTGTCCGACAAACGCCGCCGCTTGGGCAGCAGTTTCCGGCGCCTCGACAATCATCACGGGGATTCGATCGATGTTAGGATTGCTCGCCGCGGCTATCGCGGTGTGCTGACCATCGAGCACCATAAGGACGGTCTTACCTTCATGCTGACCATAGGCACAGATAGGCGGCTTGAACCGCGTCCAACAAAATCGCTGAACCATTCGCCGGATCTGTCGAAGGCCCTTCTCGCCGATTGATCGTTGATAGACTCCATCAACAAAGAGCGTTTGCGGGTCCACCAACTCACAGATTGGCAGTCCGGTCACTGGGACGGCCGGCTTCAGGCCAGCGACGTCAATGGGGGCGATGGGACGAATGTGGGACATTGAATTTTCCTCGCTTCATTGCGACAGCGAGGGGACTTCCAGCGAGGCAAGACGCCTAGCACCTTGAGGCCCCAACTCCCATAATTCTTGCAATTAGTGCCCGCAATTCACAGTTGCGGATTTGCGTTTGCCCGCAATTGAACACCTGGTCGACCGTGATTCAGGAACTCCACACCCCGAGCCTCCAATACTCTTTGCACTGCCTGGACGTTTTGCGCTCGGCCAGCGATTGGACCGGCGCCGGCAGCTTCCATGCTTCGGATCGTGTTGACGTTGACGCCAGCAAGGTCAGCGACTTCCTTTTGTTCGATCCCCACAAGCGCGCGGGCGGCTCTGAGCTGATTTCCCGTAGTGAGCATTCGTCCCTCTCAGACTGCATTATCTGGTTACCATACCTAGAAAGCCGTTGACAATGTCTAAACCGGCTTCTAGGTTACCGGACATAGTAAATTAGTTCCGATAACCAGAAACGGGAGATGTGAAATGCCGAACACCCTTGTTCGGGCAGCCGCCGAAGGTTTGCCCGAAATCAACCGCCGCCGCCTGCTGCTCGGCCTCGCCGCCGCGTCGACAGCCGCCGCCGGCATCGGAGCCGTAGAAATCGCGAAGGCCTCGCCGGCCGAAAACCACGCACTGATCGAACTCGGCAACCAGACGCCGGTGTTCGAAAAAGCGTATGTCGAGGCATGCGCTCACGAAGACCGCGTCGTGGAAACTTGGGCTCATAAGTGGCCGACAGCTCCGGCCACGCTCACGGCTTCGCGCTCCACGTCAAGCGAAGTGGAGCGCGATTTCTTCGGTGCGAGCCATGGCCGGTACATCTTCACAAGCCGCGATTTCAAGTGGCGGCTCAAGCGGGCAACCAGCGCGTTGAAAAGCCGCGCCAAAAGCCGCGCCTGGCACAGCCACTCGACGTGTGAAGAATGGCAGGCGGAGTTCAACGGGGCCTCTCGCCTTCTGGCGGTCGCCGAAAAGTACGAAGCCAAGATCGAGAGTATCAAGCAGGCGTCGGGCTACACCGATGCATGGAAAGCCCGCCATGTCGCCGTCGAAGCGCTGGCCAAGCACATCACGGCGGTGATGAAGGAACCTGACATGACGATGGCCGGGCTGCTCATCAAGGCTGAAGCCATGGCGGCATGGGGTCGTGTACGGGGCATGGATGGTCGTGTCGCTGCGTTCATCGAGAATGGGAATTGGCCGGCACATATCGCCGAAGCGATCCTTCGCCACGCGAAAGGCGGTGCAGCATGAGCGTGCTGCCCAAGCCTTCCGACTTCCTTCCGCTCACAGTGGCGCGTCGGCGCCGCATCGAGCGCACAATCGATGCGCTGTTGGCTCTCCTCGATGAAGCCGATGGTGAACCGGATCTGGAATCGACGGGGGACGAAGAGCCCTACTTGGCAGGGTGGAGCGGAACGAACGAAGACTTGGAGGGAGAGAACGAGCACGGCGGCAATATCCTCGATGAGCCGCACGACGGGGACGAGCGCGAGCTGGACGAGGCCGAAAGGGATGGCCTTGGTTACATCGAAGGCGGGCAAAGTCTCTGAAAACCAATTGCCCTCCGGACACTTGATTGGCCCGCAGCCTCACGGTGGCGGGCTTTTTCATGCCCCGGAATGGGCCGAGAGACAGCCTTGCCGACTTGGAAGTAGCATGATGAATTTGGTCATTCTGCGAGAAGTAGACATGACAAACGATACGCCGCGACGGCCTCTCGATTACCACGACCCGGACTGGCTCGCGCTGCGGGAAAAAGTTCTTGAGCGCGACGGCCGCAAGTGTCGGAATTGCCTGTCGGCTGACCTGCTCAACATCCATCATTGGAGACCAGCGGCAACGGAGGCTGAAGGGGTAACCAATTGGGGCTACAGCGAAACAGGAAATCCGTTGCTAGTTCCTGAAAGCGCCTTGGTGACATTATGCCGGCTCTGCCACAGCGCTCTTGAGGATTCTAGACGGCGCCTGGTAAAGCTCCGGCAAGGCGCCGACGCGGAACCTGAATCTGGTTCGCAGCTCACCGAAATCGTGGGGTCGCGCAACATCTTTCAGCTTTGGGAATTCAACGGCCGCACAGTGCCCTTTAAGGCGATCAAGGAGTCGTGGGTCCAGTCGCCCACCCATTTCATGAGAGTTGAGCGCGTAGTGATCAAGAAATGGCCGTACGGATTTGCCTGGGGCTGCTACGTTCGCGATGGCGTGGCTGGCGAACAGCAGCAAATCAACGGAGCAGGAACGTTTAGTTGGCGTCTGGTTGATGGCTAAGGCAACGGCTCCATTGAATCCGGACTACTGCGGGGGTGAGGCGCGTTTCGCCGCTAAGATAGATAGTCGCCCACTAGCAACCGTCTGATTCGTAACGTGCGTAACGTTTCCGAACGCTGGGAAATGCCAGCACGCTACGGTTCTCCATCGTGGGCTTTTGTTTGTCGGCATCATCAGGGCGAGTTATGAATTGCGTTATGAATTAAGAGCGCGATATTTAAAATATTATGCAATTTCAATTAGTTAGGTGAAAATCTGGCGGAGGGAGTGGGATTCGAACCCACGGTGAGCTTGCGCCCACGCCGGTTTTCAAGACCGGTGCCTTAAACCGCTCGGCCATCCCTCCATCATGGTCTTTCAACCACCTACGATCGTCGCTATCGGTCAATTTTCAATGGTCGGCGCCAAATTGGCGCCGAGGCATTTCCAACCTTCGCGCTTCATTGCTGTAGTGCGGCGGTCAGGGCTGCGTCAACCACCGCGACGTACCTTCCTGCGGTCGGGACAGACGATGCATTGCCCAGCCGGGCACTTTTATGTCTGTGGCGAAAATGTCACGCAACCAGAATATGCGGCGGCTCAACCCTGGCGCGCTTATTATCCAGTCAAACGAGGCGTACCGTCCTTTGCGGGCAAGGGGACGACCCAGACCGCAAGCGTCTCATTTCCTCCCGAACTAGCGCCCGCTACGGAGAACGTGGTGGGCGTCTTCTTGTCCAGCCCGACGGCAACGCGCGAAAGCGTCTCGAACTTGGCCGTGAAACGTTGCTCATATGGATGAACCGAGTTCATCCGTTCGATCTAGGCAGGCCTTGCGGACGCCCATGCTAAACTCCTGGTTGGCGCGGGCAATTCCAGCGCTGTGAGCGCCGGTTGGAAATGGAAGTCCCCCCTCCAAAAAGCTGCCCCTCCATCCGGCGCTCATCCACGCAAGGCTCATCCTCGCCGGCAGTTTTTTCCCCGCCATAATCTCGCCCGGTTCCGGCCATAATCGATTAACATCGTAATAAACATTTCCTGTGCACAAAGATATTGGGGATCAAGGTGTTGCTGCATTCGGGGGCGCTTGGCTCCGATTGATGGCGGCGAGACTGTAGGGGACAATCGAAAACATGCAGACTTCGGCGCGCCCGCGTCTTCGTCGCGCTCCTGCCTTCGTGCTGTGCGCCCTCTCGGTGGCGCTGCTTGCCGGCTGTACGTCCACGCCGCAACCGAAAGGCATGGTCGACAAGCGGCCGCGTTCCAAGGAGTATTTCGCCGAATCCGAATATGGCGTGAAGGCGAGCCCGCGCGTTGCCTTCATGCGGCGCGGCGGCGGCCGCGACCAACTCGGCAAGCCGTACCAGGTGCGCGGCAAGTGGTACTATCCCAAGGAGGATAAGAAATATGCCAAGGTTGGCCTGGCTTCCTGGTATGGCGATGCCTTCCACGGCCGGCTGACCGCCAACGGCGAAGTCTATGACACGATGCAACTGACGGCGGCGCACCCGACCATGCCGCTGCCGAGCTATGCCCGCGTCACCAATCTCGAGACTGGCAGTTCGATCATCGTGCGCGTCAACGACCGCGGCCCATACCATGAGGGCCGCATCATCGACGTCTCGGAACGTGCCGCGCAAATGCTCGACTATGGCAAGGTCGGCACGGCAAGGGTGAAGGTCGAATATGTCGGCCGGGCGCCTCTCGACGGCAATGACGACCAGTATCTGATGGCTTCCTACCGTCCCGGCAGCAGGCGGCCCGATCCGTCCGACGGCCTGCCGACGGGCGTGATGGTGGCCATGAACGGCCCGTCGCCCAGCCTGTCGATGAGCGATGCACCTCCAGCGGCCGTGCCGTTCCCCGGCCAGCTGACCAGTTCTGGGCAGGCTTTTGCCACGCAGTCGGGTCTGTCGGAGCAGCCTGCCGTGCAACCGGCGATGTCAGGGCAGGCGCAGGGCGCCAGCGAAGTCGTGCTGCCGGATTTCGGGCCGATCGTGCCGGAGCGGCCGCAGTTCAGGCTGCCGCCGAACTCGCCCTTTGCCATGGCGTCGCTGTCCTACGCGGATGAGCGCGTCAATCACGCCGACGTCTTTGCCGCCCTCGACGGCAGCGGCATGTCGCCGGCCGACATCCTCCGGTCGTGGAAGAAGTCGAACGGCCAGGAACAGGCGCCGGCCTCCGATTATGTGGCCGCCGGCTCTTTTGACAATGCGGCGCAGGCAAACCGCGTGGCGGCGGCGCTCGAGCCGTTCGGCAGGACTGAAATCCAGCGCACCGAGCTCGACGGCAACGACTGGTACGCGGTCAACGTCTATCCGGATGGCCATGGCAGCATCGACGACCTGCTGCAGGCGGCCTGGTCGCACGGCGCGCCGGACGCATTGGTTGTGCGAAACTGATCAATTTCGCGCCCGCCGTTGATCCAGCGGAAAGAACCCTGATAGCTTGTCGACGCCAGCACGGCTAAGTGGGTCGATTTTTCATGCAGTTCCGCATCTTTCAGCCTTTCGCCGGATTACTAGGCCTGGCGCTGATACTGCTTTGGGCAGCCCCGGCCGGTGCGCAGCTTTTCGAGACCATGGCGGCCCAGGCCTTCATGATCGACGCCGACACCGGCACGGTGCTTTTCGCCAAGGATGCCGACAAGCCGATCCCGCCGGCTTCGATGGCCAAGCTGATGACGATGGAGGTGGTCTTCAACGCCATCAAATCGAAGCGGATCACGCTCGACGATACTTTCGTGGTCAGCGAAAACGCCTGGCGCACCGGCGGCGCGCCGTCGGGCACCTCGACGATGTTTGCCAAGCTCAAATCGGCGGTCCGTGTCGAGGATCTGATCCAGGGCGTGACCGTGCAGGCCGCCAATGACGGCTGCATCGTGCTTGCCGAAGGCATGGCAGGCTCGGAGGCGAATTTCGCCGCGCAGATGACGGAGCGTGCCCGCGAGCTTGGTCTCTCGAAATCGACCTTCGTCAATTCGACCGGGCTGCCGGCAGATGGCCAGCAGACGACAGTGCGGGAGCTCACGATGCTGGCACTGCACATCTGGCGCGACTATCCCGAGTTCTTCCACTACTACGGCCAGCCCGACTTCACCTGGAACAAGATCTCCCAGCGGAACCGCAATCCGCTTTTGGCCATGGGCATCGATGCCGACGGCTTCGTGGCCGGGGCGAGCGAGTCCGCCGGCTTCGGGATTGTCGGCACGGTCAGCCACAACGGCATTCGGGTGATCGCGGCGCTGAGCGGTCTGGCGAGCGACCGGGAACGCTCCGAGGAGGCGCGCAAGCTGCTAGACTGGGGGTCGCGCTCCTTCCAGAAGACGGAGATCTTCGCCAAGGATGAGGTCGTCGGCGAAGCCGAAGTGTTCGGCGGCGCCAAATCCGGCGTGGCCTTGAAAGCCAAGGGCCCGGTGGACATCTTTCTGCCGATAACCAACCGCGACAAGCTGACCGCCAGAATTGTCTATAACGGTCCGGTGGCGGCGCCGGTGGAGGAGGGGCAACCGGTCGGGGAGCTGCGCGTTTGGATAGGCGACACGCTCAGCCAGCGAACGCCGCTTTTCGCCGCCGAGGCGGTGAAGGTCGGGACGTTGCCGCAGCGTGCGCTTGACGCCGCCAAGGAACTGGCTGTTGGCTGGCTGCGTCAGAAAAATTTGTGATCGGGCAGGCTCGTGGACCTTTTGCCGGACGGGAGCTATGACAGCGGCCAGCACGGGCGAAGGCATTCACGATTGGCGAGCGGATTTTTCATCACCTTCGAAGGCGGCGAAGGAGCCGGCAAGTCGACGCAGATCGAGCGGCTGGCACGGCGCATGCGAGCCAAGAAATACGAGGTTCTGGTGACACGCGAGCCAGGCGGCTCGCCGGGCGCCGAGGCGGTGAGACATGTGCTTCTGTCCGGCGCCGCCGAGCCCTTCGGCCCGAAGATGGAGGCGATCCTCTTCGCCGCCGCACGCTCCGACCATGTCGAGCAGGTGATCCGGCCGGCGGTCGAGCGCGGCACGATCGTGCTTTGCGACCGTTTCATCGATTCTTCGCGCGTCTATCAGGGCGTCACCGGCGGGCTCGATCCGGATTTTATGGAAGCGCTGGAGGCGGTCGCCATCAACGGCATGGTCCCCGACATGACGCTGATCTTCGACATCGATCCGGCCGAAGGTCTGAAGCGCGCGGCGGCACGGCGCGGCGCCGGCGACAGCGCCGATCGCTTCGAGAAGGAGACTTTGGCCATCCACCAGCGCCGGCGGGAGGCTTTCCTGGCGATCGCAGAGGCGGAGCCGGACCGCTGCATTGTGATCGATGCGTCGGCCGATCCCGAAACGGTGGAAAACGTCGTCACCGCGGCCGTGTTCGCGGTGCTGGAAAAGCGGATGCCGGTGCAAAGGAAGCAGACGGCGCCGGCATGATCTTCGAACGCATCGCCCCCGAACAGCACGACACGTTGGACGGCGTTCCCGAGCCGTCGGAAACGTCGCGACTGATCGGCCACGCGCAGACGGCGGGCATGCTCGCCACCGCTTACCGCGCCGGCAAGCTGCCGCATGCGCTGATCCTCGCCGGGCCGCACGGCATCGGCAAGGCCACGCTTGCCTTCCACCTGGCGCATCACCTTCTCAGACATCCCGATTTTGCGGCCGCGCCCGAAGCGCTTGCCGTTCCAGATCCGGCCTCGTCGCTGTTTCGCCAGATCGCTACCGGCGCGCATCCTTCGGTGCTGCATCTCACCCGTCCGGCCAACGACAAGACCAAAAGCTTCAAGACTGTGCTAACCGTCGACGAGATACGCAAGGTCAGCCGCTTCCTGTCTATGACCTCGCATGACGGCAGCTACCGCGTCGTCATCGTCGATCCGGCCGACGACATGAACACTAATGCCGCCAATGCCTTGCTCAAGAATCTTGAGGAGCCTCCGGCGCGCACCCTGTTCATCCTCATCGTCCATGCGCCGGGCAGCCTGTTGCCGACGATCCGGTCGCGGTGTCAAATGGTGCGGCTGACGCCGCTTGCGCCGGACGAATTGATGGGTGTGCTGGAAGGCATCGAGCCGCTGCCGCCGGTCGATCCGGCGGCGCGCGCGGCTTTGGCCGGGCGGGCAGGGGGCAGCGCGCGCAACGCGATCCTGCTTACCCAGTATGGCGGGCTGGAAATCGCCGGCGCGCTCGACGCGCTGGTGGCGGCGCAAAAGCCGGACATTGCCGCTGCCCATCGGCTTGCCGAAGCCGTTGCCGGCCGCGACCAGGCGATCCAATTCGATATCTTCAACCGCCGCGCGCTCGATCTGCTGTCGGCCGCCGCCAGCGAAGCGGCCTTAGCCGGCGACCTCGCCAGGGCCAAAACGCTGTCCGACGCTTGGCACGAGGCCGTGAACACGATATCTGAGGCAGAGACCTACAATCTCGACAAGAAGCAGCACGCCCTGACCATGATCGACCGCCTGAATTCTGTGATGCGAATGTGACGGTTTTCTTAGTGCATGCCGCTGCCCCAAAACCGGGCACCACTTTCGGGCGGCATGCATCGGGATGGCAATCGCCATGCCGATAGTTTATCCACCGCCACAACTCACATTCAGACCTTCATGACGGTTCATTCATGTCACGCGAAAAATCCTACCTGACCACGCCGATTTTCTATCCGAATGGCAAGCCACATATCGGCCACGCCTATACGGTCATCGCCAGCGACGCGCTGGCCCGCTTCCAGCGTCTCGACGGCAAGGAAGTGTTCTTCCTCACGGGCACCGACGAGCATGGCCTCAAGATGCAGCAGACGGCCGAGAAGGAAGGCATCGCGCCGATAACGCTCGCCGACCGCAATTCGGCAATCTTTCGCTCGATGACCGAGACAGTCGGCGGCTCAAACGACGAATTCATCCGCACGACCGAACAACGTCACTACGCATCCTGCCAAGCGATCTGGAAGGCGATGGCCGCCAATGGCGACATCTATCTTGATCGCTACAGCGGCTGGTATTCGGTCCGCCAGGAAGCCTATTTCGACGAAAGCGAAACCACGCTCGGCGACGACGGCGTGCGCCGCGAGCCGCTTGGCTCGCCGGTTGAATGGAACGAGGAGGAAAGCTATTTCTTCCGGCTATCCGCCTATCAGGACAAATTGCTGGCACTTTATGAGAGCCGGCCAGACTTCATCGGTCCAGCGGAGCGCCGTAACGAAGTGATCAGCTTCGTCAAGTCCGGCTTGAAGGACCTGTCGATCTCGCGCACCACGTTCAAATGGGGCGTGCCTGTACCGGGCAACGACAAGCATGTGATGTATGTCTGGGTCGACGCATTGACCAACTACATCACGGCCGCTGGCTATCCCGACACCAAATCCAAGCAATGGCACTACTGGCCGGCGACGCATATCATCGGCAAGGACATCGTGCGCTTCCACGCGGTCTACTGGCCGGCCTTCCTGATGTCGGCCGGCATAGAATTGCCGAAGCGCGTCTTCGCCCACGGCTTCCTGTTCAACCGCGGCGAGAAGATGTCCAAATCGGTCGGCAATGTCGTCGATCCGTTCGCAATGATCGAGCATTACGGCCTCGACCAGGTACGCTATTTCTTCCTGCGCGAGGTGCCGTTCGGGCAGGACGGCAGCTACAGTCACGAAGCGATCGTCAACCGCACCAATGCCGATCTCGCCAACGGTCTCGGCAATCTGGCGCAGCGCTCGCTGTCGATGATTGCCAAGAACTGCGGCGGGGCGGTGCCGAAGCGCGGCGAGCTCACCGAAGCCGACGCGGCGATCCTCGACCAGGCGGTGGAGGCGCTTGCGGTGGCGCGCAGAGCGATGGCGGAGCAGGGCATCCATCTGGCGCTGGCGGCGATCTTCGGCGTGGTGGCCGACGCCGACCGATACTTCGCGTCGCAGGAGCCCTGGGCGCTGCGCAAGACGGATCCGGAGCGCATGGAGACGGTGCTGTGGACGACGGCCGAGCTTGTCCGGCGCGTGACGGTGCTTTGCCAGCCATTCATTCCCGGATCGGCGGCGAGGCTGCTCGACCTGCTGGCGGTGCCGGCGGACAAGCGCAATTTCGCGCATGTCCACGCAGACCATGCGCTGGTGCCCGGCACGGCGCTGCCGGTGCCTGAGGGCGTGTTTCCCCGCTACGTCGAGCAGGACACCAAAGCCTGATGCTTGTCGACAGTCACTGCCATCTCGATTTTCCGGATTTTGCCGAGGAGCGGGCGGCTATCGTCGCCCGCGCTCTCGCAGCCGGGATCGGCCGCATGGTGACGATCTCAACGCGCGTGAAGCGTTTTCAGCAAATCCTTGAAATTGCTGAAGATTTTAGTGAGGTCTATTGCTCAGTTGGTACTCATCCGCACAATGCGGCGGAAGAGCTCGATGTGACCGCAGAGGAGCTGGTACGGCTTTCCGACCATCCCAAGGTGGTGGCGATCGGCGAAGCCGGCCTGGACTATTTCTACGACCGTGCGCCGCGCGAGGCACAGGCGCAAGGCTTCCGCACTCACATCGCCGCCGCGCGCCGGACCGGCCTGCCGCTGGTCATCCATTCGCGCGACGCCGACGGCGACATGGCGGCGATTCTCGAGGAGGAGACAGGGAAGGGCGCTTTCCCCTTCATCCTGCATTGTTTTTCGTCCGGGCGTCGGCTGGCGGAAGTCGGCGTGGCGCTGGGCGGCTATGTCTCCTTCTCAGGCATCCTGACCTTCAAGAACTCGACCGAGTTGCGCGCGATTGCCGCAGATGTGCCGCGCGAACGGCTGCTGGTCGAGACCGACGCGCCTTATCTTGCGCCAATCCCGCATCGGGGAAAACGCAATGAGCCCGCCTATGTCGCGAATACGGCGAAGGTGCTGGCCGAGACCATCGGCGTCAGCGAGGCGGAGATCGCCGACATCACCACCGAGAATGTCTTCCGGCTGTTTGCCAAGATGCCGCGACCGGACGTGACGGCGGCCTGACATGGGCGACCAGCTGCGCCTCACCATTCTCGGCTGCGGCTCGTCGCCCGGTACGCCGCGCATCACCGGCGACTGGGGCAATTGCGATCCGGCCAATCCGAAGAACCGCCGCATGCGCACGGCTGCTCTTGTCGAGCGGATCGCAGGGAATGGCGGCCGCACCACCGTCGTCATCGACACCGGGCCGGATTTCCGTGCCCAGATGCTGCTTGCTTCGGTCAAGCACATCAACGCGGTGGTTTATACCCATCCGCATGCCGACCACATTCACGGCATCGATGATCTGCGCGGCTTCGTGCTCGAGCAACGCCGTCGTATCGATATCCATGCCGACCAGCCGACCATGCTGCGGCTGCGCCAGGCGTTCGGCTACTGCTTCGAGACGCCCCCGGGCAGTTCCTATCCACCGATCGTAAGGCCGCATCTCATAGACCATGCCAGGCCGGTGGTGATCGAAGGCGAGGGGGGTCCCCTCACCCTTGAGCCGCTGCCGCAGGTCCATGGCGACATCATTTCGCTCGGTTTCCGCATTGGCGGGATCGCCTATTGCCCCGATATCAGCGACTTTCCAGCTGCCACCGCGGGACGCCTTGAAGACCTTGACGTGCTGGTTATCGACGCGCTGCAGTACAACAGCCATCCGAGCCATCTGTCGCTTGCCGAGGCACTGGGCTGGATCGAGAAGCTCTCGCCGAAAAACGCGGTGCTGACGCATATGCATGTGCCGCTGGACTATGCCGCCGTGATGGCCGAGACGCCGGACCACGTGGTGCCGGCCTATGACGGCATGACGATCGAAATTCCTTGTGAATCAGAGCGATAAAGACGCCTGTTCACTTTGGCGCTTAGTCGTCAATCCGATTCTCTTTGGTGCTTCGGAAACTGATCGATGGTTCAGAATGTGTTTGTTCTGCTGCTCGGTTTCCCTGGCGTCGGCAAGCTGACGATCGCACGGGAACTCGTAACGGCACTTTCCGGCCAGGTCATCGACAATCACTGGATCAACAATCCTATATTGGCACTGCTTGCCGATGACGGTCGCCGCACATTGCCTGATGCCGTCTGGGAGCAGACCGCCAAGGTCCGTCAGGCTGTGTTGGACACCGTGGCAACACTTTGTCCTCCCGCCGCCAACTTCATCTTCACGAACTCCGGCATCCAAGGAGACGCGAGGAGCCTCGCGTCCTACCAGCAGATGAAAGATGCGTCGGATCGACGAGGCGCTCACTTCGTGCCTGTGCGCTTGCTTTGCGAAGAGGCCGAACTGGTTCGTCGCGTGATGTCGCCAACTCGACGTGACCGTCTCAAGTCTATCGATCCGGAAGCGGCGCGCCGCCGCAGCCGGACAGTCGCTGTCCTTGACCCGAAGCACCCGAGCAGCCTGACGATCGACGTAACAGCGATCAGCGCGGCGGAGGCGGTCACGAACACATCAAGGACCTCGTTGACGCCTTTGAAGTGCGGATGGGAAGCTCAGGAGGACCGTAGCAAAACCAGCTTCGTGCTGGATGTGTCAGTTCCATAATCTATCTTATGCGACTTTCTGATATGGATCACGTAGAGGCGATAAAGCGATCCTATCGACGTGCCCCTCGCTGCGAGCGCTCACATTCGGACTATTGAACAATGACCTCTTCATCTTCCTTTCTTGGCTTTCCCGGTTGCCTCGCCGGAGGCCGCGTGCCTCGCATGGTGATCTACGGTGCCGGTCATGGCAGCACCTATCCGCGAAAGGACAGCAGCGGCCATGCTCTGGCCGCCGACGCCATCCGCGCTGCGAGCCAGGACGATGCGCCGCTGGTCGAGCATTGGGATTTAGATCTCGGCGGTCCATTGTTCGACGGCAAGCCGGTCTGCTGCGTCGATGCCGGCAACATCTCGACGGTCATGCACGACAATGAGGGAAACCGGGCGCGGATCGAAGCGAAGACGCGCGAGGTCCTGGCCGCGTCGGCCGTGCCGATCCTGCTCGGCGGTGACGATTCCGTGGTAATTCCCTTTCTCGCCGGCTTTGCCGGTCACGGGCCGGTCTGGATCCTGCAGATCGACGCGCATATCGACTGGCGCGACGAGGTCGATGGCGAACGCTACGGCTATTCGAGCCCGATGCGCCGGGCGAGCGAGATGCCGCATATCGCCGCCTCGTGCAAGTCGGCCTGCGCAGCGTCGGCAGCGCACGCCTGGCTGAAATCGAAGCGGCGCGACGCTATGGCAGCCGCTTTGTGACTGCCCGCGAGCTTCATGCCCAGGGCGTCGACGCAGCTCTCAGCCACACGGGCCAGGATCGCAGGATTTGATCTGGTCGAATTCTATCCGCCTGCCGACCTTGACGGCCTGTCGGCGCTGACTGCAGCCCGGCTTCTCGTCAGTCATCGGCACTGTCGTCCGGCAGGTTTAACTCAGATGGCCTGAAGCCCGACGAGATTCCCCGTTATGGCCGACCGATGTCGCTTCGAGCTCATGCCGGACCACCCTACCCGGTGGGACTGCGCTGCCGGCATCAGCGTTGACGCCACATCCGCGTTTATCTTTGCCAGAAGGGCAGCTTGGCGATCTCTTCCTCGGCCTGCTCTTTCGTCAGTCCGATATCGTCGATCAGATGCGGGTTGGCCTCTGATATCCGCTTCAGATCCCAGCGAAACCGTATCTGCTCGCGCCGGGCTGCGATCATGCCTCGCAGGGTCTGCAGGCTGTAGCGCCGGCGCGATGCCTGCCCGACCAGCGTTGCCAGCTGCGGGATCGATGCAAACGTGTCGTTCATGGCAACCTCCTATGGTTTGCGGCCCCATGCTTTTCGAGTTGGGCCTTCCACCTGAATGAGGTTGGATTCTGCAGGATGCGGGCTGCGCCGTAATTAAGCGCATCCAAATAGTTCTCAAAACTTCCAAATCGGCCTGAGCGGTTCATCGGACATGACGAACTGCTCTACCCGTCTCACACTTTTCCTGGAATTGCTCTATAGATGCGCCGCATGCAGGGATCGCGCTTTGCCTTCGGCCCGTACGTGCTTGATTCAGCTGCGGGAACATTGCTTCGGAACGATGTCCCCGTGGCCGCCGGCTATCGGGGGCTGAAGCTGCTTGCCGCGCTCGTGGAACGTCCCGGCGAAATCCTGGCCAAGGCCGAGCTGATGGACGCGGCATGGCCGGGCACGGCCGTCGAGGAAGGCAACCTCACCGTCCAGATCGCGCAGCTCAGAAAGCTGCTCGGCCCCGCCGCCGACGGCGGTGAATGGATCGCTACGGTGCCGCGCGTCGGCTATCGCTTCACGGGGGTCATCGAACAGCTTGGCGAGACGAAACGAAAACCTTTGCCACTGCCCGGCAAGCCTTCGATAGCCGTGCTGCCCTTCGTCAATTTCGGCAATGATCCCGAGCAGGAATCCTTCGCGGACGGGTTGACCGAAGACCTGATCACTGACCTGTCCAGGAACGCGGGACTGTTCGTCATCGCGCGCAACTCGGTCTTCGTCTACAAGGGAAAGCCGATGGATGTGCGCGCGATCGCCGAGGACCTTGGCGTGCGTTACCTGCTTGAGGGGAGCGCAAGGCGCGCCGCGGGGCGTGTGCGCATCAACGCGCAGCTTGTCGACGCGGTGAGCGGTGAACATCTGTGGGCGGAACGCTTCGATCGCAGTCTGGAAGATATTTTTGCCGTCCAGGACGAGGTAACGGCCAAGATCGTGGAGGCGCTGCTCGGCCGGCTGCGCACGCAGCCGCCGCGCAATCGGCCCAAGAATCTCGAGGCCTACGATTTGTGCGTGCGGGCGCGAAAACTGATCGACGACTCGCCTCAGACGGCGCGGGAGGCGCATCTGATGCTGACGCGCGCGGTCTCGCTCGATCCGGAATATGCCGAGGCCTATCGCTGGCTCGCCATGAACCATTGGATGGGATGGGTGCATTGGGGCGAGCCCGTCGACCCCAACCGGAGCATTGCCTTGGAGCTGGCCCGCAAAGCCGTGACGATCGACCCCAACGACGCCGGCTGCCGCTGGGTGCTTGCCAACCTGCTTGCCTATGAGCATCGCTTCGGCGAGGCGGATGCCGAATTCGCCAGAGCGTTCGAGCTCGATCCGAACGAGGCCGACGCCTGGGCGACATTGTCCGATATTGAGGTCCTAGCCGGGCGGATCGAGGAAGGCCTTGAGCACATTCGCAAGGCGTTCCGGCTGAACCCGTTTCCGCCGAGTTGGTACTATCTCACGCTCGGCGCCGCGCAATATGCGGCCCGCGACTATGAAGCCGCCATCGAGACGCTGCGCCGGGACGAGACCTATCGGACCAGCTCACGCCGTTTCCTGGCGGCAAGCCTTGCGCAGCTCGGCCGGTTCGAAGAGGCGCGCGCGGAGGTCGAGATGTTCCTTATCGCCAACCCGCATTTCACGACCAGCCACTGGGTCTGGACCGAGCCGTTCCGCGACGACGCGATGCTCGAGCATTTCGTTGACGGGTTCCGCAAGGCCGGGCTTCCGGACTGACGGCCAGAAAGGAATGGCGCGACCTATTCTTCGAAGCGGCTCGTCGCCTCGCGATCGCGCTCGTATCGCTTGCTGACTGGAAACGGCGGCAGCCACGACTCGCGACGGATGATCCAGCTTTCGTAGGTCGGGGCTAGCTGGTCTGGGGCGTCCAGGGTCCCGAGATGCACTTCGATCTCGTCCGCGGTGCGTGCGAAAACGGACGAACCGCAGCGCGGACAGAAAAACCGCCCGGCATAGTCGCGCGTCTCACCGTCGATCGTAACCGCGTCCTGAGGGAATACCGCCGAAGCATAAAAGAGCGCGCCATGATGTTTGCGGCAATCGAGACAATGGCAGATGCAGACCCTGTATGGGCGGCCCGACGCCACAAGTCGGACATTGCGACACAGGCAGCCGCCGGTGAATCGGTCCATGGTGCGTCTCCTTCAAATCATGTGGCCGGAATGTTTACAACGAAGCGTGTTGCGCTTGAGCTCGTCGCGGCCCAACCGCCTGGTCGCCACGGCGGCGCGACGGATGGAGACGCTAACACGGGGCGTCTGCCGTTCAAGATCGGGTCGTTTCGCAATTGCCTGCGAGGACGTGACGACACCTCGCGCGATGAGCCCCTGCCCGCCTTCGTTTTCGCTGGCGAACACAAAGATCGTGTCGCCTTCGGCGATATGCTTGCCGCCATACATGGTTTTCTGCGCCGCGAATGAGAATGTCTCGGCCAGCGGATCCTTGACCTCGGCCTTGATCGCGAACGCCATGCCTCATGCATCCCGGCTGATGGTGATCCGGTAGGTCAACTTGCGCTTGGCGCCTGGCGGGATCAGCATCACGCCCGGCTTGTCGGCGAATTCGCCGTCGAAATCGACCGGGCTTGCAACGCCATGCCAGGGCTCGATGCAGAGGAACGGCGCGCCGCCGGGCTTGGACCAGATGCCCAATTCGTTGAATCCCTGCCACGACATTTCGATCGCCGGCCCCCGCCCGGCGGCATAGCGCACGCTGGTGCTGGCGGGCCGGTCCAGAATGACGGCGTCGTCATCGAACAGCCGCTCGGAGAGGGCAAGCGTCTTGCCCTCGACGGGCGTTGGCTGCGGCGTCGCCAGCATGAGCCCGTCCTTCAGGCGCCGTATCGGAGCGGGTTCATCGTCGGCAAAGGTCAGCCGGTAGGCTTCCTTGGGCAATTCCGGCAGCAAAGGCCAGTTGAAGGCCGGGTGGGCACCGACCGAGGCCGGCAGCACCTCGTCGCCTGTGTTGGCGACCTCGAAGGTCACGCCAAGCTGGCTGGGGCCGAGGCTGTAGCTTATGGCCAGCCGAAAGGCGAATGGGTAGCGGGTGCGGGTCTCGGTGTCATCGGTCAGGACCAGCGTGCAAGAGGAAGGCCCTGCTCCGCCCAGGCAAAGCGCCTGTCGCGGGCGAAGCCATGCTGCGTCATTGGATAGGCTTTGCCGCGATGGCGCAACTGGTCGCCTTTCAGCCGGCCGACTATCGGAAACAGCACCGGCGAATGACGCCGCCATTCAGGCCCCGCCTGCCACAGAAGTTCCGCGCCTTCGGCATCGCGCAAGGAGACCAGCTCCGCCCCCTGCCCGACAATCGTCGCCGAGATGCCGTCACCGTCAAGCGTCAGCTGGTCCATGCGTCCTCGCGACTGGCTGGTCGGGCCGGCAGGCTAGCAAAAGGCCTCGCCTGAACTCAAGGGCAGCAGGCAGTGCGGCATCCCCTCAAGCAGCCGCCGTGAACGACCAGCACTGCCACGCCAGATGCAACGCCAAAAGAAAAACCGTGGCCAGCGGTTTACCCGTCGGCCACGGTACGAAGCTGTTGCCTGCTACGGTCCGGACTATTCGCGCTCGCCGGTAAAATTCAGCAGCAGCTGGAAGATGTTGATGAAGTTCAGATACAGCGAGAAGGCGCCGAAGACGGCGAGCTTCTGTTGCGATTCGGCGTCGAAATTCTCGGCATACTGCTCCTTGATCGTCTGCGTGTCCCAGGCGGTCAGGCCGATGAAGACGGCGATGCCGATCACGGAGATGGCGAACTGCAGCGCGGTCGAGCCGAGGAACAGGTTGACGAGGCTCGCGATCACCACGCCGATCAGGCCCATGATCAGGAAGGACGAGAACTGCGTCAGGTCGCGCTTGGTCGTGTAGCCGTAGAGGCTGGTGGCGCCGAACATGGTGGCGGCGATGAAGAAGGTGCGCGCGATGCTGGTGCCGGTGAACACCAGGAACACGGAAGCCAGCGACAGGCCCATGACCGCGCAGAAGGCCCAGAACATCGCCTGCGCGCTCGCCGCCGACATCGTCTGCATCTTGAAGGAGAAGAACATGACGAAGGCGAGCGGCGCCAGCATCACCACCCATTTCAGCGGCGTGGAGAAGATCGGGACGTAGAGCGCCGGCGTCGAGGCCACAACAAGGGCGACGAGGCCGGTGACGACGAGCCCGAGGCCCATATAGTTGTAGACGCGCAGCATGTGCCGGCGCAGGCCCTCGTCATAGACGGCACCGGCCCGAACGCCGGTGCCCATTCGGTATCCAAGATTAGGGCTGTTCATTTCGTTTCTCCTTGGTTTGGTCGGTTCGATTGGCTGCTTCAATAGAGAGTGCGGGCGAGCTTTTCGGCGGCCCGGTCGAGATCGCCGGCATCGCCTTGTCCGACGACGGCGTAAGCGACCTCGCCGATCTGGAAATAGGCGGACGAAATATCGCCCAAGGGCGCGACGGTGGGCTTCACGACGTCGAACGTGCCTGGCCTGATCGCAAACAGCGACACCAACCCGAGGTCCTTCGTTTCGAGTGCCATCTCGACGCTCGGCCCGAACCGCGACGGATAGATCTGAACATCGCGGATCCGCCAGTCGTCGGGCAATGACGGCATGACGATCGCGGTCGCGGCGCGGATCTCGTCGGCATTGTAATTCGGCGCCTCGGCCTGGGACGGCATCGTCTCACGCACCAGCGTCGTCCGGTGCGCGCTCACCGCTTCCTCGACATAGGCGGGCGGCTGCGTCGAGGCGACCACCTTGCTGACGGCGATCGGCCCGAAGACGCCGTTCGCAAGCCACCCTGCCGCCACCAGCACGGCGGCGGCCGCGGCGCGCTGCAGCACGGAAAAGGCTCGGTCCCTGGCAAGCACCCTTTCCAGCCGACGCGCCGCGTCGGTCGTCGCCGGGCGCGCCATTGCGCCTGGCCCGGCCAGCGCCACGCGCAACTCGTCGCGCGTTCTGAGATCCGACATCACACGCGCGGCCACTTCGGGACGAGCGGACAGGAACGCCTCGACCTCGATGCGGCGGGCGACGTCGAGCTGATCATCGACATAGGCGTCGAGATCGGCATCGGTCACCGGATCGACGATAGCGGTCATGATTCACCTCCCACGATCCTCAGGTGATTTTTGCCGCGCGCCGGAGCGCCCTCCTCCATCTCGCGCAGCGCCGCACGAGCGCGGCCGATGCGCGACATCAGGGTTCCGAGCGGGACGCCACTGACCTCGGCGGCCTCTGCGTAGCTCAACCCTTCGATGGCGACGAGATGCAGCGCGGCGCGCTGCTCTTCCGGCAGCGACAGGAAGGCTTCGCGCACCTGCGAAAGGCGCACCGAATGGTCCTGGGACGCCGGCATGTTTTGCTCGGCGAGACGGCCTGCCTGCTCGATGCGCGCTGTCTCGGACCGCCGCGAGCGCATGCGGTCGATGAAGATGTTGTGCAGGATCGCCAGCAGCCAGGCGCGCGGGTTGCCGCCCGAGCGAAAGGTGCCGCGCCGCTCATAGGCGCGCACCAGCGCGTCATGGACCAGATCCTCGGCATCGGCGCTGTCGCGCGTCAGCGAGCGCGCGTAGCGCCGCAGCGATCCCAACTGCCCGACGATATCGAAGCGTGCCATCGACCGTTTCATGCCCTGTTTACGGAGCATGTGGGGATTTTAATCCCTGGCTGCCGTTTCTTTTTGCGATTCCCGCGAGGAGTTGCGCCGGCCTCGGGTGAGCGAGCGCCCGAGCGGCATATGGAGGAAACCGCTGGCGAAGCGCGGCCGATTTGCGTATCACTCCGCCGCCACTGGAGCCCTATCGATGTTCGAGACCCTGCAGCCCGCGCCCGCCGACAAGATCCTTGCGTTGATCGGCCTTTACCACGCCGACACGCGCCCCGGCAAAGTCGACCTGGGCGTCGGCGTCTACAAGGATCGTAACGGCAGGACGCCGGTGATGCGGGCCGTGCGCGAGGCTGAGAAGCGGCTGCTCGCGGGCCAGGACACCAAGACCTATCTCGGCCTCGCCGGCGACATCGGCTTCAACGCCGCCATGATCAGGCTTGCCTTCGGCGATAACGCCGATCATTCGCGCATCCGCGCAGCGCAGGCGCCGGGCGGATCGGGCGCCCTCAGGCTGGTGGCCGAGCTTCTGCAGCGCACGCGGCCGGGCGCGACGGTGTGGCTCTCCGATCCGACCTGGCCGAACCACCAGCCGGTGATGCGCGCCGCCGGCCTACAGGTGCGCGACTATCCTTATTTCGACGCTGTTTCCGGCGCTGTCCGTTTCGACGACATGCTGGCGGCGCTCAAGACCGCCACTAGCGGGGATGTCGTCCTGCTGCATGGCTGCTGCCATAACCCGACCGGCGCCAATCTGGATGCTGCGCAATGGGCGAAGGTTGCCGACGTTCTGCTTGAGGGCGGCCTGCTGCCTTTCGTCGACATCGCCTATCAGGGCTTTGGCGAAGGGCTCGACGCCGATGCCGCCGGCCTGCGGCTGCTCGCCGGCAAGGTGCCCGAGATGGTCGTCGCCTCGAGCTGCTCGAAAAATTTCGCCGTCTATCGCGACCGCGTCGGTTCCGCCATGATCATGGCCAAGGACGGCGCACAGGCCCACGTGGCTATGAGCCAGATGCTGGCAGCGGCGCGAGCGCTCTATTCGATGCCGCCGGACCATGGCGCTGCGGCCGTACGCATGGTGCTGGAAGACGCCGATCTGAAGAAGGTCTGGGAGACGGAACTCGAGGAGATGCGGCTGCGCATGCTCAGGCTGCGTGTCGCCTTCGCCGAGGCGTTGCGCCGGCAATCCAACTCCGATCGCTTCGATTTCTTCGCCAGCCATCGCGGCATGTTCTCCCGCCTGGGGCTCACCGAAGCGCAGGTTGAGCGTCTGCGCACCGAGCACGCCGTCTATATGGCAGGTGACAGCCGCATCAATGTGGCAGGTCTGCCTGAGGACGGCATGGACGAGCTCGCCAAGGCGATCGTTTCGGTGCTCGACTGAGTGCCGGCGCAACTGTGGACAATCGGCTTTTGCCAGCCCGCGGGATTGGTCGCCCGCCGCGGCGCGCGCTAGGGTTTGTTGCATGAAACCCTCCAAAGACATCTCCCGTCTGATCGAGATCATGGCGGCACTCAGAGCGCCGAAGACCGGCTGCCCCTGGGACATCGAGCAGAACTTTTCCACCATCGCCCCCTACACGATCGAGGAAGCCTATGAAGTGGCGGATGCGATCGCGCGCGGCGACTTTGACGATCTGCGAGAGGAACTGGGCGACCTTCTGCTGCAGGTCGTCTACCACGCGCAGATGGCGCAGGAAATTGGCGAGTTCGCGTTCGGCGACGTTGTCGAGGCGATCACCACCAAGATGATCCGCCGTCACCCGCATGTCTTCGGCGACGAGAAGGCGCGCAGCGCCGGGATGGCCAAGGGCATGTGGGAGAAGATCAAGGCGGTGGAGAAGGCCGACAAGCGCAACGCCCGCATCGCGCGCGGCCTCGACCCGGAAGATCACGGCAAGGGCTATCTCGATAGCGTGCCGGTTGCGCTCCCTGCGCTGACCCGCGCGTTGAAGCTGCAGGAGAAGGCTGCGCGCGTCGGCTTCGACTGGAGCGAGGCAGCACCCATCCTCGACAAGATAGAGGAAGAGATCGGCGAGCTGCGCGAGGCGCTGGTCACGGGCGACGCGGCACCCATCAAGGATGAGTTCGGCGACATGCTGTTTGCCGTCGTCAATCTCGGCCGCCATTTGAGACTTGATGCCGAAGCCGCGCTGAGCGGCACCAACGAGAAGTTCCGCTCGCGCTTCCATTATGTCGAGCGGGAGTTGGAGGCTTCCGGGAGGTCGTTGGAACAGGCGACTTTGGACGAGATGGAAACCCTCTGGCAGCAGGCCAAAAACGCAAGATAAGCAGCGGCCTAGCCGTGGTTCCTGCGGTTCAGCCGGGTCTCGATCTCCTGGCGGGCGCTGTGCGTGGCCGTCAGTGAGATGGTGACGCTGCCGTCCTCATTGTCGCTCCGCGAGACGACATCGCCATTGCGATAGAGCCAGTCGACCTGGCCGAGCTCAGCCGGGCTCAACGTCACCGTCATCGTTTCCAACTCGCCCGACACTCTGGCCTCGATGAGCGCCTTGAGCGCATCGATCCCCTCGCCGGTCGCTGCCGATATCGCGATCGGCGGCGCCTTGCCGCCGGCGCTCTCGGCAAGCAGGCGCTCGCGATTGCCTTCGTCGAGCAGGTCGATCTTGTTCCACACCTCGATCACGCGGCTGGTGTCCGCGGCATCGACGCCGAGATCGCCAAGGATGCGCTCGACATCCTCGGCCTGCGCTGCCGTGTCCGGATCAGAGATATCGCGCAGATGCAGCACGAGATCGGCCTCGACGACCTCTTCCAGCGTCGCCCGGAAGGCCGCGACCAGATGAGTCGGCAAGTCCGAGATGAAGCCGACCGTGTCCGACAGGATGATCGGCGTGCCGTGCGGCAGGCGCACGCGGCGCAGCGTCGGATCGAGCGTGGCGAACAGCATGTCCTCCGCCAGCACCCCTGCCCCGGTCAGCCGGTTGAACAGCGTCGACTTTCCGGCATTGGTGTAGCCGACGATCGCAACTACCGGAAATGGCACCTTCTTGCGTTTTGCGCGGTGCAGGTCGCGGGTGCGGCGAACCGTTTCCAGCTCATGTTTGAGCTTGGTGATCTTGTCCTGCAGGATCCGCCGGTCGGATTCGATCTGCGTTTCGCCGGGACCGCCCAGGAAACCCGCGCCGCCGCGCTGCCGTTCGAGGTGGGTCCAACTGCGCACCAGCCGACCCTTCTGATAGTTGAGATGCGCCAGCTCGACCTGCAGGGTGCCTTCCTTGGTCCTGGCGCGCTCGCCGAAGATCTCGAGGATAAGCCCGGTGCGGTCGAGCACCTTGGCGTTCAGTTCCTTCTCGAGATTGCGCTGCTGCACCGGCGTGAGCGGATGGTCGACGATGACCAATTCCGCCTTGCGTTCCTTCACGATGTCGGCGAATTCGGCCACTTTGCCGCTGCCGAGCAGCGTTGCCGGGCGGGGATCGGTGACCGTCACCACTGCGGTGTGGACCGGGTCCAGGTCGATGGCGCTGGCAAGCCCGACCGCCTCGTCGTGGCGGGCATCCGCCGAGCGGCTCAGGCGCGGGCGGCTCGAATCCTCATCGCCGCGCGGCTGGCGCGCAAGCACCGGCACAATGACAACCGCCCGGGTCGGATCCTTGGCTTCCGGCCCGAGTTGATGTCCTTGTTTCCCGCGAACTCTGCGGTCCGCGTCCTGCTCACGTGCCAATCAGGCGCCCTGGCCTTCCTCGCCATCAAACATCTGAACCGGCTGGCTCGGCATGATCGTGGAAATGGCGTGCTTGTAGACGAGCTGGGAATGCCCGTCGCGCCGCAACAACACACAGAAATTGTCGAACGAAGTGACCACGCCGGTCAGCTTCACACCGTTGATGAGAAAGATGGTAAGTGGATTTTTGCTCTTGCGAACTGAATTCAGGAACAGGTCCTGAAGGTTTTGCGATCGTTCCGCCATTGTTTTTGTCTTTCGCCGATCCCCTTCGGTCTGCAGGCCAATGCGCCAAATTACGCGGCGCCTGTCAAGCGCGCAAACCCCCTCTTGCCGCCTAAACGACAAGCAGAACGAGATAGTTGAGGTTCATTCCACCTTTGCGGTTATCAGGCTGGACTTTTTTCCGCAATGTCAAAAAATGCCTGCCGCAACGAAAGTGTCATGGAGCCGGGGTGGCCGTTTGCGATCGGCGCGCCGTCGATTTCGACTACCGGCATGGCGATCGTGGTCGCGGAACTGATGAAAGCCTCCCGCGCTGCCTTGGCTTCGGCGATCGAAAACCCACGCTCCTCGATCGTCAGACCGAGCTTTTCGGCGACGTCGAACAGTGTCGTGCGGGTGATGCCGCGCAGGATGCCGTGTTCGGCCGGCCGCGTCACCAGAACGCCGTCGCGGGTGACGATCCAGGCATTGGACGAGCCGCCCTCCTTGACCGTGCCGTCGGAGTCGACGAACCAGGCCTCCTGGGCGCCGGCTTCCTTGGCCTTCTGCTTGGCGAGCACATTGGCAAGCAGGCCGGTGCTCTTGATGTCGACGCGGTCCCAGCGATTCTCCGGGACGGTGATGACCTTGATGCCGGTCTCAACCCGCTTGGCGGCAGCAGAGGGGTCGGCCTTCCGGGCGGTTATAACCAAGGACGGACGGGTGCCGGCTGCCGGAAAGACGAATTCACGGCTGGCGACGCCGCGCGTCACCTGGAGATAGACGAGGCCGTTGACGACGTTGTTGCGGCGCACCACCTCGCGCAGCAGCATCGGCAGGACGCCTTCCGAGACGGGCCATGCGATCGACAATTCCTTGAGCGAGCGCTTAAGCCGGGCCAGATGGCGCGGCATGTCGACGATAAAGCCGCGCGCCACCTCGCAGACCTCATAGACGCCGTCAGCGAACTGATAGCCGCGATCCTCGATATGGACGCGGGCTTCGGCATGGGCGACGTAGCGCCCGTTGACATAGGCAATGCGCGGCATGGGCTACCTCAGGGAAATATCCGGCTCTCTTAAGCGATTCCGCCGCTGCCGTAATGAACAATCGCGTGGGCCAGCCGGCTTTGGGCAATTCCAGACGGAAGGGTACGGCGAAGCCGCCGAGCCCAACCGGCGCTGCCCACTTTTCCTGGATTGCCTTTACACGCCCAGCGACTTCAGCTTGCGGTGCAAGGCTGATCGCTCCATGCCGATGAACTCGGCCGTCTTCGAGATGTTGCCGCCGAAGCGGTTGATCTGTGCGATCAGATAGTCCTTCTCGAATTGCTCGCGCGCCTCGCGCAGCGGCAGCGCCATGATGTGCTGGTCCGACTGGTTGGGGGTGCGCGGCATGACGTCGCCGATCTCGGAGGGCAGAAGGTCAGCGGTGATCGGCGCGTCGACGTCGCCGCCTCGCGCCAGGATCATCAGCCGCTCGACATTGTTGCGCAGCTGGCGCACGTTCCCCGGCCAGTTGTGTGCCTGCAGCACGGCCAGCGCGTCGTCACCGATGCGGCGCGGCTTGATACCGGCCTGACGCGCGATCTGCTTCATGAAATTGTCGACGAGATACGGAATATCCTCTCGCCGTTCGGCGAGACCCGGCACAGTGACGGGGACCACCGCCAAGCGATGATAAAGGTCCTCGCGGAAGCGGCCATCGGCAATCATGGCCTCCAGGTTTTGCGCTGTGGAGGAGATGATGCGGACGTCGACCTTGACCCGCTTTGTGCCCCCTACCCGCTCGAACTGCTGCTCGACCAACACGCGCAGAATCTTGTTCTGCGTCTCGCGCGGCATGTCGGCGACCTCGTCGATGTAGAGGATGCCGCGATGCGCCTCCTCCAGCGCGCCGACCTTGCGTTCGGTGCCGTTCGATTCGGTGCCGAACAGCTCGATCTCCATGCGTTCCGGCGTGATGGTGGCGGCGCTCAGCGTCACGAACGGCCCGTTCTTGCGCGCCGACAGCGCGTGGATGGCGCGGGCCGTCAGTTCCTTGCCGGAACCGGAAGGACCGATGATCATGATGCGGCTGTTGGTGGGCGCGACACGCTCGATGGTCTGCCGCAGTTGGCTCATCGCTGACGACATGCCGATCAGGTCGAAGGTCTCGCCGCTGCGCAGCTTGAGGTCGGACACCTCGCGCCGCAGTTTCGAAGTTTCCAGCGCGCGCTCGGCGATCAGGATGAGACGGTCGGCCTTGAACGGCTTCTCGATGAAATCATAGGCGCCACGCCGGATGGCCGACACCGCCGTTTCGATGTTGCCGTGGCCGGAGATCATCACCACCGGCATGTTCGGATGCATCGTCTTGATCTCGTCGAGCAGCGCCAGGCCGTCGAGCCGCGAGCCCTGCAGCCAGATGTCTAGGAAAATCAGCCGTGGCGCGCGATCGGCAATCGCCGCCAGCGCGCTGTCGGCATCGTGTGCCGTGCGGGTTTCGTGACCTTCGTCGCTCAGGATACCGGCGACCAGTTCGCGGATGTCTTCCTCGTCATCGACGATGAGAATGTCAGACGCCATTACCGACCTTTTCAGTTTCTCGTTCGTGTTCGTCGCGGCCTTCGCCGCGTGGCGGCGCGGCGACGACCGCCGCCGGCGGCAGGATGATCGAGATCATCGCGCCCCGGCCGCCGTGGAAATCGGGCGGCGCGTCGTGCAATTCGAGCCGGCCGCCATGGTCCTCCACGATCTTCTTGACGATAGCGAGGCCAAGGCCGGTGCCTTTTTCGCGCGTCGTCATGTAGGGCTCGAGCAGTCTCTGCCGATTCTCGCGCGGCAGCCCTTTGCCGTTGTCGATAACATCGATTCTTATGGCGCCATCTTGGCGCCCGGCTTGAATCCGGATTGTGCCGTCGGAACGGTCTTGCGCATCAAGTCCGTCGATGGCCTCCGCGGCGTTTTTGATGACGTTGCCGAAGGCCTGCGCCATCAGGCGGCTGTCGAACGTTCCCTTGAGCGGCTCGTTGCCGAAATCACGCTGGAAAGCAATGTCGGAGCGGCTGACTTCCACCAGGAACGAAGCTTCGCGCAGCGACTCGCGCAGGTCTATCACCTTCATCTCCGGCTTCGGCATGCGGGCGAAGGCCGAGAATTCGTCGACCATGCGGCCGATGTCCTCAACCTGACGGATGATGGTGTCGGTGCACTGATCGAAGACTTCACGGTCCTCGGTGATGACCTTGCCGTAACGGCGCCTGATGCGCTCGGCCGAGAGCTGGATGGGCGTCAGTGGATTCTTGATCTCATGGGCAATGCGCCGCGCCACATCGGCCCAGGCCGAGGACCGCTGCGCCTGCACGAGATCGGTAATGTCGTCGATGGTGACGACATAGGATTTTTCCTCCGAGCCGTCGTCTCCGGCCTCGACGGTGACCTGGACATTGAAAGTCCGTTCCATGCCGGCGCGGAAGAAGGTCACCTGCTCGCGATAGACCGGCTTGCCGGATTGGCGCCCGATCTCGAAGACGCGACCGACATGAGGCAGGATGGCGGACAGGTTCTGTCCGAGCGCGGCACTCGCCGAGATCGCCAGCATCGTTTCGGCCGAGCGATTGGCGATGGTAATGACGCCGTACGGATCGACGCCGATGACCCCTGCGGTCACGCCAGCCAGCACCGCCTCCGAGAACCGCCGCCGCTCGTCGATCAGGTCTTTGGCCGACAGCAGCTCGTTGCGCTGCGATTTGAGCTCGAGGATCATGTTGTTGAAGGTCTCGCCGAGCGAAGCGACGTCGCCGTCCGATTGACGCACGGGGACGGCGACGTCGAGATTGCCCGTCGCCACCTCGTCGGCCGCGCCGATCAGCTGGCGGATCGGCCGGACAATTCGATCCGCCACGGCGATGCCGGTCCAGATCGCCGACAGGATGACGATCAGGGTCAGCGACAGATAGGGCAGCGCGAACGCGACTTGCGAAGTGCGACGGTTCTCTTCCAGTCCGCGATACTCGTCGGTGTTCGACCGAACGATCTGCCGCGCCTTGATAACGTCCGGGTCGACGAGCCGGATCGTGTAGAGATAAAGACCTTCGATCTCGCGCAACTTGACAATGGCGCCCATGATGTTGCGGGTGCGCGGCTCGATCAGCACCGGCTTGCCGTCGGCGGCCGTGTTGACCGCGCCAGGGGGCGGCTCCGGCATGGCGAAGTCGGCGTCGGTTTTGGCGCTCATGACGAAGGAGCCGTCAGGCTTGATCAGCGCCGCATGCGCCAGTCCGCGGCCGACGGCCTCCTTGTTCATGAGGTCGAGGAAGCCGGTGCGGTCGAGCCCGTAGAGCGTGCGCGAGGCATCGAGGTCGTAGGCCATCGACAGGGTCGTGCCCTGCAGGTTGCGGGCATTTTCCTGGACATAGGCATCGGCGATCGACAGCGACGAATTGACGATCGTTTTGGTGCGGATCTCGAACCAGCGATCGAGGCCGATATCGAGCGTGATCGAGGCGATGATCGCGACCATGATCGCCGGGATCGCGGCGACCAGCGCGAACATGGCGACGATGCGCACATGCAGCCGCGATGCTGCACGGCCGTTCCTGCGGGCCATGACGATGCGGCGGATCTCGCGGCTGATCAGAGCGATCAGGAAGAGGACGAAGACGGCGTTGAGCGCGATCAACGCCCAGGTGGCGTTTGCATTCGGCGCGATCGGGGTCGCACCGACAAGGATTGCAAACGAGATCGCTGCGGTGATCATGGCGCCGACGATCGCGACCACGCCGGGCAACGCCAGCAGCCGGCGGCCGTCGCGAACGCCGGCCCGGCTGAAAAGCGGTTGGTTCAGTGTCGGAGCCTCAGCAGCCATATCGCCGTCTAGAGTCGGTCATTGCGTCGGATGTATGCAACGCATTGTGGCGATTATGCAACAAGTGTGGCCGGGACGGAAATCTTTCCCCGACTTAATCCCCAAAAGTGAAGGCAAAGTCAGGGCTGCCTGGCGGCCTTGTAGACGTTGACGCCAAGCTCGCGGATCTTCTTGCGCAGCGTGTTGCGGTTGAGGCCCAGAAGCTCGGCCGCCTTGATCTGGTTGCCGCGCGTCGCGGTCATCGAAGCCAGCACCAGCGGATATTCGACCTCGGCGAGGATGCGTTGGTAGAGCCCGGAGGGCGGCAGGTCGCCGGCGAAGGACGCGAAATAGCGCTGCAGGAAATGCTCGACCGCCTGGCCGATCGACAGGTCGTCGGGGATCAGCGCGCCGCCGTCCGGCACGACAGATCGCTCGCCGGTCTTCAGTTCGGCCTCGATGATCTCGGCCGAAATCTCGTCCTGCGAATAGAGCGCGGCGAGCCTGCGCACCAGATTTTCCAGCTCGCGCACATTGCCGGGCCAGGGATAGCGCTTCATCAGCTCGATGCCACCGGCGGAAATGCGCTTGGTCTGCAGGCCTTCGCTGGCGCCCTGCTTGAAGAAATGCCGGACAAGGTCAGGCACGTCTTCAGAACGCTCTCGCAACGCCGGAAGTCGCAGCGGCACGACGTTCAGGCGGTAGAACAGGTCCTCGCGGAACAGGCCCTGGTTGATCAAGGTCCGCAAATCCTTGTTGGTGGCGGCGACGATGCGCACGTCGGTCTTGATCGGCGTGCGGCCGCCGACGGTCGTGTATTCGCCCTGCTGTAGCACGCGCAGCAGGCGCGTCTGCGCCTCCATCGGCATGTCGCCGATCTCGTCGAGGAACAGCGTGCCGCCTTCGGCCTGCTCGAAGCGGCCGGTGGAGCGGTTCTGCGCGCCGGTGAAGGCGCCCTTCTCATGGCCGAACAGTTCCGATTCGATCAGGTCGCGCGGGATCGCGGCCATGTTGATGGCCACGAAAGGCCCGCCGCGGCGGCGGCCGTATTCGTGCAGCGCGCGCGCTACCAGCTCCTTGCCGGTGCCGGATTCGCCGCTGATCATCACCGTCAGGTCGGTCTGCATCATGCGGGCCAGCATGCGGTAGATGTCCTGCATGGCGGCCGAGCGGCCGACCAGCGGCATCGTCTCCGGCTGATCGTCGGCGCGGGAATCCAGCTTCGGCCGCTTCGGCTCGGCAAGCGCGCGGTTGACGATGTTGAGCAGCTCGGTCAGATCGAAGGGCTTCGGCAGATACTCGTAGGCGCCGGTCTCGGAGGCGCGGATGGCGGTCATGAAAGTGTTCTGCGCGCTCATGACGATGACCGGCAGCTCGGGTCGCGCCTTCTTGATGCGCGGCAGCATGTCGAAGGCGTTCTCGTCCGGCATCACCACATCGGTGATCACGAGGTCGCCCTCGCCGGCAGCCACCCAGCGCCACAGCGTCGAGGCGTTCGAAGTCACGCGCACTTCATGGCCGACGCGCGACAGCGCCTGGTTGAGCACGGTTCGGATCGCCGCATCGTCGTCGGCGACGAGGATATTGCCGCGAACGGTCATTTGCGGTCTCCTTCAGCTTCGTCGCCGGCGTTGGGCAAAGTGTCCTTCCAGGCCGGCATCAAGACGCGGAAAGTGGTTCCACGCTGCGTCGAATCGCATTCGATGATGCCGCCGTGCTCGCCGACAATTTTGGCGACCAGTGCCAACCCGAGGCCCGAGCCGTTCGGTTTGGTGGTGATGAACGGATCGAAGAGGATCGGCAGGATGTCCTCGGAAACACCGGGGCCGTTGTCGTGCACGCAGAATTCCAGCGGCAGCGAGACGCGGTCTTGCGTTCCCGGCACGGAAACGCGGATGCCGGGCCGGAAAGCCGTCGACAGCACGATCTCGCCCTGCGGGTCGGTGCCGATCGCCTCCGCGGCGTTCTTGACCAGGTTGAGGAACACCTGGATCAGCTGGTCACGGTTCGCATAGACTGGAGGAAGCGATGGATCATATTCCTCCAAGATCTTGATTTTTTTTGCAAAGCCGTTCTTGGCGATCGCTTTCACATGATCCAGAACGACATGGATGTTGACGGGAAAGCGCTCGATCGGCCGCTCGTCGGAAAACACTTCCATGCGGTCGACCAGCGACACGATGCGGTCGGTCTCGTCGGTTATCAACCGGGTGAGCGCACGGTCCTCGTCGGAGGCCGAGAGCTCGAGCAGTTGCGCCGCGCCGCGGATGCCGGAGAGCGGGTTCTTGATCTCATGCGCCAGCATGGCCGCCAGGCCGGTGACAGAACGGGCCGCACCCCGATGTGTCATCTGCCGGTCGATCTTGTCGGCCATCGACCGCTCCTGGAACATCACCACGACCGAGCCGGGAAACTCCGGCACCGGGGCGACATAGAGGTCGACCATCTTCTCGATGCCGAGGCGCGGCGAAGAGACGTCGACGCGGTATTCGTTGACCGGCGCGCGGCGCTCGCGCACCTGGTCGACCAAGGTGAGCAGCGGACTGCCGAACGGGACCAGCTTGGACAACGTGTTGCGCGCCAGCATGGTCGCGCTGGAGCGGAAGAAATCCTCTGCATCCGCGTTGGCGAAGGTGATGAAGCCGTCGGCATCGACCATGATCACCGGGCGGCGAATGGTGTTCAGCACGATATTGGCGGCATCCGCGGTGTCGGCCGGCTGTGGGAGGTTCGTATTCATGCCGCGCTCCGCAATTCTGGCGATGCCGCGCTTTCGGTAAAGGCTTGGCGCAGCCCGGCGATCACTTCAGCCGGCTCGAAGGAAGTGAGGATGTGCTTGCGCCGTTCCGCCGAAGCACGAGTCGCGTGCCTGTCCAGATACCAGCCGAGATGCTTGCGCGCCTGGCGGAGCCCGCTTTCGACGCCGTAGAGCGAGAGCATGTCCTCGTAATGCGCAACCACGTAGTCAGCAAGCCTCTTGGGCGTTTCGGGAATATCGGTTGCAGACATGCCAGCGGCGGCTGCCGCGATGCTGCCGGCGGTCCACGGCGCGCCGTAATGGGCACGGCCGATCATCACCGCGTCGGCGCCTGATTGATCTAGGATCGTCGCAGCCGCTTCCGGCGAGCCGACATCGCCATTGGCCACCACCGGGATCGAGACCGCTTCCTTGACGCGCGCAATGGCACGCCAATCGGCCTTACCCTGATAGAACTGGCAGCGCGTGCGGCCGTGGACGGTCACCATGCGCACGCCGGCCAGCTCGGCGCGGCGCGCCAATATCGGCGCGTTGAGCGCGCTTTCGTCCCAGCCGAGCCGCATCTTGACCGTCACCGGCACCGAGACCGCACCGACCACCGCCTCGATCAGCGAGAGCGCGTGATCGAGATCGCGCATCAGCGCGGAGCCGGCATAGCCGCCCGTCACCTTCTTTGCCGGGCAGCCCATGTTGATGTCGATGATGTCGGCGCCCTCGCCCGCCGCGATTCGCGCGCCCTCGGCCATGTGCGCTGCCTCGCGGCCAGCAAGCTGCACCATATGGACGGGCAGCCCGGAATGGCGGATGCGCAGATCGCAGCCGGCCCTGCCCTTGGCCAGTTCGCCGCTCGCCACCATTTCCGACACGACCAGCCCGGCACCATGCGCATGCGCACGCCGACGGAACGGCTCGTCGGTGATGCCGGACATCGGCGCTAGGAACACGCGGCTGCGTATCCTTACGCCGCCGACGTCGAGCGGCGAAGCCAATGTGGTCAATTCAGGCATGCACAAAAACCAAGCATGTTCGATTGCTGCACATTGTGTAGCCAGATGCAAGCCATTGTGCAACGCGCAATGACGTCACATTAAGGCGCATTTTGGAAAATGCTGGCCTTCCCTGCGAGCCGCGACTAAGCCTCTCGCCATGACTGACACAAGTGAAAAACCGGACGGCAAGGTCGGCGTGGTCATTGTCGCCGCCGGCCGCGGCGCCCGTGCCGGACAGGCCGACGGGCCGAAGCAGTATCAGCGCATCGGCGGACGCGCCGTCATTGCGCATACGCTGGAAAGATTCCTGACACATCCAGCCGTCGGGCCAGTGGTGGTGGCGATCCACGCCGACGACCGCGAGCTGTTCGAGCGCGCGGCGGGAGCTAATGCTACGCGCACGCTCATCGTCATGGGCGGTCCGTCCCGCCAGGCTTCCGTCCGGCTGGGACTTTTGGCGCTGAGGGAGCAGGCGCCGGCAAAGGTGCTGGTGCATGACGCGGTGCGCCCGTTCGTCGATCATGGGCTCATCGAGCGAACCATCGAGGCGATCGGCGAGCGCCAGGGCGCCCTGCCGGCGCTTCCCGTCGCCGACACGCTCAAGCGGGAATCGGCCGACGGTATGATCGAGGAGACGGTATCGAGGGCCGGCCTGCACGCGGCGCAGACACCGCAAGGTTTCCCGTTCTGGGCACTGCTGGCGGCGCACGAGAAGGCGCATCATCTCGGCAAAAGCGAGTTCACCGACGACGCGGCGATCGCCGAATGGGCGCATATTCCGGTCAAGATCGTCCAGGGCTCGCCGGAGAACATCAAGCTCACCTGGGCAAGGGATATCGCGATGGCCGACCAACGGCTCTCATATGCGCTGCCGCGCTTTCCGGACATCCGCACCGGCAATGGCTACGATGTGCACGCGTTCGAAGCGGGCGACCATGTCACGCTGTGCGGGGTCACTATCCCCTATGACCGCAAACTCTCCGGTCATTCGGACGCCGATGTCGGGCTTCATGCGCTCACCGATGCGTTGCTCGCCACCTGCGGCGCCGGCGACATCGGCACGCATTTTCCGCCATCGGACCCGCAATGGAAGGGCGCTGCCTCGAAGATCTTCGTCGAGCATGCCGCGAAGCTGGTGCGCGAGCACGGCGGGCGCATCGCCAATGCCGATATCACGCTGATCTGCGAGGCGCCGCGGGTGGGGCCGCATCGCGAGGCGATGACGGCGGCGCTGGCGGCGATGCTCGGCATTGCGCCGGAACGCATTTCGATCAAAGCGACGACCAACGAGAAGCTCGGCTTTGTCGGGCGCGGCGAAGGCATTGCGGCGATCGCGACCGCCAGCGTCGTCTATCCGGGAGACGTGCCGGCATGAGCAACGCGGAATTAGCCAACGCCCTGCTCCAGGCTTGTCAGCAGCGCGGCATCATGCTGGCTACGGCCGAGAGCTGCACCGGCGGTCTGATCATTGCAGCACTGACCGACATTGCCGGCTCTTCCTCCGTGGTCGATCGTGGTTTCATCACCTACTCCAACGAAGCCAAGATGGAGATGCTCGGCGTCGCCGCGGCGACGCTTGAGGCGCATGGCGCGGTCTCGGGTGAGACGGTCAGGGAGATGGCGGCGGGCGCGCTGACGCATTCGCGCGCGAGCCTCTCCCTTGCCGTCACCGGAATTGCCGGCCCGAGCGGCGGCTCGTCGGAAAAGCCGGTGGGTCTCGTCTGGTTCGGGATAGCATTTGCCGGCCAGCCGGTCGTCGTCGAGCGCCAGCTGTTTGGTCATAAGGGGCGGGAATTTATCCGCCACGAGACGGTCCGGCACGCGCTGCAGCTTGGCCTGCGAGCGCTGGACTAGGCTATCCGCGGATCAGGCGTGCCTTGCGCCGCGCCGTAGATCACGTTCGCTCGCTTCTCGAATGCTTCGGAAAACATGCGGAAGGCGCGATCGAACATCGTGCCCATCAGCGCGCCGAGAATGCGGCTCTTGAATTCGTAGTCGATGAAGAAATGCACTTCGCAGCCGCCATCGGCCGGATCGAAGCGCCAGATGTTGCTGAGATATTTGAACGGGCCGTCGATGTATTTGACGTCGATGGCGTTCTCGTCGGGCTTGAGCAGCACCTGGGTCGTAAAGGTCTCGCGGATCGCCTTGTAGCCGATGCTCATGTCGGCGACGAGGATGGTGCGGCCGTCGCGCTCCTTGCGCGAGCGCACCGTCAGCGCCTCGCAGAGCGGCAGGAATTGCGGATAGGTCTCGATATCCGCCACCAGCGCGAACATCTGTTCCGGCGTGTAGGCGACGCGGCGGGTGGCTTCGAATTTCGGCATGAAAGCGTCAGCTGGCCTTCTTGAGCTGCGCCTCGCGCGCCGCGCGCAGCCTGGCGAAATCCTCGCCGGCATGATGCGAGGAGCGCGTCAGCGGGCTCGAAGCGACCAGCAGGAAGCCCTTCGTCTTGCCGATCGTCTCAAAGGACTTGAACTCGTCCGGCGTGATGAAGCGGATCACCGGATGGTGCTTCTTCGAAGGCTGCAGGTATTGGCCGATGGTCATGAAGTCGACACTTGCCGAACGCAGGTCATCCATGAGCTGCAGCACTTCGTTCCGCTCCTCGCCGAGGCCAACCATGATGCCGGACTTGGTGAAGATCGACGGATCGAGTTCTTTCACGCGCTGCAGCAGCCGGATCGAGTGGAAGTAGCGGGCGCCGGGCCGCACCGTCAGGTAATTCGACGGCACGGTTTCCAGATTGTGGTTGAAGACGTCGGGCTTGGCGGCAACGACGATCTCAAGCGCGCCGTCCTTGCGCAGGAAGTCGGGCGTCAGGATCTCGATCGTCGTTGAAGGCGCGGCGGCGCGGATGGCGTGGATGACGTCGGCGAAATGCTGCGCGCCGCCGTCGTCGAGGTCGTCGCGGTCGACCGATGTGATGACGACGTGGCTGAGGCCCATCTGCTTGACCGCATGGGCGACACGCGCCGGCTCGTCCGCGTCGAGGGCGGTCGGGATGCCGGTGGCGACATTGCAGAAGGCGCAGGCGCGCGTGCAGATCTCGCCCATGATCATGAAGGTGGCGTGCTTCTTGTCCCAGCATTCACCGATGTTCGGACATCCGGCCTCCTCGCACACCGTTACCAGCTTGTGCGACTTCACGATCTCGCGTGTCTCGGCGTAACCCTTCGAAACCGGCGCCTTGACGCGGATCCAGTCCGGCTTGCGCAGCACTTCCTGGTCCGGCCTGTGCGCCTTTTCGGGATGCCGCGGGCGCGGCGCATTGGCGATCGTGTCGAGAACAGTGACCATTTCGAACCCTTCGCGGCCGCCCGCGTCGCGGCCGCCTGTCTGCGTCATCTAGGACTTTTCGGAATAAAGAAAAAGGCCACGCCGGCGCATGCCGCCACGGCCATTTTCGCATAACGGACTTCGCTGGGGCTCAGCGCCGTACCAGCCGGCCGACAAAGATCAGCAGGCAGGCGCCGATGAAACCGGTGATGAGATAGGCGAACCAGCCGGCGCCGAAGGACTGGATGTTGAGAGCCTGTAAGATCGCATTCAGAACGATCGCGCCGACGATACCCAAAATGATGTTCATGAAGATGCCGGTGTTGCTCTTCATGACCATTTCGGCGAGCCATCCGGCCAAGCCTCCGATGATGATGGCTGCTATCCAGCCCACGCCATTCACGTCCATATGCCAATTCCTCCTTGATCAGGTGAAAATGCATCCGGATACGAACTGCTTTGCCCTCAGAATCCTCCGGCTGCCGCGTCTGAGTCTCGCGCGAGCAGTCTATCATGCGTTCAAAGCGCGGCCATAGGCGTCGAGCACGCTTTCCTTCATCATCTCCGACAGGGTCGGATGCGGGAAGATCGTGTGCATCAGCTCTTCCTCTGTGGTCTCCAGGTTCATCGCCACGACGAAACCCTGGATGAGCTCGGTCACCTCGGCGCCGATCATATGCGCGCCCAGCAGCTGCCCGGTCTTCTTGTCGAAGATGGTCTTGATGAAGCCCTGGTCCTCGCCGAGCGCGATGGCTTTGCCGTTGGCGCCGAACTGGAAGCGACCGACGCGGATGTCCTTGCCCTCGGCCTTGGCCTTGGCTTCGGTCAGGCCGACCGAGGCGACCTGCGGGCTGCAATAGGTGCAGCCCGGGATCTTCAGCTTGTCGATGGCGTGCACGCCCGGGATATTGGCGATCTTCTCGACGCAGATCACGCCCTCGTGCTCGGCCTTGTGGGCGAGCATCGGCGGCCCGGCCACATCGCCGATGGCGTAGATGCCGGGCACGTTCGTCCTGCCGTAGCCGTCGACCGCGACACAGCCGCGATCCGTCTTGACGCCGAGCGCCTCGAGGCCGAGGTTCTCGATGTTGCCCTGCACGCCGACGGCCGCGATCATGCGGTCGGCGGTGATCTTCTCGACCTTGCCGTCCTTCATCTCGACATGCGCGGTGATCGAATTGGCTGATTTCTCGACCTTGGTCACCTTGGCTTCCAGGATGATCTTCATGCCCTGTTTCTCGAACTGTTTCTGCGCGAATTTCGAGACCTCGGCATCCTCGACTGGCATCACCGCCGGCAGCAGCTCTACCACCGTCACCTCGGCGCCCATGGTGCGGTAGAAGGAAGCGAACTCTATGCCGATCGCGCCCGAGCCCATCACCAGCAGCGATTTCGGCATCTCCTGAGGCACCATCGCCTCGAAATAGGTCCAGATCAGCTTGCCGTCCGGCTCGATGCCGGGCAGCGCACGCGGCCTGGCGCCGGTCGCCAGGATAATGTGCTTGGCGGTATAGGTTCCCTCGCCCTTGACGCCTTTCGGCACCGGCGGCTGCGGCTCCATCGGCTTCTTGGCGGTCTTGGAGACGACGACCTCACCAGGCTTTGAGAGTTTCGCCTCACCCCAAATGACGTCGACCTTGTTCTTCTTCATCAGGAAGGCGACGCCGCCATTCAGCCTGAGCGAAACCTTGCGCGAGCGGTCGACGACGGCGGCGGTGTCGGGGCCGACCTTGCCTTCGAGCTTCAGGCCGTAATCCTTGAGATGGTCCGAATAATGCATGATCTCCGCCGAGCGCAGCAGCGCCTTGGTCGGGATGCAACCCCAGTTGAGGCAGATGCCGCCGAGATGCTCGCGCTCGACGATCGCCGTCTTGAAGCCGAGCTGGGCGGAACGCACCGCGGTGACATAGCCGCCGGGGCCTGAGCCGATGATGATGACGTCGTAGTTCTCAGCCACGGGTTTCTCCCTGATTTTTCTCGGGGTTAGAAGGAAAGCATCACACGCACGAGGGGCGCCAGCGCCTGACCGATCCGCCGCGTGTTTTCGGCATCGAGATGGACGCCGTCGAGCGGCGTGGTGACGGCGACGGAGCCGGCGTCGAAGAAGCCGCAGCCGGCCTCGTCGGCAAGCGAGGAATATTGCGGCGCCAGCCGCTTCGAGGCGTCATCGCCGCCGGCGAACATTTCCTTGAATTCGGCATTCTCGGTGCGCGTCACCGCGGGCGGCGCGACAATGAGGATCTGCGGAGCCGGCCAGTCGAACGGATAGTCGTGACCGCGCACGATATCGATCAGGCGCTGCATGCCCTGCTTGGCGGCAACGGGATTGCCGTGGATCCACGGCTTCATGTCGTTGGCGCCCAACATGATGATGATCAGGTCGAGCGGCGCGTGCGTCGTGAGGATCGTCGGCAGCATTCTCGCGCCGTTGCGGTCGGCACCGGCGAGGTGATCGTCAAAGGCAGTGGTGCGGCCGTTCAGCCCTTCGGCGATGACCTCGATGCCGTCGCCCAGCGCCGTCTTGAGCACGCTTGGCCAGCGGTCCTCCAGCGCAAGGCGCCCGAGGCTGCCAGCGTCGTAGCCCCAGGTCAGCGAGTCGCCATAGCAGAGAATTGTCTTCATGCGGTTGTCCCCCAGCCGAATGCCGCCGCCGAGCGCTTGAGTTGCCAGCGCGGCCATTGCACGATGATCGCCGCTACGCCCGGCAGGATCAGGCCGGAAACGATCGAAAGGTCATTTGCGGTCGCCCGGCTCTCGGCCGGCACCGAAAACGTGCAGCCCACCAGCGCCAGCAGCCCGAGACAGAAAAGCGCAAGCAGCAGCCACAGCATCCCGCCGAGCGCCCGCACCGGCTTGCCTCGGAATTGAACGAGGAAGAAGCCGACCGTGACCACAACGACGATCATCACCGTGGCCGCGAAGACCAGAATGCATTCCTCTGTCGCGCCGGTGATGACCGCCAGCTCTTGAACGACAAGTACGCCGGCCAGACCGGAAAGAATGAAGGCGAAAAGGCTGGTGAAGAAATTCCGCACCGCCTTTTTCCCTTCCTACACCAGCATGCCCATCGGGTTTTCGATCATGCGCTTGAAGGCGCCGAGCAGCTCCGCACCGAGCGCGCCGTCGACGGCGCGGTGATCGGTCGACAGCGTCACCGACATCATGGTCGCGATCTTGATCTCGCCTTTCTTCACGATGGCGCGCTCCTCGCCGGCGCCGACCGCAAGGATCGTGGCGTGCGGCGGGTTGATCACGGCGGCAAAATCCTTGACGCCGAACATGCCGAGATTGGACACGGCCGTGGTGCCGCCCTGGTATTCCTCGGGCTTCAGCTTGCGGCTGCGGGCACGGCTTGCCAGATCTTTCATCTCATTGGAGATGACGGACAGCGTCTTTTCGTCTGCGTGGCGGATGATCGGCGTGATCAGGCCGCCGGGGATCGAGACGGCGACGCCGACATCGGCATGCTTGTGCTTGACCATGGCGTTGTCGGTCCAGGAGGCGTTGGCGTCCGGCACCGCCATCAGCGCCATCGCCATCGCCTTGATCACCATGTCATTGACCGAGAGCTTGTAGGCCGGGACCTCGCCCTTCTCGGTTTTCCGCATCGGGGCCGCGGCGTTGAGCTGCGTGCGCAGCGCGAGCAGCGCATCGAGCTCGCAGTCGAGCGTCAGATAGAAATGCGGAATGGTGCTCTTGGCCTCGACCAGCCGGCGCGCAATGGTCTTGCGCATATTGTCGTGCGGAACGAGCTCGTAGGAGCCTTCCGCGAACAGCTTCAGCACCTGATCGTCCGACATCGGCTTCGGCGCCGGGGCAGGAGCGCCTGCGGGCGCACCGGCAGGAGCCTTGCCGGCAGGCGCAGCCTTGGCGCCGCCGGAAGCGATCGCCGCCTCGACATCGGCCTTCACCACGCGGCCATGCGGACCGGAGCCACTAAGCCCCTTCACGTCGACACCGGCATCCTTGGCGATGCGGCGGGCAAGCGGGGAGGCGAACACGCGCTCGCCGCCGGCGTGGCCGTTGGCGACCGGTGCAGGCTCGGCCTTCGCCGGCGCGGCCGCCGGCTTCGGCACTTCCTTGGGCGCCTCGGCCTTCGCAGGGTCCGCTTTCGGAGCCTCCGCCTTGGGCGCCGCACCGCCATCGCTCTTTGCGGCAGCACCGGCGTCCTCGCCTTCGCCTGCCAGAATGGCGATCACCGCATTGACCTTGACGCCTTCGGTGCCTGCCGGGACGACCAGCTTAGCGACTGTGCCCTCATCGACCGCTTCGACTTCCATCGTCGCCTTGTCGGTCTCGATCTCCGCGATCACGTCACCGGGCGCAACATGATCACCTTCCTTGACCAGCCACTTGGCGAGATTGCCCTCTTCCATCGTGGGCGAGAGAGCCGGCATGGTGATGTTGATTGGCATGTTGTCCTCCCGACCGGCTCAGCGATAGGTGACGGCTTTGACAGCCTCGACGACCTCGCCGACATTGGGCAACGCCAGCTTTTCGAGGTTCGCCGCGTAAGGCATCGGCACATCCTTGCCGGCGATCGTGATGACCGGCGCATCGAGGAAGTCGAAGACGCGCTGCGAGACTTGGCTGGCGATGTGGTCGCCGACCGAGCTCTGCGGGAAGCCTTCCTCCACCACGACCAGCCGGTTGGTCTTCTTGACCGAAGCGATGATCGTATCGAAGTCGAGCGGACGGACGGTTCTCAAATCGATGATTTCGGCATCAATGCCCATGCCGCGCAGTTCGGCCTCGGCCTTGACCGCATAGGTCATGCCGATGCCAAAGGAGACGATGGTGACGTCCTTGCCCTGCTTGTGGATGCGCGCCTTGCCGATCGGCAGCACGAAATCGTCGAGCTTCGGCACGTCGAAGGATTGGCCGTAGAGAATTTCGTTCTCGAGGAAGATGACCGGGTTCGGATCGCGGATCGCAGCCTTGAGCAGGCCCTTGGCGTCGGCTGCCGTGTAGGGCATCACCACTTTCAGGCCGGGGATATGGCTGTACCAGGCGGCGTAGCACTGCGAGTGCTGGGCGGCGACACGGGCCGCGGCGCCGTTCGGGCCGCGGAAGACGATCGGGGCGCCCATCTGGCCACCGGACATATAGAGCGTCTTGGCGGCCGAGTTGATGATCTGGTCGATCGCCTGCATGGCGAAGTTGAAGGTCATGAACTCGACGATCGGCTTCAGGCCCGCCATCGCCGCGCCCACGCCGACGCCGGCAAAGCCATGCTCGGTGATCGGGGTATCGACAACGCGGCGCGGACCGAACTCCTGCAGCAGGCCTTGCGTGATCTTGTAGGCGCCTTGGTATTCGGCAACTTCCTCGCCCATGACGAAGACATCGCCGTCGCGGCGCATTTCCTCGGCCATCGCGTCACGCAGCGCCTCGCGCACCGTGGTCGAGACCATTTCGGTGCCGGCAGGGATGTCCGGATCGGCCGCGACTTCCGCCTTCGGCGCGGCGGCGACTGGCGCAGCCGCTTCGCTTTTGGCCGCGGCGGGCGCCGGTGCCGGCGCGGCCGCTTCAGCCTTGGGCTCTTCTTCGCCGATGCCTTCGCCGGCCTTGTCGACGTCTTCGCCATCGACCGCAAGCACGGCGATCAGCGCGTTGACCTTGACGCCTTCGGTGCCGGCCGGAACCACGATCTTGGCGAGCGTGCCTTCATCGACGGCTTCGACCTCCATCGTCGCCTTGTCGGTCTCGATCTCGGCAATGACGTCGCCGGCGACGACCTTGTCGCCTTCGTTCTTCAACCACTTGGAAAGATTGCCCTCTTCCATCGTCGGCGAGAGAGCGGGCATGAGAATTTCGATCGGCATGTCCTTGCCCTCCTTAGAGTACGATGTCGGTCCAGAGCTCGGACGGATCCGGCTCGGCGTCGTGCTGGGCAAATTCGGCGGCGTCGGCGACGATGTCGCGGACCTCCTTGTCGATGGCCTTGAGATCGTCTTCGCTCGCCCACCTCTTATCGATCAGGCGCGCCTTGACCTGTTCGATCGGGTCGTGCTCCGAGCGCATCTTCTGCACTTCTTCCTTGGAGCGATACTTCGCCGGGTCGGACATCGAATGCCCGCGATAGCGATAGGTCTGCATCTCGAGGATCAGCGGGCCGTTGCCGGCGCGGCACCATTCGGCGGCGACGTCGCCGGCTGCCTTGACCGCGCGAACGTCCATGCCGTCGACCTGCATGCCGGGAATCTTGAAGGAAGCGCCGCGGTTGGAGAAGTCGGTCTCGGCGGATGAGCGCGACACCGATGTGCCCATGGCGTAGCGATTGTTCTCGATGATGTAGATTACCGGCAGCTTCCACAGCGAGGCCATGTTGAAGCTTTCATAGACCTGGCCCTGGTTGGCGGCGCCGTCGCCGAAATAGGTCAGCGAGACATTCTTGTTGTCGCGGTAGCGGTTGGCGAAGGCCAGGCCTGTGCCCAGCGACACCTGCGCGCCGACGATGCCGTGGCCGCCATAGAAATGCTTCTCCTTGGAGAACATGTGCATGGAGCCGCCCTTGCCTTTCGACAGGCCGCCACGGCGCCCGGTGAGCTCGGCCATGACGCCGCGCGGCGACAGATCCATCGCCAGCATGTGGCCATGGTCGCGATAGGCGGTGATCATCTGGTCGCCCTCGATCAGCGCCATCTTCATGCCGGTAACGACGGCCTCCTGGCCGATATAGAGGTGGCAGAAGCCGCCGATAAAGCCCATGCCGTAAAGCTGGCCCGCCTTCTCCTCGAAGCGGCGAATGAGCAGCATGTGCCGGTAGGCGGAGAGCTCTTCTTCTTTGGTGAAGTCGGCTGGCTTGGGGGTGGAAAGGGCCGACGATTTGCCGTCGGATCTGGATTTGGACTTGGCAGGCGCTTTTCTGGCGGCGGTGGCCATACATCACTCCCTGTTGGCGTCTCTTCGCGGACATTCAAGGGAGAGCGACCCGTCTCCCCACCGATTTGAGCGAGGCTAACACGCAAGAATGCAATGCGCCATGCTGAAAAATGCATGGCTGACATGCATCCTAAGCGATTGGAATCATTGCAAATAAGTTTTATTAACCGAAATTCGGTTATTTTGCCGAAGCCGGCAGCATGATGGTGATTTCGTCCGGATGGGACAGATTGAGCGCCTTTCGGGCCTGCTCGTCAAGCATGTCCTTTTCCAGCGTGCCTTCATGCATGAGCTGGACACGACGTTCGAAGTCGATCCGGCGCGCCTTGACCGCGTCGAGCTGAGTCTGGAGTTCGGCCGCCTGGGCCTGCAGCCGATATTTGGAGTAGATGCCGAACTCACCGTGATAGGCATGGAAGCCGAAATAGGCGAGAAACAGCACGCAGAGCGACGGAACGATCAGCTTGCCGGTGTTTCTCTGCTTGTGCTGACGTGTCCACATGACCCGACCCCTTTCGGCCGCGAGCGCAAGCGGCTGTTCGAGTCTTTTTTCGCCCGATTGTGCTTAATGGACGGTTACGGCTGGCTGGACTGAGACCTGCCGAAACAAAAAGAGGCGGGGAAACCCGCCTCTCCGCCTCTTTCAACAACCAAGACAGTTTGTCCGGATCAGCCCTTGACCACCGACTTGCCGGCGTAGCGCGCCTGCCGGCCGAGCTCTTCCTCGATCCGGATGAGCTGGTTGTACTTGGCCATGCGGTCTGAGCGCGACAGCGAGCCGGTCTTGATCTGCCCGCAGTTGGTGGCGACGGCGAGGTCGGCAATGGTCGAATCCTCGGTCTCGCCCGAGCGGTGCGACATGACGGCGGTGTAGCCGGCCTTGTGCGCGGTCTCGACCGCGTCGAGCGTTTCGGTGAGCGAGCCGATCTGGTTGACCTTGACCAGGATCGAGTTGGCGACGCCCATGCGGATACCGTCGCGCAGTCGCGCCGTGTTGGTGACGAACAGATCGTCGCCGACCAATTGGGTCTTCTTGCCGATCAGATCGGTCAGGTATTTCCAGCCCTCCCAATCGTCCTCGGCAAGGCCGTCCTCGATGGTGACGATCGGATAATCGGAAGCGAGCTTGGCGAGGTATTTGGCCTGCGCCTTCGGATCGCGGGTCTTCTTCTCGCCCTCATAGACGTAGTTGCCGTCCTTGAAGAACTCGGTCGCCGCGCAGTCGAGGCCGAGCGCCACGTCCTCGCCCGGCTTGAAGCCGGCCTTCTCGATCGATTCCATGATGAAATCGAGGGCCGACGGCGCGCTCTTCAGGTTGGAGGCGAAACCGCCCTCGTCGCCGACATTGGTGTTGTGGCCGGCATCCTTCAGCTTCTTCCTCAGCGTATGGAAGATTTCAGAGCCCCAACGCACGCCGTCGCGCAGCGTCGGCGCGCCGACCGGCAGGATCATGAATTCCTGAAAGTCGATCGGGTTGTCGGCATGAGCGCCGCCATTGATGATGTTCATCATCGGCACCGGCAGGATGTGCGCCTTGGCGCCGCCGACATAGCGGTAGAGCGGCAGCCCGGCGGCCTCGGCGGCGGCCTTGGCCACCGCCAGCGACACGCCGAGGATGGCGTTGGCGCCGAGCCGGCTCTTGTTCGGAGTGCCGTCGAGCTCGATCATCGTCTGGTCGATATGGATCTGGTTCTCGGCTTCCATGCCGCCGATCGCCTCGAACAACTCGCCGTTCACGGCCTCGACGGCGCCCTGGACTCCCTTGCCGAGATAGCGCGGCCCGCCGTCGCGCAGCTCGACCGCCTCATGCGCGCCGGTCGAGGCGCCCGACGGAACGGCGGCGCGGCCCATCGAGCCGTCTTCCAGCACCACGTCGACCTCGACGGTCGGATTTCCACGGCTGTCCAGGATTTCACGCCCGACAATGTCGATGATGGCGGTCATTGCGATGTCCCCGATTGATCGATTGAAGCGTCGCGCCCCTCTTAGCCAAAGCCCGGCAAAAGGCAATTGGGCGGTCCGCAATAATTGCAGGCGACAAGATTCACGAAGCGCAAATCTTTGTCATCATTAGTCATGCGCGCGACTCGCCCTTCTGATTTATGGTCGTGTTTGCGCGGGGCGAAACACGAGGAGTTTCGCCATGTCTCAGTTGAGCGGTATCGTGAGTTTGTTCCTGATCGCGGCGGCGTTCCTAACGTCCTGCGACACCCAGAAGCCTCAGCAGAACTCCACGGAGCTATCCACCCTTCGGACCGCTGAATAGGTCCCTCAACGCTCGAAGGCCCCCGGACCCGGGGGCCTTCTCGATTCTGGAAGCAGCCGCTCAGGCCGATCAGTGCCAGTAAGGCTTCACGTGGTAGTATTCGAAGGATGCGTCGCGGGCCGCTTCACCATCGGCGCCGGTCAATTCCTCGATCGAGTAGGCCGGTGCCGCCTTGAGCTGTTCCTTCGTGAAAGGCACGACGTAGCCGCCCATGTTTTCATCATAGTCGAGGCTTGCCCACGGAATGGCGTGATACTTCTCGCCCATGCCGAGGAAGCCGCCGAAGCCGATAACCGCGAACATGATCCCGTTCGACATCTTGTCGAGCATCACGTCCTCAATGCTGCCGATGCTGTCGCCGGCGGTGTTGTAGACCGAGGTGCCGATGACGCGTGAGGCGGCGATGGCTTCGGTGTGGCCAGACGGAGTGGTCATTGTTGTGCTCCTCTCATTTGATTGTCCGTTGTGGACAATGAGGGGAGCGGGCGAAGGTTCCAGATTTTCGGCTGCCCTGCTACGGCCTCTTGGCGATCCGATCGAACGCCATCAGCCTTTCCAGCAATGCGGGAAGATTCTTCAAGGGCACCATGTTGGGGCCGTCCGAGGGGGCGTTGTCCGGATCCTGGTGGGTTTCGATGAACACGCCGGCAACGCCGATCGCCACGGCGGCGCGCGCGAGGGTCTCGACAAAGCGTCGTTCGCCACCGGTCGAGCCGCCCTGCCCGCCCGGCTGCTGCACGGAATGGGTGGCGTCGAAGATCACCGGCGCGCCGATCTCGGCCATGATCGGCAGCGCTCGCATGTCCGACACCAGTGTGTTGTAGCCGAAGGAGGCGCCGCGCTCGGTGACCAGCACGTTGGCGTTGCCGGAACCGGTGACCTTGGCGACGACATTCTTCATGTCCCATGGCGCCAGGAACTGACCCTTCTTGACGTTCACCACCTTGCCGGTGCGCGCCGCCGCAATCAGCAGATCCGTCTGCCGGCTGAGAAAGGCCGGTATCTGCAGCACATCCACATGCGGCGCGACCAATGCGCATTGCTCCTCGGTGTGGACGTCGGTCAGCACCGGCAGTCCGAACTCCTTGCGCAGGTCGTCGAAGATCGGCATCGCCGCCTCGATCCCGGCACCGCGCGCGCCGCCGAGCGAGCTGCGGTTGGCCTTATCGTAGCTCGTCTTGTACACCAGCCCGATACCGAGCCTTGTGGTTAGTTCCTTCAGTGCGCCGGCCATGTCGAAGGCGTGCTGGCGCGACTCGAGTTGACAGGGGCCTGCGATCAGCGACAAGGGCGCATTGTTGGCGAAAACCACCTTGCCGACGCTTACCGCGGCATTGGGCGCAAGGGGCTCGCTCATGGGATCTCCCGAAAGATGAAGGCCGCGCCCTGACCGGGTGCCGGCGGCACGACGACATCGTCGTCGCTCATGTTGTGCTCTATCGCGTTTGCCGCAAGTAGCTGGGTAGCTGCGGCGACGCTGCGAACCGCAAAGATGACGGCCGCAAATCGCAGGTCCGAAGGCTGCCTTGCCGAAGCACCGAACCGTGCGGCAAAAGCGTCGGGCGTCAGAACGGCCAGGGTCGCGTTTGGCAGGTCAGTCCTGTCGCCGTCGCTCGCGTCCTGGCCGGCAGCGATCGATATCAGTCCCCTCTGGCTCGAAGGCTCGTCGCTCACCGCCACGATCTCAACGATGCCGGTCACGCCATTGGCATGTGCCTGCAGTGCGGTGCGGTCGATCTGCGGCGCGTTGATGCGCTGGCAGGCGAACAGGAAGGCGTCCGGTGCTTTTCTATCGGCCGCGAATGCCAGTTTGAACGATGCCGTGTCGCTTTTGCCCGTGGTGTCGGTGAAGGCGCGCGAAAAGCTCAACATGTTGCCAGCCGACAGCCCCGCTTCGACATAGCGCGCGTGGTCGGCATCTGCATCGGCGGTCCCGAAGACGACCGCGGAGAAGCCCTCGTCGTCAAGCCTGCTGCGGTAAAGGCGGTCGCGCGCGACGAAGACGTTGCCTTCGCCCATCGCCCGATCGGCCGTTTTGTCATCGCCGACGGCCAGCGGTTCCAGATAGGTGCCGTCGGTGAAGAAGACACAAGCGTTCTCGGTCCCGAAAGGATGGACGCCGGTCGGGGCGACGACGAAGCCGAGCGACGAGAGGCGCTGCCTTGCAATGTGGAGGCTCCGCGTGGGCAGAACGAGATGGTCGAGCGGATGGGGCGGAGTTTTCGTCATGCCGGCGCGGTGTGCACCATTGCGGAAATCGGTTCAAGGCCTGGCGTCCAAGGCGAGCGGACGGCGCGGCTCAGGCGGCGGCCACGACGTCGGCCGAATAACGCAGCTCGCGCAACGGTTTAACCCTGCCTGTCGTCTCCGCATAGATCGGATGCGCCCTGTATGCTGCGAGCGCTGCCTCGTCCTCGAATTCGGCATAGACGACCACGTCGATCGCGTTTGAGAACAGATCGACCTTGGTATTGAGCGTCACCTCGAAGTGTTTCGAATGGGGAATCTTGCCCAGTTCCTGCAGCCCTGACCGGACGGCCTCCACATCCTCCTTGCGCCGCACGCTGAAGAAAACGATGTGCCGGATCAAACCCAGCCTCCTTGATCGACGGATGAACGCGTTTTGTGGGAGCAAGGCCGTCGCGTCAACCGGCAACGATGTCGCGCCCGCTATTTGAGCGGCAGCGTCGGGGCCTCAGGCAGCGCCGGTGACGTAACGCACGATGCGCGACATCTCCCTGACGGTCGCGTCGAGATATTGGCCCTGGTTGTAGAGGCCGTCCCAGATCAGGAAGAACGTGATGGCGACGATAACGATCACATAACGCATGGCTAAAGCTAGCGTATGTCCCCAAACCGAACCAGAGCGCCTTCACGGCAATCGTTCCAATTCACTGCTTTGTAATCGACGCACCTTTCCGGCGTCATGGGACCCAGCGCCGGCTACCTGGAGAGCTGCGGTGCGAGCACAAATGTCTCATGCGAACATGATGCAACCGCGATCGGACATCCGGCATTTTTCCGGCTGTCCGGCGCCGTCACTGCATCCTCGGGCGAGCGCCGAGCGTCGTTCGCAACAGGAGGCTTCCTTGAACCGCACCGTAGCCGTCGCCGTGCTGCTGCTTGCCGTGATCTCGGCAAGTGCCGCTGAAGCAAAAGTATCCTTGCCCACAGTCACCAATGACCCGCTGGGCGCGCTGACTGCCCCGACGCTGACACCGGGGGCCAGCGACCTTGTCAACAACACGCCGACATCGACCATCCAGGAGATTCGCCACCCGAGAGGAATGGCGCCGCTGACCGTGCCCAGCGATCCGCTCGGCACGTCGATCCAGCCGGCCTTCCCCGGGCCGCTCACCACGCCCGCGACCACCCCTTCGCCTTAGCCAAATCAGGCCGGCCCGGCCGCGCAACATCAAAGGGTAATGCGGTATTTGGCAAACCCCGCCTCACCCTCGCCCGCCGGCTCGATCTTCAGCGACTTCACCTGACCGATGAAATCCTTGGCCCTGGGTCCGGTCTCGAAGACAACGCTGGTTCCAGGCAGCGGCGCGAACGACCAGTTGTCGTCCGCCGACGGATTGATCGTGCCCTCGCTGATGACGTAGCGCACGATCACGTCGCGGTTGGTGTCCGGCGCCTCATAGATGATCTTCGAAGCATTGATATCGGGGAAATTGCCGCCGCCGCCAGCGCGGTAGTTGTTGGTGGCAACCACGAATTTCGCTGCCGGATCGAGCGGCTTGCCGCCGAATTTAAGATCGACGATGCGGCTGGAGCCGGCATTGGCGACGGCGCCCTTCGTATCGTATTTCGGTGGCTGCGACAGGTCGATCTTGTAGGTGATGCCATCGATGACGTCGAAATTGTAGGAGGGGAACTCGGTGTTGATCAGCGGCTGATCCGCCTTCCCGGGCTCGATCCTGTTGAAGATGCCGGCCGACATCTCCAGCCATTCCTTGACTTGCGAGCCGGTGATTTCGACCGCGCGCACGGTGTTCGGATAAAGATAGAGATCGGCGACGTTCTTGATGGCGATATCGCCGACAGGGACGTCGGTAAAGTAGTCGGCGCCGTTGCGGCCGCCTGCCTTGAACGGTGCCGCCGCAGAGAGGAGTGGCACGTCCTTCCACTCTGTGCTCTTCAGAATATCCTTGAGATACCAGCTCTGCGCCTGATTGACGATCTGCACCGATGGATCGTCGGCGACCAAAGCGAAATAGGAATAGAGCGGCGCGGACGTCTTGCCGACGGGGCGGCGGACATAGGCGAGCGTCGCCTCGTGATCCTGCTCGAGCGCCGCGATGATGCGCTTGTCGTCGCCGACCGTAGCCTTGTTCTTGCTGTCGACCCGCTCATAGATCGGCCGCGCCTCGGAGGTGGCCGAGACGACGCGCCATTTCGAGCCGTCGCGCTCAAGAAGCAGGTCGATCAGGCCCATATGCGAGCCCCAGAAGCCGCCCATCACCGCCGGCTTGCCCTGCAGAGTGCCTTTTTCGGTGTCGACGCCTTCCAGCGCCTGGAAATCCTTCTTGCCGGGGAAGACGAGATGCTGGTGCCCGGTGAAGACCGCGTCGATGCCTTCGACGCCGGCGACGAAGAAGGAGGCGTTCTCCATCATTTCGCCCTGCTTGATATCGATGCCGGAATGCGAAAGCGCAATGACGATGTCGGCGCCCTCCTCGCGGATTTGCGGTACCCAGGCCTTGGCCGCCTGGACAATGTCGCGGGTCTGGACGTTGCCTTCCAGGTTTTTCAGGTCCCAGACCATGATCTGCGGCGGCACGAAACCGATCACCCCGATCTTGATCGGCTGCTCGGCGCCGGAACTGTCCTTGATCTTCTTGTCGAGGATGACATAGGGCTTGAGGTAGAGCTTGTCGTCGCGCGGGTTCGTGGCGAGCGTCGTGCCCCGGATCAGGTTGGCGCACACGAAGGGGAAATTGGCGCCGGCCAACACCTTGTCCATGAAGGACAGGCCGTAGTTGAATTCGTGGTTGCCGGGCGTCGAGCATTCATAGCCGAGCAGGTTCATGCCCTTCATGATCGGATGCAGGTCGCCGTCCTTCATGCCCTTTTTCATAGGCGATGTAGTCGCCCATCGGATTGCCCTGTAACAGGTCGCCATTGTCGATCAGCATCGCATTGGTGGCCTGCTTGCGCACCCCGTCGATCAGCGAGGCCGTGCGCGACAGGCCCATCGTGTCGTTCGCTTTGTCGGCGTAATAGTCATAGGGCAGCAAATTCACATGGATGTCGGTCGTCTCCATGATCCTCAGATGCGCCTGATTGGCTGCGGCCCGGGCGGAGAACGGATGCAGCATGATCAGCGCTCCGCTGGCGGCGGCTCCGGCCAGGAATTCGCGGCGAGAGACGGGCAAAAGTGACATTGTTTTCCTCCTCTTAGACAACGCGACATGCCCTGCCCCTCAATCGGAACATGCCGCCGAAGGCATTTCGAGTCCATGTCTGTTGGATGTCTGTTGATCACGACACGGTGACGCGTCGATGAAAAGCAATCAGCTCTTGTCGTCGTCACCCTGAGTGATCAGGCGCGCGCTGCGCTGTCCGGTAAAATATATCCATAGCCAGCTGAGCGACACTGCGAGCCGATTGCGGAAATCGATCAGGAAATAAATGTGCGCTATCCCCCAGAGCCACCATGCGAGCCAGCCGGTGAGCTTGATCCAGCCGAAATCGATGGCGGCCGCGCGTTTGCCGATCGTCGCCAGGTCGCCGGCATGCTTGTAGCGGAAAGGGCGTGGCGTTGCGTCGCCATCGAGCCTCGCTTTGATCGTTGCAGCAACATGCCTGCCCTCCTGCTTGGCGGACGGCGCCACGCCCGGTACCGGCTTGCCGTCCGGTCGCAGCAGATGTGCCGTATCGCCGATAACAAATATCTCCGGGCTGCCCGGCACGGTGAGATCGGGCTCGACCAGCACCCTGCCCGCCCGGTCGGCGGGCGCTCCCAGCCATTCCGCCGCAGGCGAAGCGGCGACGCCGGCTGCCCATAAAATCGTCTTTGCCGGCAGGTAGGTATCGCCAAAGACGACGCCCTCGGCATCCAACTGCGTGACGGCACGGCCAAGCTCGACCGTCACGCCAAGCCGCTCCAGCGCTTTTTGAGCATAGGCCGAGAGCTCCGGTGCGAAATTGGCGAGCACACGGTCACCGGCTTCGATCAGCACAACGCGCGCCTGCCGCGTGTCGATATTGCGGAATTCGCCGCGCAGCGTGTCCTGCGCAAGCTCTGCAATGGTGCCGGCAAGCTCCACGCCGGTCGGTCCGCCGCCAACGATGACCAGCGTCAGCAATGCCTGGCGCCTGGCGGGATCGGTCTCGCGCTCGGCTTGCTCGAAGGCGAGCAGGATGCGGCGCCGGATGGTGGTGGCATCTTCCAGCGTCTTCAGCCCGGGCGCGAATGGCTCCCATTCGTCATGGCCGAAATAGGCGTGGCGCGCGCCGGTGGCGAGCACTAGCGTGTCGTAGCCGACTGCGCTCCCGTCATCGAGCAGCACGCGGTTGCCTGCGCGGTCAACACCGATGACCGTACCCAGAAGCGTCGTCACGTCCTTGCGCTTGCGTAACAGATGACGGATCGGCCAGGCGATCTCGGAGGTCGCCAGCGCGGTGGTCGCCACCTGGTAGAGCAGCGGCTGGAACAAGTGGTGATTGCGCTTGTCGATCATGGTGATGCGCACCGGTGCGCCGGCCAGCGCGCGGGTAAGTTCGAGACCGCCGAACCCGGCGCCGACGATCACGACATGATGCTTGGCTTCGTCCATTTTCAGCCACCTCGCCCAAAGCAACCCGATTGCCTAGATGTAAGCATTTTTGTGCACCGCAACAACGCCGCCGCTGGCCATGTCATTGCCTGGGAGTCGTCGTCCGGTGTCGTGTACGCGCATGTCGCCCCGGAACGCCCGGTATAGCGTGGAGCAGAACGATAGGAGTGAAGCATGTCTGACAATCGCGATGACGACGGCCCGGCCCAATACGCTTCACCGCCTTGTTTCATGCATGAGCTCGACCCGGCCTATCAGATGCCGCTGTCCGACTGGACCGATGTCCGGCGCTGGCGCAAGGCGGAGCGTGAGCGGCTGATCGGGGCGCGGCTTGCGGTTTCCGCCGATGCACGCGCGGCAATGTCACAGCGGATTGCCGAGGGCCTCGATACGCTGGTCGGCAACGTTGCCGGCCTTTTGGTCAGCCTCTACTGGCCGTTCCGCGGCGAGCCGGACCTGCGCGGCTTTATGGCGTCGATCAATGCGCGCGGCGGCCGCACCGCGCTGCCCGTCGTCATCGAGAAGGGCCAGCCTTTGGTGTTCCGCGCCTACGCGCCGGGCGACCGGCTGGAGAAAGGCGTCTGGAACATCCCGATCCCGGCCGAGGGTGATCCTGTCCTGCCCGATATCGTGATCTCGCCTGTGGTCGGCATCGATCCCAGCAACTACCGGCTGGGCTATGGCGGCGGTTTCTACGATCGTACACTTGCTGCCATGCCGTTCAGGCCGCTGGTGATCGGCGTCGGCTACGAATTGCAGCGCATTCCCACCATCTATCCGCAACCGCACGACATCCCGATGACCAAGGTGGTCACCGAGGCGGCCGGAGCCTAAGGCAGTTCCACGAAAAGAGTGTAGCGGTTTCCGTCCGCAATTGCGCAAAGCAAAGACATTGAGCGGTTCGGGTTCCGGTGGAACGCTGAAACGCTCTGACCTCAGCTAGGCCATTTCCGGCCTCAACCCCACCGCTGTCCTGTCGACGATCTCGCGCAGGGCGAAGGATGAGTTGATCTTCGTCACATGCGGCATCGCCGACAGCCATTCCTTGTGGATACGCTCATAGTCGGCAAGGTCCTTGGCCGCTATACGCAGGATATAGTCGTATTCGCCCGACATCAGATGGCAGGAAAGCACGTTCGGGCAGCGTTTGATCGCCGCTTCGAAATCGGACAGCGTCTTCTCGAACTGCCCCGACAGCGATATATGCACGATCGCCGTCATCTGATGGCCGAGCGCTGCATTCGACAGTCGCGCGTGATAGCCGCGGATGGTTCCGGATTTCTCCAGATTGTCTAGGCGCCTGGAGCAGGCCGACTGCGACAGCCCAACCTTTTCGGCAAGCGCTGCATTGGGGATCCGGCCATCCTTCTGTAAAGTCTCCAGAATGGCGATATCGATCCTGTCGAGCGGCATTTTTCGAGATTCCTGCGAATATTCCGGCTTTTTGCGCAACGATTATCGAAGACCGGACGCTGCCGCAAGTGCATTCGCAAACACATGCGGAACGATTCATGCTTCACTGCGCCTCATGCATGTCGCCCTAAAACTGCGCGGCGGTTTGGGATTGGCGGCATGCCCGGAAATGTCAGGGAGAGCGCCCTTTCAAGGGCCGGACAGGAGAAGAAGATGCGCGTCGGCTGCCCCAAGGAAATCAAGAACCATGAATACCGTGTCGGTCTGACGCCCGGCTCTGTCCGCGAATATGTCGCGCACGGTCACGAAGTGCTTGTCGAGGCTGGCGCCGGCGCCGGAATAGGCGCCGACGATAACGCCTATCGCGCCGCCGGCGCCACGATCGCCAAGACGGCCGCCGACGTGTTCGCCAAGTCGGACATGATCGTCAAGGTCAAGGAGCCGCAGCCCAACGAATGGGTGCAGCTGCGCGACGGCCAGATCCTCTACACCTACCTCCACCTCGCCCCGGATCCGGAGCAGACCAAGGGCCTGCTCGCTTCGGGCGTCACGGCGATCGCCTATGAGACGGTCACCGACGACCGTGGCGGTCTTCCCCTGCTCGCACCGATGTCGGAAGTCGCCGGCCGCCTGTCGATCCAGGCCGGCGCGACCGCGCTGCAGAAGGCCAATGGCGGCCGCGGCGTGCTGCTCGGCGGCGTTCCCGGCGTTTTGCCAGGCAAGGTCACCGTGCTCGGCGGCGGCGTCGTCGGCCTGCACGCTGCCAAGATGGCTGCCGGCCTCGGCGCCGACGTCACCATCATCGACCGCTCGATCCCGCGCCTGCGCCAGCTCGACGACATTTTTGGCGGCCGTGTCCATACCCGCTACTCGACCGTCGAGGCGCTCGAAGACGAGTGCTTCTCGGCTGACATCGTCGTCGGCGCCGTGCTGATCCCGGGCGCTGCCGCACCCAAGCTGGTCACCCGCGAAATGCTCTCCGGCATGAAGAAGGGCTCGGTGCTCGTCGACGTCGCCATCGACCAGGGCGGCTGCTTCGAGACCTCGCACGCCACGACCCATGCCGACCCGACCTATGAGGTCGACGGCGTGATCCACTACTGCGTCGCCAACATGCCGGGCGCGGTTCCGGTTACCTCGGCACACGCGCTGAACAACGCCACCCTGCATCACGGCCTGCAGCTCGCCGACAAGGGCCTGAAGGCGCTGGTCGACGACCATCACCTGCGCAACGGCCTCAATGTCCACAAGGGCAAGATCACCAATCGTGCCGTCGCCGAAGCGCTGGGTTACGAGATGGTCGAACCGAAGGCGGTGCTGGCCGCCTGAAACTATTTGTCACGCAATTCCGGACGGTACCGCTGCTACAGACCTTTCCTGGAATTGCCCTCGATAAAAGCTTCCTTCTGTCGCCCGCCGGTTCTTCCGGCGGGCGTTTTTTTATCGTGTTTCCAACCGGTCCTTTGCGCGAAGAGTCCGGGCAACAAAAAAGCGGAGCCAGAGCCCCGCTTCCTCGATGTTGCGATGTGCCGCCGGTTCATCCGCGGTCGGCCATCGATCAACGACTGCCCTTCTAGCGCGGTTATGCGACGGGAGTACGACAGTTTGCGGGGGCATGCGGGCCGCCGCTTAGCCATGCGAGCGAATCCGGTGCCTCTTGTGTGAAATGCTTCACATTCGGGACCCGAGAAACCTGCCTAGAGAGGTTTCGCTACCTGATGGCTACGGTCGCCCTCGGTTCCGGTGAAAACCGGCCCCGCCGGCGGCTCGGGCCGAAGGCTTCTGTCACAGACTTCCAACGGCCCGCCAGGCCACCGGCGGGCATTTTTTTGCCGGCGATCAAGCTCGTTCGATGCGGCACTGGTAGCAATTGTTCCGTGCCGAGCGGACGTGAATGTAGGCTATGTCGTCGCGCTCGAACAAAGTCTCGGCGCGGGCCGCGATATCGCCAGTCGGGACGACGGCGCCGCTGCCGTAGACGATGCGGTCGTCCTTGCCATAACCGCGCACTATGTAGTCGCTGCTTTGGAGCATCTCGGGCAGTGCATCCGCCTCCGCGGGGCGTTGGCATTCGTCCGCATGCAGGAAGATCGGTCCGGTCTCCGCGTAAGGCTGAAGCTCCGGGAACGGCCGGTAGGCGAGGATGAGATAGCTATCGCCGGTTGCGACGTTCTTCATACAATGCCGGCACGGCACGCCATCGCCGTCCGAAATACTTCGCTCTGGCGTGTGGCCGTAAGCGTCGGGCCCTCCCCGCTGTAAGGCGCGCACGGCTTCGGTCGGCAGGGCTTTGAACTGGATGCTCATGGCAAAATTCTCCGGTGTCCTTGGCCGGAAACTATGCCGAGCCGACAGCGTCTCCCACCCGATTCCTGCCAAGCGCTTCGTGCGTCGCTCGAAGCGCAGTATCGAATTACGAACCCGAAATCACGATACTAGACTTATCGGACTCGCCATGGACCGCGCTCCGCGCCATGATGATCGCAGAAGAAGGGTGCGGCGCGCGGCCGGCTGAGGTCGGGCGATGATCCGAGCATGATACGGCCCGCAGCGACGATCCGGACGACCAAGGCGCCCCGCTGGGCTTGCATCGACACGTCGCTGCCGACCTTCGAGGGCCAGCCGCCGGTTGCGTAAGCGGCGTCGAGGCAGCCGACTGCGCCGCGCTTCCCCTTAGCTACGGCCGCATGACGCTTGCGGAGCGCTCGGCGAAGGTCAGCGGATGCACGACCTCTTTCTTCTGCGCAACCGGCGTAAAGCCAAGCTTCTGGTAAAGCGGCAGCGCCGCCGGGTGGTCGAGCGTGCAGGTCTGCACGGTGATGCGCTTCGGCCCATACGACCATGCAGCCGAGATGGCCGCTCCCAGGAACCAGCGGCCGATACCCTGGCCGTGAGCATGTTCCATCATCCCGAAATAGGCGAGTTCCACTTCCTCGGGCAGATGCGGCTTGAGGTCGAAGAAGCCGGCGGGAGAGCCGTCGAGGTAGAGCACGCTGATGTCGCGGTCCTCACGATGCAGGCCGGCGGCCAGTTCCTCGTCGCTCAGTCTAAGCACGTTGACCCAGTGCCATTTGCGCCCGACGCGATCCATCAGGTAGCGGTAGAAATGCAGCGGAATGTCCTTGGTCCTCAGCAAGGCGATCTGCCGGTTGTAGGGCAGCGGGGGAGATGAAGCCGGCGGTGCGTGCATTTCGAGGAATGTGACCGTGACATCGATATCCTTCGGTCCACCGTTTTCCATCGCCGTCATTCCTTGCCCGTCACCACGGGCGTGTCGCTCAGCCCACCCCATTCGGTCCATGAGCCGTCGTACAGCCTGTTGTCGGTATGGCCAAGCGTCTCCAGCGCCAACGTGATCGCCGCCGCGGTGATGCCAGATCCGCACGAGGTGACGACCGGCTTTGTAAGATCGATGCCGGCCTCCTCAATGACCATGCGCAAGCGGTCCTTGGGTAGCAGTTCGCCATTCTCGGCAAGCGCGGCAACCGGAACATTGCGAGCGCCCGGCATATGGCCGGAACGGACGCCGGGACGCGGTTCGGGATCGGTGCCGGCGAAACGCCCGGGTGAGCGCGCATCGGCGATCTGGCTTTCTCCGCTTCCAACGATCCGGCGCATTTCGTCGAGGCTGACAACCCGGCTTGCATCGAAATCGGCATAAAAGACGCAAGGTGCGATCCGGGTCTGCTCCGCCGTTACCGGCCGCCCTTCCGCCTTCCAGCGGTCGAAGCCGCCATTCAGGATATAGACCTGGAAGACGCCCATGACGCGGAACATCCACCAGGCGCGCGGCGCCGAGAAATAGCCTGGACCGTCATAGATCACGATCGTGTCGTCGGCCGAAACGCCCATCGAGCCGACATATTGCGCGAAATATTGGGGCGACGCCAATGTGTGCGGCAGCTTGGAATCCGGGTCCGAGACGGCGTCCTGATCGAGGAAGCGCGCAGCTGGAATATGGGCGTCGTCATACTCGGCGCGGGCGTCGCGTTTCTGCGCCGGCAGGTACCAGGACGCGTCAATGATGGTCAGTCCTGGCGTTCCCAACCGCTTCTCGAGCCAATCCGCGTCGACGATGAATGGGCTGTCTTCGGCCATTTTTCCTCTCCTGCCCGCTCCTCGCGACTTTGGTAGGTGTTGCTCGTCAATTCGTCGGCATCGGCCCGAAGCGGATGCGGAAGCGCCTGTTCTCGCGGCCCTTCTTTTCGATCTTGCCGATATGGATCTCGCCGATTTCGCCGGTGCTCTTCACATGGGTGCCGCCGCAAGGCTGACTGTCGATTGAGGCATTCTCGCCGATGCAGACCAAGCGAATGCGGCCGGTGCCGACGGGCGGCCGCACGTTCTTCGATTTGACAAGCCCGGGATTGGCCGAAAGTTCCTCGTCGGTGATCAGCCGCGTGAAGACGGGATGGTTGGCCCGCACAAGCTCCATCAACCTCGCTGTCACGTCCTCCTTGCTGAAGCCGGCATCGGGAATGTCGAAATCGACGCGGCTGTCGTCCTCGGCGACCGCTGCCCCGGTGATCGGAAACGGGCAGACGACGGTGAGCAGATGACACGCGGAGTGCATACGCATCAGAAGATGCCGCCGCCGCCAGTCGATGTCGAGCTTCAGCTTTTCACCGACGGCCGGTAGGGCCTGTTCAGGCGCCGGCACATGGATGATCTCGTCCTTGGTCTCGCCGGTCATGGTGGCGGCGATCGCGATGCGGCTGCCGTCGGCGCGCTCCAACATGCCCGTATCGCCTGGCTGTCCGCCCGACGTGGCATAGAAGATCGTGCGGTCGAGAAGGATGCCGCCGCGGTCATTGATGGCGACGACTTGCGCCTCCGCCGTGCTCAGATAGGCGTCGTCGCGAAACAGCGCTTCGGTTCTCTGCGCCATCAGGCCACCTTTTCGAACGGCACCGGGATGCTGGTTTTTTCGTCCATCCAGCCTGGGACCGGCAGGTTCTTGCTTCGCAGGAACTCGGGATTGAACAGCTTCGACTGGTAGCGCGTGCCGTAGTCGGCGAGGATCGTCACGATGGTATGGCCGGGGCCAAGCTCGCGCGCCAGCCGAATGGCGCCGGCGATGTTAATGCCCGTCGAGCCGCCGACGCACAGTCCCTCTTCCTGGATCAGATCGAAGATGATCGGCAATGCCTCCTCGTCCGGTATCTGGTAGGAGAAGTCCGGCGTGAAGCCGTCGAGATTGGCGGTGATGCGACCCTGGCCTATGCCTTCGGTGATCGAGCTGCCGTCGGCTTTCAGCTCACCGCTGGTATAGAAGCTGTAGAGCGCAGCACCCAACGGATCGGCAAGTCCGATCTTGACTTGCCTGCTCTTGGCCTTGAGTCCGAGCGCAACACCGGCGAGTGTGCCGCCGGAGCCGACGGCTGACACGAAGCCGTCGACCTTGCCGCCGGTTTGGGTCCAGATCTCCTCGGCAGTCGTGCGGATGTGGCCGTCCCGGTTCGCGACATTGTCGAACTGGTTCGCCCAGATCGCGCCGTTCGGCTCCGACCGTGCCATCTGCTCGGCGAGCCGCCCCGAAAGCTTCACATAGTTGTTCGGGTTCTTGTACGGCACGGCCGGCACTTCGATCAGCTCGGCTCCCAGGATCTTGATCGTGTCCTTCTTCTCCTGGCTTTGCGTGTCGGGGATGACAATGACTGTCCGGTAGCCGAGCGCCTTGGCGACCAGCGTGAGGCCAATGCCGGTGTTGCCGGCGGTCCCTTCGACGATGACACCACCGGGCCTCAGCAATCCGCGATGTTCGGCGTCCCTGATGATGAAGAGGCCTGCACGGTCCTTGACCGATTGTCCCGGATTCATGAATTCGGCCTTGCCCAGGATCTCGCAGCCGGTTGCGTCCGAAGCCTTGTTGAGCCGGATCAGGGGGGTGTTGCCGATCGCTTCGATCACATTACGGGGCATGGGGATTCCTTTATGCGTGCGGCGAGACCCTAAAAACCGGAAGCCGCGGTTTCAAGGCAAGATTTTGCCTGGTCCAGTCGCATTCGGGACGCTGCAATGCTCCCGAGCATTTCAACGATGTCATCCAAAAGCGCTCTTTTCATCCCAATTCTTCGCCGCTAGAGCACTAGCCCAGATAATTCGCAGGACTTCCAATGACACTCTACCGGGCCAACCCGAAAGACGGTGTCGCCTGGATCACGGGCGGCAGCAGCGGCCTCGGCCGGGCGCTGGCCAAGGACCTGGCGAGGCAAGGCTATGCCGTCGCGGTGACGGCGCTGGCCAGCGATCCAGCCGATACGCTGCTGGTTGAGACCGCGCAGATGGCCGGCCACGTGAAATCCTTTCCCTGCGATGTGACCGACGAAGAAGGGATGGCACGCACTGTCGCGGCGATCGAGAAGGACATGGGGCCGATCGTGCTCGCCGTCTTCAACGCCGGCAACTACATCGCCACCCCCGGTGAGCATCTCGTGGTGCGCGATTTTCATCGTTCCTTCGCCGTCAATTATTTCGGCATCGTCAACGGACTGGTGCCTGCGGTCGACTATATGCGCACGCGAGGACGCGGGCATGTCGTCCTGGTCGGGTCGGTCACGGCCTATTCCGGCTGGCCGACCACCGCCGCCTATGGCGGCACCAAAGCGGCAATCAACATCCTGGCGGAATCGCTAAAATACGACTTCGACAAGATGAACATCCGCATCCAGGTGATGAATCCGGGCTTCGTCGACACGCCGCTGACCGAGAAGAACATGCTGCCGATGCCGGGCCTGATGCCTGTTCACCGGGCATCGCGCCGCATGGCGCGCGGCATCCGGAGGGGAGGCTTCGAAGTCACTTTCCCCTATCACATAAGCTGGCCGCTGAAGCTGCTGGGCCTGCTGCCGCGACCCGTAGGCCGACTGGTGATCGGGCTGACCACCAGCTGGCGGGGACGGCCGTTGTATTTCGACCGCAAGACGCTGGGCTAAAAAAGTCCAACGGACAAAGCGGCGTAAAGCGCCTCGCGCTGAAACGCATTCAGGCAACGCGCTTTATGCCTTTCTATGCAAGTCGTTTCGCAAAACCGTCGCAGGCTTTGCACGACATCCGCTGATCCGGGAGAGATTGCCTCTCGGTGGGCACCGCCATAGGTTGAGAATTGTTGCTTGGAGTTGGTCATGGGGCGACGGATCTTGCTTGCGGTACTGGGTCTCGTCGTTATCCTCCTCTCAGGCTTTTACCTCGGCCCACGCGTGGCGGTCGATACGACGATCCGTTTCGATCCTTCGGCGATCGGCGACGATCCGCAGGCCTATCTGGCGCGCGAAGAAGCGGCCGTGCCCAATATCCGTGACGGGTTGGACAAGGAGATCATCTGGGCGAATCCGTTGGTTCACGCCAAGACCAAGCTTGCGATCGTCTACATCCACGGGTTTTCGGCATCCAAGGGCGAGATCCGGCCGCTGCCGGACGACGTCGCCGGGGAGATCGAGGCCAATCTCTTCTACACCCGCCTGACCGGCCACGGGCAGGACGGCGCGGCCATTGCCGAAGGCAGCGTGAATGCCTGGATCAACGACTATGAGGAGGCACTGGCGATCGGGCGCGCGGTCGGCGAGAAGGTGATCGTTATCGCCACCTCGACTGGCGCCTCACTGGCGACATGGGCTGCAGCCCAGCCTGGTGCTTCCGACGGCGTCGCGGCAATCGCATTCATCTCGCCTAATTTCGGCGTCAAGGCGTCGGGCGCCGAGGTCCTTACACTGCCTTGGGGCAGAGAGATTGCCGAGCTCGTCGGCGGCAGGGAGCGCAGTTTTCCGGCGCGCAATGCGCTGCACGAAAAATTCTGGACCACCAAATATCCGATCGCGGCGGCCTTGCCGATGGCTGCGCTCACCGAGCTCGCCTATCGCGCGCCGGTCGAGAAGGCGACCATCCCTGCCCTGTTCATCTTCTCGGATGCCGACAAGGTGGTCCGGCCGGACCGCACGCGCGAGGTCGCCGGCCGCTGGGGCGGTCCGCACGAACTGGTGCCGGTCGACGATACGGGCGATCCGGACAACCACGTCATTGCAGGCGATGCGCTATCGCCGCAGACCACGGGCTTTCTGACAGAGCGGATCGTGGTGTGGGTGAAGGCGCTGATGCAGCAGCAATCAAGTCCGTGAGACGACCAACGGCCGGAGCGTTGCTTCCGGCCGTTATGCGATTTCAATCAAACCTCGGTGCGACTTTAAGCGGCCCGGTTCGCAGGACGCTTGCCGCCGAAGCGGCGCTTGTTGTTGCCCTTGAAGCGCTTGAAGCCATCAGGCTTGTGCTCGCCATTCGGCTTGGCGCCCGCAGGACGTTCGCCTTGCGGCTTGGGCGCGAATTGGCGCTCGCCACCGGGCTTGCCGCCGAAGCGCTTCTTGCCGTTGTTGCCGCTGCCGGGACGGCGGCCGTCACGACGGCCGCCATGGTGCTCGCGGTCATTGGCCGGCTCGAAATGACGCTCGGTCCTTTCCTTCGGATCGCGCTGCGGGTCGGGGCTGCCGAGATGATCGGCAATGACGGGAAGCTTCATGCGGATGATGCGCTCGACCTGCCGCAGCTTGCCGTTCTCCGATGGATCGCAAAGCGTGATCGCGATGCCGTCCCTGCCGTTGCGGCCGGTACGGCCGATACGGTGGACATAGCTCTCCGCTTCGTCCGGCAGGTCGAAATTCACGACATGGCTGATGCCTGGGACGTCGATGCCGCGCGCGGCGATATCGGTCGCCACCAAAATACGCACCGAGCCGTCGCGGAAATCGTTGAGCGCCTTCTGACGCGCGTTCTGCGACTTGTTGCCGTGGATCACTGCGGCGTCGAAGCCGTCGCGGGCAAGGTCCTTGGTGACGCGGTCGGCGCCATGCTTGGTGCGCGAGAACACGATGACCGAGCGCATCGCCTCGTCGGCCAGCATCTTGGACAGCACTTGGCGCTTCTGCTTGGTGCGGGCAAGCACCACGCTTTGCACGATCTCGGCCGCCGTCGTGCTCTGCGGGGAGACTTCGATGCGGACGGCGTCCTTCAGCAAGCCCTTGGCGAGTTCCGCGATCTCGTTCGGCATGGTGGCCGAGAACAGCGCGGTCTGGCGGTTCGGCGCGGTCGCCTTGGCGATGCGCTTGACGTCGTTGATGAAGCCCATGTCGAGCATGCGGTCGCCCTCGTCGAGCACCAGCCATTTGGTATCGGCAAGGATGAGGTCGCCTTCCCGCACCAGGTCGGTCAGCCGGCCGGGCGTGGCGATCAGGATATCGACGCCGGGTGCGATCTTCTTCACCTGGCTGTAGCGGGAGACGCCGCCGAGCACGAGCGCGGTCGAGATGTGCGCGCCCTTGGCGAGCAGCTTGATGGTGTCCTCGATCTGTACCGCTAGCTCGCGTGTCGGCGCCAGGATCAGCGCGCGCGCCGTCTTTGGCCGGCGCTTCGTGCCGAGCCCGATGATCTTCGACAGGATCGGCAGCGCGAAAGCCGCCGTCTTGCCCGAACCGGTCTGAGCAATGCCGAATATGTCACGGCCTTCGAGCTGCGGCGGGATCGCCTGCACCTGGATCGGCTTCGGATCCATGAAGCCCGCGGCATTGGCGGCCTTGAGCAGCGCGCCGGTGATTCCAAGGGTAGCGAAACCGTTCTGGTCCGCCTGATTTTCATTGGTCAAAATAGTCTTCTTTCACGCGGCCCTGTAGCCGCAAACATCATGGCGGCAGGGCGCAACCTGCCGTCGAAAAATTGTCAGGAAACGACAAGGCGGCGGACGGGGAGCGTCCGCGCGGCTGCGCTGTCGTGCCCGCAGGCGTCATGCCCCGGGGCTCTTTCGCCAGCTTGCCGATCGACGGGAGGGCCCACCGGAAAGAGGGAAAACAGACGCAACCAGTCTCAATTAGTAGAGAAAGCCGAAGTTCGGCCCAAGCGCCTATGCGACCGCATATGGCCGAGTCCGCCGCAAAATGCAAGGGTGGATGTTGCAGCGCAACAAAACGGCGTGCGAAAAGCGACGCTTGCGCTGCGCTGCCCTCACGATTACCACAAACCACCTTTCTATGGTGGGGGCAGCGATGAAGGACGTGCTGAAGGAACTCGAGCGCCGCCGCGAGATCGCCCGGATGGGCGGCGGCAAGCAACGGATCGAGGCCCAGCACAAGAAGGGCAAGCTCACCGCCCGCGAGCGCATCGACGTCTTCCTCGACGAGGGTTCGTTCGAGGAGTTCGACATGTATGTCGAGCACCGCTCAACCGACTTCGGCATGGAGAAAACCAAGATCGCGGGCGACGGCGTCGTCACAGGCTGGGGCACCGTCAACGGCCGTCCAGTCTACCTTTTTGCCAAGGATTTCACCGTCTTCGGCGGCTCGCTGTCTGAGGCGCATGCCGAGAAGGTGGTCAAGGTGCAGGAGATGGCGCTGCGCAATCGCGCGCCGATCATCGGCCTCTACGACGCGGGCGGCGCACGCATCCAGGAAGGCGTGGCCGCGCTCGGCGGCTATGCCGAGATTTTTCAGCGCAACGTGCTCGCCTCCGGTGTCATCCCGCAGATTTCGCTGATCATGGGCCCGTGCGCCGGCGGCGATGTCTATTCGCCGGCCATGACCGACTTCATCTTCATGGTGCGCGACACCTCCTACATGTTCGTCACCGGGCCGGACGTGGTGAAGACGGTGACCAATGAGACGGTGACGGCCGAAAGCCTCGGCGGCGCCACGGTACACACGACCCGATCCTCCATCGCCGACGGCGCCTATGACAACGATGTCGAGGCGCTGCTGCAGATGCGCCGGCTGATTGACCTGTTGCCGGCGTCCAATACCGCAGAGATTCCCGAGATCGAATGCTACCAGTCGGTGACGGACCATGACATGTCGCTCGACCGGCTGATTCCGGACAACGCCAACAAGCCCTACGACATCAAGGAACTGATCCTGAAGGTTGCCGACGAAGGCGACTTCTTCGAGATCCAGGCGAGCTTCGCCAGGAACATTGTCACCGGCTTCGGCCGTGTGGAGGGGCGAACCGTCGGCTTCGTCGCCAACCAGCCGATGGTTCTGGCCGGCGTGCTCGACTCCGACGCCAGCCGCAAGGCGGCGCGCTTCGTGCGCTTCTGCGACTGCTTCTCGATCCCGATCGTTACCTTGGTCGACGTTCCAGGCTTTCTGCCCGGCACCGCGCAGGAATATGGCGGGCTGATCAAGCATGGCGCAAAACTGCTGTTCGCCTATGCCGAAGCCACCGTGCCGAAGATCACCGTGATCACCCGTAAGGCCTATGGCGGCGCCTATGACGTGATGGCGTCGAAGCACCTGCGCGGCGACATGAACTATGCCTGGCCGACGGCGCAGATCGCGGTGATGGGCGCAAGGGGCGCGGTCGAGATCATCTACCGCAAGGACATCGGCAACGCGGAGAAGATCGCCGCCCACACCAAAGCATACGAGGATCGGTTCCTGTCGCCCTTCGTAGCGGCCGAACGCGGCTATATCGACGAGGTGATCATGCCGCATTCGACGCGCCGCCGGATCGCGCGGGCGCTGCGCATGCTGCGCAACAAGGATATGCAGAACCCCTGGAAGAAGCACGACAACATTCCGCTGTGAGGCGGTGGTGTCGCGACTGGTCCTTGTAGCTGGCAAGCATTTCGGCAGGTCCGCCGTTATTCTCGTTGATTAGCCCCTCTCCTTCCGCTTGGCCTCGCGACGGGGAGTCGCCGACCATCTCAATCGGTGGAACCTCGAAAGCCGGCCGGCGGCTGGAACTCTGGCTTACGCAATCCGTCGTCGGAGGTTGACAACTGGCAACCTCTAATCACATTGAAATCACATCAATGTGATGACGGTGCTGAATGCTAATAACCCTTGCAACAAAGGGCGTCGTTCCGTGCAAAGGCTACGGCGGGATAGAACGTCAGGTCGACTGGCTGGCCACTGAACTGGTCAGGCAGGGCCACCATGTCGTCCTCGTGGCGGGCCCTGGATCGTCACATCCACTGTGCGAAGTCCGGCATGCTGTGAGCGATGCCGAGTGCCGCGCGGCGATCCCCAAGGACACCCAAATCGTCCACCTTCATGCGTGGAAGGTCGAGGTTGACTTCCCGACCCTCAACACCGAGCGGGGCCATTTACCGGATTATCCGCGGCCGCAACCGAACTGGAGCTTCATCAGCGCACGGCACGCCCAGCTGCACGGCCGCAAGACCTTCGTCTACAACGGCTTTCCGGTGGATGACTATCGGCTGGCCGAATCGAAGAGTGATCGCCTCCTCTTCATGGCGGCCATCGCACGCGCCGGAAAGGGCTTGAACCGGGCAGTCGAGCTCGCCAGGAAATTCGACTTTCCCCTCGATATCGCCGGCGGCTCGCGGTGGAAATTGCTCGGCCGAAGTCGGACCCGCCGCGAGGGGGTCTTTTTCAAGAGTCTTTCCCGCCGCTATCGCTTCAACGGCGTCGTCGACGGCGACGACAAGCTGCGCCTGCTGGGCGCATCGAAGGCCTTCCTCAATCCGATCGCCTGGGAAGAGCCTTTCGGCAATGCGCCGGTCGAGGCGATGCTGTGCGGCACGCCCGTTTTGACCACAGCGCGCGGCGCCCTGCCGGAGACGGTGGACACGGATACGGGCCGATTCTTCGAGAGCGACGAGGAGTTCGCCGAAGGTCTTGCCGAGGTCGCAGACCTGTGCATGCGCAAATGCCGTGAATCTGCCGCCGACAGATTTCCGATCGCGAAAACCGCGAAGGCCTATCTGGAACTCTATGCCCGCATCCTTGATGGCGAAGCGCTTCCGTGACAAGGAACCGGCATGCTCGCCGTTCGCGGCGACTGTGTCGGATCGAAAAGGTATCGCGCGTTGCGCCCCATTCTCGTGTTCTGCTTGCCGGCAATCGGCGACTTCATCCGCTGCCATTCGGCAATTCAAATCATAGCAGCGACGTTTCCTGGACAGCCGATCGACGTCATCACCTCGCCGCTGGCCGCGCCCCTGGCGCGCTTGATGCCGCATGTCCGGAAGGCCTGGACCGTTGAAAGGCATTGGAACCCCGGTCTCAAGGAGCGGGCGCGGCTGGCGCGCGAACTCCGCCAGGAGAATTATAACGCAGCCTATCTGCTCACCAGCAGCACCAAGGCGGCCCTGGTGCCGTGGCTGGCGGGCATTCCCGAGCGCATTGGATATCCGCGCGAGCTCCAGTTCGGCATCGTCAACCGACTGCCGTCGGGATGGCTGAGAACCTTCGTGGCCTTCGGCCCGCGCAAGACAAGGCTCGTCGAACAGGTCTGTGCGATCGCGCTCCTCGGCAAGCAGCCCGCCGAAGAAAAACAGCTGCCGGCCCCGCGGCTGGCGATTTCGTCCGAAGACGTTGCCAAGTGGCGCCGGCGCAACGGCGTCGATCCGGCAAGGCCGGTGCTTTCCCTCTATACTTCCGATTTCGAGAACATGCGCTCCTGGCCGCCCGAGCGCTTCGTCTCGGTCGCGCGAAAGCATATCGAACGGGGCTGGTCCGTCTGGCTTGTCGGCGGTCCGCGCGAACGCCAGGCTGCCGCCCAGATTCGCGCCTTGTTGCCTGAGGCGATCGACTTCACCTCGACGCCCGACATTGCGGAGGCCATGCACCAGATCGCGGCCTCCACCGTCTTTCTCGGTGTCGATGGCGGTGTGTCCCATGCAGCCGGCGCCTTAGGCATTCCAAGCGTGCTCATCTTCGGCTCGAACCGATCCTACGTGCATGGACCCTTGAACGAGCAGGTAACCTTCATCGAGCCTCCGATCTCGATACCGAGCTGGGTCCTGAACACGCGCGGTATCAGTGAGCAGCGTGTGCTCGAAGCGCTGGCGGCAAGCGTCGGGAAATACGCACCCCAACCGGTATGACCGCTTACTCCTCGGTGGCGCCAAAGCCCGCGCTCATGCTCGCGCGGGCGGTGTTCGTCCACGGCGTCGCATGATTGTCGATGCGCATCTGGAACAGGAAATAGGTCGGCGAGCAGAAGCCGATGCCCTTGACCCTGCCAGCACCCGGCGTGTCGGACGGCAGCGACTGGCACATATAATCCTCGCGGCAGAAACGATCGGCCGAGCAGGCCGGACGGTTACCGCGATTAACGGCGCCGCCGAGGCATTGGTCGAAATTGTTGGTCGCCACGCAAATATCGAACTTCTTGCCGCCGACCAAGCCGCAGATTTCGCTCGGCATCGGCTTGCCAGCCTTGAAAGCGGAGAAGGCCAGATCCTTCGCGTCGCAGCCGCGATAGGCGAAGCCGCCTGGCACACCGATCTTGGGCGGCCGGCAGGTATAGGCGGTGCGTGAAATGGCGGGCGCGAACGCCGCGAACTGGCCGGTGACGTTGTAACGGTCGTTGAAGGGCTGCGCGGTGTCGCTGGCAATCGTTCCGGTCAAGCAGGGATGGCCGGAAAAGATGTTCCGGCTCTCCTTCGGCAGCAGGCATTGCGCCAGTTTCGTCCTAACCCCTGTAGCGGTCGCGATCGGTGTGCAGACCGTGCCGGCTCCGCATTGCCAGCTGCTGCCGAAGCGGGCGGCGTCTTCCGGCACCAGGCACGGCATGGTCGTCTCGGCCGGCGTATTGGCGATCTCGCCGGTGTCTTTCCACGCGGCGGGTGGTGCGAAGGATAACGGGCGAAACCCGTTCGCTTCTCTGCCTTCCACAGTCTCCTGCAGCCACGCCTCGCGGCGCGGAATCTCGGCATGGAGATGCGGCGAGATGCCGACTTCGATGCGGTTGAGCGGCGAAGTCGTGCTATCGTCGAGGCCGATGAAATGGAATCCTGCGGTCGAGCCCGCCTGATGGCAGCCATGGCAGGCGCCGTTGTCGAGCCGCTCGATCAGGGCTTCAGCCGTGCGCGCCAATGTCAGTTTCGAATAGTCGACCCCGGCAAGCGCCTCCGGTTCGAACAGTGGCGTGAATGGATGATTGGCCTGCCTGGCACTGCCGAAGGTCGACCAGGAGATGACCTTCTTCGCTAGGAATTCATCCGGGATTTCGTAAACGCCGAGATCGATTGCACCGGCATTGGCGCGGACATAGTCCGTAAGCCTCGCCTTCAACCGCGCGTCTTGCGCAAGGCGGATGGTGTCCGGCGTATTTTCGAGCGGTTTCTGGCTGATTGTGGTGCCGTCGATACCGAAGATGCGCATGAGATAGGCGGCCTGACCGCCAAATTCGGTCTCCTGGCCGGAAGGAAAGCGCACCACCTGAGCGTTGAGTTCGAGCTGCTTGAAGGAGAGGCTCGCTTTATCCAGCGGTCCGCCGGACAGCCACCCGGCATCCGCCGCTTCGTCGATCTGCGGCGTCCAGCGCCCGGCGACGCCGGTACAGCCGCCGTCGGCGTCGGGAGCTGCGCGGTAGATGGCACTGAAATTGAACGGCAGCCTCGAGGCCAACACCTTGCCGTTCTTCCTGAAACTATAGGCAAGGCGGTAGATGAAGCGCACCTCGCCGCAGCCCGCTTCCCCACCGAGCTTTGCGAAGTCACGCCGGTCGAGCCGGTTGACGACGCCGACCAGCCGGAAACGCGCCGCGTCGGTCTTCAGCCAGCGCATGTCCATGATGCGGCCGACATTGCCGTCGGTCGCCTCATAGAGCGGCCGGCCGCCTGCTTTCATGTCGGCGCGCAGTGCTGCGACATCGGCCGCTACGGTTTCGACGATGGCGTGGTAGGCCGGCGCCGCGTCATAGAGCGTTTTCAGATCGTCCTTGCCGCTGATGCCAAAAATACCGGCGAATCCGAAGCCATCGGCGTCGAGCTTGGCGAGCACCTGCGGATCGTCCACGACCGTGACCGACCGGCAGCATCAGCCGCCCGCACGCCAAGAACAGCGATGGCAGCGACCGCGACAAGGATCGCCAGCCTCATCATCGGGCAGCCATCCCATTCTCGACCAACGCGTGCAGCACAGGCACCATGGCCAAAGGCAAATCCTCGGCGATCAGGCCGGGTCCGAACCGGCTGCCGGCTTCGGCGTGTATCCAGACAGCCGCGCAGGCCGCTTCGAACGCCGGCATGCCTTGTGCCAGGAGCCCGGCGATGATGCCCGCCAGCACGTCGCCCGAACCCGCGGTGGCAAGCCATGGCGCGCCATTGCCGTTGATCGCGGCGCGGCCGTCAGGTGCTGCGATCACCGTGTCGGCGCCTTTGTAGACGATGACGGCGTTGGCTCGCGCCGCCGCCGCGCGGGTCTTGCTGAGTTTGGAAAGAGCCTTGTCGCCCGCGACCTCGGGGAACAGCCTGCCGAACTCGCCTTCATGCGGCGTCATCACCAGCGCCGGGGCGCCGGACTTTCGGGCAGCCTGGAAAAGCGTCTCAGCCACGTCGCGAAACGAGGTGATGCCGTCGGCGTCGAGCACCAGCCCTTCAACGCCGGTCTCCTGCGCGTGCCCGGCGCCGAGCAGCGCCAGGACAAAATCGCGCGCCTTTTCGCCGACGCCAAACCCCGGGCCGAGCACAAAGGACGAGGGGCGGCTGTCGGCAAGGAACGCACCGAGATCGGCAACTGCGTCGACCTTGCGCAGCATGATCGATGTCAGATGAGCGGCATTGACCTGCATGGCGTTCGCCGGCGACAGCACCGTCACCGCCCCTGCCCCGCTTCTTGCGGCTGCGAGCGCCGACAGGCGCGCGGCACCGGTGGCCGCAGGACCGCCCGAAAAGACACTGACATGACCGCGCTTGTATTTGTGCGCATCGACGGCCGGAACCGGAAAGACAGGCAGCCAGGGCGCCGGCGCATTCTCGAAACTGCGCGGCGCGACTCGAGCGATGATGTCGTCACCGATGCCGATGTCGGCGAGCACGATCTCGCCACACATTTCCCGCCCCGGCAGCAGCAGATGCCCCGGCTTCTTCCGCGCGAACGTCACGGTAACCGCCGCCCGAAATGCGCCGCCGAGGATGGCGCCGCTTTCGCCGGAAACGCCCGAGGGCAGGTCCACGGCGACGACCGGCAAGCCGAGATCCGTAACGACCTGGACGGCCCGGCCGGCATCGCCCGACAGTGCCTTCGAGAGCCCCGCTCCGTACAGCGCGTCGACCACCAGCGATCCCGGTTCGGCCGCGAAGGCAGATAGCGGTCGTGGCTCCAACGGGCAATCGGCTGCAGCCAGCGCGGCATCGCTGCCCGCGCGCGGTTCGCCCGATCTCCACAACGCAACGTCGACACCGCTCTTCCGGAGCAGGCTCGCCACGACATAGCCGTCGCCGCCATTGTTGCCGGGTCCGCAAAGCACGTGCACCCGTGCCGCCGCCGGATAGCGCGCCATGAGCACGGCCGCCACGGCCTCGCCGGCCCGGCGCATCAATCCGTAGCCGTCGAGCGGACCTTGTGCGATCGCCAGCCGGTCGGCTTCGGCCATTTCGGACGGGGAAAGAAGTTCATTGCGCATGGGATTGCCGATCTCCATCCGATCAAGCATTGTCCGATTTGCGGCTCGAAGCAATCAGCGGCGGGCGTATGCATCCCAGAGCGGTGGGCGCCCGGAGGGGAATCTGCCTGCAAATTGCGCTATCTGCTCAAGTTTTGCGCAGACGGATGGAGGAGCGATGTATAGGCTTTGGGCGTCGATGACGCATCCGATGCAGCGGATGACGCGGATTTGCATTCGGGTGCAGCAAGGCATGGAAATCGCCCGATACCGCCCTCAACCTCTGGTAATTGGCACGCTTCGTGCTTGATGAAGGCGCAAGCGGGGCGCGCAACCCGTCTCTTTGGCAGTGGAGGCCACTTTCTACATGAAAAAGATCGAAGCGATCATCAAGCCATTCAAGCTGGACGAAGTGAAGGAAGCGCTTCAGGAAGCCGGGCTGCAAGGCATCACCGTCACCGAAGCCAAGGGTTTCGGTCGGCAGAAGGGCCATACCGAGCTTTATCGGGGCGCCGAGTATGTCGTCGACTTCCTGCCCAAGGTGAAGATCGAGGTCGTGCTCGGCGACGACGCCGTCGAAGGCGCCATCGAAGCCATACGCAAGGCGGCGCAGACCGGCCGCATCGGCGACGGCAAGATCTTCGTCTCCAACATCGAGGAAGTCGTCCGCATCCGCACCGGCGAGACCGGCATGGACGCGGTCTGACTCCACCCGTCTTCCTGAACCGTCATCATCAAAAAACGTCAGCACACAGGGATACATGACATGACGACAGCCAAAGACATCATGAAGCAGATCAAGGACAACGATGTAAAATTCGTCGACCTGCGCTTCACCGATCCGAGGGGCAAGCTGCAGCATGTGACGATGGACGTCGTCGAGGTCGAGGAAGACATGTTCGCCGACGGCGTCATGTTCGACGGCTCCTCGATCGCGGGCTGGAAGGCGATCAACGAGTCCGACATGGTGCTGATGCCGGACACGGATACGGTCCACATGGATCCGTTCTTCGCCCAGTCGACCATGGTGATCCTGTGCGACATCCTCGATCCGATCTCGGGCGAGGCCTATAATCGCGACCCGCGCGGCACTGCCAAGAAAGCCGAAGCCTACATGAAGTCGGAAGGCATCGGCGACACCATCTATGTCGGCCCGGAAGCTGAGTTCTTCGTGTTCGATGACGTCAAGTACAAGGCCGATCCCTATAACACCGGGTTCCGCCTGGACTCGACCGAGCTGCCGTCCAACGACGACACCGACTATGAGACCGGCAATCTCGGCCATCGGCCGCGCATCAAGGGCGGCTACTTCCCTGTGCCGCCGATCGACTCCTGCCAGGACATGCGTTCCGAGATGCTGACAGTGCTCGCTGAAATGGGCGTGCGCGTCGAAAAGCATCACCACGAGGTCGCGGCCGCCCAGCACGAACTCGGCATCAAGTTCGACACGCTGGTGCGCAACGCCGACAAGATGCTGATCTATAAGTATGTCGTGCACCAGGTCGCCAATGCCTATGGCAAGACGGCCACTTTCATGCCGAAGCCGGTGTTCGGCGACAACGGCTCGGGCATGCACGTGCACCAGTCGATCTGGAAGGGCGGCAAGCCGACCTTCGCCGGCAACGAATACGCCGGCTTGTCGGAAACCTGCCTCTTCTACATCGGCGGCATCATCAGGCACGCCAAGGCGATCAACGCCTTCACTAACCCGCTCACCAACTCCTATAAGCGTCTGGTGCCGGGTTACGAAGCGCCGGTGCTGCTCGCCTATTCGGCGCGCAACCGTTCGGCCTCCTGCCGCATTCCGTTCGGCTCCTCGCCGAAGTCGAAGCGCGTCGAGGTCCGCTTCCCCGATCCGGGCGCGAACCCCTATCTCGGCTTTGCCGCCATGCTGATGGCGGGTCTCGACGGCATCAAGAACAAGATTCATCCCGGACAGCCAATGGATAAGGATCTCTACGACCTGCCGCCGAAGGAATTGAAGAAGATCCCGACGGTCTGCGGCTCCCTGCGCGAAGCGTTGCAGAACCTCGACAAGGACCGCGGCTTCCTGAAGGCAGGCGGCGTCTTCGACGACGACCAGATCGACTCTTATATCGAGCTCAAGATGGCCGAGGTGATGCGCTTCGAAATGACCCCGCACCCGGTCGAGTACGACATGTACTATTCGGTGTAAGCGACTGCATTCCCGACAGAAAACAACCCCGGCGAAAGCCGGGGTTTTTTCGTGAACAGCTCGCCAGAGGGCGGAAAGGCCGCAGGACGGGCCTCGTCAGAACAGCAGGCCAGCACTGTCGCGAGAGCGCGGATCTCATCGCCGCCAAGCAAGCCAGGCCTAAAAAAAGCCCCGGCATTTTCGCCAGGGCTTTTTAATCTTCGATGGTGGGGAATGCCGCCCACGCAGTTAAGGCATCACGCCGCAGCCGAGACCTTCGCGTCGGTCGCGACCTCCGAGATCGTCTTCAAGACCTGCGAGGCGATCTGGTAGGGGTCGCCCTGGGAGTTCGGGCGGCGGTCTTCCAGATAGCCCTTGTAGTCGTTCTTGATGAAGGAGTGCGGCACGCGGATCGAGGCACCGCGGTCGGCAACGCCATAGGAGAACTTGTTCCAAGGCGCGGTCTCATGCTTGCCGGTCAGGCGCTTGTCGTTGTCCGGACCATAGACGGCGATGTGATCCATCAGGTTCTTTTCGAACTGGGCCATCAGCGCCTCGAAATAGGCCTTGCCGCCGACTTCGCGCATGTACTTGGTCGAGAAGTTGCAGTGCATGCCCGAGCCGTTCCAATCGGTATCGCCAAGCGGCTTGCAGTGGAACTCGATGTCGATGCCGTACTTTTCGGTAAGGCGCAGCAGCAGGTAGCGCGCCATCCAGATCTGGTCGGCGGCCTTCTTCGAGCCCTTGCCGAAGATCTGGAACTCCCACTGGCCCTTGGCCACTTCGGCGTTGATGCCTTCATGATTGATGCCGGCGGCGAGACAGAGGTCGAGATGCTCCTCGACGATCTGGCGCGCGACATCGCCGACATTCTTGTAGCCGACGCCGGTGTAATAAGGTCCCTGCGGCGCCGGATAGCCGCTCTCGGGGAAGCCGAGCGGGCGGCCATCCTTGTAGAAGAAATATTCCTGCTCAAAGCCGAACCAGGCGTCCTCGTCGTCCAGGATGGTCGCGCGGCTGTTCGAAGCATGCGGGGTGACGCCATCGGGCATCATGACTTCGCACATGACGAGAACGCCGTTGGTGCGCGCCGGATCCGGATAGAGCGCGACCGGCTTCAGCACGCAGTCGGAGCTGCGGCCTTCGGCCTGGTTCGTGGAAGAGCCGTCGAAGCCCCACAGTGGCAGCTGCTCGAGCGTCGGGAACTCGGCAAACTCCTTGATCTGGGTCTTGCCGCGCAGATTGGGGGTCGGGGTGTAGCCGTCGAGCCAGATATACTCGAGTTTGTATTTGGTCATTCCAGTGCCTCTCGTTGCTTGGACGCCGGGGCGGCATCAACGCATGGCCGGACCGAGCCGGCCTGCCGTGCGCTAAAATGCAATTCGTATGCCACTCTGCCTGTCCAGGGTGCGGCAAAGTGGTCATCGCAAAGCGTTGATTTTGCTGAGCCTGCGCAGCAATGCGCGGCGATCGTTCAGGCGCGCTTTCTGCATAAATATTGTGCAATGACTGATCTTTTTGTGAGCATATTGCCTAAATGAATCGCAGAACCTATCTTGGGAACAGATTTGAATCGACTTGCTCCTGAAGAGGTAGGAGGCCGCCAATGGAAGTCACCACGTCCCGTCCGTCGGCAAAGATCCTGATGTTCCCGCTTGCAGGCCGGGCGTCTGCCTCAAAGTTAGGCGCAAAGGCGAAATTCGCGGCAGAGCTTGCCTCGTTGCGCAATACGCACGCAGATTTCGACGGCTGGTACCATCAGGCGGCAATCGAGGAAGAACACAAGCAGCTCAAGAGCTGACCAATTCTTTCCAGCTCGAGACGAGAAAAAGCCCGGCGCTATCGCTCGCGCCGGGCTCTTCATTTGCCGAGTATCGGCTACTGCTTGGCGTCCAGATCGGTGCCCAGCGTATCCCTGACGAAGATCATGCCGATGATCAGCGACATCGCGGCGATCACCACTGGGTACCAGAGGCCGTAATAGATGTCGCCCTTGTAGGCGCTGAGTGCGAACACCGTTGCCGGCAGCAGGCCGCCGAACCAGCCATTGCCGATATGGTAAGGCAGCGACATGCCGGTATAGCGGATGCGGGTCGGGAACATCTCGACCAGGATCGCGGCGATCGGCCCGTAGACCATGGTCACGAACACGACCAGGATGAACAGGATGCCGATCGTCACCGGCCAATTCACCGCCTCCGGATCGGCGACCATGGCAAAGGCACCACCGCCCGGGATGTTGTAGACAATGACCTCGGGGGCGCCGGCCGCTTCCTCCTTGGTCAGCAGCTTGTCGGCGACCGCCTTGTCGGTCGGAACGGTCGTCTTCTCGCCGCCGCGGATCGCCGCCGCATCGAGCTTCAATTCCGGATTGGCTGCGACGAAGGCGTCGAGCTTCTGGTCCGGCACCTTAGCCGCGGCCCGCTTCAGCGGATAGCCGCCATCCTGCAGGGACATGTTGACGGCCTTTTGGAAGGCGGCCTCCTTGGCCTTGGCCTGATCGCCGGCGGCGACGGCGTCATAGGACTGCACCGTCTCGTTGCCGATCTTGACCGTGGCGGCCGTGCCGGGTGCCGCCGTCGAAACGACGTCGTAAGGCACCGAGTTCTTGGTCAGGAACGAGGTCGCGATATCGCAGGATGTCGTGAACTTCGCCGTGCCGACCGGATTGAACTGGAACCTGCAGTCGCCGGGTGCCGCGGTCACCGTTGCGCGCGTGTTCTGCTGTGCGGTGGCCAGCGCCGGATTGGCGGCCCAGGTCAGCGCCTTGAACAGCGGGAAGGTGCAGACGATTCCCAACGCAAGGCCGGCCATGATGATCGGCTTGCGGCCGATCTTGTCGGACAGCCAGCCGAACACGACGAAGAAGATCGAGCCGACGGCAAGCGCGATCGCGATCATGACGTTGACCGACCACGCGTCGACCTTCAGCACGTTCTGCAGGAAGAACAGCGCGTAGAACTGGCCGTTGTACCAGATCACGGCCTGGCCTGCGGTGAGGCCGAGCAGCGCCAGAAGCGCGATCTTGGCGTTCTTCCACTGGCCGAAGGCTTCTGACAGCGGCGCCTTGGAGCCCTTGCCCTCCTCTTTCATGCGCTGGAAGGTCGGCGACTCCGAAAGCGACAGCCGGATCCAGATCGAGATGGCAAGCAGCAGGAAGGAGACGATGAAGGGAATGCGCCAGCCCCAGGCAGCGTAGGTTTCCTTGCTGAGCGAACCCTGGACGATGAGGATGACGATCAGCGACAGGAATAGGCCGAGCGTTGCCGTCGTCTGGATCCAGGAGGTGTAGAAGCCGCGGCGATCGTCCGGCGCGTGCTCGGCGACATAGGTTGCGGCACCGCCATATTCGCCGCCAAGCGCCAGCCCCTGTAGCATGCGCAGCCCGATCAGGATCACCGGCGCCGCGATGCCCCAGCTGGCATAGCCGGGCAGCAGGCCGACCAGGAAGGTCGACAGGCCCATGATCGTCATGGTGACGAGGAAGGTGTATTTGCGGCCGACGAGGTCGCCGATGCGGCCGAACACAAGCGCGCCGAAGGGACGGACGAGGAAGCCGGCGGCGAAAGCCAGCAGCGCGAAGATGTTGCGCGTCGCCTCGGGGATGGTCGGGCTGAAGAAAGTCGCGCCGATGAAGGCGGCCAGCGAACCGTAAAGATAGAAATCGTACCATTCGAAAACGGTACCGAGCGAGGAGGCGAAGATGACCTTCTTTTCCTCCCGCGTCATGCCGCGGCTTTTTCCGCCGGCGGTCGATGCCATTGCCATTGATATATCCTCCCGTGGATCCCGTCTGTCCTCGGTGGCTGCGCGCCACCGTCCGCAATTCCTCCGAACGCGGACTCAAAAACGCGGCCAACGAAGGAAAAAATGGCAGAAAGCGCCCCGGAAAGGCACCGCGACGATGGGATTATGACTTTGGTATTAGATGCAACGCGAAGCGGAGCTCAGGCTTTGAGCGCCTCAAGCAGGCTGACTGCCGCCATCATGTCGCGCTTGCGGGCGGAGCGGCGCGCGACGGCTTCGGCATCCTGCCCCCAGTGCTCGATCTGCCAGTCTTCGTCGACATGGCCGGCGGCCCAGGCCTCCTCGCCGTCGAGCTCGCCGAAGTCGACGGCAAGCGCCAGCAGCGCTGAGCCGGTCAGCGAGGTCATGACGTGGATCGCGGCCAGACGCAGCGGCTCGGCGCGCTGGGCAAGATGAGCGCCAAGGACGGCGATCGTCTCGCGCGGCTGCTCGACATGGATGACACCTTCGGCGAGGTTGAAGCGCACGCCGAGGTTGCTTCTTGCCCAATCGAGAACCGGATCCCAGAGCCTGTTCTGACGGTCTAACAGCCCCTGCGGGCCATCGGCTCGGTAGCAAAGCAGGTCCGACGAAGCGAAGCGCAGGACATCCTCCAGCACCGCTTGCGGGTCGCTGGCCACACCGTCGAGTGCCGTGTTGGCAAGGCGCATCACCGGCATGGTCACAGGGTCGATGATCTCGCGCTGGGCGGAAAATTCGTCAGCAACCAGCGTCGCGGCTCCTTCAGTCGGCAACACCAGCAGCGCCTTTCCCGGCGTGCGGACCGGCCTGCCGTCCAGATGGACGGCAAAACCGCCTTCGACCGGCACTACCGAAACCGCCTTGTAGAAGCGCTTCGGCAGCGGCGTCTTCATCTGGATCTGGGCGCGGCGCACCGGATCGGGATCTGAAAGCTGCTTTCCCGCTTCGAGGTCGTTGAGGATGTCGCGCATCTCGAACTCCTTACGCTGGGACCTGCTTGCGCGACGGCCGATTGACGATGATCAGCCCGGCCGCGATCAGGCCCAGTGCCAGGAAGATCCTGATCGTCAGCGGCTCGCCCAAAAGCACGGCGCCGCACAGAACACCGAACACCGGCGACAGGAAGGCGAAGCTGGACAGGCCTGCCGCCGGATAGCGCGTGAGCAGCCAGAACCACAAAACATAGGTGAAAGCGACGATATAGAAAGACTGGAACATCAATGCCAGTGTCGGCAATGCAGCGATTTCGCGGATCGGCGGGCCGGCGAACGGCATCACAAGGGCACCGACGACGGCGGCGCCCGCGAGTTGATAGAGCAGAAGCTTCTCGGCGCTGGTTTCGACCAGCTTCGATCGCTTGATGACGATGCTGGTCAACGCCCACAGGATGCCCGAGCCAAGACTGAGCAGATCGCCCGTCAGCGTCGCGTCATTGCCGGCGAAGATGCCGTCTGAGAACACGGCCAGAAGGCCGCAGAAGGCAAGCACGAGGCCCCCAAGCTTGCGCGCGTTGATGCGCTCGCCGAGTAAAAAATGGCCGCCGATCAGGACCCAGAACGGCATGGTGTTGACCAGGAGCGTGTTGCGAGCGACGGTCGTGTATTCCAGCCCGATATAGAGAAACAGGAACTCGACGCCGAAGAGCACGCCGACGACAATACCGGCGCTGAGCGTCCCATCCGCTTCAAACAGCTTGATGCCGCGCAACCGGCACCAGCCGAGAACGCACAGCCCGCCGATGATCGAGCGCGCGATCGATACGAAGACCGGATCGTAGCCGGCATAGGAGACCTTGGCGGCGACGTAGTTCAGGCCCCAGGACAATGTCAGCCCGACCATCATGGCGGCCGCGCTCATGTCGACCGCGTCGCGTCGGCCGAATGTATCGGCAGCACCGCTCAATTGTCGTCCTCCGCGCTCTGCTCATCGAAGCCGAGCAGGTTCCAGCTTTGGCGCATATGCGGCGGCATCGGCGCGGTAACATCGATGACGCCCTGGTCTGGATGCGGGATAACGATGCGGCGCGCGTGAAGATGAAGGCGGTTCTGGATGCCGCCGGGAAACTCCCAATTGGTGTCGGCCTCGAAATATTTGGGATCGCCGATGATCGGGCAGCCGATATGGGCGGCATGGACGCGAAGCTGGTGGGTGCGGCCGGTATAAGGTTCCATTTCCAGCCAGGACAGCGACTGCGCCGCCTGCTCGACGACGCGGTAATAGGAAACGGCATGGTCGGCGCCCTTCTCGCCATGCTTGGCGATGCGCACGCGGTCGCCGTCCGGCGTCGCCTCCTTGACAAGCCAGGTCGAGATCTTGTCCTCGCGCTTCGGCGGCACGCCCTTGACCAAGGCCCAATAGGTTTTCTTCGTCTCGCGCGCCCGGAACGCTTCAGACAGCTTCATCGCGGCAAGGCGGGTGCGGGCAACGACCAGCACGCCGGAAGTGTCGCGGTCGAGGCGATGGACGAGGCGCGGCTTCTCGCCCTTCTGGTTGCGCCAGGCCTCCAGCATGTCGTCGACATTGCGCGTGACGCCGGAGCCGCCCTGCACGGCAAGCCCGGCAGGCTTGTTGAAGACGAAGACCTTCGGGTCCTCGTGCTGCAGCATCTTGGCCAGCACATCGGCATCGCCCTGGTTGCGGATCGAATGGCCGGTGAGCGCGGCGTCGCCCTTCTTGTCGACTTCGAGCGGCGGAATGCGCACGGTCTGCCCGGGCTCGACGCGCGTGTCGGCCTTCACGCGGCCGCCATCAACGCGGACCTGGCCCGAGCGCAAGAGCTTTTGCAGGTGACCGAAGCCGAGGCCCGGATAATGAACCTTGAACCAGCGGTCGAGCCGCATGCCCGCTTCGCCGGCCTCCACCGTGATTTGTTCGACACCTGCCATGGTTACGCTTTTCCGGTTGAAAGCGGCGCCATAGCACTAAGGCAGAGAGGTTGCGAGCCAAAGACCCAACAACGGACAAAGATCGCGCCAAAGAGCTTTGCGGAGCCGCAGGCGCGGACGCTTCAGTTTGCGGCGGCCTTCTTGGCCTTGGACGAGCCGATCATGTTCCAGTTCTTGTAGAACATGGAATTGATGCGCTCGACGCTGACCGAAACGATGGCGAGAAGGTTGGCGATCAGGCCGGGGAATGGCGATGGACGGATGATATCCATGAACACGCAGTAGCGGCGTCCGTCATATTCGTTCACCGAACGGTGCAGCAGCGTGTCGTCGAAAATGTAAAGCGGGTTGTCGTGCCAGTAGTTCCTGGCGCCGTTGCACTCGACGAAAATCTCAGCCTTGACCGGCAACAGGTTGTAGAGGATGCGCAGGCTGAGCCGCAGCGGCCCGAAATGCCAGGAAGTCGATTCCTTGCCTCTGAAGACTGAGACCGCGATGGTCTTGATGTATTTGAAGTCCTTGTTGAATTCCGCGACGTTGTCGATCTTGTGCTTGCCATACCACTGATAGACATACATGCCGCGCCGACCGGTGCCGAAATTGGCGTCGATATCGGCGACGATCTCGTCCTTGCGAGCCTTGAAGACGTCGAGAACCTCGTTGACCTCGCGCTGATAGTCTGCGGGGAACTGCTCCAGCTTCCATACGCCCGGGTTCCGATAGCAAAGCAGGTCGACCAAAAGGTTGAACGGCGACAGCAGCCAGGTGAAGATGCCGTTGCCGAGGAAATAGCCGCGGAACAACGACAGATCCTTGTTTGCATTGCGCATCACGTCGATCAGACCGCAGACGATCCAGATCGTGGTCAGGATCGGGATAAAATAAAAGCCAAGCGCGAGAAGCGGGACTGCGATAGCAGCCTGACGAAGAGTCTTACGGGTTTGCTTTGTCATAGTCTTTCGCTTGGGAGCGCGATCCTGTTTGCATGAGCCAAATCACGGCGACCCCCGCCAGCCGTGCGCCTTCATAGGATTTTTCATGACGCGGCACAATCTGGAACAGGTTTGCCCGCTCACGATCGCGCCAGCATCTCGACTTTGCTGTCATGCCGACGAAGCTTCGCCGCCAAGGGCTCGCCGAGCCGCGGAAGCGGCTATTCCCTCTCTTTGCGCAGCTTTGCCCAGTATTCCAGCCGCTTCTTGACCTCGCGCTCGAAACCGCGCTCGGGCGGATCGTAGAAAGTGCGGCGGCCCATCTTTTCCGGGAAATAGTCCTGGCCGGAAAAGGCATCCGGCTCGTCGTGGTCGTAGCGGTAGCCGGCGCCGTAATCCTCTTCCTTCATCAGCTTGGTCGGCGCGTTGAGGATGTGCTTGGGCGGCAGCAGCGAGCCGAATTCCTTGGCCGCTTGTGTCGCCGCCTTGAAGGCGGTGTAGACGGCATTCGACTTGGGCGCGGTGGCGAGATAGACGGTGGCCTCGGCGAAGGCGAGTTCGCCCTCGGGCGAGCCGAGATAATCGTAGGCGTCCTTTGCGGCATTGGCGACGACCAGGGCCTGCGGATCGGCAACCCCGATATCTTCCACCGCCATGCGCACCAGCCGGCGGCCGAGATAGAGCGGATCCTCACCGGCATCGAACATGCGGGCGAGGTAATACAGCGCAGCGTCCGGATCCGAGCCGCGCACCGATTTATGCAGCGCCGAGATCAGGTTGTAATGGCCGTCCTGGCCCTTGTCGTAGATCGGCGCGCGACGCTGGATGACGCGCTGCAGGCCTTCGGGCCCAAACACCTCGCCCGGCTTGGCGGCGCGCCAGACCTCCTCGGCGAGCGTCAGCGAGGCACGACCGTCGCCATCGCTCATGCGGATCAGCATGGCCCGCGCCTCGTCGTCGAGCGGCAGCGCCCTGCCCTCGGTCGCCTCGGCCCGCTCCAGCAGCTTGGCGATGCTGTCCTCGTCCAGCGAGCGGAAGACGAGCACCCGCGCGCGGGACAGAAGCGCCGCGTTCAGCTCGAAGGATGGGTTCTCCGTCGTGGCGCCGACCAGCACCACCGTGCCGTCTTCCATGACCGGCAAAAAACCATCCTGCTGGGCACGATTGAAGCGATGGATCTCGTCGACGAAGAGCAGCGTCTGGCGGCCATTGGTCCGGCGCAGTTTTGCTGCCTCGAACACTTTCTTCAGGTCGGCGACGCCGGAAAACACCGCCGATATCTGCTCGAAGGCAAGGTGGGTTTCGCCGGCGAGCAACCGCGCCACCGTCGTCTTGCCGGTGCCGGGCGGGCCCCAGAAGATCATCGAGCCGAGCGTGCCGGAATTGATCAGCCGCGTCAGCGCGCCATCCGGGCCGGTCAAGTGCTCCTGGCCGACAACCTCGCCAAGGGTCTTCGGGCGCAACCGGTCAGCCAGCGGCCGGCCAGGCGGCGCCTTCTCTGGTTCATCGACGCTGAACAGATCGGCCATGCACTTTTATTTGGTTGGAACGCGGCCCCTTTTCCAGAGCCTGCTCAGTAACGCAACACCTGGCGCAGTATCTGCCCACCGCGCTCGACGGTAAACCGCCACCACCGCGTGTCCTGCTGCGCAATCTGTGCCAGCGTCGCCGCCTTATCGATGCTGGTGCCGTTCACTTCGCGCACGATGTCGCCCGGTTGGAAGCCGAAATCGGCGGCCGGTGAATCGCGGTTGATGTCGACCACGGTGACCCCCTTCATGTCGGTGCGCAGCCCGAGACGCTGGGCAAGGCGCGGCGAAAGCTCTGCCACCTTGGCGCCGGCGAAGGGGCTGCGGCCATGCAGCGTGACCTCGCTCGGCTTCGCACCTTCGGGGGCGCGCTCCAGCGCAATCTCAAGCGTTGCCTGCTGGCCCTTGCTCAGCACTGCGAAGGTCGCCTTGGTACCGATCGACAGCGTCGCCATGCGGTAATCCAGCGCCTCGATGCTTTCGACCGGGGTGTTGTTGAGCGACAGCATGACGTCGCCAGGCTTGAGCCCCGCCTTGCCGGCCGGTCCGGCCCCATCGACCGACGAGACCAGCGCGCCTGTCGGCTTTTCCATGCCAAGCGATTCCGCGATCTGGGGTGTCACGGCTTCAAACTCGGCGCCGATATAGGGCCGCTCGAAGAAATCCAGGCCGGCTTTGGCGGCGTCGGCGAAGGCCCTGACCATGTTCGACGGAATGGCGAAACCGATACCGATCGAGCCGCCGCTGCGGCTATAGATAGCCGTGTTGATGCCGACCAGCTGGCCGCCCATGTTGATCAGCGCGCCGCCGGAATTGCCGGGATTGATGGCGGCGTCGGTCTGGATGAAATAGCCGGAGTCGGAAACGCCGATATGGCTGCGGGCAAGCGCCGAAACGATCCCGCTGGTGGTCGTCTGGCCGACGCCGAAGGGATTGCCGATGGCGAGCACCAGGTCGCCGACCTCGAGCGCGTCGGAATCGCCGATGGCGATCACCGGGAACGGCTTGTCGGCGGAGATTTTGAGCACGGCAAGATCCAGTGTCTCGTCCTTCAGCATCACCTTGGATGTGAACTCGCGCCCGTCGGCCGTCGCGACCTTCACCTCGTCGGCATCCTTGATGACATGGTAGTTGGTGACGATCACGCCGCTCGGATCGACCAGCACGCCGGAACCGAGCGAAGACTGCGCGCGCGGCTGCGCGCGGCCGAAGAACTCCTCGAAGAAGGGATCGCCCTCGAACGGCGAGGTCACCTTTGCGGTCTGCGAGGCATAGACGTTGACCACGGCCGGCGCCGTCTGCTTGACTAGCGGCGCAAACGAAAGCTGCACCTCCTCGCGGCCGAACGGCACGCGCTTGTCGGGCCCGGAAGTGGAGTTCTCGCCCTCGACGCCATGCAAGAGATCGGTCAGCACGTCGGAAAGGCCAGGGTCGGCCGGCTTGGCGGCATCTTCTGCGAATGCCTGTCTGACGCTAGGAGCCGCGGCGAAAGCGGCAAGCGTGCAAACCGCAATAAGAAACAGCCGTTTGAGGTGCATTCCGAATCCTCCAGATCGGGCGCCATTGTCCCGACGATTGTGCAGAATGAAAGGCTAATGCACGGAAATACGATGCTTGTCGCGCAAAAGCGTGAGAACGAGAACGAAAATCCGCTCGCCCTGCTCGGTGGTTTCAGAACGAAAAAGGGGCCCCGAAGGCCCCTTGAATTCATTCGCTGAAAACCTGGCCTTATGCGGCCGCGGCTTCCTCTTCGCCGCCTTCGGCCTCGAGACGCGCGCGGTCGGCGGCGCCCTTGGCCGAGGTGTCGCGGTCGACGAACTCGATGACCGCCATGGCGGCATTGTCGCCGTGGCGGAAGCCCGCCTTCATGATGCGCAGGTAGCCGCCGTTGCGGCTGGCGTAGCGCGGTGCGATGGTTTCGAACAGGCGCTTGACGACGCCTTCATTGCCGATCTGCGCGATCACCTGGCGGCGGGCGTGCAGGTCGCCGCGCTTGCCGAGCGTCACCAGCTTCTCGACGATCGGACGCAGGTCCTTCGCCTTCGGCAGGGTAGTGACGATCTGCTCGTGCTCGATCAGCGACACGGCGAGGTTGGCGAACATCGACTTGCGGTGGCTTACGCTGCGGGCGAAGCGACGGCCTTTGAAACCGTGGCGCATGGCTCTTTTCCTTCTTTAGTTGTTCAAGAGGCCACGGCCTCTGATGGTTTTCCGCATGACCGTCGGATCGAGCGGCTCGCGCCGCCGATCCTTGGAATTCATGCTCAATACTGATCCTCGTAACGCTTGGCGAGGTCTTCGATGTTTTCCGGCGGCCAGTCCGGCACTTCCATGCCGAGGTGCAGACCCATCGCCGCCAGCACTTCCTTGATCTCGTTCAGCGACTTGCGGCCGAAATTCGGAGTGCGCAGCATCTCGGCTTCGGTCTTCTGGATCAGGTCGCCGATATAGACGATGTTGTCGTTCTTCAGGCAGTTGGCCGAACGCACCGAAAGCTCGAGCTCGTCGACCTTCTTGAGCAGCGCCGGGTTGAAGGCCAGCTCGGTGACGGCCTCGGTGGCGACTTCCTTCTGCGGCTCGTCGAAGTTGACGAACAGGCTGAGCTGGTCCTGCAGGATGCGGGCCGCGAAAGCCACGGCGTCCTCGCCCGAGATCGAACCGTCGGTCTCGATGGTCATGGTCAGCTTGTCATAGTCGAGAACCTGGCCTTCGCGGGTGTTCTCGACCTTGTAGGAGACCTTCTTGACCGGCGAGTAGAGGCTGTCGACCGGGATCAAGCCGATCGGCGCGTCCTCGGCGCGGTTGCGCTCAGCCGGCACATAACCCTTGCCGGTGTCGACGGTGAATTCCATGCGGATCTCCGCGCCCTCGTCCAGCGTGCAGATCACGTGGTCGGGGTTGAGGATCTCGACGTCGCCGACGGTCTGGATGTCACCGGCAAGCACGGCGCCCGGGCCCTGCTTGCGCACGACCATGCGCTTGGGACCATCGCCTTCCATGCGGATGGCGATTTCCTTGATGTTGAGCACGATGTCGGTCACGTCCTCGCGCACGCCGGCGATGGACGAGAACTCATGCAGCACGCCGTCGATCTGCACGGCGGTGACGGCCGCGCCGCGCAGCGAAGACAGAAGCACGCGCCGCAGCGCGTTGCCGAGCGTGAGGCCGAAGCCGCGCTCGAGCGGCTCGGCCACGAGCGTGGTCAGCGTCTTCTTCTTCGACGAGAACTCGATCTTGTTCGGCTTGATCAGTTCCTGCCAGTTTTTCTGGATCATGGTGTCTTCCTTCCTTTGACCCGCCACCATCCAATCGTGGCGGGCAGCCTGGAATTGCCGCGGAGGAGCGCCTTGGCGCTCACGCGGCGTTCAAAAATATTAGACGCGGCGCTTCTTGCGCGGACGGCAGCCATTGTGCGGGATCGGCGTCACATCGCGGATCGAGGTGATGGTGAAGCCGGCCGCCTGCAGGGCGCGCAGCGCCGATTCACGGCCGGAGCCGGGTCCGCAGACCTCGACCTCGAGCATGCGCATGCCGTGTTCCTGGGCCTTCTTGGCGACGTCCTCGGCGGCCATCTGGGCGGCGAACGGGGTCGACTTGCGCGAACCCTTGAAGCCCTGGGCGCCGGCGGACGACCAGGCGATCGAATTGCCCTGCGCGTCGGTGATGGTGATCATCGTGTTGTTGAAGGTCGAATTGACGTGGGCAACGCCCGACGAGATGTTCTTGCGTTCGCGACGGCGAACACGAGCGGCTTCCTTGGCCATGGTAGTCCTTTCAGTTGATCTCTACACCGCCGTAACGCCAGCGGCTCCACCTTCGTAAGGGAGTAGGGGAATAGGGCAGTAAGGGAGTGGGGAAATGAACGATCCGATTTCGGACTATTCCCTACTGCCTTACTCCCCTACCCCCTTATTCCCCTAATTACTTCTTCTTGCCGGCGATCGCCTTGGCCGGGCCCTTGCGGGTGCGCGCATTGGTATGCGTGCGCTGGCCGCGGACCGGCAGCGAGCGGCGGTGACGCAGGCCGCGGTAGCAGCCGAGGTCCATCAGCCGCTTGATGTTCATCGAGACCTCGCGGCGCAGGTCGCCTTCGACCTGGTAGTCGCGGTCGATCGTCTCGCGGATCTGCAGCACTTCCGCGTCGGTCAGCTGGTTGACGCGGCGGTCTGCCGGGATGCCGACCTTGTCGACGATCTCCTGGGCAAACTTCTTGCCGATGCCGTGAATGTACTGAAGCGCAATGACGACGCGCTTGTTGGTCGGAATGTTGACGCCGGCTATACGAGCCATGTTCTTTCATCTCCATTTGGGCCGGCCATCCTTCAAAAGGCAGGCCCGGCGCTATCTAAGTTGCCCCGCGTCCGGTGGAGGCCGGCCCTTGCGGGAGTTTCCTGGTTCAAAACGGATGCCCTGCCCTTGCGGGCAAGCAAAGTCCATGCCTGATAGGAAGACGGGCCGCCATACCCCAATGGCTTCTTCCAGTCAAGCGCAATCTTTGCTTGTCGGAGCGGCCTAGCTCACCGCCGCCGTGAGCACCTTCTCGATCTCCGCGGTCACCGCGTCGATGCTGGCCATGCCGTCAACGCTCTTCAGCCTGCCTTTGGCATAGTAGTAGCCGGTCAGCGGCGCCGTCTTCTTGTAATATTCTCGCAGGCGCTCCTCGAACACCGCCGGGTTGTCGTCCTTGCGCACCGGCTGGCCGGCCGCCTTGGCATCCTCGGCCCGCTTGACGATGCGCCCGACCAGCGCCTTGTCGTCGACGACGAGCTCGATGACGCTGTCGAGCGCGATGTTGCGCTCGGCGAGCATGGCTTCGACGGCATCGGCCTGCACCAGCGTGCGCGGATAACCGTCGAGGATGAAGCCCCTGGCGCAGTCGGGCTGGTCGATCCGCTCGGCAACGATCGCATTGACGATCGCGTCCGATACCAGCTCGCCGGCATCCATAACCGCCTTGGCCCGCTTGCCGACTTCGGTTCCGGCCTGGACGGCGGCACGCAGCATGTCTCCCGTCGAAAGCTGGGGTATGCCGTGTTTTTCTACCAGTCTCTGTGCTTGCGTCCCCTTGCCCGCTCCTGGCGGCCCAAGCAATATCAGCCTCATCTGCTCCTCTTACCCCCGCGCAACTTCGACTTCTTGATCAGGCCCTCATACTGGTGCGCGATCAGGTGACCCTGAACCTGCGCCACCGTGTCGAGCGTGACACTGACCACGATCAGAAGCGATGTGCCACCGAGATAGAAAGGTACGCCAGTCGCTGAAATCAGGAACTCAGGCAGCAGACACACCAGCACCAGGTAGATGGCGCCGATGACGGTGATACGCGTCAGAACATAGTCGATATATTCGGCGGTGCGCTCGCCCGGACGATAGCCCGGGATGAAGCCGGAATGCTTCTTGAGCTGGTCGGCCGTGTCCTTCGGGTTGAAGACGATTGCCGTATAGAAGAAGGCGAAGAAAATGATCATCGCCGCATAGAACGCCATATAGAGCGGCTGGCCGTGGCCCAGCGCCGCAAGAACCGTGCTCGCCCAGGCAGGCAGGTTGGTGGTCTGCGAGAAGCCGGCAACCGTTGCCGGGAGAAGCAGCAGCGAGGAGGCGAAGATCGGCGGGATGACGCCCGAGGTGTTGAGCTTCAGCGGCAGATGCGAGGTGTCGCCTTGGAACATGCGGTTGCCGACCTGCCGCTTCGGATACTGGATGAGCAGGCGGCGCTGGGCGCGCTCGAAGAAGACGATGACGCCGATGACGACGACGGCGAGCACGATGATCGCGAGAATCAGGCTCGTGGACAGCGCACCGGTGCGGCCGAGTTCCAGCGTGCCTGAAATGGCGTGCGGCAGACCGGCGACGATGCCCGAGAAGATGATCAGCGAAATGCCGTTGCCGATGCCGCGCGCGGTGATCTGCTCGCCGAGCCACATCAGGAACATGGTCCCGCCGACAAGCGTGACGACGGTCGAGATGCGGAAGAACATGCCGGGATCGGTGACGATACCGTTGCCGCCCTCCAGCCCGACCGAAATGCCGTAGGCCTGCACCAAGGCCAGCAGCACGGTGCCGTAGCGCGTGTACTGGTTGATGATCTTGCGGCCCTGCTCGCCTTCCTTCTTCAGCGCTTCCAGCGACGGGATGACCGAGGTCATCAGCTGCATGATGATGGAAGCGGAGATGTAGGGCATGATGCCGAGCGCGAAGATCGCCATGCGCTGCACGGCGCCGCCGGCAAACATGTTGAACATGCCGAGCACGCCCTTGCTCTGCGAGGAGAAGGCCTGCGCGAAAGCGTCGGGATTGATCCCGGGAAGCGGGATGTAGGTGCCGAGGCGGTAGACGAGCAGCGCGCCGACGGTGAACCAGATGCGCTTCTTCAGATCCTCGGCCTTGGCGAAGGCCGCAAAATTCAGATTGGAGGCTAGTTGTTCAGCAGCCGAAGCCATGCCTGATTTTCTCCGCTAGAGCATGATGCCGAAAAGTGTGAAGCGGTTTTCGGAAGACATCATCCTCTACTTCATTGATTATGCTCTACTTCATTGATTTCTATGTCGCGCTCGATGCCCGCAGCTCAGGCGGCGCGTGTCACCGAAGCTCACGAGATAAGCTCCGGACCGTCAACATGCAAGCGGCCGCGTTGACGCGGCCGCCTAATTGATCAGATCAAAGCGCGGACGGGCGGCAAAAATGAAACCATACCCGCCGGCCGCGCTTCAAATCGCCGTTACTCGGCGGCGGCCGCTTCCGGCAGCTTCACCGAACCGCCGGCCTTCTCGATCTTCTCGATCGCAGCTTTGGAGGCGCCGGCGACGTCGAAGCTGAGCTTGGCCTTGAGCTCGCCGTCGGAGAGCACGCGCACGCCGTCCTTGGCGCGGCGGATGACGCCGGCAGCGATCAGGGTCTCAGCCGTCACGGTCTCCTTCGCGTCGAGCTTCTTGGCATCGACGGCAGCCTGGATGCGGGCAAGCGACACGACGGTGAAGCTCTTGGCGAACAGGTTGTTGAAGCCGCGCTTTGGCAGGCGCCGGTAAAGCGGCATCTGGCCGCCCTCGAAGCCGTTGATGGCAACGCCCGAGCGTGCCTTCTGGCCCTTGACGCCGCGACCGGCGGTCTTGCCAGAGCCGGAGCCGATGCCGCGACCGAGGCGCTTCCTGGAGTGCGTGGCGCCGTCCTTGTCACGCAGATCGTTGAGTTTCATGTTTCTGTCTCCTGCGCTTCCGTTCAGGCCTCGTCCACAACGCGGACGAGGTGCTGGACGGCGGCGATCATGCCGCGCACCGAAGGGGTGTCTTCCAGCGTACGCCGCTTGTGCATCTTGTTGAGGCCGAGGCCGACCAGCGTCGCGCGCTGCTCCTTCGGCCGGCGGATCGGCGAACCGATCTGCTCGACGGTGATGGTCTTGGTAGCTTTCTTGGCCATGGTCGAAATCCCTGGTCAGCGTCGACTATTCTTCGGTCGCGACGGCGGTGCCGCGGCGGGCCTGAAGGGTCGAGTACTTGATGCCGCGCGCAGCTGCCACATCCTTCGGATGCATCTGGCTCTTCAGCGCGTCGAAGGTGGCGCGAACCATGTTGTAGGGGTTCGACGAACCCATCGACTTGGCGACCACGTCGTGCATGCCGAGCGTCTCGAAGACGGCGCGCATCGGGCCGCCCGCGATGATGCCGGTACCCTGCTTGGCGGCGCGCAGCAGAACGCGTCCGGCGCCCCAGCGGCCCTCGACGTCGTGATGCAGCGTGCGGCCCGAACGCAGCGGCACGAAGATCATGTCGCGCTTGGCCGATTCGGTCGCCTTGCGGATCGCCTCCGGCACTTCGCGCGCCTTGCCGTGGCCGAAGCCGACGCGGCCCTTCTGGTCGCCGACGACGACAAGCGCGGCAAAGCCGAAGCGACGGCCGCCCTTCACCACCTTGGCGACGCGGTTGATGTGGACAAGCTTGTCCACCATGCCGTCGTCGCGCTCTTCGCGTTCACGCTCGCGGCCGCGGCCGCCTTCCCTACGTTCCTGTGCCATATCCTAGTCCTTGTTCTTTTCCGGAAGCACGGGTTGCTGTTTGCCGGCGCCTCTAGCGACCACCGGCGGTGAATTTCTCCTTTGCATGATCCTGTCCGAAAAGTCTGCAACTTTTCGGGATCATGCATTAGAAGCTCAGACCGCCTTCGCGGGCAGCCTCGGCCAGCGCCTTGACGCGGCCGTGATAGATGTACGGGCCGCGGTCGAAGACGACTTCCTTGACGCCGGCCTTCGACGCGCGCTCGGCGATCAGCTTGCCGACCGCGGCAGCGGCGGCGCTGTCGGCGCCGGTCTTGAGCGAGCCCTTCAGGTCCTTCTCCAGGGTCGAGGCGGCGGCGAGCGTGTGGCCCTTGGCGTCGTCGATGACCTGGACGTAGATGTGCTTCGAGGTGCGGTGCACCGAAAGCCGCGGCCGCTCGCCGGCGACCTTCTTGAGCTGGCGGCGCACGCGCTGCGCGCGGCGCTGGGTGGTTTCTTTGGGGCTAGCCATGATTCTGTTCCTTGCCTTCAGAAAACGGGGGCAACCGTGTGCGGTAGGCCAAGCCTCCCGCGGTCGCGCCCCGCGGCGATCAAAAGTCTTACTTCTTCTTGCCTTCCTTGCGGACAATCCGCTCGTCGGCATAGCGCACGCCCTTGCCCTTGTAGGGTTCGGGACCGCGATACTCGCGGATCTCGGCCGCGACCTGGCCGACCTGCTGCTTGTCGATGCCGGAGACCGTGATTTCGGTCGGCTTCGGCACGGAGATCGTGATGCCCTGCGGCGTCTCATAGACCACGTCGTGGCTGAAGCCGAGCGCCAGCTGCAGGTTCTTGCCCTGCATGGCGGCGCGATAGCCGACGCCGGTGATCTCGAGCTTCTTCTCGAAGCCGTCCTTGACGCCCTGCAGGATGTTGACGATCTGCGTGCGCGACATGCCCCACTTGGCGCGGGCGGTCTTGGTCTGGTCGCGCGGCTCGACCGAAATCTCGGCGCCTTCCATCTTGACCAGCACTTCGTCGTTGACCACGAACTTCAGCTCGCCCTTGGGGCCCTTCGCCGTCACGGTCTGGCCGTTGACGGTCGCGGAGACGCCCTGCGGCAGCGAAACGGGTTTCTTTCCGATACGAGACATTGTTGTCTCCTCTTTCCTTTACTGCTGTGAATGGTGAATGGTGGAATGGCGAACGGCGCGGTCAAAGTCCCGTGCAGTCTCACCATTCACTATTCACCATTGACCATTCACCCTTAGAAAATCTGGCAGAGGATCTCGCCGCCGACATTCTGCTCGCGCGCTTCGTGATCGGCCATGACGCCCTTCGGCGTCGAAAGGATGGCGATGCCGAGGCCGTTGGCGACATGCGGGATCGACTTGGCCGAGACATAGACGCGGCGGCCGGGCTTCGAGACGCGCTCGATTTCGCGCACGACCGGAGCGCCGTCGAAATACTTCAGCTCGATCTCGATTTCCGACTTGCCGTTCTCGAAGTCGGTCTGGCTGTAGTCGCGGATATAGCCTTCCGACTTCAGCACTTCGAGGACGCGGGCGCGCAGACGCGAGGCCGGAGTCGAGACGGTCGACTTCTTGCGGCCATAGGCGTTGCGGATGCGGGTCAGCATATCGCCGAGAGGATCGCTCAATGACATCTCAGTGTCTCCTTACCAGCTCGACTTGACCAGGCCCGGGATCTGGCCGTTGTTGCCCAGATCGCGAAGCGCGATACGCGAAAGCTTGAGCTTGCGATAGTAGGCGCGAGGACGCCCCGTCACTTCGCAGCGGTTGCGGATGCGGATCTTGGCCGAGTTGCGCGGCAGCGCCGAAAGCTTCAACTGGGCGCGGAAACGCTCTTCCATCGGCTTGGACTGGTCCATGACGATGTCCTTGAGCGCCTTGCGCTTGGCGGCGTACTGACCGGCAAGCTTGCGGCGCCGGTTGTTCTTCTCGACTGAGCTGGTCTTTGCCATTTCAGATTTTTCCTTTTTCGCTGCCGTTACTGGCGGAAGGGGAAGTTGAAGGCCTTGAGCAGCGCCCTGGCCTCGTCATCCGTCTTCGCCGTCGTACAAACGATGACGTCCATGCCCCAGACCTGATCAACCTTGTCGTAGTTGATCTCCGGGAACACGATGTGCTCCTTGATGCCCATGGCGTAGTTGCCACGGCCGTCAAAGCTCTTCGGGTTCAGTCCGCGAAAGTCGCGAACGCGCGGCAGCGCGATGTTCACGAGGCGGTCGAGGAACTCGTACATGCGTTCCTTGCGCAGCGTGACCTTGGCGCCGATCGGCATGTTCTCGCGCACCTTGAAGCCCGCGATCGAATTGCGGGCGCGGGTGACGACAGCCTTCTGGCCGGCGATCAGCGCGAGGTCCTCGGCCGCGACCGAGGGCTTCTTGGAATCGCCGGTCGCTTCGCCGACACCCATGTTCAGCACGATCTTGTCGATGCGCGGAACCTGCATCTCGTTGTCGTAGCCGAACTGCTCCTGCAGCGCCTTGCGGATGGTCTCCTGATAGACCTTCTTGAGGCGCGGCTCGTTCTTGGCAGCTGCCTGCTTGGTTTCAGCCTTAGCCATTGATGACTTCTCCCGAACGCTTGGCGACGCGCACCTTCTTGCCGTCCTTCTGGATGGCGAAGCCGACGCGGGTCGGCTTGCCGTCCTTGGGGTCGGCCAGCGCGATGTTCGACAGGTGGATCGGCGCTTCCTTGGTGATGATCCCGCCCTCTTGGGACTGGGTCTGCTTCTGGTGACGGCGAATGAGGTTCACGCCGCGGACCAGCGCGGTGTCTTCCTTCGGCTGCACCGACAGGACTTCGCCCGAACGGCCCTTGTCCTTGCCGGCAAGCACGACGACCTTGTCGCCTTTTCTGATCTTTTGCATGGGTCCGGCTCCTTACAGCACTTCAGGCGCGAGCGAGATGATCTTCATGTGGTTCTTGGCGCGAAGCTCGCGCGGAACCGGCCCGAAGATACGTGTGCCGATCGGCTCTTTCTTGTTGTCGACGAGAACGGCCGCGTTCTTGTCGAAACGGATCACGCTGCCGTCCGGACGGCGGATGTCCTTGGCCGTGCGAACCACGACCGCCTTCATCACGTCGCCCTTCTTAACGCGGCCGCGCGGGATGGCTTCCTTGATCGACACCACGATGATGTCGCCGACGGAGGCATACTTCCGCTTCGAACCGCCCAGCACCTTGATGCACATGACACGACGGGCGCCGGAATTGTCCGCGACGTCGAGGTTTGTTTGCATCTGAATCATGACTGGCCGCCTTCTTCTTTTCTAACGGGACGGGCTTTCACCCCTCCCCGGTCTGTCCAAAATTCGTTTCGTTCGCCCGGATCAAGCCTGATCCGCGGTGATGACGACCCAGCGCTTGTCCTTGGAGATCGGCTTCGATTCCTGGATGAACACCTGGTCGCCGACCTTGTGGGCGTTGTTCTCGTCATGCGCCTTGTACTTCTTGGTCAGGCGCACGGTCTTCTTCATCACGGGATGCGTGAAGCGCCGCTCGACCTTGACGACGACCGTCTTCTCGTTCTTGTCGCTGACCACGGTGCCCTGCAGGATGCGCTTTGGCATGGTTCTCGTCCTTAAGCCTTCTTGGCCGCGGCTTTTTCCGCGGCGATGGTCTTGATGCGCGCGATGTCCCTGCGGACCTGCTTCACGCGTGCGGTCTTCTCGAGCTGGCCGGTGGCCTTCTGGAAGCGCAGATTGAACTGCTCCTTCTTGAGGGCGGCCAGGTCGTCGGCCAGCTGATCCTGGGTCTTGGTCCGGATATCTTCGGCTTTCATGATCGCCTGTCCTTATTCTGCGATGCGCTGCACGAAGCGCGTCTTGACCGAGAGCTTGGCGGCGCCGAGACGCAGCGCCTCACGCGCAGTTTCTTCGCTGACGCCGTCGATCTCGAACATGATGCGGCCAGGCTTGACGCGCGCCGCCCAGTAGTCGACGGCGCCCTTGCCCTTACCCATGCGCACTTCGGTCGGCTTCGAGGTGACCGGCAGATCCGGGAACACCCGGATCCAGACGCGGCCGGCGCGCTTCATCTCGCGGGTGATCGCGCGGCGGGCCGCCTCGATCTCGCGCGCGGTGACGCGGTTCGGCTCAAGCGCCTTCAGCCCGAAACCGCCGAAATCCAGATTGGTGCCGCCCTTGGCGGTACCGTGGATACGGCCCTTGAACTGCTTGCGGAACTTTGTGCGCTTTGGCTGCAGCATCGTTCTAACTCCAAATTCTCAAATTTCTCAGGCGTTCTCGCGACGGCGACCGCGCTCACGCTCGCCGGTCTGACCGCCGTGATCGCCTTCCGTGGCGCGACGCTCCGACGCCATCGGGTCGTGCTCGAGGATCTCGCCCTTGAACACCCACACCTTGACGCCGCAGATGCCATACGCCGTGTTCGCCTCGGCCGTGCCGTAGTCGACATCGGCGCGCAGCGTATGCAGCGGCACGCGGCCTTCGCGGTACCACTCCATGCGCGCGATTTCGGCGCCGCCGAGACGGCCGGAGCAGTTGATGCGGATGCCTTCGGCACCAAGACGCATGGCCGACTGAACGGCGCGCTTCATGGCGCGACGGAACGCGATGCGGCGCTCGAGCTGCTGGGCGATCGACTGGGCGATCAGCGTGGCGTCGATTTCCGGCTTGCGCACTTCAACGATGTTGAGGTGCGTCTCGGACTTCGTCATCTCCATCAGCTTCCTGCGGAGCTTCTCGATGTCGGCGCCCTTCTTGCCGATGATCAGGCCCGGACGCGCGGCATGGATGGTGACGCGGCACTTCTTGTGCGGACGCTCGATCACGACCTTGGAGATCGCGGCCTGCTTGAGTTCCTTCTCAAGATACTTACGGATCTTGATGTCCTCATGCAGCAGCTGACCGTATTCGCCGGTGTTCGCGAACCAGCGCGAATCCCAGGTGCGGTTGATGCCGAGACGCAGCCCGATCGGATTGACTTTCTGGCCCATTATGCGGCCTCCCCTTTTTCCTCGACTTCACGAACGACGATCGTGAGGTGCGAGAACGGCTTTTCGATACGGCTGGCGCGACCACGGCCACGCGCGTGGAAACGCTTCATGACGATCGACTTGCCGACATAGGCTTCCGATACGATCAGTGCGTCGACATCGAGGTCGTGGTTGTTTTCCGCGTTGGCGATCGCCGACTCCAGGGTCTTCTTGACCGTGCCGGAAATCCGCTTGGCCGAGAATTCGAGGTCGGAAAGCGCTGTCGCGACCTTCTTGCCGCGGATCAGCGCGGCAACCAGGTTCAGCTTCTGCGGGCTGATACGGATGGTGCGCAGAACGGCGCGCGCCTCGTTGTCAGCAAGCCTGCGCGGAGCTTTGGCCTTGCCCATGATTATTTCCTCTTCGCCTTCTTATCCGCGCCATGACCGTAGTAGGTCCGGGTCGGAGCGAATTCACCGAACTTGTGGCCGACCATGTCCTCGTTCACGGAGACGGGAACGTGCTTCTGGCCGTTGTAGACACCGAAGGTGAAGCCGACGAACTGCGGCAGGATGGTGGAGCGACGGCTCCACATCTTGATCACCTCATTGCGACCGCCTTCACGAACCTTGTCCACCTTCTTGAGAAGGTAGCCGTCGATGAAGGGGCCTTTCCAAATCGAACGAGTCACTTGGCGTTACCTCTTCTTAGCTCTTGCGCTGATGGCGCGAGCGCACGATGAACTTGTCGGTCGCCTTGTTGGACCGCGTCTTCTTGCCCTTGGTCGGCTTGCCCCAGGGCGAAACCGGGTGACGGCCACCCGAGGTGCGGCCTTCGCCACCACCGTGCGGATGATCGACCGGGTTCATGGCCACGCCGCGATTGTGCGGGCGCTTGCCGCGCCACACCGTGCGGCCGGCCTTGCCGTCGTTGATGTTGCCGTGGTCGGGGTTCGACACGGCGCCGACGGTGGCCATGCAGGAGCCGTGCACGACGCGCTGCTCGCCCGAGTTGAGGCGCAGGATCGCCATGCCCTGGTCGCGGCCGACGAGCTGGGCGTAGCCGCCCGCCGAACGGGCGACCTGGCCGCCCTTGCCCGGCTTCAGCTCGATGTTGTGGACGATCGTGCCGACCGGCATCGAGGCCAGCGGCATCGCGTTGCCCGGCTTCACGTCGACCGCTTCGCCGGCCACGATCTTGTCGCCGGCGGCCAGACGCTGCGGCGCCAGGATGTAGGACAGCTCGCCGTCGTCATACTTGATCAGCGCGATGAAGGCGGTGCGGTTCGGATCGTATTCGATGCGCTCGACCGTGCCGACGACGTCGTACTTCTTACGCTTGAAGTCGATGATGCGGTACGAACGCTTGTGACCGCCGCCGATGAAGCGGGCCGTGATGCGGCCGTAATTATTGCGGCCGCCCGACTTGGTCAGGCCTTCGGTCAGGCCCTTGACGGGCTTGCCCTTGTAGAGGCCCGAGCGGTCGACGATGACCAGCTGACGGGTGCTCGGCGTTACCGGGTTGAATTTCTTGAGTGCCATTGTCCTGTCCTCGCGGCCTTGCTCAGAGACCCGTCGCGACGTCGATCGACTGGCCGTCGGCCAGCGTCACAACCGCCTTCTTGACGTCGCCCTGGCGGCCAACCGTGCCGCGGAAGCGCTTGATCTTGCCCTTACGGACGAGCGTGTTCACGGCCGTAACCTTGACCCCGAAGAGAGCTTCCACGGCGGCCTTGATTTCCGGCTTCGACGCCTTCTTGGCGACATTGAAGACGACCTGGTTCTGCTCGGAAGCCATGGTCGACTTTTCGGTGATCGCCGGCGAGACGATCACGTCGTAGTGACGGAGGTCGGTCATTTGAAGCGCTCCTCGAGAGCCTCGACGGCGGCCTTCGAAAGGACCAGCGTGCCGCGGCGCAGAATGTCGTAGACGTTGATGCCCTGGATCGGCAGCACGTCGATGTTGGGGATGTTGGTCGCCGCCAGCTTGAAGTTCTGGTCAAGCTCGGCGCCGCCGATCACCAGGGCATTGGTGAGCCCGAGCGTCTCGAGGCTCGCAACCAGCGCCTTGGTCTTGGCTTCGGCGAGCTTCAGCTCGTCGACGATGATCAGCGAAGCGCTCTTGGCCTTGGCCGAGAGAGCGTGCTTCAAGCCCAGAGCGCGCACCTTCTTCGGCAGCTCGTGCTCGTGGCTGCGCACGACCGGGCCGTGCGCCTTGCCACCGCCGCGGAACTGCGGAGCGCGAGCCGAATGGTGACGGGCGCGGCCCGTACCCTTCTGCTTGTACATCTTGGCGCCGGTGCGCGCGATCTCGGCGCGGCCCTTGGCCTTGTGCGTGCCTTGCTGCTTCTTGGCCAGCTGCCAGCGCACGACGCGCTGCAGGATGTCCTCACGCGGGTCAAGGCCGAAGATCTCCTCGGAGAGCTTTACCTTGCCGGCGTCCTTGCCGCCGAGGGTTGTGATCTTGAGGTCCATTATTCCGCTCCCTCATTGGCCGGGGCATCGTTCTTGGCGGCAGCGGCACGGATCGCGGCTGGCTTCGGCGCGTTGGCCGGCAGCGCAACCTTGGCCGCGTCACGGACCAGGATCCAGGCGCCCTTCACCCCCGGGACGGCGCCGCGGATCAGGATCAGGCCGCGGTCGGCATCGGTCGAGACGACCTCGACATTCTGGGCGGTGACGCGAACGTCGCCCATGTGGCCGGCCATCTTCTTGCCCTTGAACACCTTGCCGGGGTCCTGGCGCTGTCCGGTCGAGCCGTGCGTGCGGTGCGAGACCGAGTTACCGTGCGTGGCACGGCCGCCACCCATGTTGTGCCGCTTGATCACGCCCTGAAAACCCTTGCCGGTCGAGGTGCCCGTCACGTCGACCTTCTGGCCGGCGACGAAGTGCTCGACGGTGAGCTCGGCGCCGACGTCGATCATGTTGTCGGCGGAGACGCGGAACTCGGCGAGCTTCGCCTTTGGCTCGACGGAGGCGGCAGCGAAATGGCCGCGCATCGCCTTCGACGTGTTCTTCACCTTGGCAAGGCCAACGCCGAGCTGGACGGCGGTGTAGCCGTTCTTCTCCTGCGTGCGCTGCGCCACGACCTGGCAGTTCTCCATCTGGAGAACGGTGACGGGAACGTGTTCCCCTGCATCGTTATAGATGCGGGTCATTCCCACCTTCTTTGCAATCACACCTGAACGCATCGGTTCAATTCCTTTAGAGTTCCCTGTCGGGGCTGACGCCCCTCCACGCCTCTTGCTTCCTTCAGAGTTCCGGGTCGCCCCGCCCTCTTGTTCCTTAGAGCTTGATCTCGACGTCGACACCGGCGGCCAGATCGAGCTTCATCAGAGCATCGACCGTCTGCGGGGTCGGATCGACGATGTCGAGCAGCCGCTTGTGGGTGCGCATCTCGAACTGCTCGCGGCTCTTCTTGTCGACGTGAGGCGACCGGTTGACCGTGAACTTTTCGATCCGCGTCGGCAGCGGAATGGGGCCGCGGACGTTGGCGCCGGTGCGCTTGGCGGTCGACACGATTTCGCGCGTCGAGGCGTCGAGCACCCGGTGGTCAAACGCCTTAAGGCGGATGCGGATATTCTGTCCGTTCATGCGTCAATTCCTTGTTCTGGCGCGGCGCGGGCAGCCCCGCGCCCGCGACAGATCCGTTTCGTCCAATTATTCTTTGATGGTGACGACGATGCCGGCACCGACGGTGCGGCCGCCTTCACGGATGGCGAAGCGCAGCTTCTCTTCCATCGCGATCGGCACGATCAGCTCGACATCGACGGTGATGTTGTCGCCGGGCATCACCATCTCGGTGCCTGCCGGCAGCGTCACGATGCCGGTCACGTCGGTGGTGCGGAAGTAGAACTGCGGCCGGTAGTTGGTGAAGAACGGCGT
>NZ_RZTV01000103.1:0-342 GCF_003997555.1 Mesorhizobium sp. M1A.T.Ca.IN.004.03.1.1 | reverse complement strand
GCCGTTGCGTCCTCAAAGTTTAGTCCCCTAGTCCTACGCCAAATTCCAGCTTTGGCAAGGATCGGCCGGCGGGGCTGTTGCCGCGCAGCTTTTCATATGATTTCAATCACGGCCTCAGGCAATGCAAGACATGCGAGAAAAATGGAAAAAGCAAGGCGGAGCCGGGGCATGCGGCCATCGACGATCGTGGTGCGCCCCGCGCCAGGGAAGAAGAGCCGCGCCATCGTCCGATTCGGCGCAATCACCATCCCTGCCGCGATCGGCCGTTCGGGCCGGACCATCCTGAAACGCGAGGGCGACGGCGCCACGCCGATCGCGGCAATGCGGCTGATTTCCGGCTTC
>NZ_RZTV01001086.1:0-236 GCF_003997555.1 Mesorhizobium sp. M1A.T.Ca.IN.004.03.1.1 | reverse complement strand
CTCGCGGAGGCCGGCGTTCCTATGCCGGCCTATCGCTTAGCATCGAATGCCGCGGACGTACAAAGCTGTGCCGCGGAAATCAACCTCCCGGTAATTCTTAAGCCTGCCGTGGGCAGCGGCAGCAGCGGTGTCCTATTGTGCCGCGACGTCGACGAACTAGCAAAACATACGATCCATCTGTTGGGCGGGAAGCACAAATGGCGGGCTTCGCCCAGGATACTGGTCGAAGAATTCGC
>NZ_RZTV01001085.1:0-236 GCF_003997555.1 Mesorhizobium sp. M1A.T.Ca.IN.004.03.1.1 | reverse complement strand
GTTCCCAGGCGTCGAGGCAGCCGGCACCGTAGAGGCGGTCGGCGAGAGCGTGGACCCGCGCCTCCTGGGAAGCCGTGTGGCGGCGCCGCTATTTGTCTCCGACCGGCCTTTCGGCGGTTATGCCGAATATGTGGCGATCGATGCCAATCTCGCCGCGCCGTTGCCGGATGCGCTTTCCTTCGAGGAGGCGACTGCCCTGATGGTGCAGGGGCTGACGGCCTTCCATCTGCTGCGGC
>NZ_RZTV01001084.1:0-236 GCF_003997555.1 Mesorhizobium sp. M1A.T.Ca.IN.004.03.1.1 | reverse complement strand
GTTTCGCGCCATGCCTGCCTCCTTGCAAATCCGCGCGAGAGCACCCCGGCGCCGCCTCGACCGGCGCAGTCTGAAATCTCTCGATGCGTGAAAGGCTAGATTGCGCTCGGCATTAATTCGACTAATTTTATAGAGATTATATCCTAAACAAGCGGAAGCGATTGCCCTTGATAAGGGCAGTGAAAGAAAGTGGTTTCGAGGTCCTTCATGTCCCCTTCGGTGCTGAACGTGGAAAA
>NZ_RZTV01001083.1:0-236 GCF_003997555.1 Mesorhizobium sp. M1A.T.Ca.IN.004.03.1.1 | reverse complement strand
GTCGCCAGCCAGATCTGCGACGAAATTGCTGTGATGCAGAAGGGCCGGGTCGTCGAGCGCGGCCCGCCGTCTCAGATTTTCCTGAAACCGCAATCCGATTACACGCGTGAGCTTGTGGCAGCAATCCCAGGAGAACGAAGCAGAGACAATTGCGAAAGTGTAATCGGCTCACGGCAGTAGGTTCCTAATGAGCAAAAAGAGAGGGAATGAAATGACAAAAGAGTCTACGACCAAAA
>NZ_RZTV01001082.1:0-236 GCF_003997555.1 Mesorhizobium sp. M1A.T.Ca.IN.004.03.1.1 | reverse complement strand
CTGGCGGGATGGAGACGATGCGACAGTGCGTGAAGAAGCAGGTGGCAACCACTATCTGGGAGGAGGCGTGTTCTGGACGCCGATCTACTCGGCCGATGGCGGCCCGTTCCAGATCAAGCAGTTCGAAGTCGCCAACGGAACCTCGAACTACGACAACATTCTGACGATCGAAGGCCGGCTGAACGACAATATCGTCTTCTCCACAACCGTAACCGTGACCGCCGACAGCATCGACG
>NZ_RZTV01001081.1:0-236 GCF_003997555.1 Mesorhizobium sp. M1A.T.Ca.IN.004.03.1.1 | reverse complement strand
ATGTGGAACAAGGACAAGCACCCGATGAACGCCGGGTCCTATTTCGGCTATATCGGCATGGGCCAGTACCTCAACGGCGTCGTCGCCGGACACACCACCAAATCGAAGAAGCTCGGCTTCGTTGCAGCCAAGCCGATCCCGCAGGTGCTGCTCAACATCAACTCCTTCCTGCTCGGCGCGCGTTCGGTCGATCCGGCGATCACCTGCCAGGTGATCTTCACCGGGGAATGGTCGCT
>NZ_RZTV01001080.1:0-236 GCF_003997555.1 Mesorhizobium sp. M1A.T.Ca.IN.004.03.1.1 | reverse complement strand
ATGACGGATCCGTGGTGACCCCGCCTCTTGGCGGCACGATCCTGCCGGGCATCACTCGGGCCTCGGTGATCGTGCTCGCTGGAGAAAAGGGCTTGCGCGTCGAACAGCGTCCCTACTCCTTCGCGGAATGGCAGCAGGACGCAACCAGCGGCAAGCTCGTCGAAGCCTTCGCTTGCGGCACTGCCGCGGTCCTGGCTGGCATCGGCTTGGTTCGACATGCCGGCGGCGAATTTCTG
>NZ_RZTV01001079.1:0-236 GCF_003997555.1 Mesorhizobium sp. M1A.T.Ca.IN.004.03.1.1 | reverse complement strand
CAGATCACATGACCAGTTCCCACCGGCGATACGCTGAGTGGACACCAGATCGCTTTCGGCGCTGGGCCGCATCCATCGGTCAAAGCATGCCGCGAGGATTTCTCCGTTGCATACCACCGCGTTCCCCGGCTGTTCGCCACGCTCGCGCTTGCAAGGGGTGACGGGCGATACGGCAGAATCCCCAAATCTATCGCCAAGACCGACCTGCTGATCCTCGATGACTGGGGACCGGAAAA
>NZ_RZTV01001078.1:0-237 GCF_003997555.1 Mesorhizobium sp. M1A.T.Ca.IN.004.03.1.1 | reverse complement strand
TGCAAGTTCTTCGTCGTCACCGCGGAACGGTGGCCGGCTTGACGCTTGCGCGCGAGCTCGGCGTTTCGCTGCGGGCCATCCGTCGTGACATCGTGACGCTGCAGGCAATGGGCGCGGATATCGATGGAGAGCCCGGGGTCGGCTACATACTGCAGCCGGGCTTCCTTTTGCCGCCTCTGTCTTTCACGGAAGAAGAGATCCAGGCGCTTGTCGCTGGCGCGCAGTGGGTTAGTCGGC
>NZ_RZTV01000102.1:0-342 GCF_003997555.1 Mesorhizobium sp. M1A.T.Ca.IN.004.03.1.1 | reverse complement strand
CTCGCATGAATCCCACGTCCGCCACCTGATCCCCTGTCTGGCGAGTCAGGGTCGCCGGAGCCGTATTTGCGAACTACTGAGCCTCGGGCAGCGCCGGCCGTTAGAGAAATCCGCTGCAACAGCTCGTCAATATCGCTGCCAAGTGCCAGTGTCACAAATTCATCGAGCGGCCCGCCGGCCTCTCTGCCGATGCGATCTAGCTGCTCGACTACCTCCCGGATCAAGGGCGCCAGCAGACCCGCACGTTCCGAGATATCGTCCAGTGCAGCGGCCATTCGCGAGACGCGGAAATCTTGACGGGCCGAGCCATCGACGAAGTGGTCAACGAGCTCAAGAAGCTTC
>NZ_RZTV01001077.1:0-237 GCF_003997555.1 Mesorhizobium sp. M1A.T.Ca.IN.004.03.1.1 | reverse complement strand
GAGGATTCCTGGAATGTCTGCCTTACCCGAGATCAAAATGCCGATTGTACCGATTGTCTCCTATGAGGACAGGAGACAGATCATTCTCCCCGACGTGCCCGCTGAGGCGACGACGCGGCTCGGCCGGATCTGGGCGGCCACTCTTCTCTGGCATCAGAAGCGGGAAGGCCGGCGTGCGCTGAGAAACCTGACGGCGAACGAGCTCAAGGATATCGGCGTGTCGCAGTCCGATGCGGC
>NZ_RZTV01001076.1:0-237 GCF_003997555.1 Mesorhizobium sp. M1A.T.Ca.IN.004.03.1.1 | reverse complement strand
CCGGATATAAGCGCGGCGACTGGCGCTCGAACGGGCAATTACAGCAGACGGCGCAGAGGTTGGCGCGGATGGCGGGGACGTATCAGCAGCAGCTACGGGAGTGTGATTGATTTAAGGGTGTGGAGAGGGGAACGCGGCACACGGGTCGTAGCGCTATCCCCGCAAATTCCCATACCGCACCGAGTAGATCCGGTCCCTGCCGAGCAGATGGGCGATCAGGGATCCCCTGTCGAAAAG
>NZ_RZTV01001075.1:0-237 GCF_003997555.1 Mesorhizobium sp. M1A.T.Ca.IN.004.03.1.1 | reverse complement strand
CTGGTAGATCAGGCCACGATTGTGATAGGCGCGGCCATCGGTGGTGCCGAGCTGGATCGCTCTGTCGAAATCGTTGAAAGCCTGATCGTCCTGGCCGGCCATGCGATAGACATTGCCGCGGCCGATATAGGCGACGTCGTAGCTTGGATTGATCTGCAGGGCGGCATTGTAATCGGCAATCGCCTGGGCCTGCGGGCCCATATTGCGATAGACAAGAGCGCGGTTGGCATAAGCCTG
>NZ_RZTV01001074.1:0-237 GCF_003997555.1 Mesorhizobium sp. M1A.T.Ca.IN.004.03.1.1 | reverse complement strand
GCTTCGTGCGTGTCGATATAGGCAGATGAGCGCCGAAAGGCCTCGTCATCGGCCTCGCGCATCGCCGGGGTGAAGCCGCCGATCAGATCGACATGGATGCCCGGCCGCAGCCATTCGCCGCGGATAAGCGGTGCTGTCGCGAGCGTCGCCGCGCTGACGATATCGGCCTGCCGCACTGCTGCTTCCAGATCCGTGACGGCAGTGGCCTGGAGCCCACGTTGCCGGAGGCTCTGCGCC
>NZ_RZTV01001073.1:0-237 GCF_003997555.1 Mesorhizobium sp. M1A.T.Ca.IN.004.03.1.1 | reverse complement strand
CGCGGATCAGATCCAGCGCCGCATTGCGAAAATCCTCGCTGTGGCGCCGATTGCTCGGTCGGGATCGCTTCTTCGAAACCAGGCCGGCTTCACCGAAACGGTCATAGTCCCGCAGCAGCCGATGAACCTGACTTCGACTCAGATCAAGCAACTCGGCGGCCTGGATAATGCTCAGGCGCCGGTCGCGGATCTTCTGAATGACTTCGAGGCGATGCAACTCTTTCTGCGACATGGTGA
>NZ_RZTV01001072.1:0-237 GCF_003997555.1 Mesorhizobium sp. M1A.T.Ca.IN.004.03.1.1 | reverse complement strand
CGACGGCAATCTTCAGCGGTGCGGCGCCTGCTTCTGTGCCGACGGATGAATGCGGAAAAGTCTCTTGCTGATTCATGACTGTCCTCTCCGCAGCATATTTCCCAAACGCTTGCGCGCCGCCATCAAGGCCACTTCGGTCGCGGCAGCATCGCCGAACGGACCGCCGGCCACTGTGTTGCGAGCTTCGCTCGGGAGCTTCAGAAGCGATGTCGTTTCGGCAATTCCGCCGGCCACGAG
>NZ_RZTV01001071.1:0-237 GCF_003997555.1 Mesorhizobium sp. M1A.T.Ca.IN.004.03.1.1 | reverse complement strand
CCCCCACAAGGGGGGAGATCGGCCGTGATCGGCGATTTCGCTAACTGCCGACGTTGCAGGAATGAGCGGGGCGCCAAAGCTGCCAATCTCCCCCCTTGTGGGGGAGACGTCCGGCAGGACAGAGGGGGGCGCCGTAGAGCGATCATCTTCGATAGATAGCCAAAGCCGCCTACTTGCTCATCGCCGCTAGCCACTCGTCCACCCAGGCCTTGCGGTTGGCCGCGACCTCTTCCGGGC
>NZ_RZTV01001070.1:0-237 GCF_003997555.1 Mesorhizobium sp. M1A.T.Ca.IN.004.03.1.1 | reverse complement strand
GGAAAGATGGCATCTGCCTCGCGGGCAATAGTTGATTCTCGCGTATTGACGACAGCGCCTATTCTCAGACCTTGTGCCTTGCAATAGCGAAGCGATGCAAGCGTGTCAGCCGTCTCACCAGATTGAGAGATGAAGAGCGCTGCCGACCGCGGCGACAATGGGATTTCTCGATAACGGAATTCAGAGGCGACATCAATTTCAACCATTAACCGTGCGTAGCGCTCGAACCAATATTTG
>NZ_RZTV01001069.1:0-237 GCF_003997555.1 Mesorhizobium sp. M1A.T.Ca.IN.004.03.1.1 | reverse complement strand
ACCAAGTCCGGTTCGAACGGTTTGGCAATGTAAACATCTACTTCGCATCGATAGCCCTGCAGTTGTTCAATAAGCTTGCCCCGGCCAGTCACCATAATCACTGGCGTATCGCCGCGGCGCCTGATTTCAGCCAATACTTCAAAGCCGTCCCGGCGGGGCAACGAGATGTCGAGAATGACGAGATCCGGTTTCAGCTTCATATGGTGCGCAAGGCCTATTTCTCCATCGGAAGCCTCC
>NZ_RZTV01001068.1:0-237 GCF_003997555.1 Mesorhizobium sp. M1A.T.Ca.IN.004.03.1.1 | reverse complement strand
ATCTCCTTCCTGCGCCAGCTCATCACCTATTACGGCGACCAGATGCAGATGGTCGTGCCGAGCTTTCTCGAACATTCGATGCGCTCCTTTACCGAACAGCAGGCTCAGATGCGCGAGCAGGTGAACCGCGCCTTCGGCGAAACGCCGCTCGGCAAGAACCTGCAGTTGCCGATGCAGATGGTCGAGGACCATGTTCGCCGCAACACCGAGCTGTTTCAGCAGGCGATGCAGATGTTC
>NZ_RZTV01000101.1:0-343 GCF_003997555.1 Mesorhizobium sp. M1A.T.Ca.IN.004.03.1.1 | reverse complement strand
CCTTGAGATGTTTTGCGTCGCACAAGACTACTTGACTATTTGTGCGTTGCGGCTACCCTGCCGCCATCCAACAGCCCAACGGAGGATGGCCATGTTCAACTTTGACGAAGCCAACAAAAAGAGCAAGGAAGCCGTCGACACGGCACTGAAAAACTATTCCGACACGACCAAGGGCTTTCAGGCGATCGCCGCTGAAGCCACGGAATATTCGAAGAAATCCTTTCAGGACGCGGTGACGCATTTCGAAACCCTAGCCGGTGTCAAGAGCTTCGAGGCCGCTTTCGAGCTGCAGACGAGCTACGTTAAGGCGTATTTTGAAGGCTTTGTCTCCGAGACCACGAAG
>NZ_RZTV01001067.1:0-237 GCF_003997555.1 Mesorhizobium sp. M1A.T.Ca.IN.004.03.1.1 | reverse complement strand
ATCTTTCATCGGCTTTGCAGCCGCACTAAGCGCGATTTTCTCCGCACCTTCTGTATTTGAGTGAGCTTTGGCATGTGGTGTCCACTTAAAAGAGGTGGACACCAAGTTATGGATGAAGGTCAAAAACCCGCGGTACGGCTGGTCGGTCTGAATGGAAGACGCCGCTTCGATCAAGGGTCGAAGGATCGCCTTTGTTGCTGCCTGCCTTGAGCCCGGCGCATCGGTATCGAAACTAGC
>NZ_RZTV01001066.1:0-237 GCF_003997555.1 Mesorhizobium sp. M1A.T.Ca.IN.004.03.1.1 | reverse complement strand
TCCCGGTAAACAACCTCCCGAGCTGCTGGGATGCCCGAGCAAATAGCATGCCATTCATGCAAAACATCTCCCGGACAACCTCACATAGGGCTCATGCGGCGGTCCCGCTGATCGGCTGAAGCTTTCGGCTGATCAAAAGAACACCAGGCGCGGAACGAGGCTAGCGCGTCGACATCTCAATTCGATAACGTCGATACCAGGGCCTCGCACACTGGCCCGTGCGATATGCCGTCGATA
>NZ_RZTV01001065.1:0-237 GCF_003997555.1 Mesorhizobium sp. M1A.T.Ca.IN.004.03.1.1 | reverse complement strand
AGGATTTTGACACGGCGGCCGATTGCGGCAAGGTCACCCCGCTCGACTACAAGGGGCGACTGACTTTCTGGTATCAGGGCGTGTTCGAGGGCGACCCCGACCTTCTGCGCCAGTACTACAAGGATTTCTTCGCAACCTTCCGCAAGACCTATCCGAACATTCAGCTCGAGGAGCAGGCCCTCACCTACAACGACCTCCTGGACAAGTTCCGCACGGCGCTCCTCGGCAATGCCGCGC
>NZ_RZTV01001064.1:0-237 GCF_003997555.1 Mesorhizobium sp. M1A.T.Ca.IN.004.03.1.1 | reverse complement strand
GGCCGCGCTTCCTTCGAAGCGCTGCAGATGCGCCTTCACCCGGCCGAAAGCCGGATCCAAAAGCTGAGCGTGCAAACGCCGGCGCAATTGATCTTGTTCGACATGCTCGTGGCGCCGGGCCGCAAGATGCTCCTCGCACAGGCTCTTCAAGAGCGGCGCGCCGCAATTGAGGCCTTCGTGAGGGAGGCCGAAAAGGCCCCGTTGCGGCTCTCGCCATCCACCACGAAGCTCGCAACC
>NZ_RZTV01001063.1:0-237 GCF_003997555.1 Mesorhizobium sp. M1A.T.Ca.IN.004.03.1.1 | reverse complement strand
CTGAGACTGATCCGGACCCTCGCAACGCCCGGGGCAATCCCGATCCTTCATCCGGCAATCATGCGAGAGATCAGTTTCTGGTTGCTTTCTGGAGAAAACGGCAATGAGGTCTGCAAGCTTGCATTGCCCGACAGCCATACGCGCCGCGTGGCCGAGGCCATCTACCTGTTGCGCGGCAATTTTACTTACGCCGTCCGGGTGGAAAAGCTTGCGGCGGCAGCCAGGATGAGCCCTTCC
>NZ_RZTV01001062.1:0-237 GCF_003997555.1 Mesorhizobium sp. M1A.T.Ca.IN.004.03.1.1 | reverse complement strand
GAATCACTTTCTGGCTCCATGCTTTTGAAAATCAGGGAGATTATTCTCCGGAGCCGATGATGCCGGCTTTGCGGTTCAAGTCACAGCGATCGTCAGTTCCGCGACGAAATCATAGGCGTCGCCGCGATAGAGCGAGCGGGTGAATTCGACGGCGCGGCCGGAGGCGAGATAGGAGATGCGCTCGATCGACAAGCCGGCCGCACCGACCGAGACGCCGAGAAGCTGGGCGTCGGCTTC
>NZ_RZTV01001061.1:0-237 GCF_003997555.1 Mesorhizobium sp. M1A.T.Ca.IN.004.03.1.1 | reverse complement strand
AGCGAAAGGGCCGAGGCCGCTATGGCGGAGCCTGTGATATTGCCTTCCCCTCAATATCTTAAGAATGGATGCCAGCGCGATCTGGCCCTCGAAGCTCGTTGGAGCGGGCGACCCTCCATCTCTCCGACTTGGCTCGCCGGGTGAGGAACAGAAATGGAAATGTTGTAGGCGGAATTCGCCCGTGTCCAAAACGCTGTCGGCGAGCGCGGTATTCATTGACCAGCGTGCGTCACGCCG
>NZ_RZTV01001060.1:0-237 GCF_003997555.1 Mesorhizobium sp. M1A.T.Ca.IN.004.03.1.1 | reverse complement strand
TCCCGATGCGCTCTCCATGCTAGCCGGCCACCGGATCAAGCCCTCGATCGAGGATCTCGACGGGCCGAAATCGGTCGAGCACATCAACGGCTGGGTCAAACAAGCGACGCGGGGCGCCATTCCTGTGATCCTGGACTCACCGCCGGGCGGCGGCTTCGTCAGCCTCGGCGCACTCTCCTTCAAGGCGCGCTGGAAGACGTCCTTCGATAGGGAAAGCCCGGCAAGCCCCTTTCAGCG
>NZ_RZTV01001059.1:0-237 GCF_003997555.1 Mesorhizobium sp. M1A.T.Ca.IN.004.03.1.1 | reverse complement strand
GTCGCCTTCATTTGCGGGGAGGGGATAGGTCAGGTTCGTGACTGCGACGGACGGCCGATCTTTCATATGCTCGAGGATCGCCGCAATAGCGAGGTCGACAGGCTGATCGATGTTGATCGCAAAGGGCTGCCTCTTGTTCGCGCTGGAAACCTCGGCTCCGACTTTGGTCCGCAACACCGTCAATGCCGAAGAGAGCAAAGGGTCCTCGCAGAGCTTTTTTGCCAATCGTAGACGCTC
>NZ_RZTV01001058.1:0-237 GCF_003997555.1 Mesorhizobium sp. M1A.T.Ca.IN.004.03.1.1 | reverse complement strand
TCACGCCCGAGGCGAGATCGTCGACCTGCATCGCCGCGCCGGCGTGCCGACGCTCTATGTCACCCACGACCAGGCGGAAGCGCTTTCCATGGCCGACCGCGTCGCCGTGATGATGGGCGGAAAGTTGCTGCAGATCGCCAGCCCCGAGGTCATCTACGACGATCCAGCCCATATCGAGGTCGCCCGCTTCATCGGCCAGCCGCGCATCAATCTGCTGCCGGCCTTTGCCGAAGGCGG
>NZ_RZTV01000100.1:0-344 GCF_003997555.1 Mesorhizobium sp. M1A.T.Ca.IN.004.03.1.1 | reverse complement strand
GCCTTCAGGAATTCGATAAGATTTTAGCGGCCGGCCTTTTTCGGCAGCAGCAGCTCCTCGAGGATGACGCAGCCGGCGCCGATGGTGATGAAACTGTCGGCGAGATTGAACACGGCGAAAGACCAGCTTTCGGTGTAGAAGAGGATATAGTCGATCACATGCCCGTAGGCGAAACGGTCGACAAGGTTGCCGATCGCCCCGGCAATGATCAGCGCATAGCCGAGATGGGCGAGCCAGCGGTCTTTTGCCGTGCGGTACCACAGCCAGATGACGAAGGCGACGATGACGAGCCGCATGCCGACGATGAACCAGCCGTCCATGCCCTCCAGCATCGAAAAGGCGAC
>NZ_RZTV01001057.1:0-237 GCF_003997555.1 Mesorhizobium sp. M1A.T.Ca.IN.004.03.1.1 | reverse complement strand
GGACAACGTCGAGGACCCGAACCTGTGGGGCAACAAGCAGTTCGCCCTGGACGCGTTCGGCGCCACGAAGTAACCCGGCCACACCCCGACACCCCTCGAGACGGAGACGTCATGACCACGCTTACGACCACCGTGCCCGCCATCCAGATCGACGGCGTCAGCAAGACCTACGGTGCGACGAAGGCCCTGCAGGACGTCTCCGTCTCGATCCTCCCCGGGCAGGTGCACGGACTGATC
>NZ_RZTV01001056.1:0-237 GCF_003997555.1 Mesorhizobium sp. M1A.T.Ca.IN.004.03.1.1 | reverse complement strand
GAACGTTTCGTTATTTCGGCCGCAACCGTCCCGAACTGCCGCCTGGTTGTCCTGAGCGCCTCTCGCTGGATGCGCTTGCCTATATCTGGAATTTTGAGCGGGACGCCGTCCCTTTGATCAAGGTCGCATTGCGGGAACATATTGACAGCATCGCCACGCACCGCCCCGAGGTGCCGGTTCTCCAACTAAAATCCCGCCGTCAGATGCGCGAGCTTCTTGATCTTCTGGGCCGGCCCG
>NZ_RZTV01001055.1:0-238 GCF_003997555.1 Mesorhizobium sp. M1A.T.Ca.IN.004.03.1.1 | reverse complement strand
GCGCCCGTCCAGCCTTCGATCTCCGGCCCGACGAAACGTTTTGCCGTCTTCATCAATACCAGTGCCGCGGCCATGTGGATCAGCGGTCCGAGCAGCCTGATCCAATAGATGGCGTTGGAGCCGGAAAGCTCGGTCATCGCCCGGATTACCCACGCAATCATCGGCGGCTTGGAATAATAGCCGAGGTCGAGGTTTTGTGACCAGAACCAGTACTGCGCCTCGTCGACGAAAAGATCCG
>NZ_RZTV01001054.1:0-238 GCF_003997555.1 Mesorhizobium sp. M1A.T.Ca.IN.004.03.1.1 | reverse complement strand
GGGCCTTCGCAGCCGGTGCCGATTTTTACCTCGAGAAGCCGCTTGACCTTGCCGCGATCGTTCTCAATCTGGAAGTGTAGGAAACAGCGAAAACCGAATGGTGCGTTTCCTGGCGTTCGTCCGGGCGATATGACAAACCCCAATTGACAAGGCCGAGTGTGCATCCCAAGATGCAACCGAAGCGAAGCTACGGAGCATAAAAATAAGCGCTGAGAGAGCCGATTGGCCCGTGTTCGCC
>NZ_RZTV01001053.1:0-238 GCF_003997555.1 Mesorhizobium sp. M1A.T.Ca.IN.004.03.1.1 | reverse complement strand
GGACCGGCGCCTAACCTAGAGTATAGCTTACGCTACGTTCAGCACGCTTTCCGGCGCAAAGGCTTCGTAGCCCAGCGCGTCGGCGACCGGTTTGCTGGTGATGCGGCCTTTGTGGACGTTGAGGCCGTTCCTCAGATGCCTGTCTTCGGCGATGGCGCGCAGGCCGCGATCGGCAAGCTCCAGGCCATGAACCAATGTGGCATTGTTCAGCGCGTGCGCCGAGGTGACCGGCACGGCG
>NZ_RZTV01001052.1:0-238 GCF_003997555.1 Mesorhizobium sp. M1A.T.Ca.IN.004.03.1.1 | reverse complement strand
ATGACGGAGACGATGGCACTCGCCTTCAGCATGCCGATCGCCTGATTGCCGGTCGGCGGGACGATGAGGCGTGCGGCTTGCTGCAGGATGATCGTCCGGAACGTCTGGCGAGGCTTCAATCCGAGTGCCGTCGCCGCCTCCCGCTGCCCGCAGTCGATGGCAAGAAGGCCGCTGCGGATGATTTCCGACATGTTGGCTGCCTCGTGCAGCCCGAGCGCCAGGAAGCCTGCGAGCGCTG
>NZ_RZTV01001051.1:0-238 GCF_003997555.1 Mesorhizobium sp. M1A.T.Ca.IN.004.03.1.1 | reverse complement strand
CTTACCATTATGAACGCGGCGCGTTGCCCGTCGAGCAATCCCTGAAGGGCGGTTATCAGATCTTCTCGACCATCGCCTTCCCTGAAACCTTGCCTTCCACACTTAAAGGAATGCGTTCGGCGCAGGAGCGCTGGCTAGGCCGCATACTTTCGAAGGATCGGCCCAAATATATTGGAAGCTGGAACGCGACGGCTATGTTCATGGTCGCGCTCATGTCCAATGAGGCATTGAAGAGCGC
>NZ_RZTV01001050.1:0-238 GCF_003997555.1 Mesorhizobium sp. M1A.T.Ca.IN.004.03.1.1 | reverse complement strand
CATGCGCATGATGGCCGACAGCTATGTGCTGCATTCGCTCTGCGAGGGTGCACCGGGCGTCGATCTGATGGAATGGCGCAAGCCGGTGCTTGCCGGCGACACGCTGTCTGGCCATTCGATCGTCCTCGAAGCCCGGCCGATGCGCTCGCGCCTCGGCATGGGCATCGTCAAGTTTCGTCATGAGGTCGGAAACCAGAGCGGCGAACTCGTCTGCGTCTCGGAGAATTCGGTGATGATC
>NZ_RZTV01001049.1:0-238 GCF_003997555.1 Mesorhizobium sp. M1A.T.Ca.IN.004.03.1.1 | reverse complement strand
CGACGATGGAAATGGTCGCGCTCGGGAATGTGTGTTCTGTCTCATACGAATGCGGCTCGTGATGAGATCGCAAACCGGTTGAGCGCGTCACCAGAAGGCGCAGCCTTGCTTCAATATCCTCACTTTATCGGGACGATTCATGGCTTCGCGAACGAGTTCCTTGCGATCCCTTATCTCCGCTCAAAGAACAACCCGATCACAATGATCGACACCGACGTCGCGTTAAGCCGCCGTTGGG
>NZ_RZTV01001048.1:0-238 GCF_003997555.1 Mesorhizobium sp. M1A.T.Ca.IN.004.03.1.1 | reverse complement strand
TTCCATTGCTGCACATCGCACGAATTACGCTAACAAAAATACAGGCTTAGCCTCGTCGATTTTCCGGATCTTCAAAAAATTTTACCGTTTGATAAATTTTTAAACCTGAGTTACCCTTCGCTCACAGGCCGTTTACCAATAATGAGGGAACTTCAATGGAACGACTGGAAACTGGGATTCATGCCGGCCGGCTTTCGTCCGCTGAGTATGAGGCTAATTTTTCCGATCTGCATCCGCG
>NZ_RZTV01000099.1:0-344 GCF_003997555.1 Mesorhizobium sp. M1A.T.Ca.IN.004.03.1.1 | reverse complement strand
ACGGTCGAAAAGAACCTGCTGCTGCGCGATTTCCACTCACCGAACATCATTTGGCGGCCGCAGGAGCCGGGCATCAGAAAGATCGGCCTCATCGACTTCCAGGACGCCATGATCGGGCCCACCGCCTATGACCTTGCCTCCATTGTCCAGGACGCCCGCGTCACGATCGAGCCGCAGCTTTTCCGGCAGCTGATGGATGATTATATGGCGCTTCGCCGCAGACAGGGCGGCTTTGACGAAGTCGGATTTCCGAAAGCATGGGCGATCATGTCGGCGCAGCGCAATTGCAAGCTTGCCGGTCTCTGGGTGCGGCTGCTGCAGCGGGACGGCAAGCCCGGCTATCT
>NZ_RZTV01001047.1:0-238 GCF_003997555.1 Mesorhizobium sp. M1A.T.Ca.IN.004.03.1.1 | reverse complement strand
GACGGACTTTCGATGCCGACGGCGCGAGCCGAGCCGCAGTTTTCGCCGCAGCCGGCCGCCCCCGAACCAACCGCGCGCTATCCGCTCGGCGCGGCGCGGGCGCAGATCCACGCAAACTACATCGTCGCCCAAACCGAGGATGGGCTCGTCATCGTCGACCAGCATGCTGCGCATGAACGGCTGGTCTTCGAGGCGATGCGCAAGGCGCTGCATTCGAAGCGGCTGGCCTCGCAAGTCC
>NZ_RZTV01001046.1:0-238 GCF_003997555.1 Mesorhizobium sp. M1A.T.Ca.IN.004.03.1.1 | reverse complement strand
AGCCGGCATCCTATCCGCCGATGTCGGCTCGATGATCACGTACCCCATCTGGGCGTCCGGGTGGGACGAGGGCAGGACGAGGTTGGTGCAGAGTGTGACTTTGCCGCGCGGCTCGTGGAGAAGGAACGCCCGAAGGTCGTCGCCCTTTGTCTCCAGCCAACGCGCCTTTTCGAACATCGTCTTGCCAGGGACGTCGATGACGCCGCCGGTGATGACATCGTTGGGCTCGCCTTCGGCA
>NZ_RZTV01001045.1:0-238 GCF_003997555.1 Mesorhizobium sp. M1A.T.Ca.IN.004.03.1.1 | reverse complement strand
GCCTGTTTCGCATTGCCCATCCGGTGTTCGAGATAGGGTTCGGCGATCGCAGCCCCCACCGTCATGCGCGGATTGAGGCTGGCGAAGGGATCCTGGAAGATCATCTGCACGGATTTGCGCATCTCGCGCAGCTCCTTCCTGTCGAGGCCGAGCACCTGCCTGCCCTCGACGAGAACGGAACCCGCCTGCGGCAAATCGACGACGGGGCGAGCCATCATGCGCCTGATCGAGCCGCAGG
>NZ_RZTV01001044.1:0-238 GCF_003997555.1 Mesorhizobium sp. M1A.T.Ca.IN.004.03.1.1 | reverse complement strand
CCGACGCATACCCGTGTCGGACGAATCCTCCGTTCGGAGGTGCGAGATGACCACTTACATTGTGTTGATCAACTGGACGGACCAAGGCGTGCGCACTGTTCGCGACTCGTCAAAACGGCTGGATGCGGCGAAGAAACTGCTAGGCGACATGGGCGGCTCCTTCAACCAGTTCTTTCTGACGATGGGCGGCCACGACATGGTGGCTGTCTGCGAAGCGCCTGACGATGCCGTCATGGCG
>NZ_RZTV01001043.1:0-238 GCF_003997555.1 Mesorhizobium sp. M1A.T.Ca.IN.004.03.1.1 | reverse complement strand
TGGGCCATCCTTCGGCCGGCCAAAATGGGCCAGCAGGATCACCTTGGCACCCTTTTCGGACAATTCGAGGATCGTCGGCGCCACACGCTCGATGCGCGTCACATCGGTGACCTTGCCGTCTTTCACCGGGACGTTGAGGTCGACGCGGACGAGAACGCGCTTGCCGCGGATGTCGGAAAGATCGTCGAGGGTCTTGAAAGAAGGCATGGGGAGGATCCTGTCGTGGTTGGCGAAAGTT
>NZ_RZTV01001042.1:0-238 GCF_003997555.1 Mesorhizobium sp. M1A.T.Ca.IN.004.03.1.1 | reverse complement strand
CTGGTGGCGAGCCCCCGCTTGGTGGCGATGTAGTCGACGAAGCGTTGCATCCAGAGCTCCAGCGCGACATCGGCCGGATGATCGCGGGCGAGTTCGTCGGCCGCCTGGCAGAGACCTTCCACCTCGCGTCGGTAGACCACCTCGACCAGATGCTCGCGCGTCGGGAAATGCCGGTACAGCGTGCCGATGCCCACCCCTGCCCGCTTCGCGATCTCCTCCAGCGAAGCATCGACGCCGT
>NZ_RZTV01001041.1:0-238 GCF_003997555.1 Mesorhizobium sp. M1A.T.Ca.IN.004.03.1.1 | reverse complement strand
AGCTTGTCGTCAGGGCGGCGCGAAATGGCACCAAGATGATCCTGTGCGAGAAGCCCATGGCTACCAACTTGCGTGATTGCGAAACGATGATCTCCGCCTGTAATTCCACAGGTGTGAAACTGGCAATCAATCATCAGATGCGCTTTATGGAACAGTACACGATTCCCAAGTCCATGATCGAGTCTGAGGCTTTTGGTGGCCTTGGGAGCGTTATCGTAAGTGCCGGAAACTTTGGCAT
>NZ_RZTV01001040.1:0-238 GCF_003997555.1 Mesorhizobium sp. M1A.T.Ca.IN.004.03.1.1 | reverse complement strand
TGGCGCTCGTCGATCCAGGCGGTGATCGGCATCAGTTCGACGGCGTCGACACCGATCCGCTTCAGGTGTGCGATGACGGAGGGATGAGCAAGGGCTGCAACCGTGCCGCGCTCTGCCTCCGGCACGTCGGGATGGAGAATGGTGAAGGGCCGCACCGCCACCTCATAGATAAAGCCGCCCGGATTGAAGAGCGGCTTGCTGACCAAGGCGGGTATATCGGCAGTGACGATCGCCTTCG
>NZ_RZTV01001039.1:0-238 GCF_003997555.1 Mesorhizobium sp. M1A.T.Ca.IN.004.03.1.1 | reverse complement strand
GCAACAATTCGCAAATCTTCCGCTTCCTGACCGCCGTGCCGAAAGGCAGTGACGCCCTTGAGCCGACGGCCAATGTCCTGCGTGCGAGTTTCCGGCGTATGACGCCGGCAGAGGCAGCCTCGCTGAAGCCGCTGCGCATCCGCGTCGTCACCGTCCGGCCGGGGGAGAACATCTCGACGCTCGCCGCCCGCATGATGGGCACCGACCGCAAGCTCGATCTCTTCAAGCTCATCAACGC
>NZ_RZTV01001038.1:0-238 GCF_003997555.1 Mesorhizobium sp. M1A.T.Ca.IN.004.03.1.1 | reverse complement strand
CTTCATGTCCATAACCACGGCGTTGGCGAATGCGGAATATTCACATACGAGGTAGCGGAAACGAAGGTCAGCCAGGTGATGGACTTCGCCCGGCAGCACCAGCATCCGCTGCAATGCGTCATGGAAAAGAAGTGAGGATCTGAACGTGCCAACATTTTCGCCTAGTTTAGAGAAGGCGCTCCATCAGGCACTGACCTTTGCCAACGAGCGTCGCATATTCGTGGTGCCGCTCGTTGGC
>NZ_RZTV01000098.1:0-345 GCF_003997555.1 Mesorhizobium sp. M1A.T.Ca.IN.004.03.1.1 | reverse complement strand
CATGGGCCTCTACTGGCACTTCGTCGATCTGGTCTGGGTCTTCATCTTCGCGTTCTTTTACCTGTGGTGAGGTCGTCATGAGCGAGACAACAGCGCATGCACACATCGGGGGACAGCAGCCCCAAACCGGACAGCAGCACCCGATTCGGCTCTATCTCTTCGTCTGGGGCCTGCTCTTCGTGCTCAGCGCCCTTTCCTACATGGTCGATTATCTCGGCATCCAGGGCTATCTCAGGTGGACGCTGATCCTGGTGTTCATGATGCTGAAGGCTGGGCTGATCGTCGCCGTCTTCATGCACATGGCCTGGGAACGGCTGGCGCTCGTCTACGCCATCCTGCTGCCGC
>NZ_RZTV01001037.1:0-238 GCF_003997555.1 Mesorhizobium sp. M1A.T.Ca.IN.004.03.1.1 | reverse complement strand
CGCCAACAGCACCGGAGCTCCGGATCAAACGCGCCCTTATCTCCTTGCGCCCGTCGACCTGCAGGCAGTCAAGGCCTGCGGCGTTACCTTTGCGCAGTCGATGATCGAGCGCGTCATCGAGGAGAAGGCCGCCGGCAGTCCGGTACGCGCCGCATCGATCCGCGAGCGTGTCAGCACGCTGATCGGCGGCAGCCTCACCAATCTGAAGGCTGGTTCGCCGGAGGCCGCGAAGGTCAAG
>NZ_RZTV01001036.1:0-238 GCF_003997555.1 Mesorhizobium sp. M1A.T.Ca.IN.004.03.1.1 | reverse complement strand
CTCGGCCTGCGGGACGGCCCGTGAAGTGGGAACCTTCGCGCATCGCCTTCCCGCCGACATGCCGGTGACGAACCCCGAGCACCGCAAACATGCCGAAGAAATCTGGCGTGTCCCGCAGGGGATCATTCCTGAGAAGCCAGGATATCATGCAGTCCAGCAGGACCGCATGCTGAAGGACGGCAAGCTGAATTTCTATTGGGTGCAGGTCAACAACAACGTCCAGGCCGGACCGAATACG
>NZ_RZTV01001035.1:0-238 GCF_003997555.1 Mesorhizobium sp. M1A.T.Ca.IN.004.03.1.1 | reverse complement strand
GCCACGGCGTGGCGATCCTGACCAGGGCGCTGTTCAAGAACGAACTCGCCGATGGCCGGCTGGTCCAGCCCTTCGACCTGGTCGGCGACGACGGCCATGCCTACTGGCTGGTCTATCCCACCGCCCGGCGCAACGTGCCGAAGATCCGTGCCTTCCGCGACTGGATCCTCGCCGAGATCGCCTGCCAGTAGCCGGACACGACAACAGCCTCCAAGCCGAACCTTCGCCGCGCTGCCCC
>NZ_RZTV01001034.1:0-238 GCF_003997555.1 Mesorhizobium sp. M1A.T.Ca.IN.004.03.1.1 | reverse complement strand
CCGCGGGTGTCGCGCATGTCAACCGCATTCCCGTTCTCTTCCTGCCCGGCGACGTCTTCGCCAACCGCGCGCCGGATCCGGTGCTGCAGCAGATCGAGGATTTCGGCGACGGCACCGTATCAGCCAATGATGCATTCCGCCCGGTTTCGCGCTACTTCGATCGGATCACCCGGCCGGAGCAGATCATCACGGCGCTGAAGCGCGCCATGCAGGTGCTGACCGATCCGCTCGATTGCGG
>NZ_RZTV01001033.1:0-238 GCF_003997555.1 Mesorhizobium sp. M1A.T.Ca.IN.004.03.1.1 | reverse complement strand
TCTCTTTCATCCGCAGCGAGTCACGGAAAGAGCGAGGAGCGGAAGGAACGCAAAAAAGAAAGCCGGCACAGGGCCGGCTAAGACGAACGCGGCTGAACAGGGGATACTGGCCGGTTCCAAGCACTTCGTGACTGAACAATAACTTTCATTACATGCCGAGGCAGCGGAAAAGGGCGCAACGAGAACGCCGGTGAGACGGCTCCGCAAAGGAATGGGCGGCGGGGCGGATGCCGGTGCT
>NZ_RZTV01001032.1:0-238 GCF_003997555.1 Mesorhizobium sp. M1A.T.Ca.IN.004.03.1.1 | reverse complement strand
ATCACCTGCCGAGCGCGTCTGCGATTGGGGCGAGGGCGTCCAGTGCCCGAACGAGAGAAAACCGATCTTCTTCATGGCGCGCCTTTTATCCGTTGCATCTCTTGGTGGATTGGTCATCGCATAGTTTCGGTGCGCAAGACAATCGTAACCGGATGGAACGCTGCGCTTGGCCGGCGACTCTTGCAGAAGCGGGATGCGAGACAATGCTCGCAAATATCGGGAAACGAGTCGCTTTTCC
>NZ_RZTV01001031.1:0-239 GCF_003997555.1 Mesorhizobium sp. M1A.T.Ca.IN.004.03.1.1 | reverse complement strand
ATCATAGCTGGCATTAAATTATCTTAAATTCGTTTGGTTAATTTAAATATTTAAAATTATAAGTGATCGATTTTATCAATAAAAATAAATAAAATAAAAATTTAAAAAAAAAAGATTTTAAAAATCTAAGAAAAAAAAAATAAAAACTATACTGTAGTTTAGACCACTATATTTATTTATTATTATATATTAATAATATTATATTATATATAATATATCTTTGATATAATCGTTTTTAT
>NZ_RZTV01001030.1:0-239 GCF_003997555.1 Mesorhizobium sp. M1A.T.Ca.IN.004.03.1.1 | reverse complement strand
CGCAGTTCTGCCAGTGTCGGCAGAACTGCGTACAAGGTCTGCGACAGTCTCGCTTGATTTGCCGCTTCCGTTCGAACCTTCAGCGGCCAGCCGCACTCATCGTCTCGTATGCCGTGCGACCGGCCGTCAGCCGGAACGGCATGTCGCCGAGCTCGCGCTCGGACATGGCGTCGAGCACCGGATGCGACAGCGGGTCGACGACCCAACGCGCGATCTCGCCGTCATCATGCCGGCCCTTT
>NZ_RZTV01001029.1:0-239 GCF_003997555.1 Mesorhizobium sp. M1A.T.Ca.IN.004.03.1.1 | reverse complement strand
ATTTTCGCGCCGCTCGGATCGATACCGGCTTCCTCGACCGCCATGGCGATAGCCTTGTGGCGACGGAGCCGAGCGAAATCGCGATCGACACCGCAGCCGCCGTGCTTTCAAGAAATACCGATGATGATCCCTGGGCCGCGCTTGCCGGATTCCGCATCGCCGGCGCGACCGACGTCGTAAGGCGGCACGTTCAAAGCGGCGTGGAACATGTGTTGAAGAGCGGCCGGATTACTTAGGGC
>NZ_RZTV01001028.1:0-239 GCF_003997555.1 Mesorhizobium sp. M1A.T.Ca.IN.004.03.1.1 | reverse complement strand
GCGCTGATTCGCGACAAGCGGCTGGAAACGCTGTTCCTGCTGCCGGCCTCGCAGACACGCGACAAGGACAATCTGACGGCCGAGGGCGTCGAGCGCGTGATCAACGACCTGAAGCGCTATTTCGACTGGATCATCTGCGATAGCCCCGCCGGGATCGAGCGCGGCGCAACGCTCGCCATGCGCCACGCCGATGTTGCCGTGGTCGTCACCAATCCCGAGGTCTCGTCGGTGCGCGATTC
>NZ_RZTV01000097.1:0-345 GCF_003997555.1 Mesorhizobium sp. M1A.T.Ca.IN.004.03.1.1 | reverse complement strand
ATCGGAACTCATGACGCGGGACTGACTTCCTTTTGATACGGGAATCCTGGAATAACGACACCAGGAAATCTATCGGCTTGCGCCAAATAAACCATAGCTTCACGCAGACGTGTTCCAGCCGGAGCCGACGATATGAAGAGCGCTGTTGCAGCGCTACATCACAACGATCTCGGCCTTGGCGGGAAGCCGGTCATAGAGATCGACGACATCCTGGTTCAGCATGCGCACGCAGCCCGACGATGTCGCCTTGCCGATCGACTGCCAGTCCGGCGTGCCATGGATGCGGTAAAGGGTGTCCTGCCCGTCCTTGAAAATATACATGGCGCGCGCGCCGAGCGGGTTCTG
>NZ_RZTV01001027.1:0-239 GCF_003997555.1 Mesorhizobium sp. M1A.T.Ca.IN.004.03.1.1 | reverse complement strand
CTTCGTCATCCTACGCGGTTGGGGCGTGATGAACCCGGTCGCGCTGAAAACCGCAGCCAAGGTTGGCTTCCCGGCAGATCATATTATCGGAAACGTCTGGTCCAATTCAGAAGAAGACGTCATCCCCGCTGGTGATGCCGCCAAGGGCTATACGGCAATCACCACGCAGGCATCTGGCACAAAATACCCGGTCGTTCAGGAGATCGTCAAAACGCTCTACGACTCCGGCAAGGGCAACC
>NZ_RZTV01001026.1:0-239 GCF_003997555.1 Mesorhizobium sp. M1A.T.Ca.IN.004.03.1.1 | reverse complement strand
AGGATTTGCGCGAGGTTATTCTGCGCACGGTAGACGAGATGGGGTATATCCCCAATCTTGCCGCCCGGGCGCTGGCCGGCCGCCACAACGGCACCGTCGGCGTCATCACGCCCGCTTTGCACCGGCCCGCCTTTGCAAGCCTGATGATCGGCATCGAGGATCGATTGCGCGCCACCGAATTCGGTGTGCAATATTCCAACACGCTCCACCATGCGGATCGGGAGGCCGGCCAGCTGAAA
>NZ_RZTV01001025.1:0-239 GCF_003997555.1 Mesorhizobium sp. M1A.T.Ca.IN.004.03.1.1 | reverse complement strand
GAACGACGACCTTCCGGCCCTTTTATACGCCGGTCTCCTTCGGCGCCTTGACCGGGGCATCGCGCGGCAAACATTTCCAGCCGGCGCGCAAATCGCCGCTGCATGGCTGGGCCGAGAAAAACGGCGCGGTCTTCGTCGAAACCGGCCTCTGGTATCGTTCTTCCTGGTTCCCGCGCGTGGGCGAAACGACGTGGCGCGAAAGCGTCGACCGCGAAGTATTGAACATCCGCAAAAATGCC
>NZ_RZTV01001024.1:0-239 GCF_003997555.1 Mesorhizobium sp. M1A.T.Ca.IN.004.03.1.1 | reverse complement strand
GTCCTGCACCGCCGCCTCGTCGACCCCCTGCCAGATCATTTCGGCCAGCGCGTCGCGCAGGCTGAGCGACTGCGGCAAGGCATAGGAAAGACCGCCCTTGGCCGGCTCCATGCTCTCCTTCAGCGGCAGCAGCGACATCAGCTTCAGCGCGCGGTCGGAGGTGCCGGTCAGCTGCTGCACGAAGGGATCGGCGGGTTCGGTGAGGATCTTTTCCGGCGTCGAGCATTGCAGCAATCGGC
>NZ_RZTV01001023.1:0-239 GCF_003997555.1 Mesorhizobium sp. M1A.T.Ca.IN.004.03.1.1 | reverse complement strand
GCCTGCTGAACATGCCCAGTGCTGCTGGCGGCTACTACACGACGATGATGCTCTCCAGTCTGTCGACAGCGGCGCGGACATACTGCGCTGAACGTCTCAGCAGCCCAAGTGAATGGTTGGTGGATTATACTACGGATGATGAAAAGGACCGTAAAGCACGCCGTTTGCGTCGTTCGATCCCGCCGACGAGTGATCACTCTGCCTGGATCGAGCTGCTTGCGAACGCACTTGGACGAAGA
>NZ_RZTV01001022.1:0-239 GCF_003997555.1 Mesorhizobium sp. M1A.T.Ca.IN.004.03.1.1 | reverse complement strand
CACCGGGCGCGATGAGCGCGCCGCCGCAGTTGAGTTGGCCGACAATCTCGAAAATATTCTCCTCGAGTGCCTGCGGCGGTCTATGCTTCAGCAGGAGGCGGCCAATGGAAAGATGTGCTGCCGCACGCTCATCTTCAGGGATCAGCCCATACGCGGCCTCCTGAACACGAGCATGCAGGAAGCGGTAAGATGACCCCTCTTCAAGCAGCACGAGTCCGGCCCGCGCCGCGGCCCAAAAG
>NZ_RZTV01001021.1:0-239 GCF_003997555.1 Mesorhizobium sp. M1A.T.Ca.IN.004.03.1.1 | reverse complement strand
CCTTGGCGTCGAAATATTGCGAAACCCGGCCTTCGCGGGCGCGGCCTTGCGTATCGGCCTTGCTGCGGTATTTGCCGGTCAGGAAACCGGCTGCGAGGCTGAAATAGGTGATGACGCCGATATTCTGACGGATGCACAGTTCGGCCAATTGCCCCTCGAAGCTCGCGCGCTCGTAAAGATTATATTCCGGCTGCAGCACGTCGTATCGCGGCAGGCCAGCCTTCTCGGCTGCGTCGAAC
>NZ_RZTV01001020.1:0-239 GCF_003997555.1 Mesorhizobium sp. M1A.T.Ca.IN.004.03.1.1 | reverse complement strand
AATCGCTGTCGCGATACCGATCCCCGTCGTATTCGCGATATCCACGCGGTCCCACATAGATCTCGAAATCCTGAGCCTGGGCAACAGCTCCGAAAACCGTGAGGCACACGGAAACTGTGAGAAGTGCTTTCTTTGCGAACATGGCCTTGCGTAGCCTCCAGTTTGTCTTTCATCCCCAATCTTGCCTTTAGGTCCTTGAATAGAATCTGAACGGCCTGTGTAAAGCTTTTCGCAACGCG
>NZ_RZTV01001019.1:0-239 GCF_003997555.1 Mesorhizobium sp. M1A.T.Ca.IN.004.03.1.1 | reverse complement strand
AAAAGGCCCAGTCGCTGATGAAGCTCATCGACAGCTTGGAAGACGACGACGACGTGCAGAACGTCTATTCCAACTTCGAAGTCTCGGAAGAAGTGCTGGCCAAGCTCTCCGCCTGATTTTTTCGAGCGGTCTCAAATAAAAACCCGGCTGCGAGGCCGGGTTTTTTCGTTGATGAACCCCGCTCAAGGCGTTGGTCGTAAACCCTACGCGGCGGCCCGCATGAAATTTCCCAATCCCGC
>NZ_RZTV01001018.1:0-239 GCF_003997555.1 Mesorhizobium sp. M1A.T.Ca.IN.004.03.1.1 | reverse complement strand
ACTTGTATCGCCATGGCAAGGATGAGCAGCAAGGCTATCAGCTTTGTCATGCTTTATTTTTTCCGTTTTTCGGAATGTCACAGGACGGACATTTTTCCGCGCGAACAAGAGGATCTCGACACGCCGTAAAGACATTCCGGGGCACAATCAATCATCTTGAGGCTGGGCTGACGCAGGTCCTGCCTTATGTCATTGCAAATCGCTAAGACTGAGTCTGGGGAAATGAAGAGAAATCTGCT
>NZ_RZTV01000096.1:0-345 GCF_003997555.1 Mesorhizobium sp. M1A.T.Ca.IN.004.03.1.1 | reverse complement strand
ATCACAGGCAGACCATAGAGCGCCTTGATGGTCAGCACATGTTCGGGACTCTCGTTGCCATGGAGCTGCAGCATGTCAGGCTTCAGCAGCGACACGATTTCGTCCAGATCGTCATTTGTGGGATCGACGACGACGGCGACGCTCTTCGGCTTGCCACGCGCCGGTTCGGCAAGCTTTGCCGCCACATCCGGCTCGACGTAACGCGGGCTCTTTTCGAAGAAGATAAAACCGATATGGGTCGCGCCGCGTTTCAACGCGCGATCGATCGCTTCGGGCGTCTTCAAGCCACAGATCTTGATATCGGGTTTCATGGCAGCGAAGTGACACGAAATGCTGCAAGAGTCG
>NZ_RZTV01001017.1:0-239 GCF_003997555.1 Mesorhizobium sp. M1A.T.Ca.IN.004.03.1.1 | reverse complement strand
CTTGCCGAAGCAGAAACGGCAAGCGACCCGCACCGCATCGCCGAAATCCAGATGCGCCTCATCGATATCGATGCCCATTCGGCCGAGGCGCGGGCTGCGAGCATCCTCGCCGGCCTCGGCTTCGACCAGGCGGCGCAAGCCCGCCCCGCCTCCTCCTTCTCCGGCGGCTGGCGCATGCGCGTAGCGCTCGCCGCCGTGCTGTTTGCCGAGCCGGACCTGCTTCTGCTCGACGAGCCGAC
>NZ_RZTV01001016.1:0-239 GCF_003997555.1 Mesorhizobium sp. M1A.T.Ca.IN.004.03.1.1 | reverse complement strand
GGCGAGGATCGCCAGCGGAATGGCGAACTTCGCGGTGTTGGCGATCCAGCGCTCGTTGACGATGCCGGGGCGCAGGACCTGCAGGATCACCACCAGGATGACGAGCAATATGATCAGCGGAATGATCGGCCGGTCCGCCATGAAGCGCTTCAGGCGCCGGCCGAACGAAGCCGGCTGGGGCATGGTCGCGGTGCTCGTCATGGCGTTGCTCCTGCCGGGCGTCCCCGGATGGTGATGAA
>NZ_RZTV01001015.1:0-239 GCF_003997555.1 Mesorhizobium sp. M1A.T.Ca.IN.004.03.1.1 | reverse complement strand
CTTGGAGACGAGCAATATTCCCGGGCCTGGCAATTCAACCAGTCCGTCCACGACGACGACCACGGTCAGGCCCACAATCATGCCGCTATAGCGTTGCGGCTGGGCCAAGCAAAGCCACAGGACGGGAAAGAGCAGATAGAATTGGATCTCAGGTGGTATCGACCAGAAAACACCACTGGAGCCGAGAAGAAAGACATGGCGCACAAAATCCGCGCCGCCCGCGATCGGCTGAACAAAAT
>NZ_RZTV01001014.1:0-239 GCF_003997555.1 Mesorhizobium sp. M1A.T.Ca.IN.004.03.1.1 | reverse complement strand
AAGCGAGTAGTCCTCAGAAGGCCGGTTTTGACGCTGTTCCGGGCCGTCCTCCGCATCCGGCCGCGACCGAGAAACCAGCCTTCTTGTCCCTGCTTTTCCCAATCATAAAAGGATGTCTCGGTTTGTTCAGGTTTTTATACGTCTCCTTGGCGATAGCTTTGTTTGTTGCTGTCGACAGTGCGCGGGCTGCCGTGGTTTCCAGTGTCGAGGTGATTGGCAACCAGCGTGTCGATGCCGAC
>NZ_RZTV01001013.1:0-239 GCF_003997555.1 Mesorhizobium sp. M1A.T.Ca.IN.004.03.1.1 | reverse complement strand
CTGAGCTCGGCAAGGGCAATATCCCGCCCTATCTGGAACCGCTTCCGAAGGCGGCGGAGGCGGGCGTTCAGTTCTATCGCTATCGGCCAACGACGAATTGACGCCGGCAATCTTCAGGATGGGATAAGCAAGCGCGGGAAGCCGATCTGAAAGGCCGCGACGCACTTGTCAGTTTGAAACGCGCATGGCGCGACGAAGGCGCTGACTGGCGTAGAGCCCGAGCACGAAGAGCATGAGGC
>NZ_RZTV01001012.1:0-239 GCF_003997555.1 Mesorhizobium sp. M1A.T.Ca.IN.004.03.1.1 | reverse complement strand
CGACAGGAAGAGTTCCCAATCGAGCGAACTCTGGACGATGGTCTCAAGCGAGTCGTATCGGGGCTTCCAGTCGAGCACCTGCCGGGCGAGCGAAGCGTCGGCGACGACGCTTGCCGAATCGCCGGCGCGCCGCGGCGCCATGTGGATCTTGAAGGAATGCCCGTGCAGGCGGGTGACCATGTTCAAGACGTCGAGCACGGAATAGCCGCTGCCATAACCGCAATTGGCGACGAGCGGGC
>NZ_RZTV01001011.1:0-239 GCF_003997555.1 Mesorhizobium sp. M1A.T.Ca.IN.004.03.1.1 | reverse complement strand
AGCGGACCATTGTGCTTGACGAGACCTTCGAGGCTTTCCCATGTCAGGTTGATGCCGTCAAATTCGGCATAACGCCTCTCCAGCTTGGTCACGATGCGCAGCGATTGTGCATTGTGGTCGAAGCCGCCATAGGGCAGCAGCACCTCGTGCAGCGCGTCCTCGCCGGTGTGACCGAAGGGCGTGTGACCGAAATCGTGGACGAGGGCGACGCCTTCGGCCAGATCCTCGTCGAGCTTCAG
>NZ_RZTV01001010.1:0-239 GCF_003997555.1 Mesorhizobium sp. M1A.T.Ca.IN.004.03.1.1 | reverse complement strand
TTCGGCGGCGCCGTCTGCACCGTTGCCGTTTCGCTCGACGGCGTTGCGCTGCCGCCGATCCTGATCAAGACTTCGAGCGTTGCGCTTCCGGCGCGAGGCGATCTCGTTCGCCTCGATATCGCCGGCAAGGCGCATGTCTTCGAGAACTAAACCAAGAGCCCGCACCTCCTGTTGGACGCGCGGGCTCTATCATTTTTCGTTTTCGTGTCGTTCTTTCCGGAAATCCATTTCGATTTCCG
>NZ_RZTV01001009.1:0-239 GCF_003997555.1 Mesorhizobium sp. M1A.T.Ca.IN.004.03.1.1 | reverse complement strand
GCGGCGCCTGCGTCCCCCGATTTGGCTGTCTTGGACCAAACCGTGGCGATCACGCCTCCCGGCAAGGGCGTTCCGGCGAGATATGCCGCATTTTCAGGCATATGGGCCGGACGGCTGGACGGCATGTATGAAGGCAAGCTGGCCGTGCTGACGGTTTCTTCCGGCGGTCAGGTGACGGTCAGCTATGCGTGGGGCGATGTAGCCGACTACAAGCCGGGGGTTGCCGACGGCGCCGGCAG
>NZ_RZTV01001008.1:0-239 GCF_003997555.1 Mesorhizobium sp. M1A.T.Ca.IN.004.03.1.1 | reverse complement strand
CGCCAATGGCAGGGCGGATTTCCGACCCGGCCAAAGCGTCGCGACGAGTTCGATCACCGCTCCCTTCGAAATGCGCAATGACTTCGCACGCATCAGCGTCGACAACGGCGCGACGGCAGGCGCAGTCCATCTGCTCGACGACGCCTTCAAGCGCCGCCGCGTCGTCTTGCTGTCCGGTGGAGGAGGCGATGCATTCCAGCCGCTGCTCTCGCCGCTCTATTATATCCAGCGGGCGCTGC
>NZ_RZTV01000095.1:0-346 GCF_003997555.1 Mesorhizobium sp. M1A.T.Ca.IN.004.03.1.1 | reverse complement strand
GCCGGCATCGCCTATTCGCAGGATTATATCGCGACGACGCTCGATAAATATCCGAAGATTGCCGCCACCATTTTCCGCCTCTTTCACGACACGCTCGACACCAAGCTTTCGGAAAAGGCCCGCGCCAAGAAGCTCGCCGACCTGCACCAAGCGATCGAGGCCGAACTCGCCGACGTTCCGAGCCTTGACGACGACCGTATCTTGCGCCGCTACGTCAACATCGTCGACGCGACTCTGCGCACCAATTATTTCCAGAAGAACCCCGATGGGTCGCCGAAAGCCATGCTGGCCTTCAAGCTCGATCCGCACCTGGTCGACGGGCTGCCGCAACCGAAACCCTTCCGCG
>NZ_RZTV01001007.1:0-239 GCF_003997555.1 Mesorhizobium sp. M1A.T.Ca.IN.004.03.1.1 | reverse complement strand
GTTCGGAACCCGGAATGGACATGGCGGCGCGCACTGCCGAGATCGTCTTCAGCCTCGCGTCGAATATCGAGCGAAACAGGGCCTTCTACGAAAACGTCAAGAGCCGGATGCCGGCCTATGGGCGCGATGCCGACGACCTGAAGATCATGCCGGGCATCGTTCTCAACGTCGGTGAAACGGTAGCCGAGGCGAAGGCGAAGGTCGACTATCTGATCGACAAGATGCATCCTGATGTCGGC
>NZ_RZTV01001006.1:0-239 GCF_003997555.1 Mesorhizobium sp. M1A.T.Ca.IN.004.03.1.1 | reverse complement strand
ATTCGCTGAGCGCGTCGCCGACATTCGATGCCATCAGACCGCTGCGAACGATCACCCAGCCGATGAGGATCAGGATGAAGATAGGAAGGACGTCGAGAATGATGGCTGACATGAGGCGGGATGCTCTGCGGGGAGGGGAGTATCCGACCTCTACAGCATCGGCGCGAAAATCGGAATCGATTTTCGGTAAGCCCGATGCGCAGATCTAAAGAGTGAGAGCCTCCTTTGTGCGCCCGAAC
>NZ_RZTV01001005.1:0-240 GCF_003997555.1 Mesorhizobium sp. M1A.T.Ca.IN.004.03.1.1 | reverse complement strand
GCGCGAATACCAGATGATGGAGTCGCGTTCCCAGATCGTCGGGTCGACGGTCTTGCGGTCGCGCTTCACCGCGTTGAACTCCGGCTTGTAGTCCCAGCTCGGCGTATGCTGGTCCCTCAGGATTCGGAAAGCGGCGCGACGCTTTACCAGGACGGCGTCTGCGACCGGCGCGTCAGCCCGGCTTCCACCTTCAAGGTGCCTCTGGCGCTGATCGGCTACGATTCCGCAATCCTGAGCGAC
>NZ_RZTV01001004.1:0-240 GCF_003997555.1 Mesorhizobium sp. M1A.T.Ca.IN.004.03.1.1 | reverse complement strand
CTGCGGGGTCGCGCTGAGGGCGCCGTAGGTGCGGCCGTGGAAGCCCCGGTGGACCGAGATGATCGTCCCGGCCCTGCGGCGCTTGCGCGCGCACTTCAGAGCGGCCTCGACGGCCTCGGTGCCGGAGTTCGTGAAGAAGACCTTCGTGCCCTCCCCCAGCTCCGCGGCGACGGCGAGCCGCTCGCTCAGGCGGACCATCGGGTCGGTGTAGAAGAGGTTGCCAACGTGCAGCAGCTGGGC
>NZ_RZTV01001003.1:0-240 GCF_003997555.1 Mesorhizobium sp. M1A.T.Ca.IN.004.03.1.1 | reverse complement strand
AGAGGGGAGAACTTGTGGCTCCCCTCTCGTCGATGATTTCAACAATGGCCGGGCGGCTTACACCAGAATTTAGCCGGTGACGAAGTCGAAGAGCAGCTTGACGTTCAATCCGGCGATGACGACCGCGATCACATAGGCGATGCCGCTCAGCCAGCGCGGCGCCACCAACTCGCCCATCTTGGCCTTGCTGGCGGTGAACATCACAAGCGGGAAGACGGCGAAGGAAAGCTGCAGGCTGAG
>NZ_RZTV01001002.1:0-240 GCF_003997555.1 Mesorhizobium sp. M1A.T.Ca.IN.004.03.1.1 | reverse complement strand
GCCGGTCGTGGGCTGGCTGCTGGCAGCCGTGGTCGTGGCCCTCGTGCACCAGTGGGTGCCGGAGCCGCGGTGGCTGCTCCTGCACCTGCTGCTGCTCGGAGCCGCCGGCCACGCGATCCTCGTGTGGAGCCGCTACTTCGCCGACACCCTGCTCCGTGGACCGGCGACCCCGCGGCGCGAGCAGTCGATCCGCCTGGCGACATTCGACCTCGGCGCCGTCGCGGTGACCGTCGGGGTGGC
>NZ_RZTV01001001.1:0-240 GCF_003997555.1 Mesorhizobium sp. M1A.T.Ca.IN.004.03.1.1 | reverse complement strand
TCCGCGACCTCAGGTCTGAGGGAATTGGCATCGTCTACATCACCCATAAGATGAACGAGCTGTTCGAGATCGCCGACGAGTTTTCCGTCTTCCGCGATGGCCGATATATAGGCACGCACGCCTCGACCGACGTCACCCGCGACGACATCATCCGCATGATGGTCGGGCGTGAGATCACCCAGATGTTTCCGAAGGAACAGGTGCCGATCGGCGAGGTCGTGCTCTCCGTCAAGGATCTTT
>NZ_RZTV01001000.1:0-240 GCF_003997555.1 Mesorhizobium sp. M1A.T.Ca.IN.004.03.1.1 | reverse complement strand
TTCGGACCCCGCCTAGAGGTGCGAACCACTAGGACTTTGATTGAAGTGTCACACCGCGATTAAGCAGCGAGACGAGCTTCCGCATAGTTGTCGTTTGCAACTACAATTTTAGCCCGATAACGGCGGTACAATGCCGAGCAAAAAGACGATCTTTACACCCTTGTCGATCCTGTTTCGCCCCCATCAAAAGCCGGCCTTCGAGGCCGCCGGTTTTTGGTGGAGGCGCCGGGTACCGCCCCC
>NZ_RZTV01000999.1:0-240 GCF_003997555.1 Mesorhizobium sp. M1A.T.Ca.IN.004.03.1.1 | reverse complement strand
ATCCAGCCGCATGTGGTGAAGTAGAAGAAAAGGTCGCCGTCGAGCAGCCCGGCATGCAGGCGCTGTTCCTTGACGTGCTGGATCAGCGTGCCGCCGGCCGAATGCACGATGCATTTCGGAATGCCGGTCGTGCCGGAGGAGAAAAGGATGTAGAGCGGGTGCGAAAACGGCAGCCGCTCGAAGGCGAGCGGCTTGACTGCGTAGGGCGAGAGCGCTTCTTCAAGCGCCGCTGCCTCGTCG
>NZ_RZTV01000094.1:0-346 GCF_003997555.1 Mesorhizobium sp. M1A.T.Ca.IN.004.03.1.1 | reverse complement strand
CCGTTGCCGCCGAGAAATGGGATGTTGGTGCCGCCGACGTCGTCTTCCTGCCGAACCGCGTGCGCGTCGGCGAGATCGAGATCCCCTTCCCCGATTTCATCAAGCAGGCCTATCTCGCCCGCGTCCAGCTTTCCGCCGCCGGCTTCTACAAGACGCCGAAGATTCACTGGGACCGCAAGGCCGGCCGCGGCACGCCCTTCTATTATTTCGCCTACGGCGCCTCCTGCACCGAGGTGTCGATCGACACGCTGACCGGCGAATATCTGATCGATCGCACCGACATCCTCCACGATGTCGGCCGCTCGCTGAACCCGGCGATCGACATGGGCCAAGTCGAAGGCGCCTT
>NZ_RZTV01000998.1:0-240 GCF_003997555.1 Mesorhizobium sp. M1A.T.Ca.IN.004.03.1.1 | reverse complement strand
GCGGCATCACGCCTATTTCTTCCATCAATTCCCGGCGCAATGCCGTCTCGGCGTCTTCGCCGTCTTCGATATGTCCGCCCGGCAGGCTCCAGCGATCCCGGTGCACCTTGCGCCTGGAACTGCGTCTGGCCAGGAGAACGGTCCCATTCTGAATCAAGGCGCCCATCGCGATCTCGGGCATCTCATCTTCTCCGTTATGTCAGCAAACTACCGACTGATGCCGCGATCACGATATCCCCG
>NZ_RZTV01000997.1:0-240 GCF_003997555.1 Mesorhizobium sp. M1A.T.Ca.IN.004.03.1.1 | reverse complement strand
TTGCTGCCTTATATGGGCGGATTGACCAAAATCGAACGGGCGGCTTGAGGCGATGCGCATCCTGCTTACGAATGACGACGGCATTCACGCCGAAGGTCTTGCCGCGCTGGAGCGGATCGCGCGCACGCTGTCCGACGACGTCTGGATCGTGGCGCCCGAGACCGACCAGAGCGGCCTGGCCCATTCGCTGAGCCTTTCCGAACCTTTGCGGCTGCGCAAGATTTCCGACAAGCATTTCGC
>NZ_RZTV01000996.1:0-240 GCF_003997555.1 Mesorhizobium sp. M1A.T.Ca.IN.004.03.1.1 | reverse complement strand
GACGCTGATGTACGTCGCCTATAAATATCTCGGCCAGAGCGTCGGCGGGTTGATCTCGCCTGAGTATGCCGAGGCGCCCTGGAGCCTCGCCAAGGTCGGCGATTTCCTCGCCCATCTCTGGATCCCGATCATCATCATCGGCGCATCCGGAACGGCAGCGATGATCCGCATCCTGCGCGCCAACCTGACCGACGAACTGCACAAGCCCTATGTCGTCACCGCCCGCGCCAAGGGACTGCC
>NZ_RZTV01000995.1:0-240 GCF_003997555.1 Mesorhizobium sp. M1A.T.Ca.IN.004.03.1.1 | reverse complement strand
CATTAACCGGGCATCGATCAAATGTGGGATCGCGACGGAGCGGTGCATTGCGGTTTGGATGAAGGCGAGGCTTGTGGCTGAGAAGCGTTGACCAGAAGGCTTGCTCGATATCCGCTTTCATGAATGGAATCTAAACAGAAGCGCGAGTTCATTCCGAAGATTTCCGACGCTGAGAAGGAATATTTCGTCAAGTACGATCTCCGCAACTACTTCATGCGAGATGGCGCGTCCTATTCTGAC
>NZ_RZTV01000994.1:0-240 GCF_003997555.1 Mesorhizobium sp. M1A.T.Ca.IN.004.03.1.1 | reverse complement strand
AGGCTGTCCTGTCGGATATGAAATCCCTGATCTCTCTGCTGGAGGGCATCCGGGTTTCGGTCAATCTGTCCGCCGATCGTCTCGACGATCCCGAATTGACAGCGAAGCTCGGCGGTTATGACATCCCGCCCGGCCGGTTGAGCTTCGAGCTTATCGAAACGATATTCCTGGATAGCCTGAGTGATCGGGTGCGCCAGAATATTCAGGCCATCAAATCCTTCGGTATCGACATCGAGATCG
>NZ_RZTV01000993.1:0-240 GCF_003997555.1 Mesorhizobium sp. M1A.T.Ca.IN.004.03.1.1 | reverse complement strand
GCCGGTTTGAAGCAATAACGGACAGAGGGCAAGGCGATGCTTAATACAACCGCCATTGCCATGACTGAGAAGAATAGTCTTTTTGCCGTTCGGCACAGTGAAATACCAGGCATGCAACTTCTCTCCATCAGGCGCTTTGAAGGTCACCTCTTCGAATCGACAACGAAATACCCGTTCCATCAACTCTATCTGGTCACGAAGGTCTTGCTTCTCGGGGATCGGATGGAAGATGACGACGTT
>NZ_RZTV01000992.1:0-240 GCF_003997555.1 Mesorhizobium sp. M1A.T.Ca.IN.004.03.1.1 | reverse complement strand
GTACAATTCTAACCAGCGTGCCCTTCCGCAAATGCCAGGCTCGGGTGCCGCGCGCGAGATTTCGCCACGAGACATTCCGTTCTGACTTGGGTAAGTAGGGCGGAGTCAGACATCGAGATACCAGGGGTAATCATCTTGGAGAGCAATACGATCGGCGCCCTCTCTCGTGAGGATCTGCTCGAGCGCGCCGCCGAAATCGTCACCTCATATGTCGCCAACAATCGAGTTCCCGCAGCCGAG
>NZ_RZTV01000991.1:0-241 GCF_003997555.1 Mesorhizobium sp. M1A.T.Ca.IN.004.03.1.1 | reverse complement strand
CAGCACCGCGATCCTCAGGCCGGTGCCGGCATTCAAACCCATGTGCAGATCGTGATTGTTGTCGCCGACCATGGCGACCTCTTCAGGCGAAAGACCGGTCGCAGCGCAGAAGCCGAGCACCATGCCCGGCTCTGGCTTGACGCCGAAACCGCTGTCATAGCCGGCGATGTAATCGATATAGCGGGCGAAACCGAAACGTTCCGCCGTCTGGCGGATCGACCGCTCATTGTCGCTAGAGGCG
>NZ_RZTV01000990.1:0-241 GCF_003997555.1 Mesorhizobium sp. M1A.T.Ca.IN.004.03.1.1 | reverse complement strand
CGAGATTGTTCAGGATCAGCAGCAGCACGATGACCGGGATCGAGCGCAGCAGCCAGATATAGCCCCAGGAAAGGCCGGAGAGCAGCGGCGACTTGGAAACGCGGGCGAGCGCCAGAGCCGTTCCGAGGATGGAGCCGGATATGGCGGCAAGCACGGTCAAAAGCAGCGTCCTCCCGAGACCGACGAGCACTGGTTCGGCAAAGAACCATTCGGCAAAGACGCCCCAACCCCAGCGCGGATT
>NZ_RZTV01000989.1:0-241 GCF_003997555.1 Mesorhizobium sp. M1A.T.Ca.IN.004.03.1.1 | reverse complement strand
CCCGGCCTTTCCTGGGCGGTGTCCCGCTTCGGGCAGAGTGGCGTGATCGAGGACGAAGAGGCGGAACATGTGCTGGTGTCCTTGCCGGTTACAGCCTTGCGGCTGGAAGGACAAGCCGTCGATGCTCTGAAGAAGCTCGGCCTGAAATATATCGGCGATGTCATCGATGCGCCGCGAGCGCCGCTAACCCGCCGGTTCGGGCCGGAGCTGCTTCTGCGTCTCGACCAGGCGCTGGGGCATG